>NZ_JBSZFE010000001.1:0-1472116 GCF_054263775.1 Rothia sp. 110740021-2 | reverse complement strand
TGAAGACTCGTGGAGTTGACTGGTACTAATAGGCTGAAGGCTTACTTTTCAGGAAGTTGTTTGTTGTTTGCGTTCACTGTATGGTTTTTGGATAATAATCCCGTAGGTTTGCGGTGATTATAGCGAGAGGGAAACGCCTGGTTCCATTCCGAACCCAGAAGCTAAGGCTCTTTGCGCCGATGGTACTGCACTTTCGAGGGTGTGGGAGAGTAGGTTATTGCCGCTTTATTGTTCAATAGCCCCGGCTTTGCCGGGGCTATTTTCGTTTGGGGAGGTCTAACGGCCTCCCCATTTGTCTTTAACATCCTATCGGTACGGGTGCACGGAAGGTGCTCTCTATACTAGAATGGTATGGCTTATGTTTAGGCATTAGCGGGTGTATCTAAAGCACCCCTCATAGAGTTGATGCCTCAGGCAGCGGTTCGCCCGAACCGACTGCATACCCTACCCGCCGACACTGGCGGATACCTCCCAAGGAGATTCATGTCTGATACCCCCCGTCACGAGTTTAACGGCTCCGGCCCCCGCCATCACCGCAAGAACAGCGGAGGAAAGGACATCCGCTCCAAGAAGGGCGGCAAGAACTTTGGCGGTAAGGGCGGTTTCAAGCGTAATGACCGCGGAGGCAAAAAGTTTGACGGTCGTCGCTCCGATTCCCGATCCAAGGCACCTCGCTCCAACGCTCCCGAGGCTGAAGCACCTCGCGAAGAAGTACGCAGCATTGGTGGCCGTGCAGGCTACCGCCCCGCAAAGCCCAAGGCACCGGAAATTGACGATGACATCACCGGTCGCGAGCTGGACGGCGCAACCTTCCGTCAGCTGCGCGCCCTTGAGCCGCGCAACGCAGAAACCGTTGCAAAGCACCTCGCCATGGCAGGTCGCTACCTCGACATCGACCCCGAATTCGCACTAGAACACGCCGTTGCCGCATCCCGTAGCGCAGGCCGTATTGCCGCAGTACGCGAAGCTGTTGGTGTTGCCGCATACGTAGCAGAAGACTTCGAACTGGCACTGCGCGAACTGCGCACCCACCGCCGTATTAGCGGCTCCGTAGACCACCTGGCACTGCTGGCGGACTGCGAACGTGCGCTCGGCCGCTTACCCAAGGCAATGGAAATGATTGCAGAATTCAAGAAGGAAGAACTGCCCGCCAACGTGCGCGTAGAGCTCGCCATCGTTGAATCCGGCATCCTCAGCGATCAGGGCAAGAAGTCTGAAGCTGTCGTAGCACTGCAGATTCCTCAGCTGAATCCTAAGCGTGCCTTCGAATACAGCCCCCGCCTGTTCAGCGCATACTCCGACGCGCTGGCTAACGCAGACCGTAACCAGGAAGCAGAACACTGGGCACGCCTCTCATTCATGGCAGAAGCAGCGCTGGGGCAGGGCAACTTCGCAGAACCCGAAATCTTCGACATGTTCGGTGAAGCAGGCCTCTTCGAACAGGAAGAGAAGTCCGTAGAACTCACTGAAACCGCAGAAGACGCTGAAGAGACCGCGGATGCTTCCGCAGAAGAGGAAGTAGCTGAGGACGAGAAGACCGAAGCTCCCAAGACTGAAGAAGCAGAAGAAACCTCCGCAGAATAAGACTGCGGAGAATCTAAGAATTCTAAATACGCGACCTAAGTGTCAGCGTGAAACCGTTGGACGCCACACCCAAGCAGGGAAGAGCGTCCAGCGGTTTTCTATATAATCGCTCGAAGGTGCCAACGCTAGAGTGTCTAACAGGTACGATTAATAGCGACAACCGCCAGAGACCCCGAGAGGAATATTATATGACCAAGAACGCACTCCTATCCCGCTACGATGCCCTCCTCTCCGATCTGGACGGTGTAGTCTACGCGGGCCCCTTCGCCATCGAAGGCGCACCCGAAGCGCTCAACCGCGCCGAAGAAGAACTCAACGTACCGGTCATTTTTGTCACCAACAACGCATCGCGCTCCGTAGAATCCGTAGCAGAGCACCTGCGAGAACTGGGCCTGCACACCCGAGCAGAACGAGTTGTCAGCTCCGCACAGGCAGGCGCCGCGCTGCTCGCACAGCACGTACCCGCAGGCTCCAAAGTACTCATCACCGGCACCGAAGCACTTGCCGACTGCGTTCGTGCGGTAGGCCTCGAAACCGTACGTAAGGAAGAAGAAGGCCCCGTAGCCGTCATCCAGGGTTTCGACCCCAAGATCGGCTGGGAAGACCTTGCGGAAGCCGCCTACACCCTCGCAAACCCCGACATCCTCTGGATTGCCACCAACACCGACCAGAGCATCCCCAAGGAACGAGGCCAGGCACCCGGTAACGGCACTCTCGTTGCTGCCGTAGCAACCGCCTCACGCCGCACCCCGCTCGTCGCGGGCAAGCCCGAAGCGCCCATCTTCCACACCGCAGCGCAAGCTGTGAACTCCAGCCGCCCCGTCATTGTGGGCGACCGCCTGGACACCGACATTCTCGGTGCCAACAACGCAAAGATGGACGGCGCCCTCGTCCTCACCGGCGTACAGACCTACCAGGACGTCATCGAGGCCGTGCCGAACCAGCGTCCGACCTATATTCTGCGCACCCTCGAGGACTTCTTCGCACCCTACCCCGAAATTGAGGTGCTCTACGAAGGCTACGAAGTCACCGCAACCGGCCCCACCTGGCAGGCACGAGTCCGCGGTGAAAACATGAGCCTGACCGGCCCCGAGGCTGAAGACGCCGAAGCATTCGCGGGTAGCGAGAGTGAAGCCGAAGCATGGCGCGTAGCCTGCGCGGCATGGTGGGCGGCAAACCCCGAACAGGGCGCACGCCCCAATATCCAGGGGATCCCCGGTGCCTAAAGAACCGGAGACTAACAGCACGACAGAGGAAACCGCTGAGCTTGACGCCGAATTTGAGCGCCAACTCGCGGCGACCCTCGCCATGGACCCCGTAGAACGCGTCAAGCGCCTCGAAACGATGAGCGAGCAACTGGAGAAGGACCTCGAAAACCTCTCCTAGTTCGCGGCGGTGAACCCTCAGAACAGCAATGCTCTGAGGAGCACTAGATAGCCCGTCACCAGACGACGACAGAAAGAAGACAGAGACACCGTGCGCCTCGATAAATACCTGGTCGAAGCCGGATTCGTGAGCTCACGAACCCTCGCCGCAAAACTCATCGCGGCAGGAGACGTACAAGTCAACGGCAAGGTTGCACGCAAAGCGTCCATGCTCGTGGGCCCGGAGGATACCCTCTACGTGCGCCAGAGCGAACTGACCGAATACGTCAGTCGCGCAGGCCACAAGCTCGCCGGTGCCCTCGACGCATTCCCCGATATTGAGGTGGAAGGTAAGCGCTGCCTGGACGCGGGAGCCTCCACCGGAGGCTTTACCGACGTGCTACTTCGTCGAGGAGCTGCCCACGTAGCCGCCGTTGATGTAGGACACGGGCAGCTTGTGGAAACACTACGCAAAGAACCGCGAGTTGGCGTGTACGAAGGACTCAATGTTCGTTACATGAAGCCCGAAGATATTGGCGGGCAGGTTGAGCTGACGGTTTCTGACCTCTCGTTCATCTCGCTGACCCTGGTCATGGAGTCGCTAGCGAACGCCACCGAAACCGGTGGCGACCTGGTGCTCATGGTCAAGCCGCAGTTCGAGGTTGGCAAACACCGCATCGGACGCGGGGGAGTGGTGCACGAAGAATCCGCCCGCCGTGAAGCAGTGGAAAAAGTCCAGGCATCTGCGGTAAGCCACGGATTGCGCGTGATGGGTATGGAACCCAGCCCGCTCCCCGGACAGGACGGCAACGTAGAGTACTTCCTATGGTGCAAAAAATAAAGGGTCTTCGGAATATATAGTGGAATTACTTTCTTAATAGTTTAAAAACAACTGGTGTTTAAATCGGATTTTCTGGTGGGATGTTAGGATAATCAATAGTATTATATAAAAGTATCAATCACATACGAGTGATACTTTGGGAAAAAAATAAAATAGTCCAATTTACTTGACCGTGTACTATGGTACATGGTTTATAATATTCAGGGGGTGAAATAAGATGATTTATCGCATTAGTGAGTTTGCAGATAAATGTGGAGTTAATAAAGAAGCGATCAGATATTACGAGCGAAAAAATTTATTACAAGAACCTCACCGAACGGAAGCTGGTTATCGGATATATTCATATGATGACGTTAAGCGTGTTGGGTTTATTAAACGAATACAGGAACTTGGTTTCTCTTTAAGTGAGATTTATAAATTACTTGGTGTTGTAGATAAAGATGAAGTTCGTTGTCAAGATATGTTCGAATTTGTTTCTAAAAAACAAAAGGAAGTGCAAAAACAAATAGAGGATTTAAAACGAATTGAAACTATGTTATAATAGAAAAATTAACAAACGAAAGGAGCTTTTTTATGAATAAATTTAAGGTAAACATTTCAGGAATGACTTGTACGGGTTGTGAAAAACACGTAGAATCAGCACTTGAAAAGATAGGTGCTAAAAATATTGAGTCTAGTTATCGTCGTGGTGAAGCAGTATTTGAACTGCCCGATGATATTGAGGTTGAAAGTGCAATAAAGGCGATTGATGAAGCAAATTACCAAGCCGGAGAAATTGAAGAAGTATCATCACTAGAAAACGTGGCGTTAATTAATGAAGACAATTATGACCTTCTTATTATTGGTTCTGGTGCTGCTGCCTTTTCTTCGGCAATTAAAGCTATAGAATACGGTGCAAAAGTTGGAATGATTGAGCGTGGAACGGTTGGGGGAACCTGTGTGAATATTGGCTGTGTTCCGTCAAAAACTCTTCTTAGGGCAGGGGAAATCAATCATTTATCAAAAGACAATCCGTTTATAGGTTTACAAACATCCGCTGGAGAAGTGGATTTAGCTAGTTTAATCACGCAAAAGGATAAATTGGTGAGCGAACTTCGGAATCAAAAATATATGGATTTAATTGATGAATATAATTTTGATTTAATTAAAGGTGAAGCAAAATTCGTTGATGCTAGTACGGTTGAGGTCAATGGGACAAAGTTATCTGCAAAACGCTTTTTAATTGCAACAGGTGCATCGCCTTCGTTGCCCCAAATTTCAGGACTTGAAAAAATGGACTATTTAACTAGTACAACACTTCTTGAGTTAAAGAAAATACCAAAACGATTAACTGTAATTGGTTCAGGATACATTGGAATGGAGCTTGGACAACTATTTCATCATTTAGGTTCAGAAATAACGCTTATGCAAAGAAGTGAGCGACTTTTAAAGGAGTATGATTCTGAGATTTCAGAGTCAGTTGAAAAAGCGTTAATTGAACAGGGTATAAACCTTGTCAAAGGGGCAACTTTTGAGCGTGTTGAACAAAGTGGAGAGATAAAAAGGGTTTACGTAACAGTAAATGGCAGTAGAGAAGTCATTGAATCAGATCAGTTACTTGTTGCCACTGGAAGAAAACCAAATACGGATTCTTTAAATTTAAGTGCAGCAGGTGTTGAAACTGGAAAAAATAATGAAATCCTGATCAATGATTTTGGCCAAACAAGTAATGAAAAGATTTATGCAGCAGGAGATGTGACTTTAGGACCACAATTTGTATATGTAGCAGCCTATGAAGGTGGAATTATTACTGATAATGCTATTGGCGGATTAAACAAAAAAATAGATTTATCGGTAGTTCCTGCTGTTACGTTTACGAATCCGACGGTTGCAACGGTTGGTTTAACAGAAGAACAAGCAAAAGAGAAAGGGTATGATGTGAAGACATCTGTATTACCTTTAGATGCTGTTCCAAGAGCAATTGTAAACCGTGAAACAACCGGTGTATTTAAACTAGTAGCAGATGCAGAAACACTAAAAGTATTAGGGGTTCATATTGTATCTGAAAATGCAGGAGATGTCATCTATGCAGCATCATTAGCTGTTAAATTTGGCTTAACGATAGAAGATTTAACAGAAACCCTAGCACCATATTTAACAATGGCTGAAGGGCTAAAATTAGTTGCACTTACGTTCGATAAAGATATTTCGAAATTATCTTGTTGTGCAGGCTAAGGGAACTTTTTTACAACTCCCTATTCAACGGTGTCGAAAGTAAATTATAGTGCCAAAAATAAATAGTGCTAAGGCAGTCTGAGAAAACCGCTCGATAACGCAGGACGCGTTGAGGGCGGAGCTTTCTCAGGCTGCCGCGCTATTCGCAGGTATTTTTACAGGTATTTTAGAGATACCCCAGTTGTACGCTATTCGAAATAATTTTCTAAAAATATGGTATTTTAGAAAATCTTCGAGAACATATTCGGTATGATAGGTGTAGATACACCATCTCAACACCCAATGGGAGAGAATCCTTATGGCAGAACACGAAAGCCACGCCCCGCAGGAAGCAACCGCACAGGTGGCTGCTGTAGATGCGCGCGATGGTTCCGAACGTCGTGGTTCCGAAGACTCGGTGGAACAACGTCACCGTAAGATTCTCGTCTTCGCCCACGTGGGGCGCAAAGAAGCACGAGATGCCGCCCGACAGGCGTGCACTCAGCTCTACGAAGCGGGACTTGCACCCGTCATGACTCGCTCCGATCTGGAGACCCTGAGTGAAAACTGGGACGAGCCCATCCCCGTGCAGGTCGTCCACGAATCCGTGGCGCTCATTGATATTGAACTCGGCGTGGTGCTCGGCGGTGACGGCTCGATTCTTCGCGCCGCCGAAATGGTGCGCCGAACTAGCGTTCCGCTCATTGGCGTGAACCTGGGACACGTTGGCTTCCTTGCTGAATCCGAAGAGAGTGACCTGACTGAAACCGTTCGCTGCATCGTCAACAACGAATACACCGTTGAAGAACGCATGGCAATCGACGTGGAAGTCTGGAACGACGGCAAGCGAGTGCATAGCGATTGGGCACTGAATGAAGCTAGTGTCGAAAAGGGCAACCGCGAAAAAATGATTGAAGTTATTATCGAGGTGGATTGCCGCCCGCTCAGTAGCTTTGGCTGCGACGGCGTGGTCATGGGAACCCCCACCGGCTCGACTGCCTACGCTTTCTCCGGTGGCGGTCCGGTCGTCTGGCCCGAAGTTGAAGCAATTCTCATGGTGCCACTCTCGGCTCATGCGCTCTTTGCGCGCCCGCTGGTAGCAGCGCCGACCTCCACCTTGGCGGTAGAAATGATGCCAGGAAACGGTGCCTCCGGCGTGCTCTGGTGTGATGGCCGCCGAACCGTAGAGTTGGACCCCGGATCCCGTATTGAGGTGCGACGCTCCGAAAAATCGGTGCTGCTTGCCCGTATCCACCCGGCTCCCTTCTCGGAACGACTGGTGCGTAAATTTGAGCTTCCGATTCGTGGTTGGCGAGGTCCACAGGACGGCGAGAAGCGCTAAAGAAAAGGAATGAACGTTCGTGATTGAGGAAATCCATATTCGAGACCTCGGCATTATTACCGATGCAAGGCTCCCCCTCGAACCCGGATTCTCGGTGCTGACTGGCGAAACCGGCGCAGGTAAAACCATGGTCGTCACCGCCCTCGGCATGCTCCTGGGTGCCCGATCCGACGCATCCAGCGTGCGTAACGGTGCCAAGAGCGCCCTCGCCGAAGCAGTGATTCGCCTGCCCCGCGGACACCGTGCCCTTGAGCTTGCCGAAGAAGCCGGCGGCACTGCTGAAGACATCGACGAACAGACCTCCGAACTGCTTCTGGCACGCACCGTCAACGCTTCGGGGCGCTCCCGCGCCCACGTCGGCGGTTGTTCCGCACCCATCGGAACTCTGTCTCAGATTGGTCAGACTCTTGTTGCAGTCCACGGCCAGTCCGATCAGTTGCGCCTCAAATCAGCTGCAGAGCAGCGCCACTCCCTCGACCTGTACGCCGGTGAAGGGCTCGCCAACTTGCTTGAGAAGTACCGCGAAAACTACGAGCGTTACCGTGCCGCCGCCGCAGAGCTCAAGGAGGTACGCGAAAACTCTCGCGCACGCGCCCTCGAAGCGCAGACCCTGCAGGGCGCCCTCGAAGAAATTAGCACGGTCAACCCGCAGGGTGGGGAAGAAGAAGAGCTCAAAGCCGAAATGGTGAAGCTCATGAACGTTGAAGCGCTACGCATTGCCTCGGCAACCGCCTCCACAGCGCTCAGTGGTAGTGAATACTCTACCGGCGATGAGCAGAGCGTCATGAGCCTGCTCGATGCAAGCCGCTCCGCGCTACAGTCGCAGGCGGACGCTGATGAAGAGCTTGCCTCCCTCGCGGCGCGCGTCAACGAACTGCTGATTCTTGCCACCGATATTTCCTCGGATCTGTCCTCCTACATGGCCTCCCTGGACGTTGAAGGTCCCGAACGTCTGGCACAGGTACAGACTCGCCGCGCCCAACTGGCAACCCTCACCCGCAAGTACGGCGCCGATATTGCCGAGGTGCTCGAATGGGCCGAAGAATCCCGTGCACGCCTTGAGACCCTGGTGGACGACCCCCAGCGACAGGAAACCCTGGAAACCGAACTGGTACAGCTACGCAAGGTGCTCGGTGCCCAGGCAGAAGAGCTAACTGCCCTGCGCCGTGCTGCCGCACAGAAACTGGCGGATGCCGTCAGCGAGGAGCTCACTGCTCTTGCCATGCCGAACGCATCCCTGGTCGTGGAGGTTGCCGAAGCTGAAAAGTTTTCTGTGCACGGTCGAGACACCGTCACCTTCATGTTGGCCCCGCACCGAACCGCCGTGCCGCGCCCGCTCGGTAAGGGTGCCTCCGGTGGTGAGCTCTCCCGCGTGATGCTCGCCTTGGAGGTGGTGCTTGCCGAGGTGGACCCCGTGCCCACCTTCATCTTCGATGAGGTGGACTCCGGCGTGGGTGGTAAGGCAGCTATCGAAATCGGTCGCCGCCTTGCCATGCTCGCCCGACACGTGCAGGTTCTGGTGGTTACCCACCTGCCGCAGGTTGCCGCCTTTGCGGACCAGCACATTCTCGTGCTGAAAAATGATGACGCGTCCCTCTCGAAGGTCAAGGTACTTTCCGAAGAGGAACGCGTGGTGGAACTGGCGCGAATGCTCTCCGGACACGATCAATCAGAATCGGCACGAGAGCACGCCCGCGAGCTGCTGGCAGCCGGTCGAGACGTGCCGTAGGGACGCTGAAAGTAACATGCAAACCTACCGGGAAAAGGATTGGAAAGGTGCTGGTAAAAGCGCCGAAAGATGCCACCTTTCGGCGCTAAAGACCATCAAAGGGACTGAAGAGCGCGAGCATGCTTCGGAAAGTTGTCAGTACAGTCCAAGCCGGTGACCAACAGCGGTGCATGGAGCTCAGAGGATGTGAGATACTCTGTGAATGCTCCTACACCTGCTTCTACACGGCGCGGCGGGGATAATAAATCCCCGGCTCCGTTTACAGTGGTGATAAGGACAAATAGGGGAGGGAAAACCACCTGAGAGAATCCTCTTGTGGCAAAACCCTCTGCTTGGATAGCAGACAAGAAAATGGTAGGCTTAAATTCCGTGGTGAATGAAAAAAATAACGCTCTGAATGCGTCCTCTAACGACAAGGTAACCCGCCAGATTTTCGTGACCGGCGGCGTTGCATCTTCTCTCGGTAAGGGCCTTTCGGCCTCTTCCCTCGGTCAGCTTCTTCGCGCACGTGGCCTCTCTGTGACCATGCAGAAGTTCGACCCTTACCTGAACGTCGACCCCGGTACGATGAACCCCTTCCAGCACGGTGAAGTCTTTGTCACCGACGACGGTGCTGAAACTGACCTCGACATCGGACACTACGAGCGCTTCCTGGACGAAAACCTCGACCAGTCCGCTAACGTGACCACCGGCCAGGTCTACTCCTCCGTCATCGCGAAGGAGCGCCGCGGTGAATACCTTGGTGACACCGTCCAGGTCATCCCTCACATTACCGACGAAATCAAGGCCCGCATGCGTCACGCAGCGGAAATTGACGACGCGCCCGACATTATTATCACCGAAATCGGTGGTACCGTCGGCGATATCGAGTCCCTGCCCTTTATGGAAGCAGCACGCCAGGTACGCCGCGATGTTGGCCGCAAGAACGTCTTCTTCCTGCACGTCTCCCTGGTGCCGTTCATCGGCCCCTCTGGCGAGCTCAAGACCAAGCCGACCCAGCACTCCGTCGCAGCACTGCGCGGCCTGGGCATTCAGCCTGACGGTCTGATCCTGCGCTGTGAGCGTGAGGTTCCCGTATCGCACCGTACCAAGATTGGTAACGCATGCGACGTAGACAGCGACGCAGTTATCTCCTGCGCCGACGCACCCAGCATCTACGACATCCCCAAGACCCTGCACAGCCAGAAGCTCGACGACTACATCCTCGACTACTTCGGCATTGAGGCTTCCGCACCGGACTTCACCCAGTGGAACCGCCTGCTCGACGCAGTGCACCGCCCCGCGGCAGAGGTTAACGTTGGCCTGGTCGGTAAGTACATCGATCTGCCCGACGCATACCTGTCCGTCTCTGAGGCTCTGCGCGCCGGCGGCTTCGCAAACAACGTTAAGGTCAACATCAAGTGGGTTGCAGCCGACCTGTGCGCAACCGATGAAGATGCAGACCACCAGCTGCGCGACATGGACGCAATCCTCGTGCCCGGTGGCTTCGGCATCCGCGGCCTAGACGGCAAGATTGGTGCACTCAAGTACGCACGCGAGCACAAGATCCCGACCCTGGGTATCTGCCTCGGTCTGCAGTCCATGGTCATTGAGTACGCACGCAACGTACTGGGCCTGCGCGAAGCATCATCCACCGAATTCGAGCCCGAAACCTCCGTACCGGTCATCGCAACTATCGAAGAGCAGAAGCAGTTCGTCGAAGGTGCAGGCGACCTGGGCGGCACCATGCGCCTGGGCCTGTACAAGGCAAACCTCGTTCCCGGCTCTCAGGTTGCTAAGGCATACGGTGCAACCGAGGTTGCAGAGCGTCACCGCCACCGTTACGAGGTGAACAACGAGTACCGCGAGCAGCTTGAAGAAGCAGGTCTGCACATCTCCGGTACCTCCCCGGACTCCTCGCTGGTCGAGTATGTGGAACTGCCCGCAGAGACACACCCCTACTACGTGGCAACTCAGGCACACCCCGAGTATCGCTCGCGTCCGACCCGCCCGCACCCGCTCTTCGCCGGCCTGATTAAGGCTGCTCTGGAGCGCCGCGGCGCCTAATATCTAGGCATAAACGTTCAGCATCCCGCTCACCCCGCGCAGGGGAGAGCGGGATGCTCTTGTGTAAACCTGAACGTGCTTTAAACCGTGGCCGTACCTGACGCGCCAAATGTAGCGGGGCTAAGAAGCCGCCTACAATGAAAGAATGAGCAACAACCAGCAGATTATTGATGCACCCTCCGAACGTACCATCCGCACCCGCACCGTGAAGTACAGCGGCTACGTCATCGAAACGACCGTCGAAGAGTACGAACTCAATGAAAACACTGCGCTGACCCGCGATGTCGTGGAAATGCCCGGCGCCGTCGCCGTGGCGGTTCTCAACGACAACAACGAACTGCTGATGCTCAACCAATACCGCCATCCGGTGCGTATGAACCTCTGGGAAGTGCCCGCCGGACTGCTCGACATCGACGGTGAAGATCCCCTGGGCGCCGCGCAGCGCGAACTTGCCGAAGAGGCAGACCTGAAAGCATCCACCTGGAACGCTCTGACCGACTACTTCAGCAGCCCCGGCGCAACTAGCGAAGCAGGCCGCGTCTACCTGGCGCGCAACCTCTCGGAACTGCCCGCCGAAGAACGTAGCGAACGCACCGATGAAGAATCCGAAATGACCTATCGCTGGGTACCCCTCGCCGACGCGGTGCAGCTGGTATTAGGCGGAAAGATTCACAACGCGCTCGCTATCCAAGCGGTACTCGCCACCTATGCGGCGGCGCAGAACAATTTTGAAGGCCTGCGCCCTGCCGAGGGTGGCTGGGAGTTCCACCCCTATATGGGGCAGCGCCGCGAAAAGCCGGAGAACTTCCGCAACCACTAAGAACGGAGCATTGGGCGGGGGAGTAGCTCCGCCTACGGCAAACCCACATATCAAGAGAACCGATAGAGGAGATAGCGTGAAGCAGGCAAAAAGTACGGCGAGCAAGACATTCTGCGGCGCGAGTCTGCTCGGCGTGTCCTCTTTTGCCGGTTCCTCCGTGCTGGGTTCTTCTACCTTGGGTTCTTCCCATCAGGAGGGGCAGACCCCGCTACAGAAAGCCATTGACCAGTACCTCATCCACCTGCGCGTGGAGAGAGGAAGCAGCGAACACACCATCGCCTCCTACGGGCGTGACCTGCGACGATACAGCGCCTACATGGCGACCCTCGGAGTCATCGACCCCGAACGCATCACCACCGCGCAGGTGCGTTCCTTCATGCGGGAACTCGCCGCCCCCACCGTGCCTCTTGCCGGATTCGAGGTGGGGGAGAAGAACACCCAAAACGCGCAGGAATCTCAGGAAGCACAGGAAGAAGCCGCAGAATCGCTGGCGCTGATGATTGCCTCCGAATCGGGGCGAGGTACAGGAAACGGGGGCGCTGGAAACGCACGTTCCGGGCAGCCGGAGAAAGCTGGGGCCCCTGAAAAAGAAATGCCAACCGCTGAAGGGGTGCCGAGCCTGCCCCTGCCGCTGGGACCGAACTCCATCGCCCGCACCATGGCGGCAGTCCGCGGAGTACATGCCTTCTGGGTCTCCGCGCTCATCGTGCCCAGCGATCCGGCGGCACCGGTCACTCCGCCCAAGAACGTTAAGCGCCTACCCAAAGCAGTCAGTGTAGAAGACATTCAGCGGCTACTCGCCGTACCCGACCGCGAAACCGCCACCGGGCTACGCAACCGAGCCATACTCGAATTCCTCTACGCCACCGGCGCACGCGTGAGCGAAATGCTCAACGCCGATATTGACGACGTACACTTCGAGGGAACCCTCACAGACGAAGACAGCAACCAGATTATCCTGCCCGGCTATGTTCGACTCTTCGGCAAAGGAAACAAAGAACGGCTCGTACCTATCGGAAGTTATGCCCAAAAAGCAATCCAAGACTACCTGGTGCGTGCCCGCCCCACCTTCGTAGCGCACGGTAAAGGCACCGCCGCGCTCTTTGTCAATGGACGAGGCGGCAGACTCGGACGCCAAGGCGCTTGGCTCATCCTCAAAGAAGCCGCCGAAGCTGCCGGGCTCAGCTCAGACTTCTCACCGCACTCCATGCGCCATAGCTTCGCAACGCACCTACTGCAGGGTGGCGCCGATATTCGCGTGGTGCAAGAACTACTCGGGCACGCCTCCATCGCCACCACACAGGTGTACACCAAGGTCACACCTGAGGGGCTCATGGAGGTGTACCGCATGGCGCATCCGCGTGCCCACGAACGGGGATAAAACCCCGTCAAACCGCGGAACAGCCGCTCTTGAGGTAACCTTATAGACAACGCTTAAACTTTAAAACTTCGAATTCATTGATGAAGGTGAACCATTGACTGAAGCTCAGGCTCAAGAACTCGGCCCCACCGGTCGACCCCTGCGCGTATACCCCGACCCGGCTCCGCTGAGCAGCCACGGTCCCGCCCGAATTATCTCTATGGTGAATCAGAAGGGCGGCGTGGGTAAGACCACCTCCACCATTAACCTGGGCGCGGCACTGGCAGAATGCGGCCGTAAGGTGCTCCTGGTCGACTTCGACCCGCAGGGAGCACTTTCCGCCGGTTTCGGCGCGAACCCGCACGAACTGGACCTGACCGTCTACAACGTCATGATGGACCGTAAGGTCGACATCAGGGATGTCATCCTGCCCACCGGCGTGGAGAACATCGACTTGCTGCCCGCCAACATTGACCTCTCCGCAGCTGAAGTTCAGCTGGTCAACGAAGTGGCTCGCGAGCAGGTTCTCGCCTCGGCATTGCGCAAGGTCCGCGACGAATACGACGTCATCCTCATCGACTGCCAACCATCCCTGGGCCTGCTGACCGTCAACGCACTGACCGCCTCCGAAGGCGTCATCATTCCGCTAATTTGTGAGTTCTTCGCACTGCGAGCCGTTGCACTGCTGGTCGACTCCATCGAGAAGGTTCAGGACCGTCTGAACCCCGACCTCGAAATCTCCGGTGTACTTGCCACTATGTTCGATGCCCGCACTATCCACTCTAAGGAAGTTCTGGCGCGCATCGTGGACGCATTTGGCGACAAGGTCTTCGACACCGTCATCAAGCGCACCGTGAAGTTCCCGGACGCATCGGTGTCCGCTGAGCCGATTCTCAGCTACGCCTCCAGCCACCCCGGTGCGGAAGCATACCGCCAGGTGGCACGCGAACTGATCTATAAGGGCGGCGCACGCTAAAGCCCTCTGCGCACCTATACGCCCTCCGCTGAGGTGACTCTCATCCTTGAGTCACACCGGCAGAGGGCGTATAATTGTGTGGATTCTAAAGACCCCGCACACTGCTTACGCCGAAAAATAGGCGAAATAGAAGCCGCATCTGAGACGGCACCAATAAAGCCGGGGAGAATAAACCTAAGGAGAATAGGTCGTTTATGACCACGAACGTCGCTGCCGTGAGGGTACCGACACCGAACGCAGACACCGCCGCGAACGCCCGGACTGAGGGCCGCGGCCTGCAGAACCCGGAACGCGGTTTCACCCTCACCCTCAGTAATTTTGAGGGTCCCTTTGATCTTCTACTGACCCTGATTTCGCGCCGCAAACTCGATATTACCGAGGTGGCGCTCGCAGAGGTTACCGACGAGTTCCTCGCATACTTGCACGCCCTCTACGCTGAAGGCACCGAACGTGCACTCGACGAAGCCAGCGAATTTCTGGTCACCGCCGCAACCCTGCTGGAACTCAAGACCGCACGCCTGCTCCCGCAGCATCGTGAACCCCTCGAAGAGGATGTTGCGCTGTTGGAGGCACGTGACCTGCTCTTTGCCCGTCTATTGCAATACCGCGCCTACCGCGAAGTCGCCGATATTTTTGCTGAACGCTGGGCGCAAGAAGCACAGCGTTTTCCCCGTGCGGTAGCCCTCGAAGAACGATTCGCCCAGGCGCTACCCGAGCTGGTCTTTACCGGAGGCGCCGAAGAGTTCGCCCGCATCGCCGCAGCAGCGCTGAGCCGAACCCCCAAAGAACCTGAACCGGAACCCGAAGAAATCGTTGAAGAACTCAACGAGCACCTGCACGTTCCGCTCACCACCATCGCGGCTGAAGAACACTATATTCTGCACAGCCTGCTCGATACCGCGGCTCGGGAACTGAGCTTTGCCGAACTGGTTCAAGGATCCGGCGAACTAGAAATCGCGGTGGTTCGTTTTCTCGCCCTGCTTGAGCTCTACAAAGAAGGCGCCCTGCACGTAGAACAGGACGCACTACTCGGAGCCATTCGGGTACGTGCGAGCGCGAGCGCGGCACAGTTCGTAATTCGTGAAGAAACAGACACTCAGGATGCGCACGAAACCAGTGAAGCGCCTGAATCACCCGAAGTGAACGAATCTGAAGCTAAAACGGAACCGGTAGAGGAGGATTATGAGTAATCACGGCTCACGCTTTGACCGTGAATTTACCCCTGACGACCTTGCCATCGTGAACATGGGCTACTGGGATCCGAACGCGGATGAGGATTCGGAACAGGCTGACTCGGCGCCGGTAGAGGCTGAGAGCTCAAAGCCTGCTGAGGCGGACGCTGAGCCGGCTGAACATGAGGTAGCTGCAACGCCTCTGAGTACTGAGATTGCCGAAGAAGCTGAGGCCGCTGAAACGGTAGAGGACTCCGACAGCTCTGAGGAATCGCAGGAAACTGCGCCCCGCGAGTCGAAGAAACCGGAAGCGAAACCGGTAAAGATTCCGGAGGGAGGCCCCTCCACCGCACCCAGTGTAGCGGTTGATGCCGAAGCCGAATTCTCCAAGGTCGAGGTAATCCCTGGCGGCGTCAAAAGCGCCATCGAAGCAATCCTCGCCGTTGCCGAAGCACCCGTGAGCGTCAAAGAACTCTCCGCCGCTCTCATCGTTAGCGAACGAGCTGTTGAGCACGCGCTCGACCAGCTGTACAGCGAGTACAACGGCGAAGAAAGCGGCTACGGAGAAGAGGGGGTGGCACCGGAACCGCGCGGATTCCAGTTGCGGAACATCGCAGGAGGCTGGAAGCTCTACGCCCGCGACGACTTCGCCCCCTGGGTGGCACGCTTCGTGACCCGTTCCAAGAGCGCGACGCTGAGCAAGCCCGCCTACGAGACACTTGCCGTGATTGCCTACCAGCAGCCGGTGACCAGGGCGAGGGTGGCCTCCATTCGAGGCGTGAATGCGGACGCAGCAATCCGTCAGCTACTCCAACGGCAGCTGATTCGTGAGGCTGGTCGCGAAGCCGGAAGCGGCGCGACCCTCTACGAAACCACGGAGTTGCTACTGACAAAGCTCGGGTTGAACTCCCTGAAGGAGCTGCCGGCGCTTGCGCCCTTCCTCCCCGATGATACGGAGGCGGCGGTCCTCGCCGAAGGTAACGACTAACCCGCCCGCTACAGCCGTTACGGCAATAACGAAACTTTCAACGGTTCTGCTGAAAACCTGCTGCAGAACTACCCCGGATAAGCGCCCCTGGCGCTGATATAAACACCACACATTCGGTGCTGGGGCACAAAGACTAACAAATACTACAACGATAGAAAAGAGAAGAATACCATGGCATATGGAAACTCCTCCCGCGGCGGCCGCTCTGCATCCGGTCGCCCCCAGAGCTCCCGCGGCGGCCGCTCTGCATCCGGTCGCCCCCAGAGCTCCCGCGGTGGCCGTCCCAGCGCCGGTCGTCCCGGTCAGGGTGGTAAGCCCGGCGCTAAGGGTGCATCCGCACGCGGCGGTCGTCCCGGCGCACCGAAGAGCGGCGCTGGTAAGGGCGGCGCAAAGGGCTTCGGCGAGAAGAAGTTCGGCGCAGGCCGCGCAGGTTCCGGCCGAGGCCGCGGCACCGAACTGCCCAAGCGCGAACGCCGCGCACCGGGCCGCCCCTACCGCTCCGGCGAAGCCTTCGCGAACGAGCGCGGTGAATACCGCGTCAGCAACTACGCTGGCCCTCACCGTCCCCGCCGCCCACGTAACGCCCCGGTAGACCACTACGAGTTCTACGACCACGACGGTGTGCGCCTGCAGAAGCTGCTGGCTCAGGCCGGTGTGGCATCCCGTCGCGTCTGCGAAGAAATGATTACTGAAGGTCGCGTCACCGTCAACGGTGAGGTCGTGACCGAGCTGGGTGTACGCGTGGACCCCTCCAAGGTGACTGTGCAGGTGGACGGCATGACCGTTCAAACCAACGACAAGCTCGTCTACATGGCATTCAACAAGCCCGCCGGCGTGGTCTCCACCATGGAAGACCCCGAGGGCCGCCCCTGCATCTCTGACTTCCTGCGTTCCTCCATGAGCGAGCGTGTGTTCCACGTGGGCCGCCTGGATGTTGAAACTGAGGGTCTGCTGCTGCTGACCAACGACGGTGAACTGGCGAACCGACTCACCCACCCCTCCTACGAGGTGCCCAAGACCTACCTGGTGCAGGTTCCCGGCCCGATGGAGCCCGGTGTCGGCGCAGCCATGAAGAAGGGCATTCGCCTGGAAGACGGCGTGACTCGTGTGGACGAGTTTAAGCTGGTGGATTCTACCCCCGGCCATGTGCTCGTTGAGGTGACCATCCACTCCGGTAAGAACCGTATTGTGCGCCGCCTCTTCGACGCTGTCGGATACCCGGTTGAGCGCCTGGTTCGCGTTGAGATGGGGCCGATTCGTATTGGTTCGCAGAAGCAGGGCACTGTCCGTAACCTCTCGAAGGTCGAGATTGGTCATCTGCTCGCTTCGGTGGATATGTAATAACGCTAAGGAGTTGTCATGAGCTCGCCCGCTGAGCTTTCCGCATCTGAGCTGCACATGGACTCAACGCTGACCGGGCCGGTACTCATTATCGGCTCGGGTCTGCTGGGCGCCTCCATTGGTTTGGGATTGCGCGCGGAAGGATGCGAGGACGTGTACGTCCAAGATATTTCACCCACCGCCGAGGCTGTGGCGCAGGATATCGGCGCTGGTACAAGCTTCTCCACCCTGTCGGAGCAGGAGCGTGCCTCCCTCGCCCCGCAGCTGGTGGTGGTGGCTGCGCCTCCGGATAGTGCCGGTGCCGTGTGCGCTCGCGCGCTGAACACCTATGCACCTCGACCGGAGGTAGGATACCCAGGCGCCGTGGTGACGGATGTTGCCTCCGTGAAGGTGCAACCGCTAGCTGATGTGCTTGCCTCGGGTGCGGATGCGTCCCGTTATGTGGGTTCGCATCCGATGGCTGGGCGTGAGAAGTCCGGCCCGGTGGCTGCACGCGGTGAGCTGTTCCAAGCGCGTCCGTGGATTATCTGCGAGCACGATTCGGTTCGTCCCGAGTGTGTGCGTCTGGTGCGTTCTGTGGCGGTTGAGCTGGGCGCGATTGTGACTTCTCTGAGCATTGAGGAGCATGATCAGACGGTTGCTCTGATCTCTCATGTACCGCAGGCGATGAGTTCGCTTCTGGCTTCGCGTCTGCAGGACACTCCGCTGTATGCGCTGTCCCTGGCGGGTCAGGGTTTGCGCGATACGGTGCGTATTGCGGCTTCGGACCCGACGCTGTGGGTACAGATTTTTGCAGCAAACGCTGACCCGATTGTGAAGACCCTCTACGGGGTGCGTGATGACCTGAATCGCCTCATCGCAACGCTGGAGAACCCGACGGCCTCCGGTGCTCGCCTGGATTTGGCGCAGCTGATGAGCGAAGGCAACGCGGGCGTTAACCGTATTCCGGGTAAGCACGGTACGGCCCCCGCCGCGTTCGCAAAGATGACGGTGCTGGTGGATGACACCCCCGGCACGCTGGCTCGTTTGCTTGCCGAGATTGGTGAGCTGGGCGCGAACCTTGAGGATTTGCGTCTGGAGCACTCGACGGGCGCCCCGGTGGGTATGGCTGAAATCTCGGTCAATCCGTCTATTCATGAGGCGTTGGTCCGCGATTTGTCGGCTCGCGGTTGGCGTGTTGTGAAGTAGAGTTAAAGCTATATTTTCCGGCATAAAGTTTGAGACGAATTTGAAGGAGTGCTGATGCACGAGAACCCTAAACTGACGATTGCTATTGACGGTCCCTCCGGTTCCGGTAAGTCGTCTGTGTCTAAGGAAGTTGCACGCCACTTTGGTCTGGCGTACCTGGACACCGGTGCAATGTACCGTGCCGCAACCTACCGTGTGCTGGAACTTGGCATTGACCTGAACGACACTGAGGCGATAGCGAAGGCTGTCGAAGAGATGCCCCTGGTGTTCGGTACGAACATTAAGGAAGAAGAGATTCTGATGGGCTTGACCGATATCCGTGAGGAGATTCGTAGCGAGCGCATTTCTTCGGCTGTTTCTGCTGTTGCTTCGGTTCCGGCGGTTCGTGAGCACCTGATTGGCCTGCAGCGTTGGATGATTGACCACGCTATTAACGGCATGGTCGCTGAGGGCCGTGACATCACCACCGTGGTCGCGCCCGACGCTGATGCGCGCATCCTGCTGACTGCTTCTGAAGAGGTGCGTATGGCGCGCCGCGGCCTGGAAAACGCGGAGAAGTCCGGCGCTTCGGGTGACTTGAGCAAGCAGATCGCTGAGCGTGATGCGAAGGATTCGAAGGTCAATAACTTTATGGAAGCTGCCGAGGGCGTGACCCGGGTGGACAGCTCGGATCTTGATTTTAATGCGACGGTCTCTGCAGTGATTAACGCTGTGAATGACCAGTTGAAGGCGAAGCGCGCGGGTTAGGCCCGCCGAAACGCTGGGGGAGTGGCGTATCCGCTCCAGAGAAGACGTTGAGCCGCGCTTGCGTGCTGACCATTGGGTTGGGCGCGGGGGCGGGTAGAGAAAGGAATGCGCATGGCTGAGGACGCTATCCGCGACGATTACGAAGATAAGTACCTGGGCGGTGGCGAGGACGACGTTACCGAGCGCCTCGCTGAGATTGATGATGAGACCGCTGAACAGCGTGCTCAGGCTCTGCTTGAAGGTCTTGAGGACTATGACCTGGATGAAGAGGACCGCGCCCTGCTGGGTGCCTGGGGCTTCGACATTGAGGAAGAAGAAGAGCAGCTCGCTGATCCGGTAGTGGCGATTGTTGGCCGCCCGAATGTGGGTAAGTCGACCATTATTAACCGTATTCTGGGCCGCCGTGAGGCGGTGGTTGAGGATAAGCCGGGTGTGACTCGTGACCGCGTGTCCTATAAGGCCGAGTGGCTGGGTAAGAGCTTCACCCTGGTTGATACCGGTGGTTGGGAGTCTGACGCCCGCGGTATTGATGCTCAGGTGGCTGAGCAGGCTGAGATTGCTGTGGAGCAGGCCGATGTTGTGGTCCTGGTGGTGGATGCCCGTGTGGGTGTGACCGCTTCGGACGAGCAGATTGTTCGTATGCTGCGCCGTGTGAAGAAGCCGATCATTCTGATCGCTAATAAGATTGATGACGCTCACCTGGAGCCGGAGATTTATAACCTCTGGTCGCTGGGTATGGGTCAGCCGTTCCCGGTGTCGGGTCTGCACGGCCGTGGCCTGGCGGATGCTCTGGACGAGATTCTTGAGGTCATGCCGAAGCACTCGCAGTTTGCTCAGCCGGAGGCGCTGGGCGGCCCGCGTCGTGTGGCTCTGGTGGGTCGCCCGAACGTGGGTAAGTCGTCGCTGCTGAACAAGTTGGCTGGTTCTGAGCGTGCCGTGGTGAACGACCTGGCTGGTACGACTCGTGACCCGATTGATGAGATTATTGAGCTGGGCGGCTACCCCTGGCGTTTTGTGGATACCGCGGGCATTCGCCGTCGTCAGCACATGGCTAAGGGCGCGGAGTTCTACTCTTCGCTGCGTACTCAGACTGCTCTGGAACGTTCTGAGGTTGCCGTGGTGCTGCTGGATGTTTCCGAGCCGATCTCTGAGCAGGATGTGCGTATCGTACAGACTGTGATTGATTCGGGCCGTGCGATGGTTCTGGCATTCAATAAGTGGGATACCCTCGATGAGGATCGCCGCGACATGCTCGAGCGAGAGATTGAGCGCGACCTGGCGCACGTGCAGTGGGCACCTCGCGTGAACATTTCGGCGAAGACCGGCTGGCACAAGGACAAATTGGTGCCCGCTCTGGAGTACTCGCTGGAGTCGTGGGATTCGCGCATTCCGACCGGTCGTCTGAACGCGTTCCTGGGCGAGATTGTGGCCGCGCATCCGCACCCGCTGCGTGGCGGTAAGCAGCCGCGTATTCTTTTTGGTACTCAGGTATCTTCGCGTCCGCCGAAGTTCGTGCTGTTTACTACCGGTTTCTTGGATCCGGGCTACCGCCGCTTCATTATGCGTCGTCTGCGTGAGACTTTTGATTTCACGGGTACTCCGATTGAGATTTCGATGCGTGTGCGTGAGCGCCGCTCTCTGGGTGAGCGTCAGAGCGCGAAGGCTAAGAAGGGCAAGGGCAGCCGCCGCTAGTAGCGGGACATATCTGCTTGATGCTGTGTTGCGGGGCTCGGCCCCCACGCGCTGGATTCTGTGCAGAAAATCTGCGCGAAAAAGATTTTTAAGATTTTTTCTAAAAACGGGGATTCTGGCTTGCGTGGGGGTTGAAAGCCCGGTATAGTTATTCGAGTGTTCGAGGGAAACCTTGAAAATAATATCGTGAATAACGAATCGGGTTGTGGCGCAGCTTGGTAGCGCACTTGACTGGGGGTCAAGGGGTCGCAGGTTCAAATCCTGTCAACCCGACAGATAAAGCTCCGGAAGGTTTTTCCTTCCGGAGCTTTTTGTGTTGTCTGTTGTTTTGGTGTCTATATATCAATTCAATGGTTTCTTGAATCTTCAGTGGATGTGAAGGATGGATGTAGAGATGGCGCGGGGTAGTAGAGTTTAGGTTAGCGTGCAATTATGAGCTTCGATTTAAATGTTGGAATATGACCGAATTTGTGGGGGACGAGTGGTACATTTGTAATCGAGGAACTGTGTTTTAGGAATCAGAAGCGTCGACTTTGGTACTGATTTTTTCCTTGATAAATCAAGGAATAATTAGGTTTCTATGACTAAAACACAGCTTCAAGCACACCAAATTTCATAGTCGTAAAATCAACACGAACCCAAGTAAAGGTAAATATTCCCGTGGGGTAGCCTCCCCAACGCATAAAGCAACGAGAAAATATACCTGAAGCATGCGGCATACACATGGCTACGCGCACCATTGGGCAGGCTTTACGGCACAACACAATCCCGTCCTTCATGGGCGCGGAAAGGAACACAAAACATCATGTGGCAGCAAGTCTACGACCCGCTGAACTCGAGCGCGCTCTCGGCACTCGTGGCAGCAGTCCCGATTATTTTCTTCCTTCTGGGCCTCACCGTCCTGAAGCTCAGCGGTATTAAATCTGCCGTTATCTCCCTCGTCCTAGCTCTCCTCATCGGTTGCGCTATCTTCGGAATGCCCGTCACCGCAGGTGCAGGCTCCATCCTCCACGGTTTCCTCTCGGGCATGTGGCCCATCGGCTGGATTGTTCTCATGGCAGTGTGGCTCTACCGCATTTCCGTGCGTTCGGGCGGCTTCGAAATTGTTCGCTCCTCCATCTCCTCCATCTCTACCGACCAGCGCATCCAGATGCTGCTGATCGCATTCTGCTTCGGTGGCTTCCTTGAAGGCGCTGCAGGCTTCGGTATTCCGATCGCTATCTGTGCTGCACTGCTTGTGTCCCTGGGCTTCAACCCGCTCAAGGCCGCAATGTTCGCACTGATCGCTAACGTGAGCTCCGGTGCATACGGCGCTATCGGTATCCCCGTGACCACCGCAGCAACCCGCGGTGGCGTGGACCTGCACGCACTGTCCATCGAAATGATCCTGGTACTCCAGATCATGGCGGCTCTCATCCCCGTACTGCTCGTCGCTATTCAGGACGGTCTGCGCGGTATCCGCGAGGTCGGTCTGGTAGCTCTCATGGTCGGCGTGATTTACTCCGGCGGACAGTCCGTTCTGCTCGCAGGCCTCGGTAACCCCGAGCTTGTCGACATCATCCCGCCGCTGCTGGCCCTCGTTGCTCTGGCACTCATCATGCAGAAGTGGCAGCCCAAGCACATCTTCCGCGAGCCCACCGCTCCCTCCCTGGAGGAAGTTGAGGCTCAGCAGAGCGTCAAGCACACCGGTAGCGAAATCCTCAAGGCATGGAGCCCCTTCATCTACCTGTCCGTCGTGATTCTGCTCTGGTCCACCGTGATGAAGCCGCTCTTCGCTAAGGGTGGTCTGCTCGCCTTCAGTAACTTGAGCTTCAACATTCCGTGGGTGCACCAGAGCATCCAGCAGACGGCACCGATTGTTCCTACCCCCAAGGCATTTGACGCGGTCTTCACCTGGAACATCATTGGTGCTTCCGGTACCGCAATTCTGGTCGCTGCAATCATCACCATCCTGACCTCCTCCATCAGCTGGGGTGAGGCTATCGAGGAACTCGGCGGCACCTGGAAGCAGCTGCAGACCCCGATCCTCATGATCTGCCTGGTCATGTCCGTTGCTAACGTCATGAACTACGCGGGTATGATTACCTCCATCGCACTGGCTGTTGCCGCTGTGGGCGCAATCTTCCCGCTGCTGTCCCCGATTATCGGTTGGATTGGCGTGTTCGTGACCGGCTCCGTGGTGAACAACAACATCCTCTTCGCTGGCCTGCAGGCTACCACCGCACAGCAGATTGGCGTCAGTCAGACCCTGCTGGTTGCATCTAACACCGCCGGTGGTGTGATGGCGAAGATTGTTTCCCCGCAGTCCATCGCAATTGCAGCCGCTGCTGTGAACAGCACCGGCGAGGAATCCAAGATTACCTCCATGGCGATCAAGTACAGTGCCGCTCTGCTGGCTATCACCTGTGTTTGGGTTTACGTCCTGTCCTTGGTTGTTTCCTAAACAGCGTAAAGCTCCGATGCGCGTCACCTACCTTCTCTGAAAGGTGAGGTACCCGCGAGGCGGTTTACCAAAAGCCCCCTTCTACTTCGGTAGGAGGGGGCTTTCGCATTATGCACCAATATGTAACTTATCGGCTTGAAATAGTGCTAGAAGTGGGAATATCAGGACAGCTGCTGGTGCCGATAGGGAGTGCATCATAATGACTCTTAACTGTCGTTTCACACTGTAAAAACACTCAATGCAGGATAAAAGATTCATAAAGTGTAGTGATAAAATTTCCAGCGGGCATTGGCGCCGTAGGTGAGAGCACGAGCTTAAGGATTTTTAGCTTCTAGGCCTCCAACGAGAGAACCAACGCCCCGCACCGTGGAAACATCCTTCCCGCGCTCCTGCCTTCAGCCAAGGCTCCAACATATATTCATGATGTTGCTACGCCTTTCACGTTCAGAGATTCTTAGCGATAGAGGCGTCGTGAGGCTACGCCTCGTGCTACCCCATAGGGCAGGCGGACGCACCCTACAGCGGCATCCAAACCGCTGTAGGTACACCCTGCTGCGGGGAAGGACAAACTACTCTCATGTGGTCGCAAACCTACGATCCCCTTAACGCCTCAGTACTTTCTGCACTTGTCGCGGTATCCCCTATAATTCTTTTTCTGCTCTGTCTCACGGTTTTCAAGCTCAGCGGTATTAAATCAGCGCTGATTACCCTGGTCCTTACCCTGGCTATTGCAATGGGCGTCTTCCACTTGCCGTGGACGGCAGCAGCCGGGTCCATTCTCTACGGATTCCTCTCAGCGCTCTGGCCTATTGCATGGATTGTGCTCATGGCAGTGTGGCTCTACCGCATCGCGGTACGTAGTGGAAAATTTGCCATCGTGAGGGCCTCTGTCTCATCTATCTCTGCCGATCAGCGTATCCAGGTGCTACTCATCGCTCTCTGCTTTGCCGGCTTCATTGAGGGTGCGGCGGGCTTCGGCATTCCGATTGCTATTTCCGTGGCGTTACTTGCTGCCCTAGGCTTCAACCCGCTCAAAGCTGCGATGCTTTCACTGGTTGCTAACGCCACCGTGGGCGCATACGGTGCGGTCGGTATCCCCGTGACCACTGGTGCTGCTATTGGTAACGTAGATTTGGGCCATCTATCCAATCAGATGGTGTGGGTTCTACAGATTTTTGCAGCGCTAGTACCTGTTCTCGTGGTCGCTATTCAGGATGGCCTGCGCGGTATCCGCGAAGTTGGTCTGGTGGCTCTAGCTACCGGTATCGTGATTTCTGGTCTGCAGAGCATCATGCTGTGGGTTTTGCAAACCCCTGAGCTGATTGGTATTTTGCCTCCGCTGGTTGGCTTAGTATTCCTGGCCGTTGTTATGCGTTTCTGGCAGCCGAAGACTATCTACCGTGAACCCACTGCCCCCACGCTGGAGGAGCTGGCAGAGCAAGAAGAACCGACGTACAGCCTGCGTGAAATCGCGGATGCCTGGAGCCCCTTTATCTTCCTCTCCATCACCATTTTGCTCTGGTCTACTGTACTGCACCCTGTTTTTGATGTTGACGGACCGCTGGGCTTTATGAATTTGAGTTTCCACGTGCCCGGTATACACCACCAGATTGGTGACGGTGAAGGTTTGGCTATTCATGCGGTCTTCAATTGGAATATTCTGGGTGCTGCCGGTACAGCTATTCTGGTTGCTGCTCTGCTCTCGGCTGTGACCTCGAAGATTACTGCGCGCGCGGCTCTTGAGGAGCTCAACGGCGCGTGGCAACAGCTGAAGAAGCCCATTTATATGATTTGCCTGGTGATGTCTGTTGCAAACCTCATGAACTATGCAGGTATGACCTCGTCTATTGCTTTGGCAGTGGCTACGGCTGGTGCGCTCTTCCCGCTCTTCTCGCCCATCATTGGCTGGATTGGTGTGTTTGTGACCGGTTCGGTGACCAACAACAATGTGCTCTTTGCGGGGCTGCAGGCAAGCACTGCGCACCAGATTGGTGTGGATCCGGCGATGCTAGTGGCTGCCAATACTTCCGGTGGCGTGATGGGTAAGATCGTCTCCCCGCAGTCGATTGCGGTGGCGGTTGCCGCTGTTAATGAGGCGGGTCAGGAATCGAAGGTTACCTCTATGGCAATCAAGTACAGCCTCTTCTTGCTGGTGTTGCTGTGCATTTGGACGTATATGCTCACGCTTATCGTGCACTAGCTGTTTTCGCCTAGTTGCTTTCCTTATTGGGGGAAGAACCAAACAGATGTGTTGAACGCTCGTTGCGATGTCTTGTTGTGACGAGCGTTCAACCTATCTGCGGTATCCAACGTCATACGATGCGGATAATCCACGGGGCTGGAGTAGAATTAGTGTTTGTTCCCACACGCCGGATACGTAGATAGGAGAGGCTATCCGGCTGCTACTCGTGTGTTGCCGGCTGACCTGTTGGTGAGCCACACAGCTAACAGATGACCTACTACTCAAGGAGAAACAATGCAGACGCTCGCAACGGTCACCACCGTTTTTGCCTTTGTAGCAATCGCTATTCATGTGTACATCTGGATTATCGAGTCGTTCCTCTGGACTAAGCCTAGAGGCCGCGAAACCTTCGGAATGACCGAAGAGTTTGCCGAGTCCACCAAGGAAATGGCTGCAAACCAGGGCCTGTACAACCTGATGCTCGCCTGGATTGCCGCAACCGGTCTGCTCGCATTCTGGTTCGGCTCCCCGCAGGTGGGCGTGGCGCTCCTATTCGCAGGCCTGGGCTCCATGGCGGTTGCCGGTGCCTACCTGTTCCTCACCTCCCCGGATAAGCGCAAGCCGGCGCTGATTCAGCTGACCCCGCCGCTGCTGGCGCTAATTTTCCTCTTTGCGACGATTTAATTCAGATTGGAACCTCTCAACGTATAGAAGCCGCGTGTTACTTCTACGAAGTACCACGCGGCTTTTCTCTGCCCGGGCACACCTTCGCGCCAGAGGCTCAAAGGCTTAGCTGAAAAGACCCGAACAGCCTCGTCTGTAGGCGCTAGAAGAGCCGCGCCTCCCGCACCTCTTCCGGCTCCTCCAAGTCAAGGAGGAACTGCTTACGCTCAACCCCGCCAGCGTAGCCGGTCAAGCTACCGTCAGCACCAATAACACGGTGGCACGGAATCATAATAGAAACCTTATTACGGCCGACCGCCTGACCCACAGCCTGTGCCGGAGCGCCGGGACCAACCGCACGCGAAATATCGCCGTAAGTGGTGGTGTACCCGGCAGGAACAGTCTTCAAATGCTCCCACACAATCAGCTGAAAATCGGTACCCTCAGGATCTAACGGCAGTGTAAAAGAAGTGCGCTTGCGCGCAAAGTACTCAGACAGCTGCACCGTAGCCAACTCAAGAAGCTGCGCCGCCGCATACTCGCCGGCAGGCTCATCATCTTCCGGCGTGCCGTGGTCCCGCAGGTAAGCCCCGGGATTCTCAACCAGTCCACCAAGCTCATGGGGGAGCGGAAAATGCGCCTGATCCTCGTACCAGATGCCAACAATCGCGTTCGCTCGGGCAGCAATATAGAGCACGCCGACGGGACTCGAATAGCGAGTGTACCAGCGCGTAAGTGCTTCCGGTGGCTGCGGCGAATCGGTCGCTTTGGTCATGCTCTTCCTCATTGGCTCGTGGGCGTGTACTGCAGATGGTATTAGGTGCAAATATTCCTTTCAACCATCATAGGGGAGGGGCACCTCCGTACCGTACCCGCAGCTGGTTTTTTCTATAACTGACCACTATGTATGAGATGTATATGCACCGTCGTTGAAATATTTCAGGATGCCCGGCAATTTTGATTGAGCCCGAAGAGCTGGCATTATGTGAAGTACACACCGATACATCGCAATTCAATACTCTGGCTTCTCCACTTTATAGTGATGCCTTCCATAGTGGTACCAATCCTTCTGCTGTGGGAGCTCACAGCGCTGAGCACCTCAGACCACACCCGCGACCCGAGAGCCCTTATCTACCTGATTCCTATTGTTCTCATTACAGCGGTGCTCCTTCTGGGTAGGATGGCTTGTTGAACGACCCCCCAGCTGGAAATATAACGCTTTTGTAGTCCATGAGAACACAAAGGCAGAACTAGCCAGAGCCGAAGCACGTCAAAGTACTGGTTCAAACTGATGAGAAATGGTTGCAGAACCGGGCTCTGAACCACGATTTAATATAAATGTGCCGCCTCACTGACACCGGTGAGGCGGCACATTTTATATTGTCTAGGGGAAAAGAAGCCCGCTACTTAGCAACTACTCCGTCAGTGTTGCCCCCCCCGTGTGGTGCAGATGCGGCAGGCGGGTTGAGTGCAGGTCGTGGCCGAGTACATCGTGCGCATCCGGGTCCTCGTTCGGGAGCACATGCGAGTACTTGGAGTAGTCGCGGTACAGCGCGTAGGCACCAATTACGGTCAGTACGATAGCAATACCCAGAGCCCACGGCACAGCGGCGGCTGAATACAGGATAGAGAAGAGCACCAACAACCAGGAAAGAGCAGCAGCAAGAATTGAAATGTTCATAGCAATAATTGCATGCCTGCGGAGACGGACATCAACCATAATCGGTGCGGGATAACCCGCTTCCTCTTTCCGGGAGCGTATGCTCTGGTCTCATGCACACCAGTAGGTGCTAGAGGCGTAACCAACCACCATCTGCGGCGGCCAGAATAGAATCAATAAGCCTATATATCTATGATATGGCGCGTGAAATAGAGATAAAAGGCGTATATACGCCATAAGAGTAATCCCACATAACAGATGAATTGTTATCTCAACAAGAAGCATGAAATGAGTGCTTTTTACAGTAAGAACTGCCGCAAAAAAGCCACGGCTGCTTCAACCCCATAGCGGGGGAGAAGTAGCCGGGGCTTCGTTAGTACGCGGGCCGTGCCGTCAGGCAACGGTGCTGCGATTAGGCGGTCGGAACGTCCTCGTCGACCCACTCGAGGGTGCGCGAGACAGCCTTCTTCCAGAGGCGGTACTGGCGGTCAACCTCTGCGGGTTCCATGGAGGGCAGCCAGCGCTTGTCCTCAACCCAGTTGTCCACAACGTCCTGCTCCCCGGCCCAGAAACCAACAGCGATACCTGCAGCGTATGCTGCGCCCAGAGCGGTGGTCTCAACAACCTTCGGGCGGATCACAGGGACACCGAGGATGTCAGCCTGGAATTGCATGAGGAACTCGTTAGCGGTCATGCCGCCGTCCACGCGCAGCTCGGAGAGCTTAACACCGGAGTCAGCGTTCATTGCGTCCAGAACCTCGCGGGTCTGGAATGCGGTTGCTTCCAGTGCCGCACGCACGATGTGTGCACGGTTCACATAGCGGGTCAGACCAACGATGACGCCGCGAGCGTCGGAACGCCAGTGAGGCGCGAACAGGCCGGAGAACGCGGGAACAACGTAGCAGCCACCGGAGTCCTCAACGGAGGTAGCCAGTTCCTCAGACTCTGCAGCGTTCTCAATCATGCGCAGGTTGTCGCGCAGCCACTGAATCAGGGAGCCGCTCATCGCGACCGAGCCTTCCAGAGCGTAGACGGGAGCTGCGTCGCCAATCTTGTAGGCGACGGTGGTCAGCAGACCGTTGTTGGAGAAGACGGGCTCGTTGCCGGTGTTCATGAGCATGAAGTTACCGGTACCGTAGGTGTTCTTCGCCATGCCCTTCTCGAAGCAAGCCTGACCGAAGGTTGCAGCCTGCTGGTCGCCCAGGATACCCGCGATGGGGGTGCCTCTGAGTAGACCGGTCGCGCGGCCGAAGCCGTACACCTCGGAGGAGGACTTGATTTCGGGCAGCATGCTCATGGGGATGCCCATGTCTGCAGCAATCTGCGGATCCCATTCGAGGGTGCGGATGTCCATCAGCAGGGTACGGGATGCGTTGGTTACGTCGGTGACGTGAACGCCGCCGTCAACACCACCGGTCAGGTTCCAGACCAGCCAGGTGTCGGTGTTGCCGAAGAGCAGGTCGCCGCGCTCTGCGCGCTCGCGTGCGCCTTCAACGTTGTCCAGGATCCACTTGATCTTGGGACCGGAGAAGTAGGTGGAGAGGTTCAGGCCAACGATGTCGTGGTACTTACCAACGCCCTCTTCGCCTGCGAGTTCTTCAACGATTTCCTGGGTGCGGGTGTCCTGCCAGACGATTGCGTTGTAGACGGGCTCGCCGGTGTTCTTGTCCCACACGACGGTGGTTTCACGCTGGTTGGTGATGCCGACTGCAGCGATTTCGTGGTGGTTGACGTCGCCGTTTGCCATTGCGGTTGCTACGACCTTGCGGACGTTCTGCCAAATCTCGGTTGCGTTGTGCTCGACCCAGCCGGCCTTGGGGAAGATCTGCTCGTGCTCGAGCTGGCCTTGAGCCACGTTCTCGCCCGCCTTGTTGAACAGGATCGCGCGGGAGCTGGTGGTGCCCTGGTCGATGGAGAGGATGTACTTGCGCTCGACGTTGAGGGTTGCGGAGTGCAGAGAAGTCGTCATTGATTTTTCCTTAGAACTAAAAAGACGGGGTTTTGGAGAGGTTTAGAGGGGCAGGACTGCCGGAACGATTAGGCCGGCGAGGATAGCGCCGATGATCGGGCCAACAACCGGAACCCATGCGTAAGACCAGTTGGAGCCGGTCTTACCGGGGATGGGCAGGAAGGTGTAGGCGATACGGGGGCCGAGGTCACGTGCGGGGTTGATAGCGGAACCGGTTGCGCCACCAAGGCTCATACTGATAGAAACAACAACCAGGGCAACAGCCAAGGGGCCAGTCTGGGCGGGGGTCTTACCGGATGCGATGATCCAGCCAATCAGGACGAAGGTGCCGATAATCTCGGTGAGCAAGTTCCAGCCGTAGGACTTGATGGCGGGGCCGGTTGCGAAGATGCCGAGGCGGTCGCCCGGGTCCTCATCGAAGTGCTTCTTGTAGGTGAGGTACGCTCCGGTTGCGCCGGCCATTGCGCCGAGCATCTGAGCGACGATGTACAGGGCAATGTTGCCGGGGGTTGCGGGAACGCCGGTTGCCAGGTCCTTGCCTGCGGTTGCCAGGCCAACGGTCACAGCGGGGTTCAGGTGTGCACCGGAATGGAAGGAGAGGTACACGGCGGTGAACACTGCCAGACCCCATCCGAAGGTGATAACACCCCAGCCTGCGTCCTTAGCGTAGGACTTCTTGAGGGTCACTGCGGCACATACGCCGGCACCGAGCAGAATCAGGATGAAGGTGCCGAAGAATTCGGAAGCGAAGATTCCGAGGGTGGTGGGGGCACCGGATGCATCCACGAGAGCGGATGAACCGGCTGCAAGTACAGTTCCTGCGGAAGCAAGAAGAGACATTGATGCTCCTTGAAGACGAAGCGTCTGGAAGGCAAGCGAACCTTTGCTTGCGTGTTCCCGTGCGTCCTCACCGCACTGGCGGATCGGGGCACAACGCTGTGCTGAAATGTGTAGCGGTTGCTACGAAAAATTGATAGATGTTTTTGGATGAGAAGCAGATCGTACCAGTGGGTTAACCCTGTATTTAGCTCGCTGCTTCTTATGCAGGGGATTATCGTAAACGGTTATTTAACCTCTCGTCCACCCCTCACCGAAAATATGAGATAATCCATGCTCGGTGAGGGGTGAACGGTCGGTTCGTACCGGATAACCGGTCACGAAAGGTGCGTGGAATCTCTACGGATTAGAGCTTCACACGGGGTGCCACGGGGGTGACAGCCTCAATCTTTGCCGATGCCTCAGCGTCGGTGGAGGTGGACTCTGCCTCGCGGATAGCCTGCACGCGTGCGGCGTAGAGGTCGCGCTCTTCCTTGACCTTCTTGTCGTCCCAGCCGAGCTCGGCACGCATGATGTCGAGGATTTCGTCTGCTGCTGCCAGGCCGCGGTCGCGCTGCTCGAGGTCGAGGCGTACGCGGCGGACCAGCACGTCCTCCAGGTGCAGGGCGCCTTCGTAGCGGACAGCGAAGACGACGTCTGCACGCAGGAACTGGGGTGCCTTAGCCAGGGGAGCACCGAGGGAGGGGTCAGCGTCGATGAGAGCGCCGAGGTCCTCAATCTGCGCGCCGTAACGCTCGAGCAAGTGGGTGATACGGCCCTCATCCCAGCCGTAACGCTCTGCGTAGCGTGCACGGTTAGCAGCGATTGCGTGGTAGCCGTCTGCACCGACCAGGCCGATGGTTGCGGTCACGGAGGGGTTCTGCTTAGCCTGCTCGCCCAGTGCGAAGTCGACAGCGTCGGCAGCCATGACACGGTAGGTGGTGAGCTTGCCGCCTGCGATGGCGCTCATGCCGGGTGCAACCTCGGTCACGGTGTGCTCGCGGGAAACCTTGGTGGATGCTGCGCCGTCCTTGACCTTGGGCTGCAGCAGCGGGCGCAGACCGGTGTAGGTGCCGATGATGTCCTCGCGGGTCAGCGGGTTAGCGATCAGCTTGTTGGCCTGCATCAGGACGTAGTCGATGTCCTTGCTGGTTGCGACGGGGCGCTCGCGGTCCTCGGCGTAGGGGGTGTCGGTGGTGCCGATGATCCAGTAACGCTGCCAGGGGATGATGAAGAGAACGGACTTCTCGGTCTTGGTGAAGATACCGCTGGTTGCGTTGATACGGTCACGGGGAACAACGATGTGGATACCCTTGGAAGCCAGAACCTCCAGGCCTGCATCGGGGTTAGCCAGGGACTCGGACTCTTCGGTCCACACGCCGGTTGCGTTGATGACGTGCTTTGCGCGTACGTTCAGGCGCTCACCGGTCTCCAGGTCTGCCAGCTCTGCGCCGATGACGCGGCCGGATGCGTCCTTGGTGAAACCGACAACCTGGGTGCGGGATGCAGCCAGTGCGCCGTAGCTTGCAGCGGTGCGGACGACGTCGATGACGAGGCGTGCGTCGTCAACGCGTGCGTCGTAGAACTGGATTGCGCCGCTGAATGCGGAGTCCTTGATGTCGGGGAAGACGGTCTTGGTGCCGGCCTTGGTGAAGTGGCGCTGGGAGGGGACGCCCTTGTTGCCGCGGGAGCCGAGGAATGCGAGGGTGTCGTACATGCCGATGCCGATTGCGGAGTATGCGCGCTCGATGACGGGCATCTTCAGGGGCCACAGGAAGGGCTGTGCGTGCACCAGGTGGGGTGCGATCTTGTTCAGCAGCAGGCCGCGCTCGGTCAGTGCTTCGGTCACGAGCTTGAAGTCGAGGTTGTAGAGGTAGCGCAGGCCGCCGTGAACGAGCTTGGAGGACCATGCGCTGGTGCCTGCAGCCCAGTCGCCTGCTTCGACGATACCGGTGCGCAGACCGCGGGTTGCTGCGTCGAGGGCAATACCTGCACCGGTAATGCCGCCGCCGACGACCAAGATGTCGAGTTCTTCATTGACCATGCTCTTGAGTGCCTGGGCGCGGGATTCGGCAGTCAGCTGAGACTGCTGTGCAATGTGCTGGGAGCTCATGTAGTGCTCTTTCTTGTCGTGCCGCGTGTGCGGCATGGGGTTTCATCTTGCATTTAGTAAAACCCAATGGTGCAATAATAACCAAGTAGCATGAACGGATTTTCACTAGGGGTCTGTAGTCAATGAACGAACGCACTAATCACACCTATGAAGCGGCGCAGCTTTACTACATCCACAACATGACAATGGACGCTATCGCGGCCCGTCTAGGGGTTTCGCGCGCCACTGTCTCACGCCTGCTTAAAAGCGCTCGCGAGAGCGGAATGGTGCAGATTCGTCTGGACGAGTCCTTCCGTACCCGTAGTGAGCTGGAGCGACGTATTGGTGAGCGCTATAAGGTGCGTGTCACCCTCGTGAATGTGCGACCCGATGCAACCCCCATTGCCCGCATGAGCCAGGTATCTCGCACTGCGGCGGCGCTACTTGATTCCCTGGTTGACAACGGAACGAGTCTGGGTGTGGCGTGGGGTTCAACCATGACTGAGATTTCTCGCCACCTACCTCGCCGCCCGCTTACCGGTGTGACTGTGGTTCAGCTGAACGGCGCGGGTAACGCCCACCATTCCGGTATTCCGTACCTGGGTTCTCTGCTGGGGCATCTGGTGAACGCTTACGATGCGCACACGATTCACTTCCCGGTTCCTGCGTTCTTTGACTATGCGGACACCAAGACCGCCATGTGGCGTGAGCGTAGCGTGCAGAAGAACCTGCATGCCCAGCACAATGTTGACCTCGCCATTTTTGGTGTGGGTGCTTTTGGTGGCCCTATTCCGTCTCACGTGTATTCGGGTGGTTATTTTGAGGCGCAGGAGCAGCGTCACTTGCGGGAGCTGGGTGTTGTGGGGGACATGTGCACGATTCTTTTGCGTGAGGACGGCTCTTGGGCTGATTTGGAGCTGAATAAGCGTGCATCCGGTCCGACTCCGAAGGAGCTGGCTCGTATTCCGCGTCGTATTTGCGTTGCGTCCGGTACTCACCGTGTGCGTGCTTTGCGTGGTGCCTTGCGTACCGGCGCGATTACTGATTTGGTTCTTGATGATGCGTTGGCAAAGGCGCTCATGGAGAAGTAGCTAAAAATAATCGCCGCGGGAATGAGGGTCCGTGGTTGTGGGCTAAAAAGGTACCTTGAATCTGAAAGGGTAGCGCTGAGAGCTTTCCACGTGAACCTCTCAATCGCCGCCTGAACAATGTTTCAAGGCGCCGTTTAGTATCGTCAAAAACTGCACCGATAATGGCGTGAAGGTCGGTAGCGCCGGCCTGTTTACTACCGGTACCTCTGGCACTGAGAATTCCATATGGGTGGGGGTAACACGATGGTTGGTGCGAGCACCTACGGCTACCCCTACCCGAGGTACCCGGAGGGTGCCGTGCCGGTCCGTCGGTTCCTGAGAACACGCTTTTTGCTCCCGGTATGGAGCGTTGGGATATGACTGGCCGCGGCCTACGTAAGATTTGGGACCGTAATGATGTGTACTCTTCGGCTGTTATTCGCTATTGCTCCGCTGATGGCCTAATGTACACGCTGTGAGCGTTGCCGAGCTTCGGCTTTGGTGGCTCCTGTGGATGCTCTGAATCTTGATGCGCTGCGCTGTTGCGCGCAGACCGGTCAGGCTGGTACTGGCGACGAGAATGTTCTGGAGTTGAGTACCGCTATTCCTCGCGGTCATCGTCTGGATATTCAGCTGAATTATCAGGTGGCTTCGGGTGTTACCGGTTCTGCGTTGAAGCAGGTTCATGTGAGCGCTGTGCTGGATATGACGGCGGCTGGTTTGTCCTCTTCGTGCTACGAGGTGCAGAGCCGGACTGTGGTTGCTTCGCTGAACTAGCAGTTGAGCTGGCCCCGTGACGGATGTGCACAGGGGGGGGGAGCGGCTCCACTGTTGCGTGCTTTTATAGCTCTACATATAGGCGCCTGTTGAAAAAGACATATTGAAAGGTCGAGGCCGTTTGTGGGAACGGCCCCGACCTTTGCGTTGGTCGGCTTATCGAGATGGGCGGCAACCAATTTTTCCTATGCGGTTTCGGTCTTGTTGTGTTCACTGAATGCCACCTGCACGGCGTGGTGTAGCGCTTGACGCACCATGGCAATGGCGGGGTTGGCGGCGGACTCTCGGCGTACCGCGGTAAAGATTTTGCGGGAGGGTTTACCGGGGAGCTCTACGATGCGTAGTCCCTCGGTGGTGGAAAGAGAGGAAAGGATGAAACCGGGCACGATGGTGACGGCGAATCCTGCCTTGACGAGGTTGGAGTTCGTGATCATGTCGTTGGCGCTGTAGCGGATGACCGGCTCGAATCCTGCGGTGCGGCACTGGTTGAGTGCCCAGCTGCGGGAGGTGTTCTGCTCCATCTCGAGGACCCAGGGCAGTGCGTGCGCCTCCTCGATTGAGGTGATGGTGGAGGTACTGGGCACGATGAGGCTGAGCGGGTCTTCGGTGAGTAGCTCGGAATGCAGTTCGGGGTATTCGGGGATGTGGTGGTGCGGGTAGGCTTCGGAGAGCACCATGTCGTATTCGCGGCTTCGGGTCAGGGAGGTGCCGGTTTCGGGGTCGATTTGCAGTACCTGCAGGGTGAGCGAGGGGGCATGCTCGGCAAGGTAGGTGAGAGTTTCCGGTAGCAGCGCGAAGGCCGCGGACTGGAAGATGGCGAGGCGGACCATGCCTGCCGGTTCGCCGGTGAGGTTGGCGACGGAGGTTTGCATGCGGTCGAGTTCACGCAGGATGCTTCGGGCGCTGTCGACGATGATGAGTCCGGCGCTGGTGAGCTGTACGCGCCTGCCGATGCGCTGCAGCAAGGGGGTGCCGGTTTCTTTTTCGAGGGTGGCAATCTGCTGGGAGACGGCGGAGGGGGTGAGACTGAGTGCTTCAGCGGCGGCGATGACGGTGCCGCGTTCTTGGATTTCGAGGAGCATTTGCATGCGTCGGATGTCGTAGATTGACACGTTTTTCCTCCCTGGTGCGCTCGGTTATTCGGGTAGGCTGCGCTTCCGAACTCTTCCGTGGTGTGTCTCTTATCGTGGACCCTTATCTATGGTACCGTGCGGGCTTCTGGCCGGTTCTTTTTGAGGCGCATGAAGTGGGGTGATGGCATGTTGGCTTGTGTAGCGATTATTTTCTTGTTGATGGGACGATTCTTGGGTGTGAAGACTCCTCTGGGAATGGTTTTGAGGTGTTCGTTTGTTACGAAATTAGTTCGATATTTGCGCGCTGAAAGTGCTAGCCTGAGAGAGATGGATAGCGATGTCGCTACAAACCTTACCTTTGTCTCTTCGAACAGTAGGTTCGGAGGGGGCGCAGGGTGAAAACCTCACCACACAATCATTAAGAAAATCTAAATGAATTTTGGAAAAAACATTCAGTTTTTCTAATGAGGTATTTATTACCCTTTTGTGGTGAAATAGAGACATCGCCAAACGTGGTGTGCGCCGCACACAGTAAGATAGTTAGGAGTCAAGGATGACCCATCCTTTCGCATCTGAGCACTACCAGAAGATGGCTCTGGAAGCTCGTCAGCTTGTTCGTCAGTGGGTAAACGAGTCCCAGTCGATCAAGCCCACCTTCGCAGCTGAGCAGCTCGCCGGTGTTCTGAAGGACCCCAATGGTCTTCCCTTCACCGTCGGCTTTGTTGATGGCGTTATTCGCCCCGAAGACGACAACGTCTCCGGCCGCAACCTCTCCCGCATCTCCGGTCTGGCACCTTCCTTCCTGCCCTGGTACATGAAGTCCGCTGTTGGCTTCGGTGGCAAGCTAGCTGGCAAGGTTGCGTGGCCCACCGTTCCCGTTGCACGCCGCGTGCTGCGCGAGATGGTCGGTCACCTGATCGTTGACGCTTCTGAAGAGAAGCTGGGCGACGCTATCGCAGAGCTGACCAAGACCGGTAACCGCCTGAACGTTAACCTGCTCGGTGAAGCAGTTCTGGGTGACAAGGAGGCAGAGCACCGCCTGGCTGAGACCAAGCGCCTGCTGGCACGTGACGACGTTGACTACGTCTCCATCAAGGTGTCCGCTGTTTCCGGACCCCACCAGCACTGGGCATTCGACGAGGTCGTTGAGACCGCTGTTCGCCGCCTGACCCCCCTGTATGAGCTGGCTGCATCCACCTCCCCCAAGAAGTTCATCAACCTGGACATGGAGGAGTACAAGGATCTGGACCTCACCATTGAGGTATTCACCAAGATCCTGGACCAGCCCCACCTGAAGGACCTGGAAGCAGGCATCGTGCTCCAGGCATACCTGCCCGATACTCTGGCTGCAATGCAGCACCTGCAGGAATGGTCCGCAAAGCGCGTTGCTGCTGGCGGCGCAGGCATCAAGGTCCGCCTGGTGAAGGGTGCAAACCTCTCCATGGAAATCGTGGAAGCTGTTATGCACGGTTGGCCGCTGACCACCTGGGACACCAAGCAGGCTGCTGACACCAACTACAAGCGCGTTCTGGACTATGCACTGCGCCCCGAGCACGTGAAGAACGTCCGCCTCGGTATTGCAGGCCACAACCTCTTCGACGTTGCTTTCGCTCTGCTGCTGTCCGAGGACCGCGGTGTTAAGGACCGCGTCGAGTTCGAGATGCTGATCGGTATGGCTGAGCAGCAGGCTGAGATTATCCGCCGCCGTGTTGGTCACCTGCTCCTGTACGTGCCCGTCGTGAACCCCAAGGAATTCGACGTTGCAATCGCATACCTGATTCGTCGTCTCGAGGAGAACGCATCCTCCGAGAACTTCATGTCCGGTATCTTCGACCTGGCAACCGACGAGTCCATCTTCAAGCGTGAAGAGGACCGCTTCATGCGTGCACTGAACTCCGTCACCGACGAGGTTCCCGCATCCAAGCGCACCCAGAACCGTCTGACCGAGAATGAGGACGACGTCTTCGTACCGGCTGGCCGTTTCGAGAACACCCCCGACACCGACCCCGCACTGGCTGGTAACCGTGAGTGGGGCCGCGCAATCCTTGAGCGCTCCAAGACCACCAAGCTGGGTATCGACACCCTCAAGGCTAACGAGCTGACCAGCGAGGCTGAGGCTGAGAAGCTGATCAAGGAAACCGAGGAAGCTGGCAAGGCTTGGGGCAAGCTCTCCGGTCACGAGCGTGCAGAGATTCTGCGCAAGGTCGGTAAGGCTATTGCACTGCGCCGCGGTGACCTGCTGGAGGTTATGGCAGCTGAGGCTGGCAAGACCCTGGAGCAGGGCGACACCGAGGTCTCCGAGGCAATTGACTTCGCATACTACTACGCAATGCTGGCTGAGGACCTCGAGAAGATCGACGGCGCAAAGCCCAAGTCTGTTGACCTGACCCTGGTTGTTCCCCCGTGGAACTTCCCGACCGCTATCCCCGCCGGTGGTGTTCTGGCTGGTCTGGCAGCAGGTTCTGCTGTCATCTTCAAGCCCGCAACCATTACCGCACGTACCGGTGCCCTGATCGCAGAGATCATGTGGGATGCAGGCGTCCCCAAGGAAGTTCTGAAGCTCGTCAAGGTTGTTGACCGCGCTGCAGGCAAGCTGCTCATCTCGCACCCCGAGGTTGACCGCCTGATTCTGACCGGTGGTTACGAGACCGCTGAGCTCTTCCGCTCATGGCGTGATGACCTGCCCCTGTTCGGTGAGACCTCGGGTAAGAACTCGATTATTGTCACCCCGAACGCTGACATCGACCTTGCCGTCAAGGATGTTGTTTACTCGGCATTCGGTCACGCAGGTCAGAAGTGCTCCGCTGGTTCGACCGTTATCCTGGTTGGCTCCGTGGCACAGTCCGAGCGTTTCCGCCGTCAGCTGATTGACTCCGTCAGCTCGCTGCACGTAGCACACCCGCAGGACATTGAGTCCGAGATGGGCCCCGTTGTTCAGAAGCCGGAAGAGAAGCTGTTGCGCGGTCTGACCACCCTCGGCCCGGGCGAGCGTTGGCTTATCCAGCCGAAGGAACTGGACGAGACGGGCCGCCTGTGGAGCCCCGGTGTTCGTGAAGGTGTCAAGCCCGGTTCCGAGTACCACATGACTGAGTACTTCGGCCCCATCCTGGGCATCATGACCGCTGACACCCTGGAAGAAGCAATCGAGCTGCAGAACGCACCCGATTACGGCCTGACCGCAGGTCTGCACTCGCTGGATGCTGACGAGCTCGAGCTGTGGCTCTCCAAGGTCCAGGCAGGTAACCTGTACGTCAACCGTGCAATTACCGGTGCAATCGTTCAGCGTCAGCCCTTCGGTGGTTGGAAGAAGTCCACCGTGGGTTCCGGTACCAAGGCTGGTGGCCCCAGCTACCTGATTGCTCTGTCCGATTGGGAGCCCGCACAGGCAACCGCAACCGCTGTCACCCAGTCCGTGACCGTCCGCGAGACCCTGGCTACCATCGAGAACTCCGAGCTGGGTAAGCGTGAGGACTTCGGCTTCATCAAGCGCGGTGTCTCCTCTGACGCACACGCTTGGGATACCGAGTTCGGCTTCGGTCACGATCCCTCGAAGCTGGGCGTGGAGCGCAATATTCTGCGCTACGTACCCACCCAGGTTCTGGTTCGTGCTGACGAGTCCGCATCCGCAGCAGAGACCCTGCGTGTTGTGCTCGCCGGTCTGGCAGCTAACGCACCGGTCGCTCTGTCCGTCGGTAAGGACCTGCCGGTCGACGTCCGTGGTGTCCTCGAGAACAAGGGTATCAAGTACGAAGTCAAGTCGGACGCTCAGTTCCGTGAGTACCTGGCTTCGAACGCTAAGACCCCGGTTCGCGCACTGGCTGGTACCCCGCTGGAAGGCACCCGTATCCGCTACATCGGTAACGATGAGAAGTCCATCTACTCGGCACTGGGTGGTCGCCCGGACGTTGCAGTGTACTTCGCACCCGTCACCGAGGCTGGCCGTATCGAGATGCTGCCCTTCCTCCGCGAGCAGGCTGTTTCGATTACCGCACACCGTTTCGGTAACCCGAACCGCTTCTCCGAGCGCGTCATTTCTTCCCGCTAAGGCGCTGTGTGAGAGTTTAGCTCTCTAGTCTTAGGCTCAGGGCCCTACACCTTTATGGTGTGGGGTCCTGAGCCTTTTTGCGTACCCTGCACCTTTTACGCACTGTGCTGTACCCCTTTGTATGCGCTGTATCCATTCCGTAGGTTCCATAACCTACGGGAGGTGCCCGGTAATCGGGGGAGTGGCTTGTAGAGTATGTGCGGCGGGGTGATTGATAAATAGTGGGGCTATTCGGCTCTTGAGAATGGTTGGAGGGGGTGGGCACAGTATAGTAGATGAAAAATAGTGTCTTAGAAGTAGTACGGGAGTGTTTAGGCATGCCCCGCATTACTTCTTATGTGATAATTGGTGTAGGACGTTTCGCTATCCCACACGCGGAACGACACCGTGCGCGGGATAGTCCGCGCTACGCAAAATCACACTGAAAGGACACCGCTGCTATGAGCAACGTTCCCGCAGAACTCTCGTACACTTCTGAGCATGAGTGGGTTTCCGCTCTCACCGCTGAGGGCACTGTCCGTGTTGGTATTACCGACCACGCTCAGGATGCACTGGGTGATGTCGTCTACGTCGATCTTCCCTCTGTCGGCGACTCTGTAGTTGCTGAGGATAGCTTCGGCGAGATTGAGTCCACCAAGTCTGTCTCTGATCTTTTCGCTCCTATTGCCGGCGAGATTGTTGCAGTGAACGAGGGTCTGGAAGATGATCCCGCACTGGTTAACTCGGACCCCTACGGAGAGGGCTGGATTGTTGAGATTCGCCCCGAGAACGCTGATGATCTGGCAAACCTGCTGGATGCAGAGGCATACAAGGCTGAGCTAGATAAGCTCTAAGTCGGATAGATTCTAAGACCTTCTATAGGCCTCAGATAAGAGGTATGTAGTGGTGAAACGGCGAGACCTATTGGTCTCGCCGTTTTTCTTTTAAAATGCACACAAACGCAAGTAGCGGGGTGCATTTAAGGTTCTTCTTGAGGGTGTCTAAACCTGCTGAAGAGGCTTGAAGGATGGCTAAACCCTAAGTGGGAATTTCTTTCAAGTTAAATGTGATGAAAACTTCTACTACCGAGAGAAGATAAAATTTTCCTTGTAAAGCGGTCCAATGTGGGAAAAGCATGTTCACAACAGTGGAATTTTGTTAAAATTGGTACTGTCACTACTGGAAAGTGCCTGAATCCGTGATTATTTTTGGGTTCAAAACGCCCCCGAAAAGGGCTATTTGAATAGCAAAATACCTTGTGAAACTATAAGATTGTCTCGAAGGTTTGCGGTTTATCATTTTGTGATAAACAACTAAATTTATCTATCACACTCTCAACACTAAGCAAAGATGTTCGGTACGCTGCGATAACCCCCCCCCTCACCAGGGGGAACGAGCCACTCATTCAAATTTCGGCTCGTATCGACATTGTCTGAACAAGTACCCGAAAGACGTAGATGACCTCACGCATCGATAAGAACCTCACTAACTCTGAGGTCCAACTAGAGGACGTGGAGAACGGTGACTCTGACCGTAACCCGCGTGACGTTAAAAGCCGGACCATTGGTCAGGTTCTTAGCCAGCTTGATTTGGAGTTCCCCGGAATTAGCGCATCCAAAATCCGCTTCCTGGAGGAACGCGGTCTCGTGCACCCCAGTCGTACCGAAACCGGTTATCGCAAGTACTCCCAGACGGATATTGAGCGCCTGCGCTACGTCCTCACCATGCAGTGCGACCACTACATGCCGCTGAAGGTAATCCGTCAGCACCTGGAGGACCTGGAAACCGGTCGCGTACTGAACTCCATGCCTGCCACCGTAGGCGAAGACGTGCTAGACACCGTCCTCGGCCCGAACGAGCAGGAAGGTCGCACCTACACTCTCCGCGAGCTGGCAGGATATGCTAACACCACCCCCGAACAGATTCGCGAGCTGATTGACTTTGGGCTGCTCGAAGATGGCTCAGGCGTGAAGTACACCGATTACGATGTGCTGATTGCCCGCGTTAGTGCAGAACTGACCAAGCACGGCATTCAGCCCCGTCACCTGCGCGCATTCAAGTCTGCGGCAGACCGCGAAATTTCCCTCGTGGAAATTGCGGTGGCTCCGCTGGCATCACGCCGCGACGCAGCCTCCCAGGCTCAGGCGCAGGAACGAGCCGACAAGATTCGCAAGCTGTGCCTGCAACTGCACGCAACTCTCGTCGAATCGGCGATGCCTACCTACGAGTAGGCGCACGAAGACACAGGCTACCGATAGTCTGCCCCTCGTAAACTCCCAGCGGTTCTATCGCACCGCAAACGGGGATTTCCCTCAGGAAACCACCACTGACCATGGTGATCCCTCTATAGTCCCTGCCCCTTACCAACGGGTAGCGGTCTGTAGCAGTCTCTAAACTTGGACGAAGCCGACGCTGGCACGCTCGGATTTTCTGCCCTGTCGTCCAACACGAAGAGCTTTCTAGCCAGGGAGCTCCCGCCCTGCCAAGGCTGCTCAGTCAACTCAGCTGTAAATGCGTATGGACTACCTATCCGTACGCATTTACTTTTTAAACTCCCCATGGGGTCGATACCCAGGAAAAGCGAGGAGAATAGCGGGGGAGGAACGCATCTGCAGGACGGTAAAGAGGTGCAAATGAATCTGAAAAGATCATTCGCTTCGGTGGGTTCAATTTTAAGTAGAGCCCTCTATCAGATAAAATAGATTGAACAACCGCGCCTATCGCGCATCGGTCGCACTATCGAATCATGTTCTACGAACCGAATAGCCGGGCCAATGTGTAGTATTGAAAACCGCGTAGCCAACCTCGCAGAGGGAAGCCGCGCGAATCATAGATACAGATTCTAAGGCCTAGCCTTAGAATCTCACCCCGAAAATTGGGGCTGCACCGGAACGAAGTCGACCACATTGGATAGGGCGCGGTGAATCGCATTAAACGGGTTAACGAAAAGGAGGGACCGTGCTAGAGCAGCAGGTAGCCGAAAATGCAGGCGAGGCCGCAGGCACCCATGAGGCATCCCAGGGCTTCGACCAGCCCCTGGACGGCTTCGACACCCTCTTCCCCGTAGCGCCGCCTCCGCGCGGTGAACAAGGTGTACTCTTCACCGACCCGGTCTCTGTCGTCGAGGAAAACCTCGGTTACCGTGGCGCCGTCGCCTGCAAAGCAGTCGGCATCACCTACCGTCAGCTCGACTACTGGGCACGCACCGACCTGGTTGTACCCACCGTGCGTGGCGCCTCCGGATCCGGTACCCAGCGCCTCTACAGCTTCCGCGATGTGCTCGTACTCAAGATTGTGAAGCGACTGCTCGACACCGGCGTGTCCCTGCAGCAGATTCGCACCTCCATCGAGCATCTGCGTACCCGCGGCATTGACGACCTTGCGAACATCACCCTGATGAGTGACGGTACCACCGTCTACGAATGTACCTCCCCGAGCGAGGTTATCGACCTGGTTCAGGCTGGCCAGGGCGTCTTTGGTATCGCGATTGGCCGCGTCTGGCGCGAAATCGAAATGAACCTCAACGGTCAGCCCGGCGAAGAAATGCACGAAAGTTTCGAAGGCGACGAACTCGCCGCCCGCCGTGCCCGCCGTGCACAGGCATAAAGCATAGGTGTAAAACACACATCTTGAATCTGCCCGCGTTCACTACCTACCAGGTGGCGAGCGCGGGCAGAACCTTTAAATCTGAAGGAATATTCATTGCTTACTTGAGAAAAAACTCAAGATACACCCCTGTAAGACCCGGAAGAAAAGCGAAGATTCGCTAAAATAAAGGGGCATTACACCTCACTCAAAAAGGGATCTGCATGCCCCGTATCGTCAGTATCAGCAGTCTCAAAGGTGGCGTTGGCAAAACGTCCATCACTTTGGGGCTAGCCTCCGCGGCATTACACAGCGGACTCTCCACACTCGTTATTGACCTCGACCCCCACGGCGACGCCAGCACCGGCCTGGCAGTGGATGAAACCATCCCCGACGTCGCCTCTCTAATCGCTAGCTCCAATGAACGTGCCTTCACGGAAGAAGCTGGTAGCTCCTCCTGGAATGCTCTCGTCGGCAAACCCACCCTGCTGACCAATAACCCCGTGACCACAGGTAGCGTGAAGGTAGCACGCGGTTCGGCTCGTTCCACCCTCGTGGACCGCCAGGAAGCCGCACCGTTCATCCGCCGCTTCAAGCGCATGGTGGAGTCAGCAGCAGACGCCTACGACGTCATCCTGATCGACTGCCCGCCGTTCCTCGGAACCCTGTCTTCGATGGGGTGGGCGGTTAGCGAGCGTATTCTCTCGGTCGCTGAGCCATCTCTCTTCTCCGTGGCGGGCACCGAACGAACCCTGCGCGCTATCGTGCGTTTTCAGCAGGAAAGCGGCATCAGCATTGACGGTGCGGGAGTCGTTATCAACAAGATGCGCCCCAACGACAGCGAACACCGCTACCGACGCGACGAAATGCGTTCCCTCTTCGGCGAGTTCGTGGCAGAACCTGTGCTCGCTGAAAGCCCCGTGCTGCAGCGCGCCCAGGGCGCCGCATACCCGATTCATTTTTGGCCCGACGAAGAATCGGTTGATCCCGCCATTGACTTCACCCGCCTGCTGGCTGGGCTTATGGCTGATCTCTAAGCGCAGACCTCTACGGATTATTAATCTGTGGGTTCACGTAGTTTCAATGCTTGAGTGCGTCTTCTCAAAGAACCGCTGTGTTCTCAGTGCTCTGCTCTATGGGAGCGCACTTGCGCATATCCGTCACCATTGACACGAGATGGCGGGAATAGTGTGCAGCCCATACACGTTATAGTGGCAGTAATAGGAATAAGCCCGTCATCGAGGGCCACGCTGGGAACGAGCCCAGCTTCAACATCATCAACGAGAGGACCACATGAGCATCGAGAACGTAGAACGCATTGATGGCGTAGCACAATACGACCTCATCGTCATCGGCTCCGGATCCGGCAATAGCCTCATCGGCCCCGAATGGGACGATAAGAAAGTTGCCCTCATCGACGGCGGTATCTTCGGTGGCACCTGCCTGAATGTTGGGTGCATCCCCACCAAGATGTACGTCTACCCGGCGACTATCGCGCAGAAGACCCGCGAGGTCAAGCACCTGGGTGTCGACGCACACGTAGACGCCGTGCACTGGGCGCAGATTCGTGACCGTATCTTTGCTTCCCGCATTGACCAGATCTCTGCAGGTGGTCGCGACTGGCGTGCCGGCCTGCCCAACGTCGATTTCTACGACCAGTACGCGCGCTTCGTCGGCTCCCACACTGTCGAGCTGACCGATGGCACCCGCCTGCAGGGCCGCCAGATTGTCGTTGCGGCAGGTTCGCGCGCCGTGCTGCCTCCCGTGCCTGGTATCGACTCCTCTAAGGTCTACACCAACGACCACATCATGCGCATGGATGAGCTGCCTGCCCGCATGGTTGTCATCGGTGGCGGCGTGATTGCGGCTGAATTCTCGCACGTTTTCTCCGCATTCGGCACCGAAGTAACCCAGCTGAACCGCTCCTCCCGCCTGCTTCGCGGCATGGACGAAGAGGTCGTGGCACGTTTTGAAGAAGCCGCAAGCAAGCAGTGGAACATTGTCAAGAATGCTGGTCTCTCCGAAATCCGTGAGAATGCTGACGGTAGCGTGACCGTTGTAGCTAAGCACACTACCGAGAATGGTGAAGAACTGCTCGAAATCCCGGCAGACGCTGTGCTTGTGGCAACCGGCCGCCGCCCCAACACCGACACCCTCAACGCGAAGAACTACTTCGACGTGCAGGACGGCGGTCAGCTCAGTGTTGATAAGTACCAGCGCGTGCTCTACAACGGCGTGCCCGTATCCGGCGTCTATGCCCTCGGCGACGTGTCCAGCCGCTACCAGCTCAAGCACGTGGCAAACCACGAGGCACGCGTTGTGCAGCATAACCTCAGCCACCCCGAGGACCTGCGTGCTAGCGACCACCGCTACGTGCCCGGCGCGGTCTTCAGCAACCCGCAGATTGCCGTAGTCGGCATGACCGAAGAGCAGGCGCGCCAGGCGGCTGAGCGTGAAGGCTTTGAGATTACCGTCAAGGTACAGAACTTTGGCGACACCGCTTACGGCTGGGCAATGGAAGACAAGACCGGCCTGTGCAAGCTCATTGCTCGCAAGGACAACGGCGAGCTGCTCGGTGCACACCTGGTCGGTGAAGAGTCCTCCGTGCTCATTCAGCCGCTACTGCAGGCAATGAGCTTCGGCATGGATGCGCGTACTCTCGCACGCGGCCAGTACTGGATTCACCCGGCGCTGACCGAAATCGTTGAGAACGCGCTGCTCGGTCTGGAATTCGACGAGCCCGCAAACTAAGAATCTGCCATCTAACGACGGCTAGATAACGTCCGGAAACCGAGGTCTCTGGCGAACAAACAGAGAGGAGGGGGTCGTACCTAAGTGGTACGACCCCCTCCTCTCGTTAATAGTGGCCAGAGCCGGTTATACCTTGTCGCTGTCAGACTTCTGAGGGCTCTGCTCTGCAGTCTTCTTCTCAGCCTGCGCGGGCTTCTCAATGGGAGTCTCGGCGGAAGAAACCTCAGCGGAGGAATCCCCAGCCTTCTCGTCATGAGGCTTCTGCATCATTTCGGCGGTCTGCTCACGCAGCTCCTCAAACTTCTCAGCCGCCTGCTCACGCAGCTCGGCAAGACGCTCCGCCTGATGATCCGCGTATTCTTGCAGACGCTCGGCAGCCTGCTCACGCAGCTCAGCGAACTTCTCAGACTGCTCTGCCGCGTACTCCTGCAGACGAGCCAAAGAATCCGACGTACTATCGGAAACCTTGCCGTACATCTCATCCACGTAGGAGGAGAAGTCCTGCAGAATCTTCGCGCGGCGCAGCTTCTGCGAAGGAGTCAGATAGCCGTCCGCCTCGGTCAGGTCGCGGTTCATAATGCGGAACTCGCGAATACCCTCAGCACGGGAAACTAACTGATTCGCCTCGTCCACGAGCTTCTGAACCGCAGCACGAACCGCCGGGTGAACAGCAGCCTCCGGGATGGAGAGCGAACGTGGCAGACCCAGGTGCTCCAACTGCTCGGGCAGGGTATCCGGATCCAGGGTCACCAGAGCCGCAATGAATGGCTTCTCATCGCCTACCAGCATCGCCTGAGAAACCAGGGGAGAGGTACGCAGATGAGTCTCTGCAATACCCGGAATCACGTTCTTACCGCCGGCGGTGACAATGATTTCCTTCTTGCGGCCCACAATCTTCAGGTAGCCGCGCTCATCGAAACGAGCCAGGTCACCGGTACGGAACCAACCATCCTTAGTGAACGCCTGAGCGTCCTCTTCGGGGTTCTTGTAGTAGCTGCTAATCACGCCTACACCACGAACCAGAAGCTCGCCATCCTCAGCAATATAGCCTTCGGAACCGGGGATGAGCGGGCCAATCATGCCAATCTGGTACGGGTTGATACGGCCAGCCGCAATCGGGGCGCAGGTCTCGGTCAGACCGTAACCCTCAACCACCTGAACACCTACCGCGTGGAAGAAGTGCGCCGTGCGCTCGCCGAGGGGGCCACCGCCCGAAACCGCGTAACGTAGCTCGCCGCCCAGAGCCGCACGCAGCTTCGAGTAGACCAGCTTGTCGTATAGAGCGTACTGTGCCGCCAGCTTGACGGGTACGCGGCCTTCAACCTTCGCCTGCGACCAGCGCACCGCAATGTCAGTGGAACGCTCAAAGAGCGACTTATTGAACTTACCGCCCTTAGCCGCCTTCGCCATGGCGCCCTCGTATACCTTCTCAAAGACGCGAGGAACCACCAGCAGCATGGTCGGCTTGAAGCTATCCAAGTCAGCAGCCAGGTTCTTAATATTGGGGGAGTGGCCGATAACCAGGCCAGCGTCCAGCGCCAGTACCTGAATCAGACGTGCCAGAACGTGCGCCAACGGCAAGAAAAGAATAGAGGAGTTGCGGGAATTCGCAATCTCGGGTTCGATCATTTTGGTGTTGACACTTAGGTTTAGGAAGTGGCCGTGAGTCAGTGGGCAACCCTTGGGACGGCCGGTCGTGCCGGAGGTATACACAATGGTCGCGAGGTCATCACAACCGGCAGCGGAACGTACCTGCTCCAGTTGCTCCTCGCTCACCTCGGACGCGCGAGCGCTCAAAACGTCAAGATCGCCGTTCTCAATGACCCAGCGGTGCTTGAGTTGGCATGGCTCAGGAGTAGAAGCGGCGTAATCTTCAGCCTCAGCCACACGATTCAGGAGCTTCTCATCCTCAACAAAAATAGCAACAGCCTCAGAATGGGACAGTGCCCACGCCGCCTGGGCGGCAGCGTTCGTTTCATACACCGGCACGGAGACAGCGCCGGCATACCAAATCGCAAAGTCAATGACAGTCCACTCAAAACGGGTACGGCTCATAATACCCACACGGTCACCCGGGCGGATACCAGCGGCAATCATACCCTTAGCCAGGTCGGTCACCATCTGGTGGAACTGTTGGGCTCGAACCGGCTGCCAGTTACCTGGAGACATCTGACGGCGGTACAGCACCGGATTGGAGCTATCGGCACGGTGGCGCTCAACAATGCTTGTCAGATTCAGTGAGGGGTCGACAATAACCTCAGCGGGAGTGGAGAAGACTTTCATAATGCGCCTTTCAAATCAGGGCGTGAGCCCGTGGCGGATTCGGTGCCGCGGGCTGTCCTCGATGGCTCGAGGTGCCGTGATGGCTTTCTGAATGTTCTGCCCACCGCGGCGGGTGATGCATTCGCCAACGGGTGGAACCTTCAGAATTTAATGGTTTAGGGATGCGACAAAAGCTTGAACAGTGGAGAGAAGATACTCGGCGTCATAGTCGAGCGTTGCCACATGGTAGCTGCGGGTCAGCCACCTAAATTCTACAGGAGCTGAACAATGTTCGAGAAAATATTTGTGAGAGCTATCTGACACAGTATGATCACCCAGTGAACGCAAATATAGAACCGGTGACTTCAATTGCGGAATCAGAGCACGAGTCTCTGCACCCAAAAGATGCAACTGATACACCGCCGCCGTCGGAACGATAGAATACGCGCCCTCACTCACGCCTGGAACCGCAATATCGGAACCGATTGCTTTGAGTATCGGCAGAACCTTAGCCACTTTGCCAGTATGGCGCATCATCGGGTTCACATCTACCATGTAGGGGTTAATCAGCACCGTGCCCACCACCGGCAGACGCGCCGATAGATGAGTTGCCACCGTGCCACCCATCGACATACCAATGACCACCACCTGCAGACCCTGATCAGTCAGGCGGCGGTACCCCTGCTCGGCAGAAGCCAGCCACTGCTGGTACGTACTATCACGCAAATCTTGCCAACGGGTCGCGTGACCAGTCAGTACAGGCATCTCCACCGCATACCCGAGCTCCATAAAATGCTGCGCCACCGGGCGCATACTGTGCGGTGAACCCGTAAAGCCATGCACCAGCAAAATACCCACAGAATGCTGCGCCAAATCAGGGGTAAAAGAAACAGGAGAATGGTCGAAGGCATCCTGCTCTTCCCCGAGCCAACGCGCCAAAGATTCCTTAACATTTTGGGTCGCAAGAAGCCTGCGCTCGCGAGCCTTATGCCGAATTCTCTTAACCGGTTCCAGCGAATTATCGAAAATGCTCATGGTCCTCCTTCGCCTACCTGCGGTGCTATTAGCGCAGGTGCAGGCTCTATAGCGCACCCGCTCAGAACACCTGAGATGCAGCAACTCACGGTCTTATCGCCTCAAGTGCATCGATACACCGGTGCGCAGAAAAATCGTTCTCTTTCTTTTATTATCTCGCTACGCTCCAGACAAGATAGAATTGACCCGGGAATATTCAGAGAGGAGACCCCAATGCCAAACACCGCCCTCTATTCAACGCTCAAGGTTCTTGGCTCACCCCTGCTACAGGGACTGTACCACCACGACGTGGATGGCCTGGAAAACCTGCCCGAGGGACCCTGCATTGTCGCCAGCAACCACCTGGCATTCTGCGACTCCATTTTTATTCCTCTCGCCATGCCTCGCACCGTGAACTTCCTCGCCAAGAGTGACTACTTCACCACCCCCGGCGTGAAGGGTCGTGCCATGGCGGCATTCTTCCGCGGTGTTGGCCAGCTTCCCATGGACCGCTCCGGCGGCCAAAAGAGCCAGGAATCCCTCAACGCCGGCGGGCAGGTCCTCAAGGATGGCGGTATCATCGGCATCTACCCCGAAGGCACCCGTAGCCCCGACGGACGCGGCTACCGCCCCAAGGTCGGCGTAGCCCGCCTCGCCCTAGAAACCGGCGTACCCGTAGTACCCGTCGGCCAGATTGGTACCGACCTGATTCAGCCCTCCGGCTCAAACCGTGTCCGTCTGCGCCACGACGGCAAGCCCATTCAGGTGCGCACGATTATCGGCAAGCCCCTCAGCTTCGAAGAATACACCGACGGCTCAGACATGAGCCACCGAGTTCAGCGTGAAATCGCCGACCGTATCGGCTCCGAGATCCGTGCTCTGAGCGGCCAGGAATACGTGGACGTGTACGCCGACCGCGTCAAGAAGATCATGACTGATAAGAACATGAGTGCTGATGCGGCAGTCGCACACCTGCAGCACTAAACAATACGACAGCACCCCCGGGTGCACACCTACGACAGAGGGCGGGATGCGGTACATGCCGTATCCTGCCCTTTCGTATGGCGTTCTGCAACGGTGCTCATCAACCCGCCTATCGCCGACACCTGGGGCGCTATCTAAACATGTGAGATATACCTGAGTGCAGGGTTAGGTGTTGAAGCAAGCAAGAGTACAATTAGGTCTATTCAGCTTGAAAAATCGCAAGCCAGCACGCCGTACGCTGCGCGCCGGGCGCCCGAAACGGGGCTGAACCAGAAAACGCACAAGACCATCCCGATGGAGTGAAGATGAGCAATCAAAACCTCGGCACCTCGCAGACCCCCGACCACGGCCTGGACACCTGGCGTCAGCTGAACATTGACCAGCAGCCCACCTGGAGCGAACACGAAGATTTTGAAAGCACCATCGCCGAACTGAACTCGGTACCGCCGCTCGTCTTCGCCGGTGAGGTCGACGCCATGCGCCAGGCACTCGGTGAGGTTGCTGAAGGCCGCGCATTCCTGTTGCAGGGCGGGGACTGCGCAGAAACCTTCGCGGGCGCAACCGCTGACAAGATCTCCGGCCGTGTCAAGACTATCCTGCAGATGTCTGCAGTGCTCACTTACGGCGCCTCCATGCCCGTGGTGAAGATGGGCCGTATGGCGGGTCAGTTCTCCAAGCCGCGTTCCGCAGACATGGAAACCCGCGGCGACGTTACCCTGCCCTCCTTCCGCGGTGAAACTGTCAACGGCTTCGAATTCACCCGCGAAGCCCGCGTACACGACCCCAAGCGCATGTTACAGGGCTACCACACCAGCGCCTCCACCCTGAACCTGATTCGTGCCTTCACCAAGGGCGGCTTCGCAGACCTGCGCGCCGTACACCAGTGGAACCGCGGCTTCACCTCCAACCCCGCGCATGAGCGCTACGAGAAGACCGCCCGCGAAATCGGTCGCGCCCTCAAGTTCATGGAAGCCTGCGGCGTTAACTTCGAAGCACTCAAGACCACCGATATGTACGTCGGCCACGAAGCCCTGGTAATGGACTACGAGCGTGCCCTCACCCGCATCGACTCGCGTACCCAGCTGCCCTACGACACCTCCGCACACTTCCTGTGGATTGGCGAGCGCACCCGCGGCATCGACGATGCACACGTGGACTTCCTCTCCAAGGTCCGCAACCCCATCGGCGTGAAGCTGGGCCCGACCACCACCGCGGAGGATGCACTCGCACTGATCGATAAGCTCGACCCGAACCGCGAACCCGGCCGACTGACCTTCATCACCCGCATGGGCGCAAAGAACATCCGCGAGAAGCTACCCGCAATCGTTGAGGGCGTGCAGGCTGAAGGCGCAAAGGTTGTCTGGGTTACCGATCCGATGCACGGCAACACTATCTCTGTGCCTTCCGGCTACAAGACCCGCCGCTTCGACGACGTACTGGACGAGGTTCGAGGCTTCTTCGAGGTGCACGAGGCGCTGGGCACATTCCCCGGCGGTATTCATGTGGAGATGACCGGTGACGACGTGACTGAATGCCTGGGCGGCTCCGACGCCATCGACGAGGCAGCGCTGGCAAGCCGCTACGAGTCCCTGTGCGACCCTCGTCTGAACCACTCGCAGTCCCTGGAAATCGCATTCCTGGTCTCCGAGTACCTTAAGAACCGCGCATAAAAACGCTCATGCTTTTCGCCGCTAGAGTTGGCGATGAGTAGCAGACACACAATGCCCGGGTCTTCACCTGACAAAGATGAAGACCCGGGCATTGTGTTTAACCTACGCTCGGCAGAAGAGTGACGCGGCAGATGCTAGGTACCGCAGATGTTAAGCACAGCAGGCGCTAGAAGGTCAGGAACGCCTCAATATTACGCCACCACGCCGACTGCACCAACGAAGTAGCAAGCCACCAGCCGGTAAAGCTCGCGCCCATACCCATCAGAATCAAGGCCAGAGCCCAACCGCCCACCGCCATACCGGAAGGCGGAGTCCTAAACTGCTTAGCAGGCAGACGAGGATTCTTCTTCGAAGACTGAGCGGAATCATTAGAAATACCCGTAGACTCCTCAGCCTCAGAAGCGCTCCCCGCCCCCTTAACCCTTGAACGGCGCGAACCCGAGGGGCTCAACGAACGTTCCGCCTGAATCGGGGCGTACTCGCCGTTAGCTGAGATAAACTCCTGCTCCGTCTGCGGACCAATACCAACGGACTGAGTCTGCGGGACCTTCGTGTCCGCACGGTGGTCAAGGAAAGAACCCAAACCGAGCTTAGCGGACTTTTGGCCCTTCTCCGGCTCGCTCTCAGAATCCTCGTTATAGGGAGCGGAACTGACCAGAGGCGGAATACCCTGGCAGTTCAGCACCGAGTCCTCAGCGTCAACGTCGGCAAGGTGCACACCCTGACCAGCCTCCGATGTATCGTACACGAGGCTGTCGGGGGAGTAGACATCGTAGACCAGCAGATCGCGGGCATCGCTAAAAGCACTAATCGGGGTGTTACGCACCATCTGTGCAGCGCCACTACGCTCCGCAATATCGGCAACAGCCTCCCAGAGGGGAAGCTCCGGCTCTGGGTACGAGGGGGCACGCCAAGCGCGCTCGGACTCACCCAATGACTCAGAAATCTCCAGCAGAGCAGTGAACAGGTCAGTTGCATCCTCGGGACGGGCATGAGGCTGCTTGCGGGTACACCACGAAACCAGCCCCGCAATATCGCGGTCCGCACCCGGCGCAACATCGGTCAGCGCGGGCATCTCAATGTTGGCGTTATGGTAGAGCACCTGCTGGTCATTCTCCAGACCCACAAAGGGTAGACGACCCGAAAGCATGCGGTACATCATCACGCCGAGCGCAAAAATATCAGCCTGCGCGCCGACCTTCACCTCCGGATCAAGGACCTCCGGTGCAACGTAGGCGGGGGTGCCCATGGGTGCGCCCGCATCCACCTGATCATCACGACGGGAAAGACCAAAGTCCGTGAGCTTCACCTGACCGTTAGCGTCGAGAAGAATATTGCCCGGCTTAATATCGCCGTGCAGGTAGCGGTTCGCATGCACCTCCGAGAGTGCCTCCACCACTGGAATGAGGATATCCAGAGCCTCACCCAGGGACAGAGCCTCACGCACACGCAGCAGCTGGCTCAGTGTACAACCGTGCACGTACTCGAGCACGATATACATGACCATCTGACCCAAAAAATATTCGGTACCCGAAGAGATCACACCCACCGTATGTCCGCCACCACCTACCTGACGCATTGAACGCTCTTCACGGTGGAACTTCTGGCGGTTTGCCGCGTCTTCAGCCAGAGCGGGGGAGAGGACCTTGAGCGCAACCGGGTTATTTGACCACAGGTCCAGCGCATAATAGACCTCGCTCATGCCGCCGCGGCCAATGAGTGAACCCACCTGGTAGTGACCCTCAATAATGGCGCCACTGAGCCACTGCGAAGAACCGATAGCGGTATCCGGGGCCGCGGGACGAGTAGCGGGAGGAACAGAAGTCTTTGAAGATGAGAAAGCTTGGGGGTTCACGGGAGAAGTTTGGCGTGTGCTGGGAGTATTCATACGTTTCCTCATTTTAGCCCGCCCACCTGGATAGAAGCGATGCCAAAGAGAACCGAGCAGGTGAACACTCAGCGAATTCTTAAGAAGCACCGAGGGCTCCGCACCCAACTCAAGAACCGTAGACAACGAACAAAAACGAAAGGTGCGTAGGAGAGCTCCCGTGCCAGATACGGGTCAAAAGTGGTAAATACGTGCCAGCTCTGGCACTCTTAAAAGGTGACTAACGAAAATATTGCTCAGACCTTCGCCCTCGTTGGCGATTGGGTAACTATCCCCGAAATTGCGCAGGCCCTCGACCTGAAGGTGACCCGCGTGCACAACCTGATTTCTGACGGTACGCTTATCGCGCTGCGCGACCCGGAAACCAACGTGCGCAAGGTACCCGCACTGTTCATGAACGGTTCGCGAGTTCTGGAATCCCTCAAGGGCACCCTCGCTGTCCTGAAGGACTCCGGCTTTAGCGATGAAGAAGCCATTACCTGGCTGTACACTAACGACGAGTCCCTGCCCGGCCGTCCCATCGACGCACTGATTGACGGTCGTAAGACTGAAATCCGTCGCCGTGCGCAGGCACTGGCTTGGTAATACTAGCTTGGTAACGCCGGTCCGGTAACATCTGCTTGGTGACACCTGTCCGGAACGATAGCTCAATACGTTGAGGCGGCATACCGGAGTATGCCGCCTCAACTTGTTTAACGTTTATAACTGCATTGAACCCCTACGCCTTACGAAGCAGCGCACGGCCCACAATATCGGTCAGCGCCGCATGCGTCAGCTCGTCCAAGTTCATTGCCTCCAGAGCCTCAAACACAGCCTGAGACTTCTGCTCAATTAGCTGCTCATGCTTGGCGAAAGCACCCGAAGAAACCATTAGCTCACGGATGCGCTCCACCTGCTCATCGCTCAGCTCGGACTCGCCTAAGCTATTATGCAGAAGTGCCGCATCCTTCTCGTCGAGGGCGGCGGAGGTGAGTGCCACCAGCACGGTACGTTTCCCCTCACGCAGGTCATCGCCGGCGGGCTTACCAGTCACCTCGGGCTGACCGAAGACACCCAGCTCGTCATCACGCAGCTGGAAGCCCTCGCCCAGGGGCAGACCGAACGCGCGGTAACCGGTAAGTACCGGGTGCTGCTCGCTCACGGCACCGGTGCTGTTCTCCAGTGCGGTAGCCTGCAGAGCCAAAGCACCACCAATCGTGAAGGGATGCTCGCACGAGTACTTGGCGGACTTGAAACGAATTACGTTCAGGGCACGTTGCAGAGCCGCTTGAGCGTCCTCGGTTTCGAGAACCTCGGAGTAGACGTCCAGGTATTGACCCGCCAGAACCTCGGTGCGCATCCGGTCAAAAATAGTACGTGCAGGGGCGCCATAGATTGCCCCCTCACCCAGGGAAGTAAAAACCTCGGCAGACCAAGCCAGGGTCAGATCGCCAGCAAGAATGCCGCCGGTCAGCCCGTAGTTGAAAGCATCACCGCGCCAACTATTCTGCTCGTGCGACGCTTCGAAACGCTTGTGTACGGAGGGGGCACCGCGGCGGGTATCGGACCGGTCGATAATGTCGTCGTGAATCAGCGCGGAGGTCTGGAACAGCTCCACCGCCATGCCAGCCTTCACAATGGACCAGGATGCGCGGTTCTCGGTTACGGGTGCGCCACCCGCACCGCGCCAGCCCCAGTAGCTCAGCAAGGCACGTAGACGCTTGCCGCCGGTGGAGAGGGACTCAATAGCCTCAAGTAGGGGTAGAGTTTCGGTAGAAATGCCCTCGAGTAGCTTGCGCTGGCTTGCAAAAAACTCAGCCATGAGAGTGTCAAAAGCGTGCAGGTAGGCTCGCTGCTCTTCAGCAATGCGCTCAGCGAGGTGCGCAGAATCCGCCGGGATATTCGGTGCCGCTACGGTGAGGCTCTCGGTCGCCCGGGGAGTGGGTGCTCCGGAAGGAGAAGGGGGAGTCATACTATCCTCGCTGATGGTCGCTGTGTACGGTCCTGATACGGTGCGGTGTGCACTTCTTCTAGCTTAGTGGAGAAAAGTCCAAGAGAATGCATTTACGAACACGTTTACGATAGGATGCCTCTATTTTTCGTAGAAATATGCTATATTTTCGGTAGGTGGGTGTAGAAGCTATGAGAGGAGGCGACATGGGGCAGACGCGAACCGGTAAGAATAGTGGCGCAAGGAACGGTCGCGTCATGATGCACCTGGACATGGATGCCTTCTTCGTCAACGTCGAACTCCTCGAAAACCCCGCTCTGCGCGGTGAACCCATCATCGTGGCGCCCCTGGGCCCCCGCTCGGTCGTCTGTTCCGCCTCCTACGAGGCGCGCGCCCACGGAGTGCGTTCCGGTATGCCGCTCAGTCGCGCTCGAAACCTCAGCCCCAATGCCACCGTCCTGCCGTTACGTGGCGACTACCGGCACTACTCCCGTGCCGTCATGGCAATCCTGAACGATCTGAGCCCCTACGTTGAACAGGTTAGCGTGGATGAAGCCTTTGTGGACCTAACCGGCGCCTATCTGCACGGCCAAGACCCCGTCGCCCTGGCGCAGCATGCTCGCGACCGCATCGCCCAGGAACTTTCCCTACCCTCCTCCGCGGGGGTTGCGCCCAATAAACTACTCGCCAAAATGGCGTCCACCGGTAGCAAGCCGAACGGGCTGTGGGTTATTCCGCCCGAGCGCGTTCAAGAATTTCTTGACCCGAGAAAAGTCTCCGACCTGTGGGGAGTGGGTGCGAAAAGTACCGAGCAGCTCTCCCGATACGGTATTCACACCATCGCCCAGATGAGGGCCATGAGCCTGGACTGGCTCAAAGAACGCTTCGGCACAGCCCAAGGTGAGCACCTCTGGGCTATGGCGCGCGGCATTGATGAACGCCCCGTGACGATCGAACGTGAAGAAAAAAGCATGGGGGGCGAGCATACCTTCGAGGTGGATGCGACCGATGCCCAGGAGGTTAGCGCTGCTATTCGGGAGCTGAGCCTCAAACTGGGCAAGCGCCTGCGCACAGCAGGGAAACTCGCCGGAGGGCTCAGCCTCAAAATCCGCTACAGCACCTTCGAAACGCACACCCGCGCTATTGCCCTGAACGTGCCTGTAGACTCCGGCATGCAGATTGCCTCCCTGGCATTGGAAGCCCTGCATGCAGATGGAATCTTGGTAGGGCAGGCGGCGCCCCGCCCCCTGCGACTCATTGGAGTGCGCGCTGAGAAACTAACCCGTGCAGAAGACGGGGTGCAACAGACTCTCTTCGACTCCATTGAGAACAGGGCAAGCTCACGCTCCATGCAAACTGGCTCCGCAAGAATCCTCTCCGCAAAAACCATCTCCATACAATGGGGCGGTGGGGGAGCCGGTAATAGTCAGCGGAACGGTACTCACACAGGGTCTGGTATTCGCTTGGGGTCTGGCGCTCGCCTCATGAAAAACGGCAGATGGTCCGAGGTGGAGCACGTCATGGACGCCGTTCACCGTAAGTACTCGCAGGAAAGCCTCAAACCCGCCTCCGGAGTTGCCTCACCCCAACGGAAAGCTGAGCAAGAGTCTGAAGAAGGGAAAAGAGGCTGAGGGAAACCACCACGGAAAGGGCGGCACCCTCCGTAGAAGACCTTAAGTTGCTTTTGCCTAAAAAAGAATGCGCCAACCTCATCCGGCGCGGTACGATGGGAAGCATACGACGGGAAGAAGCGCTATCGCGCCAGCTGATACATCGGCTAACCCGGTTGATACCGACGTCATCTTGAGCAGAGACACCTCAAAGGAGAAAACGATGGCACTGTCTGAGCGTGAACAGAAGGTTCTGGACCAGCTTGAAGAACTCATGAGCAATGAGGATCCGCACTTTGCCTCCTCCATGTCTTCAACCGGCAATACTGCGCCGGTTTTTAGTGCTCGCCATTTGGCTCTCGGCATTCTCTTCGTTCTCATCGGTCTGGGTATCATTATTGGCGCGGTCGCATCTAACATGATTTGGTTGGGTGTATTTGGCTTCCTCTTCGCGGCTGGTGGCGTGTACTTTGCAACTACCAGTAAGAAGACCCCGGTTGATTCCTTCCTCGGCGGTAAAGCAGAAGGCGCAGCGCGTGTACGTCAGCGTGAACAGAAGGAGCGGTCCTCCTTCATGAACCGACTGGAGGACCGTTGGGACGAACGCAACAACGGTCAGCTCTAATACTGATTTGTCTCAATAAATTTTTTTGCGGCTAAGTGTCCGTACTCTACTACACTCTCAAGACTTCGTAGGCGGAGGTAAGAATGCTCTTACCTCCGCTTTTTCTATGCCGGAACTAGTGAGAGATGTACGTATGAGGAATTGGGTAGAGGGAGCACACCAAATCCTGAAATCAGCCCCCGTCACTGAATCTGGGTATGGCAAATATGATGAGGGTGGAGCGCTGAGTGCATACGCCCGAACCTGTGTAGAAGCTGTGCACCAGCGTTAAAAATGCAGAAGAGAGCATAAAAACACTAAAAGATACTCTGCCGGGTGGGGTAGGTGGTGCAAAGTGGGGTAAAGTGGAGGAAGAAGCTGAAAGTCAGTCCTATCGCCGTGCCCTCAAACACGCGGTGGATGCGCTGGTTTGGCACACCCTACCACCGGCACCTGCAGGATTGTGGAACAGCCCCGCTCCCGCAGACTTCAGCACAAGGCACACATCGGGGAGGTGAAGTGAATGTTCCTAGGTACCTACTCACCACGAATGGACGCCAAAGGACGCATTATCCTTCCCGCCAAATTCCGTGAGGAACTCTCAGCAGGCCTCGTTCTGACCCGCGGTCAAGAACGATGCCTGTATGTTTTCCCCGCCGCAGAATTTGAACGTATCCACGAACGGATGCGCACCGCACCCCTGCCAGGACGAGCCGCCCGAGACTTCCTACGAGTTTTCCTCTCCGGAGCCTCAGACGAACTGCCCGACAAGCAGGGACGCATCACCATCCCTCCGATACTGCGCCAGTACGCAGGACTGACCGACAACCTCGTCGTCATCGGATCCGGTACCCGCGCAGAAATCTGGGATGCCGCAGTCTGGGAAGAATACCTCGCCCGCACCGAAGCTGAATTCGCCTCCCTCGACGAGGACCCATTCAGCCCGCTACTCTAACCAGCATTCTGCTGGTGTGACGGCTATTGCCCGGCATCTCTCTATCGCACCGCACCATTCTTCCGTAAGCTTTCCCGCAGGACAAATTCTCACAGGAGCACCCATGAGCGTAGAACACGCCCCCGAAACCGGTACGACTGACTCCGGTACTGCCGCCAAGGTCACCGGCGCATCCATTGAGAACCTCTCCCAGCGCGAAGCCAGCGAACGCCACGTACCCGTCATGCTGGACCGCTGCATTAACCTGCTTGCCCCCGGTGTCGAACGTGCTGTTGAGGAACGCGGCACCGCCTACGTTATTGACGGCACGCTCGGCATGGGTGGTCACTCCGAGGCACTGCTTGAACGCTTCGAAAATCTTGTGCTGATCGGTATTGACCGCGACCTGCAGGCACACGCTATCGCCGGTGAGCGTCTGGCACGCTTCGGTGACCGCTTCGTACCTGTTCACGCTGTCTACGACAAGATTGACCGCGCCATGGAAGCCGCTGGCGTGCAGGGCATCGATGGCATCCTGATGGACCTGGGGGTCTCCTCCATGCAACTGGACGAACGCACCCGCGGCTTCGCCTACTCCTACGATGCGCCTCTGGACATGCGCATGAACTCCGAAGACGAGCTCACCGCCCGCATCGTCGTCAATGAATATAGCGAAGACCAGTTGCGTCGCATTATCCGTAACTGGGGTGAAGAGAAGTTCGCATCGCGTATCGCCCGCGCCATTTGCACCGCCCGCGCCAACTCACCGCTGGAAACAACCGGTGAGCTTGTGCGCATTATTCAGAAGGCGGTGCCCGTCGCCGCGCAGCGCACCGGCGGCCACCCCGCCAAGCGTACTTTCCAGGCGTTGCGTATCGAAGTGAACCACGAACTGGAAGCCCTCGAACGAGCCGTACCGGCAGCCCTGGAGGCGCTCAACCTCGGCGGCCGGTTTGTCGCCATGAGCTACCACAGCCTCGAAGACAAAATCGTCAAGAGGGCACTGACCGCAGAGGCAACCTCCAAGGCGCCCAAGGGCTTCCCGGTAGAGCTTGAAGAGCACAAGCCCACCGTCAAAATCATGACCCGCGGCGCCGAACCGCCTACCGACGAGGAAATCAAACAGAACTCTCGCGCCGCCAGCGCCAAGCTGCGCGCCGCCGAGAAGATCCGCATCCCTTCCAAGTAGAAGACAGAAAGCTAAGAAGAGTGAGCACCCAGCACGCATCCCAGCGCCCCACCCGCACCCAGGGCGTCCCGCGGAGTCGACGCGCCGGTTCCTCGCGCCCTGCCGCCGGAACCCCCGGCGCCGTTGGCTCTACCCGCGCATCCTCTGCCGGCGGCTCTACCGGGGTGAGCCGCGCCTCCACCCGAGCACACTCCGGCCGTACCCGTACCGCACGTCTGGAGCCGGTCACCGCCTCCCAGCCGGTGGTCCGCCCTACCAGCACTGCCGCATCTCACGGTGGTAAGCGCACTTCAACCAACGCGAGTCGTGTGCCCTCGAGCGTTCGTGCGGCTGCCCGCACCGAAGAGACTCGAGAAGAGAAGCCTAAGTCGCGTCACCCGCTTTCGACGGTGCGCCGCCGAGCACGCAAGCTCAGCCCACCCACCATGCTCGCTGTTTTTGCGGCAATTCCGCTGACCCTGATTTTTATTCTGCTGCTCAACGTGCTGATTGTGAGCCGCCAGTACGACATGGTGGATTTGCGTGCGCAGGAGCAGCAGCTTGTGCAAGAAAACCAGGCGCTGCAGCAGGAGATTGGCTTCAAGGAAGCCCCGCAGGATTTGGCGATTCGAGCAAGTACCCTGGGTATGTTTGTGAGCTCTTCGCAGGCGACTCTGAACCTGCAGTCCTCCACGATTGAGGGCACGCCCGCCCCTGTGGCAAGCCCGACCGGTGCTGAGGGAAACAAGCAGGAAAACCTGATCGCCCCGCCGGCAGCTGGCTCGAACGAAAGCTACGCCAAGAGCATTGTGGATGCTGACAAGTCTATTCAGCAGCGCCACGCTCAGGCGAGCGCTGCGGCAAAGACATCTGCAAGCGCCTCGGCAAGCCCCGCTCAGCAGGCTAATCCTGCACCTGCGAATAGCGCACCTGCCAGCCCGGCTGCTTCCGCCGCACCGAGCACTGCCCAGCAGTCCAGCCCTGCCGCTAGCCCCGCGGCAAGCCAGCCCGCGCGATAACCCAACTGACCACAGGATGCGTAGCATCACCGATAGACTAGACCAGCGAAAGGACCACCGCATGAGCTCCGACGCGCGTAAGAACGCGAACGAATCGGCATCCGGTCAGCCGGATCTGACCCGCCGTGGCTTCGTCGCAGGCGCCGCAGCCACCTGCGCTCTGGGCGTTATCGGTGCGAACCTGTTTATCCGTCAGGGCTTTGACCCCGGTGCAGTGGCGAATGCGTCCCGTCAGAAGCGTCTGCGCTCGCAGGTGCTGCCTGCTGTGCGTGGCCAGATTCTCGATATCAACGGTAACGTTATGGCGCGTACCGTGCAGCGTTATAACCTGACCGCAGATCAGAGCGCTGTGGCGACCTTCAAGCGTTACAACGAGGATCGCACCCAGAAGATTGAGGTCACCCCCAACCAGCTGGTATACGAAATGGTCGATATTCTCAAGACCGTTGACCCGGGCATTACCGACGAGTTCATCAAGTCCAAGCTGGACGGCACCTCCAAGTACTCGGTGATTAAGGCAAATATCACCCCGGAGATTTTCAATAAGATTGACGCCCTGGGTGCGCCCTTCATCTACGGTGAGGCGTTCTCTCAGCGCCTGTACCCCAACGGTAGTGTGGGTGGCTCCGTGGTCGGCAAGTACAACATTGTTGAAGAGGCTGACGGCAACGGCAAGGGCGGCACGGTGTCCCGTAACTTCTCGGTGGGCATTGAGCGTGTCTTCGAGAAGGAGCTTGCCGGTACCCCCGGTGAGCGTACCTACGAGATTAGTGCTGATGGTGTGCGTATCCCCGTGGCGAAGGAAGAGCAGCGTCTGGCGGTGGACGGCAAGAATATTCGTCTGACCATTAACCGTGATGTGCAGTATTTTGCGCAGCAGGTGGTACGTGCCCGCGCTGAGGAGCTGAAGGCTGAATGGTGTACCGCCATTGTTATGGATGTGCGTGACGGCTCCATTTTGGCTCTCGCTGATTCCTCCACGATGGACCCGGGTGCGGCAACCATTGAGGATGCGGCGGATATGACTCCGCGCGCTATTTCGCAGAACGTGGAGCCCGGTTCGACCGAGAAGATGCTGACTTCTTCGGCGCTGATTGAGCAGGGCCTGACGACTCCGACTAGCGTGTATGATGTGCCCGCGACCCTCACGATTGACGGCCAGACTTTCAAGGATGCGTTTGAGCACGGGGCGCAGCGGCGTACTTTCTCGGGCATTATTCATGACTCGATGAACACCGGTACGGTGCTGGTCGGTCAGAAGCTCAGCAAGGAAGAGCGCTACAACTGGTTGAAGAAGTACGGTGTTGGTGAGTTTACCGGCATTGAGTTGACCGGTGAGGAGCAGGGCCTGATTGCTGATTGGCGTGATTGGGACGGCCGTCAGCAGTACACGGTGCTGTTCGGTCAGGGTGTTGCGCAGACTCCTCTGCAGACCGCCATGATTTTCCAGGCGCTGGGCAATAAGGGTGTTCGTCTGAAGCCGCGCATTGTGGACGCGATCATTGACGCGGACGGTACCGAACATAAGCGTGCCGTGGAGCCTGGCGAACGCATGGTGAGTGAGCAGACTGCCGCCTCCTGCCTGACTCTCATGGAGAATGTGGTGGAGCAGGGCCATGCCCGTCCGGCGAAGGTGACTGGCTACCGCGTGGGCGGTAAGACCGGTACTGCGGAAACTCCGAGTGAGAAGGGCGGCTATGACGGCAACACGACGTCCTTTGTTGGTGTGGCGCCGATTGAGAACCCGCAGTTCTTGGTGGCGGTGACCATGCAGCGTCCTGAGGGTAGCGTGGGTACGAACGGTACGACGGCTGAGTTCTCCAAGATTATGGAGAAGACTCTGCACACCTATAATGTGCCGCGTTCTACCGGTGAACCGGAGTTGATTCCGCTTTTTGCTGAGGATAGCCCCAATAAGACGAGCTAAAGGTGAGCGGGGGAGAGGCGCCCGGTAGCTGATTCGTGATGAAGAAGCGCCGGTACTGAACACCTGTCGAAGCCTAAAGACCGTAGAATATTGAATGACCCTGTGTGCCTTGAGCGCATTGACCATACAGAGCTCACCGCTTCGGACAGCGGAGAGGAAAGAAGGACGATGGATACCGCATCTCACGCACCCGGCCAGAACCTGCTGGGCGGCGACGCTCAGACTCTGCGCCCGAATTCTGTGCGCCCGGTGAGTTTGGCGCACCTTCGCGAACATCTGCAGGGCTTGGGTGCTCAGGTGAGTTCCCAGCCGGCTAGCGGCGTTCAGGGTTCTGAATCCGGTGATTCTGTTGAGGTCACCGGTATCAGCATGGACTCCCGAGGCGTTCGCCCGCAGGACCTGTACGTGGCTCTGCCCGGTGCGAAGGTGCACGGTGCGCAGTTTGCTGAGGCTGCGTTGAAGCTTGGTGCTTCCGCTATTTTGACGGATGCTGCCGGTGCGCAGCTGCTGGGTGAGGCGCCGGTGCCTGTCCTGGTGACTGAGAACCTGCGCGAGTACGTTGGTCCGTTGGCTGCGCTGATTTATGGTTCGGCTTCGTTCCCCGCTACTCACCGTTACGCGGTGACCGGTACGAACGGTAAGACCACCTCCACCTACATGTTGGAGTCGGTGTTCCGCACCGGCCTGGGTGTGAAGACGGGTCTGATTGGCACTATTCAGATTCTGATTGATGGTGTGTCGGTTCCTTCGAAGATGACCACCCCGGAGTCTCCTCACGTGCATTCTCTGCTGACGATTATGGGTCAGCATCAGGTGCGTTGCGCGGCGATGGAGGTGTCTTCGCACGCGATTGATTACCACCGTGTGGACGGCGTGAAGTACGCGGTTGCTGGCTTTACGAACCTGACTCAGGATCACCTGGATCTGCACGGCACCATGGAGCACTACTTCGACTCGAAGGCTCAGCTGTTCACCCCCGAGCGCGCCGAGCTGGCTGTGATTACTGCTGATGACGAGTGGGGCGAGAAGATGTTCTCCACCGCTTGCGAGCAGATGGGTGCGCAACAGGTGCACCGCCTGGTGACTGCGCGCGGTGCCGGTCTGGCTGAGGTGCCCGCAGAGTTTGGCGCCCGCGACTGGGCTGTGGTGAAGGTTCAGCGTGAGGGCCTGGGCCATCGCTTCCACGTGGCTAATGGCGCCGGTGAGAGCGTTGAATGCTACACCGGTCTGCCCGCTGACTTTAACGTTTCGAATGCTGCGCTGGCGGCGCTCATGGCGTACCTGGACACTGACTCCGCTGAGCGTGAGCGCCTGTTGCCCGAGCTGGCATCCGGTTCGGCTCTGACTCCGGTGGTTCCGGGCCGTATGCAGCTAATTTCTTTGGCTCCGCACGCGATTGTGGACTTTGCACACAACCCGGACGGTCTGACCCGTGCCCTGGAGGCGATGGACCGCCCCGGCGACGGCAAGGTCATGATTGTTTTCGGCGCGACCGGTGAGCGTGACCAGCTCAAGCGCCCGATTATGGGCGCGATTGCGGCACAGTACGCAGATATTGTGGTTGTGACTGATGACGACCCGCACGGTGAGGCGCCCGAGCCGATTCGTGCCGCCGTTGAGGAGGGCGCGCAGAAGGCTGAGAACCGCCGAGCCACCCAGATCCTGAATATTTCTCCGCGTGCCGCCGCTATTGACGCGGCAATTGCCCTGGCGGGCGAGCACGACGCCATCCTGATTGCTGGCCGCGGCCACGAAACCGAACAGGATGTTGACGGCGTGGATATTGCCCTGGACGACCGTGTTGAAACCGCCCGTGCCCTGCGTGCGCACGGTTTCGAGATTCTGCCTGACTACCAGCGCATGCTCGATGAAAGTGACTCTAAGACCGCTGAAGGTATGGTGAAGAATGATTAAGCTCAGCGCCGCCCAGATTATTGAGGCAACCGGCGGCACCGCTATCGGCCTGGAGGGCCGTGAGGAGCAGGTGTACGCAGACTTCGCCACCACCGACTCCCGTGAGGTGCAGACCGGTACCTTGTTCGTGGCGAAGCCCGGCGCGGTCACTGACGGCCACAGGTTCATCCCCATGGCGTTTGAGAGGGGTGCGACCCTGGCGCTGGTCGAGCGTGAAGTACTCGACGAGCAGGGCGTGCCCTACCCGAGCATCCAGGTGCCCGATGTGGTGCTGGCGATGGGCGATTTGGCGCGCTACTCCATTGAGCAGATGCGCGCTCAGGGCGAGCTGACCGTTATCGGTATTACCGGTTCTGCCGGTAAGACCACCACCAAGGACCTTCTTGCCGCCATTTTCACCCCGGAGGGCCCGACCGTTGCCCCGGTCGGCTCCTACAACAGTGAGGTAGGCGTGCCCCTGACCGTTTTCCGTGCGGATGAGTCCACCCGCTACCTGGTCATTGAGATGGGTGCGGACCATGTGGGCAACATCGAGTACCTGGCGAATATTGCGCACCCGGACCACGGCGCGATCCTGAAGGTTGGTACCGCGCACGCTGGCGAGTTCGGCGGCGTGGACAACATCGAGCGCACCAAGGGCGAGCTGGCTGAGGGTGTTCAGCCGACCGGCTCCCTGGCTCTGAACGCTGACGATGAGCGCGTGCTGCGCATGGCGTCGCGTTCGGTTGCTCCTGTGACCTACTTCGGCGTGGGTGAGAAGACCGACGCGAACGGCCAGCCCTACGAACGTTACGTGGCGGCGCTGAACCTGCGCACCACCGACGCCGGCTGCCCCGAGTTCACTCTGCGCCTGCCTGACGGTAGCGAGTACGAGATTTCCTCGCAGCTGATTGGTGAGCACCATGTGCACAACCTGCTGGCTGCGGCAACGGTTGCCTACAACAGCGGTATTTCCGGTGAGAAGATTGCTCGCGCGCTCAATAAGGCTGCAGCGGCTTCGAAGTGGCGCATGGCGCGCACCGACCGCGCCGACGGCGTGACCGTCATTAACGACGCCTACAATGCGAACCCCGAGTCGATGGCGGCGGCACTGCGCACCCTGGCGCAGCTGGGCCGCACCGTTGACCCGGCAACCGGTCAGCCGCACCGCACCTGGGCTGTTCTGGGTGCCATGCTAGAGCTCGGCGACGCCTCCCTGGAGGAGCACGACCGCATCGGCCGCCTCGTGGTGCGCATGAACATTTCCAAGCTGATTGCTGTGGGCGACGAGACGAAGCCCACCTACAATGCGGCTCACCTGGAAGGCTCCTGGGGTAACGAGGCAACCTGGGTGCAGACCCCGGAAGAGGCAGAGCAGATTCTGCGCGCCGAGGTTCGCCCCGGTGACATTGTGCTCTTCAAGTCCTCGAACGGTGCGAAGCTGGGCATTCTGGGTGACCAGGTTGCTTTCGCCGAGTACACCTTCGGCGCTGAGGAAGAGCAGGCGCCGACCTGGCTTTCTGCCGGTGACTTCGTTGAGACCACCGACTTGAGCGACCACCTTGCCGCTCACCTGGACAGCGCAGCTAACGCCGACCATGACCGTACTTCGACCGAACAGACCACGAACGAAGGGTAGCGCTTTATGATTACCGTGCTGATTGCTGGAATCTTCGGATTCCTCATCTCCCTCACCGCGCTGCCGGTGTTCATCAAGAAGATGAAGTCCCTGAAGCTTGGCCAGCTCATCCGTGAGGAAGGCCCGGCAGCCCACCAGCACAAGGCGGGCACCCCCACCATGGCGGGTCTGATTTTCATCCCCGCGGCGATTCTCGCCTACTTCTTGACCCTGGCTGTGAGTGCCCTGTTCTTCGGTACCGCACCGATGCCGACCGCTACCGCGTGGCTGACCATCGCCTTCACCCTGGGCATGCTCGGCGTGGGCGCGGCGGACGACATCATGAAGTTCCGCAATAAGGGCAACGAAGGTCTGACCGAGAAGCAGAAGACCATCGGCCTGCTGGGTGTGACCCTGCCCTTTGCGTACCTGGCGTTCCAGTTCCCGAACGAGTCGGGTGCTCGTCCGGCGTCGACCGCTATCTCGTTCGTGCGTGACCTGCCCATCGACCTGTTCGCGGCGGGTGCGGTCTTCGGCTCCATCCTGCTGGTTGCCTGGATTACCCTCATCTCCCTGTCCGGTACGAACGCGGTGAACTTCACCGATGGTTTGGACGGCCTGGCTGGCGGCATCATGATGACCATCTTCTCCGGCTACCTGACCATCAGCATCTGGCAGTACGTGCACGCCTGCTCCGCCGGTGCTGGCACCGCCTGCTACGATGTGCGCGACCCCGGTTCGCTGGCGCTGATTGCCGCATCCCTGGTGGGTTCGCTGGCTGGCTTCCTCTGGTGGAACGTGTCGAAGGCACAGATCTTCATGGGCGACTCCGGCTCCCTGGCGCTCGGCGGCGCAATGGTTGCTTTCGCACTGTTCACCCGCACCGAGCTACTCCTGCTGGTCATCGCCCTGATCCCCGTGCTGGAAGTGTTCTCTGTGATCGTGCAGAAGTTCGTGTTCAAGACCAGCCGTAAGCGTTCGGTGGCAGCGGGGGAGAAGCCCCTGCACGCGCACCGTTACTTCCGTATGACCCCCTTCCACCACCACATGGAGAAGGTTGGCGTCAACGGCAAGTTCTCAATTGATAAGAAGGTCATTGTCCCCGGTACCGTCAGCAGCGGCGAGGTGAACTCCGTGTTCCGCCTCTGGGTTATTAACGCCCTCTGCGTGCTCGTTGCCCTGGCGCTGTTCTTCGGTGACTGGTTCTCGCAGACTTCTGGAGTGATTCACTAATGTCAACTAATGAACAGCCGGATGCCGCTCGCATTGAAGCGAACGCTGCCGCTATTGCGGTGAACCCGGTATACGAATCGGAGCGCCTCTCCGAGCTGACCCATTGGGGTGCCCCCTGGGCTAACCTGCGCGTGGTCGTGGTGGGCATGGGTACCAGCGGCGACGCTGTGACCGACGTGCTTGCCCAGCTGGGCGCGAAGATCGTAGTCATCGACGGGGCTGACACCCCGGAGAAGCGTGAGCGCATCGACCTGTACGCTAACGCCTACGGCAATGTTGAGGGTCTGTTCGGTCCCGAGCACATGCGTGCCCTGCCCCTGGTGGACGGTCAGGAACCCGAGCTTGTGGTGACCTCCCCGGGCGTGCGCCCCGACCACCCGGTCATGCTGGACGCGTACGAGCGTCGCATCCAGATTTGGGGCGATGTGGAGCTGGCGTGGCGCCTGAACGAGCGCAGCGACCGCCCGACCCCCAAGTGGCTGTGCCTGACCGGCACGAACGGTAAGACCACCACCGTGGGCATGGTCGATTCCATCCTGAAGGCTGCCGGTAAGAAGGCTATTCAGGTGGGTAACGTGGGTATGCCCATTGTGTACGCCATTGCCGACGATGAGCCCTACAAGTTCTTCGCAGTGGAGCTGTCGAGCTTCCAGCTGCACTGGACCTACTCGCTGTCCCCGTATGCTTCGGTGGTTCTGAACATCGCTGAGGACCACGTGGACTGGCACGGTTCGTTCGAGCGTTACAAGGCTGATAAGGCACGCGTGTACGAGCACACTCAGGTTGCTTGTATTTTCAACACCGATCACGTGGAAACCTTGCGCATGGTTGAGAATGCGGATGTTATTGAGGGTGCCCGCGCGATTGGATTCAGTTCTACTGAGATGCCCGCCGTATCGATGCTGGGACTGGCTGAGGATATCATGGTGGACCGCGCCTTCTTGAAGAACCGTTATAACGAGGCGTATGAGCTGGCGGTTCTGGAGGATTTGGCTCCGGCACCGGGTAAGATGCCGGCGAAGCACACCGTGGAGAACGCTCTGGCGGCTGCGGCGCTGTGCCGTGCGGCTGATATTGACCCGAAGGCTGTTGGTGCGGGCCTGCGTTCCTTCAAAACTGGTGCGCACCGTAACCAGCTGGTGGGCTACGCGAACGACATCATGTGGGTGAATGATTCGAAGGCTACGAACCCTCACGCTGCAAATGCGTCGATGAGCGGCTACCCGTCTCTGGTGTGGATTGCTGGTGGTCTGTCGAAGGGCGTTGAGTACGATGAGCTGATTGCTGCCCACGCTCAGCGCCTGAAGGCTGTGCTGATTATCGGTACTGACACTGCGGCGTTGAAGTCTGCGTTGGCGACTCATGCCCCGCAGGTTCCGACCTACAATATGACTGCCGCTGTGGCTGATTCTTCGGACGGAGTTACCGTGATGAATGCGGCCGTTGCGAAGGCTGCTGAGCTGGCGCATCCGGGGGATACTGTGCTGATGGCTCCCGCGTCTGCATCGATGGACCAGTTCAAGAATTATGCGGTGCGCGGTGAGGCGTTTGCGAATGCTGTTGCCGCTCAGCTGGCAGACTCTTAGGACGTTGCCTGTAGGGGGTGTCTCGGGTGACCGGGGTGCTTTCTGCGGGTTCTTCTCGGGGGTGGGATGGTCATGGTGTCCCGCCCCTGAACCTTTTTCGTGTATTCGCCACGACGGATCCGTGGCAGTTGAGGCCTATAGGAGGGCATGTGAGTACCAGCGCATCTTCGGCGCGTTCGGCTTCTTCGACGCGTTCGACAGCGAGTGGTCGTTGGGCGTCTTTGCGAGCCGGTTTGGAGGATTTCTCTGCGCCGTTCCGTGCTCGTGCCGATAGGCTGTATCGTCGTGGTTTGAAGGCTGACCTGTGGGATGTACCGGTGATGCTACTGGTGACCACCCTGGGTCTGGCTATTTTTGGCTGCATTATGGTGCTGTCGGCGTCGAGCGTCACCATGATTTCGCAGGGGCAGTCGCCGTTTTCACAGGTTTCCTCGCAGATCATGTTCTTGGTTCTTGGTGTGATCGCGATGGTGGGTATTACGCGTATCCCTGTTGGGTATTACCACAAGAAATTTGTGGTGAACGCGATGCTGATTTCCGCGTTGGTCATGCAGCTTGCTGTGGTGGTTGTTGGGGTTGAGGTGAACGGTAACCGTAACTGGCTGAAAATCCCCGGCGTTGTGCAGATTCAGCCATCGGAATTTTCGAAGCTGGCGATTATTATGTGGCTGGCATGGGTGTACAGCCGTCACGGCGATATTTCTCACAGCATTTGGCGTACTCTATTCCCCTCGATTTATGGTGTGGGCGCCCTGGTGCTGCTGATTATGCTCGGTGGCGATATGGGTACCGCCATGGTGTATGGCTTCATCTTTGTGGGCATGATGTGGCTGGCGGGTGCTTCTCGTAGCTCGTTGCTGAAGATTGGCGGCGCGTTTGCGATGCTGGCGCTGTTGGGTGTTTTCAGTAGCGCGAACCGTGTGGCTCGTATCTTCGGTATCTGGGGTTCGTGTACGAACGCTAACTGCGATCAGGCGAATTCTGGTGAGGTGGCGCTGGCAACCGGTGGTTTCCTCGGTGTTGGTCTGGGCCAGTCGCGTCAGAAGTATAACTACCTGGCTGAGGCGCATAATGACTATATTTTTGCCATTATTGGTGAGGAGCTGGGTCTGCTGGGCACTTTGGCAGTTCTGCTGCTGTATGTAGGTCTGGTGTACTGCGCAGTGCGTATTATGCTGCGCACTACTGACCCCCTGGTGCGTTTGGCTACGGGCGGCATCATGATTTGGTTGAGCTCTCAGGCGATTATCAATATGGCCATGGTGTCCCGTATTTTACCGGTGATTGGTGTGCCTCTGCCGTTTGTCTCCTATGGTGGTTCGTCGCTGTTGTCCTCGTTGTTTGCGGCGGGTTTGTTGTTGGCGTTTGCGTGGCAGACTCCGATGCGTGGCGCAGCGGCACCGTCGAATATTGAAACCCAGAGTGCGCGTGAGGTTCGTCGTGCGAATGCTGACTGGAAGCGTCGTACGCCGTTGCAGATTGTGCTGAATCAGGAGGAGGCAGCTCGTGCGGCTGCCGGTGGCCACCTACTGAAGGAACATAACCCGTTTGCGCTGATGTTTGGTCCGGAGAGTACGTTGCGCCGCTGGTTGGGTTTTGCGCCGGATCAGCAGCGTGAGTTGGCACGTATGGCTCGTGAGCAGGAGAAGAAGCGTATCCGTCAGGAGAAGGCTCGTATACACGAGGAGGAGGTTCGTCGTCGTCAGGAGGCGGCGCAGGCTCGTGAGGAAGCTACCCCTGTGAAGGCGGAGCAGAAGGCCGAGGCCCAGAAGCAGAAGGTCTCTCAGAAGCCTGCACCGACGAACCCAGCTCCGAAGAAGGCATCCGCTCAGCCTCGTACCGGTCAGCAGGCTCGTGTTGCGAGTGGGCTGCCCACGCAGGGTCGTCCCGCTCAGGCTCGCCTTGCTCAGAAGGCGACCGCTGCGAAGCCTGCAGACCAGATGCCCTCGGCTCCGAAGCAAGCTGCACCGAAGCAGGCTGTACAGCAGCGCTCCGCTCAGCCTCGTACCGCTCAGCAGCCTGTTGCTCAGAAGCGAGTGCAGCAGCCTCGTGGTGCTCAGCTCCGTAGCGCGCAGCACCGTCCGTCGGGTTTGCTGCCTGCGGGTCTGCAGCCGTTGCATCCTGAGGATCGTCAGCGTCGTGCCCAGCGACAGGGCAACCCTCGACAGGGTGCTCCGCGTCAGGCAACGCCGCGACAGGGCGCCCAGGCAAAGGGTGTTCCGAAGGATGACGCTCAGCAGGTGCAGCGTCCGGCTCAGGGCGCGGCTCGGAACTCGGCTCAGCGCGGCACCCGCAGGCAGAGTTAGCCTCTGCAGGGGTGAAAGGCTCGCGGCCGGAGCATGCTGTTCGGGCTACTATTTGAGCCTCCACTTGCACTGAATAAGAGATAAAGCCCTCGCCGTTGAGTCATAGCTCGACGGCGGGGGCGCTCTATTGAACAGATGCGATAGCGTAAAATAATCCTGTATCGATGTGTTGGGAGAAAGATCTATGACGAAGAAGACGCGCTCTATAGTCTTCGCCGGTGGTGGCACCGCCGGTCATATTAATCCGATGCTCGCGATTGCGCGTGCGGTTCGTGATCTTGAGCCGAACGCTAAGATTCTGATGCTGGGCACTGCGGACAAGATGGAAGCCGAGCTGGTTCCGGCAGCTGGTTTCGATATTGAGTTTATTCCCCGTGCGGCGTTCCCCCGTAGCATCAACCGTGCAGCTTTTGCTTTCCCCGCTAAGTTCTTGGGTGGCCTGTCGAAGACCCGCCGCATCCTCAAGGATGTAGATGCGGATGTGGTCGTTGGCGTGGGTGGCTACGTGTGCCCGCCAGCGTATTTGTCGGCGTTGAGCACTAAGATTCCCGTGGTGATTCACGAGGCGAACGCGAAGCCCGGTTTGGCGAACCGCCTGGGTGGCACGTTCGCTAAGTTCACCGGTGTTGCATTCCCTAACACTCCTTTCCCGCGCGCAACCCTGGTAGGTATGCCGATGAAGGATGAGATTGCCTACCTGAACCGTGAGGCGCACCGTTCGAAGGCTCGCCGTAACCTGGGTCTGGACCCGCAGAAGCCTACCGTGATTGTCACCGGTGGTTCGCTGGGTGCGCAGAGCCTGAACAATGCGGTGGCGGCGTGCCGTGACCACTTTGCGGAGTGGGACTTCCAGATTCTGCATATTACCGGTAAGGGTAAGACTGTTCTGGATGAGAATGGTGAGCCGTTGAGTGAGCCGAATTACCGTCAGATTGAGTTCAGCAACGGCATGCAGGATGTGTACGCTGCCGCTGATCTTCTGCTGGTGCGTTCGGGCGCGGCGACTGTCAGTGAGGTTGCTGCAGTGGGTGTTCCCGCGATTTTTGTGCCGCTTCCCATTGGTAATGGTGAGCAGGCTCTGAATGCTCGTTCTCTGGTGGAGGCGTCTGCGGCTCTGCTGGTGAAGGATGCAGAGGTCACCGGTGAGTGGTTTGCCCGTGAGATTCCGGCTCTTATGGCGAATCCGGAGGAGTTGGAGCGCATGGGCGCTGCGGCGTATGAACTTGGTATCCGTGACGCGGCACGCGTTATGGCTGAAGCAGTATTGAAAGCAGCTGAGAAGTAATGACTGAATTGATGAATCTTGAGATGGTGCTGCCGGCACCGCTGAACCCGCCGTTCCCTGAGCGTGCGAAGATGAGCGAGTTGGGTCGTGTGCACTTCATCGGCATTGGTGGTGCGGGTATGAGCGCTATTGCCGTTTTGATGCTGCAGGCTGGTGTGACGGTGAGCGGATCTGACCGCGCCGAGTCGGCTACTGTTGAGTCTTTGCGCGCTGCGGGTGCTCGTGTGGCTGTTCCTCAGCAGGCTGAGAACATTGTGGATGTTGATACCGTGGTGATTTCTACTGCGATTCGTGAGGATAACCCGGAACTTGCTGCCGCTCGTGCGCAAGGTCTGCGTGTGCTGCATCGTTCTGAGGCGCTCGCCGCTGTGATGGGTGAGTCTCAGGTGGTTGCTGTTGCCGGTACTCACGGTAAGAGCACGACCAGCTCCATGATTTCTGTGATGTTTGATCAGCTGGGTGCACAGCCGTCCTTCGCGGTGGGTACTGTGATTACTGGTCGCGGCACGAACGCCCATCTAGGTACTCAGGGCCCCGAGTCGATTTTTGTGGCTGAGGCTGATGAATCGGACGGCTCGTTTGTGCGTTACCGCCCGGCTATTGCTGTGGTGACGAATGTTGAGCCGGACCATCTGGATTTCTATAAGACGGACGAGCGTGTCTTTGAGGCGTTCAACCGTTTTGTGGGTTCGCTGGCACCTAACGGTGTTGTGGTGACCTGCGCCGATGATGAGGGTGCGACGGCTTTGGCGGTTCATTCTCGTGCGGCGGGTGTTTCCGTTGTGACCTACGGTGAGTCTGAGGATGCTGACTTGCGCATTAGCGAGATTACCAGCGCGGGTTCTTCCTCTTCTTCGCACCTTTCCTGGTCTTTTGAGTGCCGCGGTGTGCGTTATGAAGGCCAGCAGAATCTTGCGCTGAAGGTGCCCGGTATTCATAACCAGCTGAACGCTTCGGCTGCTTTTGCTTCGGCGTTGATTTCTGGTTACGAGGCTGTTGATATTGCTCGTGCGCTGGCTGAGTTTGTGGGTGCTGACCGCCGCTTTACCCTGCGCGGTGAGGTTGCTGGTGTGAAGGTCTTTGATGATTACGCGCACCACCCGACTGAGGTTTTCCGTGCCCTGGAGACCGGTCGTACCGTGGCTGATGGTCATAGCCTGTACGTGATTTTCCAGCCGCACCTGTTCTCTCGTACTCGTGAGTTCGCGAAGGAGTTCGCGGAGGCCCTGTCGGTGGCTGACCGCGCTCATGTGCTGGATATTTACCCTGCTCGCGAGTTGCCGATTGAGGGGGTAACCAGTGAATTGATTACCGGTGCTGGTTTCTCTGAGGTTCGTTACGCTACCGCTGAGGGCGCTATTGAGGATATTGTGACCTGCGCTCAGGACGGCGATATTGTGATGACTGTGGGCGCTGGTGACGTGACCGCTTTGGGTGCGCGTCTGCTGGAGTCCTTGGGGATCCGTCACGGTGGCGAGTCGAAGAAGTCGGAGGCTTAGGCTGTGCCGATGAGTTCTGGTCTCTCTGCGGAGGGGCATTCCTCCTCGCGCGCGCCAAAGGCTCCGCGTTCGCGTGCTCGTCTGCGTGCTCAGCAAGTAGCTGAGAATGCGAAGACTGAGGTGGCACCGGTTGAGGCGGTACAGGCTAAGTCCGTGCCACCTCAGCAGGTGAAGGCTTCGGTAACAAAGGCTGAAGTGCCTCAGGCTGAACCTCAGCCGACTGGTGCTGCTCAGACTGATGTTACGAAGCCTACTGGGTCTGTAGCCTCCGAGGCTTCTGCACAGCCTGCTGTTGCGCAGTCTGCCGCTACTCAGTCTTCGAGTTCCGTTCGACACATGCCGCGTAAGCCTGTGCATAAGGCTTCAATGCAGAAGAATTCTGAATCTTCGGCGTCCAAGAGCGCTTCGGAGGTTCATTCTTCGGCGCAGTCTTTGAAGGATTCGGTGCGTTCGGCGCTGATGACCGGTCGTACCGTGTCTGAGGTGGAGCACGCTCCCGAGCTGTTTGATGTTGAGGCGTTTGAGGATTCTTCTTCGAAGAGCGGCTCTGCTCAGACTGCATCCTCGCAGTTGGTGAAGAGCGTAGATAGGGGTAGCGATAAGGACGCTGACAAGAAGTCGGCGTCCACCGCTGGCAAAGCATCTGCCGGTTCTGTTGAATCTCACGAAGAGTCTGTCGCTCAGAAGGCTGAAGAAAGCGCCGATAAGGCGGGGGAGAAGGCTGCCGAAGACCCTCGCCCCGCGAGCCGTTTTGGTCGTTGGCGTGCCGAGCGTGAGCAGCAGCGTGCAGCGGAGATTGAGAAGGAACGCGAGCGTGCGAGCCGTCAGGCTCACCGTGAGCGTCTGCGTCAGGATCCGGGCCTAGACGGTCTGCGTGCAGAGGAGCGCTCCCGTAAGGAGCGTTTGCCTCTGACTCGTGCCCGTAAGCTGCTGTACACCGCCTCGGTGCTGGCTATTATTGCGGTACTGTACGTGGTGCTGGTCTTCTTCTCGCCCCTGTTGGCGACTCAGAAGATTACAGTGCGCGGCACATCCCTGCTGGAAACCACCCAGGTGGAGCAGAAGCTGGGGCCTCTGCGCGGGGTTCCGCTCACTCGCATTGACGAGAAGAAGGTGCGTGAGCTGATTGGGCAGGATAACGTGCTTCGTAGCGTGCAGGTGGAGAGCCGTCCGCCGCATGAGCTGGTGGTGACCCTGAAGGAGCGTACCGCTGTTGCGGTTGTGAAGCAGGGAGATACGTACCATACTGTTGATAGCGATGGTGTGAGCCTGCTCGAGTCGGCGACTCAGCCCGATACTTCGGTGCCGCTGGTTCGTTTCAGCGGTGATGATCCGAAGACTTCGGACGAATTCCGCACCATTTCTACGGTGCTCTCGGCGATGCCCTCTGAACTTCTAGTTCAGGTTAAGGAAGCTGGTGCCACCTCAACCTCAAGTATCACTATAACCTTGAGGGATAATACTACGGTGCAGTGGGGAACCGCTGAAGAGAGCGAGTTGAAGGCGAAGGTCCTGCTCTCCCTGCGCCAGGCTATTGCCAAGCGTGCTCAGGAAGAGAAATCTTCCGAAGCACAGATGCAGAATGTGACCATCTACGATGTGTCTGCCCCGCGCGTACCGGTGACCCGATAGGGGAACCATTCAGGCGCTATATCCTCCCTTTTTGTGTTAAATCCACAAAAAGAGGGGGTAATTGCGCTTTGTGACTAGGAACCAGCAAAAACAGTTTGGTATCCTAGCAGATAAAGTCATTCTTTAGAGGAAACCTTTAGGCTTAGATTAAGCTGCGGGTCTTCCGAAGCTGGAACACGGAACAATCGAGGAATACATGGACGCTGGAACTCCCCAGAACTACTTGGCAGTCATCAAGGTCGTTGGTATCGGCGGCGGTGGCGTCAACGCAGTCAACCGCATGATTGAGGTTGGTCTGCGCGGCGTTGAGTTCATTGCTATCAACACTGACGCTCAGGCTCTGCTGATGTCCGATGCAGACGTTAAGCTGGACGTTGGTCGTGAGCTGACCCGCGGTCTTGGCGCGGGCGCAAACCCCGAGGTTGGCCGTCAGGCAGCCGAGGATCACGCGCAGGAAATTGAGGAAGTCCTCAAGGGCGCAGACATGGTCTTTGTGACCGCAGGTGAGGGCGGTGGCACCGGTACCGGTGGCGCACCCGTCGTGGCACGTATTGCCCGCTCCCTCGGCGCTCTGACCATTGGTGTGGTGACCCGTCCCTTCACCTTCGAAGGCCGCCGCCGCTCCAACCAGGCTGAGACCGGTATCGCTGCTCTGCGCGATGAGGTTGATACCCTGATCGTTATTCCGAACGATCGACTGCTGTCGATTTCGGATCGTAACGTCTCCATGCTGGACGCATTCAAGTCCGCTGACCAGGTTCTGCTCTCCGGTGTGCAGGGCATTACCGACTTGATTACCACCCCCGGCCTGATTAACCTTGACTTCGCTGACGTTAAGTCCGTCATGCAGGGTGCAGGCTCGGCTCTGATGGGTATCGGCTCGGCATCCGGTGAGGACCGTGCCGTGAAGGCAGCTGAGCTGGCTATCGCTTCGCCGCTGCTGGAAGCATCCATCGACGGTGCACATGGCGTTCTGCTGTCCATTCAGGGTGGCTCAGACCTGGGTCTGTTCGAGATCAACGAGGCTGCACGCCTGGTTCAGGAAGTTGCTCACCCCGATGCAAACATCATCTTCGGTGCTGTTATTGACGACGCACTGGGCGATGAGGCTCGCGTGACCGTGATTGCTGCTGGCTTCGACGCAGTGAACCCGGAGACCAACTCCAACGCTTCCACTGCTGCAGTTACCCAGGCTCAGCGCACCCAGGCATCCTTCGGCGGTTCCACCGCTCCGGCTGCTAACGGCTACGGCTACAACGCACCCGCTGCTGCTCCGGCTTCCACCGGCGCTGCTGGCTTCGACGTTGACCTTCCCCCAGTTGTGGAGGAAGCTCCGGCTCGCCGCGACACCCTGGACGTCCCTGACTTCCTGAAGTAGTCTGCCCGGCTGTGAACGCCTAAGCGTTGCACGGCTGAGAGTCCTATGAAGCTATAGGGGAGCTGAGAAACACGCACATTGTGCTGTTCTCGGCTCCCCTTTGCTATACCCGCCGTTATACCCGCTGACCTCTGATAAGGAATGGAAGATGAGCGATAATCCCAAACCTTCGTTACTTGCCTCTGCCGATACCCTCACCTTGGGCCCCTGGCGTGTGCGGGTAGGTTTCACCTCCCGCGCGGCGGGCAACCTGGGCCTGCACGTGGACGATGAGCTCGGTGGCGGTATGGACGCATCCCTGGTGCGTACCCTCAACCACCGTGCCGCCCTGGAGGATGCGCTGGGTACCGACCCGTTCTTTTACCTGAACCAGGTGCACGGTGTGCAGATTGCCCGCCCGGAAGACTACGCGGTGGAATCCTACGCGCCCGGTGCCCCGCAGGAGCGTACCGCTAAGCGTGCCCGAGCGGTGCTGGAGAACTCCCCGGTGGCCGATGCCGCCATCAGCAGTGAGGGTGTGCCCCTGGCGATTATGGTGGCGGACTGCATCCCGGTGGTGCTGGTGGGTGAGCGGGTCGCGAACTGGCAGCCGATTCTTGCGGTAGCCCATGCTGGCCGCCGCGGCCTGCTTGACGGTGTACTCCAGCAGACCGTGCAGCGGATGCGTCAGCTCGGCGCGGAGAAAATTATCGCGTGGCTGGGCCCGAGTATCTGCGGTAGCTGCTACGAGGTACCCGAAGATATGCGCGCCGAGTCCACTGAACTGATTCCGCAGGTGCATGCGGTGACCAGCCAGCAGACCCCCGGACTGGATCTGCCCGCCGGCGCCCGTGCGGTGCTGGAAGAGGCGGGCGTGCAGGTGAGCATGGACTGTGCGCGGTGCACGTTTGAGGAGCCTGAGGTGTATTCACATCGCGGGTTCACGAACCGCGGTGAGAAGCCGGGCCGCATCGCGGGTCTGGTGTGGGTTCAGAAGTTGGAAGAGCCCGCCGCGTAGAGACGCTGAAGGAGAGAAGATGCCTGAGATGAATGTAGAAGAACAGAACCTGCACTACACTCCCGAACGCGCCGAGCAACTACTGCAGAACTACCGTCGCGTGCTTGCGCGTATCCGCGCCGCGGAGCAGGACCGTAGCGCGGTGCGTACTGAGGCGAGCGCCTCAGTGCAGCTGGTGACGGTCACGAAGTTCTTCCCCGCCTCTGACGCAGCGGCGCTGCTGGATGGGGGAGTGGCCCTCTTCGGTGAGAACCGCGACCAGGAGGCGAGTACGAAGGCTCGCGAGCTTGCCGCCTACTGCGCCCAGCGTGAGGTGCAGCCCCCGCACTGGGCGTTTATTGGCCAGTTGCAGACGAATAAGGCGAAGTCTGTGGTCAAGTACGCCTCCAGCGTGCATTCAGTGGACCGCCCCTCCCTGGCGGACGCGCTGGCGAAGGCGTACACAAACCAGCTCGCGCGCTTCGAGGCGGGGGAGGCACCCGCACCCGCGGCGGCGGAGCAGGGTGCGCTGACCTGCCTGGTGCAGGTGTCCCTGGCAGAGGTTGCGACGGCTGGCCACGCCGCTGAGGGCGCGCGCGGTGGTACGAGCGCCTCTGAGCTGCTGGAGTTGGTGGAGCGCATCGAGAACCACGAGCATTTGCGCTGTGGTGGCGTGATGGCGGTGGCGCCGCTGGGAATGAACCCTGATGAGGCATTTGAGAAGCTCTACGGGCTGGCGTTGCTGGTGCGTGAGCAGGTGCCGCATGCGACCGAGATTTCTGCCGGTATGAGCGGGGATTTGGAGGCTGCGGTGCGTTGGGGCTCGACCTGCGTGCGCGTGGGTAGCGACATCATGGGTAAGCGCCCGGCGCTCTAGCCTCGCCCAAGCTACGCGCCGTGCGTTGCCTATCGCACTCTGGACTGCTTTCGGTACAAACTGCGGCATAATCATCGGTGCCCTTGACCGCCTGCGCGGGGCGTGCGCTGGTAATATATACATGCCGGTGCATGGCGTACCGTTACGCACACACCTTCTGATGACGCACTACGGCAGAACCTGTACACCACCAACGTGAAAGAACAGCGAGAGAATCATGGCGAAACAAAGCCGTCTGGCGGGTTTCCTCGGCCTGGAACGATACCAGAACGCTGAGACGACGCCGGAAGAATCCCCGCAGGCTGTGCAGGCTGACTCCCGCCGGGAGGCAAACGCCTCCGCAGGGCAGGCTGCTATAGCACAGAAGACCGACAGCTCTAACAGGCTCTCAGCACTGCCCGGCTCAGCACAGTACAGCGTTGCCGAGTCGCAGAGCGCAACCTACCACCTGCAGGACGAACCCCCCTATACTGAACAAGAAGTGTACCAGCAAGCTAATAGCTACGATGACGGTACAGAAACCGAGTATCTGGACGCAGAAGAAACTGCCGACGGACGAGCAACCGTAGATGCAGCGGCATACGCCACCGCTCATACACCTGAAACCACAGCTGATCTGGCGGAAACCGAGCAGACTTGGGACGACGTCAGCGCAGACAATTGGGAGGACACCCCGGTGCCGAATACCGAATACACCGAGCAGTACGCCGAGACGTACTCCAACGACGGCTACTACGACCAGGGCTACGAGCCCGAAGAAACCAACGGATACACCTACGGTTACGAGGAAGAAGAGGACGAATTGCGTCGTATCACCACTATCCACCCCCGCTCCTACAATGATGCAAAGATCATTGGTGAGGCATTCCGCGAGAACATCCCCGTGATTATGAACGTGGAAGAAATGCCTGACGCAGACGCAAAGCGCCTGGTGGACTTTGCATCCGGTCTGGCATTCGCGCTGGAAGGCCGCATTGAGCGCGTCACCGCTAAGGTGTTCCTGCTGACCCCCTCCAACCTGGAGGTTCTGGGCGTGGCTAATTCCGAGGTTCCCGCCGGCTTTGAGACCGACGGCGAATTCCCCTTCGACCAGGGCTAAGGACTGATAGATGGGTTATATTTTCGCCCTCATTACAATCGTTGTCTACGTTCTCTACATTGCGATGCTGTTGCGCATGCTCTTTGACTGGGTGCGCATGTTCGCTCCGGAGTGGCGACCCAAGGGCTTTGTGCTACTCTTCGCCAGCGGCGTGTACGCGGTGACGGACTGGCCGATGAACCAGCTGCGCCGCCTGATCCCGCCGGTTCATGTGGGTAACGTTGCGTTGGATACCGGCTTCCTGATTTTGATTGTTGTGTTGTCTCTGCTGCTGAGCATTATGATGCGGATGACCGCGGCATTCTCCTAAACCGCTCCGTTGAGAGGTTAGAGAACAATGTTGTAGAGCCCCGCCTGCGCTCTAAACCCTGTGGGTTGGAATGCTGGCGGGGTTTTCTGTGCCTGATTGCTGGATTGATTGCGGTGTCCCGCTCCGTGGCTGAGGTAGCTTTCCGTGACAGGTTACAAGCTGGGTTCGCGAGCTACATCAGATGATGAGAAATGCACCTGTCAGCAGATACTGAGCCTGATAAGGCGGGGGATAAGGGAGGACGCGTCACGTGGTGAATCCCACCCTTGTGCCGAGTACATATTTTGTTATTCAGCCGATATATAACCGGGCACAGAAACCAAAGAATAGTAGAATTGGTGCCAATGACTGCATCGCGGTATAGCCATACCCCTGAACTATTGGGGTGGCGAATTCGCTGCACTTAATTCATTACCAACCCCGTAGAGATACTTAGAGGAGAAGCCCATGGCAATCACCCCCGAAGACCTAATCACTAAGAGCTTCAAGGTCGTGACCGAAGAGTCTGGTTACGACCGCAACGAGGTCGACGATTTCCTGGACGAGCTCGTTGTCGAACTGCGTGCACTCTACTCCGAGCGTGATACCCTCGAACGCCAGGTTGAGCAGCTCTCTGCAAACGCACCCGATTCCCCCGCAGCGGCTGTAGCACCCGCACAGTCTTCCGCGGCACCGTCTGGACCTCAGGATGCGGCGGCACTGCTCGCCATGGCACAGAAGGTTCACGACGACTACGTGGCACAGGGCGAAAAGGCTAAGGCGGAACTGCTCGAAGAAGCAGAGAAGAAGGCAGACGCTATGGTGAGCGAAGCTCAGCAGCAGCGCGAAGAGATTCTCTCTCGCCTCACCGACGAGAAGGAAGAGCTGGAGGTCGCTGTTGAGGCTCTGCGCGGCTTCGAGAGCCGCTACCGCTCCAAGCTGCTGCAGCACCTGGACGCACAGGTTCAGGAGCTCAAGAACCTCAAATCTATCGAGGCTTCCGCATAAAACAGCGTGTCTGAATAAGCTAACGACGCTTTGAAGCGTATGCCGCTCGGATTCTTTCTCTTCCACCGCTATTCACTGGGGAGATCGAGAGAACCGGGCGGTATTCTCATGTCCGCCCGGCACGACTCAAGAACCCAGCGTGCAAAGCGGGGGAGAGTACCCGCCAAATCACCACAGAATACTCGATGCACTACCCCGATTTGCTAAGCTAGAGGGGCACTATCGAATGCGAGCGCATCCCGCCTCCGCACCGCAGGGCCGCCACACCGTAGGCGCAGCAACCGGCACAGACTAGAGGAGAGCTATGACCAACATCCCCAAGACTGCTGAATCCTCAGTCTCACAGGTAGCCGATAACGCCGCCGAAGAAGCTACTGGTCACCGCGTGCGCATCCTTTCTGGACGCTCCGCGGGTATTCTCGCGCTCGTGCTTGCCGCCGTCGTGTTCGCTATCGATCAGGGCACGAAATACCTAGTCGTTACTCAGATGCAGTTGGGAGAACGCGTTACCGTCATTGACGGGTTGCTGTGGTGGTACTCGATTCGTAACTCTGGCGCCGCATTCAGCATGGGCGAGAACGTCACCTGGGCCTTCACCCTCGTCATGATCGCCGCCGCATCCGTGGTACTGTACCTGCTACGCCGCACCCGCGCCCTGTCCTGGACGCTCGCATTAGGTGGCCTGCTCGGCGGAATCTGCGGCAACCTTTTCGACCGTCTCTTCCGTGAGCCCGGCTTCGGCTCCGGCCACGTGGTCGATTTTATTTCCGTACCGAACTTCGCGATTTTCAATATTGCAGACTCCGCAATCTGCGTGTGCATGGCGTTCATCGTGCTGCTGAACTTCAAAGGTCTGAACCTCAACGGCACCCGCGTGCAGGCGCCCGCTGAAGAAACCTCGGCTGACGAGGCCCTGGCTGGTGACAAGAACGCGGCTGAGAAGAACAGGGCAGCGAAGAGCGCCAAGTAGCTTTCCCTCCTCCGCTACATGCCTCGGCTACATCGTAGCCACATGCGCCTACAGACGTTTTCACACAGAGACGTTTTCACACAGCCCCTCCCACACAGACAACTAAAGCAAGCACCACCCGAAGGAGAGCCGCATGAGCGAAACTACCAACGCCACCGAAGAATCGGCAGGTATCCGCGCCGAATTCACCGTTGAAGGCGCGCTTTCCGGTATGCGCCTGGACGCCGCGCTCGCCGGTGCCCTCGACGCGCCGCGCACCCGCACCTCCGGGTGGATTCGTGATGGCCACGTGACCGTGACCAACAACGGCAAGGTCGTGAAAATCGGCAAGTCCTACAAGCTGTCTGTAGGGGACGAAGTCGTCGTGGATGCACCCGCACCGCGTGATCTGGCAGACATCCGCCCCGAAAAGGTGGACGGCTTTCGTATCGTGCACCTGGACGACGACATCGTCGTGGTGGACAAACCCGCAGGCGTGGCGGCACATCCCTCACCGGGCTGGCACGGCCCCACCGTCATCTCCGCGCTCATGGGCGAGGGCATTTCGGTTGCTACTTCCGGCGCGGCAGAACGCCAGGGCATCGTGCATCGTCTGGACGTGGGCACCAGCGGCCTGATGGTCGTAGCCCGCAGCGAACGCGCCTACACCGCACTCAAGCGAGCCTTCAAGGAACGCACCGTGGACAAGGTCTACCACACCCTCGTGCAGGGCCTGCCCGACCCGCTGCACGGCACCATTGACGCACCCATTGGCCGCCACCCCGGCAACGAATGGAAGTTCGCCGTGGTCGAAGACGGACGCAACTCCATTACCCACTACGATGTGCTCGAAGCCTTCGGCCCCGCATCGCTGGTCGAGGTACACCTGGAAACCGGACGCACTCACCAGATTCGTGTCCACTTCTCTGCGTTGCGCCACCCCTGCTGCGGCGACCTCACCTACGGCGCCGACCCGCGCTTTAGCGCCGAACTGGGCCTGACCCGCCAGTGGCTACACGCGCACCGCCTAGGCTTCGATCACCCCGGCACCGGCGAGCGCGTAACCTTCAACAGCGAGTACCCGCTCGACCTGTCCTACGCGCTGACCGCTCTGCGCGAGGGTAAGGTTCAGCTCGGCTAGACAGTCGGCTAGCTATAGCCGCCCGCACGCCGCCGCACACAGCTTCACCTTCACTGCCCATCCTCCAGCCCACACCTCCAGGAGATTCCCGTGGCAACCAAAGAATTTACGCACCTGCACGTGCACACCGAGTACTCCATGCTCGACGGTGCCGCGCGCCTGGGCGACTTGTTCACCCACGCTAAAGAACTCGGCATGAAGTCCATGGCGACCAGTGACCACGGCTTCCTCTTTGGTGCCTTCGACTTCTGGCGCCAGGCTAAAGCGCACGACATTAAGCCCATCATTGGTGTGGAGGCGTACCTGACCCCCGGCACGCACCGCACCGACCGTTCGCGTGTGCGCTGGGGCGACGGTTCCCGCGACGACGTCTCCGGCGGTGGCGCGTACACCCATATGACGATGTGGGCTGAAACCACCGAGGGTATGCACAACCTGTTCCGTGCCTCCTCGATTGCTTCGCTGGAAGGTCAGCTGTACAAGCCGCGTATGGACCGTGAGGTGCTGCAGACCTACTCGAAGGGTCTGATTGCGACCACCGGTTGCCCCTCCGGTGAGGTTCAGACGCGCCTGCGCCTGGGTCAGTTCGATGAGGCAGTCCAGGCGGCGAGCGAATTCCGCGATATTTTCGGCAAGGACAACTTCTACTGCGAGGTCATGGACCACGGCCTGGACATTGAACGCAACGTCCAGGAGGATCTGCACCGCCTCGCCAAGAAGCTGAACCTGCCCTTCGTCGCAACCAACGACCTGCACTATACCCGCCAGGAAGACAACACGGCTCACGCGGCGCTGCTGTGCGTGCAGTCCGGCTCGACCCTTACCGACCCCAAGCGCTTCAAGTTCGACGCGGATAACTTCTACCTGCGCTCGGCAGAAGAGATGTACGCCCTGTTCGGTGACATTCCCGGCGCGTGTGAGAACACCCTGGAAATCGCTGAACGCTGCAACGTGGAGTTCAATACCAAGGCGAATTACATGCCGAACTTCCCCGTGCCCGAGGGCGAAAACGAGGAATCCTGGTTCGTGAAGGAGGTCGAGAAGGGCCTGCACTACCGCTTTCCGCAGGGCGTTCCCGACGCTGTGCGCAAGCAGGCAGAGTACGAGGTGGGGGTTATTACCTCCATGGGCTTCCCGGGCTACTTCCTCGTGGTCGCAGACTTTATCAACTGGGCGAAGCGCAACGGTATTCGCGTGGGTCCCGGCCGTGGTTCCGGTGCAGGCTCCATGGTCGCGTACGCGATGCGTATTACCGACCTGAACCCGCTCGACCACGACCTGATTTTCGAGCGATTCCTCAACCCCGACCGTGTCTCTATGCCCGACTTCGATGTGGATTTTGACGATCGTCGCCGCGGCGAAGTTATCGACTACGTGACCGAAAAGTACGGTGAAGAGAAGGTCGCACAGATTGTCACCTTCGGCACCATTAAGGCGAAGCAGGCGCTCAAGGACGCCTCCCGCGTGATGGACCAGCCGTACTCGGTTGGCGAGCGCCTCACCAAGGCGATGCCGCCGGATGTCATGGGCAAGAACATCGCCCTAGCGAATGTGTACAACGAAGAGGATAAGCGCTACGCCGAGGCGGCAGATTTGCGCGCTCTCATTGAGGACCCGGTCGATAAGATTTACGGCCAGGTATTCGAAACTGCGAAGGGCTTGGAGGGTCTGAAGCGCCAGTGGGGCGTGCACGCTGCGGGTGTGATCATGTCCAGCAAGGACCTCGTGGACGTGATCCCCGTGATGCGCCGCGAGGCCGACGGCCAGGTCATTACCCAGTTCGATTACCCCACCTGTGAGGGTCTGGGCCTGATTAAGATGGACTTCTTGGGTCTGCGTAACCTCACCATCATCTCTGATGCGGTGGAGAACATTAAGGCTAACCGAGGCATTGACCTGGACCTTGAGTCCCTCTCTCTGGATGACCCGGAATCGTACCGTCTGCTGGCGCGCGGCGACACTCTCGGCGTGTTTCAGCTCGATGGCGGCCCGATGCGCTCGCTGCTCAAGCTCATGGAGCCCGAGGAGTTCGAGCACATTTCGGCAGTGTTGGCGCTGTACCGTCCGGGCCCGATGGGTGCGAACTCGCACACCAATTATGCTCTGCGTAAGAACGGTAAGCAGGAGATTGAGCCGATCCACCCCGAGCTGGAAGAGCCGCTGAAGGATATTCTGGACACCACCTACGGCCTGATTGTGTATCAGGAACAGGTGATGGCGATTGCTCAGAAGGTTGCGAACTACACTCTGGGTGAGGCGGACTTGCTGCGCCGTGCGATGGGTAAGAAGAAGAAGGCGGAGCTGGATAAGCAGTACGCTACCTTCCACGACGGCATGATTTCTAACGGCTACTCTGAGGGAGCTATTAAGGCGCTCTGGGATATTCTGCTGCCGTTCTCCGACTACGCGTTCAACAAGGCACACACGGCTGCGTACGGTCTGGTGTCGTACTGGACGGCGTACCTGAAGGCGCATTACCCGCAGGAGTACATGGCTGCGCTGCTGACCAGCGTGGGCGACAACAAGGACAAGCTCGCGCTGTACCTGAATGAGTGCCGCGCCATGGGCATTACCGTGCTCGCACCGGACGTGAACGAGTCCACCCTGACCTTCGCCCCTGTCGGTGACGATATTCGCTTCGGTATGGGCGCAATCCGTAACGTGGGCGCGAACGTGGTCGAAGGTATGATTGCCGCCCGTGAAGAGAAGGGCCGATACGAGTCCTTCAACGACTTCCTGAAGAAGGTGCCGCTGCAGGTGTGCAATAAGCGCACCATTGAGTCGCTTATTAAGGCGGGCGCTTTCGACGATTTGGGCCATACGCGCCGTTCGCTGTCCCTCATTCACGAGGCGGCGGTGGACGCGGCCGTGGTGGTCAAGCGTAAGGAAGCGGCGGGTCAGTTCGACCTCTTCGGTTCCCTCGGCATGGATGATGCTCTGGGTGATGAGCTGACCGTGACCATCCCGGAGGTACCGGATTGGGAGCGCCGCGAGAAGCTGAACTTTGAGCGTGACATGCTGGGCCTGTACGTTTCGGACCACCCGCTGCGTGGCCTGGAGCGTGCGCTCTCGGATGCCGCAAACCATTCGGTGCACGATATCATCGGTGAAGATTCGCACGTGCGCGACGGTGAAACCGTTACCATTGCGGGTATGCTCACCGGCGTTTCGCGCCGTATCGCCAAGTCCAGCGGTAACCAGTACGCCTCCGTGGAGCTGGAAGACCCCTCGGGCGCAACCATTACGGTGATGTTTTTCTCCCGCGCCTACGAGACGATGGGCGCCGCCCTGGCGGACGACCTCATCTGCTCGATTCGTGGCCGCGTTCAGCGCCGCGATGACGGCAGCGTGAACATGAGCGCGCAGGAACTGCAGATCCTGGAAATCAGCGATGACGGCCGCGCCGCACCCATCACCATTATGGTACCCGAGTACCTGGTGACCGAGGTGAACTTGAAGGAGCTGAAGGAGACCCTGCGCGACCATAAGGGCACCGCGGATGTGCGCATGCTTGTGCGTACCCGCGATAAGGAGCAGCTGGTGCTGCTGGATCCGAGTGTGCGCGTGGAACCGAACCCGAGCCTCTTCGGTGAGATTAAGACAATTTTCGGCCCGAGTTGTATTCGACGCTAACGGTAGAAGGTCCCCGCGAGGGGTAAGACTCAGAGTGGATTCTATATGACAGGGTCCACTCTGAGCGTATATTCACCCAAAACATACGGTGTACCCGCTGTATATCACGGTAGAATAGGTATAAATATTCTTGAGCGCTGTATACTCGGGTGCTATCGCCCAGCCAAGGAGAAAAGAATGTACTGCCCCTATTGCAAGCACACCGACTCGCGCGTAGTGGATTCCCGCACCACCGATGATGGCGCCGCAATTCGCCGCCGCCGCCAGTGTACCTCCTGCGCTCGCCGTTTCACGACCGTTGAAACCACCACCATTTCGGTGATTAAGCGTTCCGGCGTAACCGAGCCCTTCGACCGTTCGAAGATTGCCGCCGGCGTGCGTAAGGCATGCCAGGGCCGCCCCGTGGGTGAGGACGATTTGGCAAAGCTCGCCCAGGAAGTTGAAGAGCTGATTCGTGCCCGCGGCCTGGCGGAGATTAACGCGCACGAGGTGGGTCTGACCATCCTGGAGCCGCTGTCGAAGTTGGATGCGGTCGCCTACCTGCGTTTTGCGAGTGTGTACCAGGCGTTTGAGAATCTTGAAGACTTTGAGGAGGCGATTGCGCGTCTGCGTGAGGACCGCATCGCCCAGTAACTTTTTAGCCCAGTAGCTAATGAGTTCAGCCGCTGCTATACGCGCGGTTGGCACACAGAAAGGGGCTGTTCCCGAGATAACTATCTCAGGAACAGCCCCTTTAGCTGTAGCTACACTTTACGCTTCGCCGCGGCGCTGACGCGGCCGCGGGTAAAACAGGAAGCAGCTCTTAAGCTTCGCCTCGACGCTTACGCTCAGGCAGCATACCGCCAGCCCATAGTGCCGCACCGACGATACCCGCGTTGTTACGCAGAGCAGCCATGACCATGGGGGTGCGGATGTGGTCCTCAAAGTAGGGCATGAACTTCTCCGGGTTCTTAGAGATGCCGCCGCCAATGATGAACAGGTCGGGGGAGAAGAGCATCTGAACATGGTCGAAGTAGCGGTACAGGCGCTTGCCGTACTTCTTCCAGGACAGGTCGTGCACCTCGCGGGCACGAGCGGAAGCCTGAGACTCGGCGTTGTGGCCATCCAGCTCCAGGTGGCCCAGTTCGGTGTTCGGGATCAAAACACCGTCATTGATGAGGGCGGAGCCAATGCCGGTGCCCAGGGTGATGACAGCGATTAGACCGTCACGGTTACGGCCCTGACCGTAGGTTGCCTCAGCCAGACCGGCTGCGTCAGCGTCGTTGAGACCGTAGACGGTGCGGCCGCTCAGTGCCTCGCTCATGACCTGCTCCAGGTCGGTGTTAATCCAGGAGTCATCTACGTTTGCTGCGGAGAAGACCATGCCGTTCTTCACTACTGCGGGGAAGTCGATGCCGACAGCGGACTCGGGATCCGGAGCCAGGTCACGGCCCTGCAACTCATCGACTACGCGGCGTACAACCTCAGCCACAGCGGCGGGGGTTGCGGGCTTGGGGGTGTCGATGCGGAAACGGTCCGAAACAAGGTCACCGGTGCGCAGGTCGACGATGCCGCCTTTAATACCGGTGCCTCCAATGTCCACACCAATCTGCAGGTCCTTGGGGGTAGGAGCGGGCAGGCCGTTGATGAGGCTGGGCTCAGCGTAGTTAGCCATAATTTCCTTTCTTTCCTTCGCCTGAGCGGAGAAACATATCTGCGCTATCGAGTAATAATGAATAGATGGTTCGCCAGGTTATCCCTAAAACTTAGATGTCTAAGACAACAACTTAGGGCAGGGTGAGGATGTCCGCGCCGTCAGCGGTCACCACGAGGGTGTGCTCGAATTGTGCGGTGCGCTTGCGGTCGCGGGTGACCACGGTCCAGTCGTCATCCCACAGGTCCCATTCGATGGTGCCGAGGGTCAGCATGGGCTCGATGGTGAAAATCATGCCCTCACGAATCTCAGTGTCGTAGGCGGGTGCCGCATCGTAGTGGGGGATGATGAGGCCCGAGTGGAACTCGCGACCCACACCGTGACCGGTGTAGTCGCGAACTACGCCGTAACCGAAACGTGCCGCATACTTCTCAATGACGCGACCAATCACGTTAATCTGGCGGCCCGGCTTCACAGCCTTAATCGCACGGTTCAGGGACTCTTCAGTGCGCTCAACCAGCAGGCGGGACTCTTCGTCCACGTTACCGATGAGCAGGGTCTTGTTGGTGTCACCGTGCATGCCGTCCAGGTATGCGGTGACGTCCAGATTGAGGATGTCGCCGTCCTCCAGCACGGTGGAGTCCGGGATGCCGTGGCAGATAACCTCATTCAGGGAGGTGCACACGGACTTGGGGTAGCCGCGGTAATCCACGGTGGAGGGGTACGCGCCGTGGTCGCAAATGTACTCGTGAACCAGCACGTCAATTTCGTCGGTGGTGGTGCCGGGTACGCAAATCTTGGAAGCTTCAACGATGGCGCCTGCCGCGATCTTGCCGGCGGCGCGAACCCGCTCAACTTCCTCGGGGGTGTACATGTTCGAGTCGTTACCCTCGTTGGCGGTGGGCTTACCCACGTACTCGGGGCGAACAATGTGCGAGGGGACCGGGCGCACGGGGGTGATGCGTCCGGCAGTCAGGCAACCGACGGGTGCTCGACCGGGCTCTGCGGGAAGATTATGCGAAGTATTCGTTTTGGTTGAAGACATAGTTTCATCTTACCGGGCGTGGGCGGGTTGTGTCCGTTGCCGGGGCTCTAAAAAGCGGCGGATACATAAGCCGTACCTTTTTCCCAGGTTGTGAATAAAATTTCATGCAGCCTAGCGGCAAAACTGCGCGGAACGGAAGACAGGAGCGGAAGGCATGGGGCGGACGACCGTGGAAGAGGGGGGAAGCGCCGTGAGAAGCTCCGCCTGCCTCATTGCCACGAACCGATGCGCGTGAGAAGCTAGAAACACCAACCCCTCACCGTCAAAGGAGAACCCGTGAGCGAGACGAAAAACCGCCTGAGCGACGCAATCGTTTCGGCGGTCGAAAAGACCCTAAACTCCGCGACCGAAGCCACCAGCCCGCACCCCGAAGAGTACTGGTACAACCTGTCCACCGGCGAGGTGGAACGCGGCCAGCAGAGCGCCGTCACCTCCCTGTGGGGCCCCTTCAAAACCTACGAGGAGGCGGCACATGCCATGGACCGCACCCGTGAACGCAACGACGCCTGGGAAAAGGACGGCGGCTGGCTCTAAAGAACGAGCATCCTCAGCCTTACTCACTTGCTCAAGGGGCACGCCGACCAATAGACATAAAACGTGAGACGCGAAGACCCCCGCACCCGGAGCACCGGATACGGGGGTTTTTCTTCTCAAGCTTTTTCTTAAGCTAAAGCCTATTCAAAGGTGTGTTCAGCCGCCGGGAACTCACCCGAACGAACCTGCTCACGATAAGCACGCGCAGCGTCCTCCATGACCTGGCCAACCTGCGCAAACTGCTTCACAAAACGCGGCACGCGACCGGAGCGAACACCCATCATGTCCTGCCACACCAGCACCTGACCGGTTGTCACATTCGAGGCACCAATACCAATAGTCGGCACAGCGCCCACAGCTTCATCAACCAGCTGCGCGGTCTGGGCGGTTACCATCTCCATGAGCACGCAGAATGCACCAGCCTCAGCCAGCGCCACCGCATCCTCACGAACACGCTCAGACGCATCGCCGCGGCCCTGCACACGGAAACCACCCAGGGCATGCTCCGACTGCGGAGTGAAACCAACATGAGCCACCACCGGAATACCGGTATGAACCAGGGCACGAACCCACTCAGTCATCGAAGCATCCGCCTCAATCTTGACCGCGTGCGCGCCACCCTCCTTCATCAGGCGAACAGCGCTCGCCACCGCCTGCTGCGGAGACTGCTCATAAGAACCAAACGGCAGATCAGCAACCACCATGGCACGGGAAGCACCGCGAGAAACCGCCGCCACCAGCGGAATCATTTCGTCCAGAGTAATGGTCAGGGTCGATTCGTATCCGAGCACCACATTCGCCGCAGAATCGCCAACCAGCAGCATGTCGATGCCGGCACGGTCAAAAATCTCTGCCGTCAGGGCGTCGTAGCAGGTCAGCATGGAGAACTTCTGCCCGGTAGCCTTAGCCTGCGCCAGGTGAACGGTACGCACCTTCTTGATGGTGTCCAGGTCAAAAGGCTTCGATGTGCTAGCAGCAGCGGGAACAGCCGCTGAGGTAGCGGCAGGCTGTGCCGCGTAAGGCGAAGAGATCTCGGAAGAACGCTCAGTAGTCATGCTGACTATTCTAACCCTGCACGGCTCCAACCTGGTGTACCGCTCGCCCCGAACCTAGTTCCAGATGAGGTTAATGTAGTAGGTCGAGAATGATGCAGCAGCGTTCTTATTCATCAGCTCCGGAATAGCGGAAGAAGCATCACTAAACTCACGCGGCAAATCGCGCTGAATAAGCGCCTGCTGCACCAGCGCATCCCAATACAGCTGCGTAATCGAATAGGTGCAGACTTCCTTCACGACGTCCTCCGCGTAGGACTCCCACGCCGTCTTTGCCGCATCATTAGAGCCGAAGAAACCCTCGTAGCCGCCAGACAGACCCGTATCGCAGGCGCTCACCGCGTTCTTCGCGTACTGCAACCAGTAGCTGCGGCTCAACTCATCGGTAGTGTTGAAAGTAAATGCCTCATAGTCTGCCTTCAGCAGGGCGTAAGACGCCTGAACAGAACCGGCAAGCGGGGCGTGCGAAGAGAAGACAATAACGTCCAGAAGAGCAGCGATGTACTCCATCTGCACCTTCTCATACGCAATACCGGACGGCTGAACCGGACCAGAATGCATCTGCACCAGCGCCTCCACCGAGTTCAGGAAACGCTCAATGTCGGCGGTCGCCTTCACCATCAGATTCAGCAGACGCTGAACACACTGATAATCCTCAGCAATCTGCGAGAACAAACCGTAGGACAGGATGCCGCGCTGCGAAGCCGCCGCTACCAGAATCTGGCTCGTCAACCGCTGGCTCTCCGCCTCAGCCTTCGCAACAGTCAACAGCAGGGCACCGCAATACGCCAGGGCGCGACCATCCACCAGCTGGGGCTGCTGCTGATGTAATGGCAGAAGACGCTCATGAAGCTGACGGAAAATCGCACTCTGCGTCAGAGCCTTCTTGCCCCGCTCCTCAGTCTTCAACAGCACGGTGTCTGCCGAGAAATCACGCGGAACAAAACGGCGCGCATCCTCAGCGGTAAACGGCGAATAGGGGCGACCCATCACCGGCTGCAACAGCGACATCGTGGTAAACAGCGAAAAACGAGCCGCCACCGGCCCCAGCGAATCCGGGTAGTTCGGCGCATCCGGCGCATTGACACGCTCCGTGCACAGAGTCAGCCAGGTCTGCTCCACCGCCCGATCAGAAGTAATGCCAGCACCCATACCCAGGATGCTCTCACCGAACGCCTCCGACGGAAGCTTACCGGGGTTCATGACACGCGCCTGCATGAGCGCCACAGCCAGCTCCACCGTATAGTTCGTGCGGCGCTTCTTACCCGCCTCGTCAAGGTTCTGGAACGGACGCACGCCTGCAATCTTCTGACCGCACGCCAGCGTATGCAGCTCCTTGCTCATCGCAAACTGCTGTGGGTTACGCTGCATCATCTTCGACACTTCGTAGGCGCTCTTATGGTTCAGCTTCTCACGGCGCTGAGCACCCTCAGCGGACAGCGCATCATACTTGCCGCGGCTTGCGTGAACATACCAGGCACGAAGTACCTGAAGCGGCAGGAAGAAGAAAGTGTACTTCCACGACCAACTAAAAATAATGACCGGAATAGCCGCGCTCGAACCCAAACGGCCCGTGTAACCGGTCCAGATGAACTCCACAAACGCACCAATCAGCGCCCACGACGCCAAAGTGCGAATCCTAAACGCCACACGGGAGGGGCGGTCCAGCAGGTAGGTCGTGCCGCCAGACTTGTTGTTCTTCATGACTGTCGGGCCAAAGACCGCAACCACAAAAAGGCAGACTAGGTACAACACCAAGAAAACAATGGGAGCGGCAATAAGTAGTAGCCACTCTAAACCGGTAGGGTCGGCAGCAACCATGCTGGTCGCCAGCGGAAGCTGCGCTAATGGAAACTGCGCCAACGGAAACTGCACAGTCGAGGGAAGAATAATGGAATGTGGCATACTCCCATTATCGCAAGGCGACACCGCTCCCCGTCCCGCGAACCCGTCATGTGCTGGGTATCTGAACAAAACCCACACCGCAGAAAAAGTGGGGGAGTGCCCCTCCTAGTATCGCCCAGAATCTGAGCTGCCGTGGCGCAGGAACAAGAATTTACACAAACGAAACCTCTCACCCGCCCGCCACACAGCAGAACCCGATAGGCTAGATAACAACAGGACATACGCCGGGGCAAGGAAGCGCCAGCACCGCTGGCACGTAACCCGGCGGAACCCCTGGAATCCCAAGGGATATGCAGGGCTTTCCGCACCACGGCAGTAAAATTTAGCGCGCCTCCGCCACCCGCAGACGGGTACCACGCGGATGCGCGCCCGCACCGAGAGGGCAACTTATGGACCGCCAACAGGAATTCGTACTGCGCACCATCGAAGAGCGCGACATCCGCTTCATCCGCCTCTGGTTTACCGACGTGGTCGGCACCCTCAAATCCGTTGCGCTCGCACCGGCTGAAGTAGAAAGCGCCTTCGATGAGGGCTTGGGCTTTGACGGCTCCTCGATTGAGGGTTTCTCCCGCATCTACGAATCCGACATGCTGCTGCAACCGGACCCCTCCACCTTCCAGATTCTGCCCTGGCGCGGCGAGGAAGACTACACCTCCCGCATGTTCTGTGACGTGCTTACCCCCGACGGCGAAGTCAGCGCCTCCGACACCCGCGGTGTGCTCAAGCGTGTGCTCAATAAGGCAGCGGAGATGGGCTTTACCTGCTACACCTCGCCCGAAATTGAGTTCTACTTGCTCGAATCCTCCAAGCTCGGCGCTGACGGGTTCCCCGTGCCCGTGGACTACGAATCCTACTTCGACCACACCCCCGGCGGCATCGTGCAGGACTTCCGCCGCAAGGCAGTGACCATGCTGGAAGAAGTCGGTATCTCCGTCGAATTCAGCCACCACGAAACCGGCCCGGGCCAGAACGAAATCGATCTGCGCCACGCCGACGCCCTGCAGACCGCCGATAACGTCATGACCTTCCGTACCGTCATCAAGGAAGTCGCCTACTCACGCGGCATGTACGCAACCTTCATGCCCAAGCCCTTCACGAAGTACGCCGGTAGCGGCATGCACACCCACTTCTCCCTCTTCGAAGGCGACACCAACGCATTTTTCGAAGCGGGTGCCGAATACCAGCTGTCCAAGACCGCACGCCACTTCATCGCCGGTGTGCTCAAGCATGCCCCTGAATTCACCGCGGTCACCAACCAGTTCATCAACTCCTACAAGCGCCTCTGGGGCGGCGGCGAGGCTCCCTCCTACGTCTCCTGGGGCCATAACAACCGCTCTGCCCTCGTGCGTGTGCCCCTGTACAAGCCGAACAAGATGCAGTCCGCACGCATCGAGTACCGCGGTCTGGACTCGGCATCGAACCCGTACCTCGCCTACGCGGTGATTCTTGCCGCCGGTTTGAAAGGTATCGAGAACGAGTACCCGCTCATGCCCGCCGTGACCGAGGACCTGGCCGCCATGACCAACGCCGAACGCCGCGCTATGGGTTACAACCCGCTGCCTGCTTCCCTGCGTGAAGCCATCAACATTACTGAAGAATCCGAATTCATGGCGGAGGTTCTGGGTGAGCAGGTCTTCGAACAGTTCCTACGCAATAAGCGTGCCGACTGGGATCAGTACCAGGCTCAGGTGACCCCCTACGAGCTCAAGTACAACCTTGGAATCCTCTAGCGGTTGGATCCTCTCACCTCCTCGTACGGTGAGTGAGCGCTGACAGCCTCAGGGCGGTACCCGCCACCGGTAACGCACCGGCGGGTACCGCCTGCAGATATATCCATTGCACCTATCAGCTTTACCGTTCACCGCTGTTTTTAGCGGCCAAAATTTATACTCCCCACCCCACGGACCTACTCCCTACCCGTAGTTCTCTACCCATGGTTCTCACGCTATGACTGACAGATCCCACTACCCGGCCACCGGGCTCATCCGCATGATCGACCCTGCCAAAGAACCCAAACCGCTGACTGACATCGCTGCCGACGCACTCGGCGACGAGCAGCGAGCCGAAGCCAAACGCAAAGCCCAGCTGCGCCTGCGCACCCGCATGATTGCCACCGGCTTCCACGACCCCTCCAAGGCAGAGCGCTGGCTCAACGCGCCTGAACTGCAGCACGTCTCGCAGGATGCGCTCTTTGCCGGGCTGCGCCTTGCCCCCTCACCGGATATTGCCCTGCCCGCCCTTGTGCGCCTCATTGAGAAGCATCCAGCGGTTGCTGAGCGCGCCAACTGCAGCGAAGAAGAATTCGGCATGTACCGCCTGCTCGGTGCGTCCCAGGCGATTGGCGATTTTCTCTACCGCCGCCCCGAGCACATTGACTCGCTCTTCGACACGCAGGTGTACCCGGCTGAGAGCGCGCTGATTCGCTCCCAGCACCCGGCGTCGATTCTGCCGGAAACCGATGGGGAATTCCTGACCCCCATCGCACCGCTGGACACCCCCTACCGCCGCGATATCCTTACCGCCCTCGGCGCCGACCCCCACGCGGAGCGTCCGCGCGCTGCCGTCGAGCAGACCGGCAAAGACGGCTACGTGACCCTGCGCGTTGCCTACCGTGCCGCCCTGGCGCGTATCGCCCTCATTGATGTGTGCTGTGAAGACCCGGTTGAAATGATGCCCACCATTGGTCGTCACCTCGCTGATCTGGCTGCCGCCGCGCTGGAGGGCGCACTCGCTGTTGCACGCACGGAAGTTGCGGAGGGGCTGGGCCCTGGCTTGGCGGCTCCTCGCCGTGGCGAAGCCGTAAACGCCCTGGACTTGGCGATTATCGGCATGGGTAAGTGCGGTGCCCGCGAGCTGAACTACATCTCTGACGTTGACGTGGTGTACGTGGTTGCGCCCGTGGAACCCGCCGCCACGCCCAATACCGGGGCGGAGGGGGAGAGTGCCCCACTCAAGCTCACAGAGAACGAATGTTCCACCATCGGCACGGAACTCGTGCACGCCCTCACCCGCGCCATCATGGGCCCCGCACCCGAACCCGCCCTCTGGGAAGTCGACGCGAACCTGCGCCCCGAGGGTAAAGACGGCCCGCTCGTTCGCACCGTCGAATCCTACGTTCAGTACTACAAACGCTGGGCCGAAAACTGGGAGTTTCAGGCGCTGCTCAAGGCACGCCCCATTGCTGGTTCGGCGCAGCTGGGAGCCCGCTACGCCCGCGCAATCGACCCCTTTGTGTGGGAGTCCGCCGCCCGTGAATCTTTCGTAGAATCCGTGCAGGCGATGCGTGCCCGCGTGACTGATAATATTCCGGCCCATCAGGTGGGCCGTCAGATTAAGCTGGGCCCGGGTGGTCTGCGCGATATTGAGTTCACCGTGCAGCTGCTACAGCTCGTGCACGGTCGAACCGACCCCGCCGTGCGCACCAAGTCCACCGTGGATTCCCTGGCGGCGCTGACCGCTGTTAGCTACATTAGCCGCACTGACGCCGAAACGTTCAGCCGCGACTACAAGAAGCTACGCGTGCTGGAGCATCGCATCCAGCTGCAGCAGTTGCGTCGCACCCACCTGATGCCCGAGAAGGACGCCGAACAGCGCGCCCTGGCTCGTTCAATCCTGTCCCCGGAACGCAATGGCACGCTCTCCGCTGAACAGATGCTGAAAGCTTGGCAGAAAATTAAACGGAATGTCCGTTCTCTGCACGAGCGAATCTTTTTCCGCCCGCTACTCGCCGCCGTCTCCACTCTCAGCCGCGACGAAGTGGTGCTCAGCGAACAGGCAGCACAGGACCGTCTTGCAGCCCTCGGCTACCGCGACCCGCGCGGCGCTATGCGCCACATCAAGGCACTCACCACGGGACTTTCCCGCAGTGCAGATATCCAGCGTCACCTCATGCCCGTGCTGCTGGGCTGGTTCGCCCGCGGCGTGGACGCGGACGCCGGCCTGCTCGGATTTCGCATCGTCTCCGAATCGCTCGGTAGCACCAGCTGGTACCTGCGTATGCTCCGTGACTCACCCGCAGCTGCTGAACGCCTCAGTCAGCTGCTCTCCAGCTCGCGCCTTATGACCGACCTGCTGGAGGACGCCTCCGCCTCTATTGCCTGGCTGGATAAGGTCGCCGACCTCAAGCCGCTGGGGGAGGAAGCGCTCGCTTCTGAGGTGTCTTCTTTGCTGGCTCGTCACGCTGATGCGGTCGAGGCAATGCGCGCCGTGCGTTATATGCGTCGGCGTGAGACTCTGCGCACTGCCATGGGCTGGGCTCTTGGCATCGTTGACATTGAGGACACCTGCGCCGGTCTTGCTGCCATTGATGAGTGCACGATCGGTGCGGCGCTGCAGATTGCCCTGCGTGAGCTTCAGGTCACCCCGGAAGGAGCCGGACCTGCCGAAACTGAGGAGACAGCGGGGGAGAAGCTGCTCACCCGCATCGCCGTCATCGGTATGGGCCGCCTCGGCGGCGCCGAGAACGGCTTCGGCTCCGATGCGGACGTCATGTTCGTCCACGAACCCCTCGAGGGGGTCGACGAAGACGCCGCGCAGGAACAGGCGGCACGCATCGTCAACCGTACCCTGGCGCTCCTCAAGCAGCCGGTGAAGCCCGCCATTCGCGCCGAACGGCCCCTCGAAGTGGACGCCGACCTGCGCCCCGAAGGCAAGCAGGGCGCTATTGTGCGCTCGCTGGACTCCTACCGTTCCTACTACGAACGCTGGGCGGAAACCTGGGAATTCCAGGCGCTCACCCGCGCCCGCCCCATCGCCGGCAATGAGGAGCTCGGACGTGCCTTCGTGGAGCTCATCGACCCGTACCGCTACCCGGCAGCTTTCGCGCCCGAACAGGTACAGCAGATTCGCCGCATGAAGGCGCGCGTCGAAAACGAACGTATGCCGCACGGTGCCGACCGCACCCGTCAGCTCAAGCTCGGCCGCGGCGGACTCTCCGATGTAGAGTGGCTGGTCCAGCTCGTGCAGCTGCGCCACGCGCACGCCGTGCCGGGGCTACGCACCACCTCCACGCTGTCAGCATTGAATGCGGCAGTTGAGGCGGGACTCATTGAGAGTGCGGATGCGGATATTCTTAGCGGTGCCTGGCTGCTAGCCACGAAGATTCGCGGCGGCAACGTGCTACGTGGGGTGCGTCAGTCGGATACTTTGCCCTCAGGTCGTGATGATTTGGAGGCGATTGCTCGCTGGTGCGGATACCCCGCCGGCAGTGCACGCGCCCTTGAAGAGGACTACCTGCGCCAAACCCGTAACGCCCGCAAGGTCTACGAACGACTCTTTTTCGAAGAGCTCTAGAGTCTCTTGAAAACATGAGCCTGGCGTTTTCGCCGGTGCGGATTTCCGGTGTGGATTTCATAGGGGAGGGGTAGGGAACATGGTTCCCCGCCTCTCCTTTTCTTCGTTCTCTTTTGAAAAATTTTGTGGACGTTCAGCGGGCATCATGTGCCCGCCGCTAACCTCGCGGGACTAGTAACCACCCCAAAACTTCTAAAATGTGACTGGCACCATGAAAATAAATTTTGATTGCACTCCTCAAAAACGAAGCGAAACACCCCATTCTGCCCCGGAAACATGCGGAATACGGGGTAATCTACAAAGGATTTGGCAAACACTCAAAAACCCCGTATAGTATTTACCTGTCAGCATGACGGAGGAAAAAACTCCTCGGAATAATTCAAATTGAATACGCTGATATGCGGTTGTAGCTCAGTTGGTAGAGCACCACCTTGCCAAGGTGGATGTCGCGAGTTCAAGTCTCGTCAACCGCTCGTAAGGACTCCAAGAGTTCGAACGCGTTCCCTTGTGGAGCGTATGCGGTGAGGTGGTCGAGTGGTTAGGCAGCGGCCTGCAAAGCCGTGTACGCGGGTTCGAATCCCGTCCTCACCTCGCAACAAAACATTTGTTTTGTGAGCGCGATTGGCGCAGCGGTAGCGCGCTTCCCTGACACGGAAGAGGTCACTGGTTCGATCCCAGTATCGCGCACAGATAAAAGCCCTTAGCTTTCGAGCTAAGGGCTTTTGTGTTTAATTTTTTGGTTGAGGAGGGGCGGTGTTGCTCCGTTGCCCTGTGTATGTTCTGGAGGCGGTGCTGCGTATATTTCCTCCGTGGGGTCGCAGAGAACCTGCCCTCGCTTCACTTCGCGTACCCAAGCCCTGCACATGCGGAACCGAGGCTAAGTGTTTTACTTACGAGGCGGAGGGGCGGTGTCCTCCGTCGTGACATCAGGGTGCCGCCCCGGGCTCTCTCCACCGCGACGTAAGGAAGAGCGGAGAGCGTCCGGGGCGGCGGGCGCCCCTGTAGGAGCGAGGACGAACACCGCCATCCGCGCAACTAAACCGTATTCCCGGAATTAGTGCTTGATGGCGTCCAGCGCCTCACGCTGAGCCTTCGCAATGCGCTTCTCAGACACCGTGTAGGCGGTGCCAAGCTCCTGGGCGAAGAAGCTGACGCGCAGCTCCTCAATCATCCAGTTCACGCGGCGGAGCGCATCCGGCACGATGGTGCCTGTCGGTAGCGACTTAACTGCGTTATCGTAGGAGTCTTCCAGATCCTGCACAGTGAGCATGAGCTGGTTGTCGCGGTGCAGGTTCGGGCCGAGCTTCGTCAGGCGCACCTGGGCGGCCTTGAGGTAGCGGGGGATGTGAACCAGCTGGTCGTAGCCGGTCTTCGCCACGAATCCGGTGTAGACCAGGTTCTCCATCTGTGCCTTCACGTCGGAGACGGCGTGCATGGTCGTCAGCGAGGTTGCCTTCTTGATTGCCTTTTTCAGCGCGGTGGCCTCGGAGAGGATTTCGGCGACGAGCTTGGTGACGTCGAAGACCGTCTCAATGAGTTCGGCACGTACATGCTCGTAGAGTTCGCTGTATTCGGCGTGCGTGAAGATGGGGGTGTGCGGCACGAGGTGGTCGAGTGCCGCGACGGTGCAGTCGCGAATGAGTTCGTCGATGGAGCCGTGCGGGTTCTGTGTGAAGACGATTTTCTCCTTGTGGGAGAGGTGTTCGCTCACGTAGCGTACGGGTGAGGGCACCTGCAGTTGGAGCAGGCGGATGATGCCGCGGCGCTGGGCGTGGAGCTGTTCGGCTTCGGTGGGGAAGATGCGCAGGCCTACGCTGGTTTCTTCGTCGACGAGGGCGGGGTAGCCGTTGACCGCTTGGGTGGCGATGATGCGCTGTACCTTGCGGGGAATCTCTCCGTTGGGGAAGAGGTCGGCGGGGAATTCGGTGAGGCCGCTGATTTCGCGTACCTGCGAGCCGTGTGCGTCAGCTGCCTGAGCGGTGGTGCTACCCTGAGCATTCTTCGCGCCCTTCTTGGCAGAAGCCGCGGAAGTACCTGAGCCACCCGAGCCGCCCTGGGCGAGCGCCACCATTTTTGCCATGGTGTCGTCGGATGCGCCGAGCGAGTCGGCGAGGGCGCCGCGAATCTCCTTGTGGAGCTGTTGCTGCAGGGCGCGTAGGTCCTTGCCTTCGCCCAGGATTTTGTTGCGTGCGTTGCGCACCTGGAATCCCATTTTCAGGTGTTCGGGCACGGCGTCCCAGTTGAAGGCTTCGGGCTCGACAACGACGCCGCGCAGGCGGCGTAGTACGAGTGCCAGGGAGGGGATGAGCTCGTCGGTGGCGGGGGAGTAGTCCTCTTCCAGAGCGGCGCAGGCGGCGCGTGCCACGTCGGGCGCGGGCACGAAGTTGCGTCGAATCGCCTTGGGGAGCGATTTGATGAGCGCGGTAACGAGTTCGTGGCGCAGGCCGGGGATCTGCCAGCGGAACGGTTCGGGGCTCAGCTGGTTGAGGAACAGGATGGGTACCTGGACTGCTACGCCGTCGCGCTTGGCGGCGTCGGTGCGTGCACCTCCGATGCCGGCGGTGGGGGCGTATTCGTAGCGCAGGTCGAGGGTCAGCTCGCCGCTGTCGGTGCGCTGCACCCACTGACGGGGGAACTGGGAGTCGTCGTAGTCGGCGGCCTCCTCGTTGATGAGCTTTTCGGGGTTGAAGTCCAGGTAGTTGTCGTCTTCGAGACGTGCCTGCTTCCACCACTTATCGAAGGCGCGAACGTCCGTCACGTGGGCGGGGATGCGTGCGTCGTAGAAGGCGAAGAGTACGGAGTCATCCACGCGCAGATCGCGGCGGCGCAGGCGCGCCTCAAGTTCTTCGACTTCGGCGAGGGCGCGCTGGTTGCGCAGGTAGAACTTGTGCTGGGTGCGCCATTGGCCTTCGACGAGGGCGGACTGGATGAACAGTTCGCGGGCTGCGGCGGCGTCTACGCGAGCGTACTGCACGGGGCGGTCGGCGTAGATGGTCAGGCCGAAGAGGGTGCCCTTGGCATAGGCAACTGCCGCGCCGGAGCTAAGCGACCAGTGCGGTTCGGAGTATTGCACGCTGATGAGGTGCTTGCCGATTTCTTCGATCCACTGCGGGTCGATGGAGGCGTTGGTGCGTGCCCACAGGCGGGAGGTTTCGACGAGTTCGGCGGAGAGCACCCAGTCGGGGCTCTTTTTGAACAGGCCGGAGCCGGGGAAGATGGCGAACTTGGTGCCGCGTGCGCCGAGATATTCGCGGGGGCCGCGGTTGCGTCCCTTGGAGTCCTTTTCGCGTTCTTCCTTCACGCCCACGTGCGAGAGCAGGCCGGAGAGCAGGCTCTTATGGATGTCGATTTCATGGGCAGAAGCGTTGATGTCCCTGCCGCTGCTGGCGTGAATGTTGGCGGTGCGTCCCATTTCGCGTAGCTGGGCGAATAGGTCCTGCCATTCGCGGATGCGCAGGTAGTTGATGTATTCGCGGTGGCACAATTTGCGCAGTTGCGAGGAGGACAGCGCCGCCTGCTGCTCGTTGATGTAGTCCCAGAGCAGCAGGAAGGATAAGAAGTCGGAGGTGTCGTCGACGAAGCGGGCGTGCATGGCGTCTGCTTCGGCGCGTACGTCGGCGGGGCGTTCGCGCGGGTCCTGGATGGTCAGGGCGGCGGCGAGCACCATCATTTCCTTGGCGCAGTTGCGGCGACTGCCTTCGATAATCATGCGGGCCAGGCGTGGGTCCACGGGGAACGCCGCCATGGCTCGGCCGATGGCGGTGAGGGTTGCGCTCTTGCCGCGGCCCTTGCGGGGGGCGCGGGGGCGTTCGGTGAGCGCGCCGAGTTCGCGAAGTAGGTTCACGCCGTCGTTGATGGAGCGGGATGCGGGCGGCTGCACGAACGGGAAGCGGGAGATGTCGCCGGGTTCGCGGACCACGCCGATTGCGATCATCTGCAGGATGACGGCGGCGAGGTTGGTGCGCAGAATTTCGGGGTCGGTGAACTCGGGGCGCGAGTTGAAGTCTTCCTCGGAGTAGAGACGGATTGCGATGCCGTCGCTGACTCGGCCGCATCGGCCGGAACGCTGGTTGGCGCTGGCCTGCGAGATACGTTCGATGGGCAGGCGCTGAACCTTGGTGCGTGCAGAGTATCGGGAGATGCGTGCGGTGCCGGTGTCGATGACGTACTTGATGCCGGGCACGGTCAGCGAGGTTTCGGCAACGTTCGTGGCGAGCACGATGCGCGGGCGCGATCCGGGGGAGAACACGCGGTGCTGTTCGGCGAGCGAGAGACGCGCGTACAGGGGCAGCACTTCGTAGTTCAGGCGCGGGGACTTGGCGACCATTGCCTCGATGGCGTCCTTGGCGTCGCGGATTTCGCGTTCACCGGAGAAGAAGATGAGGATGTCGCCGGGGGCTTCTTTGGACAGCTCTTTGATGGCGTCGAGGACGCCGTCGGTGGGGTCGTGGTCGTCTTCGATTTCGTCGTCTCCGAGGTAGTCTTCCTCATCAAGCGGGCGGTAGCGGATTTCCACGGGGTAGGTTCGGCCAGACACCTCGATGATGGGCGGCGCGTCGTCGGGCAGGATTGCTTCGGCGATTTCGCGTTCTTCGGCGCTGAGGTTTTCGTCGACGATGCCTTTGCCCGGCACGTAGCTCGGTGAGAAGTGGCGCGCGAAACGCTCCGGGTCGATGGTCGCGGAGGTGATGATGACCTTCAGATCCGGGCGCTGCGGCAGGATGCGCTTGATGTAGCCGAGGATGAAGTCAATGTTCAGGCTACGTTCGTGCGCCTCGTCAATGATGAGGGTGGAGTAGCGGCGCAGCAGCTTGTCGTTCTGAATTTCGGCGAGCAGAATGCCGTCGGTCATGAGCTTGATAGCGCTGTGTTCGCCCACTTCGGAGGTGAATCGCACCTGGTAGCCGACGGTTTTGCCGATTTTCTGGCCTAGTTCTTCGGCGATGCGTTCGGCGACGGAGCGTGCGGCGAGTCGGCGCGGCTGGGTGTGGCCGATGAGGCCTTTAGCGCCCAGGCCCAGGTCGAGGCACATTTTAGGAATCTGGGTGGTTTTACCGGAGCCTGTCTCACCCGCGATGATGACGACCTGGTTGTCGCGGATCGCGTTCATGATGTCTTCACGGCGTTCGCTGATGGGCAGCTCTTCGGGGTAGGCGATGACCTCGGGGATGAGCGGCTCGTAGCGGCGCGGTGCCGGGTGCTTTTGCTGGTTGCCCTTGTTGTCGCCCTGCGCACCGCCCTGCTTGCGGGTGCGGTTGTTGCCGCCTCCGCGTCGGTTGGAGCGGGAGGCGTTGGAGTTGCGTTCGGAGGCGCCGCGGGAGGAGTTCTTGCGGTCTGCGTTACTCTTCTGGGTGCCGTTTTTGACCGCGTTGTTCTCAGTAGTTTTATCTGCGGTCTTGCCCGCGGCTTTTTCAGCGGTTTTTTCGGAGGATCGTATCTTTGCCGCGTGGATTGCTGCTGCCATGCTCGCCATGGTGGGGGCGATGCGGGGGGCCTTAGAAGTAGAAGTATCTGTGTGTTTCTTCGTGGATTTCTGCTCAGACATATCTTATCCAGTGTACTCGCCTTGCCCGCGGTGGGCTTGGGGTGTGCTTTGTTTGTCATATTTGGGTTTGTTCGCGGGAACCCCGGGTGGGGAGCGGTGGAATCATGACCCTAAAAAGAATAATTAAGATATAATAAATGACATCAAATACCATCTAAGAAACTTATAATTATTCATCTGAATTTTATGCACTATAGATGCGAATTAACTGCGCTTCTTAACTTTTTTTCGATAGTTTCGTTCAACTGCTACAGTGGTGAATAACACAGTAACGAAGGAGTGACTATGCCATCACCAAAGACGTACCCGGCAACACGTGCTGCAGTGTTGGATTGCTGCGAAGACGGACAGCATGAAGAAATTCACCACCGCTGCGAAGAACTCTTCCAAGCCCTCGTTCACGCGAGTCTGCGCACCCACTTCGATCGCCTCAGCGCCGAAGAAACCCTCTACCTGGTGACCGGCGACGGCGAGCGCGTACAGATTTCTCCCGAAATGTACGGACCCCTCACCTCCGTAGCGCGCGCATTCGCCGACCGTAAGGATGTCTGCGTGGTACGCCAGGACCGCCTGATGACCACACAGGAGGCGGCAGACTACCTGGGCGTATCTCGCCCGACCGTTGTTCGCCTGCTGGAGCGCGGAGATATTCCGTTCGAGCGCATTAATACGCACCGTCGCGTTGCTTTTGATGACCTCGAACGTTACCGCCTTAAGCACGAATACGTGAACCGCCGCGTTCGCTAAACCCGTATCTGGTCAATCACTGTCTGACCAATCACTCTGATGAGACAGCACGGTTCAGCCGGCACAGTTCAGACAGTATGGTTGAGCTGAATAGCGCGGTTGAGGAATAGCAGCATCTGCTGAACAATCTCGAGGCTAAAACAGCGCGAATCCCCGTGTTCGGCATCCGGAACCAGCACCAATTCGGTAGGTACCTGCCGCGTGCGCAGCGCCTGATACATCCGCACCGCTTGCTGGTACGGCACACACGAATCACTGATACCGTGCACGAGCATGAGGGCAGTGGCACCGCCGCTCACTCCCTGTGCGGAGGCACCGTCGACCTTTTCCACTTGTTTCTGGGGGCGTACCGCATCAATAGGATGCGCGCGTTCCCAGTTCTTTTGGGCACGCTCGATGCAGACCCCTGGAACCGCCCGCTCACCCCTGGAAACGTCGATAGTAGACACATCTGTGGGCACCGGGTAGGTGCTTCCCAGCAGTCGCCACTCGGCGCCATCGTCCTCGGGATGATCGAGGGCGTAGCCAGCCAGAGGGCGATCGGTGAAGATGGTCCTCAAATCGCTGACCCCGTAAAACGAAGCCGCCGCCCTCACCTGTGAACTATGGGACGGGTAGGCGCTTGCCGCACTGCCTTCAAAGTATTCGTCCTGCTCGGGTGTGCTTGTAGAATCCCTAAATACAGAGTCACCGGCGGCGGAATCTCCCGTATGCGCAACCATCATGCTCAGGTGCCCGCCGGCGCTTCCACCCGCCACCGCAATGCGCTGCGGGTCGATACCGAACTCGTGCGCGTTAGCGCGGAAGAAACGCACCGCCTCCTTCACATCGTGCAGGGCGCCGGGGAAGAGCGCCTGATGCGAATACCGGTAGTTGATGGACGCAACCGCCCAGCCTGCCTGCTGAAAAGCGGCGCGCATGAGCGCCTGGGCATTGGGCTGCTCCCCGGAGGGGGTGCGCAGGATAGTGTCGCGTAGGGCCTGGTTGGTGCCGAAGCGCCAGGCGCCACCGTGGATCCACACGAGCAACGGCGTGGGGGAAGAAGTCACGGCAGTTGAAGTTTCAGCAGCCGCGGGGAAAAAATCGTAGGCGAACGCCTCGCGAGTTACCGGGGACTGCGCACCGTAGTCGGGTAGCGAGTGGGCATCGTAAAAGCCCGCCTCGCGGTAAAAACCGGAGCGGTACTCGGTACTCTCAACGGTCGGCACACCCTCAGCAGGCAGTGCGCCCTCAGCGTTCAGTGCGTGCTCAATCTTCGGCGCGCTCTCAGAGTTCAACATAAATCAGCGCCGCGTTAGGGAACCAGTACAATCTTGCCGCGGGTGCGACCCGTTGCCACCAGGGCGTGAGCCTGCGCTGCCTGCGAAAAATTAAGCACCTGATCCACGTGCACCTTCAATAGACCCAAGGACATGAGGCGGGCAATCTCCTGCATCTGCGTGCGGTCCGGGTGAACCGTCAGCCACTGCGCCTCGAAGCCGCGCTCACGCGCAACATCCAGAGGGTCGGGGCTGGTCAGGGTGACAATACGGCCGCCAGGAACCAGCACCTCAAGCGAATCAAGGAAGGTCTGCTGACCGGTGGAATTGAGTACCACGTCCATGGTCTGACCCAGTACGGCACGGAAATCCTCGGTGCGGTAATCAATGGGCTGGGCACCCAACGAGTGCACAAACTCGTGGTTCGCCGCGGCGGCGGTCGCAAAAACCTGAGCGCCCGCCTGCGCCGCCAACTGAACGGCGAGGTGACCGACGCCTCCGGCGCCGGCGTGAATGAGCACGCGCTCACCTTCCTTCAACCGCGCCACCTCGAAGATCGCCTGGTATGCGGTCAGCGCCGCCAGGGGAGCGCCACCCAATTGTGCGCAGGGAACATCGGCGGGCACCTTCACCAACTGATGCGCCGGGGCGAGAACATACTCGGCGTACGCACCGGCGGGGGAGGGGAAAGAAACAAGACCAAATACGCCGTCGCCCACCTTAAAACCCGTGTAGTCGCCGGCGGTAGCAACCACGGTGCCGGCAACATCCCAGCCGGGCACGAAGGGCTTGTACGACGGGTCTGCCAGCTGAGCGGCGGGACCCAAGCCCTTGCGAGTGGTCAGATCAATCGGGTTGACACCGGCGGCAACCGTCTTGATGAGCACGTGACCGCGCACCGGGGAGGGGATAGGCACGTTTGCTTCGTGCAGAACGCTTTCGTCACCCCATTCGGTGAGCTGAATCTGGCGCATGGTGGTCATCGGGTTACCTCCGCTGTCGTGGCTTGAAGCCGTGCTGATGTGCCTGGTGTGCGCGTTTCCCCATTCTCTCAAGGTGGTTAGCGTTGCCACAACAGGCAGGTGGGTAGTGTCCATCCTCTGAGGTTTAAGAGGGAGCTACCCGGCATGGCCGTTAAATAAAAATAAAAAGGAGCCGATACCCGAACGATATGCCTCGGATACCGGCTCCCGTGTTCCCTCTCGAATAAGAACATCGTGCCCCTGAAAGGATTCGAACCTTCGACCCCCAGTACCGGAAACTGGTGCTCTAATCCGCTGAGCTACAGAGGCAACCCATCTATGGTATCAGATAAGCACTAGATAAAACGGTCAGGCACCTGCCAAGGCTTGCTAGAATAGTTTGTTATGACTCCTGAAGAACTCTCCGAAGCTATTGCGCTTGCCCTTGAAGAAACCATTTCCTCCGGCCAGCTGACCCTTGTGGAGGGCGCTGAACTGCCCGCCGTCCGAGTGGAGCGCCCCAAGTCCCGCGAACATGGTGACTGGGCAACCAACGTCGCTCTGCAGCTCGCTAAGAAGGTGGGCAAGAACCCGCGTGAGGCAGCAGCTCTTCTGGCAGAGAAGATTGGCGCCATCGCCGGTGTTGCATCTGTAGATATTGCTGGCCCCGGCTTCCTGAACATCACCCTGGACGCCGCAGCTGCTGGTGAGCTCGCCGCCACGATCGTTGAGGCTGGCGAAGCATACGGCCGCAGCGACAAGTTCGCCGGTAAGACCATCAACCTTGAGTTTGTCTCTGCGAACCCCACCGGCCCCATCCACCTGGGTGGTACCCGCTGGGCTGCCGTCGGTGATGCGCTCGCCCGCGTCCTTGAGGCTGAGGGCGCTAACGTCGTGCGCGAATACTACTTCAATGACCACGGCACCCAGATTGACCGTTTCGTGCGCTCCCTGATTGCCGCGGCCCGCGGTGAGGAGACCCCCGAGGACGGATACGCTGGCGCCTACATTGTTGATATTAAGGACCAGATTCTGGCTCAGCGCCCCGACGCGCTTGAGACTGAGAACCCCGAAGAAATCTTCCGCGAAATCGGTACTCACTTGATGTTCGATCAGATCAAGGAGTCCCTGGCGGCATTCGGCACCCACTTCGACGTGTTCTTCCATGAGAACTCCGTATTTGAAGGCGGCAAGGTGGACGCCCTGCTCGACACCATGCGCGAGAACGGTCAGCTCTTCCAGGCTGACGGCGCATGGTGGATGCGCACCACCGACTACGGTGACGACAAGGACCGCGTGGTCATTAAGTCTGACGGCAACCACGCCTACGTGGCGGGCGATATCGCCTACTACCAGGACAAGATGACCCGTGCAGAAAACCCCGCCGATGTGGCGATTTACATGCTTGGTGCTGACCACAACGGCTACGTGGGCCGTCTGAAGGCTATCGCACAGATTCTTGGCTACCGTGCCGACCAGATTGAGGTCATGATCGGTCAGCTGGTGAACCTGGTCAAGGACGGCAAGCCCGTCCGTATGTCCAAGCGTGCCGGCACTGTGGTCACCCTCGAGGACCTGGTCGAAGCCGTTGGCGTTGACGCGGCCCGCTACGAGCTGACCCGCTACTCGGTGGACACCCCCATCGACATTGACCTGGGCTTGCTGACTTCCAAGAGCAATGAGAACCCGGTCTACTACGTGCAGTACGCTCACGCACGTACCGCCGCTGTGGCACGTAACGCCGCAGGGGCTGGCGTGAAGGTTGAGGACGGCGTGGACACCTCCCTGCTCGACTCGGCTGCTGACGGTGAGCTGCTGGCTGTACTCGGTCAGTTCCCCGCTGCTGTGCGTGATGCCGCGAAGTTCTACGAGCCGCACCGCGTGAATCGCTACCTGGAGCAGCTCGCTTCGGCGTATCATAGCTGGTACGGTGTCTCCCGCGTCGCCCCCAAGGCTGATGAAGAGGTCACCGATTTGCACCGTACCCGCCTGCTGCTGAACAATGCAGCACAGCAGGTGCTGGCTAATGGTCTGAACCTGCTGGGTGTGAGCGCACCCGAGCGCATGTAATACTCTCGTTTCAACCCCCGATCCGGTGCCACCGGGGCGGGGGTTGAGCGTATGCCTGCAAAGATAGCTAAGAAAGAGACACGATGAGCGAAGCCCGCGCCCTCTACGCCCCCGAATGGCTCACCTACCCCGAGCACCCGGAGGCCCTGTCTCGTACCATTTGGACTGATTCTTTCACCCGCAATGAGCAGGGCGAACTCTGCATTGACGGCGTGACCGTCAGCGACCTGGTTGCTGAGCATGAAACCCCGCAGTACGTCTTCTCTGAAACGACTTTCCGCGCCCGCGCCCGCGCCTACCGCACCGCTTTTGAGCAGGCTTTCGCGGCGCACGGTGCGCAGGTGAGCGTCTACTATGCCGGTAAGTCTTTCCTATCCACGGCGGTGGCATGCTGGGCGACTGAGGAGGGGCTGTGCCTGGATACCGCCTCCGGTGGTGAGCTGGCGCTGGCTCTGCGTGCACAGGTGCCCGGGGCAAATATCGCCCTGCACGGCAATAACAAGTCGGAAGCTGAGATTGCCCGCGCAATCCGTACCGGCCTGGGTCGCGTGGTGGCTGATTCGGTGGACGAGCTCAAGCTCATTGAGCGTGTGTACGCAGAGCTTGCCGCCGAGCGTGTGGCTGAGGGCGAGGAGCCTTACGCCTCCGTTCCGGTGCTGATTCGCATTACTCCCGGCGTGCATGCCTCGACTCATGAGTCCATTGCGACCGCGCACGAGGACCAGAAGTTCGGTATGTCCCTGCAGCCTGGCACCGCCGCGCTTGCCGGTTTGGATGAAGAGGAATTGGAGTACTGGGGTGTTGAGGCGACCGATTCTTACGCAGCGCTGGCAGCCGCGATTTTGAACGCGACCGATTCCCTGGATTTCCGCGGTATTCACTGCCATATTGGTTCGCAGATTTTTGAGGCGGAGGGCTTCGAGCAGGCGGCTACTACCGCCCTGGAGTTTATGAACCGCCTCAACCGTGACCTGGGTGTGACCCTGCCGGAGCTGGACCTGGGCGGCGGCTACGGCATCGGCTACACTGAGGCGGATCACCCTCGCTCCATTACCGAGGTGACCGAGTCGATTGCCTCTTCCGTTGCGGCAACCTGCGAGCGTTTGGGCATGGTGATTCCGCACATGTCTTTCGAGCCGGGTCGTTCTATTTCTGGTCCTTCGGGTGCGACCCTGTATGCGGTGGGCACCATTAAGAACGTGAGCATTGAGGATGAGAACGGTGAGATTCGCGTGCGCCGCTACATTTCGGTGGACGGCGGTATGAGTGATAACGCCCGACCAGTGCTGTACGAATCGGATTATTCTGTGACCTTGGCGAATCGTGCCCCAGCGGGGGAGCAGGTGCTCTCTCGCGTGGTGGGTAAGCATTGCGAGTCTGGCGATGTGGTGGTTCGTTACTGCTACCTGCCTGCTGACCTGCAGGCTGGGGATATTCTGGCGGTTCCGGCGACCGGCGCGTACTGCTATGTGCTGGGTTCGAACTATAACTTCTTTACTCGTCCGCCGGTGATTGCGACCGCGCAGGGTCAGCCTTCGCGCGTGATGATTCGCCGTCAGCATGAGGAGGATATGTTGGCGCTGGATATGGGTTCGGATATCTAGAGCCCTTAGCTCAGAACCCCATAACCCCAGAGCCTCAGAAACCGTGAAGATTCCGTTTCTGCAGTGCGCGCCGTGAGGTGGCGATTGCGGGTGGTGTCTTCACGGTTTTGTGTGTTCAAAACTTTGCAGAAAATAAGGCTACCTCATAACTGTGAGGGATACCTCATCTCAGAGAGTAAAAGTCGCACCTTGAGGCTGCTGAGCTGTCCCCGGCTCTTGATAAAGTGGTTGTTGAGTGCGTGCTCTGCGCCGCATCCACGCCGTAGCCCGAAGAGATACCGGGGTGAACCCGGAACAAACCGTAGAAAGAGACTATCGTGGCTGAAAAGATCAAAGTAGCACTGCTTGGTGCCGGTAATGTCGGTTCCCAGGCTGCTCGCATCCTGGTCGAGGATAACGCCATCCTTGAAAAGCGCATTGGCGCGCCTGTGGAATTGATCGGTATTGCTGTGCGCGATACTAATGCATCCCGCCACTGGAACGCGGACCCCTCGCTGTACACCACTGACGCTGAATCTCTGATTGATGCAGCTGATGTAGTGATTGAGCTGACCGGTGGTATTGAGCCGGCTCGCACTCGTATTCTGCGTGCTCTGGAGGCTGGTAAGTCGGTGGTCTCCGGTAACAAGGCACTGCTGGCTAAGCACGGAGTGGAGCTGCAGGCGGCCGCTGATAAGTCCGGTGCTCAGCTTTCCTACGAGGCTGCTGTTGCGGGCGCTATCCCGATTCTGCGCCCCCTGCGCGACTCCCTGGCTGGTGACCGTGTGACCCGCGTTCTGGGCATTATGAACGGCACCACCAACTACATTCTTGACCAGATGGACACCACCGGCGCGTCCTTCGCGGATGCACTGGCTGAGGCTCAGAAGCTAGGCTACGCGGAAGCTGACCCTACTGCTGATGTTGAGGGCCACGATGCTGCGTCGAAGGCTGCGATTGTTGCTTCGCTGGCGTTCCACTCGACTTTCACTATTGATGATGTGCACACCGAGGGTATCACCTCCATCACCGCTGATGATGTTGCTGCCGCGGATGCTGACGGTTACGTCATCAAGCTGCTGGCTATTTGCGAACGTGAGGGCGCGGACGGTGCAAACATTCGCGTGAACCCGACCCTGATTCCTCGTCAGCACCCACTGGCGGGCGTGCACGGTGCGTTCAACGCTGTGTTCGTTGAGGCGGAGAACGCCGGCGAGCTGATGTTCTACGGTCCCGGCGCGGGTGGCGCTCCGACTGCTTCGGCTGTTCTGGGTGACTTCGTGTCCCTGGCTCGTCGTCTGGTGCTGGGTGGCCCCGGTGTTCCGGAGACTTCTCACGCTCAGCTGCACGCAACCAGCCTGGATAACGTGGTGTCTCGCTACTCGGTGGGTGTTCTGGTAGAGGACCGCTTGGGTGTTCTGGCGAACATTACCCGCATCCTGACTGAGCATGGTATTTCTATTGATTCTCTGCGTCAGTCCGCTCCGAAGGAGGGGGCGGCTCAGATTCGTATGGTGACTCACTCGGCCAAGGATTCCGATTTGCGTCGTGCGATTGCTGTGATTGACGCTCTGGATACTGTGTGTGAGGTGAACTCGGTCATCCGTGTGGAGTCCGAGAAGCACTAAGCGTCGAGAATTACTCAGCGTGAACTGATGTGTGGCAAGTGCTGCTCACTAAACGTGCGATGCTTGCGTGTAGAAGCATCGCTGACGAACTAACCCGCGTACCCGCTACCGCGCCGGACCTTGCAAGGTCCGGCGGGCGGGGCGCCAAGATTGAAGGAGAACCCAATGGCACACGTGTGGCAGGGCGTTATCAATGAGTACCGTGACCGTCTGCCTTTCGCAGACGATGTGAAGGCTGTGACCCTGGGTGAGGGTGGTACCCCGCTGATTCACGCGCCGGCACTGTCTGCTGAGACCGGTAACACCGTTTACCTGAAGTTTGAGGGTATGAACCCGACCGGTTCGTTCAAAGACCGAGGTATGACCAGCGCGATGACCGCCGCTAAGCGTGACGGTGCGAAGGCTGTTGTGTGTGCTTCGACCGGTAACACTTCGGCGTCGGCTGCAGCGTACGCGCTGCAGGCTGGTATGCGCTGTGCAGTGCTGGTTCCGGACGGCAAGATTTCGATGGGTAAGCTGTCTCAGGCTATTGCTCACGGTGCTGACATCATTCAGATTGACGGCAACTTCGATAACTGCTTGGAGATTGCTCGCAAGCTCAGCGAGAATTACCCGGTGTTCCTGGTGAACTCGGTCAACCCTTACCGTATTGAGGGTCAGAAGACCGGTTCGTTTGAGGTTGTTGACACCCTGGGTGACGCTCCTGATTATCACCTGCTGCCGGTTGGCAACGCGGGTAACATCACCGCGTACTGGAAGGGTTACAAGGAGTACTCGGAGTCTTACACCAACCGTGACGGTAAGGTTTTGGAGCCGGTTGCGACCAAGCGTCCGATTATGTGGGGTTTCCAGGCTGCTGGTGCTGCACCGATTGTTGCTGGTCACCCAATTGAGGCACCGGAGACCATTGCGACCGCGATTCGTATCGGTAACCCCGCATCGTGGGAGAAAGCTGAAGCTGCTCGTGACGAGTCTGGCGGTGTGATTGAGGCTGTCACCGATGAGGAGATTCTGGAGGCTCACCGCTGGCTGTCTGCCCGCGAGGGTGTCTTCGTGGAGCCGGCCTCGGCTGCCGGTGTTGCGGGTCTGCTGAAGAAGCACCGCGCAGGTGAAGCTCCCGAGGGTAAGACCATTGTGATTACCGTGACTGGTCACGGTCTGAAGGACCCGCAGTGGGCTCTTGAGGCTGTTAACGGTGTGAAGGTTGAGCCGACTAAGGCTCCCTTCGACGTGGTTGCTGTGGCAGATATTCTTGATTTGAACTAGTCTGTTCATATTACGATGTGCACTCCGTCCCGTGTTTGCGGGGCGGGGTGCACCTGCATGACAGCCCCTTTTTTGTATCTTTCACTTATTCACTCATTACGTCACCGATCGCGAGGTTCTTCTCATGTCTTCCCTGCATATTTCTGATATTCCGGTGGGCGCGTCCGTTAAGGTTCGCGTTCCCGCTACGAGCGCTAACCTGGGGCCCGGCTATGACAGTATGGGTTTGGGTCTTGGCTTCTATGATGAGCTGGTTGTTGAGCGTATTGAGTCCGGCCTGGAGTTTGAGCTCAGCGGTGAGGGTAGCGCGGATGTTCCTCGCGATGAGAGCCACCTGGTTTTGCAGGCGATGAAGGCTGGTTTTACTGCGGCTGGTTTGGATGAGCTGCCTCCGGTGAAGCTGATTGCTGATAATAAGATTCCGCATTCTCGCGGTATGGGTTCTTCGGCATCGGCTATTGTGGCGGGTGTAGCTGCGGCAAGCGGCCTGCTGCCGGAAGAGCACCGTCTGAGCCGTGATCAGATGCTGCAGGTTGCCTCCGATATGGAGGGCCACCCGGATAACGTGGCTCCGGCGATTTACGGCAACCTGTCGGTGTCCTGGGGTGAGATGGGCAACTGGAAGTCCGTGATTATTCCGGTGCATCCTGATGTTCATCCTGTGGTGGCTGTGCCTGATTATGAGGTGTCGACGAAGCTTGCCCGTTCGCTGATTCCTGCGCAGATGCCCCACGTTGAGGCGGTGGCGAACTCGGCTCGTGCGGCGCTGCTGGTGCGTACCCTCTCCGATACTCCCGAGTACCTGATGGATGCGACCGTGGATTACCTGCATCAGGGGTACCGCGTAACTGCGATGGAGCCATCGGCTACGCTGGTTTCGTACCTGCGCGGTCAGGGTTTTGCGGCGGTTATTTCTGGTGCTGGCCCAACGGTTTTGACCTTTGCGCACGGTGACGAGCAGGTGCGACAGGTTCAGGAAGCGATTGCTGAGTTTGCGGCGACTCACCCTTGTAGCGCTATTGTGGATCGCCGCCTGAACTGGCGGGTTCTTCCCCTTGAAATTGATACTGAAGGTGTTATAGTTACTCAGTAGGACGTTATTAGTTCGTCCTATATTGAGGTTCGCCCGTCGTTCAATGTAGACCGTCGATACTATCCTTCGTAACGTACTTCCGTTTCCCCTGATGCCTCAGATGCTTTTTGTATCTGGGCGGGAACCGGCAAGGTTCGGGGGAATGCCTGTGGGATTCACGTCTTTCTTTATTCCTGACGCATAGGGAAGACTTTTCTGAGGGTTCGGTTTCGCGGCGGGTGCCCTTTCAAAGTGACCAATCCATCCTCTTCATCTCGTGTAGATGGTTTGTATAGATGATGGTTTGGGCTTACCCACATTTGTGATAGAGCGCCTTATCTTCCGTGTGTGCTCGCTGTGTCTGAATCAGCGGGTACGGTAAGAGACGCGAACCGCCTCCAGCGCGGTTCGAGGGAGTCGAAGGTGCAGACTGCTGTTTTCTTTCAGCAGTGTCTAAACCTTTGACCGCGCTATAGCGCCCGCCCGATCTTTATTCTGAAGATTTTCAGGGCTTATAACCAAAGGAATTGTAGTTGGCAAAGAATATTGTTGTCACCGATGAGTACGGTACGGCAGCTGCCGCACCGGAACTTGCAAACTTGAAGGTCGCGCAGCTGCGTGTCCTCGCCCAGCAGCTTGGCATCCGCGGCTATCTGAAGTTGAAGAAGGCTGAACTGGTTCAGGCTCTTGAGGAGCATCAGCGTGGTGGTGCCGTAGCCGCTCCTGTTGCGCCCAAGTCCGAAGCACCTAAGTCTGAAGCGCCCGCTAAAGCTGCTGAATCTGTACAGGCTCCCGCTGCTGAGAAAGCTGAAGAATCTAAGCCTCGCCGTACTCGCCGCACTCGCGCCCAGAAGGACGCCGAGGCTAAGGTGGCTGAGAAGACCGAAAACACTGAGGGCGCTGAAGCCCCCGCTGAGGGTGCTGAGAAGGCTGAAAAGTCTGAGAAGCGTACCCGTTCCTCCCGTTACGAGACTCCCGCTCAGAAGCGTGCGCGCGTTCGCCGTGCCGCTGAGGGTGAGTATACATCGGCTGAGAAATCCGAGAAGGCGGAGAAGCGTACCCGCCGCACCCGCACCCGTAAGGATGAGAATCCCGCTGAGGTTCCTCCGCTGGATGTGCGCGCTGAGCTGGCCGCTGAGCGTATTGGTGAGCGCTCGGAGCAGATTGACCTGTCTGGTAACTCTGCTGAGCTGAAGGCTACTACCGCTGACGGCACCGCGAGCCTGGACAGTCTGAACGCTGCCCTGGACATGACTTTTGGTACCCCCGACGGTGAGAAGAGCTCGAAGCGTACCCGCACTCGTGAGCGTCGTCGCGATCAGGATGGTGAGCGTATCGAGCGTCGCACTAAGCGTGAGCGTAGCGTAGAGCGTGTAGAGCGCAATACTGAGCGTAGTGAACGTGCCGAGCGTAAGGCTGCTGAGCGTGCAGAGCGCGCCGAGCGTCCTGAGCGCCGTTCCAAGCGTGACCGTCAGGCTGAGCGTGCTGAGAAGCAGGCTCGCCGCCGCGAGGAGAACGAGCCTCGCCTGAGCGAAGATGATGTGCTGGCACCGATTTCGGGTGTTCTGGACATTCTCGATAACTACGCTTTCGTGCGTACCACCGGCTACCTGCCCGGCACCAACGACGTGTATGTCTCCCTGGCTCAGGTGAAGAAGTACAATCTGCGTAAGGGTGACCATGTGCTCGGCGCGATTCGCGTGCCGCGCGAGGGTGAGTCGAATAACCGCCAGCGCTTTAACGCGCTGGTTCAGGTTGAGGCGATTAACGGTCAGAGCGTTGAGGAAGCAGCGAACCGCCGCGTCTTCTCGAAGCTGACTCCGCTGTACCCCAAGGAGCGTCTGCGCCTGGAGACCACCCCGAAGAAGCTGGGCACCCGCGTGGTGGACCTGGTGTCCCCGATTGGTAAGGGCCAGCGTGGTCTGATTGTGTCCCCGCCGAAGGCCGGTAAGACCCTCATGCTGCAGTCCATTGCGAACGCAATTACCGTGAACAACCCGGACGTGTACCTGATGATGGTCCTGGTAGACGAGCGTCCTGAAGAAGTGACCGATATGCAGCGCACCGTTAAGGGTGAGGTTATTGCCTCGACCTTCGACCGCCCGGCTGAGGATCACACTACTGTGGCTGAGCTGGCTATTGAGCGTGCGAAGCGTATGGTGGAGCTCGGCTACGATGTGGTAGTGCTACTGGACTCCATGACGCGCCTGGGCCGTGCATACAACCTGGCGGCTCCCGCATCCGGTCGCATCCTGTCCGGTGGTGTGGATTCTGCAGCGCTGTACCCGCCGAAGAAGTTCTTCGGTGCTGCCCGCAACATTGAAGAGGGTGGCTCGCTGACCATCCTGGCTACCGCCCTGGTTGAGACCGGCTCGAAGATGGATGAAGTGATCTTCGAAGAGTTCAAGGGTACCGGTAACATGGAGCTGCGCCTGTCCCGTCAGCTGGCGGATAAGCGTATCTTCCCGGCGGTTGATATTAACGCTTCTGGTACTCGCCGCGAGGAGAATCTGCTCTCCCCGGATGAGATTAAGATTATGTGGGGTCTGCGCCGTGCCCTGGCGGGCATGGAACCCGAGCAGGCTCTGGGTGTTCTGACCAACCAGCTGCGTAAGACTGAAAGCAACGTGGAGTTTCTTCTGACGGTTCAGAAGAACGGTCTGCGTCTGGTCGACTAAGGCTCGTACCTCACGCGCCCCGCCTCCAGATTGTGGGTGGGGCGCGTGAGACGTTCGTTTTGTGCATCCCCGTTGTGAGGGGTGCGAGATGTCTAGTGCCTGCCCGTGCGGCGTAAAGTGCGGGAGATGGAAGAGAGAACAGAATGTTTGAATCTATTCAGGTTCTGCTGGATGAGCACGCTGACCTGCAGAATCAGCTGGCCGACCCCGCTGTGCAGGCGAACCAGGGTAAGGCACGCCGTGTGGGCCGCCGTTACGCGGAGCTAACCGGTATCGTGACTGCGTACAACAAGTACACTTCGCTGAAGGACGACCTTGAGGCTGCCCGCGAGATGGCTGATGAGGATCCGGATTTTGCGGCGGAGATTCCCGGTCTGGAGGAGGAGCTGGAGGTTGCTCAGGAGAAGCTGCGCCGCCTGCTGATTCCGCGTGACCCGGATGATGGCCGTAACGTCATTCTTGAGGTGAAGGCTGGTGCCGGTGGTGACGAAGCGGCTCTGTTCGCTGGTGACCTGCTGCGCATGTACATGCGTTATGCGGAGAACAAGGGCTGGAAGACTGAGATTATTTCTTCGACCAGCACCGATGTTGGCGGCTACAAGGACGCTCAGATTGCTATTAAGGGCTCCTCGAATGAGCCTGCTGAGGGTGTGTGGGCACACCTGAAGTATGAGGGTGGCGTGCACCGTGTACAGCGTGTTCCGGCGACCGAGTCTCAGGGCCGTATTCATACTTCTGCGGCTGGTGTTCTGGTGTTCCCCGAGGTGGATGAGCCCGAGGAAATCGAGATTAACCAGAACGACCTGAAGATTGATGTGTACCGTTCGTCGGGCCCCGGTGGTCAGTCGGTGAACACCACTGACTCGGCGGTGCGTATTACTCACCTTCCGACCGGTATTGTAGTGGCGATGCAGAATGAGAAGTCTCAGCTGCAGAACCGTGAAGCCGCGATGCGCGTTCTGCGTGCGCGCCTGTTGGCTCACCAGCAGGAGCAGATTGATGCTGAGAACGCGGCACATCGTGCTTCGCAGGTGCGTACTATGGACCGTTCGGAGCGTATCCGTACGTACAACTTCCCGGAGAACCGCATTGCGGATCACCGCACCGGCTACAAGGCGTACAACCTGGATGCTGTGCTGAATGGTGACCTGGAGCCTGTGGTTCAGTCCGCTATTGAGATGGATGAGGCGCACCGCCTCGCTCAGGTGGGCCAGGAACAGAAGTAGTTCTGTGCAGAAGTAGATTCTGTATATAGGCTCTTGCCGATTCGCTGAATCGATGTGAGATGTTGGTGAGGGGCTCGCCGCTACGGCGGTGGAGCCCCTTAGCCATATGCTGTGACAGGTTTTGAACCGTTGAGAGACGAGAAGGAGAGCTCATGAAGGTGAATGTGTACGACCCGCGTGGGGAAGAACTCGCTCAGGTACTCACGCGCGCCACCGCGGTACTGGCGCAGGTGCCCAGCCCCCGAGTGGATGCTGAGCTACTCGCCGCATACCTGCTCTATGACGGCTCACGCTCGCGCCTCCAGCACGCTGCGCTGATGGGGGAAAGGCTCACTCCCGACCAGGTCGCAGAGTACGAGGCGCTGGTCGCCCGCCGCGCCTGCCGCGAACCGCTGCAACACATCACCGGCTCCGCTCCCTTCTACCGCCTAGAGCTGTCGGTCGGACCGGGCGTGTTCGTACCCCGCCCCGAGACCGAACTACTCGTCGAAGAAGCCCTCAAAGTGCTAAGCGCACGCACCGATTCGGCAACCGGTGCGCTGCGCATCGTCGACCTGTGTACCGGATCCGGCGCTATCGCCGCGGCAATCAAGAGCGAACTGCCGAACGCCCAGGTGTTCGCGGTGGAACTCTCCGAAGATGCCATCGCCTACACCCGTAAAAACCTGGAGCCGCTCGGTGTGCACCTGGTACAGGGGAACGCTCTCACCGCCCTGCCCGAACTTGCCGGAACCTTCAAGGCGGTACTTTCGAACCCTCCGTACATTCCGCCGGCGAACGTACCCGCCGACCCGGAAGCCGCCCTGCACGACCCGGACATGGCGCTGTACGGTGGGGGAGAGGACGGCATGCAGATACCCTCCGCGATTGCCGCCCGCGCCTTCGAGCTTCTTACACCCGGCGGTCTGTTCATCATGGAGCACGACGACACCCAGGAAGAAGCCGTCGCCGAACTGTTGGCGCGCGTCGGCTTTGAGGGGTGCTACTCGGTGCGTGACCTGAATAATCGTCCGCGTCATAGCGTCGGTTATAAACCGCACCCACTAGAACCTTTAGACTAGTAAATGCACCACCTAGCCCGTACCGGGCTGCATGAAGGTAACGCGTCCCCCTCGGTAACCAGCTCAGAGCCGGTGAAATATGGCGAACCCCCGGAAGATTGCTTCCACATGGCGCGTTGTGGGTGCCGGTGTCTCGCCGCACCAAGAAAAACATGAGAGAATAAGACCCGTGACTGCAAAGCTGTACCCCGTAACGACTGAAACTGAGACCCGCGAGGCCATCGAGGCTGCCCGCGAGGCGCTGAAGGCACACGACACGATTGTGATGCCCACCGATACCGTCTACGGTATTGCCGCAGATGCTTTCTCGCATCAGGGCGTTGCCAAGCTGCTGGCAGATAAGGGCCGCGACCGCACCATGCCGCCGCCTGTGCTAATCTTTGATCTTGCTGCGCTCGCTGGCGTGGTCGACGACGTTCCGGATGATATTTATGACCTGGGTGGTCGATTCTGGCCCGGTGCGCTGACTATTATTCTTCACTCGTACCCGTCGCTGAGCTGGGACTTGGGTGAGACCCGCGGTACCGTTGCCGTACGTGTTCCCGATGATGAGTTCGCCCTGAAGCTACTGACTGAACACGGTCCGCTGGCGGTTTCGAGCGCAAACAAGACCGGTCAGGAAGCCGCACTGGACGCGCAGACCGCCTTGGAGTCCCTGGGTGAGGACGTTGCCGTGGTGATTGACGGTGGCGCTCGTCCTAAGCCGCTTGAATCTGAGCCGAATGAGGACGGCGTGGTTGTGGTGACTGAGCGTGAGCCGGCACCGTCCACGATTCTGGATTGCACCTCCTTCCCCTACGTGGTGGTTCGTGAGGGTGCAATTCCGGTGGAGGAATTGCGCGAAGTTGTTCCGACCATCCTGACTCGTGCGGAGGCTGACGAGCAGGCGGCTCGTAAGGCTGAGGAAGCTGGGTCTGCGTCGTCTGAGTCGACTTCTTCTGAGCGTGCTCTGGATGAGCAGGCTGACCTGGATGAGGCGTACGAGCAGTGGGACAGCACTCACACTGTGAGCGGTGAGCCTGCTCGTCGCGCTTCGGCACCGGCTGCCGGCTCTGTTGCTGCATCCCTGATGGGCGCTACTTCGGCGCTGTCTTCTGCATTCAGCACCAGCGTGGATCAGGAGCGTTCGCGCGGATACCGTGACAACACTCCGAAGCCGGTTCGTGCGGATGAGCCGCAGACTCACCCGGTTCCTGCTGATACTGCTCGCGCGTTGGTCTTTGGTGAGTCGAAGATTGAGACTGCCACACAGGGTGAGGCTAAGCCAGCAGAAACCAAGACTGAAGCTGCTAGGACCGAGTCTGAGGCAAAGACCGAGCAGAAGGACATGCCGGAGAATCAGCTCTAAACTTCTGCACGTTGTAGAGCTCGGAGTGTAAGAATTCGGAGCATAAAACATATAGGGAACCCCGATATATCAATCAGATATATCGGGGTTCCCTATACGTTATGAGCCCTCTAGGCTGTGTGCCTCAGCTGTGTACCTCTAGGAGAGCACACGTGCTACCTAGTTCTTGTCGAAGCGGCGGTCCTTCTTCTTGCCCAGCGCGGTGTGGGCGTTGCGCAGTACTTCACGTACGCGCGGGGTGGGCAGAAGGTTGTTGTCGCGTGCCCAGGAATCGTCGATGCCCTGGCCGAACCACATGACCTCGACCTTGCGCACGGAACCAGCGAACTTGTCGTTCATCAGCTCGGAAACGGTGTAGCCTGCCTTGACGGCTGCGAGGCAGAGCCATTCGGGCAGGCGGTGCGGGTGGCGGCGACCAGCATCCACGGATGCGGAGGCGACGGTTGCGCCTTCCCAAGGCTGCAACACGATGGTGGGCAGCTTACCGGGGAAGGTGCCGAGCATGACCACGAATTCTGCGAGGGCATGAACGCTAGAGACCGGAGACTTGCCGGTGCCTGCACCCGCAACGGATGCCAAGGGGGAGGACGCCATCTTGGCGAAGAGCTCGGTGGTGCGTCGGCCGCGGCCCTGCACGCTAGTTGCGCGCAGGATGCACAGTTCAGGTGCGCTGTCGGGGTGCTCTTCGAGGAAGTAGTCCTGCAGATCGAGCAGTGCTTCTTCACCGAGTGCCTTGGAGAAGGAGTAGGCGCTAAATGGGTTGGTCTCTTCGGAATCATCCAGCACGAGCCGCGGGCCCTGTACCGCTGCGGAGGAGAGGTGGATGACGCGGCGTACGCCGGTGCGCTGTGCAGCGATTGCAATCACGGCGGGAAGCAGGGCGTTTGCGCCGATGAGCGGGGGCAGATCTTGCATATTGGGTGCTGCGAGGCCCGCTGCGTTGACGACGACCTGCGCGCCCGCGAAGGCTTCTGCGAGGGAGTCGATGATGCCTTCAAGCTGGTCTGCTTCGTTGATGATGCTGTCTACGTCAAGGGCTCGGGTTGCGAGTCGAGGTGCCTCAATGGGGTCAACACTGATACCTTCTATGTTCAGACGCGCGACGATGGAGGAACCAACGAAGCCGCTGGCACCAATGACTTTCCACTTGGATTCGGACATCTCTTTTACCTCTCACGAGCCCGCGAACGTTGCGGGGAAAAATGGGGTTATTTCAACTTTCCCATATTTGAACAGTTTATGGGGAATCTGTGGGGTTTTATTCGGTCTCTGGTCGTTTTTTCGCACGGGGTGCACAGCGCAAACACAGGCTGTGAAACTGATAGCTTGATGGATACTCAAAAGTGGGTGTGCGGGTACGTCCGCTATGCGGATAAATCAACTGAATTTGGTTGTTTATTTGTTATATAGGGCATCTTTTGGGATGACGGTTCACTCTCTAGTGGAGAGCGCGGGTAAAATGTTTTCTTTGAGTGATATATCCACACGATTGAATGCCGTGGGCGCGAGAAACACCAGAAGCGCCCAGCATGGGATGGCTTATCGCGTACCGGCTGATTCAGGCGCATCGCGCCGCGGAGGGAGAACTTATGGCAGAGAAGTACAGCAACATGACCGCTTTTGCCCAGCCTTCTTCCAAACAGTCTTCTTCTCATGATTCTTTGAACGAATATCCCCGCACGGTTGCCGTGGTGGTGACCTATAACCGTGAGGACCTGCTGCCGAAGACTCTCGCTGGTATCGCTTCTGGTGAGCGCGTACCTGCGGCGGTGGTGATTGTTGATAACGCTTCCACGGACGGTACTGCCGAGTATCTGCGGGCCCTGGATTATGAGCTGCCGGTGGACTGCATCCGCTTGGAGAGCAATATGGGCGGTGCTGGTGGTTTCGCAGTGGGTATTGACCGCGCCCTGGAACGCCATAACCCAGACCTGGTATGGGTTATGGACGATGACACCGAGCCGACCGAGAACACCCTGTCGGAGGCGGTTGCCGCCTGGCTGAACTATTCGCCGGTGCCTTCGCAGCGCCCCGCGGTGGTGGCATCTCGTGTGATGTGGACGAACGGTGAGGACCACCCGATGAATACTCCGCGCACCATGTTTGCGGCGGGGGAGCAGCGTCATGCTCGTGCGCAGGCGGTGGGGGCCCGCCCGATTCGTAGCGCCTCGTTCGTGTCGATTCTGATGGATGCGCAGGCTATTCGCCGTAACGGTGGTTTGCCGATTGCTGAGTTCTTCATTTGGAATGATGACTTCGAGTTTTCGACTCGTCTGATTCATCACCGTGACGGCATTGCAGTGCCTTCCTCGGTGGCTAAGCACCACACGAAGACTTTTGGTACGACGAACGCTGACCCGGGTCCGCGTTTCTATAACGATGTGCGTAATAAGCTGTGGGTCTTTACCCGCTCGCGTACCCTAAACCCGCTGGAGAAGCTGCTCTATGGTGGTTCGTCGGCGCGTTTGTGGATTTCTACTGTTCTGCGTACTGATGATCGCCGCACCTACCTGGGGTATTTCCTCAATGGTGTGCGTGATGGTTTGCGTGCGCCTCGCCCGAATGCTCAGGTGCTTGAGGGCGTTTATCCGCTGACTTTCCCCGGCCGATACGGCGTGCCGGCTACTGTTAGCGCCATTGACTCTGAGAAGGCGCGTGGTTGCGTGAGCTCTGTCCCTGATTTTTCGGTGCTGATGAGCCTGTATGCGAAAGAGAACCCCGCTTACTTGGATCAAGCGTTAGAGTCGAATCTGCTGAACCAGACAGTGCGTCCTTCTGAGCTGGTTTTGGTGAAGGACGGCCCGCTGACCCCCGAGCTGGAGGCTGTGGTGGACCGCTGGGTTCAGCGCGCTGAGAATCTGGATTGCCCGCCGATTCAGGTGGTGGAGCTGGCTCAGAATGTTGGTTTGGCGGAGGCGCTGAACGTCGGTCTGCAGGCGTGTTCCTGTGAGCTGGTGGCTCGTGCTGATTCTGATGACCTGTCTGAGCCGACTCGTTTTGCGCGTCTAATTCCTGCCCTGGTGCAGGGCGGCTACACGGTGCTGGGCTCTGCCATGCTTGAGGTGAATGAGAGCAATACTGCGGTGGAGTCGACCCGCGAGGCGATTATTGATTCTGAGCGTCTGCTCAGCGCGATGGACTCGCGCAACCCGATTTATCACCCGTCTGTGGCGTTCGTGAAGAGCGCCGTGCAGCAGCTGGGCGGTTACGAGTTTGTACCCGGCGCTGAGGACTGGTGGCTGTGGATGCGTCTGCGCGATGCCGGCTACCGTCTGGGCAATATCTCCGATGCGCTGGTGCGTTACCGTGCGGGTGCGGGCGCGTACACGAAGCGCGGGGGAGTGGACGCCTGGTTGCAGGATGTGGCGATTCAGCGTCGACTGTACACCGGCCACGGTATTTCTAAGCTTCAGTGGGCTCAGAACATGGCGGTGCGTAGTGTGTACCGTTTTGTTCCTGAGCAGGTGCGCCGTTCGGCGTTTCGTGCGTTGTCGTCTTTGACGGCTCGTACTTCTGGTACCGCATCTGAAGGAGGCATGTAGTGGCTCAGTTGAAACCTCACGCTCATGTGCTGATGCGGAAGGCTGCTCAGCGCGGCACGATGGTGACGGAGGGTGACTCTGGCACGATGCTGGTGAACCGCCTGTATGAGCGTAAGCCGTGGTGGCTGATTGCGCAGGCGCTGCTTGATTCGAGCGCCTGGGTTTTGTCGGTTTTGTTCGCCTACATGCTCCGCTATAGTGTGTTGCTCAGTAACGGCTCGGTGTTCGATATTATTCACCCGGCGTCATTGACGATGACCGCTACGTTGGCTATGGTGTTGCACCTGGCTGTTGGTTTGGCGGGCGTAAAGATTTATAACGGCGTGTATTCGTACGGTTCGTTTGACGAGTCGTGGCGTGCCGGTGCAGCTGCTTTGAGTGCGGGCGCTGCGTTGACTGCTTTCTCCTTTGTGGATGAGCTGCTGGGTCTGCCGCATATTCCGCATAGTGTGCCTGCGATTGCGGGTGCGTTTTCGCTGATTATGATGGCTGGTGCCCGTATGGCGAAGCGTGTGTACACTGAGCGCGGTGCTGTGCGCGAGCTGACTGGTGAGCCCGTGATTGTGTACGGTGCCGGTTTTATTGGCGGCATGGTCATGGATTCGATGCTGCATGATGAGGAGGCGAAGCTTCGCCCGATTGCTGTCTTTGATGATGACCAGCTGAAGGCTGGTACCAAGTTCCATGGGATTTCGGTGATTACGACTTACCTCGAGTTGGAGCAGGTGATTCGTGAGTCGGGTACCCGTAAGATTCTGGTGACGATTTCGGATATGTCGGAGGATTACTTCGAGTCCTTCTGCAACCGCATGCGTAAGCTTAAGGTTGAGGTTCAGCGTATTAGTAGCGCGAATGCTCGCCTGATGGGTGAGCGTCTGATTACTGCGAGCGATAACGACCTGATGCGCGTGATTCGTGGCGAGATTAACTACGATATTGACCGCGATATTCTGCGTTCGTACTTGCACGGTAAGCGTGTGCTGGTCACGGGCGCAGGCGGCTCGATTGGTTCTGAGTTGTGCCGTCAGATTAGTGAGTTTAAACCTAAGACTCTCATGATGCTTGATCATGATGAGACTCTGCTGATGGAGACGAAGGTTTCGATTACTCACGAGTCGAGCCTGGATGATGACCGCATTATTCTGGCTGATATTCGTGAGGGTGATAACCTGCTGGAGATTTTCCGTGACCGTCGCCCCGAGGTGGTCTTCCACGCTGCGGCTTTGAAGCATGTGTCGGCGCTGGAGGCCTACCCGCAGGAGGCGTGGAAGACGAACTCCCTGGGCACTCTCAACGTGCTGCGTGCCGCGGAGGCGGTGGGCGTGAAGACCTTCGTAAACGTTTCGACCGATAAGGCTGCTGACCCGAAGACTGCGCTGGGCCAGTCCAAGCGTGTGGCGGAGCGTCTGACCGCGTACTTTGGCGAGAAGACCGGCAACACTTACGTGTCGGTTCGTTTCGGTAACGTGTTTGGTTCGCGCGGTTCGATTAAGCCGCTTTTTACGAAGCAGATCCTCTCAGGTGGTCCGATTACCCTGACGGATAAGCGCGCGACCCGTTACTTCATGCTGATTACCGATGCCTGCCTGCTGGTGATGCTTGCCGGTGCTATTGGTCGCCCGGGCGAGGTCATGGTGCTGGATATGGGTCAGCCGGTCAAGATTCTGGATGTTGCAAAGGCAATGCGCCAGGCGTATGAGCGGTATGACGTGGAGATCAAGGAGATAGGTCTTCGTAAGGGTGAGAAGCTAGATGAGGCTCTCTTCGGCGGTACCGAGAAGCTGGTACCCAGTGAGGAGAACCGGTATATTTCCCGGTCGAGTGCCCCGGCACTTAACCCTGATGAGCTCGATTATGAGCTGTGGATTCAGAACTATCGAGAGCACAGCGGCTATGAGCGTCATGGCCTGGAGCGTGCCCCGGATCCGCGTACTCTGGCGGATGCACAGACGTTCTAATCTTTATGGAATGACACCGGATGCTGTACTTGCATGGCGGGTGTGGTATCCGGTGTTTGCTCTTTGCGCGGCACTGGATTCTGTGAAGGCTAACCCCGCGTTGGTGAATAGTTTTATAGAATACGAAGTAAACATATACTGCACACACATCGTCCCTCAGCCGCGATTCTGGAGCTTGGTTCCAGCTTCGACGGCGCAATGCCTTGGAGCTGGTATGACCTCCTTTTCTGAGCTATTGAGTATTTTTGCTCTTGCTTTTGTTTTGGGTGCCCTTTTGCCGTTTGCGGTGCGCCCGATTTTGCACCGCAATAATATGGTGGATGTTCCTAATGAACGTTCTTCGCATACTGCTCCGACCTACCGCGGTATGGGTCTGGCGACTGCTGCGGCGACTCTGCTGGCGTTTGTGATGGCTACTATGTTCGGCTGGACATACCGTTCTTCTGAGTCTTTGCAACTGGCGGTGACGATTGCCGTGGCGATTTTGTGCGCTCTTGCTTTGGGCTGGCTGGAGGATATTCACGGCGTGAGTATTATGCGTCGTGCGGGCCTGCAACTGGTGATTGGTGTGCTGGTGAGCGTAAGCTTTGCGGCGGTGCAGGGCACGAACGTTCTGCTGCTGATTCTGGGCGCGATTTTTATTGCCGGATACATTAACGTGGCGAACTTTATGGACGGCATTAACGGCATTTCTGGTGCTCACGGTCTGGTGGCTGGTTTGGCTTATGCGCTGACCGGCTGGATGGTGAACCTGCCGTGGCTGGCTTTGGCTGGTGTGGCTGTTGCTGGTGCTTTTGCGGCGTTCCTGCCGTGGAACGTGCGCCCTGGTAAGAACGTGTTTTTGGGCGATGCGGGTTCTTATGTTTTGGGTGCGGCGCTGGGTGCGATGGCTGTGGGTGCGTGGTTTGCAGATGTTCCGTTCCTGCTGTCTTTTGCTCCGCTGGTGACCTACCTTGCGGATGCTGGTATTACTCTGTTCCGTCGTTTTATGGCGGGGGAGCAGTGGTACAAGCCGCACCGTACTCACACTTATCAGCGTCTGACGGATGTTGGTTTCAGTCACCTTGGTTCGACTGCTGTGGTGACGGGTACGACGATTCTGGTGTGGGTGCTGCTGGCGTTCGCATCTGACCTGTATGCTGCAGGATCTGTGGTGGCAACTGTGGGTGTGGTGATGGTGGCTCTTGCCGTGTTGGCGGTGTATCTGCGTATGCCGCAGCTCTTTGGCGGCGTGGCTCCTGCTTCTGCGATTGATTTGTCGAAGCATTTTGCATCGGCTCCTAAGACAAAGAAGACTGTTTCGGAGCCTGCTACTGGTTCGTTGACTTCTGCAACTGGTGTTCCGGCGACTCCTGAGAATGTGGAGCCGACCTTGTTGCATCCGGAGCCGATTATGCCCGATTCTGTGAAAGATCGTGCGGGTCAGTCCTCTTCTGCTCCCCCTTCTTCCACTCAGTCAAATCAGAACCGTGGGGAGAAACACTAATGGTTTTTGGACAGCCCAAATCTCAGGTTCCTGTTGAGCCTCTATGGAGGCGCTTGGTGGACGTTCTGTGGTATCCGCCGGCGGAACGTAGATGGCAGCAGAAACGCCGCCGAGAGCGTGCTCAAGCAGGTTTGACGGCCTCTTCTTTTGAGAGCCAGGAGCTTTCCTGGAAATTTTTGTTCTATAGGGTATCGGCTTACTCTCTGCTGGCTTGGTTGGGCGGTATGATGAGTGCATACCTGTTTGCGGGCCCTGTGGGCGCGCTAGGAATAACTTTGGGCTTTCTGATAATCTATATATGCTTCACTCTGGGCGTATTAGTTATGTTGGTTGCTCCCATTTTAGACTGGGGTGTACCCAAATCGCTGGTGGTGAGCTACCTTGTGAAGATTGCCCTACTTGGTCTGGTATTGATTTTTGTGCCGTTCCCCGAGAGTCTGAGGCACGGTTGGACTCTCGCAGGCGCATGTACCGGTGTGATTCTGTGGATTGTTATTGAAACGGTCAGCATCGCACGACTGAGAATTCTATACTTCGACACCGATCTAGAAGACCATGGTCGGTAACGCGATCGGTGTTTGAAAGGAAATACGTTTGGCCGAAGAGAAGAAATGGTGGGACGGAGATAAAAAGCTCCGCTCTACCGGAGACTTGGTATCTGACGGAGGTCTCTCCGGCGCAGTCATGTCGATTCTCTATCTGATCATCGGTGTAGCAGTGTGGGGAGGCATCGGTTACCTTGGTGACCTGGTCTTCTCCACTACCTGGCTGGTGTGGGTTGGTGTCTTGATTGGCGCCGTTGGAGGTTTGACCCTCGTCTTTACCCATATGACCAGGCAGAATAAAGACCGCTAGGTCATCGAACGCGGACCGCTAGGTCACACATTCATCCATGTAGTTAGCATGTCAGTCGTTTTATAGGCAGACATGGGCTCTTGATAGCCACTAGTAGCAAGAAAGGACTTGCTTTGATCGAGAACGGGTTGATCCTCGCGGAAGCCTATGTGCCGCCGACCCCCGAAGACATGCATCTGCCCCCCTTCTTCACCATTGGTGATTTCGCATTCGGTAAGCAGAACGTACTGATTCTGCTGTCCGTGGTGATTATCGCGGTATTCTTCCTCACCGCAGCACGTAAGCGCGCCATGGTTCCTGGCAAGACTCAGTTCATCGCTGAGTCTGGCTACATGTTTGCTCGTAACTCCCTCGGCAAGGAAACCCTGGGCGTACAGCACTACAAGCCTTTCGTGCCGATTCTCTTCGCCTCCTTCTTCTTTGTTTTGGTGAACAACCTCTTCGGTTCGATTCCGTTTGTTCAGCTGCCCTCCTTCTCCCACCCCGGTAGCGCCTACGCGCTGGCTGGCGTCGCATACCTGACCTGGGTTGGTGTTGGTATCAAGCGCAAGGGCCTGGGCGGCTTCTTCAAGGACATCACCATGCCGTCGGGTCTGCCGGTGTGGATTTACCCCATCCTGATCCCGATCGAGTTCTTCTCGAACCTGCTGATTCGTCCCGCAACTCACGCACTGCGTCTCTTTGCGACCATGTTCGGTGGTCACCTGGCGCTGATGGTTGCATCCAGCATGGTGACCTACATGGTTGAGACCCTGGGCGGCATCGGCTACCTGGCTGCTATTGCACCCGGTGCTCTGGGCATGTTCCTGTACTTCCTGGAATTCATGATTCAGTGCATCCAGGCTTATGTGTTCGCTCTGTTGCTGGCTGTGTACCTGCAGGGCTCGGTTTCCGAGGGGCACTAAACTCTCTAGTTTTTTAGATTTTCACGTTCGTCATTGGGCGTGAATAAAGCAACCCACACGTTCACTGTGCGGGCTATAACTCAAATCAAACTCTGTTCGGTTCGGGTATGTTCCCGGTCGAACACTGTTGAAAGGAAAAATAATGGTTGGTTCCATCACTGCGGTTGGCTACGGTCTGGCAGCTATTGGCGGCGGCATCGGCGTGGGTCTGATCTTCGCGGCATACATGACCAGCGTTGCTCGTCAGCCCGAGTCCCAGAAGACCCTGCAGCCCATGCTGTTCCTGGGCTTCGCACTGGTCGAGGCACTGGCAATTCTGGGCCTGGTTCTCGTCTTCATCAAGTAACCGGCTCTGCCACATCCTAAACGACCCATCCCATAGAACAGGATTCCCTCCATGATTTATCTGGCAAGCGATGGGGGAGCGGAGGCAACTTCGAACCCCTTGATTCCCGACGTCGGGGAAATTGTCATTACCCTCATCGGATTCCTGATCCTCTACTACATCGTTGCTAAGTACGTTGTCCCGGCGTTCGAGAAGATCTACCAGGACCGTAAGGAAGCAATCGAAGGTGGCCTTGCCAAGGCCGAGAAGGCACAGGCAGAGGCTGCAGCGGCTCGCGATGAGTACACCCAGCAGCTCGAAAGCGCTCGACTGGAGGCTCAGAAGATTCGTGAAGAGGCACGCGCAGAGGGCGAGGCAATTATTGCCGATGCTCGCGAGCGTGCAACCGCTGAGGCTCAGCGTATTAGCGATAATGCGGCAAAGGCTATCGAGGCAGAGCGTGCGGCAGCAGCAGTGTCCCTCCGTTCCGAGGTTGGCACTCTTGCTACGACCCTTGCCGGCAAGATTGTGGGCGAAGCCCTCAACGATGATGAGCGATCGGCCCGTGTGGTAGATCGTTTTCTTGCTGACCTTGAAACCGAGAAGCAGAACGCAGGTGCGGCTCGGTAATGGCAGGAGTATCTACTGAATCACTGAGCAAGGTGGAAGAGGTACTGGAAGCTCACGCTTCCCTGCAACCCCTGAACCTGGCGAGCGAGCTTTTCGCTGTGGTTGATGTTCTCGACCACAACGGCACCCTGCGCCGTGCTGTCACCGATTCTTCGCGTGATGCAGCAGCACGTCAGGGTATCGCTAACACCGTCTTCGGCGGCAAGATCTCTTCTCAGGCTATGGCTGTTCTCACCAATGCGGTGGCTCAGCGCTGGTCTGATGATGCTGATCTGGCGAATGCCCTGGAGTATGCAGCAGTACTCGCCGTGACCGCATCGGCTCAGTCTCGCGGTGGCGTGGACGCCCTGGACGAGGTACTCAACGAACTACTCACCTTTGTGCGTACCGTTGAATCCAACACTCAGGCGCAGGAAGCGCTGTCCGACCATCAGGCAAGCAAAGAAGCAAAGAAGAAGCTCGCCGTGGCGCTCGGTGGCCCCGCCACCACTGCCGAAGGTGTGCTTCTGCTCGAACGAGTTGGCTCCAACCCCCGCGGCCGTCACGCTGCACGGGTAGCCGATGAGTTCGCAGAAATCATCGTCACGCGACAGAACCGTTACATTGCGCGAGTAACTAGCGCGATTGCGCTGTCGCAGGTACAGCTTGAACGTCTCGGTCGTGCGCTCAACGCCGTGTACGGCCGTGAGCTGAAGCTCGACGTTTCGGTGGACCCCGCCGTTCTGGGTGGTCTGCGTGTTCAGGTGGGCGACGAGGTGATCGACGGTACCGTCGAGACCCGTATGTCCGATCTGGCTCGTGCCATCGGCTAGCGGCTCAAGCTAGCGACGCTGGACCGTTCGTCGCAACGGTGATTTAGAAGATACCTCGGGTAGCGGGTGCGTTGCATATGCCCCCTTCACAGAAACAGAAGCAGTGGCATTGCCCACCCGTTCAACCCGAATTGCAAGTTTCGGTTGGTTCCGTTATCGGAATGCAACCACAATGAGAGAGCAGGGACACAAGATGGCCGAACTGACCATCAATGCCGACGATGTCCGTAATGCGCTGAACGAGTTTGCAGCGTCTTATGAACCCGGCAATGCAGAACGTGTTGAGGTGGGTCGAGTTGTATCGGCCTCCGACGGTATCGCTCGTGTCGAGGGTCTTCCCTCGGTTATGGCGAATGAGCTGCTTCGTTTCGAAGACGGCACCCTCGGCCTCGCACAGAACCTGGATACCCGCAATATTGGTGTGATTGTCCTGGGCGACTTCACCGGTATTGAAGAGGGCCAGGTCGTACACCGCACCGGTGAGGTCCTCTCGGTGCCGGTTGGTGACGCGTACCTCGGTCGCGTTGTTGACCCCCTTGGTAACCCGATCGATGACCTTGGCCCCATTGAGTCCGAAGGCCGCCGCGCACTGGAGCTGCAGGCTCCCGGCGTGACCCAGCGTAAGTCGGTTCACGAGCCGCTGCAGACCGGTCTGAAGGCAATCGACTCGATGATTCCGATCGGTCGCGGTCAGCGTCAGCTGATCATTGGTGACCGCCAGACCGGTAAGACCGCTATCGCGATCGACACCATTCTGAACCAGAAGGACAACTGGGCTTCCGGTGACCCCGACAAGCAGGTTCGATGCATCTATGTGGCTGTTGGCCAGAAGGCATCCACCATTGCAGCTGTCCGCCACACCCTTGAGACTCGTGGCGCGCTGGAGTACACCACCATCGTGGCATCTCCTGCATCCGACGCAGCAGGCTTCAAGTACTTGGCACCCTACACCGGTTCGGCTATCGGCCAGCACTGGATGTACGGTGGCAAGCACGTCCTCATCATCTTCGACGACCTGTCGAAGCAGGCAGAAGCATACCGCGCTGTGTCCCTGTTGCTGCGCCGCCCGCCGGGACGTGAAGCATACCCCGGTGACGTCTTCTACCTGCACTCCCGTCTGCTGGAGCGTTGCGCTAAGCTCTCTGACGACCTCGGTGCTGGCTCGATGACCGGCTTCCCGATCATTGAGACCAAGGCAAACGATGTTTCCGCCTTCATTCCGACCAACGTCATCTCCATTACCGACGGCCAGATCTTCCTGCAGTCCGACCTGTTCAACGCTAACCAGCGTCCGGCAGTTGACGTAGGTATCTCCGTCTCCCGTGTTGGTGGTGCCGCACAGACCAAGGCTATGAAGAAGGTCTCTGGTACCCTGAAGCTGGAGCTGGCACAGTACCGTTCGATGGAAGCGTTCGCAATGTTTGCATCCGACCTGGACGACGCTACCAAGGCACAGCTGACCCGCGGTTCTCGCCTGACCGAGTTGCTACGTCAGCCGCAGTACACCCCGTACGCAGTTGAAGAGCAGGTTGTCTCCATTTGGGCTGGTACCTCCGGTCACCTCGATGACATTGAGGTTTCCGACGTGCTGCGCTTCGAAGAAGGCTTCATCGAGTACCTGCGTCACAAGACCTCGGTACTAACCGATATCGCTTCCTCCGGCAAACTTGAGGATGACATCGTTGCCGCGCTGAAGACTGCAGTTGCTGAATTCAAGCAGGGCTTCAAGTCTGAGGGTAGCAGCCACCTCGTCAACGCAGGTCACGAGGAACACAAGGCAGCTCACGATAGCGAAATCACTCAGGAAACCATCGGTTAGCGATTAGTCCTCGCCTTCTCCCCGCCTCAGCTATGAGGCTGGGGCGGGGCAGAAAGCAAGGAGAAAGGAAGCTCTATGGGAGCCCAGATTAGGGTTTACCGACAGAAGATTGCTTCGACGTCGTCTATGAAGAAAATCTTCAAGGCGATGGAGATGATCGCGACCTCCCGCATTAACAAGGCTCGTAATGCTGCTCAGGCAGCCGGCCCCTACGCAAACGCTCTGACCCGTGTGGTGACTGCGGTTGCGACTCAGCATGGTATCGAACACCCGCTGATTCATAAGCCGCACGAGTTCGGAACCTACGAACACCGCCGCTCCGCAATCCTGGTTATTACCAGCGACCGCGGCCTGGCTGGTTCGTACTCCTCGGCTATCCTGCGTCGTACTGAATCTCTGATTGAGAGGTTGCGCTCTAACGGCCAGGAGGTACAGCTGTACCTGGTCGGTCGTAAGGCAAAGGCTTACTTTGAGTTCCGTGAGCGCCCCTACGCCCGTGCGTGGGAGGGCCACACCGATGCACCTCGTGTTGAAACCGCCGTCGAAATTCGTGACGCGCTGCTCGAAGCCTACGACCTGCCTATCGAAGAGGGCGGCGTAGACGAACTGCACATCGTGTACACCGAGTTCAAATCGATGGTTGTTCAGGAACCTAAGATTCTGCGCCTGCTGCCCATCCACGTGGCTGACGCAAAGGCTATGGGCGAGGAAATCGTTCCCGACCAGGAACTGACCAAGGCTGAGTACGAGCAGGCGGCATCCTTCGAGTTCGAACCCTCCGCTGAGGAAGTACTCAACGAGCTGCTGCCGCGCTACGTTGCATCCCGTATCTTCTCCTGCCTCCTGCAGGCAGCAGCAAGTGAGCTGGCATCCCGCCAGCGCGCAATGAAGACCGCAGGTGACAACGCTGAGACGCTGATTACCAAGTACACCCGTTTGATGAACAACGCACGTCAGGCGGAAATTACTCAGGAGCTCTCTGAAATCGTGGGCGGCGCAGACGCCCTCGGCTCCTAGTATTGGTACGCCAACGAAGCCATCAACTGTCCAAACTTTCTAAGTAAGTGAGAAATATGACTGCCACCTACAACGAATCGGTCTCCGCACCGACTCAGGGCGCAACGGGTCGTATTGCCCGCGTCATCGGCCCCGTGGTCGATGTCGAGTTCCCCGCCGGTCAGGTCCCCGAGATTTACAACGCTCTGACCACCGAGCTGACCCTCGACGGTCGCACCCGCACCATCACCTTCGAGACCGCACAGCACCTGGGCGACTCAATCGTTCGCGCTATCTCCCTGCAGCAGACTGACGGCCTGGTCCGTGGTCAGGCTGTAGTCGATACCGGCGCACCGATTTCCGTCCCCGTTGGTGACGGCGTGAAGGGCCACATCTTCAATGTTCTCGGTGACGCACTCGATGTGCCGAACTCCGAGATCAAGGCTGACACCTACTGGCCGATTCACCGTGCCGCTCCCGGCTTCGCAGAGCTGGAAGGCTCCACCGAAATGCTGGAGACCGGTATTAAGTCCATCGACCTTCTGACCCCCTACATTAAGGGCGGTAAGATTGGTCTATTCGGTGGTGCAGGCGTGGGTAAGACCGTGCTGATCCAGGAAATGATTACCCGCGTGGCTCGTAACTTCGGTGGTACCTCCGTGTTCACCGGTGTTGGCGAGCGTACCCGTGAGGGTAACGACCTGTGGGTCGAAATGGAAGAAGCAGGCGTTCTGAAGGACACCGCTCTTGTATTCGGCCAGATGGATGAGCCCCCGGGAACCCGTCTGCGCGTGGCACTGACCGGTCTGACCATGGCGGAGTACTTCCGCGATGTTCAGAACCAGGACGTGCTGCTGTTCATCGACAACATCTTCCGTTTCACGCAGGCAGGTTCTGAGGTTTCCACCCTGCTGGGCCGCATGCCCTCCGCAGTGGGTTACCAGCCGAACCTGGCGGACGAAATGGGTCTGCTGCAGGAACGCATTACCTCCACCCGCGGTCACTCCATCACCTCCATGCAGGCAATTTACGTGCCTGCGGATGACTACACCGACCCGGCGCCGGCAACCACCTTCGCGCACCTGGATGCGACCACCGAGCTCTCTCGTGAAATCGCATCGCGCGGTCTGTACCCGGCAATTGACCCGCTGTCCTCCACCTCCCGAATTCTGGACGCACAGTACATCGGCCAGGAGCACTACGACACCGCAATTCGCGTGAAGGCTATTCTGCAGGAAAACAAGGAACTGCAGGACATCATCGCGATTCTGGGTGTGGACGAGCTCTCCGAGGAACAGAAGATTGTCGTGGCACGTGCACGTCGTATCGAGCAGTTCCTCTCCCAGAACACCTACACTGCAAAGCAGTTCACCGGTGTCGAGGGTTCGACCGTTCCGCTGAAGGACACCATCGAGTCCTTCCAGATGATCTGCAACGGCGATGTCGATCACATCCCCGAGCAGGCGTTCTACAATATTGGTGGTATGGACGACGTTATGCGCCGCTACGAGGAAATCAAGGCACAGACTGGAGCTAAGTAATCATGGCTCTGAAAGTTGAAGTTGTTTCCCGCGAACGCGTCGTGTGGACTGGCGAAGCGAAGTACGTTCGTGCACGCTCCGTTAGCGGTGACCTTGGTATCCTGCCGGGTATGATCCCCACCTGCACGCTGCTGGCACAGGACGGCGAGCTGCTCATTGAACCTATTGAGGGTGAGCCCATTAAGACCATCCTCAACGCAGGTTTCTTGACCGTCTCGAACGACCACGTGACCATCGCTGCAAAGCACACACATATCTAAAGCCGGTTCCCCACACGGGGAATTGACAGTGTGTACACCTCGCCGGTGTTCCTCCTCGACAGGGGAAGGGCACCGGCGATTGGTGTATACGGGACAGGTCATGTGCGCAAAAAGAGAGCGCGCAAAACAATAGCATGCCTAGAAAGATGATGCGCACAGAAAGGGGGGCTCCCACGGTTGGGAGGCCCCCTCACTCTATGTGTAGCCGCCTAGCTAGAGCCGTTTAGAACAGGCGGTCAGCCGAATCGTCCACGCCGCGCATCGCATCGTAGTCCAGGCTCACGCAGCGGATACCGCGGTCCTCAGCCAGGGTACGAGCCTGCGGCTTAATCGTCTGTGCCGCAAACACGCCGCGCACCGGAGCCAGCAGCGGGTCACGGTTGAGCAGCTCCAGATAACGGGTAAGCTGCTCAACACCGTCAATATCGCCCACACGCTTAAGCTCAACCGCCACGGAGATGCCGTGCGCATCCTTCGCCATGATGTCTACCGGACCGATAGCGGTTGGGTACTCGCGGCGCACCAGCGAATAGCCATCACCGAGAGTGTGGATTTGCTCGGCAAGTAGACGCTGCAGGTCAGCCTCCACACCGTCCTTGATGAGGCCGGGGTCAACACCCAGGTCGGTGGCGTGCTCGTGCTCAATCTTGTAGATACGAATCATGAGGCGGTCATCGCTCTTAGCCGCCTGTACGGTCCACAGTTGCTGAACATCAGACTCCAGTTCCTCACGGATGCTCTGCGGAACGTCCTTGCGCTCAGCCACCAGCAGGGAGCAGGGAGGGCTCATCCAGTTCAGGGGCTTGTAGGAACCACCGTCGGAGTGAATGAGGACGGAGCCGTCATTCTTGACCATTAGTAGGCGGGTAGCGCGGGGCAGGTGGGCGCGAAGGCGGCCCTCATAATCTACGGAGCATTCAGCAATGACAATACGCATCCGTCCACTCTAGCAGGTACGAGTGCTTGGCTCTAGCAGGTGAGGGTATGAGCTAGGGAACCTGAGGTCGATGCAGGTCGCGGCACAAAGCGGGGGAGGAGTACTGCCTCCGGATGAGGAAGAGCGCATAGCGAACAGCGGCAGGGCTGGTAGGTAGAGATAGTTGAGTGGCGCGGTAGAATAGGGCTCATGGCACGTAAAAATCATCCCGGCAGGCGAGCATCCGGCACCACCAGCGATAAGTGGCACCGTCAAGCACCCGCAGGGCGTGATATTAGCAGGATTCTCGACCCTACGCCCCGACTAGAACGTGACCGATACGGTGACTGGCTGGTGCAATACATTCCAGCTGTCAACGCCCAAAAAACCTACACATGCCCCGAATGCTACCGCCCGATTCCACCCAGAACAGCGCATCTGGTGGTGTGGCAAGAAAGCCATACGATGGGCCGTAGCCGCGCCATTGATGAGCGCAGACACTGGCATCAGCATTGCTGGCGCACCCGCCGCAAATAGGCTGAACACTGCACATAAGGTGCAGCCCAAGACCACATTCTCGAATCCAATTCTTGAAGGAACGCAATGAGCAACAACGCCGATACCACTCGCGAGCAGGAATTCGATCCCGCCCGCTACGTCTTCAGCACCGCTGCTGAACACACCCCCATTAAGGCACGTACTGTGCTTCCTGCGCGCCGCGAGAACTTCACCGTCACCACTGCGGATGGCAAGCGCCTCGTCGGTGAACTCGCACTGCCCGAAGGCGAAGTCAAAGCAACCCTGGTGACCTTCCATCCGTTGCCCACCCACGGCGGCTACATGGACTCGCACGTGTACAAGAAGGCGTCCTTCCGCCTGCCGGCGCTGTCGAATATTGCGGTGCTACGTTTCAACACTCGTGGTACTTCTTCGATTCGCGGCACTAGTGAAGGCGTCTTTGACGGCGGCTTTGCCGAGAAGAAGGACTTCGATGCAATCCTGAAGTTTGTACGTGAGCGTGCCCTGCCGAACCCCTGGCTGGTTGGCTGGTCCTTCGGCACTGAGTTGGTGCTCAAGTACGCGCCCGAATACGCGAACGAGTTCACCGGTGCTATTCTGCTCTCCCCGCCGCTGCACCGCGTGCACCCGGCTGAGCTGGACGAATGGAACAATATCTCGAACCTGCTGTACGCGCTGGTTCCTGAGCATGATGACTACCTGCAGCCTCCGGCGGCGCGTGAGCGTTTCGCGGCTGTACCGCGCACTCAGGTGATTCCCTTTGAGGGGTGCAAGCACCTGTGGGTGGGCGAGAAGTCCGTACAGCAGGTCCTCAACACCGTGGTCAGCATCGTGACCGGTGTACCCACCGAGCTGCCCACCGAATACAACGGCCCGGTGGCAGAAGAAATCACTGAGCTCTAAAGGATCGGCATAAAAATACGGCACAAAAATATCAAGGCGGTGGCTTTGGATAGAATATCCAAAGCCACCGCCTTTTGTCTTAAATGCTTGCTCGGCAGAAGAGCCGCGAGCGTGTAGAGAACCTAAAGGGAATCTACCGCTGGGAGGTGACTAAAGTTGGTCCTGGCGAGGAATGAATACCTCACGGACCAGAATCAGCATGGAAGCCGCCACCGGAATAGCAATCAGTGCACCCAGCACGCCCCAGAGTGCGCCACCGGCAGCCACCGAAATAATCGCAACGCCGGCAGGAACCGATACAGCGCGAGCCATAATACGCGGAGAAATTAGATACGCCTCCACCTGCAAGTACAGGAAGTACGCCACCGCAAACCACAGCGCCAGGCTCCAGCCCTGAGTCAGTAGAATCATCGAGGTCAAAATTAGCGCGATCACGCCACCAACCAGCGGAATAAACGCCAGAATCATGACGACCAAAGCCATCAACTGCGGGAAGCTAAAGCCCACAAAAGTCATAATCAAGAACGCCACAAACGCGTTCAGCACAGCAACCAGAGCCTGACCCATCACGTAGTTACCCACCGACTCGGTAATCTTGTCGGTAATGTACTTGACGCGCACACGCTTGGACGACGGCGCCAGACGCACACCCCATGCCTTGATGGTGTCCATCGAGGTGAGGAAGTATAAAGACAGGAACAGCACAATAATCACGCCGGTCACGCTCTGCGCCAGGGTGGATCCAGCAGTAACCAGGCTCGACATGAAGCTATTGACCTGTGAAGAGGAGAACGTTGATTCCAAGAACTTCGGGACATTCTCATTCGCCCAGGTGCTGATGTTAAAACGCTGATCAAGCTCGTGGTACCAATCAGAATTAATCGTGTTCTGATAAATACCCGGCGCGTACTGAACAAACTTAGATGCCTGCTCGCTAATAATCGGGCCAATGGTCATGACCAGAGCGGTCACAGCGCCAGCAAAACCAGCAAGCACAGCAATCACGCCGATACCGCGCTTAATGCCCCAAGACTCCAGGCGGCGCACAATCGGGTCCAGACCCAGAGCAATGAAAATAGCACCGGTCACCCAACCCACCAGGGCACCCACATTGTTGAAAATGTAGTAGGCGAAGAGCGCTAGACCCACGCCCACGGTCATGAGGAAACCAAAAGCAACCGGGTTATGCATCATCGAGGTCTTGCCGTTGCCGACCACCTTGGGTGGGGGAGGTGTATCCTCGGAAGCGGCGGGGACCACCGGAATGGTATCCGTAGGGGGCATGGAAGCGCGGCGGCGGTTAGAACGCACCTGGCTAATGCTTTCGGTCAGCTCGCTGAAAGTCTCCGTTAGCTGATCAGTGAGGGAATCCTTTTTACGCGTCTCGGGGGACGATGTAGCCTCTGCGGGAGTTGCTGAGGCCTTCTTCTTGCTCATGGTCTTCCTTTCCGAATCATTCCGGGTATTTTTTCTCTACTGTGCCATTCTACCGGCTGGTTTACTTGGTTACGACGTCAACGGTGAATCCCAAAGATAGGGGAGCGCAAGTGTGAGAGTTATCTGTGCGCTGTTCAAGGATTAGTATAAGTGCTAGTCCCGGCATGAGCTCAGAGCGTAGGCGGCAGATAACTCTCGCTCGCAACGGCCCATTGTGGGGATAATAGAGGAAGGAACGCGTGAAGGATCTAGCCGGCACGCAACAATAGATCCCGCACGCAACAATAGATACAGAACGTAAAGGAGCCCAGGATGAGCATTATTTTTGATCCGGCAGACCGTGGCGCATCCCAGAACGCGGCACAGGGTAACGTCGCGCAGGGTGGGGCAGCGCAGAACGATGCAGCGCAGGAGATTCCCGCTTCCGTACGCAACGCCATGGAACTGAACCCCAACGCGGCACAGTCTGCTGGCGAACAGGGTGGCGAACAGACCCCCTCCGCTCCCACCTGGCGCTACGAGGTCAACACCCCCGAAGAGTTCCAGAAGTTCGTGCAGCTCTCCAGTCAGGGTGCCGTAATTTTTGCGCTCTACGCGCCGCACTCGCCCTCCTCCCTGCAGATGCTCGAAGGCGTGCAGAAGCTCGTCGACTCCGCCGCAGGTAGCATGATTTGCGCCGCCGTGGACGTCACCAAGCTTCCCGAAGCTGCCCAGGCATTCGGCGTGAGCGGCGTGCCCGCGGGTGTTGCCGTTCTGGCGGGCCGCCCGGCACCGATTTACACCGGCCCGGTCAGCGCAGAAGACCTCGGCGATGTGCTCTCCCAGGTTCTGCAGCTCGCGGCACAGTACCAGCTGCCCGGCGGATTCGACCCGGTCGTTCCCGACGACGAAAAGCCCCTGCCGCCCCTGCACGCAGAAGCCGTCGCCGCCCTTGACCGCGGTGACTTGGAGGGCGCCCGCGCCGCATACCGCAAGGCAATCACCGAGAACCCCGGCGATAAGGAAGCGAAGCTCGGCCTGGAACAGGTTGAACTGCTCTCACGAGTGAAGGACCTGGACATGGCAACCGAACGTGCGGCGGCCGCTGCAGACCCCATGAATATTGACGCGGCATTCAATGTAGCCGATCTGGATCTAGTGGGTGGCCACGTGGAAGACTCCTACAACCGTCTGCTGCGCCTGTTTAGCGCAGTGGGCCCCGACGATAAGGCGCGTGTGCGTGAACGCCTCGTGCAGCTCTTCGACGTGGTGGGTGTATCTGACCCGCGCACCGTCAAAGCGCGTGCAGCACTGACCATGGCGCTGTTCTAAAAAACAGCTGTCACCGGGGAAACGTCATGAGCCGGTCTAACCGGCTGAAACTTTGAATACGGACGGGCTATCGTCTACCCCTGTACTCGGGCTGTGGGATAGGCGGTAGCCCGCTCTGATTTTTGTGGTTTTGGTGGTTTTATTGAAGGAGAGATCAGAAACCCCAACCTGACAGATAGCGCGCCAGGACGCTACAGATAGCACCCCGGAATGTCCATATACTGCACGACGGATACGTAATATGCGGTTTTATAGCCAAAGCCTGTGGCCTTTTTTACAAGAGTGATAGGGTGAAAACATGAACACTAGTCATTTTTCTCGAAACCCTGATTCGCATGAACCAGGTTCGCCGCAGAACCCGGTACAAGAGACCGCAGTAGAGGCAGCCCCCGCCGCGGCAGTACCCCAGGCTATAGCCTCGGAAGCTGTACGCGTACCGGACACCCCTGCGGAGGCACTCCCAACCCCCGCAGCAGCTGTTCCCGCATCGGTAGCACCGCAGCTACCCGTCACCCCGCAGACTATACCTGCGGCTGGTGCTTGCCCCGCCATTGAAATCCGCGGCCTCACCAAGGCATTCGGCCAGAAGGTCGCCGTCGACCGTATCAACCTCGACATCCCCTCCGGATCCTTCTACGGACTGGTCGGCCGCAACGGTGCCGGTAAAACCACCACCATCTCCATGGTCACCGGTATGCTCATGCCCGATGAAGGCACCGCATACGTGCGTGGTATTGACATGTGGGCCGACCCGCTCAAAGCCAAAGCACACCTGGGCGTGCTGCCCGATGGCGTGCACCTCTTCGACAAGCTCACCGGTGAGCAGCTCATCACCTACTCCGGCTACCTGCACGGAATCGATAAGGAAACCGTCGCCTCCCGCGTCAAGGATCTGCTCACTGCAATGGACCTGACCGACGCTGCGGGCCGTGCCGTCGCCGACTACTCCGCCGGTATGACCAAGAAGATTGCGCTCGCCGCCGCTCTCGTTCACGCGCCCTCCGCGCTGATTCTCGATGAGCCCTTCGAAGCGGTCGACCCGGTTTCTGCCGCAAATATTCAGGACATTCTGCGTGGCTTCGTTGCCTCCGGCGGAACTGTCATTATCTCCTCGCACGTGATGGACCTTGTTCAGCGCCTGTGCGACCACGTAGCCGTCATGGACTCCGGTCGTATTCTCGCTGCCGGAACCGTCGACGAAGTACGCGCAGGCATTAGCCTTGAAGAACGATTCGTGCAGTTGGTCGGCGGCCGCACCTCCTCGGAAGGATTGTCATGGTTGGGCACCTCGTCTCACTAAAGTGGCAGTATGTGCTCGCTTCCTTCCGCCGTAGCATCTGGGCACTGATCGGCCTGATTTTTGCGGTGCTCTACACGGGCGGTATGCTCTTCAGCCTCGGTTCCGCATACGTGCTTGCTAATTCGAAGATCCCTGAATACGGTCAGCTCGGAGCCCTCCTTGTAGGTGCTGTTCTTGCCCTCGCCTGGGCTATCGTCCCTATCGTCTTTACCGGACTGGACGGCACCCTGGACGAGAGCCGATTCGTGCTCTTCCCCATCAAACCCTCCACCCTGCAGAAGGGCCAGTTCCTTGGCGGGTTCGTGGGTATCCCCGGTATTGCGAGCATTATTGCGGTGCTGCTGGGCGCTATCGCGTTTCTATCGCAGCCGCTTGCGCTCATCGTGTACCTCCTCTGCTGCGTGCTCGGCCTTGCGAACCTCATGGTGTGGGCACGTCTCGCAAACCGTCTGGGGATGGTGCTGAACGATAACCCGCGCATCGCCAATACCCTGATGATTATTGCTGTGCTACTGATGATGAGTGCCGGCTTTATCTTCGGCGGCACAATGATTTACCTGACCGAGCATTGGGATGAAGTGCTGCCCTACTTACCGTGGCTGGGTGTGACGCCTTTCGGGTCCGCGTTCGCGGTGCCCTACTTTATGACGACCGGCCATATGGGCGCCGCCCTTTGCTGCCTGGCCTTGACCCTTGTTTACCTGGCCGGCGGTTGGTGGTTGTGGGGTAAGAACCTTGCACGCTCCATGGCGAATGTGAGCGGTAGCGCCCACCATGCGAGTGCAGCCGAAGTCGCCGCAGGTGATTTGGGTCTGTTCGCTCGCTTCCCCGCAACCCCGCGAGGTGCCGTAGCGGCACGAACCCTGCACTCATTCCTGAAAGATAACCGTCTGCAGATGCTGGCCGTCAGCACCGCCATGCTTTACCTGATACTAACTGTGGGTATGCCGCTGTTCCTGAGTTCTGTGGGGTCCGGTAAGACTCATGTTGAATTCTCCGGCAACGCGGCTGAAGCCTACCAGATTATCAATAGCGGCGTCATGCAGCTCTTCGGATTCTGGATGTACTTCTGCACCATCTTCACCGGCTACTACATGTGCTACCTCGTCTCATACGACAACACTGCATTCAGCTTGCACGTACTCTCCCCGCTGCGCGGTATTGATGACCGCATCGGTCGTCTCTGGGGCTACAGCATCTTGACGGTTCCGGTCGTGGTGGTGGTGATATTCGTCGCCTGTGTAGCAAATGGACACCTGGACCTCTTCCCCATCGTGCTGATGCACCAGCTGGGAGTGTTCGCCGCGGCGGCTGGCATGGGATGCGTGATGGATACCTTCATCAGTCCGCCGGTGGCGCCTCCCGGTGCTAACCCGTTCAAGAACCCGAAGAACACTGACGGCTTCGCTAAACAGTTGCTGCTGATGCTCTCTATACTTCTGGTGATGCTCAGCGCACTACCTGGCGGTATCTCCGTTGTCCTGTATATTTTCCGCACGCAGGATATGCTGACCCTCGTCTACGGTGGCGTAATTCAGCTGCTGATTGGTGCCGCCCTGCTCGTGGGTGGCGTGGTGTGGGGCGGTCACCGCTACGACAAGGTCAGCTCCAAGATGCTGGAGCGCGTGGCACGCTTCTAAGTGAACTAACAAGAGTTGAAGCTCCAGCACATCAGGAATAAACGAGAATGGTTCCGTGTTAGGTACTAAGCCTGGCACGGAACCCCTTTTCTGCACCGCCCGAAATTCTAGCGGAAAGAAGCTCACCGTAATAACTAAGAGCCTATGGCCGAGCTGTGGTCTGCCTCCATATTGACCGCCCGTGGGCTCAGCACCTCCCAACTGCTACTAAAATAGAGAAGGCGCCGATCGTCCAACCGAGCGGCGGCGCCCCTCACCCTATGTATCCCGCCTCATTATCAAGGAGAAACATGAGCTCGATCGAAGGCATCGAAGACCCCTTTGGCCCCGGAACCGCAGGCGGCACCGCCCTGCTCGAACGCGAAGAAACCCAGCTTTCTGAGCCCGGCGACCACGAGCGCTTCTCCCACTACGTACGCAAGGAAAAGATCCTCGAATCGGCGCTGACCGGTGAACCCGTGCGCGCCCTCTGCGGCAAAATGTGGGTACCCGGCCGTGACCCGCAGAAGTTCCCCGTCTGCCCCCAGTGCAAGGAAATCTACGAAGGCCTCGCACCAGGCAACGACGGAGGCAACGGCTCCGGCGAATAATACGCGCCAGATAAATACACCTCAGGCAATACGCCTGAATACATACGATTGAATAACACGCAGCAGCGAGACTCAACGGCCCAACACCGTCCATGAGACTTTGCTGACGAGCACAAAATTCTTGCACCACAACCCGGCAACAGCCCGTGGATGTGGTGCTAGAATTTAACCTCGCTGTTTCCGGACCGCCAGACGCCCACCACCTCCACACGTGGGAGAAGAGTCAGCGGATGGAACCAGCAGATGCAGACGAGGAAGAAGGAGAGAATGAGCGCACCCGCAGAGGAACCCACACTATTCGACAGTATGGCGAAGCCGAAGCTCTCCCCGGCATATCCCGACCGCGCCCCCTGGGGTACCTCCGTCAGCCTGCGCGCCTGGCAGGCAGAAGCCATGCAGAAGTACTTCGACACCAACCCCCGCGACTTCATGGCAGTCGCAACCCCCGGCGCGGGTAAAACCACGTTTGCGTTGACCCTCGCCAAGGAACTATTCAACCGCGGTACGGTCCGCCAGCTTATTGTTGTGGCGCCGACCGACCACCTGAAAAAGCAGTGGGCAGACGCCGCCGCGAAGGTCGGTATTCCCATTGACCCGAACTTCAAGAACGCAGATGTAACCATCAGCCGCCACTACAAGGGTGTGGCGCTGACCTACGCGCAGGTGGCAAATAAGCCGCAGCTGCACGCTCGCAACACCGAGGCGACGAAAACCCTCGTGATTTTTGATGAGATTCACCACGCAGGTGATTCGCTGTCCTGGGGTGACGGCCTGCGTGAAGCGTTCGACGATGCGACCCGCCGCGTGGCGCTCACGGGTACCCCGTTCCGCTCGGATACCTCCCCGATTCCGTTCGTCACCTACGAGGTCGACAATGACGGTATCCGCCGCTCCAAGGCAGATTACTCCTACGGTTACGGCCCCGCGTTGAAGGACCACGTGGTACGCCCGGTCATCTTCATGGCCTACTCGGGGCAGATGCGTTGGCGCACCTCCGCCGGTGAGGAAATGGCGGCAAACCTTGGTGAAGGATTCACCAAGGATATCACCTCCCAAGCGTGGCGAACCGCCCTTGACCCCAACGGCGAATGGATCCCGACCGTGCTCGCGGCAGCCGACAAGCGCCTGACCGAGGTGCGCCGCACCGTGCCCGACGCCGGTGCACTCGTCATCGCTACCGACCACGCGGACGCTAAAGCCTACGCCGAACAGATCCAGAAAATCACCGGCGAATACCCCGCCGTGATCCTCTCTGACGATCGTGAAGCCTCCGCAAAAATTGACGAATTCCGTGAAGGCATGCAACGCTGGATGGTTGCGGTGCGCATGGTGTCCGAAGGCGTGGACGTGCCCCGCCTCGCCGTGGGTGTGTATGCCACCAGCACCAGTACCCCGCTATTCTTCGCGCAGGCGATTGGTCGTTTCGTGCGTGCCCGCAAGCGCGGCGAAACCGCCTCCGTGTTCCTGCCGTCCGTGCCGCAGCTGATGATGCTCGCCAACGACATGGAAGTGGAACGTGACCACGCCCTTGACCGCGGAGCACCCCAGGAAATCGACCCCATGGTTGAGGGTCTGGACGACCACCTGCTCGAAGAAGCAAACCGCGAGGAGCGTGCCTCCGAGCAGCTGGCACGCGGCAAGTTCGAGGCGCTCGGCTCCGAGGCATCCTTTCACGGTGTGCTGTTCGACGGCGCCGAGTTCGCATCTGGTGATTTGGCGGTCGGTAGCGAGGAGGAGCAAGACTTCCTGGGTATTCCGGGTCTGCTAGATGCCGAACAGGTCGGTACGCTGCTGCGAGCGCATCAGCGTGAGCATGCGGCACGTCGCCCGGCCACTGCCGCACCTTCGGTGGTGGATCACCGCCAACTGAAGGCGCTGCGAAATAAGCTGGCGAAGAATGTGGCGGCGTGGTCGATTCGTTCGGGGCAGCCGCACGGCGTGATTCATAATGAGCTGCGTAAGATTTGTGGCGGCCCGGCGGTGGCGCAGGCTTCTGCTGAGCAGATTCAGGCGCGTATCGATAAGCTGTCGGACTGGTTCGTTGGTCGACGCTAGAATGTGAATAGAACGTACGGAAAGCCCCGCGAGTGTGTGTGCTCGCGGGGCTTTTTCATGCCCGGAAATGCCTGGTTGAGCGAAGTTATGGCGTGATGAGTTGAGAATGTTTTTCGGGTTCTATACCCCAGAAAATGAATATTGTACACAGTATACAAAGGTGTAAATTATTCACCCATCTGAAATCCCATGAAAGAAAACCTCATGCCACACAACGCACACCCCACCCGGCGCACCATCCTCACTGGCGCAGCATGGGCACTGCCCATCATTGTGGCTTCCGCCCTAGTACCCGCATACGCAGCCAATGGCGCACAAACCCACACCTCCCCCCGCCCATGATCAAAGGACAGGTAAACGGTCCCAAGACCTTCACCGTCCCGGTGGGCATACGCGAACTCAGCTTCACCGCACCGCTGCCCGGATCCAGCTATGCATTAACCCGGTCTGCGGTCTGGAATGGGTACGCGGCAGCTTGGCTGACTAAGTAGCCGCGGCTACTCGAGTTGTATCGTTCGATGAGTCGTGGGCACACTAAGTCATAGGCACGCTAGAGGCGGGGAGCCTGGGATAGCACATCCCAAGACTCCCCGCCTCTGCATATTCTGCGTCTCTATATATTCAACGCCGCCTGAAATGACGAGTTACCTACAGTGATAGTGGAGGTTAGAGAACCTCAACCACCTCAACGCCCTCATCTTCAAGCTCGGAAACCACGTCGTCGAGCTTGTCCTCGTGCACGGGCGCGGTCAGGTCAACCAATACGCGAGTCTCGTAGCCTGCATCGACCGCATCGCGAGCGGTTGCCGACACGCAATAATCGGTCGCGATACCAACAATATCGACGAACTCGATACCGTGCTCATCCAGCCACTCCGACAGGGGAGTCTGCGGGCCTCCCTCGGACGCGTCTACACCGGGTTCGTGCTCGCCGGTTGCGACCTCATCCTCGGGTGCCAGAAGGCCCTCAAACCCCGAGTAAGCTGCCTCGAAGCGGCCCTTACGGAAGTACGCCTCAATATAGTCGGTGTCCAGATTCTCATGAATCTGTGAGCCTTCGCTCTTCGCGACGCAGTGCACCGGCCAGGAGTCCACAAAGTCCGGGGTGTCGGAGAAGTGTGAACCCGGATCAATATGCCAATCCTGGGTGGCAACAATCGCGTCATAGCGGTGGTGATTGTTCTCCACATACTCGCTAATCAGCGCGGCAATATCCGCGCCGCGCTCAGTAGCGAGGGTGCCGCCGGCGCAGAAATCGTTCTGCACGTCAACAATAATCAGTGCCTTAGACATGTCTGTCCTTTACAAGTAGGGAAGGTCTTCACTCTGATTCGCCAGGTGAAAACAGTATCTCAGAAGGATGGTTTAGATGAACTCGGTCGGAATGATCGGCTCACCCTCCGAGAGGCGGTGGGCAGCTTCCGGAAGCTCAGCCAGGGAGGCTGCGTGGCGGGCGGTTGCGCGGCGCACGCCTTCCTCACCGGTGAAGCCGGGCAGCAGTTCGCCGTTGCGAACGAAGTCCACCATGAGCGGGCGGGTGTCTTCGAGCAGGCTCGGGTCCTCGTGGGTGCCCAGAACCTCGGCGGTCGCAATGCCCATGCCGTTGAGTCGGCGGGCCGCACGCTTGGCACCACCGATAGAAGCCTTGCCAGCCGAGGCCTTAGCGACCGGCTGCATTTCACCAGCGGCGTTCTCACGCTCGACGACCTTGTACACCATGGAGGAAGTCGGCGCACCGGAACCGGTGACCAGCTTGGTACCCACGCCGTAGGAGTCCACGGGTGCTGCCGCCAGGGATGCGATAGCGTACTCGTCCAGGTCGCTGGTGACGGTGATCTTGGTGTGGGTATTGCCGAGCGAGTCGAGCAGTTCACGCACGCGTGCCGCGGTAGCGACCAGGTCGCCGGAATCCAGACGCACACCCCCGAGCTCTTCGCCAGCGAGTTCCACGCCGAGGCGGACTGCCTCGTCCACGTTGTAGGTGTCGACGAGCAGGGTGGTGCGGGCACCGAGGGAACGCAGCTGTGCCTCGAATGCTTCACGTTCGCTGTCGTGCAGCAGGGTGAAAGCGTGGGCGCTGGTGCCGATGGTGTGCAGGCCGTAGCGCAGACCAGCCTCCAGGTTGGAGGTGCCCACGAAGCCGGCGATAACGGCGGCACGTGCAGCGGAGACGGCGGCGCGTTCGTGGGCGCGGCGCGAACCCATTTCGAGGCAGGGTCGGTTGCCTGCGGCTGCGCTCATGCGGGAGGCTGCACTCGCCACGGCGGAGTCAAAGTTCAGGATGGACAGCAGGTACGTTTCGAGGACGCACGCTTCGGCGAAGGTACCTTCGACCTGCAGGACGGGGGAGTGGGGGAAGAACGCTTCGCCTTCTGCGTAGCCGCGGATCTCGCCGCTGAAGGTGAAAGATTCGAGGTAGGAGAGGGTTTCTTTGTTGACGATGTTGCGGGAGGAGAGGAAGGAGAGTTCTTCGTCGTTGAAGTGGAAGTCTGCGAGGCCTTCGAGGAATCGGCCGGTGCCTGCGAGGATACCGTAGCGGCGGCCTGCGGGTAGGCGGCGGGTGAAGACTTCGAAGGTGCACTTACGGTTGGCTGCGCCCGATGCGAGTGCCGCCTGGAGCATGGTCAGTTCGTAGTGATCGGTGAGAAGAGAGGTAGTAGCCATGTGTTTATTGTAGAGGGGAATTAGGGTATTTTTCCTCTTGAGTCGGCGTGTCAATCACTACATAAAGTATTCTTGACTCTAAGTACTGTAGTATGACAAATTACCAGCATTCTGTGTATGAACAACGCAGTCTAAACACCGCAGTAGCGCAGGACGAACACAGGGGCAACACATACCCGCCCGTATAATCAAAGGGAACCGGCCGCAAAGGAAACCAATGAACACTACCGCCGTGACCCTCTCCACCGGAACCCTTGAAGAGACCGACCTCGACACCGCCCTGGAAAACATCCTCGCCACAGACATCCCCTGGAAAGTCATCGTCTGGAACGACCCCGTCAATCTCATGACCTACGTGTCCTACGTCTTCCGCAGTCACTTTGGCTATTCCCGCGCCCGCGCCGAAGAGCTCATGCTGCAGGTGCACAACAACGGCAAGGCAATCGTCTTCACCGGCTCACGCGAAGACGCCGAAAAACACACCCAGGCAATGCACGCCTGGGGCCTGCTGGCAACCTTCGAGAAAGTAGAAAACTAATGGCGCGACCCTTCCGCCGCACCCCCGGAGGCTACACCGCCTCCTTCGAACCCGCTGAACGCGACCTGATCCGCGAACTCGCCGAAGACGTGCGCGCACTACTGCGCCCGGCAGACACCACCGCTGACGGTAGCACCGTCGACCCGCTGGAGGCGCTGGTCGGCATCACCGAAAAGCCCACCCTCCCCGCCGACAGCGCAGTAGCGCGCCTGCTACCGGCCGCAAGCAACGACGACGAGACCGCCATCGAATACCGCCGCTACACCGAACGCGACCTGCGCGAAACCAAACGCGCAAACCTCGCCATGCTCGCATTCGACATCGAATCCAGGGACCTGAGCCTGAACGAGGAACATGCCCGTGCCTGGGCTGCCGCGCTCGGCGATATTCGTCTAGTGCTCGCCGACCGCCTCTACATCGTGGACGAAGACACCGCAGAAGACATTGCGGCGTTTACCGACCCTTCCGAGATTGAGACCCAGGAAGAGTACATGGCTGTGGTGTATAACTTCGTCTCCTGGGTTCAGGACTCGCTCATGCTCGCCATGATCGACGGGCTGGATGACAAAGAAACACCCGGTCGAGCATGTGGCGAGACAACCGAGCAAGAATAGAGCGAATTTTTCGAGTTACCCCTCAAACTATCGTCATATACAACCACTTAATGGTGGTTCTCGACTCATCTAACCGCTCAACGGACTAAAAGGGTAACCTTAGCGAGTTAGCATAGAACGTGGTACCCGACCGATAACGAAGTGTAGGTGACACATGAGTGACAGCATCGACGCGACCAATCCCTACCGTGCCCGCACCCCCTGGGGTAGCCCTGCGCCCGTAGGCCCCACGGCTGCGGCACCCATCGGCGTCTTCGACTCTGGTGTCGGCGGACTCACCGTGGCACGCGCCATCATGGACCAGTTGCCTCACGAACGCATTATCTACGTCGGCGACACCGCTCACGGACCCTACGGCCCCCTCAAAATCGCAGAAGTACGCGCCAACGCGCTACGCATCATGGACGAACTCGTCGACTCAGGCGTGAAAATGCTCGTCATCGCCTGCAATACCGCCTCCGCAGCGGTGCTCCGCGACGCCCGCGAACGCTACACCCGCCAGTACGGCATCCCCGTCATTGAGGTGATTCAGCCCGCCGCCCGCCGTGCGCTCGCCGCAACCCGCAACCGTAAGATCGGTGTGATTGCGACGGAGGCGACCGTCACCTCCCGCGCCTACGAGGATACTTTCGCGATTACCCCGAACCTTGAGGTGTACTCGGTAGCATGCCCGCGCTTCGTAGAGTTCGTGGAGAAGGGTATTACCTCCGGCCCCGAGCTGCTGGAGACCGCCCGCCAGTACCTGCAGCCGCTCAAGGACGCCGGCGTGGACACCCTCGTGCTCGGCTGTACCCACTACCCGTTGCTAACCGGTGTGATTTCCTACATTATGGGTGAGGACGTCAGCCTGGTTTCCTCCGCGGATGAGACCGCGAAGGACGTGTACCGCGAGCTGCTCAACCACGCCATTGAAAGCCCGGTCCCCGAGGAAAACCCGCACCACGAATTCCTCGCCACCGGCGAATCTGAGACGTTCTCGCACCTGGCGCGCCGATTCCTCGGCCCTGAGGTCACCAACGTGCGCCACACCAGCTCGGTTGCGGAACGCTACCCGACCGGCTCGCTGGCTGCACTCACTCCCGAAATGCTTACGGCACACCGCAACATCAACATCAACGAATCGGCAGATCCTGCAGAGGCGGCACGCATCTCCGTGGGCACCGAATTTTCTGGCACCATCCCTAAGGACGACACCTCATGCGTCTAACCGTTATCGGTTGCACGGGCTCCTTCCCCGGCCCCGTCTCACCGGCTAGTTGCTATATGCTCACCGCCACGGACTTCGCGGGTCGAACCTGGCGCATCATCATGGACATGGGCAACGGCTCACTCGGCATGCTCCAGCACCATATCGATCTGAGCGATATCGACGCGATTCTGATTTCGCACCTGCACCCGGACCACTGCGTTGACCTGTCCGGTCTGCACGTGGCGGTCAAGTGGGATCCGCGCGGCTGGCCTAAGGGCCGTATTCCGCTGTACGGTCCCGCCGCAATTAACGAGTACCTTTCTGCGACTCACGGCCTGGACCCGGACCCGGGCATGAGCACCGAATTCGAGTACCACACCTGGACTGAGGGCGAGACCGTGCAGATAGGGCCCTTCCGTGTGGAGCCGTTCCGTGTGGTTCACCCCTCGAAGGACCCGTACGCCCTGCGTATCACCTGCAACGACCGCGAGGGCCACACCGTGTTCTCGTACTCGGGCGATACCGACCTGTGCGAGGGCCTGGTTAAGGCTGCGCGCGGCGCTGACCTGTTCCTCTGTGAGGCGGCATACCAGGAGGGTCGCGATGATGCCCTGCGCGGTATTCACCTGACTGGCAAGCGTGCCGGTGAGGCTGCCACGGAGGCGGGTGTGCGTAACCTGCTGCTGACCCACCTACCCGTGTGGAACGACCCGGATATCGCCTACGCGGAGGCGCGCAGTGCCTTCTCCGGCCCGGTCGGCATTGCCGAAATGGCGGCAAGCTACCGCATCTACCCGCGCCCGACGGAGGCTCACCCGGTCACGTCCACCCTGAATGTGGTCGAGGTGCTTGATCCGCCGCTGAATACCGCGATTGCTCTCCCTAAGCCAGAGCTAGATTAGGCGAAGCCCGAACTGGACTAGACCAAACCCGAGCTAGGCTAAAACGAGCTGGACTAGTGCAAACTGTGCTCAGTCCCGCCCACTTTTTGACATAGAATCAACAGACAGACATAAATCCCGCAGACAGATTCAAGGAGAACCCATGACTGCTACCCGCGAAGACGGCCGTGCCCTCAACGAGCTGCGCCCCATCACCATCACCCGCGGTTGGTCCCGCAACGCTGAGGGCTCCGCGCTCATCGAGTTCGGCAACACCCGCGTGCTGTGCACCGCATCCTTCACCGAGGGTGTGCCTCGCTGGCTCAAAGGTGAAGGTAAGGGCTGGGTGACCGCCGAGTACGCGATGTTGCCGCGCGCCACCAACACCCGTTCTTCTCGCGAGTCGCTCAAGGGCCGCGTGGGCGGCCGCACCCACGAAATTTCTCGCCTGATTGGTCGCTCCCTGCGCGCCGTCATCAACATGGATGAGCTGGGCGAGAACACTATTGTGCTCGACTGTGATGTTCTGCAGGCTGATGGCGGCACCCGCACCGCCTCCATCACCGGCGCATATGTGGCACTGGCTGACGCTATTTCTTGGGCAAAGGAACAGAAGATTCTGCCTGCTAAGGCGAACCCGCTGATTGATTCGGTATCCGCAATTTCGGTGGGCATTATTGACGGCACCCCCATGCTGGATTTGCCCTACACCGAGGATGTACGTGCAGAGACCGACATGAACGTGGTCGTTACCGGCAGCGGCAAGTTCGTTGAGGTGCAGGGCACCGCCGAGGGGGCACCCTTCGATCGCGACGAACTCAACAGCCTGCTCGACCTGGCGCTGGAAGGCACTGCAGAGCTGGCTCAGATTCAGCGTGAAGCACTAGCACACTAACCCGTCCCGGTAACTAGTTCCGTCGATAAGGAGAAACTATGGCAGACGCAAAGATTGTTCTGGCAAGCCACAATAAGGGCAAGCTCAAGGAACTGCGCGAAATTCTGCGCGGACGCATTGATGGCCTGGACGTTAATACCCAGGTGGTTGACGCCTCCAGCGTGAACGCACCCGATGTTCCCGAGACCGGCGTGACCTTCGCTGAGAACTCCCTGCTGAAGGCACGCGCTGTTGCCGAGGCAACTGGCCTGGTCGCTATTGCTGACGATTCCGGCCTGTCGGTGGATGTGCTCAACGGCACCCCCGGTATTTTCTCGGCACGCTGGGCGGGTAACCACGGTGATGACACCGCGAACCTGAACCTGCTGCTGGCTCAGCTGAGCGATATTCCTGCCGAGCACCGCGGTGCGAAGTTCTGCTGTGCGGCGTCAGTCGCCTCCCCGAACGGTTTTGAGGCGGTCGAGTACGGCGAGCTGCCTGGCGAGTTGCTGACTGCACCGGCTGGGAAGGGCGGCTTCGGCTACGACCCGATTCTGCGCCCCGTGGAGCTGAACGGCGAGAACGCCCTGTATGAGGGCCAGTACGCTGGCAAGTCGTGCGCTGAGATTCCCGCAGAGATTAAGAATTCGATTAGCCACCGTGCGCGTGCTTTTGAGGCGCTAATTCCTCAGATTGCTGCGGCGCTGGCTTCCTAAAACCGTCGCTGAGGTGCCAGAGTGTACTCGCTGTGCCGGTCTCACTGCGCTGGCCTGATGGGTGAAAACGCGGGGCTGGGTGCGATTTTTTACGCATCCCTCTAAAATCCCCCACAGGGATACCAATTAAAGGCACAATAGTGTGAGAAGCTTTACCTCAAGGTTAGTGACACCAAAGAAACTCGTCTGCTGAAGGTACCTTCGGCAGACGAGTTTTGCTATTGAAGAGCCTTTCAACGCTGCATCTGCCCCGATGCTTGCTGTCACCGACCGTGGTAGAAAAACCTGCAGCGAAAGAGACACACCGATGCTCATCCTTCTTCTGCTGATGGCATTCGCCCTTGCCGTCGGATGCTGGGCGTACTCCTACGTGTGGCGCGGACTGAACCGCCGCGTCATTGCCGCCGTGAAGGTGGTCGACCCGATGATTACGCTCGGCCCGTACATCATGGCGGCGTGGGCGGCGTTCATGGCTCTCATCGCCATGAACATCTGGGTGACCGGAACCCTGCACACCGTGCTGACGATTATTTTCTGGGTGATTGCCGTAGGTTGCCTCGGCTGGGCTGGATTCTGGCTGCTCATGCACTGCCTGGGCGGGCAGACCCCGGGCAAACGCCCGATGTGGTGGCGTGAAGCAGTTGCCGCGAAGTTCGCCTGGCGCAACCTCTCGCGGATGCCCGCCTACCTGGGTGCTCGCACCAGCATCCTGCCGGTGGAGAACCCGCACCTGACCAAACCGTATTCGGGGTCTTGGACTCGCCCGCTCGGTGCGACCATGCCCGGGTACAGCTCTAACGGTGAGTTTATTGAGGGCTTTGATGAATTCGGTCGGAAGATGCCGCATATCTACCCCGTAGGTCCTGAACCGACGATTTTGGAGATGGCGCGCTGGGGTAAATCGGTCAGCTCCGATCAGCTGTTGACAACGTTTCTGCCGACCGCTCCGTTTGAGCGTCTGCGTCTGCCCGGTACCATGACGGGCCCCTTCACCTTTGCGGGGGAGGTGCCGCACGGTGCGGTCACCAAGTGGCCTCGCCGCAGCGGTGCGAATCGTGCCTTCGGCTCTTACGCTCGTCTGGGCGAAATCACCGAACGTAAGGTGGAGCTGCTGGTCGACCACCGCATCATTGTGGCACTGCAAACCACCCGCGAAAGCTACGAACGCCGCCACAGCTGGATGCTCGCCTTCACCGACATCGCAGACGGCGACTTCACGATGGACGCCGACGAGAACGGCAACCTGCGCATTACCTTCGGCATGGTCACCGAAGGCTACGAGACTCCGTGGGTCTTCACCAGCACCCTGAAAGACAGCCCGCGTCTGCGCCGCAAGGTACACCACGCCATGAGGGAACGCCGTGTGCTCAAGCAGAGCAGCGGCGAGCTGATGGACTGGCACTTCGTGCCGAAGCTCAGCGAGTTCCCGCATGGCCCGGTCACGAATGAGCTTCCCGAAGAGTTCTACTTCAAGTCCAATATCATGGTCACGAACCGTCACGAGAGCTCCTCGCGTGCCTCAGGTGAAGCACACTAGGGGAGTGCCTCTGCTATGAGGCGATCAGGATGGAAATGCACAGGCTGGAAGCGCCCAGACTGAATACCTCAAAAAGTTCACCCTAAAAATAAAATTCAGATACCCACAGATACTCACACACCGGCTGCTACTCCAGGGGGGGGAGTGGTAGCCGGTGCTTCTCTGTGTTCCTTCTCTGCGTTCCCAGTTTCTCGGCAGAGCCTCATGACGGTGTAGGGCCTAATGACGGGGCAGACAGAAAGCAACAACAAGCCACGATAGAATAGAAACTTAGAGCACTATGAGTACAAGCCCGGGGCATTTTCTCCCTTTCGCGAGCTTGCCGTGCTGAAAACATCTGCAGAGCATATTTGCAGAGAGCATCTGCAGGGAACACCTACAGAGAACACACAGTCATCACTTGCCGAAAGGATTCCCGTGGCGTCTTCGAACTACACCGCCCGCCACCTCTCCGTGTTGGAAGGTCTGGAAGCTGTACGCAAACGCCCGGGCATGTACATTGGCTCCACCGACTCCCGCGGCCTGATGCACTGCCTTTGGGAGATTATCGACAACTCGGTGGATGAGGCGCTCGCCGGTTTCGGTCAGTCCATTCAGGTCATTCTGTACCGTGACGGTTCGGTTGAGGTGCGCGATGATGGCCGCGGTATCCCCACCGATATTGAGCCGCGCACCGGCCTGTCCGGTGTGGAGGTCGTGTTCACTAAGCTGCACGCCGGCGGTAAGTTTGGCGGCGGCTCCTATAACGCCTCCGGTGGTTTGCACGGTGTGGGCGCTTCTGTGGTGAACGCGCTGTCTTCCCGCCTGGATGTGCAGGTGGACCGTGGCTCGAAGACCTACCAGATGTCCTTCCGCCACGGCATTCCCGGTCACTTCGAGTCCGGTCGCACCCCCAAGCCCGAAGATCCGTTCACTACCGCAACCGAGGGTACTGACGCCCTGCAGATTGTGGGTCGCGCTAAGCGCGGGGTGACCGGCACCCGTGTGCGCTATTGGGCTGACCCGCAGATTTTCACCCCCGATGCTAAGTTCAGCTACGAGGACTTGGCTGCTCGTGCGCGCCAGACCGCGTTCCTTATTCCGGGTCTGCGTATTTGCATCCGCGATGAGCGCCGCCTGCCTGGCACCCCCGGCGAGTTGGAGCCCCACGAGGAAGTTTTCCAGTACGATGGCGGCATTAGCGAGTTCGTCGAGTTCTTGGCTCATGATGAGCGTATTACCGACACCTGGCGTTTTAGCGGCAGTGGCTCTTTCACCGAGACCGTGCCCGTGCTGGGTGAGGATGGCCGCTCACAGCTGACCGATGTGGAGCGCGATTGTGAAGTGGACGTTGCGCTGCGCTGGGGTATTGGCTATGAGACGACGGTCCGTAGCTTCGTGAACATTATTGCCACCCCCAAAGGTGGTACTCACACTACCGGTTTTGAGCAGGGACTGCTGCGCGTGATGCGCAAGCACCTTGCCGATAACGCACGCAAGTACAAGGTGGGTAACGACAAGATTGAGAAGGACGACGTGCTCGCCGGCTTGACCGCCGTGCTGACCGTGCGTCTTGCTGAGCCCCAGTTTGAGGGTCAGACCAAGGAAATTCTGGGTACCCCGGCGGTCCGCCAAATCGTGTCGAAGGTCGTGGGGGATGCCCTGAAGGCTCGCCTGGAGTCGACCGCTCGTGCGGAGAAGGCTCAGGCGACCGCTCTGTGCGAGAAGGTTGTCTCTGAGATGAAAACCCGCGTCTCGGCGCGCATCCATAAGGAAACTCAGCGCCGTAAGACCGCACTGGAGTCTTCATCTATGCCCACTAAGCTGGTGGATTGCCGTTCGACCAATGTTGAGCATTCTGAGCTGTTCATTGTGGAGGGTGACTCGGCGTTGGGTACTGCGCGTCTGGCGCGTTCTTCCTCGTATCAGGCTCTGCTACCGATTCGCGGTAAGATCCTGAACACTCAGCGTGCTTCGGTGACTGATGTGCTCGCGAATGCTGAGTGCGCGGCGCTGATTCAGGTTATCGGTGCGGGCTCGGGTCGTACTTTTGACCTGGACTCTGCTCGCTACGGGAAGGTTATTATGATGACCGATGCGGACGTGGACGGTGCCCACATTCGTACCCTGCTGCTGACCCTGTTCTACCGTTACATGCGTCCGCTGATTGAGGCCGGTCGCGTGTACGCTGCGGTTCCGCCTCTGCATCGTGTAGAGGTGGTACGCCGCGGCAAGCCGAACGAGATGGTGTACACCTACTCGGAGAAGCAGCTGCACGAGCTTCTGGAATCTTTGCAGGAGCAGGATGTGTCTTATAAGGAACCCATCCAGCGTTATAAGGGTCTGGGTGAGATGGATGCCGATCAGCTGGCTGAGACGACGATGGATCCGCGCCATCGCATGTTGCGCCGTATTCGCATTGAGGATGCGGAGGCTGCCGAGCGTGCGTTCTCCTTGTTGATGGGTTCTGAGGTGGCTCCGCGTAAGGAATTCATCATTGCGGGTGCTCATCAGCTGGATACTGAGAATATTGATATGTAGCTTGCGGTGTACCTTACGGGGTAGTGGCGGCTGGCGTGTCACATTCTATGATTTTTCCATGATAATAATCACAATATTTCTTGGAAATCTCAGTAAAATTGGTATAACTTGGGCAAGTTTAAGCTTTGAGTGCTACTCGGATTACCTGTCACAATCCGGGAATCTGTCACCAAAATTTTGCAAAAGTGATATAAAACTGCAAAGTTTCACCCTAGTTCCGAAAGTACCTTCCAACCCCGCAAGGCACTATCGTGTTTCGTCCCTCAATCCATCCGCACGCCGAGGGATAACGTTCAAGGTACCTTTAGAGAAACGTCAAACAATAAACGTCCATACTATGCACAGTCTACTCACAGCTCCCGAGGAAAACCCTGTACCTTAGAAGCATGAGAGACACTGTGTCAGTAACTCTCGTATGCCCTCCATTGGTGGGGGACTACCCGAAATCTGGCACAAACACACATTAAGTACACACATAGTAAGGACCTATCAATGGATCCCCTTGATTTTGGTAGGTGGCAGTTCGGTATTACCACCGTCTACCACTTCTTCATGGTTCCGCTGACTCTGGGTCTGGGCCTTGTGGTGACCTACCTGTACATTCGCTACGTTCGTACCAAGAAGGACGAATACAAGCGCATGACGAAGTTCTGGGGCAAGCTGTACCTCATTAATTTCGCTATGGGTGTGGCCACCGGTCTGGTTCAGGAATTCCAGTTCGGCATGGCGTGGAGCGAATACTCCCGCTTCGTCGGCGACGTCTTCGGCGCTCCGCTGGCAATGGAAGGCCTCTTCGCCTTCTTCGTTGAGTCTACCTTCCTCGGTCTGTGGATCTTCGGTTGGGACCGACTCAAGCCTGCTGTACACGCATTCTCGCTGTTCATGGCAGTCCTCGGCTCCTGGATTTCTGCATTCTTCATTCTGGTTGCAAACTCCTGGATGCAGCACCCCGTCGGTGCAGAAATGATTGACGGTCGTCCCCGTATGACCGATATTGGCGCAGTGCTGATGAACCCCCTCGCATGGGTAACCTTCTCTCACGTCATCACCTCCGCTATTCAGGTTGCTGGTGGCTTCCTGGTTGGTATCGCATGGTACAAGCTGTGGCGTCGCCGCAAGGACGGCATCGACAAGGTCGTTGACGGCAAGGTCGTTGTTGGTGAGTCCGACAAGGGTGCACGTGACAAGGCTGATTTCCAGGTTTGGTTCAAGTCCCTGCGCCTGGGCGCTGTTGTGGGTCTCCTCGCCTTCGCAGGTATCGGTGCGTCCGGTCACCTGCAGGCACAGATGATGATTCACGAGCAGCCCATGAAGATGGCTGCTGCAGAAGCTGCGTGCCACGACGGCACCTCCTTCTCCGTTCTGACCGTCGGTGAACTCGGCGCTCAGAGCTGTGACAAGATCAACACCATCATCGAGGTCCCCGGCGTGCTGTCCTTCCTGGCACACGACAACTTCGACACTCCGGTGAAGGGTATTCAGACCCTGCTGCCCGAATACGAAGCTAAGTTCGGCACTAACCTGCCCAACAACCCGCTCTACGGTGAGCGTGCAGGTCAGAAGATCGACTACCTGCCCTCCCTCGAGGTCTCCTACTGGGGCTTCCGCGGCATGATTGGTCTGGGTGCGGTTGTACTACCCTTCTACCTCTACGCACTGTGGGTAACCCGTAAGAAGGGTGTGGGCACCGTTCCCGAGTCCAAGCTGCTCAAGAACGTTGCAGTCTGGTCTATTATGGCCCCCTTCTTCGCTATCTCCCTCGGCTGGATCTTCACCGAAATGGGCCGCCAGCCCTTCGTTGTGGCTCCGAACCTTCAGGGTGACCCCTCGATTCACCTGTTCACCGCAGCAGCTATCTCCCCGGGTGTTTCCGGTGAAGAAATCCTCTTCTCCCTGCTCACCCTGGGTCTGCTCTACGGTGTGCTGATGGTGGTTGAGGTTTACCTGCTCATCAAGTACGTCAAGGCCGGTGTGGTGGCAGCAATGCCCGAGCTGGTTCAGTCGCACCACGAGGACGAGTCCAACGACAAGTCTAAGCGCGATGTGCTGGAGTTCGCCTACTAGGCGGGTAAGGATTGATTCACCATGAACTTTGATTTCAATATCTTTGCCGGTCAGCCTGGCTTGCCCACCCTCTGGTTTGTTGCCATTGGTGTTTTCTTCATCATGTACCTGATTCTGGATGGTTTCGACCTGGGCGTCGGTATGCTGATGGGTTCCAAGTTCACTAAGAACGAGAAGGAACGTCGTCTGCTACTGAACACCATCGGCCCTGTCTGGGACGGTAACGAGGTGTGGATTGTGTCCGGCGGTGCAGCTCTGTTCGCGGCATTCCCCATCTGGTACGCAGCCCTCTTCTCGGCTCTATATATCCCCCTGACCCTCGCGCTGGTCTTCCTGATTCTGCGCGTGGTCGCAATTGAATACCGCGGGAAGAAGAACGACGAGAAGTGGATCCGTAACTGGAACATTGCTCTGTCCGTCTCCTCCTTCGGTATCGCACTGCTCGTTGGTGCTCTGCTTGGTCTGACCTCCATGGGCCTGCCCATCAACGAGAATGGCGACCGTGTCGGCGGCGCCTTCGCATGGGTCTCCCTGCCGGTTCTGCTCGGCGGTCTGGGCTTCGTGGGCTTCTCCCTGGTTCAGGGCCTTGCCTTCATCGCTCTGAAGACTGACGGTGACATCCGCGACCGTGCCCGCAACACCCTGGTACGCTGGGCTCCTGTCCTGCTGCTGCCGATTGTTGCATGGGTTCTGGCACTGGACTTCACCACCGGTAACGGCATCTCCTGGCTGTTCACCATCCTGGCTGTGGTTGCTGTTCTGATTGCTTGGATCTCCGCAAAGGGTGGCCGTGAGGGTCGCGCTTTTGCTGGCCTGTCCGTGTTCCTCGCATTCGGCGCGCTGGCAATCTTCACCGCAATGTACCCGAACGTTCTGCCCTCCACCCTGGACCCGGCATACTCGCTCACCATTGCGAACGCATCCAGCTCCGAGTACACCCTGGGCGTTATGACCTTCGTGACCTGCCTCGGTCTGCCGGTCGTCTTCGTCTACCAGGCATGGACCTACTGGGTCTTCCGTAAGCGTCTGCACGTGGATCACATCCCCGAGGCTCACGACGCTACCGAACTGGCTGAACTGCCGACCAAGTAGCATATAGCTGATTGAAGGATCCCCCGAATTTCTCTTCTGAGAAGTTCGGGGGATTTTTCTATGCCCGCAGAGGATGCAGTTCTTGGTAGATGAGTGGGCGCGCAAAAATTTTTGGTGCACCCCCCCCCGAAATTCGCGCGCAACAGGGAGCAGGAAGTGTAATATGGCTAACAACTCACTCTGATGAAAGGTGTTCAACGATGAAGTCCCGCAACCGCCGCTCCACCGCACCCACCCCTCGCGCCAATATGGGCCGCCGACTGCTCACCGCGGGTGCCCTGCTCTGCATCGGCGTGCTCCCGCTGAGCGCATGCTCGCTCTTCGAGCCGCCGCTGGAACGCGACGAAAGTGTCCACGCCATCTTTGACGCGGAACAGGACATCGTGAAGATGCCCCTGGACGATTACCTCTACGGCGAGCGCACTCACTACGAATACACGGCCTTTCAGATTGCCATGAAGCAGTGCTTCGCCGAACACGGGCAGAACTACACCATCCAGGCTCCCTACTCTGAGGGTGCGCCCCGCGGAGAGATGGGGCGAAAGTACGGTCCCTGGAACGTCGAGTACGCCCAGAAGTACGGTTTTCAGAAGCGTGACCCCAACGCTGCCGAGCCCATCTCCTATAACTCGGGAGAGACCATGAGCCCCGAGGACAAGCTTCGCACCGAATGCTACCCCAAGGCCCGTGAGACCCTGGACGCCGCGGTGCCCGAAGGTAAGAGGCCCGAGAAGGAAGGGCAGTCCACATACAGTCGTATCTCCACTGAGGCGGGTAACGCCGTTTACGGTAGTAAACTGCACCGCGAGCTCGAAGAGAAGTGGAAGCAGTGCGTCTCTGACCGCGGCCTCACCCCGCGTTCGGCAGGCTCCGTCGCCGAGGAAACCCCGCTGACTGAGCAGCTGAGCAAGAACGGCGGTTTCAACGAGCCCGCCTCCGAAGAAGAGATCCGTATCGCCACCATCCAGGCCGAATGTAACCAGCAGGTCGGCATGAGCCAGCAGCTCTACGACTTGGAAGCCCAGTACCAGATGCCGCTCATCCGTAAGCACCAGTCACAGCTTGAACAGGAACGCCAAGCCGACCGCGACCGCGACGAGAAGTTCAAGCAGTACGTTCAGGAGCACCAGTAAACCGGGACGCTAAAAGACAACGCAACGAAAGATAGCGTAGCAAAAGACAGCGCAGAGAAATAGACAGCGCAAAAACAGTTCAGAAAGACACCGCCATGACCACTCATTCACAGAACCAAAACAGCGGGCACCGCTTCAGCGAGCGCATCGCCCGACCCCGCGTGCTCCTGCTGCTGGCAATCCTCGCCATCGGCTCGCTCATGCTGTCCTTCTACCTGGGCACCCGCTACGCCGCAACAGGCCCCGACCCGACCGTGCAGGCGAAAACCGTGATTCCGGTCTGGGCGAAGGTCGAAGAACGCACCGTCAGCGAGGGACTCGCCATTGCCGGAACCACCAAAGCTGGAGAGACCGCCCCGATTAGCGCACGCACCAACGGTGAGCCGGTGCTCGTCTACCAGAACCAGAAGCCCGGTAACGTGCTCAAAGCCGGTGACTTCATCGGCATTATCGGTGCCGACCCCGTCTTCGTGCTGGACGGGCCGCTACCGCTGTACCGCGACCTGAACCTGGGCGATAACGGCGACGACGTGCTCGCCTTCCAGAAAGCACTGAACTCCGCCGGGTACTCCACCGCGCAGAGCGGCACCGTCACCGAAGACACCCTCGACGCCGTCACGCGCCTGCACCGCGCGCACCTGACCGGCGTGCCCAGTGAGGGAGTCACCAGTATTGCCCGCAGCAACTACGCGATCCTGCCCGGCGGTAGCCGCACCGTCACCGCAGTTGCCGCGGTCGGCCAGCTCATTAACGACGGAACCCCCATCGCGAGCGTAGAAACCAGTGAACCCTACGTGGAATCTAGCGTTGAGCTCTCCGTTGCCAATAAGCTCAAGGTTGGCGACCGCATTAGCTTGCGCACCTCCACCGGTAGCGTGGAAGGCACCATCACCAGCATTGGTGAACTGCAGAACGACCCCTCAAAAGGCGCGGTGAAGAGCGTGCGATTCAATGCCGATGACCCGAGTAAGCTTACTCCGGGTCAGAGTGCCTCCATCACCAGCAAGGGCAACACCTCAACCACTCTCGCCGTGCCCACCACTGCGGTACGCCAGGACTCCCAGGGCACCTACGTGCTTGTTGAAAAGGATGGAAGCTCCACCTCGACCAGCAAAGAGGCGCCCGCCACCGAACGAATCAACGTTGAGGTTCTACGCACCGCCGGCGGATACGCCGCAATCAACGCGAACCTCAGCGCGGGACAGAAGGTGCTTGTCTCATGAGCCGCCGAAATAGAATCCCCGAGCGAGCCCCCGACGCCATGACAGCCCCGCGCATCAGGGGAGATGCAGCCGAGCACGACGTTGCGCTAGACACGATGCCCAACACCGCGCCCGCTATCGAAATGCGCGGCATTACCCGTATCTTCGAGGGGAGCGAACGACCCGTCCTTGACCACCTCGACCTGGTGGTCGAACGCGGCGAATTCCTCGCCATTATCGGACCCTCCGGATCCGGTAAATCCACCCTGCTCAACGCCATTGGCCTGCTTGACACTCCCACCAGCGGAACCTACAGCCTCTTTGGCAAAAATACGGAAGGACTCAGCGACAGAGAACGCGACGAAATCCGCCGAGACCACCTCGGCTTCATCTTCCAATCCTCGAACATGCTGCTGGACGAAACCAGCATGACCAACGCCTCCATGGGCCTGCGCGTGCAGGGCGTACCCTACAGTGAGCGCCTGCAACGCACCGAAGAAACCCTAGAATTTCTGGGGCTGAGCGACCGCGCCAGCATCCGCACCCGGTACCTGTCCGGCGGCGAAAAGCAGCGTTGCGCCATTGCCCGTGCCCTCGCCACGCGCCCGCCGCTGATTCTTGCCGACGAGCCCACCGGCAACCTGGACAGCCACAATAGCGCCAAGGTCATTGAGATTCTGCAGCGCATTAACGCGACCGGCTGTACCGTGCTGGTTATTACCCACGACCCGGAGGTTGCCGCCGCCGCCCGCCGTGTGATTCGCATTGAGGATGGGCGGCTACACGAGCAGAGCCGTGCCGATTCGGCTACGGTGCCGGTTGCCGAGGCTGTGCCGGTTGCAGCGGACACCCCTGCAGAAGCCACCGTAGATGCTCCCGTTAGCCTCGCACCGGGGGAGAAGCCCGCCTCCCACCGTCGCGGAAGCTTCCTCACTGATGACAGCATCGAGGCAATTTCCGCGCTCACCTCACGACCGCTACGCACCCTGCTACTGGGCCTGTCCTTTGCGCTGGGCGTGGGCGGACTCATCAGCGCCTCCGGCATGAGCGAATCCGCCAGCTACCAGGTGAATCAGCGGCTGCTCGGCTCCGAACAATCCACGCTCTACATCAGTGACAGGGATAATGACCAGAACGTGCTCGGAACCTACCGGTATGGCGAATCCGCGCAGAATGTTGCCGACCGTATTAGCGCGCTGGACTACGTGAAGAACACAGGATTCGTCAGCAGCGTGGCACCCGCCGACGTGCGAATCACCCGATTCAGCCCCTACGAGGATGAACCCAAAACGGCGATTGGCCTCAGCTCCACCTCGAAGACCAGGCTTGAGCAAATCGGTGCCCGCATGAACCCCGAAACTCTGCGTGCGCTCGAACAGATGAACTCGACCCTCACCCGGGAGAACGTTGCCGACCGTGAGCGTGCCGAGCAGCTCTCCGGCGCCATCGTTTCGGTTTCTGCTACCCGCGCCCTCGGCATTATTCCCGAAGATAAGGCGGCAGATAACGCCACAACTGAGCCCAGACCCGGTGAGCTGCCCACCGTCGAGTACGGCATTAAACTCGGTGGGCTACCGCAGGTAGCACCAGGTGTGAGCATCTGGGTGGACGGTCAGCTGATGCCGGTCATCGGCCTCTTCGACCCCGGCAATAGCGGCTACGAATTCAGGAACACGGTCATTGTCTCGCCCGGTAAGCTACAACGCACCGGACGCGGCCAGGTGACCTACATTGCCGAAACTGAACGAGGTTACGGTAAAGCAGTTGCCAAGGCCATTCCGCTGACCCTCAAACCTGCTGAACCCAGCCAAATCAATGTGGAAACCCCCTCCGACCTGCAGAGCCTACGCGCGTCCATCGCCTCGGATCTGGGCCTGTACGTGGGTGTGCTCTCCGGGATTCTGCTGGTGCTCGCCTCCCTCTCGGCGGCAACCGCCATGTACCTGTCCGTGCAATCGCGCACCGCAGAAATTGCACTACGCCGCGCCATCGGATCGAGTAAATGGCTGATTGCCCGCATCTTCCTCATGGAGGGGGTCATGCTCGGTGTGCTCGGCGGCTCCATTGGTGCCTGCTCCGGCATGATTGCGACCATCATGCTTTCACTCGTGCAGGGCTGGCAGGCGATTCTCTCCCCGGGATTCGTGGTGCTCGGCGTGGGAGTTGGTGCCCTCACCGGTCTGGTGTCTTCGGCGTACCCGGCGTGGGTGGCATCCCGTAAGAGCCCCGCCGACGCGATGCGCGGCTAGAGTTAGCGCTGGGCGGGGGGGCAGTCAAATATCCGAAACCTGACTGGTCAAATAGGTATTAGATAGCCCAGCCCTTAAACTGATGGGAGGTAAAAACAGCAGAAGACTAGGTCAAAGGACAACACGTGAGTCGAACGCACACACCGCGTCATGCTGACAAACATCAGAATACTGAGGCACCAGAGGTGACCGCGGGAAAGCGCAACGACCGCGCTGACCGTCGCCCGCCCCTGGGCCCTGACGCCCGTAAAACCCTCAGCACCTTCGGTGTTATCACCGCCGTGCACACCCTCGCGACGGTGCTTTTCAGCGCCGCCCTGGCTGTGATTATTGCCCGCGCAGCCCACGCCGGTTTTGCCGCTGTTGCCGCCGAGCATGCACACCTCAAAGAGACCAGCGCGCCGGATGTGTACCGCGCCTACGTCGAATTCGCTGGTTCCGCGCAGGCGCAGCTGGAGGCGCACGGTGGCTGGCTGCTCGGCCTCGGTGGGCTCTTCGGTGACGCAGACACCATTACCCCCGGCCTGATTGCGGTTGCCGTCATTGCGCTGCTCGTCCGCTCGGGTACCGACTACCTGCTGGCTGTGAGCGCGCAGCGTGCCGCCTCCGGAGCGAAGTCTCAGATTCGTTCCGCCCTGCTCAAGCGAGTGCTCGCCACTGGTGGCGCAGACACCCCCGAGGGTACCGGCGCGACCGCTGTGTTGCTTTCCCGCGGCCTGAACGCCCTGGATGACTACTACACCAAGACGCTGACCGCGTTTGTTTCCACCGCGATTGTGCCGTTCATGCTCTGGGTCGTTGTGGCGTCCCTGGACTGGATGAGCGCAATGGTGCTGGCGTGCACCCTGCCGCTCATTCCGGTGTTCATGATCCTGATTGGTAAGAACACCCGCGACGAAACCGCAGAAGCTCAGGCTGAACTGCACCGACTCTCCGACCATATTCTGGAGCTGGTGCGCGGCCTGCCCGTCATTATCGGTCTGGGTCGTGAACGCGCACAGACGCGCGCCATGAACGCTCTCGGCCAGCGTTACCGTGAACGCACCATGCAGACCTTGCGTAGCGCCTTCATGTCTTCGCTGGCACTGGAGCTTATCACCACCATTTCGGTGGCGCTGATTGCTGTGCTGATTGGTGTGCGACTGGTCAACGGCACCTTGGGCCTGGACACCGCAATTCTCGTGCTGCTGTTGGCTCCCGAATGCTACCAACCGCTGCGTGATGTGGGTGCCGCCTACCACCAGTCGGAGGATGGCGTTGCCGCACTGCGTAGCGCTCAGAAGATTATTGATGCGCCCCTGCCCGCAGCTGTAGCAGACAGTGCTGCAACTGAGAGTAAAGAGGCTCAGCCTTCCACCATCTCTGTTGAGGACTTGTCGGTGAACTACCCGGCGCGTCCTGCGGTGCTGACTAACCTGTCCCTGAACTTGGACCGTCACGTTGCCACTGCCCAGGGTGAGCGCGGTGCGGTTATCGGTGTGATGGGTGAGTCCGGTTGCGGTAAGTCGACCCTGCTGAATGTGTTTTCCGGTGCCGTGCGTGAGGGTCTGGTGCCCACCGGCTCGGAGGAGCCCGTGTACCTGACCGGTAGCGTGACCGGTCTGGGAACGACCCTGGTCATTCCGCAGTCGCCGGTCTTCACCGCACCCACTGTGCAGACCGAAATGGCTCTCTACGCGCTGAGTGCTACCGAGGCGGAGCGTGAGCGTGCAGCGGCTCTGCTCGGTGAAGCGATGCACTCCAAGAAGCTGTCCGTTACCGATGCCGAGTCCGAGCTGCTGGTTGGCCCGCTGGCTCAGCTGGGCATGGAGAAGCTCACCGCCCTTGAGCCCGGTGCCCTCAGTGCAGGTCAGGCACGCCGCCTCGCCGTGGCACGCACCCTGGCTCGGGCCGAGGCTATCTACCGTGCCGGCGGTGAGCAGGCCGTGCTGACCGTCCTGGTGGATGAGCCGACCGCGCACCTGGACGCCTACTCGGCATACCTGGTGACCCGCGCTCTGCACCGCCTGGCGGAACTTGGCGCAACCGTGCTGATTGTGACCCATGAGCAGGAGCTCGCCGCCGGCTGCGACACCCTCGTTCGTGCCGTGCAGACCCCCCAGGGCTACACCTGGACCGCTGAGGCGAATACCGCCCGCGTTGCGGTTCCTGCGCAAGCCCCCGCGCACCTGCTCAAGGATCGGGAAGAGTACGAGGCTGAAAGCACCGCCCCGGTGGGCGCCTCCGCAGCTGTCGAGGCCGAGGAAGTCGAGCCTGCCGGCCTGTTCGCAAGCCTGCGCACACTGAAGGAACTGACGGGTATTGGTGTTCGCGCCGCAACTGGCCCGGTGATCATGGCTGCGATTACTTCCCTGATGGCGGCGGCACTGACCGCGCTGTCCGGCTGGCTGATTGTTCGCGCCGCCGAGGGTCCGGCAATGATGTACCTAATGGTCGCCATTGTGGGCGTGCGCTTCTTCGGCCTGGGTCGTGCCTGTGCCCGCTATGCTGAGCGTCTGATGACCCACTCGAAGGTTCTTGCCGCCGCAAATATTCTGCGTCTGCGCGCCTGGGTTGGCGCATGGCAGAGCGTGAGTAGCGTGCGTGCCCTGCTGCGTGGTGACGCGCTGCTCGAACGCCTCGTGGGCGGTATTGATGAGCTGCGTGACGGCGTGCCGCGCGTTATTATTCCGCCGGCTGCGCACCTGCTGGTCATGACTGCGGCGCTGATTACGACCGCGTGCATCCTGCCGCAGGCTCTGATCCCGGTCCTGCTTGCCGTGCTGGTCAGCACTTTTGTGGCTCCGTGGATTGTGCTTCGCGCCGATGCCCGTGCGGAAGCGCTGGCTCGCCGCTCCACCGCGCAGATGCTGCGCCTGGGTACCGGCATGCTCTCGGCCGCTGAGGACCTGCGCGCTAACGGCGTGGCAACCACCGCTGAGAAGGCTAACGGCGCCCTGGACGCTGAGAACTTGTCCGCCCTGCAGAAGGGCTCGACCGCTCAGGGTGTGGGCCGTACCCTCGTCACTCTGAGCTGGTTCGGTGCGGCTCTGGCGAGCGCAATCATTGCGTACCCGCTGGCTGTTGACGGCACCGTGCGTGCCCCCGAAGCGGCGATCGTGGTGCTGCTGTGCACCGGCATGCTGGAAAGCTCCCTGGGCCATGTTGAGGCGGTCCGCTCTTGGCCTGCGTTCAGCCGTCTGCTCGCGACGATTGCCCCGAGCGTGCGCGACGTATCCCTGGAGGGCATTGTTGCCGTCTCGACCCTGAAGCGTTTCGTACCGACCGAGGCTGAGGTAGACACCCACGTTCTGCCGCGTCGTGCTGAGCGTCTGCGTGCCCGCGCGGAGGCCGAGATGGAGGAACTGCTGGAGGCAGACCGTCAGCGTGCGCACCGCTTTGACCGCCCCGAATCTGCGGCTAACGCTCAAGCGGAATCTAAGGCTGGCTCACCGCGCCCGCCGAAGCCTGGCGAACCCACCCTGGTCAGCTGCGGTACTCAGCAGGACCTCGGCGTGAAGGTCACCGAACCCGCCCTGAGCCTGCAGGACGCAGCTGCTCGCTGGCCGGGTATGGATCACCCGGTCTTCACCGACCTGAACATGAACGCCCGTGCGGGCTCCTGGACTGCGGTGACCGGCCCCTCCGGTTCCGGTAAGTCTACGGTGCTTGCAACCGTTCTGGGCTTCTTGCCGCTGGAGTCCGGCCGTGTGCTGGCTTCCGGTGAGGTCCTGGAAGGTGAGCAGCTGCGCGGCTACGCGGCGTGGTGCCCGCAGGCGGCTCACATTTTTGAGTCGACTCTTGAAGGTAACCTGATGCTGGCTCGTGACCGTTCGGATCGCCCGAGTGAGGAAGAGCTGATTGAGGTTCTGCGCCGTGTGGGTCTGGGGGAGTGGTTTGATGCTCTGCCTCAGGGCCTGCGTACCCCGGTGGGTGCTGGCGGTTCCTTCCTTTCCGGTGGTCAGCGTCAGCGTCTGGCGGTAGCTCGTGCTCTGCTGGTGAACTCGCCGGTGCTGCTGCTGGATGAGCCGACGGCACACCTGGACGCTGAATCTGCCCGCGCGCTGATGGCTGACCTGGATGCGGCGACCCGCTCTAGCTCCGTGGCTACGGTTCTGGTGTCGCACCGTCCTGAGGATATTGCCCGCTGCGATGAGGTGGTTCGTCTCTAAACGCCTCTGACGCAGGCACCACGTGCGGATTGCCCACGAAGAAAGGCCCCGGTACATGATGTACCGGGGCCTTTTTGCGCGTTCATATTTCTGCACAGATAGGTCCGGTCGGGGGGGGAGCTAGACCTAACTGAGTATCTGTGCGCTTACCCGCAACAGCATGATGGTTACAACGATAATGAGCACACGGCGAATGAATCGCTCACCCAGGTGAATTGCGGTGCGGGCACCAACCCAGCTTCGCGCCATATTGGCGCATCCCATGGCGATTCCAAGGAGCCAGTGAATTGAGCCCCGCGGAATGAAGTAGGGAAGCGCGCCTAGAAGAGCTTTTCAGCCTCCGGGCTAACCGCCATCGCAGCAGAAACAGCCGCATAGTTCGGGCCCACAATGCCGATGCTCTGAGTGAGCATCACACCGGAACCGTCACGGGCACCGTGCTCGGTCGGCAGGGAACGAGCCACACCACCGGAGGACGCCGCCTTCGCCGGGCCCACACCCACCCACGCCAGAGCCAGCTGACTCTCACCGGTGAGGAAACGGTGCGCACGCACACCACCGGTCGCGCGGCCCTTCTGCGGATACTCGCTCAGGGCGGTGACCTTGGCACTCGCCAACCCGTCCTTGCCGTTGGTGACAGTCACGACCTCCGCCGCGTCGCCGGGCGCGGTCACGCCCAGGGCGATGAGGCGGTCGTCCTCGGCAAGCTTGATGCCTGCGATACCGCCGCCGGTGCGTCCCTGCGGGCGGACCTTTGCTGCGTCGAAGGTCAGTAGCTTCGCGTCGCGAGTGACGAAGGTGAGTACCGCATCGTCGGTGGGGCAGGGAGCGGCGGCTACGATTTCGTCGCCGTCCTTGAGCTTCATGATGTCCCACTCGGTCTGGTTCAGCGGGTAATCCGGGTTGACTCGCTTAATCACGCCTCCCGCGGTTGCCATCGCCAGAACCGTATTCAGCGGTGCCAGGGCAACCAGCTTCTCACCCTTGGCGAGCTGAACCAGCTCGGTTGCCTTCACTGCCGACGCTATGGAGGGGGTGCCACCGTTCTCGTCCAGCACCGCAATGTCCATGACGGACAGACGCACCATGCGTCCTGCGGAGGTCATGGCACCGATCTCACCGCGCGCGGTGGTCGGCACAATCGAGGTGAACACGTCGTGCTTGAAACGCTTGCCGGGATCCACGAGCGCCTCACGGATGGGCTTGCCGGGGGTTCGTCCCATCATGCCGGAGGCCGAAAGCAACACCCAGCAGGGCTCATCCGCGATTTCGAGGGCGAGGCCGAGGCTCTTCTTCGCCTTGGACTGTGCGGTGACTGCCTCAATAGCGACCTGCATGTCGTCCTTGGTTTTAAGCTGGGTGCGGCGGTCGGTGCCGTAGAGTTCGGCGACCTCGGTGAGCTCGTCGGAGACCAATTCGCGCAGCGCCGCATCGGAGCCGAGGATACGCTGCAATTCCGCGATTTCCTGCTGCAGGGTTTCGCGCTCTGCTTCCAGCTCCAGGCGGGAGTACTTGGTGAGCTGGCGCAGGCGCAGCTCCAGAATGTGGTTCGCCTGGGTGTCGGTCAGGTCGAAGACGACCTTCAGCTTTTCGCGGGCCTGAGCGGTCTCATCAGACTCACGAATGATCTGGATGACCTCGTCAATGTCGAGGATTGCCACGAGCAGGCCTTCCACCAGGTGTAGGCGGTCGGTGCGCTTGCCCAGGCGGAATTCGGTGCGGCGGCGGACCACGTTCAGACGGTGGTCAATGTACACACGCATCAGGTCGAGCAGGCCGAGGGTCTGCGGCTGACCGTCCACGAGCGCGACGTTGTTAATACCGAAGGAGTCCTCGAGCGGGGTGTGCTTATAGAGGGCGGCGAGCACCGCCTCCGGGTTAAAACCGTTCTTGATTTCGATGACGAGGCGCAGACCGTTGGTGCGGTCGGTCAGGTCGACCACGTCGGAGATGCCGGTGAGCTTCTTGGAGTTGACGCCGTCCTTGATCTTTTCGATGACCTTTTCGGGGCCGACCATGTACGGCAGTTCGGTGACGACAATGCCCTGCTTGCGGGGGCTGACCTGCTCGATGGAGACCTTCGCGCGGGTCTTGAAGGTGCCGCGGCCGGTTTCGTAGGCGTCACGGATGCCTCCCAGACCCACGATGGTTCCGCCAGTGGGCAGGTCGGGTCCGGGGATGAACTTCATGATGTCTTTGAGGGTCGCCTCGGGGTGGGCGATGAGGTGGCGGGCACCGGCGATAACTTCGCGCAGGTTGTGCGGCGCCATGTTAGTTGCCATACCGACCGCAATGCCGGTGGTGCCGTTGACGAGCAGGTTCGGGAAAGCTGCGGGCAACACGGAGGGCTGCATGAACTGGTTGTCGTAGTTTGGTACGAAGTCAACCACGTCTTCGTCAAGGTCAGCGGTGAGTGCCTGGGCGGCGGGTGCCATGCGTGCTTCAGTGTATCGGGCGGCTGCCGGGCCGTCGTCGAGGGAACCGAAGTTACCGTGACCGTCAACGAGGGGCAGACGCAGCGCGAAAGGTTGAGCGAGGCGCACCATGGCGTCGTAGATGGCGGCGTCACCGTGCGGGTGGAGCTTACCCATGACCTCGCCGGTCACGCGGGCGCTCTTGACGTGGCCCTTATCGGGGCGCAGACCCATCTGCTGCATCATATAGAGGATGCGGCGCTGCACTGGCTTGAGGCCGTCGCGGGCGTCGGGGAGGGCGCGCGAATAAATCACCGAGTAAGAGTATTCCAGGAAGCTGGATTCCATCTCGGTGGATACGTCGATGTCGACAATATTCTCTACCACATCCACCGGGTAATCGCTGACGGCGGATTTGGATCGGCGAGCCATATATCTCCTCGTGTCGGTGTGTTTTCGCTCCTCCTATTTTAGCGGGTGGGAGCGGAGGAGTCGGGCTGGCTGGTCAGCGTCATCTGTGGGGGGCACCAAGCCGGCCGCGGGGCAGTAACCGAAGCGTACCGGGAGAGCTCACGCCGTCATATGCGCCTGTATCAGCGTGGTCAAGTAGCACAGCCCGGCTAGAACCCTCTAAGGTAGAGGGGAGTAACACCTAACCGCCTTCACGGTGTGCGCCGACCGACGTCGCCTCATGAGGGCACCGCACGAAAGAGGTACGATGTACGCCACCACCCCCGAACGCGAGCAACTGGTCGCAGACATTAAGCATGCCGGTTTCTACCCCGACCTCGTGCTGGAAGTGGTGGATGACGCTCTGGCGGGTATGAACCCGGATGCGCACTTTGTGCAGCATGAAACCCACTTCTCACGCGATGATTTTCACCGCCACATCACCGTGATGGTGCTCTGCGGTGAGCACGTTATCTTTGCACACTTGGACGACCAGCATCTTGAGGGTGATGCACAGGGTACCGTGGCGCATGTGAGCGTGGAGGCGGTGCACCTGAGCGCCCTGAACGCGGTGACCATCAGCTACGGTTTCAGCCAGCCGCAGGCGTACAATGCCGGTAGCACCGCCCCGACTGAGATTTCCTTCCAGATTGCCTGGACCGGTTCGCTGCACATGGAGCTGGCTCCTGCCGGCTGCCAGGATCCGCAGTGCAATGCTGACCACGGCTTCACTGGCGATGCACGCCGCGAGGACATCGCGGTGCGTGTTTCTGCGACCGCTGACGGCCCGGAGTCGGTTCAGCGTGCCCAGGATTTTGCGCGTGCTCTGCACCGTGCCCGCATGTACGCAACCCGCCGATAAGCGCTCGCACAGTATAAATCCCGCGCAGTAACAGCCCTCGCGGCAATAATCCCGCGCGGCGCCCTGTACTTTCACGTACCCCCTGAGGCACCCCCCCCGAGAGAGACCCCCCGAGAGGAACCTATGACGGCACAGACCACCCTGCACGATGTTTTGGGTGCGCCCCTGCCCGCAGCACCCGCCTACGGCAGCAATAGCATCGCCGATGTGCTGGAGTCCGCCTCCTCTCTGGTGGCTCAGCGAAGCCTGGCGCGCCCCGCGCACGCTCTGGACGCCGACCCAGCGTTTAACTCCGTAGCCGATCCGCTGAACCTTGCCGGTCGCCTCGCGGAGCAAGACGTTGACCCGGCGTCTTTCCGCCACGCCTGTGTGATCTTGGTCGACGGTCTGGGCGATCAGCTACTCAATAGCTACGGCGGCTACGCGCCCGCCCTGCGTAACACCCTGAACCTGGGCCCGCTGGACGCCGCATTCCCCACCACGACCGCCGCCTCCCTCACCTCGCTGGGTACCGGTACGGCACCCGGCGCACACGGCATCGCCGGTTATGAGGTGCGCAATCCTACGGGTAATGGGGGAGCGGGCTCGGTCATGAACCACCTGTCCGGTTGGGACCAGTCGGTTGATCCGCACGCCTGGCAGCCGCTGCCAACCGTGCTGGAACGCCACCACGAAAACCGCCGCGTGCTCACCATTTCGCTGGGTAAGTACCGTGGTACCGGCCTGACTGAGGCGGCGTTGCGCGGCGGCGAATTCGTGGATGCTGTCGGCTACAATGCCCGCGTCACCTACGCCCTGGAGGCGCTCTCCAGCCGCACCCCGACCACCGTGTACCTGTACTGGGGAGAGATCGACGCGGCGGGCCACCGCTACGGTGTGGGTAGCGACGAATGGCTGCAACAGTTGGAAGAGCTGAACTCGGCGCTGAAGCGTCTGGCAGAGCGAGCCCCGGCGTGGGCGGCACTCTTCGTCACCGCCGATCACGGCATGGTGAATGTGCCCGAGCATCAGCGCATCGACTACTCGGGCGTTGATGAGTTGACCCGCAACATCGCAATGACAGCCGGTGAACCGCGCGCCGTGCACCTGTACCTCGAAGATACTTCGGAGGCGGCACGCACCGCCACCGCTCAGCGTTGGGCGCAATACTGGGGCGAACGCGCCTGGGTGATTGACTCTCGCGAACTGATGCGTGCCGGCTACTTCGGCCCGGTCATCACGGATGCGGCGCGTGGCCGCATTGGCGACCTAATGGTGTGCGCTCGCGAGGACTGGGCGCTGTACGATATGCGCCACTATCAGGAGCGTGCCCTGCACATGGTTGGTCAGCACGGTTCGCTGACGGACGCTGAGCGTCTGGTGCCGTTGCGTATGCTCATGACTTTCTAAAGTACTAGTCTTCTAAAACCCCAGAGGGCATAGAAAACCGCTGGTGATTCGGGGGAATAACCAGCGGTTTTTGTGTGTCTAGATGCCCTTGTCTAGATGCTCTCGCCTAGATGCCCTTTATCGGGCGGCGAGGGCGGTCGCTTACTTGCGGCTACCGAAGATGATGTCATCCCATGCCGGAACGCTCACGCGCTGCTTCTTCGAGGAGGAAGGCTTAGGCTTCTCATCGGAGGCGGGCTCAGTCTGCGTCTTAGCAACGGGGGCCTCAGCTGCGGGTGTGTCCTCGATGGGGGCCGGCATGGTGAAGGACTCGACCGGAACGGATTCAACGGGTGCTTCCGAGTCCACAGCCAGCGGGCCGGTGGTTTCTACGGTAGTTTCTGCTTCTACGGTAGTTTCTGCGGTGGGCTCGAGTGTAGCCGGTGCCGCAGGCGCTACCGGGGCAACAGGTGTAGTGGGCGCAGCCGGTGCTACAGGCTCGCGGTGCATGAACACCTCAGGCTCCTCAACCTGCGCCGGGCGCACCGAGCGGGCGCGCTCCAGAAGCTCCTTGAGCTTACGCTCATCAGCGCTCTCAGAGGAAGTAAGGGGTGCCGGTGCGGGCTCGGGTGCCTTCGGCAGGCGGGCGGGCGGGACCTCAACGGGAGCCTTCTTCGCGGCGGCGGCAACGGCGTCCTCACTATTGCCCATCAGGAAGTACGCCGCCTCATTCGACGCGTACAGGCCCTGGTTCGCCGGGTTGTACACCCAGCGCGCGGGGAAGACGACCTGCGCGGGCAGGTTCTGACGCACCGAATCCTTCAGCGCAATATCAACCTCAACGCGCCACTGGCCGTTCTCCTGCTGGCGGGTGGTCCAGTCCTGGGTTGCGTCCTCAAAACCGTAACGTTCGGAGACTTCCTCAATGCGGGCGCTCAGGGTTACGGGAATCTGTGCGGTACCCGAAGCGGAGCTGCGGCGACCAATCTTCACGCTCTGAGCGGCACGAATAATGTGGGCACGCTCAGCAACAATCGGCCACTCGTAGCGGCGCACGCGCTCCGGCTCCCAACCGGACTCTTCAGCGATTTCCTCAACGGAGGCACCCTGACGGAAACGGGTCTGAATATCGCGCGGACCGTAGGTGCCCTTAGCGCCCAGACCGCGGGCGGGCTGAATACGGCGAGCCTTGGTGATGCTCGTGCGCAGGTTTGCGTCAATCGGCAGTAAGAAGCGGGTGCCGTCAACAGACTCAAGCACCAGATTTTCGCCGTCATCGTGAACGCCAATCAGACGCAGTTCAAGCATGAGAACCTCCATAGGTGAACCGGACGCGTTCGTGAATGTGTTGCACGGAACGCAAACTACCTACCAGGGTACCGTGAAAGCGCGGTAAATCAGTAGTGGAGGCGGGATTTTCACCAAAAAAACATGTACTTTTCGCGATAAAAAAGCTAAAATGTGACGCCTAAACAGTCCAAAGCCTACCCAGGATTAGACAAATAGGGTGCCAATGGTGAACAATACCTGGCATGCCGTCGGGGTTAAATTACACGCCAGCGGCATCTAGAGCACTCATTAAATAAGTTAAACAAGCGTGGCCTGGTCCAACACACAGCCACAGAACCAACGGAGCGTGAAAGTTTGGCAACTGATTACGATGCACCTCGCAAGCAGGACGAAGAGCAGAACGAAGAGTCCTACGAGGAGCTGAACGCCCGCCGTTCCGAGATGCAGTCCGGTGCGGTGGACGAAGACGAGAACAGTGCAGCAGAAAGCTTCGAGCTGCCCGGTGCTGATCTCTCCAACGAGGAGCTGAACGTTGTTGTTCTGCCCGCTCAGGACGACGAGTTCACCTGCGCCTCCTGCTTCCTGGTACGCCACCGCTCGCAGATTGCACACGAAGAGGGCAACCTGTCCTACTGCATCGAGTGCGAGGGCTAAAACTTTAGGGAAGGGCTAACACCCACCCGACATACACCTCATGACGGGGCGAGTGCCGAGTGCACCCGCCCCGTTGAGTATGTGAAAGCCGCGCACACATGAACAGCGCCGCGTCGAACCCAACAGGGCGCATCGCGGCAGGTACTGAACATCAACACGCAACGAAAACACCCCGCAGTAGAGCCTCAACACAGCGCGAGGTGATGGCACAGACACCCGCGAAAGGTTAGAGTATTGACCATGATGACCCCCGTAAACGTCCACATTAAGCTGCTCGACCCCGAGCTGCCCGCCCCCGCCTACGCAAAGCCCGGCGATGCCGGCGCTGACTTGCGCTCCCGCATTGACTTCGATCTGGAACCGGGCGAACGCGCCCTTGTCCCCACCGGCGTGGCAATCGCCCTGCCCGAAGGTTACGTCGGTCTGGTGCACCCGCGCTCTGGCCTGGCGACAAAGAACGGTATCACCATCGTGAACGCACCCGGCACCGTTGATTCCGGCTACCGCGGCGAGCTGATGGTCACCCTGCTCAACACTGACAAGACCAAGTCCTTCCACGTGCAGCGCGGCGACCGCATTGCCCAGCTGGTCATTCAGAAGTACGAGCACGCAACCTTTACCGTGGTGGATGAACTGGAACAGACCGAACGCGGCTCCAGCGGCTTCGGCTCCAGCGGAATCCACTAGTCTGCTCTCACCGCGATTGTCGCACGAGAGAAGAGAAGAAACCCCCGCACCCTGTGTGTGGTGAAAGTAGGAATACCATGTTCGGATTTGGTAAGAAGAAGCGCACCGCCGAGGTTGAAGAGGCAAAGACCGAAGAGGCAGTCGAGGCGACCGAAGAAACCACTGAAGCTGAGGACAGCGCGGCTGAGGGCACCGAAGCTGACGCACCCGAGGTTATCAAGTACGACCGCGTTAACGGCCCGCACGACATCGAAGAAGTCACCACCGAAGACCTCGAAGATTACGTCGACCTGGGGGCACTGCGCATCAAGCTGCTCGATGGCATGAACCTGCGCCTCGAAACCGACGACGCAACCGGCGCGGTTATCGCCGCAACCATCACCCGCGACGGCGCAACCCTGCAGGTGCAGGCATTCGCCGCACCGCGCACCACCGGTATCTGGGACGATATCCGTCACGACCTGACTGAATCCGTCGCCTCCCAGGGCGGCAATGTCGAAATCTACGCTGGCGTATTCGGTGCCGAGATGCTCACTCGCCTGCCAGCCGTCACCCCGGACGGTAAGCCCGGCGAGCGCGTCGCCCGCTTCGTGGGTGTGGACGGCCCTAGCTGGTTCCTGCGCGGCGTCATCTCCGGCGCGGCTGTGCTCGGTGACGATAAGGCTGCCGCCTCCGCGGAAGAAGTATTCCGCACCATCGTGGTGGACCGTGGCGACGACCCGCGCCCGCCGCGTGAACTGCTGCCCATGACTCTGCCCGCCGACCTGATCGTTGCGGCTGAGGAAGAGCCCGCCGTTGAGCAAGAAACCGAGAATGAGCACAGCAAGCTGCGCCCGATGCCTCGCCGCGGCCCTGAGATTACCGAGATTGGCTAATGCCTGAGTTTTCGAACTACCCGAGTGCGTTCGCGGTTCTTGAGGAGCAGATTTTTGCTCCCGGGTACCCCGAGCGCTTTCGCGTACGCCTTGCCGGACGCGTGGAGCAGGTGTGGTTGCCGACTGCCCAGGATAAGCCGATGTACCGTGCCGAGCTGGTGGTGGCTAAGTCGAAGCCTCTGCAGTGGTCGAGCCCGCTGGCATTGATTGGTATGCCGATTGTGGAGCCGCCCGGTGAGGATTTCGAGGAGGACTCCGAGAAGCAGTACCATCTGAACACGGCGTCTTTGGCGACCGTGGTGGTGCAGGATCCGCACGAGGTGTCTTTCCCACCCTATGCACCGTTTACTCCGGGGGATAGGGTCATGCTCAAGTGGCAGGGCCAGCAGATGGTGCCCGGTGTACTTGCCGGTGTGCTGCTGCGCTGTTCTGGTGTGGTGTCTGTGAGGGCGCATCAGCCGGTGATTTATAACCCGCGCTATGAGATTGTGCCGCAGTTCTTTGTGGAAAAGGGAAAATATGAGCGCTGAGCAGTCTTCGACCCAGCCCAATCCGCACGCTAACCCCGCAATTAGCCCCGCAGATAACCCGGGGCAGGAGGAGAAGCAGCTGGCGCAGAGCCTGAGCGTCTCCATGGGTGCAAATATGCGCCGCACTGCTAACGGTGATGTGGATATTCTGCACGCTATTGGCGGCTGGCGCGGCCTGGTGGAATCCTCTCTGCCTGCTGTGGCGTTCCTGGCGCTGTTCACCGTGACGAAGCAACTGAACCTGTCCCTGATTGCGGCGTTGGCTGCGGCGAGCGTATTCACGCTGATTCGCCTGGTGCAGGGCTCTAAGCTGGTGAGCGCGCTGACCGGTCTGGTTGGCGTGGCAATCTGTGCGTTTGCTGCGTACCGTACCGGTAATGCGAGCGACTACTTTGTGGTCGGTTTCTGGACGAACGGCGTGTACATTCTGGCGTATCTGCTGTCGATGCTGGTGCGTTGGCCGCTGATGGGTCTGATCTTCGCGGTGATTCGCGGTGAGGCGCTGACCTGGCGTGAGAACCCGGCGCGTCTGCGCCAGTACATGTTGGCGACCTGGATTATTACCGTGCTGATGATGCTGCGCCTTGCTGTGCAGGTGCCTCTGTACTTCGCGAATAATGTGGAGGTGCTGGGCGCAACCCGCCTCATCATGGGCCTGCCGCTGTACGCTTTGGGCGTGTGGCTGGCGTGGCGTGTCTCGGCTCCCGAGGAGGCGCTGGTGAGCGAAGCCCCCGAGGCGCTGGATGCTGAAGTACCGGATGCTGAAGGCTCTGCGAACCGCTAAGGTAAGCCCGGCAACTTGTGCGCCTGAAACTTAGCGAAATAGCTTCATAAAAGTAAGCGAAAGCCCCGGTACCCGTATGGGTGACCGGGGCTTTTGTCCCCTCAAACCTGTGCCTCCTCAATTTTTTTTTGGGGGGGGGGAGAGAAAGAACCACGCCTCGCAACGCTTATGCGATCAGGGCTATGCGAACAGCGCGCGGATCTGATCCTCACCGGCAATGGTTGTGATGAAGAACAGCTCGTCACCGCCCTCAATCGCTACATCCGCACTGGGCGGAATCGGCGTACCGTCACGCAGAATCGCGGTGAGCACCGTATCGACGGGCCACTGTACGTGGTCTACACGGTAACCGATGACAGGGTGATCGTCCGGCACAGTGTACTCGGCAAGGGTCGCGCCGCCAGCCTGCAGGGTCAGCAGACGCACCACATCGCCGACTTCCACGGCTTCCTCGACGAGGGCGGTCATCAGGCGCGGGGTGGACACAGCAACGTCCACGCCCCAGGAGTCATCAAAAAGCCACTCATTACGTGGGTTGTTTACACGAGCCACGGTGCGGGGCACACCAAACTCACTACGAGCCAGCAGGGACACCATCAGGTTTGCCTTGTCGTCACCGGTTGCGGCAACGACCACGTCCGCCTTGTTCGGGTGCACCTGGCGCAACACGGACAGCTCGCAGGCGTCACCAATATGCCAGCGCACGCCGGGCAGATCGGCACGCTTCTTGGCTTCGGGCTTGGAGTCGATGATGGTCACGTCGTGGCTGTTCATCATGAGCTCTTTGGCGATGGAGGCGCCCACGGAACCGGCACCAACAATAAGGACCTTCACTTATTTTTTACCTTTCGAGGAGTCACGATGGCGGCCGATGAGCTCCACGGGATCGGGCAGCTCCGGGGGAGCGTCACCGAGGTGGAATTCATGTTCGACAACGAGGCGGTTGTTGTGCTTCTGCTCGGCGGGTTTCTTCGGGGCGTGGGGATGCTTGCTGTGTCCCGAGGCGGGGGTGTACTCCGCCTCCACTTCTTTGTCTTCAACGCGCGGCGGGCGGGAGAGGATGCGGGTTACGTCCGCAACGTCGTCGGTGTGCATCATCACGTGCACGCTATCACCCTGCTGGTAGGCAGTATCAGGGCGGGGGAGCATACCCTCACCGAAGCGGGTGACGTAGGCGATGCGCACCCCGGCGGCACTTTCGATGCTGGTCAGGGCGTGGCCTGCCCAACCGTCGTTGAGCGGAATTTCGGTGAGCATGAGGCGACCCGAGGGTTCACGGAAATCACCCTTGAGCGCCTGCTCGGGCAGCAGACGGCGCAGCACCTGGTCGGTAGACCAGCGCACCGAAGCGACCGTGGGAATGCCCATGCGCTGGAAGAACTCGGCGCGGTTTGGGTCGTACACACGCGCAACAACGTTCTTTACCTTGAACATTTCGCGTGCCACACGGGCGGCAATAATATTCGAGTTATCGCCCGAAGAGACGGCGGCAAAAGCGTACGCCTCGGTAATACCGGCACGCTTGAGGGTGTCCTCATCGAAGCCAACACCGGTCACCAGACGGCCTTCAAAGCCCTTACGCAGCGGCTGGAAAGCGCGTTCGTCCTGGTCAATGACGGCGACCGTATGCCCCGAAGCTTCCAGAGTGCGCGCCAACATGACGCCCACGCGCCCGGCGCCCATAATGACGAAGTGAGGCATACAACCCTCCGAATGTGTTGATGTTTTGTGTCGATAAGGCGTTACCGCCTACCTCTACCAGTGTAATGGGCGGGTGAGGTTCCGCGCCGATGCTCCGTGATATTCCGCTCGCCATGCCCACTATTCGGCTGAATAAAATTGAGCTTTGAAGCTGTGACCTATAGCCTTAACAGCGTGAAGAATCGTTGGGATAAGATGCGCATCGCCCTGACCGGCAGGCCGGTCAGCACGCGAAATCTTTCGGCTGTTAACCTGCCGAAGCGTTACGCTCTGCCTCTTTTCGGCACCGACGGTATCTCCTCGGTCGCCTACGCTGCCGACCAGATGATTCTGACCCTTGCCGCTGCGGGTGCCTCTGCGCTCGCTTTTTCGCCCTGGATTGGTTTGGGTGTAGCGATGGTGGGTCTGCTGGTGATTGGTACCTACCGGTACAACATTAACCAGATTGCCTCCGAGGGCGATATTCAGCTGGTGCACCACAAGCTGGGTGCGCTACCCTCGATTGTGATGGGCGCATCCTCGCTGATGGACTATATGCTCACGGTGGCGGTTTCGATGTCTTCGGCGTCCTCGTTTTTGGTGGCGCTGTACCCGCAGATTCAGGATTGGCGCACCCTCATTGCGGTGCTGCTCATTGTTGCTCTGACGCTGTTTGCGTTGCGCGGTGTGCAATTGCTGGGAAAGATTGCGTACTGGCCGTTGTACGTTTTCTTGGCGTTGTTGGGGGTCACCCTCATTGTGGGTTGGATTCGTGCCGCCATGGGTACTCTGCCGCTGGCTGAATCGGCTACATACGTGATTGCCCCCGAATACCACGATTATGCCCTGGAAGGGCTGGCGCTGGTATTGCTTCTGGCGCGTTCTTTCTCCGCAGGTGTGGTGGCGTTCTCGGGTGTTTCTACGATCTCTAATTCTGTGAAGTATTTCCGCCGCCCGAAGAAATATAATGCGGCGGTCACCATGATGCTGATGGGCGTGATTACCTCGGTCCTGCTGGTGAGCCTGCTCGGTTTTGCGGCGGCAACCCGTGTGCACATGGTGCACGATACGACCCGTTTTTTGTTCATTGACGGGCACACGCCAGGGGAGTACTTCCACCAGAAGCCGGCGCTGTATCAAGTGGCTTTGGCGATTTATCAGGGTATTCCGTTCTTCGCGCAGTTGCTGGTGTTTGCCACGGTGGGCGTGCTGATTATCGCCTCGCTGACTGCGTTTACGGGATTCCCGATGATTGCCTCGTCCCTGGCTGATTACCAGTACCTGCCGGTCTTCTTCCGCAGCGTGGAATCACGCGGGCTGTACGCGAATGGTGTGCTGGCGCTGTCGGCATTCTCAATTTTCCTCACCACCATTTTCGGTTCGGATGTGTACTCGCTGATTCAGCTGTACATTGTGGGCATGTGCCTGTCCATGGTGATGGTGCAGCTGGCGGTGGTGCGCTACCGCATACGCCTGCTGCGTATTACTCTCGCGCAGATACCGCGCCGCGCCCTGATTCGTGATATTGCTGTCTCTGCGGTGGGAGTGGTCGTGACCGCCGTGGTGCTGGTCATCGTCGTGGTGACGAAGTTTGCCGCCGGTGCGTGGCTTTCCCTTGGAATGATTGCCCTGATGGTTGGAGGTATGGTTGTGACTCGCCGCCATTATGATGCGGTGGATGCCGCCCTGGACGTCTCCCTGAACGCCGAATCCGTTGCGGATGTGGCAGCCCTGCCTTCGCGTGTGCACGCCATCGTGTACGTGGAGCGTGTGCGCCGCCCGGCGGTTCGTGCCCTCTCCTATGCGCGTGCCGGTCGCCCCTCCACGATTGAGGCGCTGACGGTCAACAACGACCGTGCTGCCCTGGAGATCGTGAAGAAGCGCTGGTACGCCCTCGGTATTCCGGTGCCGCTGTCGGTCATTGACTCGCCGTACCGTGACACGGTGGATGCTGTCGTCTCGTATATTCGCCGCCGCCGCAAGAAGTCACCCCGCGATATTTTGGTGGTGTACCTGCCGGAATTCGTGGTGAAGCACTGGTGGCAGCGTCTTCTGCACCGCCGCACGGTGCGCCTCCTCAAGCGGGCGCTTCTGCACGAGCCGGGCGTCATGACGGCCACCGTGCCCTGGGCGATGCATGAGGATGAGGTGTATGATGAGAATTTTGATCAGCGTTTACAAAGCGAAGAATCAACGGTAGAAGCAGAGGCCCCAACGGCATCTGTTGCCCCGAAGATTACTCGTTCTGCCGGTGGCGGCCGTGAACTGATTCAGAGCAACCGCCACGCGGTGTACCGCGGCCGCCTGCACGAGGCGGAAGCGGTGGTGAGCGAGAAGAAACGCCAGCCGTAATAATCGCCTGGTGCCTAGAAATAATTGCCCAGCGCCCTGCCCGGTCAATTGCCCTGCAACTTTGCTTGAACACCCCGTATAACGCCTGGACTTTGCCTTTTGCAATGGATGAGGCACCCCTTGCGGGGGCGTCGGAACCGGAGCGAAGGCACAATCGGGTGTAAAATAGTTCACATTAAGTGATTCTTTTAGGAGACAATGCTGTGACCCACACTGCTACCACGCCTGCCGCCTCCAACAACGTAGACGGATACAGCGTCGGGCAGACCCTCACCGTCACCTGTGAGGCACCCGCGCACGGCGGCGCCTTCGTAGCGCGTACCGAACAGGGCGTCATCTTCGTGCGTCACGGCATCGTCGGCGAACAGGCAGAAGTGCGCATCACCGCAATCGGCCCCAAGCGCCGCTTCTACTTCGCAGACGTCATCTCCGTATCCGTACCCTCCCTGGAACGCCGCCCCCACCCCTGGATTCAGGCGGATGCGCTCGCCACTGAAGAGGAACGCGCCACAGCAACCGGCGTACCCGAACTGCTCGGCGGCATGGAATATGGCCACATCAGCCTGGCCGAGCAGCGACACTACAAGACCGATATTGTCCGCACCCAAATCAACCGGCTGGGCGGCCTGCCCCTCGAATCACCCCTGCTGACCAACCTCATCGTTGAAGAGCTACCCCTGCGCGATAACAACGAAGGCCTGTCCTGGCGTACCCGCGTGCGCTACAACGTGACCAAGGTCCGCACCCAGCCCAGCGACCAGAAGAACAGCGGCAAGAAGAGCCCCGTCGTCACCTGGCGCGTCGGCATGCACCCCTACCGTGCCTCCCAGCCCGTACCGGTCATAGACTTTCCCCTCGCCGCACCCGAACTGCGTAACCTGGAGCTTGAGCGGCTGAACCTGCGCGGCGTACGCGAAGTCGAGGCAACCGTCTCCTCCCGAGGCAGGATCCTTCTGCAGTTCATCGTTGACCCGCGTTTCTCCATCGAAGAAGTCGCCAAGGACATCGAACAGCAGGCATCCGACGCCTGGGGACTGCTCGCCAAGCGCAAGATCTCCCTTTTCTTCACCCCGCAGTCCACCTCGAATGGCAAGCCCAAGCGCCGCCGCCCCGGCTCCGCCCACAGCCCCTACCGCCGCGTACCCGAAGGCGACCAGCTGCTCGGCGCGGGCCTGCGCTCCGTCACCGAAGAAGTCACCTTCGGCTCCCGCCGATTCAGCTACCAGGTGTCTGCCGGCGGCTTCTGGCAGATTCACCGCGCCGCCCCCTCCACCATGGTCGGAGCCATGCTCAACATGCTCCGCCCGCAGGAAGGTGAATGCACCCTCGACCTGTACGCTGGCGCGGGCCTGTTCACCGCCGCGCTCGCAGATGCCGTGGGTGCGACGGGTACCGTCATCAGCATTGAGGGTTCCCCGGTGACCCATAAGGATGCCCGCTCGAACTTCGCGCCTGATGGTTGTTCTCGCACGGAAAACTCTGCGGACACCCGTATTGAGGTGATTCGTGGCGACGTGGCACGCCACCTGGTCGATTTGAAGACCGCCCTTGAGTTTGGTGAAATCCCCGCTATTGATGCGGTGGTCCTTGATCCATCCCGTGAGGGTGCGAACCGAACCACCCTGGAACGCCTGGATGCGCTGGACCCCAAACGTATTCTGTACGTGGCATGTGACCCGGCATCCCTGGGGCGTGACACCGGTATTTTGCGTGAGCTGGGTTGGGACATGGTGCAGCTTCGGGCCTTTGATATGTACCCGAATACGCATCATGTGGAGTCGGTGGCGCTTTTTGAGCGTGCCCCGGCGAAGCCTCGTCCGCGCCGCCGCCGCACCACGTAGCGTGCAACTAGTTGCCGTTACAAAGAAGCACATAATTGCTGTGTTGGGCGGGTTGGGCTGTTCACCAGCCTACCCACTAGGGGTTATTTCAGGCTGTTTTCGCTCAATCCGGTGCGTCTTGCTCTGCGGGAGCATAAATCTGCTTTTTGGCACTGTAAACGGTAGAATCATTGAAGAACCAACGCACGGAATGAGCCGTGCCCCAACCTTGAGGAGTGTGGGTGTATGTCCGCTGAAAACGCATTGCCGCAGGAGGAGACCCCGAATAGCGTCCCCGGTGGCGCACCCACCGCTGACTACAGCATTGGCGATGGTGCCACTGCCAAGTTGCTCCCGGGTATTCAGTCCCCGGCAGACCTGCAGAACCTCAGCTACGAGCAGTTGGAGGAGCTCTCTAAGGAAATTCGCCAGTTCATCGTGACGAATGTGTCGGCAACCGGTGGTCACCTGGGTCCGAACCTGGGCGTTGTGGAGCTGACTCTCGGCATTCACCGTGTCTTCGAATCTCCTAAGGACAATATTCTTTTCGACACCGGCCACCAGTCCTATGTGCATAAGCTGGTGACTGGTCGTCACGCGTTTAAGACTCTGCGTCAGAAGGGAGGCCTGTCGGGTTACCCGGATCGCGACGAATCTAAACACGATATTATTGCTTCTTCGCACGCCTCCAGCTCGATTTCGTGGGCTGACGGTATTTCTCGCGCGCATAAGCTTAACGGCGAAGATGACCGCTACACCGTGGTTCTCATTGGCGACGGCGCGCTGACCGGTGGCATGGCGTGGGAAGCTGTAAACAATATTGCTGCCGACCGCACCCGCAAGGTCGTGATTGTGGTCAACGATAACGGCCGCTCCTACGCGCCGACTATTGGCGGTTTCGCAAACCAGCTGTCTGAGCTCAAGCACGGTGTGCAGCAGCAGGTGGATCGCGTGCGCCTTGACCACCGCTATGACAACGCCCTGGATGCTGTGCGTATCGGTCTACAGCGTGGCGGCCCCGTCGGTCAGATGGTGTACCGCGGTCTGCACGGCATGAAGGCGGGCATTAAGGACGTTGTCGTACCTAAGGGTATTTTTGAAGACCTGGGCATGAAGTACGTGGGCCCCATTGACGGCCACGACCAGCAGGCTGTGGAGAACGCACTGACCGCGGCGAAGAACTACGCCGGCCCGGTGATTGTGCATGCCATTACCGAGAAGGGCCACGGTTACGCGCCTGCCCGCGCGAATGAGGACGACCAGTTCCATGCGGTGGGCCAGATTGACCCGCTGACCGGTGAGGATGTTTCGACCAGCACCTCTGAATCGTGGACCAGCGTTTTTGGCCGCGAAATCGCGGATATTGCTGATGAGCAGGAGAACGTTGTCGGTATTACCGGCGCGATGCTCATTCCCGTGGGTCTGCGCGAATTTCAGAAGCGCCACCCCGAGCGCGTTATTGACGTAGGTATCGCTGAGCAGCACGCCGTGGCGATGAGTGCCGGCCTGGCGTACGGCGGTATGCACCCGGTGGTTGCCCTCTACGCAACCTTCCTGAACCGTGGCTTTGACCAGTTGCTCATGGACGTTGCTCTGCACAAGGCGGGCGTGACCGTGGTGCTGGACCGCTCCGGTATTACCGGTCCAGACGGCGCAAGCCACCACGGTATGTGGGATTTGGCGATGCTGCAGTTCATTCCGGGTCTGCACCTGGCGGCTCCGCGTGATGGTGCGACCCTGCGCGAAGAGCTGCGTGAAGCTGTAGCTATCAACGATGCACCGACCGTGATTCGCTACCCGAAGGGCTCCGTGGGCGAGGACATTCCCGCCCTGGAACGTCGTAACGACGGCGTGGATGTGCTGGCACGCACCGATAAACCCCACCCGGAGACCGGCCAGCGTGATGTGCTGTTCGTCGCTGTTGGTGCTATGGCCCGTGTGGCCCTGGAAGCCTCGAAGGTGCTTGCCGCCGAGGGTATCCAGTCCACCGTGGTTGACCCGCGCTGGGTGATGCCGGTGCCGTCTTCGGTTATTGAGTTAGCGCGTGATCACCGCATTGTGGTGACCATTGAGGACGGCGTACGTTCCGGCGGTGTGGGTTCACGCATCCGCCAGGAAATGCGTGCGGCCGGTGTGGATACCGCGCTGAGCGAGCTGGGTCTTCCGGCGGAGTTCATTCCGCACGCTTCCCGCGAGCAGATTCTGGAAGAGGTCGGCCTGACTGCGGAAACCATTATCGCTGACCTGCGTGCGCAGCTGGCTGGCGATAAGGTTCCATTCGCTCGTGAAGAGGGCCAGAAGCCGCGCCACACCCGCTAGATATTCCGGTCTGCGCTTCCCTCAGCCATCGGCTCTCAGCGGTAGATTCTCAATAATAGACAGCATAGGCAGACAGAAGCCCCGCCCATCAGTTGTGATGGGCGGGGCTTTGCTGTATGCACTATGCGGTATCCACTATACGGGGCACTATCGGCCAGTGCCTGAGCTTATGAGCATGAGAAGTAGTGGTTTTAGGAATTGTTAGTAGTGCCGCTGACGAAAATCTTGCCGCCTTTCACCTGCACCGGGTAGCTGGTCAGAGGCGCCTCCGCAGGGCCGTGCACTACTGAGCCGTCAGCTACGGCGTATTCGGAGCCGTGGCAGGGGCACACGATACGGTTGGAGTCCTGCACCTGTACCTGACAACCTTGGTGGGTGCACACGGTGCTGAACGCCTTGTATTCACCTGAAGAGGGCTGTGACACGATAACAGTCGTGGAGCCATGGGTCAGACGCGCCGCCTTGCCCACACCCACAGCGGAGGCAGAACCTACCTCAATGGTACCTTCAGGTGCGGTGACGGCGGAGTCCTCCTCAGCGCAGGAAGCAAGTAGGGCACCGGACGCGACGGCACCGGTGACGAGGGTTGCGCGTCGGGAGAGGACGCGCGCAGAAGATTCAGTCTCGGCGGTAGCTGCTACGGTATCGACAGCATTAGATTCGATGGCGGCAGATGCAGTGGGCGAGGAGTATGCCTTCTGAGAGCGGCAGCATCCGTTGGGTGCGGGCATGGTGGGTCCTTTCGTGTACTCTCTCCACCCTAAGCCGGTTTAGGATAAAAAGCGAATGAGAGCAGGCTAAGCTTGGTTTGTATTGCTCCCGAGACAAATTTCTGAGGCAAACTTCCGAGGCACACAAAATGCCGGTCGGGTGGGCGCATCAGCAACACACCCAACCGGCACACGTCTATTTAGCATTAGTGAAAGCTACCCTAGATGGCGGGCAAAAATCGGCGCAATCACGGGGGCAACCAGCCCCGTCTGCCACGGACGCGCACCGTACTCGGCGAGTGCATCTCCCAGGGTCTGCTCGTCAAAACGAGCCGGTGGCTCCCAGCAGAGGCGGCGAACATAATCGGTCGTAATCAGGTTCTGCGCCGGAATAGTCAGCTTCTCCGAGAGCTCATCAATGGCATGACGAACCTCGGTGAACAGCACCAAGTTTTCGGGGCGTTTGGACTCCCACGCCTTCAACGGTGGCGGGGCAGTCGACGGCAAAGTGAACGGTACGGCGTTCTCGCCGCGTGCCGCCGCGGCAATAGCACGCACCCAGCGCGGGCCCTCACGACGCAGACCGCGCGTCTGAAAACCGGGAATCGCCATGATGGCGGGAACGTTACGCGGCATGATGCGTGCCGCCTCCACAATCGCAGAGTCAGGCAGCAGACGCTTCGCGTCGACGTCCTTTTTACGTGCCAGCGAGTCACGCTCATGCCACAGGTTACGCAGTGCCGTCAGCTGTTTGACGGAACGCAACATCGTGCGGCCCTTCGTCTTACGCCAACGCTCCGGCTGATCCATCGGATCCTTCACCGGGGTCTTGCACAGGTACTCGAACTCCTCCAGGGCGTACTGCAGCTTGCCCTGCTGGCGGAGCAAATCCTCCAACGCGTCACGCAAATCAATGAGCACGTCAACGTCCAGCAGCGCATAGTTCAGCCACGACTCCGGCAGGGGGCGGCGCGACCAGTCTTCCTTCGAGTGCTTCTTCGCCAGCTTATAGCCGAGCAGCTCCTCAACGGTCGCACCCAGGTTCACGCGCTCCAAACCGGCCAGGCGCGCACCAAGCTCCGTATCAAACAGGCGGTTCGGGCGCATACCGAGCATGTCTAGGCTCGGGAAGTCCTGAATTGCGGCGTGAATAACCCACTCAGCATTCGCCAAAGCATCGTTAATAATGCGCAAATCCTTAAACGCCTCAGGGTCAATCAGGTACAGCTGATCTTCACGCTTTAGCTGCACCAAAAAGGCGCGTGAACCGTAGCGGATGCCCTGGGCACGCTCCGTATCAATAGCGACCGGGCCGGACGCCGCGGCCAACTGCTCAGCGGCACGATGCAGACCGCTCTCAGTGGTGATGAGAGTCGGAATCGGTGAGGAAGGGGCCTCCAGAGGAACAACATCCGGAACTTCGATACCGTGAAGGGTCAGCTGAGGGGTGCCTGCGGCATTCTGTTCAGCTGCGGTACTCATGCACTCAATCCCTTTCCTCTGTCTGGTTCGACGCGCCCATATGATGCGCCAGATGCCCGGGTAGGCGTACACCCAAGCAAATATAAGCCCTGGCGGGGTGGCGTGCACGCGAAGGCACTACGCCATTCTACCCGCCCGAGCTTAAAGCCTCGAATTTAGAGAGACTCATAATAAGGGGTTCACCGGTGTTCCCGCTGGGGTCATCGCCGGGCTTTATTCGGCGGTTTCCGCCTCGTCAGCTGGCGCCTCGTCAACCGGAGCATCACCAGCCGGGGCCTCACCGGGCTGTGCTTCACCAGCCGGGGTCAGCGTCAAACACACCGAATTAATGCAATATCGCAAATCCGTTGGAGTTGGGTAACCCTCACCCTCAAACACGTGACCCAGGTGCGAATCGCAGGCGGCGCAACGCACCTCCACACGGCGCATACCGAACGTCGTATCCTCCAGGTAACGCACACGATCCTCGGCCAGCGGCGCGAAAAACGACGGCCAACCACAATGCGAATCGAACTTCTCACCAGAACGGAACAGCTCCGTACCGCAAGCACGGCAAGAATACACACCCTCCGTGTGGGTGCTCCAGTACTCGCCAGTGAATGCGCGCTCGGTGCCGCCCTCACGTAGAACAGCGTACTCTTCAGGCTTGAGAACTTCACGCCAGTTCTTAGCGATAGCACCCACGCCGGGTAATGAGTTGCCCATCATGACTCCTTCAGTTTGCTCTCATGCTCAGGCTCTTACAGCTCACATAACGCCGCGGCTGGGCGGATTATTCCCGCTACGCGCGGATATCAGCGTACTTGCCGTTGGTCAGCTTCAGTAGGTCGTCTGGGGCGAGCTCAACATCCAGGCCGCGCTTACCGCCAGAGACCATAATCGTGTCAAAAAGCTGCGCAGACTCATCCAGCAGGGTGGGGGAGGGAGTCTTCTGACCCAGCGGAGAAATACCGCCCACCACGTAGCCGGTGCGGCGCTCAGCGACCTTCGGGTCGCACATGGAGGCGCTCTTCCACCCCAGAGCAGCGGCGGCTGCCTTAATGTTCAGCTTGCCAGACACCGGCACGATTGCGACCGCGAAATCCTTCTCGTGCACAATCAGTAGGGTCTTGAACACCTGTTCCTCGGAGGCGCCGAGGTTCTTCGCGGCCTCTTCACCGAAGGAGGTGACACCCTCAACGTGCTCGTATTCGCGCATCTGGAAGGGGGTATTCGTCTCGGTCAGCAACGCTACGGCGGCGGTTGCTGCGCCACTCTTCTTACCTTTAGTTTTCTTAGCCATAGACACCATTTTACGGAAGTCACCATGCACTGTGGGGTGCGTTTATGATCCTGCCGCCGCCCCTCCTCATGCCCGTAATGTGGCGGGCAACTCATGAGGCTCACGCGGGGTGTTAGACAGTACTACACTTAAAGCGAATGTCACATCGCCGTCACTGAAGAAAAGAGTTTTTGTGCCCACCACGACCGTACACTTGACCGACCGCATCCCTCGCGTTTCTGCTGATGAGTTGCTGGCGGGTTTCCGACCCTCTGAGCGTTTTGGTGAAGTGTCTTTTGATAGCTATATTCCCGACCCGAATCAGCCGTCGCAGGCTGAGGCCGTGCAGAAGCTGAAGGATTTTGGCGACAAGATTAATGGTGGCGGTGCTGGTGCCGGTTTCTTTGGTCGCCTATTTGGTGGCAAGAAGAAGGATTCGACGAAGGCTGGCCTGTACCTTGACGGCGGTTTTGGTGTGGGTAAGACTCACCTGTTGGCGTCGCTGTGGCATTACGTGGATGGCCCGAAGGCGTTCGGTACTTTTGTGGAATACACGAACCTGGTGGGTGCGTTGACGTTCCGTAAGACGGTTGAGGCGTTGAGCAGCTACAAGCTGGTGTGTATTGACGAGTTTGAGCTGGATGATCCGGGTGATACTGTGCTCATGTCTCGTCTGATGCGTGAGCTGGCGGATGCTGGCGTGAAGCTTGTGGCGACCTCAAACACGCTGCCTGGTGCACTGGGTGAGGGCCGTTTCGCGGCTGAGGATTTTAAGCGTGAGATTCAGGTGCTTGCTTCGCAGTTTGAGGTGCACCGTGTGGATGGTGAGGATTTCCGTCACCGTGGCCTGCCTGCCGCGCCGGAGCCTGTTGCTGATGATGCGTTTGATACGAAGGTTGAGGAAGTGTTCGGCGGCCAGACTGTTGGCATTGATAACTTCGCTGACCTGGTGGAGCATCTGGCGAAGGTGCACCCGTCGCGTTACCGTCAGCTGATTGATGGCTTAGGTGGTATTGCGTGGCGTAATGTTCACCCGATTACTGAGCAGTCGGTGGCGTTGCGTTTTGTGGTGTTGGCTGACCGCCTGTATGACAAGGACTTGCCGATTGTTTCTTCGGGTGTGCCTTTTGACAAGGTGTTTACTGAGGAGATGCTGGCTGGTGGTTATCAGAAGAAGTATTTCCGTGCGGTGTCTCGTTTGACTGCGTTGGCTCGTGAGGGCATGCTCGGCGAATCTGAGTAGCCGCCGCCTGACGCTGCGAAACTGGGCAGCGTGAACTGCGCCGAAAAGTTTATATAGTAAAGGCCCCCGCCGGATGCTCCATGAGAGGATCCGGCGGGGGTCTTTGTTTGTCTTTGACTAGTCTTCGTTATCAAGCTTGAAGCTCTGCAAGCCTAGCTGGGGACTGTACACGAGTTCGTAATCGCAGAGTTTATACGAGTACATGCCTGCTTCGACCTCTTCGAAGGGCAGGATGAGCTGCCCCTCCAGCATGAATGATTTCTGCCAGCTCTCGATGCGTTCCTTCTCCAACCGGTCGAGTGCAACGTCGAACCGGAGTTTCCCACTCTGTTTCCCACTCTTGATGCGGTGGTTGGGTGCATCTGAGTACTGGTAGGGGAGTCGAATCGATGAAGCCGCAAGTTGCATGCTCTGCCAGTAAGTCGGTGGATCATCGGCTGAAGCGTCAAAGCGGAGAGAATCAGCCTCGTCTGTGCCGTTGATGGAAGGCAAGAGCCAGTAGCTTTTAATCGCGCTCTTGGTATTGCCCGGTTGGTTCCGTTCTACAACGATTGCGATAACTTCCAGGGATGCATCGGTGTCGCGAACCTTCGCCTCACCGATTTGCTCGTCAGAGAATCGCAAGTCATCAGGCTTAAGGAGACGTTTCATGCAGTCCGCCATGGTGTGCTGGTCACCATCAGGTGCACAGAGTAGATAGCCTTTAGCTCGGACCTTGGCTTGTTCCTTAACCTTATCGCACTCCTGCTTGGCGCTCTCGTAGACTTCTGCCCAAGCACTAGGAATCTCAGCAGATGTATTTTCTTGATAGGTCTTCTGTACCAGAGGACTAATGTCCGTAGGAATTCGAATAGGTTCACCCTCGAAGTGGGGGAGTAGCTGTGCGTAGCTGCTGAGCAGAATCATCGGCTCATAGACTGCCTTCGATCCACGAGGGAAGTCGGGTGCCTCAATGTGTGAGCCGAAAGTTTCAACTCCTCGCACGTAGCACACCGGCTTGCGGTATGCGGGGGTGCGTTCTGAGTTGTTGCGGCTATCGTGACGGTGTAGACGTCCCATGCGCTGAAGTACCAGGTCGACCGGCGCGAAGTCGGTAATCATTACGTCAAAGTCCAGGTCAAGCGACTGCTCGATGACCTGCGTACCCACCACAATGAGGCTGTGCGGGCGCGAAGGATCCTCCCCCTCAGCTTTGCTGTAGTGTGCCTTCTTGCCGAGCTTGGAGACAAGAATTTCTTCTTGCTCAGCGCGGTGTGTGGCGGTAAAGCGAGAGTGCGTGAGGATTACGTGCTCTTCGCCGAACTGTCCACTCAGGAAGGCGTGCATTTCCTGGGCTCGTCCAACGGTGTTGCAGATGACTGCGGCGCATCCGTGGTCATTGGCGAGCGGTTCGAGTACCTTCAGGACGCTTTCGGGGCTGTCATCAATGAGCTTCAACTCGATTTCGGTTTGCTCTACGGGTTGTTCAACCTTCCATTTCTTAGGTGTTCCGTTATCTTCGGCGGTGAGCGTGTGAATGACGGGGTAATCCAAATCAAGAGGAGAATTTTCAGTCACGGCAGGCGTTGAAGGTGCCTGATTTTTCGCAATATTCGCCATCATTCGCGCCATCATGTCATTCTGGGGTGCCGATGAAGATGCAGGCGCCTTGTGCTGCGGCTCCGCCCCAATTTTTAGACCATTGGCATAGCTCTCCATGAGATCATCACGAGTAGCTGACGGCAGGGTTGCGGACATGAGAATGACGGGCGCATTCATCTGACCCAGCCAGTAGAGCGCAGCAGAGAGATACCGGCTCATGTATACGTCGTAGGCGTGAACCTCATCAATGATGATGACCTTAGACGCAAGCCCAAAGTATCGGAGCATCACATGCCGTGCTTGCAGGGCAGTCATGAGAACCTGGTCGATGGTACACACAACGAAGCTGGAGAGGAGCCCCTTCTTGGTACCGCTGAGCCAGCTGTGTCGTGCTAGAGACGTTCCGGGGCGTAGTGTTTTTCGGTTGTTTTCTTGTTTAGAGGCAGAAGACTCATCGAAAATATCTGCTTTAGAGAGCGCCTCATAGGACTTGTTGAAACGATTCTTGGAGTGGCCCAGGAACATAGAGTGTGGTTCAAGAGATCCGCCGTGTTCTTGCGCCACAATGTTTGTCTGGTATTTCACCCATTCTATAACACGGTCAAAGAGAGCATTCGATGTTGCCTGGGTTGGGGCCGCGAAGGCTACTCCGGTGCGTCCAGTCGCCTGCGCAAGAAACTCTGCAGCGATGAGACCGGCTTCGGTTTTACCCTGACCCATGGGTGCTTCGATGCACATCATGCCGCCGCTTTGCATGGAGCGTGCCGCTTCGACTACGACTTCCTGCATTGGGCGTAGGGTGGGATTCTGCCACCCAAAACGGGAAGTATAGAGATCAGCTGCAGGGGTGTCGGGGTTGGTATCCAGTGCGGCGGTCCAGCGCTGTTCAAGCCCGAGCGCTTGCCAACCGATGCGCGCTCGCTGTTCCTGCTCGGCCGAACCGAAGGTTCCCATGGGGAAGAAATCAGGGTTTGAAGCAATCCAGTCTGACATGATGACGAAACCGGTAATGCAGAATTGCACGGAGATGGGGATGGTCTGTCCGTGCTGTGCTAGCTGCTGTAGCGCCGAGGATGCACCGAAACGTTCCAGGGTGATGTCGTAGAGTTCCTGCCAGGTTGCATGCCATTGGGAGGAGAGGCGCTCCAAAATGACATTGCTCAAATCTGTGGAGGCAGGGAGATAGTCTGCAGGCGTGCCGTGGTGCGCGCCGGAAATGCTTGCGAGAGTTACAGCAACTTCACTCGGCATGCTCTCGACATTGTTCGTGAGCAAGTGAGCGAGGATGCTTTGACTGTATTTACTGTGGGGGCAGCGCATACTGCTAGTGGGGGTCACCAGGTCTTCGGGGAACTCAAAATCCTGCTGCTCGATACGCTGACGGTATATAGCGAGGTTTTCGTCGCGTCGCGCATCGAGTTGCCCGGAGAATTCTGGGGTTGCCTTACCCATATCGTGGGTGGCAGCGAGCCAGCATACGAGCGCTCGTGTATCTTCCATGGAAAGGTGGAGGTGCTCACTGAATCGCTTCTGCAGACCGGGAGCGAGCCATGTATCCCAGAGTCGGGCGGCAACAGAACCGGCGTCGAGCATGTGCTGAACGAGGGAGAGGCCGCGGGTAGGGGAGTCATTGTCTCCTGTTTTTGCCCAGAATGATGCCGTTTCAGGTGTTGAAAGTTGGTTGGAGCTCGGTGCCATGGGTTCCTCCTATAACGGTAGAATAGTGTGTGCCTTACTGTGATGCGAGGCGTATGTTCCCCGAAGCAGACGGGGATGAGCCAGTATTTATAAAATTGGTTGATGTGGTCCCCGCGCTAGCGGGGATTCTGCTTCCGTTGCTTCAGATTTTACTCTACACCTTATAAATATCAAAGGTATTAATAAATTGGTAGATTTACTTGACTTAACCTTTTTGCTACTCCTATAGTGGAATTATCAAGCCACTGGAGGTCCACCAAGAACCCCCTGACAAGGCTTAATTACCTGGTCTACTCTCATTGTGGACCTGAGTCCGATATTCTGCTCGCTTGTTCGTCATTCGACAAGGAGCTGATTTCAAAGAAGAAAGGAGTGGGAATGGTTACTAAAGAAGAACCTAGGTTCAATCTTGTAGATGAAGCATGGATTCATGCACGACTTAAGTCGGGCGAAGTGGTCGAGCTGTCTCTGCGTGATTATTTCAAGCGGGTGTATGAGATTGACCGAATTCAGACGGATAACCCGCTGACGGATACTGCAATCTTGGGTGTTGTACTCATTATCTTTGCGCGTGCCACTTTTCTTAGCGAAGGCGTTAAGACCTTTGGTGGTGCGGCTCCCTGGATTCGCCAGATGCGAGAGCCTGATGCTGACAATCTGGCTGCTGTTCTGGGATACCTTGAAATTTTTAAGGACCGTTTCTGGTTGGTAGGTGGTGACCGCCCCTTTATGCAGGTGCATGATTTGCACACGGCTAAGGGAGACACGAAACCCGTTAGTCGCTTGCTTTTGGACTCGGAGAGCGAGTACTTCTCGGTTCGTGCTGAAAAAACCTTGGACTCTCTGAGCTTTGCCGAGGCAGCACGCTACCTGCTGACGATTCAAGCCTGGGATTATTCCGGTATTAAATCTGGCGCAGTGGGTGACCCCCGTGTTAAAGGCGGTAAGGGCTACCCTCTGGGTGTTGGCTGGTACGGCACCACCGGTAAGGTGATTGTTCACGGTGCCAACATCATGGAAACCCTGCTGTACAGCCTCGACTATGGGCAGCTGACTGATGAAGAGTCGTTTGCGCTTGACCTCCCGGTATGGGAGCGCGCTGAGCCTGATACCGCAGCACCGCGTGCGTACACTGGTGGTCCTGCGGCTCAGTACAAGGATCAGCCGGTGCCCGCGAACGGCATGTGCGAGATTTTGACCTGGCAGTCACGTCGTATCCGTCTGCATCATGACGGCGAGCGCGTAACTTCGGTCCTTGTTGCTAATGGTGATAAATGGTTTGACCGCAATACCTATACTGACCCTCTGACGGGTTATCGCTACAGCAAGAATCAGTCGTCGAAGACTGAACAGGTGTGGATGCCTCAGGCTCATTCGGCTGAACGTACCCTGTGGCGTGGCGCTGATGCTCTGCTGACTCGTCTCACCCCGGAATCTGAGAAGCAGAATAAGCCTGCTCCTGTGATTCGTCAGCTGGGTTCGGGAAGGTACTTTCCGACTGATGCGGAGGTGCAGGTTCAGCTGGTAGGTGTTGAATACGGCAACCAGAGTGCCGTGATTGAGAACATTATTTCTGACTCGATGACCCTTGAGCTTTCTCTGCTGACTGATGAAGGTGTGAGCACCTCCCAGATGGTGCGTGAAAATATTCAGGCAACTATGGACGCAGCAATTGCTCTGGGACAGTTCGCGGGTAATTTGTTGCGTGCCGCAGGTCGGGAATATGAATTCCGTGCAGATGCTACCGAAGCCGTACTTAACCGTATGGAAGTGTCTTTCCGCCTCTGGCTTGCAGGTCAGGGGGCAACAGAGGACATCTCCGCTAGGAAGGAAGAATGGCAGCGTCTAGTGCGTACCGCTATCCAGCATGAAGTGAACATCCTTATCGATAGTGCAGGACCCAAGGCTATGCTTGGTTTCTTTGGTAAGGATCTTTCGGGGAACGAAGTTCTTTACAGTGTCGCTCACGCAGAACGGCAGCTCCATGCGCGTCTGCGTAAGATTATCCCTTTGGCTTATCAAGCCTCTACCTCTCACTCACCTCAGGAGGACACTAATGAGTGACCGTACTGCGCAGAATGACCTGCAGCAGTTTATCGCTGCAAAGGTGATGCGCCTTTACCACCAGAAGAGTAGCGGTGTTTCATCTGCTACTGCACAGCTGGCGAAGCTTCGCCGTGGAACGGGCGAACCGCCCTTGGCTCATCCTGAGCTTTGGGGATTCGTCTTGGAGAAGGAAGACGGTACTGAAGGTATCCCTGAAGAGTACCGAGGCAAGAGCGACCAGCCAAGTAACGCGGAGAATGCCACGTACACTGCTTTGACTCTTTTTGCTCTGCATCAGCAGTCGCAGAACCAGCCTATGCATGTTGCAGGTGTTTCTTTTGGACAGGCAGTCGGTCGCTTGGTTAGTCAGACTACTTCTTCGATGAAGAAGCGTTTTGATTCTCTGCTGACCGCTCAGACGGAGAACGCTCGCCAGCATTACTTGCGTAGTCTGATTACTCTGCTCCGTTCCGAAGGTATTGCCTTTGATTACGGTCGATTTGCGGTGGATTACATGTATCTTATGAACCCTACGACGCGTCAGAAGGTGCTGTACTGCTGGAACCGTGACTTCTCCTACGGGCTCATCCCTGTTCGCGCTGCTGCGAACAAAACCACTAAGTAACTATTACCCCTGAAAGAAGGAAAAAAATCATGACTACTTTCGTCGACATCCACGCCCTGCAGACCCTGCCCCCGTCGAACATTAACCGTGACGACACCGGCAGCCCCAAATCCGCTTTCTTTGGCGGCGTTCAGCGTCAGCGTGTTTCCAGCCAGGCTTGGAAGTCCGTTATTCGCCGCGATTTTGAGTCGCACCTTGACCGCTCGAAGCTGGGTGTACGTACCCGCCTGGTTGCTGACAAGGTAGTGGCACGTATCCTGGATCTTGCGCCCGAGTTCGATGCTGAGAAGGCTGAGACGGCTGTCGTTGAGGCGTTCAAGGCAGCAAAGATTAAGCTGGAGAAGCCTAAGAAAAAGGAAGACGAAGAAGCAGGCCGCGCTGTTTCTGGCTACCTGATTCTGCTGAGTAACCAGCAGATTGACAAGCTGGCACAGGCAATTATTGACGCTAACGGCGAGAAGCTCGTTGCGAAGGATGTTAAGGAAATCCTTGACACCAACCACAGCGTTGATATTGCTCTCTTCGGTCGTATGCTGGCAGAAGCAGCCGACTTCAACGTTGACGCCGCATGCCAGGTAGCACACGCTCTGAGCGTTCACGGTTCCGAACCCGATTTTGACTACTACACTGCAGTGGATGACGTCGTTCGTTCTTCCGATGACTCGAACGGTGCGGGCATGATCGGCACCATTGAGATGGCGGCAAGCACCTTCTACCGCTACGCCAACATCAACCTGGATGCACTGAACGCTAACCTGGGTGATACTTCTGCAAGCGTTGAAGCAACCCTGGCGTTTGTCCGCGCGTTCATCAATTCTATGCCTACCGGTAAGCAGAATTCTTTCGCCGCACGCACCCTGCCTGACGCGGTTATCGTAACCGTTCGCAACGACCGCCCCATCTCCTACGTGAACGCCTTCGAGAAGGCTATTACCGAGGTTGAGGGACGCCGCGTGGCTGCAGCTCGTGCGCTCGCATCTGAGGCTAAGAACATTGAAGAAGCATATGGTTACAAGCCTGTCGCTTCGTACGTTCTGGCTTTGGGTGACCTCAAGAAAGAACTGGCTGATCTTGGCGAGTCTGTTTCTTTGAAGGGTCTGTTGGAGTCCCTGGAAACTCAGCTGACTGCTCTCACCTCTCAGGAGTCCTAATGCCTACCCTGCTCTTGAAGATGAGCGGGCCGTTGCAGTCATGGGGCACTCAGAGCCGTTTCCGTCGCCGTGATGCCGGACATGAGCCGAGTAAATCTGGCGTGATTGGAATGGTTGCTGCAGCCTTGGGGCGCTCGCGTAATGAGCCGGTTGACGACCTGGTTTCGTTGAGGTTCGCGGTGCGTACGGATGCCTCGGGTACCCTGATTCGTGACTATCAGACCGCTAAGAATTGGGCTAAAAGCCCGAATGGTGCGGCTTCTCTTTCGACTCGTATGTACCTTTCGGATGCTGTTTTTGTGGTGGCTCTGGAAGGTGAACGTGAACAGCTGGAGACTATTGAGTCTGCGTTGAAGAAGCCCGTGTATCCTCTGTATCTTGGGCGGCGCGCATGCCCGGCTGGTTACGACCTTGTCCTGGGCATCCTTGAGGAGTCTGCTGAGGAAGCTCTGCATTCGTTGGAGTGGCAGGTTCCTGAGTATCGTCGTAAGGATTTTCCGAGCCCGGTAGCGTTGCGCATCCTGCGTGATGCAATACCTGGTGAGCGTGGTGATTTGGTTCAGGATATTCCGGTGAGTTTCAGCCCGGAGCATCGTCAGTATGCTTCGCGTGAGGTTGTATCGGTTGAGCCTGTCCTCGTTAATGTCAAGGAAGATCAGCTTGCACAGAACACGGAGGAAGGGGCTTCTGCGAAGAGCTCTTCTGCCCAGGATTCTGAGCCTGATTACATGAAGGCGGTGATGGAAGCGTGACGTATTTTTCTCGTTTCATGATTAATCCGCGGCGTCGTGGTGCGTGGAAGTTGTTGCGTAGCCCGCAGGCGATGCATGCAGCCGTGATGGCGACTTTGCCGCCGGATACGGATTATTCTGAGGGTCGCATCCTGTGGCGTTTGGATGAGTCTAAGCATGCTCCGGTTCTGTACATGTTGAGCCCTGAGAAGCCTGATTTTTCGGCCCTTGTGGAGCAGGCTGGTTGGCAGACTCGCCCTGGTGAGAGCGCTCATTATGGCCGTTTGCTGGCGAAGCTGGAGAACGGTCAGGAGTGGGCTTTCCGTCTTGCCGCAAACCCTGTGAAGCGTCACACGAATAAGCAGACGGGTAAGCGTGAAGTGTTCCCGCACGTGACGGCCGAGCAGCAGCAGGCATGGATTCGTGAGCGTGCTCCGCAGTGGGGATTTGAGGTAATTCCTACTGTTGAAGGTCAGGATATTGAGGAGTGCCCGATGGTTTCTTCTCGTCAGGACCTTGCGTTTGCCCGCCGTAATGCTGATGGCAAGGTTGGTAGGGTGACTCACCGTAAGGCTCAGTTTGATGGTGCTCTTCGCATCACTGATGTTGAGCTGTTCCGTCAGTCTCTGCTTTCCGGTATGGGCAGAGGTAAGGCGTACGGTATGGGCCTTCTGACGTTGGCGCCTCTGTCCCGCTAGGTAATGCGGGTGAAGGGCGGGGGACTGTTCTGTGTGATAGTGCCCCGCCCTTTCTTTATTCACTCATACTTTTTGTGCCGATGCTGGCACGTTGATGTTCATAGGAGAAGATCATGCAGGGGGCTATTCCTCCGAGCTCGTCTGAGCTGTTTCGTAGTTCTGACCGTTTGAGTTTTGTGTATGTGGAGCATGCGATGATTTCCCGTGCGGATAGTGCGGTGACGTTTGTGAAGGAAGAGGGCGTGGTTCATTGCCCTGCTGCGAGTTTGAGCGCTTTGCTGTTGGGGCCGGGTACCCGTATTACTCATCAGGCGATGGCTTTATTGGGGGAGTGCGGCACGACTGTAGTGTGGGTTGGCGAGCAGGGTGTTCGTTATTATGCGAGCGGCAAGTCTGTGGCGCGTTCTTCGCGTCTGTTGATTGCTCAGGCGAAGCTGGTGTCGAATACGCGGAGCCGTTTGGCTGTGGCGCGCATGATGTATCAGTGGCGTTTTCCTGGCGAGGATACGAGCGAGCTGACGATGCAGCAACTGCGCGGTAGGGAAGGCGCGAGGGTGCGTTCTGTGTATAGGCAGTGGTCTGAGCGGACTGGTGTTCCGTGGGAGCGCCGTGAATATGATCCGAACAATTTTTGTGATGGGTCTCCGATTAATCAGGCGTTGTCGGCTGCTCATGCTGCGTTGTATGGGATTGTTCATGCGGCGATTGTGTCTTTGGGGTGTGCGCCTGGGCTGGGTTTTGTGCATACGGGGCATGCTTCTTCTTTTGTGTATGACATTGCTGATTTGTATAAAGCGGAGGTTACGATTCCTGCTGCGTTTGAGGTGGTTTCTGGCTATACGGAGGGGATGGATATTGGGTCTGTGACGCGTAGGGCGGTGCGTGACCGTATTCGTTCTGAGAAGGTGATGGAGCGGGCTGTGCGTGATATTCAGCGGCTTCTGTTGTCTGAGGAGGTTCCTGAGGAGATGCTTGATAGTACTGAGATGCTTTTGTGGGATGAGCACACGGGAGGTACTACGGCGCGTGTGAATTTCTCTGGAGATGAGTCATGATTGTGATTGTGTTGTCTGCTTGTCCGGTGAGTCTTCGTGGTGATTTGACGAAGTGGCTTTTGGAGATTAATCCTGGTGTGTTTGTTGGTCGTGTGAGCGCCAGGATTCGTGAGAAGTTGTGGGCCCGTGTGTTGGAGTCGGGTGGTGCTGGTAAGGCAACGATGGTGTTTCCGGCGGATAATGAGCAGCGGCTTGAGTTTCGGGTGAATAATGCGGATTGGGAGCCTGTGGATTTTGAGGGTGTGAAGCTGATTTATCGTCCGGTGGTTCGTAAAACGGTGCCGAAATCTGGGTGGAGTAAGGCGAGTAAGTATCGCCGTGCTCGCAGGGGTTAGTAGCGGCTGCTTATCGTGTATTCTGGATGCAGGCTCTGGCTCCAAAGTGATTCTATTTTGCTGATGTAGGGGGTAAATCCCCATGTCAGCAAGTGTGTTCCCCGCGCGAGCGGGGATGAGCCGCTGCTTCACCCCATTCGCTTTGGTGTTGTACAGTGTTCCCCGCGCGAGCGGGGATGAGCCGTCCGTGAGTGCAAGAAGCGCAACACCCCCGTAGTGTTCCCCGCGCGAGCGGGGATGAGCCGACATCACCACCCCCACGATTTACGAAACCCGGGTGTTCCCCGCGCGAGCGGGGATGAGCCGGTATCTATTTCCCCACTCACAACATGTACGGCGTGTTCCCCGCGCGAGCGGGGATGAGCCGGGGTGCGCCGTGAATAGGCAGGAATGCATGGCGTGTTCCCCGCGCGAGCGGGGATGAGCCTGAGCACTCTGACCCAAGATCAGCTCCTCGCAAGTGTTCCCCGCGCGAGCGGGGATGAGCCTTCATTTAGCGCACATGAGGACGAGGTACGCGCGTGTTCCCCGCGCGAGCGGGGATGAGCCAGCGGCCGCGTCCACAGGCGCGGCACCGCCTTACGTGTTCCCCGCGCGAGCGGGGATGAGCCAGCTCAAAAATGGTTTGAGGAACGCGAAGAAAAAGTGTTCCCCGCGCGAGCGGGGATGAGCCAGCTGGTATTGATAACGCGCCCGCTCCGCTGTCGTGTTCCCCGCGCGAGCGGGGATGAGCCGTCGTGAATCTCTTCTGCATTGTGGTTATGGCGGTGTTCCCCGCGCGAGCGGGGATGAGCCGGAATACGGCGAAAACCCAGGCGTTCACATCCAGTGTTCCCCGCGCGAGCGGGGATGAGCCGTACCGCATCATGCACGCGCTGGAACCCGGCGGGTGTTCCCCGCGCGAGCGGGGATGAGCCGCAGGCAAACCCCTAAACGTGAAGTTTTTCTACGTGTTCCCCGCGCGAGCGGGGATGAGCCGCGGTTCACCCTCATTTACGCCGTGGACTCGGAGTGTTCCCCGCGCGAGCGGGGATGAGCCGTGATGCCGTAGTATTCCTCTGCGTTGCGGAAGGTGTTCCCCGCGCGAGCGGGGATGAGCCGCTGTGTGACGCTGCGGCGCGAACGCTGACGAAGTGTTCCCCGCGCGAGCGGGGATGAGCCGTGCACGGCAAGCAGATCGCGCTCAATCAGGAAGTGTTCCCCGCGCGAGCGGGGATGAGCCGAACTCGCAGACCTTCTCGAAACGCTGGTTGTCGTGTTCCCCGCGCGAGCGGGGATGAGCCGCTCCGAATCAGAATCGATGGGGTTGATGAGGTGTGTTCCCCGCGCGAGCGGGGATGAGCCGACATTCTCTATTTCCTCTCAGAGAATGGGTATGTGTTCCCCGCGCGAGCGGGGATGAGCCGCGCCTCGCACACCAGGTGCGGGCACCAAAGACGTGTTCCCCGCGCGAGCGGGGATGAGCCGCAGGCGGCACCAGCGTATGGCGGCGCATGAACGTGTTCCCCGCGCGAGCGGGGATGAGCCGGGTCGCATCCACCGATATTCTCTCAACATCCCGTGTTCCCCGCGCGAGCGGGGATGAGCCGTAATCCCAGGGGAAGTTGTAGCCGGGGTCCGTGTGTTCCCCGCGCGAGCGGGGATGAGCCGCTCACCCGCGCCGTCATGGACTCGCTAACCAGGTGTTCCCCGCGCGAGCGGGGATGAGCCTAGTGCAATGATGCACGGGTTCCTATCGTGATTGTGTTCCCCGCGCGAGCGGGGATGAGCCGAAAGGCGACTTCAAGAGCGAACACCAATACGGGTGTTCCCCGCGCGAGCGGGGATGAGCCGGCGGCGTAATTATGCGTATGACTCGACAGGTCGTGTTCCCCGCGCGAGCGGGGATGAGCCGAACACACCTCTGTATTAGGTGGAGACGCTGCTGTGTTCCCCGCGCGAGCGGGGATGAGCCGGTCACGTTCACCGGGGCGGCGGGTGTATCCGCGTGTTCCCCGCGCGAGCGGGGATGAGCCGCTGAGGGCCGACGCGGCGGCAGTGCTCGCATGGTGTTCCCCGCGCGAGCGGGGATGAGCCGGCCACCGGCCACCATTTCGGCTGCAAGGTCTTGTGTTCCCCGCGCGAGCGGGGATGAGCCGAGTCCGGAGATGAAGGCTGCGGTAACGCTGGCGTGTTCCCCGCGCGAGCGGGGATGAGCCGGACAATGCTGGTTGGGCGGTAGATCTTCTGGCGTGTTCCCCGCGCGAGCGGGGATGAGCCGGCTAAGCGTGACCGCGCAGCAGGCCGCCGTCAGTGTTCCCCGCGCGAGCGGGGATGAGCCGCCTGTAAGCGCATATATTGACACGCTCCGCCTGTGTTCCCCGCGCGAGCGGGGATGAGGCCGAGCGAATCGGCACCCAGGGAGGATGCGATCTGTGTTCCCCGCGCGAGCGGGGATGAGCCGCCGCTGGTCATATATTCGTTGATGTGGCCCGAGTGTTCCCCGCGCGAGCGGGGATGAGCCGGAACAAAACCGTGAGCACTGAAATTCAGTCATGTGTTCCCCGCGCGAGCGGGGATGAGCCTGGCGGCGTAATCATGGAACGAATCGAAGAAGGGTGTTCCCCGCGCGAGCGGGGATGAGCCTGGCGCGAAACCATGCGAAAGCACCACCTCAAGGTGTTCCCCGCGCGAGCGGGGATGAGCCGTCTCAGCTGCTTGTTCTACACGCAGAGCCTTTGTGTTCCCCGCGCGAGCGGGGATGAGCCGTATTACGCCCGGTGGGCTCATGCGATTTTCCAGTGTTCCCCGCGCGAGCGGGGATGAGCCGGAAACCGGCATCCCGGTAGATATCTCCTTCCGGTGTTCCCCGCGCGAGCGGGGATGAGCCGACTGGCCATCGTTGCCCCAGTGATGAATCACGGTGTTCCCCGCGCGAGCGGGGATGAGCCTTGAGAGCCTCATTCCTCTAATCGGCAGCGCTAGTGTGTTCCCCGCGCGAGCGGGGATGAGCCCTACATTAACGTCAAATAACGAAAGGAAACCACCATGCGCACCCCCACCACCTCCCAAAACCAGACACCCACCACCAACAACGCCACCCGCAAACTCGCCACCGCGCTAGCCATCGCAGCAGTCCTCGCCCTGCTCATCATCGGCTACATCCTCACCAACAAAACCGACCCCAAACCGGCGAGCGCCCCCCACCCCCACCGGCAGCGTCATCTACAACCAGGCGCCCACCACCACCCCGAGCAGCCCCACCCCGCAAGCGTCCAGCACCATTATTGGCGGCACGAAGGTGAACGGCCAGCCGCTCTACACCGCCCCTGCAACGTCCGTCACCAAGTTCTGCAAGGCATGGGCTAGCGCCTCCGCCAGCAAAGAGACGTTCCTCAAAAATATTGAACCCTACGTCACCTCCGACGTACTCGAAGGACTCAAGGACACCGACCTGCGCAACCTCACCACCGATAACCCGACGCTGACCGATATCGTCATCAACCCGGTAGCCGGCACGGAACGCACTTATAACGCCTACTGCGTCTACAACCGCGAAGCCTTCCCCCGCTACGGCGGCACCTTCACCAGCACCGACGGCTCCGACTGGGTACTCTCCGAACCCAACGACCCCGCCGCCGACCCGCAGGTTCTAGCCGACAAGCGACCCACCCCCGAACGCACCAGCAACTACGACCTCAACTACCCCCCCCCAAAAAAAAGGTTTGGCCCCGGAACAGCACCTACGCTGCTCCGGGGCCAAACCCTTCTAATCCACATCACCACAATTATCCACGCTGCACACTAAACAGCTCCACCTTCCCATCATCATTCACACGACGCACCCGCAAACCCTCACCGTGTTCCCCGCGCGAGCGGGGATGAGCCCCCAGCGGCGCGAAGGGAGCTCTCTCGCTTCGCGTGTGCCCTGCGTGAGTGGGGATGAGTCCTATATTAAGGGCAATAATGAAAGAGGCTCAACGTATTCCCCGCACTCGCGGGGCACAGGTAAAGCCCCTCGACCCGCAGCAGTAAACTGCAGGTCGAGGGGCCTCCTCATCCATTAGCTGGTAGAAAGGGCAGCCCTAGAAAACTAGGGAACCACCCCTTACGCCACCGCCACGGTACCCTTGGTCGCAGTACCATTTCGGGTCCACAGCAGCAGTGCTGCCACGCTGTTGATGATGTAGAAAATGTATTTGCCGACGTTCGCGAAGTTGCCCTGAGTCAGCGCCTTTATGCACTGCACGGTGTTGTACAGGAACCAGAATTGCCACTGCATCGTGAGCTTGAGCGCGTTCAGAATGTTTGCTGACAGGGACAGCCCAAACACTACGGTCGTGATCCAGAACAGGAACGAGGTCTTGCCGCCGTAACCGACATAGTTCGCAATCAGGGAGAACGCGAACGAACCTACCACAATACCGCCAATAATCAGCTGGCCCTTCGCGCCGGTCGGCGGTTCCAACGCCTTGCCGCGTTCGGAGTTCTGCCACCTACGAATCGCGAAGGTGTACACGATAAAGGTCACTGGGTAGGTGATGATTGCCGCCTTGTTGCCCAGAATGTAGTCAATCGCGCCAGACAGCGCCGTGTTAATAATGCCGAGTACGTTGCCGACGTTTGAGAGGCGGCCGGTCAGGCGGGTAGACATCATTGAAATACCCACGTTAATCACGGAAATCACGCCGAGGGGAATGAAGTTAGTGATCGGGCCCCAGTCGACGTATTTGGCGAGGTTGGTGCTCAGGTATCCTGAGGCGATTGCGATGGCGATAACCAGTGCTACGCCGAAAAGGTCGGCGTACTTAGACTTGGCGAAAAAGAGGAGAGCCTTCTCGTATGAGAATTCTTTGGCCTCCATGGGTAACTCCTTTGTTGAGGATATAGAAACAGTGATAGGGTACCAATAACAATAACTCTTTGAAAAGGATTTGAACCGGCGTGTCACACATAAAACATCAGAAACCCACTGACTCCGCATCTTGATACAAAGAAAACCCTGTGCCCTTCTAGACCCCATACCAACTTCCGGCAAACCTTGCCCCGGCAACCGAGGAAACTAAAGGCCGACGCCTCGTTATTCAGCGTGCCACCATCACTGAAACCGGTATGACCGTGAACTACACTGCACACGGTCTGCGCGAATTCCTTGGCGAAGGCACCACTCTGACCGTACGCCACGGCTACATTCGTAACGACTCTTTCGAAACCCTGCGCTCCTGGCCGCTCACCCCCGAATTTGACGATGACGCTGACAGCTTCAGCAGTAGCGACCAGTTCCCCATCGAGCTGATGCAGGGTGAAGGTGTTGATCATGCCCTGTAGCTGGATATTTGCTCCGACCCGTGAGGTCAGGAAATCGCCCATCAGATTGCTGTGCGCATCCCGGTGGCTGAGACCAAGATACTGAAGACTTCTTTCGAGGATGTTCCGGATAGCCACCCGTTCGCTGAGGACATCCGTATGGCGAACCAGAAGAAGTGGCTGATACCGAACCCGTAGACTGGCGCGTTTGAGTCGGACCGCCCTGTGACCCGTGAGGAGCTTATTGCTCTGCTGAACCACGCTGCTGGTCACGCTGGCGTGAACGAAAACTCGGATATTGCACCCTTCGCAGATGCGGCAGGCCGCCAGACCGCGAATGCGTTGCACTGGGCTTGTGACCGTAAGATCACTGAGCCGCTCACTGGTGGTGACAAGATTGACCCGACCGCACCGGTTTCTCATGAGGAGCTAGATCGTTTCATTCGCCGTTACATGCTGCAGAACCTGCTGTTCACTGACTTCTCGTATGTCTCCTAATTTTTAGTCACCTCGGCACCGTGTCACCCCCGGCACCGTGTGTTGGGGTGCGTGGACCCCCGTCTTCTGGCTTTTGCTGGAGGCGGGGGTTTTTGCCATGCCCCGTATTGCCGCACCTCGGGGAGTTTTAGTGACAGGCTGTGCCTGGCATATGAAATTTTGCGTTATATATGCCTAAAATCTTGCAAAATCCTGTGCGCTAAGTAAGTATTACCTAGAAGGTAAGTTAAAGTTTGCCTTACTTAATACTGTGTGAAGACTAGTTTCCTTCCTCGTGGGCCCACGAAACCCATAGCAAAGAGTAGGAAAATCGCGGCACCTCACCACCTGTCGGTGGCGGAGAGACGCACCTTTACACACACCCACGAAAAAAAGGACATACATATGAAGCTCGCATCAAGCAAGGCATTCAAGGGCCTCGCCGTTGGATCGCTGGCACTGGCAATTTCCGGCGTTGCCACCATCCCCGCATCGTTCGCGGCAGAATCCACCCGGGCAGCAAGCCAGAGCAGCGACGCTCGCACCATCACCGACAAGGCGATGGCAAAAATCACCCAGGGCCTGCCCGGTCAGTTCCAGGTCGCATACTCCAAGAAGACCAACAAGATTTGGGTTGCTGGCACTGCAGACCGCGACGAGCACGTTTCCACTATCGCTCGCATTGACGCAAACTCCCTGAAGATTGAGGCAGTTGCCGAGCTGCCCATTATCAAGGGGGACTCGGGCTACTCCTACGAGGGTGCGTACGGTATCACCGTCGATGACGAGGAAGGTACCGTGTGGGTGACCAGCACCCGCGATAACTCCGTTGCCGTATACGATCAGGCGACCATGAAGCAGCTGTGGACCAATGCGGGTCTGAGCAAGGACGACCCGAACTGGATCGAGCACCCCCGCGAGGTGCGTGTCGATCACGAGTCGGGTAAGGCTTTCGTGACCGGTCGCTTCTTTGTCTCGGCTATCGATCTGAAGACCAAGAAGGTCGAGAAGATTCAGCTTGAGGGCGCACCCGATGGCGGTACCCGCTACATCAGCATGAACATTCTGGTGGACGGTGGTAAGCTGTACGTTCCCGAGCGTACCGGCGGCAAGATTTTCGTCATCGACACCAAGACCTTCAAGGTGGAGACCAGCTTCGACACCAAGGGCAACGCTGAGGGTGAGGTTCGCCCCTCCGACATCGCGATTGACCACTCCCAGAACGAAATTTACGTCTCCTCCCAGGGCGTGAAGGGCGAGAACTCCGGTGTATCCGTGTACGATGCGACCACCCACGAGTTCAAGAAGTTCATCCCCTTCGGCACCCAGGCGCTCTCGCTCGATAATGATGAGGCCAACGACTTGGTGTACGTCTCTGACTTTGGCACCGGCAAGGTGGGCGTGATTGACGGCGGCGCAGCAGACAAGCTGATTGCCGAGGTCGCCATGAACGGCGGCAAGGCAAACGACCTGGTCGTACTGCCCAACGGTTCCGTTGTCGCTGTGGACAAGCAGGCTGACGCAACCGCAACCGTGCCCTACGTCCTCGACGGCACCACCGGCACCGTCAGCACCTCCAGCCAGGTCACCAGCAAGCCCGGCAAGGACCGCCAGGGCAACGACGTACCCGCAAAGACCACCGACATTCAGGCGAACTCCATCCTGAAGTTCAAGGTCACCGCAACCGCAGGCGACAACTCTCAGGTCAAGCAGGTCACCCCCGAAACCCGCGAGTTCCAGGGCTACCCGGCAACCGCCACCAAGACCAAGGCGGCCGACAACAACGCAACCACCCCCTCCACCGAGGCACACCGCACCGTGGATGCAAACGGTAGCGTTGCGAACATCATTCAGGGCCTGCCCGGCCAGTTCCAGGTTGGCTACTCCAAGAAGAACCACAAGCTGTTCGTACCCACCGTGGGTGCGCGCGGCGGCCTCGCTTCCTCCCTGGCACGCGTGGATGCAGACACCCTGAAGACTGAGGCATTCGCCGAGCTGCCCGTGAAGAAGAACGATAAGGGTCAGTACGGTTACACCTCCGCGTACGGCGTGACCGTTGATGACGTGGATGGCACCGTCTGGGTTACCAACACCATCGACAACTCCGTGGCAGTGTACGACCAGCAGACCCTCAAGCTCATCTGGACCAACGAGGGCGCGAAGGAAGGCGACCCGAACTGGATTGAGCACCCCCGTTCCGTTTTGGTTGACCACGAGTCCGGCAAGGCATTTGTGACCGGTCGCTTCTTCGTCTCCGCGATTGACCTGAAGACCAAGCAGGTTGAGAAGATTCAGCTCGAGGGCGCACCCGACGGCGGCACCCGCTACGTGAGCATGAACCTGTTCCTCGATGGCGGCAAGCTGTACGTGCCCGAGCGCACCGGCGGCAAGCTCTTCGTTGTGGATACTAAGACCTTCAAGGTTGAGAAGACCATCCAGACTCAGGGTGAGGACTCCACCGTTGAGGTTCGCCCCTCCGACGTTGCTGTGGACTACTCCCTGGGCGAAATCTACGTCTCCTCCCAGGGCGTGAAGGGTGTCAACTCCGGTATCTCCGTGTACGACCTTAACACCGGTGAGTTCAAGAAGTTCGTCAAGTACGGCACCCAGGCGCTCGCCCTGGAGCATGACGAGGATCGCGACCTGGTGTACGTGACTGACTTTGGCACCGGTAAGGTAGCTGTCTTCGACGGTCGCGCTGACGAGGTCATCGGCGAGGTTGAGATGAACGGTGCAGCTGCGAACGACGTGACCCTGCTCAAGGACGGCTCCGTGCTGGTTGTCGACAAGAAGGACCGCGACGATAAGGTGACCCTGCCCTACGTGCTCAACGGCACCACCGGCGAGATCACCACCGCCAGCGAGTACACCTCCTTGCCTTATAAGGATCGCCAGGGTAACGACGTTCCCGCATCGGTTCAGCAGCTGAAGGCTAACTCGATTCTGAAGTTCAAGGTTGGTGTGAAGGACACCGACGCGAGCGCAGCTCCGGCGACCATCACCCCGACTTCGCTCGAGTTTGCGGGTTACCCGACGGTGACCGGCGTGAAGGCTGAGGAGTCGAAGCCAGCTGATCCGAAGGTTGAGGATAAGAAGTCTGACGCTAAGTCCGAGAACACCGCAGAGGCTAAGGACCAGACCTCCAAGGATCAGGCATCTCAGTCTGATTCGAAGTCTGACGCTAAGACCGGTGCACAGGACTCCAAGTCTGATTCCAACTCGGACTCCAAGCCTGCTCCGGATGCTGTGAAGGCTGATAAGTCCGGTTCGGCGGTGAAGAATGGCGGTTCCTCGGTCGCTAAGAGCGATGCTGGTTCCTCGCAGGCTGGCTCTTCGCGTGGTGCTTTGGCGAACACCGGTGCTAACGCTGTGCTGCCGCTGGTTGCTTTCGCTTCGGTGGCTCTGATCGCGGGTGCTGCTCTGGTGATGCGCCGTCGCAAGGCATAAGCGTGGCGTTTAGCTTTCGGGCTTAAATGCTCGATTCGATGTAACGCGTGAGAAGGCGGGTATTTTCTCTTTTGGATTCTTTGAATCTGGGGGAGGGGGTACCCGCCTTTTGTGTATCTGCTTGGGCTAATGCTGGATGGATGGTGTGAAAGCATATTTATATATATGCACATGGCTATAAAAATATAGGTTTTGAATGTCGAAAAATGTGCGGCTCATGGTGAATGTTGCTGGCGCGCCTCACCTAAAATTTTAAATTAATATGTAAATATGAGAGCATCACAATACCCCTAGTTTCCAGGGTTTTCGCCCGCAAGGTCAAGGAAAACCCTGGAAACGAATCAACCTTCGCATGATGCTGAAGGCGAATTTGGGGGTCATTTATAAAAACACAAAACATGCACATGTCGTTGCTTATTATTTTATGAGTAGAACACTGAGGATGAGAAGGTAAGTAAATTTATGTATTACTACACATCTGCTTTTCATGCCGTCGAATATGTCACCGCATATTCACTGGTGTCTTGTTAGCATTCGCCTGTGGCATGTGAGCACTTCCGTTATATATTTGAAGGATACACATTGAACCTCACTCCCTCCTCGGTTAAAGCATTGAAAGGGCTCGCCGTCGGCTCCTTCGCAGCACCGAACACCGCACACCAGATCAGCGCATCGTCTCCTTCTACCACAGCGCTGAGCCGCGTTGTTGACACATCCGCATCCATTGCCCAGATTACCCAGGGTCTGCCCGGTCAGTACCAGGTTGCCTACTCTAAGGAGATCAACAAGATCTGGATGGTCGGCGTGGGTGCACGCGATGACCTCGCCTCCACGATTGCTCGTGTCAATGCAGACACTCTTCAGATTGAAGAAGTGGCAGTGGTTCCTTTCGAGCTGGATAAGAACGGCGAATTTGGCTACATTTCTGCGTACGGCATCACTGTTGATGACGTGATCGGCACCGTGTGGGTTACTAATACCACCGACAACTCCCTGTCTGTGTTCGATCAGAACACCATGGAGCTGATTTGGACTAACCACGGCATTGCCGAGAGTGACCCTAACTGGATTGAGCACCCCCGCTCCGTGCTGGTGGATCACAACTCCGGCAAGGTGTTCGTCACCGGTCGCTACTACGTGTCCGCTATCGATATGAAGACCTACGAGGTCACCAAGCTGCAGCTCGAAGGCGCGCCCAATGGTGGCACCCGCTACGTTGGTATGAACATGACCGTTGATGGTGACAAGCTGTACGTGCCTGAGCGCACCGGCGGCAAGGTCTTCGTCATTAACACCCATACGTTTAAGACCGAGCAGGTTATCCGGACCCGCGCCGAGGATTCCACTGTTGAGGTTCGCCCCTCTGATGTCACTATTGACCACTCCGAGAACGAAATTTACGTCTCTTCCCAGGGGGTGGACGGCGTGAACTCCGGTATCTCCGTCTATGACCTGAGCACCGGTGAGTTTAAGAAGTTCGTCAAGTTCGGCACCCAGGCGCTGTCTATGGAGAACGATGAGGCACGCGACCTGGTGTACGTGACTGACTTCGGTACTGGCAAGATTGCTATCTTTGATGCGAAGACCGACCGTGTGATCGGGGAGGTTCAGATGAACGGCGGTAAGGCTAACGACCTGACCATCACCGAAGACGGCTCTGTCATTGCAGTGGATAAGCAGGACATTGCCAACACCACCGCGGCTGTACCCTACGTGCTGAACGCGAAGACTGGCGACGGCTCCCTGGCCGACACCTACACTTCTAAGGCGACCATTGACTATAACGGCAAGGCTGTTCCCTCTTCGCAGCAGAAGCTAGTTCCGAACTCCATCGTGAAGTTCTACGCTGAGGTTTCCGAGGGTGAGTTCACCTCCACCGCGACCATTAACCCCGCTAAGATTCCTTTCCAGGGCTACCCGAAGCAGGCTACCGCAGTGCTGATTGACCCCTCCCCTGAACTTTGCTGAGGGTGCCGTCGACATTACCCGACCGCGGGTGCGGAGGTAAGTGCGGTGGAGGTGCTGGATAGATGTCGGGGGAGCACCTGGCATAGCTGGAAAAGGGCCCATGCGGTGGGTTTTGCACTCAATGTAAAATATGTGACTCAATTCACTGCTCTTCGATTTGGTTGTTTTCGAGAACCTCTGTAAAGTTATATGTGTTGCCAGGGAGGCCTGGTAAAAGAGATTTAAATCTCACGGCCCCATCGTATAGCGGCCTAGTACTCCGCCCTCTCACGGCGGCAACACCGGTTCAAATCCGGTTGGGGTCACCACTAGGAAAAAGCCTTGATTCTTCGGAGTCAAGGCTTTTTATTTATGTCTGTATCGGCGGGAATATCTCTTAGATTCTATGGTGCCGCCGTGACCTCTCAAAAGAATAAAAGCGAGAAGCCGCATGTGTTTCAAACACATGCGGCTTCTCGGCGGTATAGAGGATCCAGAACCTACTGTGCCGACGCCTCAGCAGAACCTGCAGGAGTCGCCTCCGCAGGCTCAGCATCCTCAGCAGAAGCGCTCGGGCTCAGTGACGGAACCGGTGAAGCAGAAGCAGTACCCGGAGCACGACGCACCATACGCCAAGTGCCGTCCTGGTAGTGCGCCACAATCTGGCCAGTTACCGGCTTACCCGGGTACTTGAACACCTCGGTCAGCGGCTGTACACGATCATTGGTCTTGCTGTACACACCAGCCCCCTCAGCACTATCAATCACCATCTCAGTTGCCCAAGAGTAGTAGCCGGTGCGGGTGTCCTTAGTCGGGCGGTCAGTAGTCAACGACAGAATCACCGGACGCTCCGAACCGATAACCCAGCCGCTCTCCGAAGCGTACATGCTCTGGAAGAACTCAGCCACGGTTGAGTAGTCGCCGGTATGGTCAATGTTCGTGAAGCGTGCACCGTCACCGGTCAGCAGCAGGTAGTTCAGGGTAGCCTGCCAGTACGCAATGAACGCGTGTAGACCCTCAACACTGTTCTCACGCAGCTTCGCCGGCTCTACCGGAATCGCAACGTTGACAGCCTTGTGTTCCTTGGTGCCGGGCTCAAAAGTGCCGGTGGAGGAGTAGTCAGCAAGAACGACCTCACCCTTCATGCTGGGACCAGCCTCAACGGTGGTGGTTACCTCCGCAGTGGGAGAGACGGATGCGGTAGCGCTCGCGGTCGAAGACTCTGTAGCGGATGCGCTCGTGGTCGCCGAAGATTCGGAGGACTTCGAGGAGCATGCGGCAAGAAGCGCTGCGGTGCCCAGACCTAGAGCGGTCAGGGCGGTGCGGCGAGTGTACATGGTAGACATGGGGCTCTTTCTGAGATGAATAAAGTATGTGGCGGAAATGAACTAATTCCAGGGTATCGCAGGGGAGCGGTCAGCCCAATGTTGTGTGTGCCTCCATCGCGGTAAAAGTGGCGGTAGATGACGAAAAACACGGGGCCCAAGGCTTCTCATACGACTGCGATATGACCGAGGTCCTAAACGGAGGCGCCGGATCTGCTCACGCTTGAAGTGGGTGAGCATGTTGTAAGTTTGGCTGGTTCATTTCTAACCGTCCAGGCACCATCCTGATACTTCAAGATAAAGAAAAATTCATAAAATCACCGGGGGCTGCTACTCAATGAGGCCATGGTGAGTTCCCCACTATCTGTATAGTGGATTTTTGCTTCCTTGCTGTAACGGCCAACACCCAGCCAGCGGTACTGTTGTTCGTCAACCTTCTGTGGGGTCTCCTCGGACAGATCAGCTATGAGTGGCGTCTCGGTGCCGTATATCCACTCCTCATCCTTTGCGTATAACTCTACGTATGCTTCCATTTTCTGCACGTAGATGGTGTCCAGGTTCACGACCTTGAGCGGTTTAGCGTCACCGGTGATCACCATATAATTCAGGGATGCGACCCAGTAGCCTATAGCAAGGTACATACCTGACCTCGTCTTACGCTCCATGCCATCGGGAGGGGCGGGCATGGGCGGGTTTTCTGCTTTCTTCGTGGAGCTTGCGGGGCGGTACGTTCCGGTGGACTTGTAGCTATTGAACTTCAATTCGCCCTTGTGGGGGAGCAGCGGGTCAACTACGCTCGGATCATCCAGCGGGCGAATATTGCTTGCGCACGCAGTCAGAGCCGCATGAATACCGGTCGCACCAACTCCAGAAGAGTACGTCGAGTGAAGAAGATAGTCATCAGAAGCTCTTCGTTGGATCCAATACAGAACAAATAACGACGCCGTGTACCAGAGCAGACGTAAACGCCCTGTAAAGACTTATCAGTACGTCAATGTATATACGTTAAGCACACCCAAGCGCCACTCCTCCTACCCCGAATATCCGTAGGGTTTTCCCCTGGGTGTTCCCTGAGACTCCGCAGAGTTACGGCAGAGATTCGGCACAAAGAAACCCCGCCCACGGTGCATTACCGCAGGCGGGGGAGAAGCCTACCTCAAGCTGTTATGTCTTAACTCAGTAGGATGAGAGTCTTAGACAGCAGAAGAGCTAGAGGAAGAACCGGAAGCCGACGAAGGAGAATCTTCGTCGCCGGTGAGCATAATCCACTTACCGTCCTTGTACTCCACGGCAACCTTCATTAGCTTGCCATTCGGGCTAGAAGCGGTCATAAAGGGCTGGTCAGACGTATCCTCACGATGAATCTTCGCATCGGCGCTGTAGTTCATGTATGCCGGCCAGGTGTAACGACGGGTACCCTTACCGGACGCCTTCTGTGGAGAACCACTAATGAGCTCAAGAGTAACCGGGGTATCCGTACCGTAGATCCAGCCCAGATCGCTCTCGTACATGAGCGTAAGTTCCTGCAGACTCTTCGCATACACATCTGCAGGGTCAGCCTTCTTCATCGGCTCAGTATCGCCGGTCATCAACGCATAGTTAAAGCTCGCCAGCCAGTAGCCAATGAACGCATACATGCCATCAACGTTATCTTCGTTCATGTTTGCCGGAACTAGAGGCTTGGGCACGTTCTGCGCCTTCTTTTCGGCAGTGGCGGGAACGTATTCCTCGTTCTTCTCGAAGTTATCGAACTTCACAAAGCCCTTATAGGACTTGTCCGAAGAAGCAGATGCGGAAGCAGTAGCCGAAGCGTTTCCGGAAGCACTCGCGGAAGCGGAGCTAGACGCCGAACCTTCAGCCAGCGGGCGGATATCGCTAGCGCACGCAGTCAAGGCAGCCAGCACACCGGCACCGGTCGCACCCAGTGCCACGCGGCGGGACATACCAGCAGAAGTGAGGGAAGGGCTCGTCATAATCAGCCTTTCATAGGAAGTCAACAAAGGAAATTGAGTGAGTTGACACCCCCATCATACCCGGCGTACCTTATAACAACCCCAAAACGCAGATGAACAACAAATAGCTGGGCGCATACGAAGACACCCCGTAGCTGCCACACAATAAAAGACAGCTACAGGGTGAACAACAGAATACACCTCGACTGATCCGGAAGCACCGGCTAACGGAGCAGATGCGCAAAATTACGGCGTGCCTGAGCCACCTTCGGGCTCACCACAAACGCACAATAACCTTGCGCCGGATTCAACGCGTAATAATTCTGGTGATACTCCTCAGCCTCATAGAACACGCCCAGGGGCTTAATCTCCGTAACAATGGGGGAGGGATACAGCTGCTGAGCACGCGCCACCGCACGCTCAAACGCCTCACGCTGCTGCTCATCCGCGTAGAAAAGCACCGAACGGTACTGCGAACCGGTATCCGCGCCCTGACGATCCCAGCTCGTCGGATCGTGACTCGTGAAGAAAATATCCAACACCGTATCCAGGTCAATCACCTGCGGGTCAAAACTGAGCTTTACCGCCTCCTGATGCCCGGTCGTGCCCGAACACACCGAACGATAATCAGGGTCGGGAATATCGCCGCCCGTGTAGCCGCAGACGCTCACCTCAACCCCGCAGAACTGGCGGTACACCGCATCCAGGCACCAGAAACAGCCGCCAGCAAGTACAACATCAGTCATGATTCCTCCTCAAATAGTGAGCCTCGAACTAACACTTAGAAATCCACACTACCTAAAGAACACCGAAGAGCCACAGAATATTCCTAAGCAGACACATGCTTCGGCGTAAACCGCCACCTGCCACAATAGAGGTATGACTGAAAAACTAGAAACCCCCACCCTTGCAGAAGTCATCGACGCCTTCCACACGCTCTTCCCGCCGCAGCTCGCTGCCGGATGGGACGCATCCGGCCTCGTCGCCGGACGTGGCGCTGCTAAAGTGAGCACTGTCCTCTTCGCAGTAGACGCCCTCACCGCCACCGCCGAAGAAGCCGTAGCTGAAGGCGCGCAGCTACTCATCACCCACCATCCGCTGCTGCTGCGCGGCGCAAAGTTCATCCCCGACAGCGACTACAAGGGCAACATTCTGCACACCCTCATCGAGGGCGGATGCGGCCTGCTTGGCGCGCACACCAACGCAGATGCCGCCGTTGAAGGCGTGAATGAAGCACTCTGTGAGGCTATCGGCCTGATTGATTGTGAACCGCTTACCGAAGCACAAACCCAGGTACTCGACGAACAGGAACACACGGTAGGCACCGGTCGCCTTGGCACCCTACCCGAAGAAATCACCCTCAAGGAACTGGCAGAACGCCTCGCTGCGGTGCTACCCGCAACCGCCGGTGGCCTGCGCATCGCCGGACGCGCCGACCAGCCAATCCGCCGCGTCGCCCTCTGCGGCGGTGCCGGTGACTCTCTCTTCGGCGCCGTGCGCGCCACCGACGCGCAGGTGTACATCACCGCCGACCTGCGCCACCACCCCGCCAGTGAATTCCGTGAAACCGCACGAGTCGACGGCAGCAACATCGCTCTGATTGATTGCTCCCACGCAGCCAGCGAATCCCTCTGGTTGCAGTCGGCGGCAAACCGCCTGCGCGCCCTGCTCGCTGAGCGCGGCTTCACCATCGAAACGAAGCTGTCCACGCTGAACACCGACCCGTGGGACTTCACCGTCTCCACTGGCGTGGCAACCGGTCAGGAGGCGCACTCGGCAAGCACCGAACCCGCCGTCGCATGGACCAGCCTGACTGAACAGTAAACGCTCAAAGTAGCGGCTGAAGAGCTGCCAAGAGCCAAGAAATAGACACAGTAAAGCCCGGCCTGTACGCGTCCGACAGGAATCTTTCATCAAGGATTCTCAAAGGAACGTAAAGGCAGGGCATTACTTCTGGGGGGGTGTCACCCCGCGAACGCGAGCGGTCTAAACGACCTTACGTAGCGCGAGCCTGGAATGCGCCGATCAGAGTCACCAGCTCACCATAACTCACCATGTGCTGAGCATCGAAAGCGCCGCAAATGTGGGAAAGTGGTTTTACAGGGGGGCGATACAGGCTTAAGCCCCTAGAAAATAGTTACAAAATCTTCAATATGATGTAAAAAATAAGCGAAAACAAATAATTGGGCAACCTACTGCTCATGCACTAGCAGAGTCACAACACCCGCCTTACGCGCCGTCGGCAGAGTGCACTCCACCGACCAGTCCTCGCTGACCGCCTCCAAAAATTCGGCAATACCCGCTGTGGAACCACCAATAGGACGAGCCGCCAAACCCGACTGAATCAGGTAGCGCGCAAACAGGCCACGGTAATGCTTCGCCATATGCGAGACGACCTTACGCGACCCATCAGCCGCCACACGCTCCACACGAACCGCCAGAGTCTGTGACGGGGAAGTCACCCACGACTTCGCGTAGGCTGCAGAACGGCAATCCAGAATCAGCTGGTCCTTCGCGGTCGCCTCCAGAGCGGTACCTAACGCGCCCTTCCAGAAGGAGGCAAGCGCACCCACCGAACCCAGCTTTACGCCCATCGACAGGCGGTAGGCGGGGATCGCGTCCTCGGGGCGCAGAATACCCCACAGCGCCGAAGAAATTAGTAGCGACCAGTGCGCGGCATCGCGTTCGGCGGGGGAGAAGCTTGCATAATCCAGTGCTTCAAAGAGCACGCCAGTGTAGGTGCGGATCGCGGGCTGTGCTGGTTCGGTCAGCAGGCGCGTATTGCGTTCCACCTCTGCTTTGAGAGAGGAACCCACCTTGAGCTCCGCCAGAGCGTCTACGCTGGCGCTTACCTGCGCCAGCTCCTCCAGAACGCTCTCACGCTCAGCCGTAAGCTCAGGGAACGAGAGGTCAGCAAAGCATACGGGTGCGTTACCAGTGGGGGCGGAGGTTTTACCTTCGGAGGGGGGAAGAAGAATCAGCATCTCTCCAGTGTACCCGCGAGACGCCGGTGTGCCCCCAACACGCCCCTGTGTACCCGTGAGGGAGCCCGGGACATAGCCACCTCCAAGGTTGTGCGTATAATGGGTTGGGTGAAACGGGCCGTCCGGGCAATCGCGAGGCATACGTGTTTCGAGGAAAGTCCGGGCTCCACAGCACAGGATGGTGGATAACATCCACTCGGGGTAACCCGCAGGCTAGTGCCACAGAAAGTAAACCGCCGCGGTTCGCCGCGGTAAGGGTGAAAGGGTGGTGTAAGAGACCACCAGCGGGCGCGGTGACGCGCCCGGCTAGGTAAACCCCATTCGGAGCAAGGTCAAACAGAATACGCCATGGTAGGGTAGTGCGCCCGATCCCCGTTAGCTTCCTTCATGGAGGTGGGGTGCGTATTCGGGTAGGCTGCTTGAGACGTACGGCAACGTACGTCCTAGATAGATGATTGCCTCGAAATGCCCCTTCGGGCGGCGTTTTAGACAGAACCCGGCTCATAGGATGACCCGTTTCACGTTACTGTTGACTGATGAAAAACATCATCGACTGATCGAAAACGAAGACCGCGAATGCACGCTCAAGCGCATTCGCGGTCTTCGTTTAAAACTTCTCCAAAGGTCTCTGACCTCCAGAAGTGCTCGTGATTAGTGACCAAACGGATCCGGGTCTACGCCGGGCATCCAGGAGTTACCGTCGACGGTCCAGCCTTCCTTCTTCACGACCTTCTTCATCTTGCCGGTCCACTTCTTGTTCAGGCGGTTCACGTACAGCTTGCCGTCCAGGTGATCGGTTTCATGCTGCATGCAGCGTGCAAACCACCCGGTTGCCTCAAACTGGACGGGGTTGCCGTGCTCGTCAAGACCGTTCACGGTCACCCACTCGGCACGCTTGAGGGGGAAGCCGTAACCGGGGAAGGACAGGCAACCCTCTTCCTCCTCGTAGGGGTCTGGGTCAGCGGTAGAAATCTTACCCAAGGTCAGTACCGGGTTGATGATGCAGCCGCGCGGGGGAACGCCGTCCTCATTCTCCATCTTGTAGGTGAAGATGCGCAGGCCCACACCAATCTGCGGTGCTGCTAGACCCACACCGTTGGATGCGTCCATAGTCTCGTACATGTCAGCCACGAGCTCCTTGAGCTCATCATTAAACTCGGTGACGGGTGCCGCTGGGCGGTGCAGAACGGGGTTGCCGTGAATAACGATGGGGCGAATAGCCACGGAATCATCCTTTGCTTGTGTTGAACGGGAACTGTTGGGTGGGAACTTACCGGATGCGCCTACCTCGTGAAGAATTACCTCGTGAAGATGTGGTGCGCCCTGTTCCCGCTCGCTAGTTTAAAGTGCGGGTGTAAAAGCTCTGTTCCGGTACACCGTGTGCGGGCAAACCGAATCGAGGGTAAACGAAAGGGCCGTTACGGATAACCATAACGACCCTTTCCGTCGGGGTGATCGACGGGGGTTGAACCCGCGACCTCCTGGACCACAACCAGGCGCTCTGCCAACTGAGCTACGACCACCATGTGCTTCGCTTGGTTTCCCTTGCGATACGCAACGGATACTACTGTACAGGAGATTCAGAAACCTGCCAAATCAAAAAGCCGTGATGCTTGTTACAGTCCGTGCTTACGCCTTGGATGCCTCAGAAACGGACGCCTCAGCCTCGCACTCAGCCGCCTCACGTGTGGCTCGCTCAGTCTCCACCTCACGCGCAATCTGCGCCGAAGCAATCGCATCCGGGCCCTGCGGCACAAAAATAGTGCGGCGGTAATACTTCAACTCATCAATCGAGTCCTTGATATCACCCAGTGCGCGATGGTTACCGGTCTTCGCCGGGGCGCTGTGACGAGCCGCCGGGTACCAGCGCGACGCCAGCTCCTTAATGGTCGACACATCAATTACACGGTAGTGCAGGTGCGCCATGACCTTGGGCATGTAACGCTCCAGGAAACGCTTATCCATGCCCACCGAGTTGCCGCCCAGCTGCGCCTTGCCCGCCACCGGAACATACTTCTTGATGTAGCGAAGCACCTGCTCCTGCGCGTAATCCATTGACACACCGTGCTCAATATCGGGCAGTAGACCCGAGGCCTCATGCATCGAACGCACAAAGTCATTCATGCTCTCCAGCGCGCCGGCAGGAGACTCGTCACCGGGCTTAATGACGAACTCAACACCGGAACCCAGAATATTCAAATTGGCATCCGTGACCAGAACGCCCACCTCGACGAGAGCATCATTCTCCACGTCCAAGCCGGTCATCTCACAGTCAATCCATACAATACGTTCACTAGAAATACTCACCCTCCCACTCTACCCCCAAACACCGCCGACCCGGTGGATAGCACATCACAAAAGGGTGCAAGAGGGCGCAAGAGGATGCACAAACGGCAGCATCGAGGGAGAACTGCGCCACTCTGCGTGCCCCTGAGGTATGTTCACAAGCTTCTTCATAACAGTGATTCTCACAAGTGCATCCAAGGGCTCCGGTATGATAAAAGCCAGAAGGACGATGCAGACAGAAAGGGAGTTATGCGCGCACTAAAGGAGCTAGCACACCGGCTCACCACCCCCAGCGCACACGACGCACCTCTCTCACCCAAACTCTTGGACTACGTCAATAATCATCGTCTGCGTACGCTGATTATCGGCACTATCGGCTCCATCATGGTCACCCTCGGCTCCTACGCCGTCGGTTGGCTCGCCGACAGCTCTAACTTCTGGCGCTACGACATTATCCGCGCCATCCGATTCGAAGCCGCATGGGTCATTACCGGCATTATTATGCTCGCCCTCGGCGCCATGATTATGTGCCGTGAATGGCTGCGCATCTACCAGAAAATGGGTGACTGGAACGAACCCAACACCATGCGTTGGATGATTGCCGTCATCACCAGCTGGTCTCTGCCGCAGGTCTTCGCCTTCACCATCTACAGCCGCGACATGTTCTCCTACTACGGGCAGGGCATGGTCATGGCGCACGGCCTCAACCCGTACAAGCACGGTGTCTCCGAGATCTCGAACTTCATGCAGAACGGTGCGGACCCCATGTGGGCGGAATCTCCACCCCCGTACGGACCGGTCTCACTCAAGCTCGAAGAGTGGATTGTGCACCTGGCGGGGGAGAACATCGACCTCTCCCTCTTCTACTTCCGCCTGCTTTCCGTGTTCGCGGTCATCGGCATCCTCTTCTACGTGGCAAAACTCGCTAAGGCACACGGCTTCAATCAGGTCCGCGCCCTCTGGCAGATCGGCCCGAACCCGCTGTTCATCGCATCGTTCATCGCCAGCGGCCACAACGACTCGCTCATGACCATGTTCATGCTCGGCGGCCTCTACTACGCCAAGCGCTACCGCGACACCTGGTGGGGCGGCCCACTCGGCGTGACCTTCGTAGCCCTCGGCGTTGCTGTCAAGCCGCTTGCCCTCGTGGTGCTGCCCTTCGTGGGTCTGCTCTGGGCGGGTAAGAACGCCTCCTGGCCGCGCAAGTTCATCTTCTGGGCCCTCTCCGGCGTGCTACTGCTTGCTGAAATGACGCTCATGGGCTGGGTAACCGGACTGGAATTCGGCTGGATTAGGGCACTGTCTACCACCGGCGGCCAGTACATCTGGTACACCCCCTTCGGCCTGGTCATCGGCGCCGCCTCCCTGTTCGTTCAGGGCGACGCCTTCGAGGTCATACGCAAGCTCATCGAGACCGTCGGCAAGGGCATCGGCATGCTCGGCGCTATGGCAATGGCATTCGTTGGACGCGACCGCAACATCGTCCGCCATGCCGGCCTCGCAATCCTGTTCATGCTCCTGTGCAGCCCCATGATTCAGCCCTGGTACCTGCTCTGGGCAATCCCGATGCTCGCCGCAACCGGTCTGCGCTCGCACTTCCAGCTCATGTGGTACTTCATCACCACGCTGTTCTTCATGGCGTACGGTGTGAGCGACCAGCTGAACGTATCGCCCTACCTGCGTGACTTCAACCAGGACATGGGCCGACTCATCGCGACCGTCATCTGCCTGGGCTACATCATCTACCTGGTGGCCCTCGACCCGGCAACCCGCCGCCTGGTGTACGTGAGCCTGCACCCCACGCAGATTCGCCGCACCGCCATCCGCCTGTGGTGGCAGCTGTTCCCCGGCGCATCAAGCCGTCGTACCCGCCGCCGCGAGGTGAAAAAGGCAGAACGGGAAGCCGCCAAGATAGGCTCCTAGCGTGAATTCCCAGCGCGAACTCCCGGTGTAAATCCCGGTCGTGCTTACCGGATGTCGGGCCAGCCGGATGCGCTGCCCAGTGGACCGGCCCCCGCGTGAGAGGCGCGGTGCAGGAGAAGCATAAATTCTCATGTACCCTAGAGGAAGGCCTCAGTAGCTCAGAGGATAGAGCAGGAGCCTTCTAATCTCTTGGTCGGGGGTTCGATTCCCTCCTGGGGCGCCACATGCAGAAACCGCCCCGCACCCTAAACTCAGGGTGCGGGGCGGTTTTCTTTATAGTTTTTGCGTTGGTGTGCCGCGAGGTGCCGGGAGGCTATTTCTTGGCTGGGATTACTTCTTGGTTGGGTTGGTGCCCTTGCAGGAGTTAAGGACGCGCTCCATAACCTTCTTTTCCTCCGCGGTGACCCACAGTTTGTACTTCGCCTTCACGTGCACCTGGCGTGCCACGTAGGTGCAGCGGTAGGCGGTGTTGCTCGGCAGCCAATCGGAGGCGTCTGCATCGGACTTCTGCTGGTTTGCCGGGCCGTCTGCAGCGAGCAGGTTTTCTGGGTCGTTCGCCAGTTGGCGGCGCTGCTCTGCGGTCAGATCCTGCGCACCGGTCTGCCACGCGTTCGAAAGAGCCACCACATGATCAATCTGCACGGCTGCGGAGGTCTTCTTGCCGCGCTTGAACTCAATGGTCTTGCCGGTGTACGGGTCATTCAGAGTGCCGCTAATTACGGTGCATGCGTGGGTCCTGACCTTGAAACGAAGGTTGGTCAGATCGCGGCGCAGAATGTCGTCGCGAGTGTTGCACTTGTTACCGTCAACGTCATCCCAAGCGGGGCCGAACTGTTCACGAGAGTAGCCAGCCTTCGACGCGCGTTCCTTCACCTGCAGGGATACCAGCTCGCTCTTCGCGGTCGCCAGATCCGGTGCGAGCGCGGTCGCGAGATCAACCGCCTTGTACGGGTTCTTGACCTCGGCGAGGGTTTCTGTGGCAACGGTGGTTTCTCCCTCATCGGTGGCGGAGGTCGTCGCCTCCGAACCGAGCATGCCGTCCACACCGTTCTTACTCACGTAGACTAGGCCAATAATCAGCAAGATAACGGCAAACACAGCGAGCAGACCGTAAATGAGACGCTTTTTCTGCGGGTCCATCGAGTCGGGCAGCTTGGGCAGGTTGCGTTGAATCCGCTGAAGATCCTGTAGTGTGGGCAGGTCGTTGCTGTTGATGGGCTTTTTGCTCACGGAAACTCCGGGGGTAGATCGGGATGCGGCTGAGTGCACCGCATCATCAAGGATAGAGCGCGTGGGATAGAAATAGTTAACGTGAGGGCAAAAAATAGCCGCCCCGACGCTGAAATGCCTATCATGATGCCGGATGGGGTGGGGTTTTGTGGAAGTAGCTTTGGGGGCCGCGGGCGTGATGCCGGATGGGGAGTAGTCGTCATATTTCTGTGGGGAGTGCACTGCCTGCGGGTAGATTTTGAAAAACGGGGTGAAAAATTCAAAAACTCTATCCACAGGCGGTACCCAAAACCGTAAAACGTGAGGTTATCCACAGAAGCGGTAACCGCCAGGTGCAGAGTCGGGTCAATGCTGGCAGGGTGGAGGAACCCACCCACTAGTTTCTAAGGAGAAACCATGAGCGACACCATCCTGATCCGTGGATTCACCGCTTCCGACCCGACACTGAGCACCCTGCCCAATGGGGTGCCCGTCGTGAACTTTCGCCTCGCCAGCACCCCGCGTTGGCAAGACGCTACCGGCACCTGGAAAGAAGGCACCACCAACTGGTACACCGTGAAAGCCTACCGCCGCCTCGCCCAGAACATCGCCACCTCCATTGAGAAAGGGCAACCGTTGGTCGTGAGTGGCCGCCAGCGTATTAGCCGCTGGAACCGTGAAGACGGCACGCAGGGCACCACGGTAGAAGTGGATGCCCTCGGTATCGGTCACGACCTGAACTACGGTACGAGCACCTTCGCCCGCACCGTGGAGAAGCGCACGGTCAACGAGGGTTCCATGCAGGGGGTACCTCAGCAGGACACGACGCAGCAGGGTACGCCGCACTCGGGTGCACCATTGCAGGAGGCGCCTCAGTACACGCAACAGTATGCTCCTGTGCAGAACGGCGCATCCGAGGGTGGGGGAGTGCAGAGTGACGAACCCCCCTTCTAAAAGTGTTCCCCGGATGCTTGCATAAACGCGGGTGCATTGGGATAATGGAGCATTGTGTTGACATCGGGCACGCCCCTGCCGCAGGGGGAAGAGCGACCAACGATGTCAACCTTCGGGCACCAATCCTGTCCGAAGCATAAAGTTTTCTGTCCCGCAGTGGGGCAGAGCAATCTGAGTCTATTTGACCTGCGGCAGATGGCTCTGGAGATCTACAACTATGCAGACTCTTGACTTCCTCGACAAGAAGTCCCTCCGTGACGACATCCCCGCATTCGGCCCCGGTGACACCCTGAACGTTCACGTTAAAATCGTTGAAGGTAAGAACCACCGTATCCAGGTCTTCAAGGGCTTCGTCGTTGGCCGCCAGGGTGCAGGCGTTCGCGAGACCTTCACCGTCCGCAAGGTTTCCTTCGGCGTTGGTGTTGAGCGTACCTTCCCCGTTCACTCTCCCTCCATCGAGAAGATTGAGGTTGTGACCCGCGGTGACGTCCGTCGTGCAAAGCTGTACTACATGCGCGACCGCCACGGTAAGGCTGCTCGTATCCGCGAGAAGCGCGAGTTCTAATCTTTATAGATACAGAATTCTGTTGCAAACCGCTCCCCAACCGCATTCCGCGAGCAAGGAGCGGTTTTTGCATATTCTGAGAACCTTGCCGCTCTCAGAAAATAAAAGCCCAAGAGCGCAAGCACTCTCGATACAATAGCTAGGTACCGTTTCACCCGAGCTAGGTATCTCTCAAACGAAAGGCTCACTCCAGCATGGCAGACGACAAGAACACTGCGAACACCAGCCCCTTCCCTGAGGGATACCAGCCTCAAAGCCGCCGCGAGCGCCGAGAAATGGAAGAATACTTCACACGTCTCGCCGCTGAGAAGGCCACAGCTGAGAATGCAGCTACTGAGCAGAGCGCCGCAGAGAATGCGGACGCTACCGGGGCGACCGAATGTAATACCGAGAGCACTCGTGAGCTGGTAGCTAGCGCCGAGGCAAGCGCCGCCGTGACTTCTTCCTCCGTGAAGGAAGCGAAGAAGAACGCCGCGGTGAAGAATACCGAGCGTGAAGAAACCGGCGATGAGGAGACTACCGCAGATGTGGAAACTACCAAGGACTTCTCCGAAATGACCCCCAAGGAACGCCGCAAGGCAAAGCGCGCCGAACAAGCAGAGCTGACCTACTCCCAGGCGCAGGAAGAAGGCCGACTCGGCGAATGGCTCTGGGTACAGGCACGCGAGGGCGGCACTGTCATCCTCTACGCGCTGGTCATCGCATTCCTGGTCAAGACCTTCCTGCTGCGTGGCTTCTACATTCCCTCCGGCTCCATGGAGCAGACCCTGCAGGTGAACGACCGCGTGTTCATTAACGTGGCGGGCTCCTACTTTAGCAATCCCAAGCGCGGCGACGTCATTGTCTTCAAGGACTCTCAGGGTTGGATTCCCTCCACCCAAAAATCCAGCAACCCGCTCAAGGACGGCCTGTCCTTCATGGGTATTCTGCCGGATACCTCATCGAACTACCTAGTCAAGCGTGTTATTGGTACCCCCGGTGACGTGGTCGAAAGCGACGGAAACGGCAAGGTCAAGGTCAATGGTGTAGAAATTACCGAACCGTACCTGTACCCCGGCAACCAGCCCTCGGAGATCCCCTTCAAGGTGACCGTGCCCGCCGGCAAGTACTTCGTGATGGGTGACCACCGCAGCAACTCCGCCGACTCCCGCTACCACATTAGCGACGGCACCGCGTTCATCTCCAAGGACGACGTGCAGGGTAACGTATTCGTGGTGGCGTGGCCGCTGAACCACTTCGGTCTGCTACAGGATCAGAGCTCAGTGTTCTCCTCGATTCCCGAGCCGACCTCCACCCCGAGCGAGTAAGCGAGCTTGGGAATGATGGTGAGCGCTCAGAAGAGTGCAAGGAAACCCGCTCAATCTAAGCCTGCGAAGACAACACCGCCTGCCGCCGACCTCGAATACGAGCAGCAGCTCTTCGCCTCCGGCACCCGCACGGTTGCCGGAATCGACGAGGTGGGCCGCGGCTCCATGGCGGGCCCGGTCACCGTGGGCGTCGCAATCCTCACCCCGGACGCCACCCTCGAAGTGGGCGGGCTAATCGACTCCAAAGCACTCTCACCGGCACGCCGCGAATCCATGGTTCCCGAAATCCGCCAGTGGTGCGCCGTGGCAGTCGGCCACGTGGAACCGGCAGATATTGACCGGCTCGGCATGACCCTCTCGCTGAGACTTGCCGCTCAGCGTGCGCTCGCTGAGCTGGCGCGCCGCGGATACCGTGCCGACGCCGCCCTGCTGGATGGTAAGCACGACTGGTTTACCCCTCCGCAGGAGGACCTGTTCAGTGCGCTGGCACCGGACCCGGCGCAGGCACACTATAACGCACTGCTCGCCCAGGCATGGGAGGGCACAGGTGAGCCCGCGCAGATGCCGGTGACCATGGTCATTAAGGGCGACTACAAATGCGCCTCCATTGCCGCCGCATCGGTGGTTGCGAAGGTGGAACGTGACGAGCTGATGGTCCAGCTGGATGCCTGCTACCCGGGGTACGGCTGGGCAAACAACAAGGGCTACGGATCCGCCGCTCACCGCGAGGCGATTAGCGTGCAGGGCCCCAGCCCGCAGCATCGACTGTCATGGTCGCTTCCGGCGACCGCCGAGCAGATTAAGGCCGCCGCGACACAGCGCGGCTAGGGCGCGTGGCGTTCCTGAAGACCGCGCCTCGGAAGCTGGCGAAAGCCTAACGTGCCACCGCTGAATCAGTACTAAGAAAGCCCAGGAAAGGAAGAGTAATGAGCGCAGAAGACCTCGAAAACTACGAGACCGACGCCCAAATGGCGCTCTACCGCGAATACAAAGACGTCATGTCGCTCTTTAGCTACGCGGTAGAAACCGACCGACGCTTCTACCTGGCAAACCAGGTGGACGTCACCCCGCAGGTGCAGGACGGCACCCTCTACTTTGAGGTGAGCATGAGCGACGTGTGGGTGTGGGATGTATTCCGCTCCAACCGCTTTGTGAAGAAGGTGCACGCATACTCGGTGCGTGATGTGAACGTGGAGGAGCGCCTGCCCAACCAGGAGTTCACCGTGCCGGAAATGCCGGACTTTAACGCCTAGCTCAGGCCTGATTCACCGCCTTGCCGGAGGTAAGCGCACCAGTGCCGAGCTGCTGGGCGGCAGAACTTAGGTGATGAAACCGCGCGATGAAACTACGCGAATATGACGCGGTGAATTGGCACCCGAGCGGCGTTTTTGAAAAATATGCCCCAAAATTTCAAATAAATAGCTGTGGATAACCTCTAATTCCTTCTGAGAACTGAGGTTATCCACAGTTTTTCGTTAACCACGTTCGGGCACGCGCGCGGCGGGCACAGTAGAAGCACTACCGCTATCTACCGGGAGAGACCCATGACAACAGCCCGAATAACAGCCCACGCCACAACCCAAAACGCACCCAACAGACTCCGAATCCACCGAACCCCACCCCGCGCCCACAGCGTCGGTAGATGGGGCGAGGAACTGACCGCCCGCATCCTGGAGACGAATGGCTACCGGATTCTGGAGAGGAATTGGCGCCCGCCTGCCGGACTGGAATACGAACAAATCCGCGGTGAGCTCGACCTGATCGCCATTGACCCCGAGGACGAACTGGTTTTTATTGAGGTCAAGACCCGCAGCAGCGAAGATTTTGGGCACCCGTTCGCGTCTATTGACCGCGATAAGGCGCGCCGCACGCGCTCGCTGGCGATTCTTTGGTGCAGGCTGCGCGAGAACCTGGATTTTCCGCGCTTTCGCATTGACGCAATTGCGGTGACTGGATCCTGCGAAACCTTCACCTTCGAGCATCTGAAGGCGGTGGCGTAATGGGATTCGCACGCACCTATTCCGTGGCGCTCGTGGGCTTGCGTGGGCACATTGTTGACGTCGAGGCTGATATTTCACAGGGCCTGCCCGGCTTCGTGCTACTGGGCCTGCCCGATACCGCCCTTAACGAGTCGAAAGAGCGTGTACGCTCCGCCGCGAAGAATACCGGCATCACCCTCACTCAGCACCGACTCACCGTGAACCTGACCCCGGCGACCCTACCCAAGCGCGGCTCTGCGTTTGATCTAGCCATTGTGGTTGCGGCGCTACAGGCGGAGAAGAAACTGCACCCCAGCGGCGATAGCGTTTTTTTGGGTGAGCTGGGACTGGACGGAACGCTACGCCCCGTGCCGGGCATCCTGCCGGCAGTCAAAGCTGCCGTGGATGCCGGACACCACCGCGTGATTGTGCCCGCCGAAAATGCTGAGGAGGCGGCGCTCATCCCCGGCGCGCAGGTGAGCGGTTTCCGCTGCTTGGCAGAGGTTTTTGCCGCTCTCGGCGCGGAGAGTCAGAAGCTGACCTACCCGCCCGCCCCGCAGACTGAGGCGAGCGTACCGGTAGTGAAACCGGCTGAAATTCCCTCGGATATGAGCGATGTCGCCGGTCAGTCACAGGGCCGTTTCGCCCTGGAAATTGCCGCTGCGGGTGGTCACCATATGCTGCGGACCGCCTGGTTCGGGTAAAACCATGCTGGCGGAGCGCCTGCCGAGCATCCTGCCGACCCTCGACAACGATGCCGCGATGGAGGTGACCGCGATTCGTTCCCTCTGCTCGGCGGGGGAGCACCTGAGCGAGCTGGTGCGTCAGCCGCCGTTTGAGGCGCCGCATCATAGCGCCTCCGCGCCAGCGATTTTGGGTGGCGGCAGCGGCATTCCCCGCCCAGGCTGCGTGTCTAAAGCGCACCGCGGCGTGCTCTTTCTCGATGAGGCGCCGGAGTTTAAACGCACGGTGCTCGATTCGCTCCGTCAACCCCTGGAGTCGGGGACCGTGACTCTGGACCGTTCGAGTGCATCGGCGACGTATCCGGCGCGTTTTCAGCTGATTCTGGCGGCGAACCCGTGCCCCTGTGGCATGAACGTGGGTACCGGTACGGAGTGCACGTGTGCTCCGCGTGAGCGTCGCGCCTATTTTGGGCGGCTGTCCGGCCCGCTGGTGGACCGTATTGACGTGAATGTGACGGTTCCGAAGGTGTCGTCCACGGAGCTTGCGGGCGGTCAGGTGAATGAGAGCTCGGCGCAGATTCGCGAGCGCGTTATGGCGGCGAGGCAGGCTCAGCGGGAGCGCCTGGAACCGTACGGGTTGAAAACGAATGCGGAGATGAACGGCAAAATTTTGCGAGGTCCGCTGCGTCTGGATGCGAAGCTCACCGGCGAGCTGAACGCCGCCGTGGATCGAGGAACGCTGACGGCTCGCGGCTATGACCGGGTGTTGCGTATCGCCTGGACCCTCGCTGATTTGGAAGGTGCCGCCTACCCGAGCCGGGAGCATCTGGATGTGGCGCTTTTCCTGCGGCAGCAGGGGCAGCTGAAATAGAGACAGTTGACATAGCGTGCTGGTTTATAGAAGGAATCACCCACGAGAGGAGAAGAACGTCATGAGTGAGAAGAAACTGAGAAAACGAGTTGAAGATACCGAATTGAAAGATTATGGGCTGAGAGAAACAGCACTGGAAGAGCAAGCGCCAGAAGAGAGCGCGGCTGAGGATTTTGTACAGGAGGTACTGCAAATCCGCCTGCCCGGTCGCACTCTGGATGTGCACGCCCTGGTGCGTGAGAGGGCGGCTCATATCCTGTCGCTGGGGCAGGAGCCTTCGCCGAGCCCATACAACGGGGCGCGGTTGCCGGGATTCCTCGCCTCCTGCCTGAACCCGGTGTATCTGGAAGAGATGAATCAGCAGAAACTGAGCCGGGAGGAACAGCCGGGAGAGGAGCTACAGGGTGAGGGGCTACAGAGCGAGCGCCCCGAACCGGCGGTGGGCACAGCCTCCAGCGGCTCTGATCCTGTACATCTGTTCACTCCTGAGCCCCTGTTCAATCCCGCCCTCAGCGCGCCGGAGCTTGAGGCGGCGTGTCGTGAGTACATCCGCTGCTGCACCGCTCAACTGATGCGCTACGCGGAGCCCGCCGATGAGCTCGTAGTCGAATCCCTCGCCAGCCTGGGTGCGCCGCTGACCCTGCACTACCTGTTGACCGGGCATATCCCGGATGAGTACACCTGGGAGAACGGCGAACCGGACGAACAGCTCAGCGAATTTCTGCACTCGGTGGGTGCGCCTGCGGCAGGAGAGTCCGCCCTGTTCTCCAGCGCGAATGGCTACTACACGCCGGGTGAGCATCAGATGAGCCGCGATAAGTTCGGCAAGTTGCTCGCGACCCGCCGCCTGCGCTGGAACCGCCGCATGGAACGCACCCTGAACGCGGAGGCGCATATGGCGGCAACCTGCGGGGCGTGGCTGGTCACTCCTGCTGATCCGCTGTGGCCGCCGCAGCTGAACGATTTGGGGCCTGCTCGACCATACGGGCTGTGGTGCCGAGGCGATTCGCGGCACCTGCTGGATTTGGCCTCTACCCCGAGCGTGGCGCTGGTCGGTTCGCGTGACCCGAGCATCTACGGTACGGAGGCGACGACCCACCTCGCCGCTGAGCTGGCGCGCCACGGGTACACGGTGATTTCTGGCGGTGCGATGGGCATTGATATTGCGGCGCATCGGGCGGCGCTGACCCAGCAGGGTAGCGACCTGCCGACCATCGCTTTCATGGCGGGTGGGTTGGACCGGCTGTACCCGGCGCAGAACTCGGATGCGCTGAACATGATTATTGACCGAGGGCTCATCATGAGCGAGGTGAGCGTGGGTAATACCCCCACGCGGTGGCGTTTTCTGGAGCGTAACCGGCTGATTGCGGCGTTAGCGCGGCATACCATTGTGGTGGAGGCACGTTGGCGTTCCGGTGCGCTGAATACGGCTCGTCACGCAATGGAGATTGGGCGTACTCTCTGGGCGGTTCCGGGCCAGATTAACTCGCCGAATTCGGTGGGCACGAACCGTCTGCTACGTGATGGACTAGCGCAAACACTTACCGAGGCCGCCGACATTCTCGAATACGATGCCGCCGCGGGTTTCGAGCTGGGCACCGAGCACGAGAGCGAGTGGGATCAGGCTGCCTCCTCTAGCACGCTGGATGAGCTGACCGAACGGCAGGGCAGGGTCTGGGATGACTTGAGCCCGCGCTCCTACCGTGGCGTGGACGAGATTGCCGCAGCCCTTGGGTTGAGTGCTCGCGACGTGATGGCTGATCTGTTCCACCTGGAGCGCTGCGGCCTAGCGGAGAGTAGCGGAACAAGCTGGAGAAAGGTCCGCCCGGCTGTTGCAGCGTAGAAGAGCCCCCTGAACACCCCTACTGAACACCTGAGGCAGTAGCGGGTTGTGAGAGCCGGTCATGACAGGGCGGCATGTAGAGGAGACTGGACCTCTCTACAATTGGGGTAGGCCTGCGCGTACTGGTGCGGAGCCTACCCCGCCGCCCTATCGACAGATGCGTGGGGAATAGAAATACAACGTCGAGAAACATCAATGCCGCTAGACCCAGGAGCCGGAACCACGAAAGGAGGGACGCATGACTCCCGCCCGCCAGCACGAAAACTGGGCTGAAAACCGGAACGAGAACCCGGAAGAATACCGGGATGAGAACCGGGATGATGCTCCCTCTGCGACCCTGCCGGTGACCTATACCCGCAGCCTCGCCGCAGATAACCCACAGAGGCACGGCGAACGCCTGGATTCAGCCCTGCCTGGCTCCGCCTTACCTGAATCAGCGCTGGGCGTTTCTGGCGAAGTATTCCGCCCCGTCCTGGACCGTTTTGAGCGTTTTCTGCGTTATGAGAAGCACCGTTCTGAAGAGACGATTCGTTCCTATATTTCGGATTTGGAGGGCTTTTTCGGATATATGGCGCGCCGCGGTGTGCGGCATCTGGAGAGTATTGATGCGTCCCTGATTCGTGAGTGGTTGGGTTCGCTACATCTGCGGCAGGCGGCTCGTTCTACGGTGGCTCGCCGCGGCTCGACCCTGCGTACGTTCTTCACCTGGGCTCAGGATGAGGAACTGGTGCACGCCAATCCCACGCGCGGTATGCGCACCCCCAAGCGGGAGAATCACCTGCCGCCGGTGCTGAGCCAGGAGCAGATGAACCAGTTACTGACTACTCTGCAGGAGCGCCGGGTGCAGGATCCTCGTGATGCGCGCCTGCTGCGCCTGGAAGCTGTGGTTGAGGTGCTGTACGCCTCGGGCATGCGTATCTCTGAGCTGACCGGCCTGGATTTGCAAAGTGTGGACCGGGCAAATAAGACGGTGCGCGTGCTGGGTAAGGGCAATAAGGAGCGAGTGGTGCCGTTGGGTACCCCGGCGCTCAAGGCGTTGAATCGTTGGGTTTCGTATGGTCGTCCGCAGTGGATTCCGGAGGGCGCTCAGGGCGTGACGGCTCTGTTTATTGGCCCTCGGGGTGGGCGTGCGAATGCCCGTCAGATTCGTGAGGATCTGACCCGCTTGCTGCGCACGGTGGAGAACACAACCGCCTCGGGTGCGCACGTTTTGCGTCATTCGGCGGCGACTCATCTGGTTGATGGTGGTGCCGATATTCGTTCGGTGCAGGAGCTATTGGGGCATTCGTCGTTGGCGACCACGCAGATTTACACGCACGTGTCGATGAAGCGTCTGGCGGAGACGTATGCTCGGGCGCATCCGCGAGCATAGGGGTGGAACCCGAAAGTTAGCTGTCTCTCTATTTGAATCTTGCCCGTGCGGGTTGTACGAATGGGTGAATTCAATCTAAGCTATACACTGTTCAATGTCTATCTGGATATCCTGTGCACCCTAAACTTTCTGCACAGCGATGTTTATGCAAAGCCGCTGAACAAGGTAGCATAGGTAACAGACTAACCGTGGTATCCGTCTCTACGGAGGCACCGCGTACGAGTATTAAAAACTAGAAAGGTCGCACCGCATGCGCGCACTCGTTTGCCCCGGACAGGGTTCTCAGAAGAAAGGCTTCCTGAGCCCCTGGCTCGAGATTGAAGGTGTGCGTGAGCACCTGGAACGACTCTCCGAAGCGGCAGGCATCGACCTAATTCACTACGGTACTGAAGCCGAAGAAGAAACCATCAAGGACACCGCAATCGCCCAGCCCCTCATCGTGGCTGCAGGCATCGTCACCGGTCGCCTCGCACTGCACGAACTCGACGGTGAAGAGCTCATCATCGCGGGCCACTCCGTCGGCGAAATCACAGCAACGGCACTTGCAGGCGTACTCAGCGACGAAGACGCAATGCGTTTCGTGCGCGTGCGCGCCAACGGCATGGCGGAGGCGGCAGCCGCCTCCCCGACCGGCATGGCTGCAGTACTCGGAGGCGTTGAAGAAAACGTCCGCGAAGCCATCGACGCAGCAGGCCTCGTCGCAGCAAACTCCAACGGCGGCGGCCAGATCGTAGCCGCAGGCCCCATCCCCGCCATTGAAGCATTCGCCGCGAACCCGCCCGCACGCGCACGCGTCATCCCTCTGAAGGTCGCTGGCGCATTCCACACCGAGGCAATGGCACCCGCCGTGCCCGCACTGGAAGAGTTCGCCGTAGCCCTGCAGGTATCCGACCCGACCTCCGCGCTACTGACCAACCGCGATGGTTCCGCAGTGGCATCCGGTGAAGAGTTCGTCAAGACCCTCGTCTCCCAGGTGACCAGCCCCGTGCGCTGGGATTTGTGCATGGCAACCCTGCTTGAACGTGAAGTCGCCAGCATTATCGAGGTCGCCCCCGCAGGCACCCTGGTCGGGCTGGCAAAGCGCGCGATGCGCGGCGTGCCCGGCACCTCCATCAACGCTCCGGAGGACCTCGCCTCACTGAAGGGCTAAACGCCAGAGGAGAGAACCCAGCTCTCCCTGCGCTAGGAACCCTTCACACTAGACATGCACTTTAGACATGCGAGGCACACAGTGTCTTGCGAGCATCAGCACTAAGGATTGAATACGTGACTACCCTCAAGCAGTACGAAATCAACCGCTACTCCCGCATCCTCGGTTACGGCGCAGCCCGCGGTGAGGTCATCGTCCCCAACGATGACATCGTTGAGGCAATCGACTCCTCCGACGAGTGGATCAAGCAGCGCACTGGTATCGCAACTCGCCACCGCGCCAGCGAAAACCAGTCCGTAACTGACCTCGCCATCGGTGCCGCCAAGGACGCCCTGGCGGCATCCGGTGTAGCCGGTGAGGACATTGAGGCGGTCATCATCTCGACCATCTCGCACCCCTACGCAACCCCCTCCCTGGCAACCCTGGTCGCCGATGCAATCGGCTCCAAGTGCCCCGCATACGATATCTCCGCAGCGTGTGCAGGTTTCTGCTACGGCATCGCCCAGGCAGACGCCCTCGTCCGCGCAGGCACCGCAAAGCACGTGCTGGTCATCGGCGTTGAGAAGCTCTCCGACTTCATTGACAACACCGAACGCACCATCTCCTTCCTGCTCGGCGACGGCGCAGGCGCAGCAGTCGTGGGCGTTTCCGACGAACCCGGTATCGCTCCCACTGTATGGGGTTCGGACGGCTCCCGCTGGGGCACCGTTGGCATGGACCGCTCGATGCTAGACATTCGCAACCGCGACTTCGTAGCAAACCCCGTACAGGAAGGCGAAAAGATCTGGCCCACCCTGCGACAGGACGGCCCTTCCGTCTTCCGCTGGGCAGTATGGGAAATGGCAAAGGTCGCCAAGCAGGCACTCGAAACCGCCGGCATCACCCCCGACGAGCTTGGCGCGCTCATCCCGCACCAGGCAAACGCCCGCATCATTGACCAGATGGTCAAGACCCTCAAGCTTCCCGACACGGTGGCAGTGGCACGCGATATCGTTGATGCTGGTAACACCTCCGCCGCATCGGTCCCCCTCGCCGCACATCGCCTGCTTAAGGAGAACCCGGAACTCTCCGGCAAGTTCGCCCTGCAGATTGGTTTCGGTGCCGGCCTGGCATTCGCAGCTCAGGTAGTCGTCCTTCCCTAAGGAAAACCACAAGAGCCCGATGCTCACCGCCCCTCATAACCGGCACCACACCGGTGCACGAGAAAGAAAATAAAGCGGGAAAGCATCCCCTAAACTCCGAGTTTCCGCATGCGTACACCACGTAGACACGATAAACTCGGTAATGCACACGTACCCCCAACCGGCGGGTGCGATGACCATCGAACAACAAAGGAGCCCCTGAATGGCTAACAAGGAAGAGATCCTCGCAGGTCTGGCAGAAATCGTTAACGAAGAGACCGGCGTTGAGGTTGAGGACGTTCAGCTAGACAAGTCCTTCACCGAGGACCTGGACATCGACTCCATCTCGATGATGACCATCGTCGTGAACGCTGAGGAGAAGTTCGAGGTGACCATCCCGGACGAAGAGGTCAAGAACCTCAAGACCGTTGGCGACGCAGTCGAGTTCATCGCGAACGCTGCCTAAGCTATCACCAATAACGATGCGGCGCGGGCTCTCACCGGCCCGCGCCGCATCGCTGTTTACCCAACTAACCCAATACACCCCGGGAATACAGCGAGGAACCCGCAGTGCGGACCCCACGCGGAACACACACGTATACCCCCCCCGGGACCTACAGGTTTTTATCCACACACCACCGGATAAACCACCAAATCGACCACCGAAGAGAAAGTGCCACAATGTCTCGAAAAGTGCTGGTGACCGGCCTCGGCGCGACCACCCCCATTGGCGGCGACGTCCCCACCACCTGGGAAAACGCAACCAAGGGCGTATCTGGTGTATCTACCCTTGATTACCCCTGGGTCAAGGAATACGACCTGCCCGTATACATTGCAGGCCAGCTCGCCGTGCCCGCCCTCGAATCCGGCCGCCTCACCAAGGTAGAAGCAAAGCGCCTGGATCCCTCGGGTCAGCTCGCCCTCATCGCCGCACGCGAAGCATGGGAAGACGCAGGATTCACCGGCCCCGACGCCGACTCTGCAGAAGAAGTTGACCCCGAGCGCACCGGCGTAGCCTTCGGCACCGGCATTGGTGGCGTGTGGACCCTCCTCGACGCATGGGACACCCTCCGTGAGAAGGGTCCCCGCCGCGTCCTACCCATGACTGTTCCGATGCTCATGCCCAACGGTAACGCTGCAGCAGTCTCCATGAACCTCAAGGCACGTGCCGCAGCGCAGACCGTCGTCTCCGCATGTGCATCCTCCACCGAGGCCATGCAGCTGGGTGCTGAAATGATTCGTAGCGGCAAGGCTGACGTGGTCATCGTTGGTGGCGCTGAAGCAGCTATCCACCCGCTACCCATGGCAGCATTCGCCAAGATGCAGGCACTCTCCTCCCGCAACAACGAACCCGAAAAGGCATCCCGCCCCTACGACGTTGACCGCGATGGCTTCGTCATGGGTGAAGGTGCAGCAGCACTCATCCTCGAATCTGAAGAGCATGCCAAGGCACGCGGCGCACGCGTCTACGCGGAACTAGCAGGCACCGGCGTATCCGCCGACTCCTACCACATCACCGCACCGGACCCCGCAGCACTCGGCGCAACCCGCGCACTGCGTGAAGCCCTCGAAGATGGCAACATTGACCCGAAGACCGTCGTGCATATCAACGCGCACGCCACCAGCACCCCTGCCGGTGACCTGCCTGAAGCAACCGCAATGCACGAAACCTTCGGTGAGCACACCAAGAACATCGCCGTCTCCGCAACCAAGTCCATGACCGGCCACCTGCTCGGCGGCGCGGGTGCCCTTGAGGCTGTGCTGACCGTCCTGGCTCTGCACCACCGCATCGCACCCTGCACCATCAACCTGGACAACAAGGACCCCCAGATTGACCTGGATGTGGTGACCGAGGCTCGCGAGCTACCCGCCGGCGACATCGTGGCACTGTCGAACTCCTTCGGTTTCGGCGGTCACAATGCTGTTGTAGCGTTCCGCTCAGTAGAGGGCTAAAACTCTTCGACAGCCTCATAGAAAGGGCACGTCGGAAATGCTAGCGGGGGAGTGCCATCTCTGCGGCGCCCCTAATCATCAATAACCCAGCCGCCTTGAAGATGGAGTCCCGTCGTATTCCCGAGAGGCACCCTCTGGAGGCTTGGCAATAAACAGGGGCGCCTGCGATAGATGTCTATCGTAGGCGCCCCTGTTTGCGTATGAAGTTTTACCTGCGGGTTAGTTGTTTGAGAAGTTGTACCGTACACCGCTCGCGGGGGAGTGCCCCCACCTCGCGTGTCCGGTACACACTCTAGGTCGCCTGCCCCTCGGGGAAAGATATAAAGGGGTAGCTTCTCGGGGTAGTTTGCCTCAGTCCGGGGCATATGAGGTCGGTGTGGGGCTGAGTTTCGTGTGCAGCTCTCCTGAGTGTGGGTAGGCAGGGTTTTACACGTTAAAAACGGGTGGCGTATTCGCTCCTGTACTGCGAATACGCCACCAAACACACCACACTCCACAAGACAATGCAGAGCGCACGGGATCAACCATCCCGTAAGGTTCCCGTAACTCCCATCGCGGACCGCGGTAGGCGACGACAGAAGAATGGGAGTTTATGACCGGTTGACACACACAGAGCCCCATAGAAAGGTGGACGCTGTGCGTTCTTCTGGAAGTTTATCGGAAGAGCTCCCCCGCCGGTTCCGCTTTTCTAGCTTCAAATGGCAGAAGCTTAAGGGGTTGATGTGAGTGCTCGGATGGTCCGAATCATGTCGTTCCCAACGGAACCGGTTTATCGGTGATGGGCGCTCCTGTAGATAAGAATAACCTTAAACCGCCCCTGAACTAATCCTTAAACCAATAATTTAACCTTATTTTATAATTCCTTGTCGTAAAGGTAGTGATGGGTGTTCAATATGCTCTGGGTAATCCGCTGGAAACCGCTGTAACTCTTTGGCCTGTTTAGCACTCTCCACCGTTATGAAACCGTGATAAATCATCCCCGAAAAGTTGAAGAACAGAACTCCTAAATGACTCCACAGGTGACTGTCGATAGAAGCAAGCTGATGGGTCTTGAAAACGTACTCGGAACGTGGTCACAAAACGTCATCTTGTCACGGAAGTTATCCCAGAGAAAACAAATTAAAACCCCGGCGTGCGCTGTGGCATAATCAGTATCAACATCGTGCTCCGGGGTCGGTGAAATTCCGAACCGGCGGTCACAGCCCGCGAACCACTCTCGCAGGCAGGCAAAGAATCATACGAATCTTCGCATCCGCGCAGGACGCCAAGACTCCGCTAGAGACGCCCGCTTGCAAGAGAGGCCGAACCGGTGAAAATCCGGTGCCGACAGTACAGTCTGGATGGAAGGTAGCACGAGCAGAAAAAGGCAGGAGCGCACTCCGCCGAGCCTCCCGAGAAACCTCGAGGTAGCGTGTAGGGTGCACCGAAGCAGTTATTTGAGAAAACTGTTGCTCGAGAAAAATACTTGAGAAAACCGTTGCCCAAGGGCACAGCGGTTTTCTGTATGACGGGGGAGAGGCACCTTTCGTAGGTGCCGGTACATTATTCCCCTCGACCGCAGTCACTGATTTCAGCCATGGTAGGCTGATTCGCCGCTCCCGCCTCAGCACGGATACCGGGCACTCCCTAAGAAGCCCGCGTTAGCCGCGCCTTTTTCTGTTCCTCTCCCCGGAGCCGCCGCAGATGCGCACACAGCGCATCCGACACACGGTCCAACTCAGAGAGGAAAGAAACAATGGACATTGTGCGGTGGCTCTTCGACGCACAAATTCACGTGGGGGACCAGTCTCTCCTCGTGCGCGAAGTTCTCGGAAACGCATTCGGCTTGGCATCGGCGCTCGGTGGCATGCGACGCAAAGTATGGGCGTGGCCCGTCGGCATTCTCGGTAACCTACTGCTCCTCACCGTCTTCCTGGGCGCCCTCGTCGGCAGCCCGCACCCCGTGACCATGCTCGGCCAGGCAGGCCGACAGGTCATGTTTATTGCCGTGTCCATCTGGGGCTGGCACCGCTGGCGCGTAACCCGCGCCTCCGGCGGTGACGCCTCCGAAGGTGTCGCGGTAATCCCCAAGTGGGCTACCAACACCGAACGCACAGGCCTGGTCGTCGCTATGGTTGCAGGTACTCTGCTGCTCACCCCCATCTTCCGCGCCCTCGGCTCCTACGAACCGGTCTGGTCCGACGCCTGGATCTTCACCGGCTCACTGCTCGCCACTTACGGTATGGCGCGCGGTTGGGTTGAATTCTGGCTCATCTGGGTTGCCGTTGACCTGGTCGGTGTGCCGCTACTGTGGAACGCAGGCTACTACGCAACCTCCTTCATGTACGTGTTCTACGGATGCTTCACCCTGATTGGCTTCTTCGTCTGGTGGCGCACCCGCAACCTGGAGGCGCAGAAGACCCAGGTGCAGACCCAGTTCCCCGACGTGGCCGTTGAGGTAACCGATGTACAGAAGGGTCGTGCTTAAGATGCCGCAGAACCCCTCGCTGCAGGTGCTGGCGAGCGCACACCAGCCCGCAACTGTTGCCCCGAGTGTATCTTTGCCGCACAACGATTTGGACTACTCCGCCGCGGAGTACGGGCACCTCGCCGGGCTGGCCGCCGCACGCACTCTCCAGCTGCCCGGCCCCGAGCAGACGCTCAGCCACGCAGACGCTATGACCCTGGCGCTTGAAGCCGCCCGCCAAGGTATTCGCGGCGCGAACCCGCTTGTCGGCGCCGTTATCACCGACGCGCACGGGCACGTGCTGCACGTGGGCTACCACCGAGGTGCAGGCACCCCGCACGCCGAAGCCGACGCTCTCGCCGCCGCCCGTGCTGCGGGAACTGACCTTACCAGCGCCCGTATGTACGTGAGTCTTGAGCCCTGCAACCATACCGGACGCACCGGCCCCTGCTCCCACGTCGTCGCCGAGGCGGGTATCAGCGAACTCTACTACGCCTACAGCGACGACACCGAAAATGCAGCGGGAGGCGCCGCCTACCTGCGCTCGCAGGGCGTCACCGTGCACGCCATGGAGGAATTCGCGAACGCATCCTACCTGCTGAATGAGCGCTGGTTTATTGCCGCCGCCGAACGCCGCCCTTTCATCACCGCAAAGAGCGCCTCCACCCTGGATGGGTTTATTGCGGCAGCTGACGGCACGAGCAAGTGGATTACCGGCCCCGCAGCGCGCATTGATGGGCATCTGATTCGTCACCGCTCCGACGCCGTCATGATCGGCACCCGAACAACTCTCATGGACGACCCGACCCTGGATGCGCGCGACGCCAACGGGGAACGCTTCAAGAAGCAGCCGCTGCGCGTGGTTATGGGCAAGACCGAGATTGCCGAGAACTACCGTGTGCGCGGTCTCAACCCGCCCGAAGGCGTGGAGGCGGACCCGCAGAACTTCCTGCAGGTCTTCACCCACGATCCTCGCGAACTGCTCGACGAGCTGTACGCCCGCGGGGTACGGCACCTCATGATTGAGGGCGGCCCCGGCATGGTCGGCCTCTTCGCCGGTGAAGACCTCATCGACGAGATGGTCTGGTACCGCGCTCCCATGATCATGGGGCAAGGTAAGAGCGCCGTGTACCGTCTGTTCGTGGACACCCTGGCGCAGGCACTGCGCATGAAGCTGGATGACCTGGGCATGTTCCCGGCGGTGCGCGTGCTCGGCAATGACACCGCAACGCACCTGGTGCCGGCACCTCGCGGAACTGCGCAGGACTCCGGGTAGCGGCGCACCCCGGCGAAGCTGGATGCCTGCCACGCGCCCGAACCGAGGCTGGACTAGTCGCGGCTGGACTAGCATCCGCCTGGGTTGAGCGCGGGCGGGGGAGTAGTACCTCAAGGAGAACCTCCGCCTGCGCCCGAATAGTTGGCGCTGGCTAGTTCATGCCAGCTGATTCATACCGGCTGGTTCGCATGCTGGCACAAAACCTCCCCGTCACGGGGAATATTCGAAAAATACGTATAGTTATACCGACGAACAAACCATCGCCGCCCGTCGCCCTCAACGACGACGCCCCGGCGGACACGGCGAGAAAAGGAAAGCACACATGTTTACCGGAATCATTGGCGCCCTCGGCACCGTAGAATCCATCACTCCCATCGAAGGTAGCGACGCAGCCTACCTGACCCTCAACGCCGGAGATGTCGTCGCCGACCTCGAACACGGCGGATCCCTCGCCGTCAACGGTGTATGCCTCACCGCTATCGACCTCGACCAGCTACAGCCCGGCCAGTTCCGCGCCTACGCCATGGGCGAGACGCTGCGCCGCACCAACCTCGGCAACCTGAACCCGGGTGACACCGTCAACCTGGAGCGCTGCCTGCCCGCCGGTGGCCGCTTCGACGGTCACGTCGTGCAGGGTCACGTGGATGCGGTGGGCACCCTCGCATCCGTTACTGCGCACGAGGCATGGAGTACCCTGCGCTTCAACTTGCCCGCCGACCTGGCACCCCTGCTCGCTGAGAAGGGATCCATCGCTGTTTCTGGAGTGTCTCTGACCGTTACCGCAGTATCTGAGCCCGGCGAAACCCCCGCGTGGTTCGAGGTTGGCCTGATTCCCGAAACTCTGAAGGCAACCAACCTCGGCGCTCTCAAGGTCGGCGACAGCGTGAACCTTGAGACCGATGCGCTCGCTAAGTACGTGCAACGTCTGACCGCGTTCGCTGGCGTACCGCAGACCGGCCCTGCACACTCCGGTGAGCAGGTTGCGCCGCGCCGCGCCGACGCCGCAACCGTCCTTGACAGCGTGCAGACCGCAGTGGACGCTATCGCCGCAGGTCGCGCCGTAGTCGTCGTCGACGATGAAGACCGCGAAAACGAAGGCGACATCATCTTCGCTGCCGAGCACGCAACCCCCGAGCTGATGGGCTTCATGATCCGCTACACCTCCGGCGTGGTCTGCGCGCCCCTGAGCAATAAGCGTGCCGACGAGATGAACCTGCCGCCCATGGTTGCCAACAACGAGGACCCCAAGGGCACCGCATACACCGTCTCTTGCGATGCGGCATCCGGCGTGAGCACCGGCATCTCCGCGGCAGATCGCGCACGCACCGTGCAGATCCTCGCGGATACTTCCTCCACCCCGGCTGACATCACCCGCCCGGGCCACATCTTCCCGCTGCGCGCCGTTGACGGCGGCGTGGCGGAGCGTCCCGGCCACACTGAAGCCGCAGTGGAACTCTCCCGCGTGGCGGGCCTGTCCGGTGTGGGTGTTATCGCCGAGGTCGTGCACGACGACGGTTCCATGATGCGTTTCGACGCCCTGCGCGCCTTCGCCACCGAGCACAACCTACCCATGATCTCTATCGAAGACCTCATCAAGTACGTAGCTAAAGCGTAGGAGAACGCATGAGCGAAAACCCTAACACCCAGGCAACGCCGGGCACCTCCGTAGCGGGTACCTTGGCAGATCCGGTCATCCTGGTCGAGCCGGTTGAGGCGCAGGCTGAAGAGCTCAGCGCCAAATTCCTGAGCATCGCCTCCCAGCTCGCTGAAGGCTATCGAGTCAGCCCCCTCGACATGGTGCCCAGCCCCAGCCCGCTGCTGGTCGAAAGCACCGAAGAGGTCGCCGTACCCACCCCCCAGGGTCTGTTCGGTTTGCGCGCCTGGCGATTTGCAGATGGTGCCGAGCACCTCAGTGCCCGTGCCCTCGACCCTGATGGTGACCCCGTACCTGCTGAGGATGGGGGAGCGCCCGCAGTACGTGTCCATTCTGAATGCGCCACCGGTGACATTTTCGGTTCCTTCCGATGCGATTGCGGCCCCCAGCTGGAGAACGGCCTGCGCATCCTCAACCGCACCGGCGGGTACCTGATCTACGTGCGCAACCACGAAGGACGCGGCATCGGCCTGGTCAACAAGCTCCGTGCCTACGCGCTGCAGGATGCCGGACTCGACACCCTCGACGCGAACCTGGTGCTCGGCCTGGACGGCGACATGCGCGACTACTCGCAGGCGGCACTGATCCTGCAGGAACTCGGTGTGAACGAGCTGAGGCTCGTGACCAACAACCCCGCCAAGCGGGAGGCGCTCGAAAGCCTCGGCCTGCAGGTTACCGAACTCATCCCGGACGAAATTCCCGCTCGAGTCGAGAACGCACACTACCTGCAGACCAAGCGTGAGCGCATGCGCCACATGCTCAAAAGCGCATAGCGCACAGAGTAGAAACCCTGCAGATAGCCCGTGTAACCCCTGCACACTAAACTTTTCAAAAACCCACAACCCACAAGGAGAACACAATGAGCGGCGTAGGCGCAGCAGATATCACCCTCAACCCCGAAGACTACAAGGGCTTCAAGCTCGCAATCGTAGCGGCAAGCTGGCACACCCAGGTCATGGACGGCCTCATCGACGGTGCGCAGCGTGCAGCACGCGACGCAGGCCTCGAGCCGACCCTCGTGCGCGTTCCCGGTACCTTCGAACTGCCCGTCGCAGCAACCCGCCTCGCTGAGAAGTTTGACGCAATCGTCGCGCTCGGCGTGGTGATCCGCGGCGGCACCCCCCACTTCGACTACGTCTGCCAGGGCGCAACCAACGGCCTGACCGACGTGTCCGTGCTGACCGGCCGCCCCATCGGCTTCGGCGTGCTCACCTGCGACAACGAGCAGCAGGCACTCGACCGTGCAGGCCTGGAAGGTTCTAACGAAGATAAGGGCTACGAGGCAACCGCAGCGGCACTGCAGACCGCAGCAACCCTCAAGCAGTTCAGCAACTAACACCACTGAACGATACGCGGCTCAGTTTCACGAAGAGACCTATTGACTCTTCACCGTGAAACTGGGTTGCAGCACCGGTTAAACTGAAACAACCCGCGCACCGGGCTTACCGGGCTTTATCAGGCATAATCGGGCGTCTATGAATCTGGCATGTATGCACCAGAAAGATACACGCCGGCACATACGGTAAACCCCCGCGCGGCAGCTAAGGGACACAGCGCACCGACGCGCTCCCACCCCAACACCAAGGAGTACAGCAATGCAGGATTTGGGCACTATCACCCCCAGCCTCGAAGAATTCCGCGCCCGCGCAGCCAGCACCCGCGTCATTCCCGTACACATCAAAATCCTCGCCGACTCACTCACCCCCATCGGCATCTACCGAGCCCTCGTACTCCAAAACGACCAGGGCGAACCGGTCGAAGCAGCCCACGGTACCTTCCTGCTCGAATCCGCCAAAATCTCTGCAGAAGGCGAATCCGCAGCCTGGGACCGCTACTCCTTCATCGGCGCGTCCTCCCGCTCCACTCTGACCACCGTCGACGGCGCAGTCCACTGGCAGGGACGCACCCCCGCTGGCGCACCCGTCGACGGCGACCCCGTAGAAGCCATCGCCAAGACCCTGCAGATGCTCTACACCGAACCCGACCCGACCCTGCCGCCGCTCACCTCCGGATTGGTCGGCTACCTCGGCTGGGACGTCGTCCGCCACTGGGAGCACCTACCCTTCCCGCCTGCTGATGACGTGAACCTACCCGAATTTGCACTCAACATGGTCTCCGACATGGCAATCCACGACAATAAGGACGGCACCGTCCTACTCGTCGCCAACGCCATCAACTTCAACGGCACCAGCGAAAACGTCGACGGCGCCTACGAAGATGCCGTCGCGCGCCTGCACAGCATGCTCCGCCGCCTACAGCGCGGCGCCGCAGCCACCACCTCCATTCTCTCCGGCGTGGCAGACGTAGACCGTAAGGTCCGCGAAGACGTCACCCTCACCTGGAGCGAACAGGGCTTTAAAGATGCCATCGACCGCTCCAAGAAAAACATCATCGACGGCGACGTCTTCCAAATCGTGCTCTCACGCCGATTCGAAGCCGAAACCAACGCCAAGGCCCTCGACGTGTACCGTGTACTGCGCCAGTCCAACCCCTCGCCGTACATGTACCTCTTCAACTTCGAAGACAGCAACGGCACCCCCTTCCATATTGTCGGATCCTCCCCGGAGGCGCTCGTCACCCTCAAGGACGGCATCGCCAGCACCCACCCCATCGCCGGTTCCCGCCCGCGCGGCGCAACCCGCGAAGAGGACCTCGCGCTCGCCGAGGAACTGCTCGCCGACCAGAAGGAACGCTCTGAACACCTTATGCTCGTCGACCTGGCACGCAACGACCTCTCGCGCATCGCCAAGCCCGGCACTGTGTCCGTCGACCAGTTCATGATCATTGAGCGTTTCAGCCACATCATGCACATTTCATCCGCCGTTAGCGCCGAACTCGACCCGCAGTTCAGTGCCTATGATGTGCTACGTGTCGCCTTCCCGGCGGGCACCCTTTCCGGCGCGCCCAAGCCGCGCGCCATGCAGCTCATCGACGAATATGAACCCACCCGCCGCGGCGTCTACGGCGGCGTGTGCGGCTACTTTGACTTCGCCGGCAACATGGACATGGCAATCGCCATCCGCACCGCCGTACTCAAGGAAGGCACCGCCTACGTACAGGCAGGTGCAGGCCTCGTCATGGACTCCAACCCGGACTCCGAAACCCTCGAAACCGTCAACAAGTCCGCCGCCCCGCTGCGCGCCGTGCTGACCGCCTCCGGCCTGGCACCGCTGGACGCAGACGCAGCCGTCAACGCCACCAAGTAACCCAAGGAGACACCATGAGCACCGTTCTCGACGAGATCATTGTCGGCGTCCGCGAAGACCTCGCCGCCCGTGTACAGCAGGTTCCCCTTGAGGAAATAAAGAAGCGCGCCCTCGCAGCCGCACCCGCCCGCGATGCACTCGACTCCCTACGCGGCGAAGTACCCGGCGGCGGCAACGGCACCACCGCACGCATTATTTCTGAGGTGAAGCGCTCCTCACCCTCCAAGGGTGCACTCGGCGAAATCCCGGACCCCGCCGCGCTCGCCGCACGCTACGAAGCAGGGGGCGCCGCAGCAATTTCCGTGCTCACCGAACAGCGCCGATTCAACGGCTCCCTCGCCGACCTTGACGCAGTCCGCGCCGCCGTGAACATCCCCGTGCTGCGCAAGGACTTCACCGTCGACGAATACCAGATCTGGGAGGCACGCGCACACGGCGCCGACCTGGTGCTGCTCATTGTCGCAGCCCTCGACGAGCAGACCCTGTGCGAGTTCCTCGAACTCACCGAATCGCTCGGCATGAATGCCCTCGTCGAAACCCACACCCCCGAAGAAATCGAAGTCGCCCAGCGCATCGGCGCCAAGATTGTGGGCATCAACGTGCGTAACCTCAAGACCCTCGAAGTCAACAACGAGCACTACGCATCCCTCGCAGCGCACCTGCCCAACTCCGTCATCAAGGTCGCCGAATCCGGTGTCGCCAGCATCGAGGACGTGCGCGCCTACGCCGGCGCTGGCGCTGATGCCGTACTCATCGGTGAAGCGCTGGTACGCTCCGGCGACCCGGAAGGTACCGTGCGTGAATTCTCCAAGGTGCCTGTGACCCGCTAGCCTGTGGGTTAGTTGTTTGAGATGGCATACCGGACAACGCTCGCGGAGGAGTGCCCCCTCTTCAGCGCCTGGGGGCGCTTCGAGGACGGAGCCCCCGCTTCGCGTGTCAGGTACGCCCTCTAGGCCGCCTATCCCTCGGGTTGGGTGAGATAGGGGTTGGTACATGGTTACCTTCTCCGATTGGCGGCTTGCCTCGGACTGGTTGAAATATATGCTTGGTGCGTGGTTTCCTTCTCGGGTTAGCTTGCCTTGGGCTGGGGATATATAGATGGCTTGGTCTGGGGTTGGGTGATGCCGTCAACTCACCCGATTCTGGGGTTATTTATCCTGTCGGATTCTTTATCTATTTCTTGAACATAAGCCTGGTACGTGAAAAGCCGGTGCCTGCTTCGCAGCAAGCACCGGCTTCACGCATCTCTTTCGTCATAATTAGCAGGAATAGCACGTTCATATTGAGGCGCAGTCAGTTCGTTGATAGTCTACCCAAGGATAGTTCACCAAACTGCACCATCCGCTTTGGACTGGGCAGCACCCGCCGTATCTAATAGACACGATTCAACTGATACGGCGCCGCAATGTCCATCATGCGTCCACACTACACTCGCGAGAATACTTATGGCTCAATCCCCAGGAAAACCTGTGTCCTTCATCGAACGCGACCTCTCATCCAGCTCCTCCACCGGCCCCGTGCCTGCCCTCGAAGCGCAGCGCCCCTCCACAAAAACCAAGATGAGTAACACCGAACCCGCCGCCAACCCCCAGAAGCTGGCTGCCTGGCGCACCTGGGTCCCCGCCCTCATCATCTGGGCGCTAGCCTGCGCAACCCACCTCGGCACCTTCGCATACTCGCTCGCAGAAGACCAGCGAAACCCCCTCAGCCACGAAAACAAAAACCACAACGGTTTCCTCTCCTACCTCAACATCTGGGACGCCGGCTGGTACCGGGACATCTACAAAGAGTGGTACCCCACCGAACTACCCCTGCGCGCCGACGGGTCCGTATCCTTCAACTCCTGGGCCTTCATGCCCCTCCACTCAATGATCAGCGGCAAAGTCGCTGACATTTTCGGTATCGAGTACCACCTTGCCGCAGTCGGAGTCAGCCTCGCCGCCGGCCTCGCCTTGGCCGTTGTGCTCTACCGCCTCTTCATCGGCTCCCTGAACTGGCGTGACCGCGGCACCTTCGACACCCGCCCACTCGTTGGCGACGAAAGCCGAAACCGCATCGCCCTGTGGGCGCTCGCCGTGTACGCGTTCAGCCCGGCAAGCCCCATCTTCGTCACCGGTTACGCCGAGGCTCTTTCCACTCTGCTCCTTGCCCTGAGTGTGTGGTGTGTGGTGTGTGGCCGCTACATTCTGCTCCTTCCTGTGGCACTTCTGACGGCACTGTCCCGCCCGCTGGGTGTACCACTCGGCGCGTTCATAGGCCTATGGTGGTTCTGGTGCACCGTTTCTGACTATCTTGCCCGCCGCTCCGATGACTCCTCGCAGTCTGTCCTGTCGGATGCGTGGGCCGCGTTCCGCGGACGCTTCGTCCAGCTCCTCGGTGCCCTACTGGTCTGCAGTTTCGCCTTCGTACACCCCCTGCACGCGGCTCTGCGCACCGGACGCATGGACGCCTACCTCGCCACAGAACTCGGCTGGAGCTTCCGCAAGGTCGAAGACGGCCACCAGTACTTCGCCCAGTGGGTCCACCAATTCAACCTCTACTACGTGGGCTCCGTACCCGCCATCATCATGTGGGCCGCCCTGGTGCTCCTCATCCTGAGCTTCTACTGGTGGATGTCGCAGAAATTCACCCGCACCCTGCTACACCCCGCCCTGCGGCTGTGGACCGCCTGCTACGCCGGATACCTGTTCATCTTCTGGCTCCCGACGTCATCCACCGTACGTATTCTGCTGCCGCTGTTCCCCCTGTCGCTACTAATCGCCGCGTACCTGCCGAAGAGCCGCATGTACCGCCTCCTGCTGGTACTGGTGGGTCTGCTCGGCTCCGCCCTGTGGATGCGTCTGCTCTGGGGCGGCCCGGACGTGATTGGCCCCGTCTGGCTGCTGCCCTAAAATCAAAAATAGCTGCATAAAGCCGGTGCTCGGTTCTTGTCACGCAACAGGAACCGGGCACCGGCTTTTCACCTATTAGAGAGCTCTTAGCGGCCCGTATAGTCCGCGTCCGCGATATCCTTCGGCCAGCGCGCCTTACGGAACGGCGCCCACGTGAAGGCTGCCGCCACAAGCAGCAAACCACTGATGATGAATGCCGGAACAAAGCCCCACGCATCCGCAATCAACCCAGCCACCAGCGGGCCCAAAATCATACCGAAATCACTAAACATCTGATACACTGCCAACACCTGACCACCACTGCGGCGAGTACCAATCACATCAGACACCGCAGCCTGAATCGACGGGCCCATAAATGCCGCACCAATACCCAAGCACCCCGTCAACGACACAAACACCCACGCCACCGGCGCGAACCCCATAAACGTCACCGCAGAACCCGCCAACAGCAGACCCGAAAACGCCATCACACGGCGACCAAAACGATCGGAAAAACGACCCGAGAACGTCTGCGTCAACGCATTACCCAACGAGTTCGTCGCCATCGCCAAAGAAGCCAATAGAGTACCCGCCACTGAATTCGACATATCGCCGCCAGTCGCCAAGTACGCCGCCGCCAACGGAATAATCGACGACTGCACACCAAACACCGACCAGCCAATCGCCCAATTTGAAACCAGCGCAGAACGGTAATTTGAGAACTTCAACGCGTCACGAACCGTCATCGCCGGCAGATCGCTCTCACCCGAAGAAGACTCAGGCTTAGCGCTCTTACCGGATGCACCAGCAGGTGAATCCGTCAGCAACTCATCAGCCGACTCAGAAGTAGGGGAAGGTGCCGCTGACGGCAACGACCCGGCGCCCTTACCCTCAGCCAGCGCCGCCGCCTCCATAATGGCGTCGCGCTCCGCCTCCAGAGCCGCCTGCGAAGGCATCAAGAACCACACAATCAGGCCCGCCGCCAACAGCGAAAAACCATACACAATGAACGGCGCACGCATACCAAAGGGTGCCAGCGCGCTCGCAATAACCGGGCCCAGCAGGTTACCCAGCAGGAACGCCGTCGCATAATAGCCCGAAATACGGCCACGCATATGCGCCGGGGACAGGCGCACCAGCAGACCCATCGCAGAGACCGTGAACATAACCGAGCCGATACCCGCCACCGCACGCGAACCCAGCAGCACCCAATAATCCCAGGCGAACGCAATCATAAACGACGTCACCGACACAATCAGCATGCCAATCGTGTACACCGGACGTTCACCCCAACGGGTAATCATCTGACCCGCCGACGGCGCAAAAATCAGGCGCGTAATAGCCAACGCAGAAACCACCATCGTCGCCATAGCGACCGTGGCATTAAAATTCTGCGCATAATTTGGCAGCACCGGCGCCACCAAACCAAACCCACCGCAATCATGAACGACGCAGCAATCAGAACCTTCAAACCGGTTGGCACGCGGTTCGGGTCAATCGTGCGCGGGTCAAAAACAGGCGGTGTTTTGGCAGGGTTCCTCATGCTCGTCCTCGAAATAGTGCGGTGCCTTACGGCAGCCGCGGGCCCCACCCGCAACTGCCCATCATGTATTCGGCTAAAAAACTTAACAGTGTCCAGTCTACTCGCCGACAGCCGGGCATGCGCGTCGCCTCGACCAGTCAAACCGCCCAAACCGGTAAGCTAGTAGTGTGAATGAAAAGATGATAATAATCTGCGCAATCGTGCTGGGTGTACTGGTTATCGCCGGCGTAGTTTTCGCCATTCTGCGCCGACCCAAGAAGACCGCGAATCTGCAGTCTTTGCGTCAGGAAGCGGCAGAAGCCTCTGGCGGTTCGGCGGAAGAACCTAAAAGCCTGGCACCTCGCGCTATTGAACTTGATATGCCCGACCCGTCCGCGGGGCGCCTGGTGCGCCTGCGTGCCCGTCTGGCACGCTCCAACAACATGCTCGGCCAGGGCCTGCTGGCTCTGCTCTCCCGCGACCGCATCGACCAGGATGTCTGGGACGAGGTTGAAGAAACCCTGCTGCTCGCCGACCTCGGTTCTGAGCCGACCACCCGCCTAGTGGAGGCGCTGCAGCAGCGTGTGCGCGTTGAGGGTACGAGCAACCCCGCCGCCGTGAAGAAGATGCTCCGCGAAGAGCTTGTGAAGATTGTTCGCCCCGACATGGACCGCGAACTGAAGACCGCCGGCAGTGACGGCAACCCCGGCGTGGTGCTGGTCGTTGGCGTGAACGGCGTGGGTAAGACCACGACCGTCGGCAAGATTGCGCGCGTGATGGTTGCTGATGGTCAGTCCCTGATTCTGGGTGCTGCGGATACGTTCCGTGCAGCCGCGTCTGAGCAGCTGACCACCTGGGGTGACCGCGTGGGCGTGAAGACCGTGCGTTCCGAGAAGGAAGGCGCCGACCCCGCATCCGTCGCGTTTGATGCCGTGAAGGCTGGCAAGGAGCAGGGAATTGACACCGTGCTCGTGGACACCGCGGGCCGCCTGCAGAACAAGTCCGGTCTAATGGATCAGCTCGGCAAGATCAAGCGCGTTATCGAGAAGGAAGCGCCGGTCACCGAGGTTCTGCTCGTTATTGACGCGACCACCGGCCAGAACGGTATGGTTCAGGCGAAGGTCTTCGGCGATATCGTGGACGTCACCGGTATCGTGCTGACCAAGCTCGACGGCACCGCAAAGGGCGGCATCGTGGTCGCTATCCAGGAGGAGCTCGGCGTTCCCGTCAAGCTCATCGGCCTGGGTGAAGGCCCGGACGACCTGGCGCCGTTCGACCCGGAAGCATTCGTGGGCGCGCTGCTGGACTAACATCCTCATATTCCGCCGAGAAGCCACATGTGTTTTGAGAAGCCACCAAAGACGTGGCTTCTCAAAACACGTGTGGCTTTTCGCGGTTAACGGGCGTGTAATGATGGCGGGCAGTATACGAGGCGAGACTCTGGGGTATTCTGAGGGATATTCTGAAACTAGAAGATGAAACACCCCTCAGACGGCCCCGATCATCGCACACCATACAACCCAATTCACCCCGAAGTTCAGCGAAGGAGTTACCATGGCAGCCACCAACCTCCTTGGAACTCTTCCCGACCCCAACTACTGGCGCCTACCTATGCTCCAACGGCGCGTGCGACGGCCTTGCCCAGCTCGTTACACCGTACAGCCTTTCCCACACCCAGCTGGCTGAGGCTACCGGCATTGCTGACGAAGCTACCGTGAACAGCTGGGTTGAAGCAGCGCCGCCCCGACCTCTCGGCGGATGCTCCCGCGCCCCTGGAACCCGCGCTGCGGTACCTGGATGGAACCTACCTTCCCGACCCCGCAAATTGGCCTGGCGATAACGCCTACGACCTGGGTTGTGGCTGTTAATTTCGCTGCGTGACGTGTCTATGTTGTGCGGTTTTGTTTTCACAGGTATGAGCAATACAGAACAAATGTGCATTATGATGCAAAGTCTGTTGAACGGGTTCCAAAATGACGTCAGAAAACTTTTTCAACATGCACATGGGACGCATATAACACGCTGGGGATAGGGGGAGAAAGTGGCTGAACGTTTAATCCGTCCTGTAGACTTTAAATGATTGAAATTTGATAAAGGAGAAGAGTTATGTCAGAGCTGACCACTCAAAATCAGGCGGAGGAGCAGGGCCCGGCCCGCACTGTCGTCGTGGCAGAAGATGAGGCATTGATTCGCCTCGACATCGTCGAAATTCTGAAGGACCAGGGTTTCGATGTAGTCGCTGAGACTGACAACGGCAAGACCGCTGTCGAGCTAGCGCAGAAGCACCGCCCGGACCTGGTCCTCATGGATGTGAAGATGCCGATTATGGACGGCATCACCGCAGCTGAAGAAATCGCGAAGGAACAGATTGCTCCCGTCGTTCTGCTGACCGCATTCAGCCAGAAGGAACTCGTTGACCGTGCCGTTGAGGCAGGCGCTATGGCGTACGTTGTCAAGCCGTTCTCCCCGAATGACCTGGTTCCCGCAATCGAGGTGGCAATCAGCCGCTACGAGCAAATTCGCGCCCTCGAGATGGAAGTTGGCACCATCCGCGACCAGTTCGAGACCCGTAAGCTGGTTGACCGTGCAAAGTCGCTGCTCATCACTAAGATGAACCTGACCGAGCCGGAAGCATTCCGTTGGATTCAGAAGACCTCCATGGACCGCCGCCTGTCCATGCGTGAAGTTTCTGACACCATCATCAAGCAGCTCTCCTAAATACGAGACATACACAGTACACATCGGTATAGGTATGAACGTACGCTACGGCGAAGACTAGGAATCGCCCGTATGCGCCTTCGGTTGGTCAGCATCTGACCTGCACCTTTTCTGACACGCTAACGCCCCATCCCTCACAATGAAGCTTAAGGACGGGGCGTTAACGTTTTATCTTCTGAAGCTCACACCCTGCCAGAGCAGTCGGAGCGTTTCTATGTCAGTGCTGCAGGCAACTCAGTACCACAAGAGGCGCAGCGTCGGACAGGCTTAGCGCATGTAGCGGCTCAAATCGTCTTCGTTATTGTTGTGGCCGCTAATCGGGCGGTCCGTGGGGGATCCAGCCCAGAGCATGCCGCCGGTACCGAGCATCACGCCCAGCCACCAGAAGCTACCGGGGTTATTAATTGCGGTCACCAGGCACACCAGCATCACACCGATCGCGATGGGCAGGACAATGCGCTTGGCGCGCACAATCTTCGGGTAACGCTTGAAATAGGGGGTGCGCTCGCGGGCCATGGTGCTCCTTCTGGTCGTACCTTCTGGTGGGGGTGCTGTGTACCCCGTGCTTCTACGATTTTAGGCTACTTGCTGAGGCTGTAGGACTTCATGCTGCGGAAGATTATACTGCGGGAGATTATGCAGTGGGGCGGGGGATCAGCATGTTGGTGATACGTGCCGTGCAGGTGGTGCGGCCGCGCTCATCCACAATGTCGATGGAGTGGATGCACAGGGTGCGTCCGAGCTTGACGGCGGTGCAGGTGGCGGTGACCATGCCGGAGACTGCCGGGCGCACGTGGGTTGCGTTGATGTCTACACCGACTGCTACGAGGTCTTCACCACCGTGCACGCCCGCTGAGAGTGAACCGAGGGTTTCGGCAAGGACCACGTTGGCGCCGCCGTGCAGCAGACCGATGGGCTGGGTGTTGCCGGCGACGGGCATGGTTGCGACGGTGCGTTCTGCGGTGAGTTCCTGGAACTTAATGCCCATGGCGGGGATGAGCTCGCCCAGGCCGTGGGGGAAGTAGGAGTGCAAGTGTTCGGGGATGCCACTTTCGATTAGCTGCGCCTTGATTTCTTCTGCGGTGAGGGTGGTGGGTGCTGCCGCGCGGACGGGTGCGTGCTGTGTGTTGTTTTCAGTCATGCCTTCCAGTGTACTCCCCGGTTAGGGTGCCTTTGGTGCAACGGTCGGTTTCTTGGTCAGCGTCCGGGTATGATTCAGCCCCGCCTCCTAAACGGGGAGGCGGGGCTGAAAAACGCTATGTGAGCGGATGAGAATTAGGCGGAAATAGCTTCTGCCTTTTCGATGTCTTCGTCGCGGATTTCCTTATCGGGGTTCACGCCGCTTGCCTTGGAGATACGCTCGGTCAGGGCTGCGATGGTTGCGTCACCGGTCACGTTGGTTGCGGTACCGAAGGAGTCCTGAGCCAGGTATAGGGCAATCATCAGAGCAATCATGGAGGTGTCAAAGCCAAGCATGGACTGCAGCAGACCGATTGCGGTCATCACGCCACCGCCGGGAACGCCGGGAGCGGCCACCATCATCACGCCAAGCACCAGAATCATGGGGATCAGGCTACCAAAATCAGGGTGCTGACCGGTCATGAACAGCACTGCCACCGAGCAGGAGGTAATGGTAATCATAGATCCGGAAAGGTGGATGGTTGCGCACAGCGGGATAGCGAAGTCCACTACGCGGGGAGAGATGCCAGCCTTCTTAGCTGAACGCACGGTCACCGGGATAGTTGCAGCCGAAGACTGGGTACCGATTGCGGTGAAGTATGCCGGGAGCATGGTCTTGAGCATCTGGATGGGGTTACGGCGGGAAATTGCACCAGCCACCGAATACTGCAGGGCCAGGGTGACCCAGTGCAGGATAATCACCATGACAAAGACGAGGCCGAAGACCGAGAGAATCTTCGCTACCTGACCGGCGAGGGTCATGTTCGCGAACACGCCCACAATGTGCACCGGCAGCAGGGGGATAATTACGTAGCCGAGCATCTTTTCAACGATGACCTGGAAGTCCTCGAAGAGGTTCAGCATCGCACGGGTCTTCAGCGCGGTAATGCCCAGACCCAGGATGAAGGAGAGAATCAGCGCGCTGAGTACCCCCATAATCGGGGTTAGCTCGATGGAGATGTAACCCTTGGACAGTGCGTTCTCCGGGTTGTCGAATGATGCCAGCTGCTGACCCTGCAGAATGATGGGGTAGAGCAGCAGTGCGCAGGCCAGTGCCAGGAAGCCAGCAAGAATGCTGGAGATGTACGCCAGACCCACGGTGATACCGAGCATCTTACCGGCGCCCTGAGCGAGGGAACCAATGCCGGGCACGATGAAGCCGATAATAATCAGCGGAATCGCGAAGCTCAGGAAAGCGCTGAATACGGTGGAGAAGGAGACGAAGATCTGCACAATGAGGTCAGTGGGGATGGCTGCGCCGGTGGCGTCATTGATGCCGCTAATCATTCCGGGGGTCAGCATGCCAATCAGCACGCCCGATGCGATGGCGATAATAATCCACGCGAGGAGGGGGAGTTTTTTGAGTACCTTCATAGTTTCCTCAATGAGGGTTCGTTGTGTTAAGTGCGGGAGGCGCCCTCACAGTCCGGTGAATCCTGTCGGTGAATTCTGGGTAGAGTTCTGCCTATGAATACACGGGGTGTGGGGGTTTCCTACGCTGGAGGCGATAATAAGGTTATATATTATCCGGAAACTGTATTATTATCCACCTTACACAGTGGCTTGGGGCACAATCTTTGGGAAGAAAACTCACCAAACACACCCCACCGGTACCTATATATGAGGTAAAACTCTTTCCACACACCCCATTATTCCGCTATATGGCACAGCACCGGCACCCAATACGGCGCGGGCACCCCCCCACAACACTGACCAGACGCCATCACAAAACCAGCCATCACGAAACCCTCTGTCACGAAGTTAGCCACCGAGAAAACTCAGACTCGATACACTAGAGGGGTGACTACAGAGAACAAAACCCTCCTGCTCATTGACGGACACTCCCTCGCCCTACGCTCCTTCTTCGGTATCTACACCATGGCCGAAAAGACCGGACAGCACATCTTCGTGCGCAGCGACGGCCAACACACCGAAGCCGTCCACGCCTTCCTCTCCACCCTGCTGAGCATCATCAAAGACAACCAGCCCAGCCACATCGCCGTAGCCTTCGACCTGCCCGGCGGCACCTTCCGCACCGCCGAATACGGCGAATACAAGGGCGGTCGCAACGCCATCCCTGAAGCCTTCAACGGCCAGATCGACCTCATCAAAAAGATGCTTGGCGCGCTCAATATCCCCGCGCTCACCTACGAAAACTACGAAGCCGACGACATCGTCGCAACCCTCACCTGCCGCGGCACCGAAGCCGGCTACCAGGTCCTCATCCTCTCCGGCGACCGCGACATCTTCCAGCTTGTCACCGACGACGTCACCCTGCTCTACCCGGTCACCACCGGCCCCTCCAAAGGTATTCAGCGCATGGACCCCGCCGCCGTCGAAAAGAAAACCAAGGTGCCCCCGCACATGTACCCCGACCTTGCCGCCCTCACCGGCGAACAGGCGGACAACCTGCCCGGCGTGCCCGGCGTGGGCCCCGGCTTCGCCGCCAAGTGGCTCAGCGAATACGGTTCCCTCGATGCCATCATTGAAAACAGCGACAAAATTGGCGGCAAAAAGGGAGAGGCGCTACGCGAAAACATCGACAACGTGGTGCGCAACCGCCGTCTCAACCAGCTTGTCAAGGACCTTGACCTGAACGTCACTCTCGAAGACGCCGCATTCACCCCCGACCTGGATGCACTCAACACCTTCTTCGACGAAGTAGAGTTCCGCACCATCCGCAAGCGTGCAGCCGACACCCTCGGCCCCATCGTGCGCGCCGCAGGCTCCACAAGTTCAGCCGCAGAAGCAGGGGAGGAGGGTGCAACCAAGAAGGCACCCACAGGCCCCGTCTACGCACCCATTGCTACCAGCGCACCCACCAAAAACGCAGACGCAGCGGCATTCCGCGCCTTCTGCGCCGCCGCAGCCGAAGAAAACTACGGTAGTGACGAACAGGGCGCGCCCATTGCCGTACCCGAACGCCTCGAAGGTGCCGTGACCCTCTACCCGGTCACCAGCCTGCCCGTAGCGCGCCCCGCCATCGGCGATGCACCCGCCGTCAAGGTCACCAAAACCAAGATCCGCGCCGCCGAAGAAAACCCCGAACTGCTCGGCATGCTCCTCACCAGCAAGAGCATCAGCCTCTGGATCGACACCCGCACCATCGACCCGGAACTCGACGCCGCCCTCGCCGCCTGGCTCTCCGACGAAGCAGCCCGCAAAATCGTCATGGACCTCAAAAACCAGCGCAAACTCCTGCGCGCCTACGGCTACGAACTCGCCGGCGCCGTCGAAGACCCCGCACTGTCCTCCTATATGTGCGGCTTCATCCCCACCGCAACCCGTAAGCTCTTCTCCGAACGCATGGAAGACCTCGCCGAACGCTACCTCTGGATCCCCAAGGACCCCTACGCGCAGCTCGTCTTCCAGCCCGAAGAAGAGGCAGCACCCTCCCTCTTCAGCCTGCCTGGCGAAGCCGAACCCGTCGAAAACCTGCGCTACTTCACGCAAATCAGCCGCATCATCCACGAACTCGCGCGCCTGCTGCACTTCGAAATGGAAGAGCACGGCCAGCTGAAAGTCTACGAAGAAATCGAACTGCCGTTGCTCTACGTCCTCGCAGACATGGAACAGGCAGGCATCGCCGTCTCTGACGCACTCCTGACCGAACTGCACGACACCTTCTCGGCACGTGCTGCCCAGTCACAGGACGCCGCACGCGCCATCATCGGCGACACCGTCGAAACTGACGACGGCGAAGAACCCCTCAACCTCGCCTCCGTCAAACAGCTGCAGACCGTGCTCTTCAACAAGCTCGCCCTGCCGCATACCCGCAAAATCAAGTCTGGCTACTCCACTGACGCCGAATCCGTCACCGAACTGCTCTCCAAAATCTCCCCGGAGTCCGACGGTGCCGCATTCCTCGGTGCGCTCGATGCCTACCGCGACAACATCAAACTCGTCCAGACCGTCGAAGGCCTGCAGAAAGCAGCCGCCGACGACGGACGCGTGCACACCACCTTCCAGCAGGGTGCCGCCTCCACCGGTCGACTCTCCTCAACCGCGCCGAACCTGCAGAACATCCCGATCCGCACTGAGGAAGGCCGCCGCATCCGTGGCGCCTTCATCGTCGCGCCTGCACCCGTTGACGGCGTGGAGTACGAGGGTCTGCTCACCGCCGACTACTCGCAGATCGAAATGCGCATCATGGTGCACCTCGCCGCCGATGAGAAGCTTATTGCAGCCTACGAAGCGGGGGAGGACCTGCACCGTTACGTTGGCTCCGAAGTCTTCGGCGTAGCCCCCGAAGAAGTCACCCCCGAGCAGCGCTCCAAGGTCAAGGCAATGTCCTACGGCCTGGCATACGGCCTGTCCCGCTTCGGCCTCGCCAAGCAGCTGAACATCAGCTCCGATGAGGCAGGTGAACTGCGTACCAACTACTTCAAACGCTTCGGACGCGTTGGACGCTTCCTGCGTGGCGTACTCAAACAAGCACACCAGGACGGCTACACCGAAACCATTTTCGGCCGCCGCCGCGTGCTGCCCGACCTGGACTCACCTAACCGTGTACGCCGTGAAGCCGCCGAACGCGCCGCCCTCAACGCACCGATTCAGGGCACCGCCGCGGACATCATCAAGATCGCCATGATCAATATTCACCGCCGCCTGCCCGAAGAGGGCCTCAAGACCCGGATGCTGCTGCAGGTGCACGACGAAATTATCCTTGAGGTCGCTACCGGTGAGCGTGAAGCTGCCGAACGCGTGCTAGTCGAGGAGATGAGCGGTGCCGCATCCCTGCGTGTTCCTCTGGATGTGCAGGTCGGCTGGGGCAAGTCCTGGCAGGAGGCGGGCCACTAGGCTCAGCTCCTCAGTTCCCGCTTGGAAAATAGTGCTCATCCTGGGGGCCACTTGGAAAGGCGGTGCTCAGCTTTGCTCCGCACGGAAAGCGGTATTCGTCCTCGTTCCTACAGGGGCACCGCCCTTCCCAGGTTGAGAGGAACGAGGACGAACGTTGTCCCCTCCGCACCCCCTCCGCAAACTGCAACTCTAAAACCGCAAATAAGTACGGGAATCCCGGGCGCGTAACCATTGACGACACGCCTGGGATTCCCGTACACTATTAATCGCGTGTACCAACGTACGGGTTTTCTATGCTCTTTTTCTCCTTGAGAAAATGGGCGCAGACTACTCGTACACCCTACTTAGAGCATTTGCTTCCGGTGGGTGGTACACAATGTAAGTATCCGTCAGCTCGACGTTTCCTCACCCCATTCAAAGGTGCTAGCGGTCCTATGCCGTGCGCGCCGGGGTGAAACAGTGAGCCGGTTAGCGCCCCCCACCCGGGGGTGTTGAACGGCGAACCGGCAGCGTCGACCTATTAGAAATCCAATTGGAGCCCTCACTACATGAGCACCAACATCCCTCAGGTCGCAATCAACGACATCGGCGACGAGCAGGCATTCCTCGAGGCTGTCGAGCAGACCATTAAGGTCTTCAACGACGGCGATCTCGTCTCCGGCCAGGTCGTTAAGATCGACCACGATGAGGTTCTGCTCGACATCGGTTACAAGACCGAAGGTGTCATCCCCTCCCGCGAGCTGTCCATCAAGCACGACATCGACCCCTCTGAGGTTGTCGAGCTCGGCTCCGAGGTTGAGGCACTCGTCCTCACCAAGGAGGACAAGGAAGGTCGCCTGATCCTCTCCAAGAAGCGCGCACAGTACGAGCGTGCATGGGGCGACATCGAGAAGGTCAAGGAAAACGACGGCGTCGTTACCGGTACCGTTATCGAGGTTGTCAAGGGTGGCCTTATCCTCGACATCGGTCTGCGTGGCTTCCTGCCCGCATCCCTCGTTGAGATGCGCCGCGTTCGCGACCTCGCACCTTACATCGGTCAGCAGATCGAAGCTAAGATCATCGAGCTGGACAAGAACCGCAACAACGTTGTTCTGTCCCGCCGTGCATACCTGGAAGAGACTCAGTCCGCTGTTCGCTCCTCCTTCCTCAACGAGCTGGAGAAGGGTCAGGTCCGCGAGGGCGTTGTCTCCTCCATCGTCAACTTCGGTGCATTCGTGGACCTGGGTGGCGTGGACGGTCTGGTTCACGTTTCCGAGCTGTCCTGGAAGCACATCGACCACCCGTCCGAGGTTGTCGAGGTTGGCCAGCCCGTTACCGTCGAGGTTCTCGAGGTGGACCTGGACCGCGAGCGCGTGTCCCTGTCCCTCAAAGCAACCCAGGAAGATCCGTGGCAGGCATTTGCTCGCACCCACGCTCTGGGTCAGATTGTTCCCGGCAAGGTCACCAAGCTCGTTCCCTTCGGTGCATTCGTGCGCGTTGAGGACGGCATCGAGGGCCTCGTCCACATCTCCGAGCTGGCAACCCGCCATGTTGACTTGGCTGAGCAGGTCGTCTCCGTTGGTGAAGAGGTCTTCGTTAAGATCATCGACATTGACATGGACCGCCGCCGCATCTCCCTGTCCCTCAAGCAGGCAAACGAGGGCGTTGACCCCAACGCTACCGAGTTTGACCCCGCTCTGTACGGCATGGCTGCAGAGTACGACGAGGCTGGCAACTACAAGTACCCCGAGGGCTTCGACCCCGAGGCTAACGAGTGGCTGGAAGGCTTCGACGCACAGCGCGAGGCTTGGGAAGCACAGTACGCAGAGGCACAGGCTCGCTTTGAGGCTCACAAGGTTCAGGTTGCTAAGGCTCTCGAGGCTGACGCAGAGGCTGCAGCAGCAGCTCCCGCAGCAGCTGAGCCCGCACCGACCTCTTATTCCTCCGAGGAGCCCGCTTCCGCAGGTACCCTCGCATCGGATGAGGCACTGGCTGAGCTCCGCAAGAAGCTGACCGGCAACTAATCTGCCGCTCAGGTGAGCACTCATCAGGCATAATAGCCGATAGGTAACCCCGGCGTGGGGTGCCTAGAGCAGAGGAACCCCCTCATCTCCCGTTTGGGAGGTGAGGGGGTTCTTTGCGTTATTGGGGTTTTGGAGCTGGGCGCGTTGGGAGCCGGAGGGCGTGTGCCCGGTGTTGCCGGGGAAGATTTTTAGGTGGCTTTTAGGCGGCAATCATTTGCGCCCACACGGCGTGCACCTGCTTGGCGGTCTCCTCCAGCGAGCCGCCATTATCAATAATCCAGGTTGCAACCGCCTCACGCTGCTCGTCGGTTGCCTGTGCGGCGATGCGGGCGCGCGCATCCTCCTCACTCATACCGCGCGAAGATACGAGGCGTTGCAGGCGAGTCGCTAGGGGAGTGCGCACCACGACCACACCCTCAAAGGCGGATGGGTCGCCGGTCTCCACGAGCAGGGGAATGTCCTCAAGTACCACGCCACTAAAACCGGGTTCGGACTGCGCCTGCTCCACCAGCTGCGTGGCACGCTCACGAATAGCGGGATGCACAATTGCGTTCAGACGTAGGCGCGCCTGCTCATCATTGAACACGATACGCGCCAGGGCGGGGCGGTTGAGGCGGCCGTCCCCATCGAGCAGATGTTCACCGAACTCTGCGACCGTGCGGGCGAGCACCGCCTCGCCGGGCTCCATGAGGGAGCGGGAGATGGCGTCCGCATCTACCAGGAATGCGCCCTGCTCAACGAAAAGGGAAGCGATGGTGCTTTTGCCGCTGCCGATACCGCCGGTGAGGGCGTAACGGCGCAGGGCAACGGATGCGGGGAAAGAAGGCTGGGGCATGAGACGGTGCTCCTGACGGGCTGTGCCACAATAGATAGGTACTGATCAGAGGAGGACACATGCAGGAAGAAACTCGCGCCAACCGATACCTTGTGCCGCGCGGCGATGAGCCCTATGAGAGCCTCCTCGAAATTAAGCGTAGCGAATTTATTGGTCACATCAAGCGGGTGAGCACCGTTGAGGAGGCGCGCGCCTACATTGAGTCAGTGCGGAAGACCTACCACGACGCCCGCCACGTGTGTTCGGCGTTTATTATTGGTGCTGACCGCGATATTCAGCGTTCTTCCGATGACGGTGAGCCCGCCGGTACCGCCGGTGTGCCGATGATGCAGGCGCTACTGGCGCGTCAGACCCGCGAGGATGGCACTACCGACCTGTCGGATGTGGTTGCGGTGGTCGTGCGCTATTTCGGTGGCATTAAGCTCGGTGCCGGTGGTCTGGTGCGTGCCTACACTGATTCTGTGGTGCAGACCCTGGATGGCGCATTATTCGATTCGCGTGAGCGTCTGCGCGTGGGTAAGGTGCCCAGTTCGCATGCGGATGCTGGCCGCCTGGAGAACGAGATCCGTGCCGCCGGTCTGAATGTGCTGGGTACCGAGTACAGCGCGGAGGGCGCCATGATTTCCCTGGGCGTGTTTGACCGCCCGGAGGAGCTGGCGCGTGCCGAGGAACTGGTGGTGAGCTTGAGTTCCGGCGCGGCTAGCGTGACCTGGGGCGATACGCAGTGGGTGGATTTGCCGGTCTAGGTTACTGGCCCCTAGATTTCCGTTCCCAGATTTCCTCCTAGATTTCCGGGCTAAAGCGTTTGCGGAAAGCTCTCAAAATCTAAAAGATAGCTCAACCTTAGTTAATGGTTACTCTAACCCTAGTATTTGCCTGTTTTTGTTGCTAGGGTAGAAGGAGTGCCAAAAGGCTTATCCAATATCTGAGGTCGTGAAAACGTGACGCAGTCGGGAACCTACCGAGAACAAGCAGGCAAAAACTCATCAGAGCAGTCCGCGGGTAGCCGCGGCGGCACCGCAACCCTCAACCGTCAGGGCGCGCGCCTCCCCACGAGGGGCACCGTCGAGCAGCTTGAACCCGCCACCGTCGCCCAGCTGCTCAACGCCTACCACCAGCAGAACCTCGGCACCCTGTTGGGTGTGCTCACGCAGCGTCCGGCAGAATTTGCCCGCCAGCTTGGCAGGCTCTGCCGCGTCTTCCCTGAACATGTTCAGGCTATCGCCCAGGCGTTCGGCATCGTGGGCCGTGCCCTGCCCATTGACGAGCTGGTGCGCCTGCACAACCGCTACTCTAACGCCGCTCGCGGAGTTGGCGAACACCTCAGCCTGGATAACTCCGGTGTGGCGCACCTGGTTCAGAGCCCCGCACTGAGCCGTGAAGGTGCGGGCCACCTGCTCATGGCGATTGAACTATGCCTTGCCGGCAGGATGCGCGGGCTCACCATCGCTATGCCCTCCACCGAGGCATTCACCCCGGCTGAGCAAGCGCCGAGCCTCGGGTCCTGCAATCCCGCCCTGGACGGTGCGCTCAATGCTTTTGAACCGGCAGGCTGGGAGCCATTCCCCCTGAACGGCAGCGAAGTTCTGCTTGCGACCGGTGTGCGCGATGTACCCGACGGCTACGAACTGTCCCTCTGGCTGCTCGATGACGACTATCGGTGCCGCGCCCGCATTGAGCGAGGTACCCCGCAGGTGTGCGTAGCAAGCTTCTACGATGAAGAAGTCATCACCCGAACCGTGGAAGAAACTGGGTCGGGTGAAGCCGGTCTGGTTGAGAACTACCGCGTGGAGGAATACGCGGAACTGGACTTCCTGAACGCCATGGACCGGCAGGTACGCTACGTGGCGGTCACCGCTGCCGTGGGGGAGCCGCTGCTGTCTGTGCTGAACGAGAAGAGTGCGGCGCCGAATAGTATTCCCGCCCCTGCCGCTTTTGCGAACGGTGCAGGCGCCTCCCGGTTTGAGGGCAGCGCTCGTCCGGATATTCGCACTGCCGCTGTGGTCGGTAAGGGCCTGCGCACCGTCAATCACCGCGGCATGCTGCCGGTATTGGGTGTGCCGAACCGCACCGTGTGCGCTGTGATTGATCTGTATAAGCAGCGCATCTGCGTGCCGGGTGTGGGTATTCTGCGTGGACTGAGCGTGGAGGATGAAGAGCGCACCATGCAGCTGATTTTGAGCGCCCTGAATGGGTACCTTCCACTGACGAACCGGGCGCTGATGAGCCTTGCCGGAGCAACTGTGGAGGTGCACTAACGCTGTGGCAACCCCCACGGCTGCAAACCAATAAAATACCGCCCGGAATCATGCTGTGAGCGCTGTTCCTAAAAGCACCGTTATCGTGCGGGAGAATGCTTCCGCTCGGTTCCTGCCCGGTAGCGCATATGAACTAGTCGAATACCCCTTATCTTTTGCGCTACCTCTTTTATGAACTTGGGCACTTTCATGGTGATGGCTTGTTACCTGTCGTGTCTGGACTATTGCGCCAGTAGAAAAGGGCGACCAATCCGAGGGCACATCGGGCGGCTTTCCCCTAGGATGGATACATGAGTTACGCACCTGAAATTAACCGTGTTGTTGCCCCCTTTGAAGTAGTCAGCCCCTTCCAGCCTGCCGGTGATCAGCCGAAGGCTATCGCCGAGCTCACCGAGCGTGTGCAGAACGGTGAGAAGGACATTGTGCTGATGGGCGCTACCGGTACCGGTAAGTCCGCGACCGCAGCCTGGCTGATTGAGGCGGTGCAGCGTCCGACTCTGGTGCTCGTGCAGAATAAAACTCTGGCGGCGCAGCTGGCGAATGAACTGCGCGAGCTGCTGCCGAATAATGCGGTGGAGTATTTCGTCTCGTACTACGACTACTACCAGCCTGAGGCGTACGTGCCGCAGACCGATACGTTCATTGAGAAGGACTCCTCCATCAATGAGGAAGTGGAGCGTCTGCGTCACTCGGCGACGAACTCCCTGCTGACTCGCCGCGACGTGGTGGTGGTTGCGACCGTGTCCTGCATTTATGGTCTGGGCACGCCCGAGGAGTACATTGAGCAGATGGTGACTCTGCGTCGCGGTGAGGAGATTGACCGCGATGAGCTGCTGCGTCAGTTCGTGGCGATGCAGTACGCGCGTAACGACATGGACTTTCACCGCGGCACGTTCCGTGTGCGCGGCGATACCGTCGAAATCATCCCCATGTACGAGGAGAACGCAATCCGCATTGAGTTCTTCGGTGATGAGATTGAGGCGATTTACACCCTGCACCCGCTGACCGGCGAGGTAATTCGCGAGGAAGAAGAAATGTATGTCTTCCCCGCAAGCCACTACGTCGCCGGTGCTGAGCGTATGGCGAAGGCTATTACCTCCATTGAGGATGAGCTGCGCGAGCGCCTGCAGACCCTCGAATCCCAGGGCAAGCTGCTGGAGGCGCAGCGTCTGCGCATGCGCACCACCTACGACCTGGAAATGATGGAGCAGATGGGCTTCTGCAATGGCATTGAGAACTACTCGCGCCATATTGACGGTCGTGCCCCCGGCAGCGCCCCGAACTGTCTGTTGGATTATTTCCCGGATGATTTCCTACTAATTATTGACGAATCGCACGTGACGGTCCCGCAGATCGGTGCCATGTATGAGGGTGATATGTCCCGTAAGCGCACGCTGGTGGAGCACGGTTTCCGTCTGCCGTCGGCGATGGATAACCGCCCGCTGAAATGGGAGGAGTTCCTGGAGCGCATCGGTCAGACGATTTACCTTTCGGCAACCCCCGGCAAGTATGAGCTGTCGCAGGCTGATGGTTATGTGGAGCAGATTATTCGGCCGACGGGCCTGATTGACCCGGAGATTGTGGTCAAGCCGACCAAGGGGCAGATTGATGATTTGCTTGAGGAGATTCGCGTGCGCGTTGAACGTGATGAGCGTGTGCTGGTTACGACCCTCACCAAGCGCATGGCAGAGGATTTGACGGAGTACCTACTGCAGCACGGCGTGAAGGTGCAGTATCTGCATTCTGACGTTGATACGTTGCGCCGTGTGGAGCTTCTGCGTGAGCTGCGCCTGGGTACCTTTGATGTGCTGGTTGGTATTAACCTGCTGCGTGAGGGTCTGGACCTGCCTGAGGTGTCTCTGGTTGCGATTCTGGATGCCGATAAGGAAGGCTTCCTGCGTTCGACCACGTCGCTGATTCAGACCATTGGTCGTGCGGCGCGTAATGTGTCCGGTCAGGTGCACATGTACGCGGATAAGATTACGGATTCGATGCGCGTGGCGATTGATGAGACGAACCGCCGCCGCGAGATTCAGCAGGCGTACAACCGTGAGCACGGTATTGACCCGCAGCCTCTGCGGAAGAAGATTGCCGATATTACGGATATTCTCGCCCGCGAGGAAGAGGATACCCGCGAGCTTCTGCAGTTGCGGAAGAGCGGTAAGAAGGGTGCCCGGACGGTGAGTGCGGGTGCGAAGACCGGTTCTGCGACCTCGTCGAAGATTGCCACGAGCACCCTGGAGTCGGAGGAGCTTCTCGCCCGTGCGGAGGCGCGTGTTCGTGCCGACGGCCTGGCGGCGGCACCTGCCGAGGACCTGCTGGATTTGATTGAGCAGATGAGCGAGCAGATGCGCGTGGCGGCGGAGAACTTGCAATTTGAGTTGGCGGCACGTCTGCGTGATGAGCTTGCCGATTTGAAGAAGGAGTTGCGCCTGATGAAGGAGGCGGGTCACGCCTAAACCCGGTGTTCTAAGCCCGGTGTTTAGGGTCCCGACTTGGGTTTTTCGCCATGAGGTAACTTATCGTTCATGAACTTCCACTGGGTGCAGATACATGATGTAGACTATCAAGGTATTTTACGTGTCAAATAACACCTTGATGTTTCTGAACGACGAAGAAAAATCTGCGACTACTGTGAATCAATCTCCAGACGCACACACTACGGGAGCTCGTTTTGTTACCCGCCGCAACCTCACCCGCGGCGCACTCTGGGCTGTGCCCGCTATTGCTGACTCCACGGCGGTGCCCGTATTCGCTGTTTCGGCTGATGATTGCAAGGCGGTTCAGGGGCCAGACTTTACCCATGGTGAAATCATTGACCGTCAGATCTTCACCACTGACCCGACCGGTAAGGCGGCCGTCATGACCCGCAACGGCAAGACTCAGACCGTTCGGGGGCAGGTCATTCCGTTTGCATCGAGCATGAATGATCAAGCGACGGACATCTCTGCGCGTTTTGCGCTGTGTGGCGATAAGCTCATGGAAGGCATGTACCAGTTTGAGGTGGTTATTACCGTCCCGATGATTCATGAGAACGGCACAGTGGATACCAACAAGCAGGTAAACGCGATTGCTTTCACCCCGCCGACCTTCAACATGGTCTCCTCATAGAATGAAATATAGAAGTAGCCTTCCCCGTAATAGTTCACGGGGAGGGTTACTTTGATATGGGGTTGCTGTACGGTATTGAGCTGTGCGGTGCCTCTCTACACTGCGTTTTTATATACTATGCCGCTCTATGCTGTACTTTTTTACGTTGCGCCTTTTACACGTCGCCGTTCTCTAGTGCGGTGGCGTCGTAGCGCTTGCGGGCTTCGAGTACCGCCTGCATATTGTCCTGCGCCCAGTGGCGCAGGGCGGACATCGGCTCAATGAGGGTCATACCGAGCGCGGTCAGTTCGTAGTCCACGCGCGGCGGAATGGATGCGGTGACCCGACGTTCTACCAGGCCGTCACGTTCCATGGAGCGCAGGGTCTGGGTGAGGACCTTGGGGGAGACACCCTGAATACTTACCTTGAGTTCGCCGAAGCGGGCGACGGGCTGTTCGGAGAGCACCGCAACAATGAGCGGGGTCCACCGGTCGGTGAGGTGGCGCATCACGGTGCGGGAGGGGCAGGCGCTGGTGAGAATATTGGCGCGCAGGTCGTCCTGCTGGGTGCAGGTGCTTACTGCAGTTTCGTGTGTGGGGGAGATGAGCGGGGTGGTCATAGCTGCTGTCTTTTCAATCTGCCAAGGGGCTGTTTTAGGGGTGGAGAGGGGGGCGAAAAATATTTTTAAATATTTTCTACGCATCTCCAATAGTTACCTTGAGGTACCTGGTTTCTAATAGATACTATAAAACCATTACGCGGAACACCGCAAGAAAAACTACAGAAGACCTACCCGAAAAGAACCCCTCATGAACATCGCAATCATCGGCGCAACCGGCATGGTCGGCGCACGCACCGCAGCAGAAGCAATCTCCCGCGGCCACCAGGTCGATGCATACACCCGCTCCGGCAAGGCACCCGAAGGCACCACCGCCCGCAGCATCGACCTTACAGATACCGCGGCACTGGTCGACATCGTCAACAATCACGACGTCACCATCGTCGCCGTTCCGGGCGGTCGCGGCACCTCCGCGCAGCCGGTCATCGACGCACACCGTGCGCTAATCGCGGCAGCACCTACCGGTCGACTGCTGGTCGTCGGTGGTGCTGGCTCCCTTGAGGACGGCAACGGCAACCGTTTCGTTGATAGCGAAGGCTTCCCGGAAGAGTACAAGCCCGAGGCGAAGGCGTTCGCGCAGATTCTCGACGATTACCGCGCATCCGAGGGCCTGAACTGGACCATGCTCTCCCCGGCGTTTGAAATCGCACCGGGTGAGCGCACCGGCAAGTACAACACCACACTGGACACCCCCGCAGGCGAGTTCGTTAGCGCCGAGGATTTTGCTGTCGCCCTGATTGATGAGGTAGAAGAGCCTAAGCACGCGGGCCGCCGCTTCACCGTTGCCAACTAGTAACAGCGCCAACTCATAGCGTCGCCAGCTAGACCCCCAACTAGGCAGTGCTTATTCATCACCCGAAACGCCGCATCCGTCAGGTCACCCCTGCCGGATGCGGCGTTTCGGTACATCTCGCTCCTGAAAGTTCTCCCGGAGGGGCTCCTGCGTAAAAACCCCAACCTGCTGTATAATCGTTCACCGAGCAAGGGAGTATCCCACCAATCGACTCATCGTCAGCACGTTAGCCGAAGGCGTCTAACCGGTGAATCGAGCCGACCTCCATTCAGGTCGGCGGGAGAGACTTGTGGTCCTGTACGCACACCACAAGAAAGGCTCCCCATGGAAGTTACCGGGTTGCAATGGTTGGTTACTATTCTCATCATCGCGGGTCTATTGGCCTTCGACTTCGTGTTCCACGTCCGTAAGGCGCACGAACCCACCGTCAAGGAAGCGGCCATCTGGTCGAGTATTTACATCAGCATCGCGCTGCTGTTTGGTCTGTACATTTTCGTGACGAACGGCCCCTCCGCAGCTACCGAATTCTACGCAGGCTACATCACCGAAGAAGCTCTCTCGGTCGATAACCTCTTCGTCTTCATGATCATTATGGGCACCTTCCGTGTCACCCGTGAGAATCAGCAGAAGGTCCTGCTCTTCGGTATCGTCTTTGCGATCCTGGCGCGTGGCTCCTTCATCTTTGCCGGCGCAGCAATCATCAACTCCTTCGCCTGGGTGTTTTACATCTTCGGCCTGATCCTGCTCATGACCGCAGGTAACCTGCTCAAGGATGAAATCACCGACGGCGACGGTGACGACGAAGCAGACAACATTATGGTCCGCCTCGCCAAGAAGTACCTGAAGACCAGCGACCACTTCGACGGCGACAAGCTCTTCACCATCGAAAACGGCAAGCGTGTCATGACCCCCATGATGCTCGTCATGGTCGCTATCGCCGGTTCCGACCTGCTCTTCGCACTCGACTCGATCCCCGCGATCTTCGGCCTCACCCAGTCGGTCTACATTGTGTTTACTGCGACCGCATTCTCACTTATGGGTCTGCGCCAGCTGTACTTCCTTATTGACGGTCTGCTGGACCGCCTCATCTACCTCTCCTACGGCCTGGCGACCATCCTCGCGTTCATTGGTGCGAAGCTCATCCTGCACGCAATGCACGAGAACAACCTGCCGTTCATTAACCACGGCGAGCCCGTGCACGTGGTCGAAATCAGCACCGAAATGTCGCTGATGGTCATTGTGGGCGTTCTAATCATTACCGTGCTTGCTTCGCTGCTCAGTCCCAAGGGCCGCGCACTGCAGACCATCCAGCGTGTTCAGGCGCTCTCCGAGAAGTACCTGGCACTGCCCGAGGATGCACCCGCCGCCGAGCGTGCAGACATCACCGTCCGCTGGCAACAGGAAACCGAGAAGCTCAACGCCATTCCCGCCAAGCTGCGTGAAGAGCTGATCGAGAAGGAAGACGAGTACCACGCCCTCGTGATGCGTGCCCGCACCGCACAGGATGCGCACTCTTCCTCCAAGTAGTTACTGAGCCTGTAGCCTCACCAGGCTAAGCGCTTACACGAGAGCCCCTCACACCGGATCAACCGGGGTGAGGGGCTCTCGCTATCTTGAAAGTTTTACTGGTTGTGCACCTCAGCCAGCATGTTCTTAAGGTGACCCAGAATGGTCAGCGAGTCAGAACCGAAACCGTCGTGGTGGTGGGTCTTCGAGGTCCACACCTGAGTGTTACCGACCCAACGAGCGGTCTCCATGGAGTGCTCAAAGTCCACGTACACGTCCGGGTTGTACGCCGCAGCTACCACAGGAACCTCATTCTTGTGCAGCTGTGCGTGGTCGTACAGGCGACCCCAGTCCTTCTTCTCAGCCAGCAGGTTAGCAACCTCAGCCAGCGGACGCAGCGAGGGATCCTCCTCGTAGTACCAGGGGAAGATGTGCTCGCCGGTGAAGAGCAGACGATCCGCATCCGGTGCGAACTCGGGGCGGGACGCCGCCACGCGAGCAGCAGACCAGTTGGTCGGTGCGGGGGAGGGGGACAGCTCGTAGCCGGGGATGCCGGGCAGAACGCCGTCAGCGGGGCCGTCAGCGTAAATGGTCTCGTGCATCAGGGCGTACAGCGGGTTCGCCTGGAAGGTCACCTCGGCACCCATAGCGGTCAGGAACTGATCGGAGAGGTGGTCGTTACCCTCAGCGAAAGCGGTCTCCAGGAAGTAGTGCAGACCGCGCTCACGCCAGCGGCCACCCAGGAAGTGGCCAGCCATCTGGAAGCGGTGATCGGTCAGACGCTCACCAGTGGGCAGGTACTCCTTGTGGGTGCGTAGGTGCTCAGCGATGCGGGTGGCGAGCTCAGCATCCTCCGGGAACCAGCTGTAGTACTCCTCAACACGTTCCTTCATTCGGTCGAAGGTGTGCTGGTAGACGTTATCCACGGAGGTACGAATCGGTGCCAGACCCGCAGTGATGCGGCAGTCACGCAGCGACTGAGGTGCGAACGACAGGTAGGACAGAGTCAGGAAGCCACCGAAAGACTGACCAATGGTGGACCAGCGCTTGTCTGCACGGTTAGCGAGCAGCACCTCGCGGACAGCCTCAGCGTCAGCAATGATGGAATCCGCACGGAACAGCTCCGTGTACTCAGCCTGAACCTGCGCGTCACCCACAGCGGTGATGTTGCGAGCAGACAGCGGGGAAGACATGCCGGTACCGCGCTGATCCAGAAGAATCACGCGGTGAGTCTTCGCCAGCTCAGCAATCCAGCCGCCAATGGAGCCGGTCTTCGGCGAACCGAAACCGGGGCCGCCCTGCAGGTACACAATGTAAGGACGCTTATCAGCCGAAACGGTCAGAGTCTCGTTGGTGCTCACGACCTCGCGGGCGAACACGGTGATGGTCTGGTCCGCGAAACGGGAGGAGAGAGCGGCATCCTTGCCCTTGGAGAAAATCAGACCGTGGGTCAGGGGAACCTGGAACCAGTGGTCGGTAATCTCGTAGCCGTCGTGCTTGACGACCGAACCCTTGCGGTACTCAACCTTGGGAAGCGAAGAAACGGTCAACGGTGAACCTTCTTTCATTCAAATAGATAGATACTCTGTATTCTAGCCCACTACGGGCAACATCGTGGCTGAGCCTCGGACGGAGTTTCATTCGGAGTCTTAGAACTCGCCCACGCTCAGAATCTTCAATACCGGGTACCCAGCCTCATCGGAGGCAACCAAATCAACCTCGGCACGAATACCGAAGTCAAAGTTGTCTTCGGGATCGGCGAAGCTCTGCTGAACCTTCCACACGCCCGGATGCGCGGCGGTGTCCTCATCCATGCTGACCAGGCGAGGCGAGCGCGCATCGGCGTCCGTGTAGATGTCGTCGTAGACGTCGAAGTAGTCGTCCATAGTGTCCGCCCAGCGGTCGGCATCCCAGCCGCACCACTCGTCCAGGGCGCCCAGGGCGCGGTCACGCTCCTCAGCGAAGAGCTCCACTCTGCGGAACAGGGCATTGCGCACCATCACACGGAAGGCGCGCAGGTTCTTCGTCACGGCGGGAGGCTCTTCCTCCTCGATGGAGGCGTGCTCGGCGGCAATGGTGGCGGTGTCTTCGCCGGCAGCTAGCTTCTCCCACTCATCCACCAGGGAGGAGTCGGTCTGGCGCACGAGCTCGCCGAGCCACGCGATAATGTCGTCGAGCTCGTCGGTTACGGCAGAATCAGGGATGGTGTGGCGTAGCGCCTTGTACGCGTCAGAGAGGTAGCGCAGAAACACGCCCTCGGCACGTTCCAGCGAGTAGTACTGCACGAAGTCATTGAAGCCCATCGCGCGTTCGTACATGTCACGCACAATCGATTTGGGCCGCGGCTCAAAACGAGCCACCCACGGTGCGGACTGCTTGTAGGTCGTGTACGCCTGCTCAATGAGCTCCGCCAGAGGCTGCGGGTAGGTGACCTTGTCCAGCTCGTTCATGCGTTCGGTGTAGTCCACACCGTCCGCCTTCAGCTGTGCCGACAGCTCGTTCTTTGCCTTGCGTTCCTGCGCGTACAGCACCTGGTTCGGCGATTCCAGGGTCGCCTCGATGAGGGAGAGCGCGTCCAGCGCGTAGCTGGGGGATTCGGGGTCGAGCAGTTCCAGTGCGGCGACCGCAAAAGCGGACAGCGGCTGGTTCAGGGCAAAGTTATCCTGCAAATCCTCGGTCAGGCGCAGGTAGGAGCCGTGCTCGTCCGGGGTGTTGGTTCGCTCAATCACGCCGCCGGTCAGCAGCTCCTTGTAGATACCGATTGCCTTGCGCAGCAGCTCGCGGCGGCGCGCAGGGCTCTCGTGGTTCTGCTGGATGATGCGGTACGCGGCAACGACCGGGTTCTCCGGGCGGTGCATCAGGTTCAGCAGCATCGAGTGGGTGATGTCGAAGGAAGAGGTTAGCGGCTCCGGGGCGGCTTCTACCAGCTGGTCAAAAGTCTTCTCGGACCAGCCAACGAAGCCTTCCGGTGCCTTCTTACGCTTGGAGGACAGTGACTGGTTAATGCGCTTAGTGTCGTCACCGAACTTCGCCTGAGCCTTAGCCAGCAGGCGAGCATTCTCAATATCGTGCTCGGGTGCCTGAACCACCACGGTGCCGGCGGTATCAAAACCGGCGCGGCCGGCGCGTCCAGCAATCTGGTGGAACTCGCGGGCGCGCAGACGACGGCTGCGGGCACCATCAAACTTCGACAGCGCCGTAATCAGCACGGTACGGATGGGAACGTTAATACCCACACCCAGGGTGTCGGTACCGCAAATCACCTTGAGCAGACCCTCTTGAGCCAGTTGCTCCACCAGGCGGCGGTACTTGGGTAGCATACCCGCGTGGTGAATACCGATACCGGCACGCACCAGCTTATTCAGTGCCTTACCAAAGCCCGGACCGAAACGGAACTTCGCAATCAGCTCCGCGATGCGTTCCTTATCTTCCTTCGAGGCAATAGCCACTGACAGCAGCGCATTCGCCTGCTCCAGCGCCGCCTTCTGCGAGAAATGCACAATATAGACCGGAGTCTGCTTGGTCTGCACGAGCTCCTGCACCGTCTCCTGAACCGGGGTGGCGGAGTAGTAGAAATGCAACGGAATAGGACGCTCAGAATGCGCCACCAGGTCACTCGCACGACCGGTCAGCGCCGTCATCTCCTCCTGAAAGCGAGTCGTATCGCCCAGGGTCGCGCTCATCAGCAGGAACTGCGCCTGCGGAAGCTCCAGCAGGGGAAGCTGCCACGCCCAGCCGCGCTGCGGGTCAGAGTAGAAATGGAACTCGTCCATAATGACCTGGCAGAGGTCCGCATCCTTACCCTCGCGCAGGGCAATATTGGCGAGAATCTCCGCGGTGCAGCAGATAATGGGCGCCTCCGTATTAATGGCGGAGTCGCCGGTAATCATGCCCACGTTCTCGGCACCAAAAATATTGATCAGATCAAAGAACTTCTCAGACACCAGCGCCTTAATGGGGGCGGTATAGTAGGAGCGCTGACCGGTTGCCAGGCCCGTAAAATGCGCGGCAACAGCCACAGTGGACTTACCCGAACCGGTCGGGGTTGCCAGCACCACGTTATGTCCGGCGGCAATGCTCAGAACAGCCTCGTCCTGCGCGGGGTACATGGTCATGCCGCGGGTCGAAATCCACTCGGTGAAGGATTCATAGATTTCTTCGGCGGTGAGGGGGTTGCCATGAAAATTGCGTCGATTGTAGTTGCCGGGGTTCTCGCCCAGCGAGGGAGAAAGAAAATTCAAAATACTCATGAGAATTCCAGTCTATCGGGAATAGGACGGGCGCGGGGGCGTTATCGTTACGAGGGAACAAACGGGTACTCGCGGAGTGTTGGCGGGGTGTGCGCTGCATCTTTGCAGGGTGGTTGCGGTTCCTTTGCGGAGCGTTCCGGAGGTGCGGTGCCGCGCTAAAGCGGGAATTCCCAAAATTCGTGTAGTGTAGAACAAAGCACTAAAAGTGCAGTGGTGCAAAAACTTGGTGCTTAGAAGGTCGAAAACACAGACCTCCATGTCGTATAAATTGCCACCTAGGTTCAAGTCCTCCGATTGACGCCGGCTCATACCGTGCGGTTGATACACGCCCCAAAATACGTTGCATAAAATAACGACACACCCCACCTAATACACTCTTAGTGTTGCGTGCCACATTGATAAAGGAATAGGGTAAGAGAAAGGAGAAACGTTGAATGACTGAATGCAATGATGACAAGGCACAAGAAAACGTTGCGCGTGAAGAATCTACGCGTGAAGAATCCATGCATAACAAAACTACGCAGGAAAAAGCCGCTCAGAAAAAATCTGCACAGGAAATAACCGGCAGCGAACTGCGCAAGGCCGAAGAGGAAGCCCTCAAAAAGCGCCTCGCCCTGCGTGTCACCGCGCCCGGACACAAATACCCCTGGCACCGCTGGGCAATCCCCATCGTGGGTGAAGCTACCGCAGGTATCGGCGCAATCCTGATCCCCGTCATGGTAGGTCAATTCATCAACCAGTACATCGCAGGAAAAGCCACCAACGCCTGGCCCATGTTCTGGGTAGTTGTCGCATCCATCACCTTCATCGTGATTAACGAGTTCTTCGGCTGGGGTACCTCCATGACCCTCAGTGCAGAACTCGGCCGCGATTGGCGCATCTACATCAACCGGCTCATGGGCAAAACCCGCGCCGGCGTAGACTCCGGCGAAGCGGTCACGGTCATGAACAAAGATGTACGCCGCATTACGGACGTCTACTTCTCACTGCCGCTATTCGTTAACGCCATGATCATCGCGACCCTCGGTGCCGTGCAGCTCTGGCTCATCAACCCCGTCACCGCGGTCGTCACCCTTATCGGCACGCTCATTGTGGTCGTCGTCATCGCCTGGTACTCGACCTTCCTCGAATCCAAGATTGGCGAATACCGCGAAAAGGACGGCGAAGCCTCCTCACGCGCCTCCGACATCGCCACCGGTCTGCGCACCATCGCCGGCCTCGGCGCCGAAGAACAGATACGTGAACGCTACCACCGCGGCACCGACGAAGTCTTCGACAGCTACATGCGCTACGAAAAGACGCACCGCTGGATGTACCTCATCCGCGCACTGCTCGGCGGTGCCGTCACCCTGCTCGGCATCGGCTTCGCCCTCACCGGCCACGTCGAAAACGGCCGCTGGGTCTCCGACACGCCCGCTGCGTCCCTGGTGACCGTCGCCTCCATTATCGCGATGATGGGCGGCCCCATCTGGATTACCCAGAACTTCCTCACCGCATGGCGATACGCCAAGATTGCGCTCGCCAAGGTCGCCCGCCTCGAAGGTCACGCGGGCGTACGCCAGGGCGTGCTGAAGAGCCCGCGCACCGATGAAGAAATGGCGCAGCTGGCACGCGCCGTACAGGCAGTCGAGGCGAGCACCTTTGAGGTGTCCGTACCCGTCGCTCCCACCGGCGCTAGCAACCCGCGCATCGTGTACGTCAACCCGCGCGACTACAACCTCACCGCGCAAGACTACGCCGAGGCGCTTGCCCGCACCCTGCGACGTGGGGGAGAGGACCTCAAGGACGCTACCGGCCGCCGCGTGCTGCTGAGCGAGCCGAACCCCATGATTTTCGCCGGAACCCTGCAGGAGCACCTGCGCCTGGGCACCGTGCCGAACCCCGACGAGGAGCTGGCACAGGCAAAGGACCAGGAGCTGCTGAAGATTACCGACGCCCGCGAAATCGCCTACCGACTGGGCGGACGCAACCCCGAAGACTACTTCGCCGCCCGCATCACCAGTGAAGGCGCGAACCTCTCCGGTGGTCAGCGTCAGCGTCTGGCACTAGCCCGTGCGCTCGCACAGGATGCGCAGGTGCTCATCCTGACTGAGCCGCTGAACTCCGTGGACGAACCCAGCCAGCGCTACATCTACGATGCGATGGAAACCCAAATCGGTAGCGACCGCCTGCCCGTCGGTTATCCCGGCCTGCTACAGGATTTGGAGCAGGTCTACGTTGTCTCCACGACCGCGGAGACGACCCGCCGCATGGAACGCGACGGCTACCCGGAAACCACTCAGAATCAGGAGGTGAACTAGCATGGCAAAGCAGCTCCCCATCGAAACCCCCGCTTATGTGGCACGCCGCATGTGGAACTACCTCGCAGTGCATAAGGGGCGGGCCCTCTACACCTTCGTCATCTACATGGTCAGCACCCTCATGGGTGCGGTGGTGCCCCTGCAGATTGGTGCCACTGTGGACGACGTGGTGGCGGGTAAGTTCTCCAGCTACCCGTGGCAGCCGATTCTGATTATCCTGGCGGCGTTCATCGTGCAGGCGATAACCCTCATGGTCTCCTCGTACAGTGCGGCCCGACTAGGTGCACTCGTCACCCGTGACGCCAACCAGGACACCCTCGACGGCACCCTCGATCTGGACGCACGCACCGTGGAAGAAGCCGGTAGCGGCGACCTGCTCACCCGCGTGACCGACGACCTGTCCTCGGCAGCAAACGCTGTCAGCACAGACCTTCTCGGTGCAATCTACGTGATTCTGTACTTCCTGGTTTCCACGATCTCTCTGGCGTTTGTGAGCCCAGCAATGGGTCTGATCATGCTGCCCATGATTGCCGGTCTGGCGCTCATTATGTCGAAGATGCTACCGCTCATGGCGGCACGCAACCAGGCCACCCAGGAGCGCGTGAGCGACCTCAACAGCGTGCTGACCGAGAATATTCGCGGCACATCCACGATCCGTGAGCTGGGCGTTCACACCGCCCGCGAAGACGCCTTCGCCGGCGAGAACAAGCGCCAGTTCGCCGCGCAGCTGGGCATGGTGCGCATCCGCCAGCTGTACTTCACCGTGGACGCTATCAACGCTTGGATCCCCACGGTTCTGTGCATGCTCTGGGGCGCCGCCTGCGTGGCTCTCGGCTGGGCAAGCTGGGGTGCCGTAGCGACCGCCTCGGTCATGGTTTTCAGCCTGCGAACCCTCGCCGACATGCTGAACCACCACGTTAGCAACCTGCGCATCATGCTCGTGAACATGGGTCGTGTGTTCGGCGTGGTCTCCTTGGCGAAGAAGCAGCGTGAGGAGCGTGCACAGCACCGCGCCGAAGCGTTCGCCGGCGTGTCTGATGAAGCCGTGAAAAACCCGGAGTATGCCGTTGACTGCTCCCACGTCTCGTACGGCTACTCGCCGGACGCTCTCGTTCTGGAAGGCATCAACCTGAAGATTCGCCGCGGCGAAGCGCTCGCCTTGGTGGGCCGATCTGGTTCGGGCAAGACCACCCTGGCTCGTCTGATTGGTGGTTCGCTGACCGCCTTGGACGGCACCATTAACGTGATGGGGCGCCCGGTGGGTCACGGCGACTTCCCGACCGATGCCGCCACCGACGGCCGCCCGCGTCTGCTGGTCTGCACCCAGGAAGCACACGTCTTCTTCGGTACTCTCGCCGATAACTTTACGGTGGTCGTGCCGGATGCAACCGTCGAGCAGATGCGCGAGGTACTGGACGCTATCGGTGCCCGCTGGTGGCGCGACCTGCCGCAGGGCATGGACACCGTCGTCAGCGGCGCGGATTCGCCTCTGACCCGCGACCAGATTCAACAGCTGGCACTGGCACGCATCGTGCTTGCTGACCCGCACGCCGTGATTCTGGATGAGTCCACCACCCAGCTGGAGCTCGCGGACGCAACTGAGTCCCTGAGTGCCGTGCTGGCGAACCGTGCGGTGCTAATCATTTCGCACGATGCGCGTATCGCCTCACAGGCTGACCGTGCGGTCCTGTTGCACGAGGGCAGGATCATTGCGGAGGGCTCCCCGGCAGAGATTTTCGCCCTGACCTAACCGGCAGCATATATTCCCGACAGATAGTGCCCGGCACCGTGTGAAGCGGTGCCGGGCACTACTCGTTTAACGGGGTGTTTGGGGAGGCGGTGGTGGGTGCTGAGATGAGGGGGTAGAGCGCACCGAGGGGATCCGTCAAACGAAAATTTCGGAGAGATTCACTTGTCACCCGCAAAACTTTCAGTTACTGAGAATCGTTGTGATAACCTGGCAGAGCGATATGGGGTGCCTTGAGACGCCTGCTCCCAACCCGCTGACCCGCCCAAAGACGGGCAACCAAAACAGCGGGGGCACGGAACAGCGGGCGCGCGAAACAGCGTACAAACACTCAAGGCTGAGAGAATCACCCATTGAACCTGCTCTAGTTCGAACTAGCGAAGGGATTATCGATGATGGCAGAGCAGCCTAGCGCGCCCGCGTGCGCATCCACCTCTAACCCTGTACCCGGCGCGAGCGCCCCCGGAAACCCCCGGGCACCCCAGACAGCTCGCGTGCCGAGGGTCCTCTCGATTGCGGGCACCGACCCCTCCGGCGGTGCGGGCATTCAGGCGGACCTCAAGTCCATTACCGCATCCGGCGGTTACGGCATGTGCGTGACCACCTCGCTGGTCGCCCAGAACACCTGCGGGGTCCGCGAGGTATTTACCCCGCCCCTGGAGTTTTTGACCGCGCAGCTTGCCGCTGTTTTTGATGACGTCACGGTTGACGCCGTGAAAATCGGTATGCTTGGCGACGCAGACACGATTCGCACCGTCCGCACCTGGCTGAGTGAGCACCCCGTGCCCGTGGTTGTGCTCGACCCGGTCATGATTGCCTCCAGCGGTGACCGTCTGCTGCAGGCGGAAGCGGAGCAGGCGCTGCGCGACCTGGTGCCGCTCGTGGACGTGATTACCCCGAACATTCCGGAGCTTGCCGTGCTCTGCCAGAAGGAGCCCGCCCAGACCTTTGATGAGGCGCACGAGCAGGCGGCGAACCTCGCGGCGGCGACCGGAACCACCGTGATTGTGAAGGGTGGCCACTTGTGCGGTCAGGACGCCGGTAACACCGCGGTCTTCCCGGACGGCACCTGCGCGCACGTGCGCACCCCGCGCTTGGACAGCCGCAATACGCACGGCACCGGATGCTCCCTGTCCTCCTCGCTGGCAACCCGCCTGGGCGTGGAACTGCTGCAGCACGCGGAGGCCGCAGAACCTACCGCAGACCAGAAGAACACTCTGACCCGCGAAGACACCCACCGCGCCCTGCAGTGGAGCACCCGCTGGCTCCACGAGGCCATTGCCGCAGGCGCCGGTTTGCAGGTCGGTTCCGGTGAGGGTCACGGCCCGGTGGACCACGCCGCGCGTGCCCGCCGTCTGGAGGCTGCCGCCTCCGCCTACCCGTGGCATCACTTGCTCGCCACCACCGACTCTGAGGGCAATGCCCTAGACGGCACCAGCCCGGAGCGTCTGCTGCCGGTCAGCCCCGTGCCCGCCGGTGAAGCCGTCGTAAAGCCCGCCGGTCCCTGGACCGCCGCCCTCTGGGCAGCCGGTGGCGAAACCTGGCACCAGATCCTGGACCTGCCCTTCGTGCGTGCCCTCGGTGAAGGCACCCTCGACGAGGACCTGTTCGCCTTCTACCTGGACCAGGACGCCCTCTACCTGCGTGATTATTCGCGTGCGCTCGCGACTCTCTCGGCGCGTGCTGACATCGCTGAGGCGCAGGTGCACTGGGCCGCCGGTGCGCATGAGGCGATTGCCGCCGAATCGCAGCTGCACGAGGGCTGGCTGGCGAACCGTGCGCGTCTGGGTGGACCCTCACCGATTACGATGGGGTACACAAATTTCCTGCGTGCCTCCGCCGCCGGTGATGACTACGTGGTCGGTGCCGCGGCGATCCTGCCCTGCTACTGGCTGTACGAAGAGGTGGGCGCTGTGCTCTCCTCGCAGAATCACGCGGACCACCCGTACGCGGAGTGGTTGAGCATGTACGGTGGCGAGGAGTTCGCCGCGGATGTGGCGCGTAGCCTCGTGGAGGTGGAGCGTGCGTTTGAGGCGGCTTCACCGGCTCAGCGTGTGCGTGCGGCGCGGGCGTACCTGTCGGCGTGCGTGTATGAGCGTGAGTTCTTCGACCAGGCTCACCGGGCGCTGCGTTAGAGGCTCGCGCGGGGTTCGGTTCGCCGGTGCGTTAGGTACCGATTTTTGGGCTGAATACCGCCCCGGCATGGCGCGAGATGGGTGATTGATGCTTCACTCAAACTGCCGCCGGTTCGGGTGCCTTGCGGTTATGCTTAAGGCGTCGGTGAAAACCGTTAGCGGCAGGATTCCGGCCCTCACCCAACTGGCTGATGTACCTGCCGCGCCCGCACCTCTACGGCGTGTAACCGACAAGTTTGGCCCGTCGCAACCACCTCATCCAACCCCCGCGGCGGGCCAAACGCCTTCCTTCTAGCTTTCGCGAAGAACATTCGGCATAGAAATATCCCGTGCAGATACTCATCTGCACGGGATATTTTGCTGTCCTGTTTTCTGCTCTGCTGCCTTCTATAGCCGCAGATTGGGTGAATCTTATGCGCTCTGGTCCTCACGAACCTCTTTCTTTTCAGCCTGGTAGCCGAAGCAGAACGCAGTGCCGGCAATCAGTGCCGCCAACCAGATGGAAAATACGCCAAACCATCGGGTGACAAGCGCCATGAGAATCACGCCAGTTATGAAAGAGATGACTACGAGAGAGTAATCGATGGCTTTGAGTAGGGCCGTGCGGCGCTGCGCCTTCGCCTCATTTTTTGTGACTCCCTCGGGGGTTTTCCGCGTGAGGTACAGCGAACCGGCGGCGTACCAGGCGCTGAGCATTTTGCGCCAATTGCCGCTGGTCATGAAGAGCGAAAAGGGGTTTTCGCCAATGCGTGTATCCGCGAGGGCGTGAATCATCAGACCGACGGTGAACGCCAGCGCACCCACCTGAAAGCTATTGCTCAGAGTTCTGTCCATGAAGGGTACCGCGAAGCAGACCAGAAGGAACGGCAGGAGCGTGCCGATGCGCCAGTGCCTCATCCGGGCACGTTGACCGAGTAGGTCGTGAATAAAATGCCCTGCCAGGTACCCGAAGCTGAAGAGAATGACGGAGAGCCAGCGCAGGTGCACCACATGCGGTGCGTCACGGTGCAGGTCGGCGATGAGCAGAATAAAGTTACCGGTCTGCGTGGCAACGAGCGCTTCATAGTGGATGTGCGAGAAGACGTCAACCGCGCCGCCCAGGGAGGCGAGGAGTAGAGCCATGACGCGCCCGTAGCGTCGAGGTGCTGGGATGCGGTGTAGCATCTCGCGGAGGTGGTGTAGCATGCGCCTTCCCTCACGGTGGGTGGGTCTGTGTGTAGCAGTAATGCCACTGGTTCCATGCTACGGCATAAGTCAGCAGGGCGCCGGAGAGGATAAGCACCCCGCCGGGTAACCCCTGTTAAAGCGAAAGCCCCGAGCAACTATCTGCTCGGGGCCTTGCACGCTATTCGGTATTTAGCTCAGAGGGAGTAGCCTACTTGCTCTCGCCCTTGAGCGCACCCACGAGGGGGCCAATGACGTCCATGGGCAGCGGGAAGACCACGGTCGAGTTCTGGTCGGCACCCAGCTCCAGCAGGGTCTGCAGGTAACGCAGCTGCAGGGAGGCGGGGGACTGGCTCAGAATGTCGGATGCTTCCTTCAGCTCGCTCGAAGCCTCCAGCTCACCGCGTGCCGAAATGATCTTTGCGCGGCGCTCACGCTCAGCCTCAGCCTCGCGTGCCATGGCGCGCTGCATAGCCTCGGGAATCTCAACGTCCTTGATTTCGACGAGCTCCACCTGAATACCCCACGGCTCGGTGCGCGAACCAATGATGGAGCGCAGGTCCTCGTTCAGGTCCTCTCGGTGTGCGAGCAGGGTGTCCAGGTCAACGCGACCGAGCAGGGAACGCAGGGTGGTCTGCGCAATCTGGCTGGTGGCGATCGGGTAGTTCTCGACCTCGAGCACGGCGTTCTTGGCGTTGGTCACGCGGAAGAGGACCACGGCGTTCACGCGGGCGGGGACGTTGTCCTTGGTGATAACTTCCTGCGGGGGAATGGTTAGGGTGATGACACGCATATCAACGCGCTGCAGGGAGTCAACGAAGGGGAAGACGACGTTCAGGCCGGGCTTCAGCTCTGAGCGCAGGTGACCGAAGCGGAAAGAGATGCCGCGCTCGTATTCGGGGATGACGCGGAACATACGAATCAGAATAAAAAGAACAATGACGGCAACTGGGATGAGGATAGTTGCCAGAGTGACGGGATCCATGGTTTTCCTTCACATGTATTGGGGGAGGACGGTATGTGTGCCCACCTGCCCGCGCCTCGTACGGTGCAGGTAGTAGGGGTGCCCGGTAACCGGGCTGTGTTTGGCGGAGTTTAGGGAGGGGAATTTTCCGTCCCGGCGGCATGCGGTGGTCGGTGCTTTAGCGGCACCCCGCATGGAAAACTCAAAAGAGGAATAAAAGAGAATTCCACGCAGGGCGGCTGCCGAAGCTAACAGACGGGACCAATCGACCGGTCAGCCGCCGGAACGGAAAAACTTGTGCAGCGCTACTTCTTCGCCATCTGCTCTGCCAGCTTTTCGGCAGCCTCAACCTCAGCCAAGTTCTGCTCCTGCATGACCTCATTCGTGGTCTTATGCAGACGCGGAACGGAGGTGCCGGTACCACTCCATGCGGGGCGGTCCGGGTCGAGGAAGGAGGTACGAACCGGCAGGGTTGCATCCGCAATTATCTGCTTACGGGTCTGCTCGGTGCGGCGCTTACGCTCATTCGACACGCCACCCCACTTCGCCGCGAAACGATCCATCTTCACATTCACTGATTCATCAGCGGTGGATGCGTGAATATGCTTCGGATCGTTCTGGAAGTTCGCGGGGGAACGCATGAGCTTCACAGCCAGCGGGTAGGTCAGCGACAGGCAGACCACAACGACCGCACCCTCCACCAGAAGCTCCAGCGGGGAGTGCCAGACGATGGCGGCACCAATGAGGGTGACCACACCTAGCAGTGACACTGCCACTGCCAGTCCGCGGTGGAAACGGCCCGACTCGGAGTAGGGCCATTCGTCCACTTCGCGGGTGAGCTCGCGGCCGTTCGCCGAGACGGTGCAGGTGTCCTTGATAGGGCAGGTGTTGCACACGCTGGGCTTGGCGCGGTAACGCATCACTCGGTTATCCGAGTCGAATGCGGTCGCCCATAGCCACTGGTCTTCGGGGCAGAGCCACGCGTCGCTCTCTTCGTGGTAGGTGAACCCGAAAGTTCGCGCCGCCACGAAACGCTGACTGGTGCGCTTAGCGAGAATATCGAAGCCCCAACCCACGGCGACCAGACCGAGCGCATACACGCAGGCCAGCCACACGAAGAAAGAAACTCCAGCAATCTGCTCAGGCATGATTAGCCTCGACGATCGCTACGGTAGGGGCTGGTCTGCTCGGGTAGCTCCTCGGCAGCCTGAGCACCGGCGAACTCTGCAATGCGAGCGTCCTCAACCTCTTCATACAGCGGCGGCTCGGGCAGCTCCAGAACGGTTTCCTTAGCGTTCTTGGAGAAAATCTCCTTGATACCCAGCAGTGCCAGCTTGATCAGCGGGATGATGCCAACCAGGAAGATGACGTCGCCGGGCATACGCATCCAACCCATCACGGCGGAGGCGCCGTCGTGAATGAACGCGAAGGAACGAGCCTCGTAGTAGCCCTCACCCACGGACTTGTACAGCTGAGCAATACCCAGCGGCAGCAGCGAGATGAAGGACATCCACAGCAGACCAATATTCAGAGTCCAGAAGGAGAACTTCAGGCTCTTCTCCGGCCACTTGTTCTCCGGGAGCAGGTAGCGCAGACCGAACACCGCGAAGGCAATCGCTAGCATACCGTACACACCCATCATGGAGGCGTGTGCGTGGTTTGCGGTCAGTGCCGTACCAATCTCGAAGTAGGACACGATCGGCAGGTTGATGAGGAAGCCGAACACACCTGCGCCGAGGAAGTTCCAGAAGCCCACAGCAATTAGGAACATGACAGCCCAACGGTGCGGGAAAGGCTTGGTGCGATTGGAGTACTGGCGAGCACCCAGCTGCATGAAGCCCCATGCCTCAACGGTCAGGAAGGTCAGCGGGATAACCTCAGCTGCGGAGAAGAACGCACCAAATGCCATCTGTTCGGAGGGGGTACCGACGAAGTAGGTGTGGTGCAGGGTACCGACCACGCCACCGACGGAGTAGAGCACAGCGTCCATCATGATGATGGAGATGGCGATGCGCTCGCGGACTACGCCGAGCAGCACGAAGATGTATGCCACCATGACGGTGGTGAACAGTTCGAGGAAGTCCTCCACCCAGAGGTGAACCACCCAGAATCGCCAGAATTCGGCGACGGTCACGTGGGTACGCTGACCTGCGAGCAGGCCGACTGCGTAGAACATGGGGATGGCCAGGCCGGAGAAGAGGAACAGCCACGGCAGGGAGGTCTTCTTCGAGTCCTTCAGACGAGTGGAGAGGGTACGCCAGACAATGACGATCCAGATGAACATACCTGCGGTGAGCAGAATCTGGAAGAATCGCGGCAGGTCCAGGAACTCCCACTGCTGCGAGAAGAAGCCGGTGAGGTCCTTGGGGATCAGGCCCTTCTGCGAGAACCATTCGTTCAGCAGCGAGCCGAGGACCACGAAGACCACGGCGCCGATGAGAACGTAGGTGAGCAGACCCTGCTTCTTGGGTTCGCGGCGGGTAATCAGCGGGGCGATGAAGATACCGCCTGCCAGGAACGCGCCTGCGGTCCAGAAGAGGGAGAGCTGAAGGTGCCAGGTTCGAGATACCGTGTAGGGCAACAGCTGACCCATGTCGATACCGAAGAATCCGGTGAGTTCTTCACGGTAGTGCTCGGTGAGTGCACCCACCAGAGCCTGCAGTAGGAAGAGCACCAGAATCGTTGCGAAGAGCAGGCAGGCTGCCTTCTGCGAGGGGGTTAGGCGAACTTCGTCGGGCTGACGGAAGTCGAGGACGGGTGCCTCTTCCGCGTGCCAGCCGATAGCGCGGGACCAGCGGCCGTAGATGGCGAACATGAGACCGGTACCACCGATGAGGGCAATCAGGGAGAGTGCCGACCAGACCATCAGATCCGCGGTGGGCTTGTTGTCCACGTTGGGTTCGGAAGGCCAGTTGTTGGTGTAGGAGTAGGGCTGGTCGGGGCGGTCTGCCGCCGATGCCCATGCGGTCCAGCCGAAGAATGCGACGATGTCGTGCAGTTCTTCTTCGTTCTTAATGGCGTTGGGGAACAGGCCCTGCGAGGTGTCACCCTTCATGAGGGTTTCGCGGTAGTGCTTGAGCATGAGCTGGTAGCCCTTGGTCTGACCAGCGGACCAGGTGATGGTCTTGGTGTGCTCGTCGTACTTGTTCTCCTTGCGCCATTCGTTCTTGACGAGTTCGCGGGGGTCCTGCTTGCCCTGTTCGCGGTACTCCTTGACGGCGGCATCGGTGGTCAGGCGCAGGTATTCTGCAGTGTAGTCGGGGCCGAGGTAGGCGCCGTGGCCGAGCACGGATCCGTACTGCTGCAAGCCGCGTCCCTGGAACAGCTCCTGACCGTGCAGAATCTGTTCTTGGGTTGCGATGGTTTTGCCGTCGTTACCGACGATTTTGTCGGGTAGCGGCATGGAGAGTGCGTAGGTGCGCATTGCAAGGACTGCCATGATGGTGAAGCCCAGGAGCATCACAAACGCAACAGCCTGTACCCAGCCTTTTCCGGCATAGGCACCGACCGTGTCTGAGCGGCGGGCAATCTTTGCTGCCTGCGCACGCGAGACGGGTTTTGTAGCCATAGTGTATGTCTCCAGTGTGCGTGGATTGTGTAGGTGGAGTGGTTCCGACGCACATCCGCTGGAGGGGCGGCTCACTATGTTCAGGGTGAATCGTCCTTGAGGGAGGTGCGACAGCCCACCCTGCTCCTATTTTTGCATATTAAATGCGTATTTAAGAAACTTTACTGACGCTTCGTCGCAATGTGACGCGGCTACCTTGCTGGAAAATCTGCAATCACACGACGAAAAACCTGAAATATTACGTTGAGGTTGAATCCTTGGCGGGAGGCGCATCCCAGCATGTGGAAGGGAGGTGCGGCACCCCTCACGTTCCTACACTCGGGTGTGGAATAATAAAACCCGATACTACTAAACACAGTACAAATTTTTTCAGTACAGATTCTGTGCACCCACACGGTGCACCATCAGAAGGGGTCACTTACCCCGCATCCACGGCGGACCGCCGCCACAGCCCGCAATCTATCGGCACCTCAGGAGAGTTCACGTGCTTCTCTACAGATCCACCCAGAAAGCAATCACCGGAATCCTGCGCACCGTCTTCCGCGCCCGCGTGACCGGACTCGAAAACTTCCCCGCCACCGGCCCGGTGATTGTCGCCTCCAACCATCTGTCCTTCCTGGACTCCATCATTATTTCCGCCATGATGCCGCGCCGCGTAGCGTTCCTAGCTAAGGCTGAGTACGTGAACACCCCCGGTCCGCGCGGCAAGATGATGAAGGCATTCTTCGAAGCCGTGGACATTATTCCCGTGAACCGCTCCGACCGTTCCGAATCGCTCAAGGCGCTCGATATTGCCCTGAAGAAGCTACAGGAGGGTAAGGTCTTCGGCATTTACCCAGAAGGCACCCGCTCCCGTGACGGCTACCTGTACCGCGGCAAGATTGGTGTGGCGTGGCTGGCGCACATGACCGGCGCGCCCGTGGTACCGGTCGGTCTGATCGGTACCGACCGCCTGCAGAAGCCCGGGTCGAACATGATTTACCCGCGCCGCTTCACGATTCGTGTGGGCAAGCCGCTCTACTTTGAGAAGATCGGCGAGAAGATGACCGGCAAACAGCGCCGCGTCACCACCGACACGATCATGGATGAGATTGCTCAGCTGTCCGGCCAGGCGCGAAAGCACGAATATAACGTTTCGCCCTCAGCCGCACGTGACGCAGGTTAGGGCACACGCCGCCTATACCGCGTAGACTTAAACCGCGCATTCACGCACCGACCCCGCGCTTTGGGGGAGAGTGGTGCAGGATGCGCGGTTTGTCGTATGCGCGAGCCTGAGGTGACCCTGGCAGCCCCGTAGAGACCCCCACCGCAGAGACCTCGCACCGACCCCGTAGAGAACCACCATAAAGCCCAGTAGAGCTAGGAGAAAGTACCCATGGCAGAGCCTTCCAGCTACCGCCCCGCCCCCGGCGAAATCCCCACCGACCCGGGCGTTTACCGTTTCCGCGATACCGACGGCCGCGTCATCTACGTGGGTAAGGCAAAGAACCTGCGCAACCGCCTCAACAGCTATTTTGCGTCCCCACAGACACTGAGCCCGAAGACTTATGCGATGGTGCATACGGCGGCGAGTGTGGAGTGGACCGTGGTGGCGAGCGAGATGGAATCGCTGCAGCTTGAATACACCTGGATTAAGGAGTTTTCGCCGCGGTTCAATATTGCGTTCCGTGATGATAAGTCATACCCCTACTTGGCAATTACGGTCAATGACGTGTACCCGCGCGCGATGGTCACTCGCGGTGAGCGACGTAAGGGTGTGCGCTATTTTGGCCCGTATTCGCAGGCTTGGGCGATTCGTGAAACCCTGGATGCGCTGCTGCGCGTGTTCCCGGTGCGTACCTGCACGAATGGTGTGTTTAACCGAGCGAAGAATAGTGGCAGGCCCTGCCTGCTCGGCTATATCGATAAGTGTGCGGCGCCGTGCGTGGGCAAGATTAGCGCCGAGGAGCATCGCGAGTTGGCGCGCGGGCTGACCCGGTTTATGGGTGGTGGTGCTGAGAAGCATATCGCCCAGCTGACTGCTGAGATGAAAGCCGCCGCAGCTGATATGGACTTTGAGCGCGCCGCGATTCTTCGTGACGATATTGCCGCGTTGACTAAGGCGTTTGAGCGTAATGCCGTGGTGCTCGGCGCGACCGTGGATGCCGACCTGTTCGCCTACGCTGAGGACGACCTGGAGGCGTCCGTTCAGGTGTTCTTTGTGCGTGGCGGCAGGATTCGCGGCCAGCGCGGCTGGATTGTGGAGAAGGTTAACGACAGCACCGACGCGCAGCTCATCGAACAGCTGATTGCGCAGGTGTACAGCGATATTGCGGCGAGTCTCGCCTCCCAGAAGGACGCCGAGAAGAGCCTGAACAGCTACGATATTCCGCGTTCCGTGCTGGTGCCGGTGGAGCCCGAGAATAAGGAGCAGCTGGCATTCTGGCTGGCGGAGGTGCGCGGCGGCCCCGTGGAAATTAGCGTCCCGCAGCGCGGCGACAAGGCAGAACTCATGAAGACGGTTGCCGAGAATGCGCGCCAGTCGCTGACCCTGCACAAGAGCCGCCGTGCCGGTGATTTGACCACTCGCAGCGCCTCCCTCGTGGAGCTGCAGGAAGCGCTGGAATTGCCTGATCCGCTACTACGCATCGAGTGCTACGACATTTCGCATGTGCAGGGTACGAACGTGGTCGCCTCCATGGTCGTCTTTGAGGATGGCATGCCCGCGAAGAACGCCTACCGCACCTACAGTATTACCGGCGACGCCGCGCGTAACGATACCGCCAGCATGTACGACGTCATTACGCGCCGTTTCAAGAGGCACCTGGCGCAGCAGGCAGAACGCGAAGCCGCGCCCGTGCACTCCGGTGAGATTGATGCCTCCACCCCCGAGCCTGCGAAGTTCGCCTACCCGCCGAACCTGGTGCTCGTGGACGGCGGTCCGCCTCAGGTGGCTGCCGCCTCCGCCGCGCTGAGCGACCTAGGCATTACGGATGTGTACGTTGCCGGCATCGCTAAGCGCCTGGAGGAACTGTGGCTACCGGACGACGACTACCCGGTCGTCCTGCCGCGCACTTCGCAGGCACTGTACCTGGTGCAGCGCATCCGCGATGAGGCGCACCGTTTCGCTATCACCTTCCACCGTTCTAAGCGCGGTAAGGCGATGGTCGCCTCCGCCCTGGACGAGGTGCCCGGTCTGGGCGAGGTGAAGCGTGCCGCGCTGATTAAGCACTTCGGGTCGGTGGCTCAGATAAGGCAGGCGAGCGCCGAGGAGCTGACGGCGGTGCCGGGTATTGGTCCGGCGATGGCTCAGAAGATTTTGGCGGCGTTGAGCTAGCTTCGCTGATAATGCCGGTTGAGAAGCTGACTGGCTACTATGCACCCGCCTCGTAATAGCTCTTAACAAACGTGTCATAATTGAAGGAAACCGTCATCATTACGAGCGCGCTATCTTCGCGCGCCCTCAACCAGTAGAGTGGAAACCGTGAGTACTAACCATCTGCGCCTATTCACCAGCGAGTCGGTGACTGAAGGCCACCCCGATAAGATTTGTGACCAGATTTCTGACGCCATCCTTGACGGCATCATCGCCCAGGACCCCGTAGCGAACGTTGCTGTGGAGACCATGGTAACCACCGGGCAGGTGCATGTTGCCGGTGAGGTGACCACCTCCAGCTACGTCGAAATCCCCTCCATCGTGCGCGAGACCATTCTGGGTATCGGCTACGATTCCTCTACCCGCGGCTTCGACGGTGAGTTCTGCGGCGTGTCCGTGTCCATTGGTGAGCAGTCCCCGGACATCAACGCCGGCGTGTACGAGTCCCTGGAGGTTCGTCAGGGCATCGCTGCTGACGAGTACGACCGCCAGGGCGCGGGCGACCAGGGCATCATGTTCGGTTACGCGTCCAACGAGACCAACGTGCTGATGCCCGCCCCGATTTGGCTGGCGCACCGCCTCTCTGAGCGTCTGACCAAGGTCCGTAAGGACGGCCTGCTGACCGAGTTGCGCCCCGACGGCAAGACTCAGGTGACCCTCGGCTACGATTCGAACAACAAACCCGTCTCCGTGGACACCGTGGTTGTTTCGAGCCAGCACACTGCAAGCTACGACCTGGCTGACCTGCGTGCAGACATTGAGAAGCACGTGATTGCACCGGTTCTGGGCGGCGTCGAGCTGGATTCCTCCAACGCTAAGTTCATTGTGAACCCCGCTGGCCGTTTCGTTCAGGGTGGTCCCGTGGGTGACGCCGGTCTGACCGGCCGCAAGATTATTGTGGACACCTACGGCGGTTCGGCTCGTCACGGTGGTGGCGCGTTCTCCGGTAAGGACCCGTCGAAGGTGGACCGTTCCGCAGCGTACGCAATGCGTTGGGTTGCGAAGAACATTGTGGGCGCCGGTCTTGCCGACCGCGCCGAGGTTCAGGTTGCGTACGCTATCGGCCAGGCAGCGCCGGTCGGTCTGTACGTTGAAACCTTCGGCACCGAGAAGGTCGACCCGATTAAGATTGAGAAGGCTGTGCGTGAGGTCTTCGACCTGCGTCCGCTGGCAATCATTAACGAACTGGATCTGCGCCGCCCGATCTACAAGAAGACCGCAGCTCACGGCCACTTCGGTCGTACCGAGCCGGAATTTACCTGGGAGCGCCTGAACCGCGTGGATGCGCTGCGTTCGGCAGTGTCCTCCTCCTAATATCTGTCAGGGTAGAGGAGCACGCTGATTCGGGTGACTCAGAGCAGTTCTGAATCGAACTCTTCGGCACCGTTGGGTGCCCAGCAGGAATCCCTGCAACAGCTTGACCTGTTGCAGGGATTTCCTGCTCTTTGTGATGCCCTGATTCCGGCTGCCCCGGAGCCGGTGAATGTTGCCGCTGAGATGGAGGCGAGCGGTGTGCAGAACCCTGTGGCGCGTGTGCGCGTGGATAGCCCCCTGCCGCAGGTGGACCGCACGTTTGATTACCGCGTGCCCGCTGAGCTGAGTGAGGATGCGGTGCCCGGCGCCCGCGTGCGTGTGCTGTTCAACGGTCATGAGCTGACCGGTTACATTGAGGAGCGCGCCGCCACGACCGATTGGACGCGCACCTCGCTGCTGCCGCTCAAGTCGGTGCTGTCGCGTGTGCCGTCTGTTGCGCCCGAAATTTTTGCGCTTGCCGAGGCGCTTGCCGACCGTTACGCCTCCACGGTGGCGAATGTTTTGCGTCTGGCGGTGCCGCCGCGTATTGCCGCTCTAGATAAGAAGTACGCGCCTCTTCTGCCGGGTTACGAGTCGGCATATTTGGGTGATTCTGCCCGGGTAAGTACTTCCAATATCCCTGAGAGCAGCCCGGCAAACATCTCCGAGAGCAACCCCAAAAGTGTGGGGGAGAAGCCGCAGGAAAACACCCCCGAGAACGCGGCTCTCGAGGTTGCGGAATCTGAGCACACGGATCCCGAGCCTTCTGCCGCCTCCGCCACTGCCTCCACTCATACTGACACGTACGCCTGGCTTGCCACCCCCGGCGCACCCGCGCCCTTCGTACTGGACCCGCCGGCGCTGAACCCGGACGTGCCCGATGCCGCCTCCGTCTTCTCCGATTATGAGAACGGTGCGGAGTTCATTGAGGATGTTGCCGCCGGTGCCGCGACCCGCGCCGTGATGACGGTTCTTCCCGGCCACCTGGAGCACACCTGGGCGGATGTTTTGGCGACCGCACTCGCAACCGCTGCTACGAGTGGTCGCGGCGCTATTGCTGTGGTTCCGACCGCTAAGAACCTGGATCTTCTGGAGGCCGCGCTCGCCGAACGCCTACCGGCTAACGCGTTTGTGCGTTTGAGTTCTGATTCGACTCCGCATACTCGCTATCACGGGTTTGTGAAGGCACGTTTGGGGCAGGTTCCGGTGGTGATTGGTACCCGCGCGGCAGCTTACGCGCCGGTGGCGAACCTGGGCCTGGTGGTGTGCTGGGATGACGGCGATTCCTCGCTGGTGGAGCAGCGCGCCCCGTATTGTCATGCCCGTGATGTGTTGCTTCTGCGTGCTTCTGCTGAGAATACTGCGGCGCTGTTTGCCGGGTTCAGCATGAGTAGTGAAGCGGCGCGTTTGGTGCGTACCCGCTGGGCGTCTCATGTACGTGCGCCGCGTGCGCTGGTGCGTGATTATTCGCCGCGTATTTTTTCGACGGGGTCGGAGTTTGAGTTGGCACGTGACCCGTTGGCGGCGATGGCGCGTATTCCTCACCTGGCGTTTGAGCATGCTCGTCGGGCGTTGGCGCGTGGCCCGGTGTTGGTGCAGGTGGCGCGTAGCGGTTATATTCCGTCGTTTTCGTGCGAGCGTTGCCGCATGCCGGCGCGTTGTGGCGAGTGTAGCGGGCCTTTGTCGGTGGCTTCGGGTTCGTCAGTTCCGTCGTGTTCGTGGTGCGGTCATTTGGCGCAGCAGTGGCGTTGTTCTGAGTGCGGTTTTACGCATTGGCGTTATTCGGCGGCGGGTGCGACTCGTACTGCTGAGGAGCTGGGTCGTGCCTTTCCGAATGTTCCGGTGATTTCTTCGGCGGGTGACCATGTGCGGGCGTCGGTTGGTCCTGAGCCTGCGTTGGTGGTGGCGACTCCGGGTGCTGAGCCGGTGGCTTTTGGTGGCTATGCGGCGGCGCTTTTGTTGGATGCCGATAAGATGCTTCGTTTTGATTCGTTGCGTGCCCCGGAGGCGGCGTTGCGTCGCTGGTTGAATGCGGCGGCGTTGGTTCGTCCGGTGGCTCTTGAGGGCACGGTGGTGACGACTGCTTCGCCGTCGCCGGTGGAGCAGGCGCTGGTGCGTTGGGACCCGGCGTGGTTTGCTCGCCGGGAGCTGGAGGAGCGCTCTCAGACAGGCCTGCCTCCGGCGGTTCGTACGGCTGCGGTGACCGGTGCGGAAGCGGATGTTCGCGCCTTCATTGAGGAGTTCTTGGGCTCTTCTACGCTGGAGGAGCGGGTTCGTGAGCAGTTGCGTATTGTGGGTCCGGTTCCTCTGAATCAGGGGTATTTTGCCTGGTCGGAGTCTCTTGAAGAAGATTCTGAGGAGGCGCCGGTTCAGGGCGATTGGCGTACCCTGATGTTCTTCTCGTACGGCATTGCCCAGCAGGTGACCCGCGAATTGCGTGCTACGCGTGCAACGATTGCGGCGTTGAAGAAGAACGTGGGGGAGCGGCCGGTTCAGATTCGATGTGACGGCCTGGACGTGCTGTGATTTTCTAGTCGTGCTGTAGTGTTCTAGTGAGGGGTGATTTTTGCCCCCAAAGAGACGCACCGGGCAGCACCGATATGTGTGCTGTGAGTGTTAAGTAGGCGGGTTTGCGGGCGCGTTGTGCGCAGAGGCGAGGAGGTGAGAGGCATGCCGAAGATGCCTCATCTGCTGAAGGGTAGTGCGCTGCCTGCCGGTGAGCATCGTCGGCTGGCTGAGTATGCTTCTGCACATCCGAAGAGTGCCCTGCACCGCAAAGGTAAGCACCATGATGCGGCGGTGCTGCTGATTCACGGTATTGGCTACCAGAATCATGGTGAGACGCTCGCGTATTTTGGCAAGCCGGTAGCGCATAGTGTGCAGACTCTGTTGGCGCTGAACACGGGTGCGGATTCTGTTGCGCTCTCTGAAGAGAATCCCGCCGAGGAGGATTCTGCACGGGTTCGTGTTGAGGTGATTCCTGACGGCGATACCCTCCCGCCTGCCGCTGAGGTGAACCCGCTGAGCCACCATAGCGAGCTGACGTATTCGTTGACGATTGAGCGCACAGAATACCCCGCCGCCCCGGTCGAAGAAAGCCCGGAGAGTGCCGGTTTTAATCTCTCTAGCATTGATTTTCGGGGCATTGACTTTCCTAAGGTTGAGCTCCCTAAGATTGATTTGCCAAAAATTGAGCTCCCCAAGGTAGAGCTCCCGAACATTGAGCTTCCCAATATCGAGCTGCCCAATCTTGAACTTCCGCGTCTGCCTCAGCCGAAGCCGCGCCCGGTTCGCACAGTCACTCGCCGTAGCCTTCTTTTTCAGGAAGGCTTCTGGCGGCCCAAGCATTACCGCCCGTTGAAGGAGCATTTGCCCTGGTTGGTGTCGGTTTTGCCGCTGTTTCTGATGTTCTGCTTCTACTATGAGCGCCCCGGCGTGACCTGGCGTGAGCGTGCCGGGCACCTATTGCGTTTTATGGCTCGGTTTGTGAATGTGGCGCTGTGGCTGGTGCTGGCGGCGTTGGCTGTGATGACCTTCCGTGATGCTTTTGTTGCGTCCCTGGGCACTGTGCAGGGTGCGTTTACGGCTCTTGCGGCGGTGCTCGGTTTGGGTATTGTGGGCTGGGTTTTGGCTCGTCGTGCCCGTGAGCTGTGGGCCCTGGTGAAGGCTATTCCGACGCAGCTGATTCAGACGGCGACCAGCCCGGATTCACACGATTTGGAGCGTATTTATGCGCGTCTGGATCGTCAGCTGGACGATTTGAGTTCCCGTAGCGATGCGGTGGGTATTATTGCCCATTCGCAGGGTGGATATTTGAGCTATGAGCTGCTGCGTCGTCGTGCGGCGGCGGGTAAGAAGCCGATTCGTTTCTTCTACGGCCTGGGTAGTGGCGTGGTGCCGATTAGCATTATCGCTAGTGACCGCAATGATATTCCGGGGCGCCTGGACGTAGCTGGTGGTTACCGTAACCGCGCCATGCTGCTGTGGGTGAGTGCGGTCGCGGCGTTTTCCTGGCTGGTGGAGGTGTCCCTGCTGTTTGGCCCGTACCGTTCGCTGTTGCACTATGCAATGCTGGTACCCCTGGTGTTGAGCATGGCGCCGCTGGTTGCGAGCGTGCTGGGCACCCTGAAGGGTAGGGCGCGTATTGTCTGCAAGTGCGCCCGGGAAAGCACCCCCGAAACTCCCTCCGCAAAGAGTCCGGCTGATATGCGTCTGGCGGATGCGCGCCTGGTCAACCCCTACGGCACGCGCGCCTACGTGAAGTGGTTGATTCCGTTGCTCTTCGTGCACGGTGTTTTCATGCTGTACGCGGTGTTCATGCTACTACTGGCTCAGCTGCGTGTTGAGGGTTCTGTCCCTGAGCTGACCGCCGCCTCCGTGGCGTTTTGGTGCGCGCTGGTCCTGGTGCTCATGATGTCGGTGCGTAGCGTCTGCCACCTGTATGTGCGCGCTTATGCGCCGATGTTGCAGGATCTTGATGTGACTGACCGGTGCGAGATTTCTGCTCATGGTGACAGTATCGGCAGGTCGAATATTACTCAGTCCGCCGGTGTGGATGTCAGCTTTGTGACCCTGCCAGGCCCGTCGGTGAATAGTCACATGCAGTATTTTGATGCGTGCTCGCCAGTGCCGTTGATGCTTTCGCACCGCCTGGTGCCGCACATGATGCCGGCGGGTGAGCAGGCGCAGAGGGCGGAGGCTTTCACCGATATTGGTACGGAACTGAACCGCGGTTTTGCGCGTGTGAAGAAGTGGATGCGTACTATGCATTACGGGCTGTATGCGGTGCTTCTGCTGATGCTGGCCGCGTTGACGGGACATGATACCTCGCGCCTGCATTCGGAGGGCTTTGTTCGTCTGGTGGCGGATGCTCAGCAGCTGCGTGAGGAGGCGGGCTCTTCGGATCTGTTGCTGTGGGTTCTGGTTGGCATTTTTGTGGTGGAGGCGCTACTGGTGTTGGTGCTTTCGCCGTTGACTCAGCGGCGTTTGCAGCGTGCATTCATGATGCGTAAGGTGGACCGCACGGGTCAGCTGAGTGAGTTCAACCCTCTGCCGATGGTGACGGCTCTTTTGGGTCTTGATGGTGATGAGGACGATGACGAGGAGTTTGAAGCCGTGGCGAGCGTAGGGGAGAAGGGTACGTCACAAACTTGTGCAGTCCAGACTAGTGCGGCACAGGCTAATGGGGTGTAGATTAGTCTTGCTCGGTGCGGGTGCATGTCAGCCATTTTATACACCTTTGTGCATTTAGCGGTTGATAATAGCTCTAGGGGCTGCTAATTAGCGTAGTCTCCGTATCTGCGGCAATATATTCAGCACTGAGGATACTATTTCGGTGCTTGTCGAGGTGGTTTGGCAGTATCTATCACTCAACTTCGCGCATGCTTCACACCGTGTACACCAACGAAAGATGAATGCTGGTGACTCAGACTATGATCGCCTCCGCATATGAACCTGCATGCGGAGGGTCTGCTTCTGTACACAATTACGGTGTCATGCCCCCGAACCCCGTGTTGCTTTCCGATATGACCGAGGAGCTATCTACCGCTACTTGGCGCGCTTCGCTGAGCTGGATGACGCGAAGATTTTCTACACTTATGGTCACGCGGATGAGCTGGCTGCGAAGGAAGTGGCTCGCGGAGCTTACGTATAAGGATTTCTGCTTCGGTGTGATGCGGTGAGGCTGCACCTTCCGGATGCGCCCTCAGGGTGCCCGAGCTCTGCGAGGGCGGGTTCCCTGCGTCGGCGCGGAGGAAGTGTGTAGCGAACCGCCACTGTACATCGTTGCTGTGAGCCGCCCTTGCACGCCGCCGCTGTACGTCGCATACGCTACCCGGTGCCCAGGAATTGAATATGTAGAATGCCGCCGCACCCTCCCGAGTTTCGGGGGAGCGCGGCGGCATTACTGTGTCTAGCGCCGTAATCTAGCGCCGCGTTCTGTAAGCCTTGCAAGCCCTAGAGCCCGCGCACGACCTCCAGCAGTTTGAGTGCTGAGTCGCGCCAGGAGTAGCGGCGTACATCCGACAGGCCGTCAATGATGACGCGCTCGCGAACGGCGGGGTCCTCCAGGGAGCGGATAGCCTTCACCCAGTCGGCGGCGTGTGCCTCCGGGGCACCGTCAACCGGCGCGAACACGGTGTGTGGCGCAATCTCACGGAAAATCGGGATGTCACTAATCACCGCGGGACAGCCGGCAGCCTGCGCCTCAACCACGGGCAGGCCGTAACCTTCCTCGCGGGAGGCAGTCACCAGCGCGTGCGCCTGGCGGAGTAACTGCTGGTACTCCTCATCGCTCACGCCATTGTGCACCTCCACGTTCTCACCGATGAGGCGTTCGTCGGTGAGCTGCACCAGACGCTGCGGCGGCATCTTTGACAGCAGGTGCAGGCGGTAATCCGGTAGCGAGCGCATCGCCAACAGTAGAGTTTCTACGTTCTTGTACGGCATGAACGAACCCATGTACACCAGGTGCTTGACGGGCTGCTCTTCACGGGTGATGACACGTTCCAGCGCGGTCTGGCGGGAGACCACGCTGCCGGGCTGCGGGGCGTTGGGCACCACGAATAGCGGCTTAGTGGTCAGCTCGTGCTCACGAATCAGCGCGGCGGTCGACTCAGAAACCGTCACGACCGCGTCGCCGTGGTTGAGCAGGAAGCGCTGCGGGGTGTAGGTCTTGTGGAAGAGTCTCCAGCCCACGCGCACCGGTGCGGGCAGGAACCCGGGCGGGGTCGGGTGCGAGTAGTAGATCAAATCGTGCAGGGTGAGGATCAGCTTGAATTTGCGTCCGGCGGAGCCGATGGTCTGCATGGGGGAGAACACCACGTCCGGGGCGTACTTGTTCAACTGTAGTGAGGCGGTCGGTTCGAGCGGGCCGGTGGGCGAGCAGATTTTCACGTGCGGCAAATCCGGTAGCATCTCCAGCTGACGCTCGTCGCTAATAATCATGGTCAGGTCGAGGTCGGCGGCGGCTTCGTCACCGGTGTCGATGAGGGTTTTGAGCGCGCCCAACAGGGAGGCGGTGTAGCGGCTGATGCCGTCGTGGAAGCCGATACGGGTGTATCGGGCGTCAACCATGAGTTTCATGATGGTTCCTTCTGTTCGTTCCCTTAGCGTTCGGCGGCGAAATCGGCGATGAGTTCCGCGGCGCGGCGAGGAGTTTCGTAGTGGATGAGGTGCCCGACTTCGGGAATCATGTCCAGGCGCTCGCGGGCGCCGGACGAAGAGGCGGGCAGGTCGCGGGAGGTCAGCGTCGCGTACATGGCGCGAGCTGTTTCGGGGGTACCCAGGTCGTCGTCTTCGGCGACAAGCATCTGAACCGGTACCCGGATTGCGGCGGCGTATTCGGCTGCGGTGTGCGTAATGGACGCTTCGTAGGCGCTGAGCACTCCGCGGCGGGAACCGAAGGAACCGAAGTAGGCGGCGTGCTGGCCGTTGATGAAGCGGCGCATTGCCTTGTCTTTGGTGCGCATCATAACTTCACTGGAGGCGCGGGTAATCAGCTGCGAGCGCAGTAGCGGGTAGCCGATTTTTTCGGGTAGTGCCGCGCCGGCACGGTAGTAGAGGGAGGCGAGGCGGGAGGCGACGCGCTGGCTGCCTTCGAGGGCGGGTTCGCTAATCGGGTTGATGAGCGAGAGTAGCGCGAGCGAGTTCGGGTGTGCGGCGGCGAAGGCGCTGGTGACGATGGAGCCGAAGGAGTGGCCGACCACGTGCAGCGGCAGGGGCTGTGCATCCTTGCGGGCGGGGTTAGTGTGCTCCACAAAGTCGTTTAGCCACGCCACGTACGCGTTGATGTTGTCTTCGCCCTGTGTGTCTGCGCTCTGGCTGTTTTTGTTCGGGGTGCTTTCGGTCAGATCTGCGGAGCGGCCAAAGCCGGGCAGATCGGGGCTGATGATGCTGACGTTCGGGATGAGCTTCAGCAGGTAGTTCGCGATGATTTCCAGGCCGTGGTGATCGCCGCGGAAGCCGTGTACGAGCAGCACAGGGTAGGAACCTCCGGGGAAGGTGCCGTCGTTCATGCCCTTGCCGTACTGCCAGTAGCGGGTCATGACCGCCTGAGCGCCGTCACCGATGAGGGTGTCGTGGCGGGTGCCTGGAATGAGCGGGCCGGGCACGCCCTCAAGAACTGAGGCGTTGGGTGAGTCCGAGGTAACGGTGGAGGTCATGGGTACCTTTCGCGGGTTGGGTACTGGGATGGCAAAGTCCCGTTCTTAATTCTAGGGGAGAAGCCTGAAAGGGCTCTGAAACCCGCCTGCCGCATCGGTGATTGCGCGGGTTCTCGGGCGGGCGGTGCCGTCCATTTGGTAGTTGAGACAGTCTCAACTCTGGCTCGGTCCGGGTTTCGCGTTACACTTGGAGGGTTAAGTTTTTATCAATCTGTCTTTATTTAAGGAATCGCTGTGTCTGCTCAGGTAGAGACCGAACGCAACGAAAATGCGTACGACTTCCGCGCTATGGAAGCCAAGTGGCGCCCCTACTGGGACGAAACGAAGGTTTTCCAGCCCACCGGTGACGCCCCTAAGGGCCGCAAGTATGTGCTGGATATGTTCCCGTACCCCTCCGGTGACCTTCACATGGGTCACGCGGAGGCATTCGCTATTGGTGACATGAACGCCCGCTACTTCAAGCAGTGCGGCTACGATGTTCTGCACCCGATTGGTTGGGACTCCTTCGGCCTACCCGCTGAGAACGCAGCCATTAAGAACGACACTCACCCCAAGGAGTGGACGTACAAGAACATTGAGACTCAGGCTGAGTCCTTTAAGCGTTACGCTATTGCCGCTGACTGGAGCCGCCGCCTGCACACCTCGGACCCCGAGTACTACAAGTGGACTCAGTGGCTGTTCGAGCAGTTCTACAAGAAGGGCCTGGCGTACCGCAAGGACTCCATGGTCAACTGGTGCCCCAAGGACCAGACCGTGCTCGCTAACGAGCAGGTTGTGAACGGTGCGTGTGAGCGTTGCGGTACTACCGTGACGAAGAAGTCGCTGAACCAGTGGTACTTCAAGATTACTGATTACGCACAGCAGTTGCTGGACGATATGGAGCAGCTGGAGGGCAAGTGGCCTGACCGCGTGTTGCTCATGCAGCGCAACTGGATTGGCCGCTCCGAGGGCGCTGAGGTGCGCTTCGAGATTGAGGCGACCGAGGACCAGCCCGCTGAATCCTTCACCGTGTTCACTACCCGCCCGGACACCCTGTATGGCGCAACCTTCATCGTAGTTGCTGCGGATGCGGCGTTCGCCGAGCAGGTTGTGGCACCCGAGCAGAAGGCTGCCTTGGAGCAGTACCGCGAAGACATTAAGGCACTGAGCGATATTGATCGCCAGTCCTCTGACCGCGAGAAGACCGGCGTGTTCACCGGCCGCTACGCGATTAACCCTCTGACCGGCGCAAAGCTGCCCGTCTGGGCTTCTGACTACGTGCTCGCTGACTACGGTACCGGCGCGATTATGGCTGTGCCCGCGCACGACCAGCGCGACCTTGAGTTCGCCCTGAAGTTCGACCTGCCCATCGTGAAGGTTCTGGACGTTGAGGGTGCTGAGGACCCGGCTACCAGCGGTGTTGCCGCAGCTGGTGACGGCGTGCTCATCAACTCTGGTGAGCTGACCGGCCTGCCGAAGGGTGAGGCGATCGCTAAGGCTATTGAGCTGGTTGAGACTGCCGGCACCGGCGAGGGTAAGGTCATTTACCGTCTGCGTGACTGGCTGCTATCCCGCCAGCGTTTCTGGGGTACCCCCATCCCCGTAATCCACTGTGAGGATTGTGGCGAGGTTCTGGTTCCTGAGGATCAGCTGCCGGTGCTGCTGCCCGATAACCTGCGCGGTGAGCAGCTGGCTCCTAAGGGCCAGTCCCCTCTTGCTGCTGCCGATGACTGGGCGATTGTGCCTTGCCCCGAGTGTGGCAAGAAAGCTCGCCGTGACTCAGACACCATGGACACCTTCGTGGATTCCTCCTGGTACTTCCTACGTTACGTTTCCCCGAACTTTGATGAGGGCCCCTTCGACCCGCAGGCTATGAGCGAGTGGGGTGCCGTCGACATGTACGTTGGCGGTGTAGAGCACGCTATTCTGCACCTGCTGTACGCACGCTTCTTCACCAAGGTTGTTCGCGACCTGGGGCTGATCAAGCACGATGAGCCGTTTAAGGCGCTCATGAACCAGGGTCAGGTGCTTAACGGCGGTAAGGCTATGTCCAAGTCGCTGGGTAACGGCGTTAACCTGGGTGAGCAGCTCGACAAGTTCGGTGTGGACGCTATCCGCACCACCATGATTTTCGCGTCCCCGCCCGAGGATGACGTGGACTGGGCGGATGTTTCCCCGGCTGGTTCGCAGAAGTTCCTGGCCCGCGCATGGCGTGTGGCTCAGGACGTCACCAGCGAACCCGGTGTTGACGCAACCACCGGTGACCTGGAGCTGCAGAAGCTGATTGCTCGCACCGTGCACGAGGTTCAGGGCCTGCTGGAGAACGGTAAGTTCAACGTGGTTGTTGCAAAGACCATGGAGCTTGTGAACGCAACCCGTAAGGCTATTGACTCCGGGGCCGGTGCGGCTGACCCGGCGGTCCGTAAGGCTGCTGAGACCATCGCTATTCTGCTGTCTCTGTACGCACCCTACACCTCTGAAGACATGTGGCACGTGCTCGGCTACGACACCCCGGTTCTGACCGCGGGCTTCCCCGAGGTTGACCCGGCTCTGCTGGTGGATGACACCGTCACCGCTATTGTGCAGATTAAGGGCAAGGTCAAGGCTCGCCTGGAGGTTGCGAAGGATATTTCTGAGCAGGAGCTTCAGGAGCGGGCTCTGGCGGATGCTACTGTTCAGCGTTCGATTGGTGACGCCGAGATCCGCAAGGTGATTGTGCGTGCGCCTAAGCTTGTGAACATCGTAATCTAAGCTTCTTAGATAAAGTACAAGCCCCGCTGTGGCTTCAGTTCGTTCTATGGAATGAACCCGGAGGCGTGGCGGGGCTTGCGCCGTTAACGCGGCCTTTAGTGCGTTGCACTTGGACGTTCTGCTCTACCGGGGCTATGGTGGTAGAAGTCTGCAATGAGACGCCAGACACAATAGTTGTGTCGTGAATATAACCAGCAGGGAAGAGAGACCAATGAGCCAGAAGGATACTCAGCAGGAACATGCTGAGCGGGCAAATCCTGTACACGAGCAGGATAACGCCCCCCGCATTGCCGTGGTAACCGATAGCGCCGCCTCCCTCGACCCGAAGCTCGTGCAGCGCCTGAGCGCTCGCGGTAATTTTGTGCTGGTTCCGATGCCGGTGACTATTCGTACGCCCGGTGAGCCGGATCGTCAACTGCAGGATTTGACTGCCGCCGAGGTGGACGAGGCGATTATGCTTGCGCACGTGATGGGTCAGACGGTGAGCACCTCCGGGCCCGCGCCGGGCATGTTTGCTGATGTGTATGATGATTTGGCGTCGCGAGGTTTTACGCATGTGGTGTCTGTGCATCTGTCCGGTGAACTCTCGGGTACGGTGGAGGCGGCACGCACCGGTGCCCGCCTGAGCCGCCTGGGTTCCGAGGGTGTTAGCGTGGTGGATACCCGCACGGTCGCAGGCGCCTACGGTCATGCGGTGGTGCGCGCCCTAGAGGTGCTGAACTCTGCATCTGCCGGCTCGAGTGTTGAGTGTCCGAGCCCTGGCTATTCGACCCCTAACTATCCGAACCCCGACTATCCGACTGCGGCGCAGCTGGTGGACTATATTCAGTCCATCTGCGAGCAGTCCACGCTCTACTTCTATATCCCGACCCTGGATGCTCTGCGCCGCGGCGGCCGTGTCTCCCCGGCATTGGCGATGGTGGGTCAGATGCTCCAAATCAAACCCATTGGCACGATTACCGAGGCCAAGCTGACGTATGTGGAGCGCCCTCGTACTGCGGCGCGCGCCCTGGAGCGTCTGGTGGAGGTTACCGTGCAGACCTGCCGTGATCAACGGCATGCGGCGGCGCTCACCTCTGCGGCTGCACCTGAGATGAATCCTTCTCCCGCCTGTTTTTCTCTCAAAGCAACCCCGCGCGGTGAGGTGGTTGCGGTGCATCATGTGGGTAATGCGGCGCAGGCGGTACAGCTGTACGAGCAGGTTCAGCAGATGCTGGGGGAGAGCTCCCTCGTTCATGATACTGCTGACTCTTCGGCGCCGGAGTTTTTGGTGAGCGCACTACCGCCGGTGCTGTCGGCTCATTCCGGTTTGGGTGCTGTGGCGCTGGTCGTTTATTAGGATTGTGTGCTAGCCGCCTTTCGGTGTGTCCATGCTGGCCCCGTGTTGTGTGTCTACGGGTGTGCTCGTGCGGTGTGCTCGTGCGGTGTTCTTGTGCGGTGTTTTCGTATGATGCGCCGAGGGTGACACGAAATGCGACACGAAATATGCTCAATTTGTACATCGGGAGCGTATTTAGCCCTTTTTAAGGCTGTGGTGTGTCTTACTTTGGGGTCGTCTGTTTTTGGGTGATAATTTGCACCGTGTGCGAGCGTATCGGGTGTCATTGGAACCCATTCGCAGGTGAAAGGGTATTTTTTACCCTCAGATTTTGCCTTGATATGGTGCGGTTTTTAGCAAATGTGTGTTTCGCGTGTGTTTATGTTGCCGTGACCGTATCGCAACATTTTCTAAGGGTGAACACAACGCAAAACAACAGAAAACAACGGGTTTTTACCGGTTTTCATGGTGTAACTCACAAAAATTTATTGATAGAACACACCAAAACACACACAAACTAGGGTAGGATTGTTACCAACAACGGCGGAACGAACCGGGCAACATAGAGCACGGACGAATCCGACTAAACCAGAGTCTACAAGGCATCGGATTTGTACACCGCCATCAACGCACTGACAAGGAGATACTCCAGTGACCGTACGCGTAGCAATCAACGGCTTCGGCCGCATCGGCCGAACTTTCTTCCGCGCAGCTCAGACCGAGGGCGTCGGCTTCGAGATCGTCGCAATCAACGACCTCACCGATGTTAAGACCCTGGCACACCTGCTCAAGTACGACTCCATCATGGGTCGCTTCAACGCAGAGGTTGAGGTCAAGGAAGGCGCACTGGTTGTTGACGGCAAGGAAATCAAGATCCTCGCTGAGCGTGACCCCCAGAACCTCCCCTGGAAGGACCTGGGTGTTGACGTAGTCCTCGAGTCCACCGGTTTCTTCACCGACGGCACCAAGGCAAAGGCACACATCGAGGCTGGAGCTAAGAAGGTTATCCTCTCCGCTCCCGGTAAGAACATCGACGGCACCTTCGTCATGGGCGTGAACGACGACCAGTACGATGCAGCTAACCACCACATCGTCTCCAACGCATCCTGCACCACCAACTGCCTCGCTCCGATGGCTAAGGTTCTGAATGATGCATTCGGCATCAAGCAGGGTCTGATGACCACCATCCACGCATACACCGCTGACCAGCGTTTGCAGGACGCTCCCCACAGCGACCTGCGCCGTGCACGCGCAGCAGCCGTGAACATGGTCCCCACCTCCACCGGTGCAGCAGCAGCTGTTGGCCTGGTTCTGCCCGAGCTGAAGGGTAAGCTGGACGGCTTCGCAGTCCGCGTTCCCACCATCACCGGCTCCATCACCGACCTGACCTTCACCGCTTCCCGTGAGGTCACCGTTGAGGAAGTCAACGCAGCAATCAAGGCAGCAGCTGAGGGCCCCATGAAGGGCATCATCAAGTACAACGAGGACCCCATCGTCTCCAAGGACATCGAGGGTGAGTCCATCTCCACCGTCTTCGACGCACCGCTGACCAAGGTCATCGGCGACCAGGTGAAGGTTATCGCTTGGTACGACAACGAGTACGGCTACGTTTCGCGCCTCGTGATGTTCACCAACAAGGTTGTGGCATCCCTCTAAGCCCCAATAGGCTTACGACGCTCACCGAGTCTAAGCGTCACCCCGCGTGACTAACGCATAGTGAACCCCGGCACCACCGCATTAAGCGGGGGAGTCGGGGTTTGCTGTACCAAGGCTCTTTGGCAAAGGTCTTGAATAAAACCCTCAATAACGTATAAACATGCTATTTTCTGTCACCCTTTTTGGGTCAAAAATACCGTAAGAAAATAGGTTTTAGAGAGTGTCAATATCCGCGATATTCTGCGGAAAAATACCATATAAAAGCTATTTTTTAGGCTGTTAAACACCCTAGTATTCGGTATGATGGAAACGGTATATAAACCCACCTATCCAGGAGGAATTCCTATGGCTAAGGCACTGTCCGAACTGCTCGAAGAAGGCGTCGCAGGCCGCCACGTTCTGGTCCGTTCCGACCTGAACGTACCCCTGAAGGACGGCGTTGTCACCGATGATGGCCGTGTCCGCGCATCCCTGCCCGTCATTGAGAAGCTTGCCAAGGCTGGCGCACGCGTTATCGTGACCGCACACCTGGGCCGTCCCAAGGGCAAGGTCGACCCCCAGTACTCCATCGCACCGGCAGCTGCACGTCTGGCTGAGCTGGCATCCGTGCCCGTGAAGGTTGCAACCGACCTGGTAGGCGAGGACGCAAAGGCTAAGGCAGCAGCCCTGGCTGACGGCGAAGTTCTGGTCGTTGAGAACGTCCGCTACGACGCTCGCGAAACCTCCAAGGATGACGCAGAGCGCGGCGAATTCGCTGACGAACTGGTCGCGCTGACCGGCGAGAACGGCGCATACGTGAACGACGCATTCGGCGCAGTTCACCGCAAGCACGCTTCCGTCTACGACGTTGCTAAGCGTCTGCCCGCATACCTGGGTGACCTGGTGAAGAAGGAAGTTGATGTTCTGGCTAAGACCCTGAACGACCCCGAGCGTCCCTTCGTTGTGGTCATGGGTGGCGCTAAGGTTTCTGATAAGCTCGCCGTGATTGACAACCTGATCGGCAAGGCTGACACCATCCTCATTGGTGGCGGCATGGGCTACACCTTCGCATACGCAAAGGGCTACGAGGTCGGCCAGTCGTTGCTGGAGAAGGACCAGGTCGAGAACGTTCTGCGTTACCTGAAGGAAGCTCCCGAGAAGGGCACCGAGATTATTACCGCACTGGACGTTGTTTGGGCTGACGCATTCTCCGCTGACGCTAACACCGAGGTCCGTCCCGTTGAGGACCTGACCGGCGGCAAGCTCGGTGCAGAGGCTGAGGGTCTGGACATTGGTCCCAAGACCGCTGAGATTTTCGCTGAGAAGATTAAGGGGGCAAAGACCATCTTCTGGAACGGCCCCGTTGGCGTGTTCGAGATTGCTCCCTTCGCTGAGGGTACCCGCGCTGTAGCAAAGGCAATCGTCGAGTCTGACGCATTCTCCATCATTGGTGGTGGCGACTCCGCATCTGCAGTCCGTAACCTGGGCTTCAAGGATGAGCAGTTCGGCCACATCTCCACCGGTGGTGGTGCTTCCCTCGAGTACATTGAGGGTAAGACCCTGCCCGGCCTGGAGGCACTGGGCGCCTAATCTGGATGCACAGATTTAGTACACGGTTTTAGTGTAAGGAACCCCCGCCGGGCGGTACTTCGGTACCGTTCCCGCGGGGGTTTCTAGATGTCTGCCCCCGCAGAGCCCAAGCGTATGGGCCTCTACTCGCTCATCTGTCTCCCCACCGGTGGATTCACTGCTTACTTCATCACAAACGCTCCCTACCGCTGGATGTACTACGCCTATTGGGAATCTTCCTCGGTAGCAACGGCTACTCTCATCATTTCGTTTATTGTTTTGCTGTGCGTCTGCTTCACCTACTGTGCTCTTGCGGCGCTCATCGTTGAGAAGATTGCTACCCGAAAACTGCCCTGGAGCCGTTCCTTCGCCATAAGACTTCTTGTGATTGTTCTGACGATTGCCTTCTTCTGCATTGAGGCGTATCTCTTCCGCGGCGGCCTCCGAGGCGGCTACTAGCACACCGTAGACAAACACCACCGGCAGAATATCGGCAGGGTATATTCCCCTAAGCTCCACCCTGCCGGTACTTCGTACCCGGGTTCAACACAATCAGTGAACGTAGGGTGAGGATGCTCATCAGAGAGCATAAAAAGCGCCAAAAACCGTGAAAATATGCCCTCAAACCTCTAAAATAGAAAAGGAAAATCCCGAACAACAACCCCGTACGGTATACCGCGCGGGAGAGCTAAGGAGCGAACTATGTCGCGTAAGCCCCTCATCGCAGGCAACTGGAAGATGAACCTCAACCACGCAGAGGCAGTCACCCTCGTCCAGAAGCTCGCATGGACCCTCGACGACGCAAACTTCAACTTCTCCGCAACCGAAGTAGCCGTCTTCCCGCCCTTCACCGACATCCGCTCCGTGCAGACCCTCGTCGAAGGCGACAAGCTGGACATCCTCTACGGCGGTCAGGACCTCTCCGTCCACGACTCCGGCGCATACACCGGCGAAATCTCCGGCGCATTCCTCTCCAAGCTCGGCGCAACCTTCGTACTCGTCGGCCACTCCGAGCGCCGCACCTACCACCACGAAAGCGACGAGCTCTGCGCAGCAAAGGTCCAGACAGCATACAAGCACGGCCTGACCCCCGTTCTCTGCGTCGGTGAGCCCCTTGAAATCCGCGAAGCAGGCACCCACGTCGAGTACACCCTCGAGCAGCTGCGCGGCTCCATCGCAGGTCTGACCGCAGAGCAGGCAGAAACCCTCGTCATCGCATACGAGCCCGTCTGGGCAATTGGCACCGGCAAGGTTGCAACCGCAGACGACGCACAGGAAATGTCCGCAGCAATCCGCGCAGAAATCGCCAAGCTCTACTCCGCAGACGTTGCAGAGAAGGTACGCGTTCTCTACGGCGGCTCCGTCAAGTCCTCCTCCGCACCCTCCATCATGGGCAAGGAAGACGTGGACGGCGTACTCGTCGGCGGCGCATCCCTGCAGGCTGACGAATTCGCAGCAATCGCACGCTTCGACGCATAAAACTTCGACGCAGCATAGCGTCTCATAGCGTTACAGCGCCCGGCGGGTACCCACCCGACCGGGCGCTGAACCATTTACCCGCCACCGAGTTAGCGGCGGGGGGGCAAAGGGCGGGCGTAGGAGGCTGGTGTATGACTCAGGCGTAAGAGCCGGGCGCGTTCGCCCCTAACCACAAAACCCACCCAGAATACGCCAACCCTGCGGTTTGCCCCGTACACTTAACGGCATGTTCAGCTTTGGTTTTTCCCTGGTCGTCGCAGCCCTCGTCGGCATGATCCTCTACAGCTATCTGCGCAACCGCAAAGTGAGCGCCCCGCGCCTACCCGGCAATGTCGGCGGCAACATCGGCTACGCAGGCGGTGCAGAGTACCAGGACCCCTCGCCCGAATACCGGTACTTCGAGAGCCGTCGCGACCAATTCCTTGACCAGCTCTACAGTCGCACCTCCTCACCGGAAATCCCCGTGACCCTCACCCTGCGCGACTGGGTAGACCAGGGCTTCTACGCTGAAGGAGGCGCCTACTGGGCAGCCGCACAGCAGTTCACCTACTACCTCATCGACAGCGGATACGTGCGCGCCTACGACACTGAAGGCGACGAACTCACTGCCCAGCGTGTGCTCACCGACCGCCCCGCAGCCCTGCAGCTGACCCCCAGCGAATACCAGCGCCGTAGCAACCGCGACGCGTAAAAAGCCGCTTAACGTGACCGAATGGCGGCCGTAGCGTATAGTTAAACCCGTCTGTCTGCGCCCGCGCAGTCCAGGCACCCCACCAGAAGACAACGAAGGAAGGTACCCATGGTCGTCATCATGAACGTACTCATGGTCATCATCGCCATCACCAGCGTGATCGCGGTGATGCTTGTGCTGCTCAACCGCGGTCAGGGCGGCGGCCTCTCCGACATGTTCGGCGGCGGTATGACCAACTCCCTGAACTCCTCCGGTATGGCGTCCAAGAACCTGATCCGCCTGACCGTCACCGTGATCGTCATCTGGGTTATCGCAGTGGTCCTGTACGGCCTGGCAATGCGCTTCAACGGCCAGATCGTCGTCTAGTCGCCCTCGTCAGAGCCCACGCCCACCCCATCGAGGGTGAGCCAATAGAGCTTTTCCCCGGCACTTCTCAACCGAGAATGCCGGGGATTTTTTATGCACCAAACGGCAATCATGAAAGCGGTAGCGGGGCGCGAGTCTTTACGGCATCATAGGACGTATACACCACATACGAAAGGCAAAGAAGCCATGAGCGCCTACACCCTCGATTACACGTACATCGCCCCGTCAGCCCTCATCGACGGCGCCGACTCCCGCGCGCTCAGCCTCGCCACCAGCGGCGGCAGTACCCTCGAAGGTGCCGCCTCTCACCCGTACTTCTTCTCCGGGTTCCTCGAACGAGCAGACGTCTACGCCACCGCACTACTGGTCGTCGCCAGGGTCGCCCGCACCCGCTTCTACGTGCCGCCCAGCTCCCTCACCGGAGCCCTACGCGCCGCAGACCCGGTCGTCACCAGCACCGCCGAAGGCCTGCGCTTCGAATCCTTCAGCGCCTGCTGCGGAGTGTACGTGCGCCTTGACGTTGACTCCAGCGCACTTGACGCCAGTCACAGCGCCGTAGGCGTCACCAACGTAGACGTCAACCCGCCCCTGCGCGCCGTGCTCGCGCTACTGGGCAAGTCCTAGCCCGAAAAACCGACCTGCCGGTGAGGCTACTTGCCCCTTAGCTAAAGCCTCACCGGCGGGTAAAAACCCCAGGGCATGCTTCGGTGACGAAAAGGCTTGACCACCGTCGCGGGGCGGGAGTACTCTATAGGTAATGGCGGATCATGAAGAGTCCTACTTTCTGAAATATCTTTTCTTATATTTATCGGATTCTTCGCTTCCCGCCATTTTTCTTTTAACCCCGTTCCCACGCGGCCAAAAGGTGAGCAGCCAACAGATCAGCAAGCGACCGATACACAAACACCGGATAAGCGCCGCCCAAACTCCGCGATACGTAACGGTCCGTTGCACCCCGCGAAGATGTACACCGCAGGTCCCGATGACCAAACCCAGCGACAACTCGTGCCCACGCCGCTACGATAAGAACATAGATACACCACCGACGGTGACAGTCGGGTGAGACCAACGGAAAGGACGACCCGTGACCAATCCCTATGACGCATCCCCCTACCTGCAAGAATCACCCTACCTTAACGAATCTGCATACCTTCACGGCGAAGCACCCGAGGGCCTCAGCCCCCTCGTGCGCCTCATCCTGATGCGCCGCTACGGCGTGTACGTCTTCACCGACCTGTATGGCCCCTACTACCGCTCGAACTACTCGAGCATTAACGAGCTACACCACTCCGGCGCATTCGACACCGACCTGGGGCGAGTATCCCTCCTGAGCAATTGCGGTCTGACCCTCAGCAACGAGTCCCTCGCCCAGGCGCTAAACGCCAGCACCAACGAATTTGCCCTGTTCGCGACCATCTGGTCCTACGAATACGGGTACCGCCCCGGCCGCGTATTCCGCCGCGACTTTGATCTGCGCGCCCTGACGCTCACCGACGAGCAGCGCTACACCGAGCAGATCATGCACTACCTCTCCAACCCGTACTACAACCCGGACGGCACCGAGCGCATCCTTGGTGGTCTGCCCGAGAACTACGTGCCTTACGAGTGGCAGCAGCCGATGAGTCGCTCCAACTTCACCAGTATGGAACGCAACCGCCGACCCCTGCAGATGGTCAGCGGCGTGCAAAATGCCCTGATCATGGCGGATGCCCTTTACCAGCAGCTGCTCGGTCAGCAGCAGGCGTACAACCAGACCGACCAGCGCGACCTTGTGGCGTTGCGCCGTTTCCTCGCCCAGCATGACGCGCTGCCGGCTACCCGACCGGAGAACACCAGCCGCGAAAACCGCGTGTTCATCGCCGCCTGCCTGCATCCCGAAGATGCCGAGCATTTGCGCACCATGAAGGAGGCGCTCGCCCTCGCCGCCGCATACTCGCGTCTGCGTTTCAACGGCACGGTGGGGGATTTGAGCCTGAGCACCGCGCCGCGCCTGAAGCTGCGCCGTAGCGAACGCACCCGCATCGCCCACCTGCTCAACCGCATTATTGATGCCGACCCGGTCGGCGCTCGCTACGACAGCGCACCCAACGCCGAAATGTACAAGCGCCTCGTCAAGGCGGTTCACCCCGGCGACTACCCGTCGCTGGCCGCGCTGAGCCACTGGGCTGACGACCTGTACCGCGGTGAGGTGCACAGCTTCGAGTCGCTGGTAGACCGCGCCTACGCAACTCGGGATGCGCAGAACGTGGCACGTCTGCTCTCCACCCGCCCCGGTGTGTTTGCACGCCAGCTGGTGCGCGCCCTGGACGCTTTTGAAACACCCCGCTACGGCATTGATACCGCGCCGAGCCCCGGCCAGCAGGTCATCTTTGACGCGTTTGCCGCTGTGGCGCCGCGCGTATCTGCGCCTATCCTGGTGCAGATCCGCAACCTGGTGACCCTGCAACGTAACGCGCTCGCAAACCCGCCGAAGGAGCGCCCCGTCAACCCGGTGGCGGGGCAGGAGGACCGGGAGCTTGCTGACTACTCGCGCCGCAACTCAGAGGGCATCGCGATGGTTCAGAACCTCATGCAGAATGCGGGTATCCCGAACCCATTGGGCTCGTTCTTTGGCGCTCATTCCGGCCCGGAGAACCCGCTGCTTTCCATTCCGGTCGGCTCCGAACCTGCCGCAAGCCAGCGCGGAGAGCGCCGTGAGGCTTCTGACCAGAAGGCTAAGCCTGCCGCCCCGCAGCGCATGAACCTGTCCAAGACCGGTATCGCTACCATGATTCCGGCGCGCGAGTACAGCCCGGTGGTGCTGGACCTGCTGGAGCGCCTGGTCGAAATTGGCCTGTCCGGTCGCCTTGCCGAGACCAGCATCTACCTGCCTGACGAGGTGGGCGATACGATCATGCCGCTGAACACCCGCAGCGCTCGCCCCTCCCTGGACGGTATGGGCCGCTACAACACCTCGACGGTGCACCTGCCGTCTACCGGCGTGATTCGCCTCTTCTGCTTCTGGAATGAGGGTGTGGACATTGATCTATCGCTGATGATGTTTGATGCTGAAGGCAACTACATGGACAAGATCAGCTACTGGTCGCAGACCGTGAAGAACAGCCAGGACGCCATTTACGCGCACCACTCTGGTGACATTACAGACGGTACTGGTGGCGCATGGGAGTACATCGATATTGAGGCTCGTAAGGCGCTCAAGGCGGAGGTGCGCTACCTCGTGCCGGTGGTGCAGCTATACTCAGGCTTCGGGGAGGTACGCACTCTAGACGCGGTGAACGACCTGCAGGCAGGCTTCATGGTGGTTCCCGCCGTGGGTGTGGGTGAGGTGCACGAGGTGAGTCAGGTGCACACCAAGTTCACTCTGCGCGCTGAGAGCCGCGGCGTGCTGCCGTTCATTGTAGATCTGCAGAACTGCGACCCGTACGATATCCCGGGGGAGACCGACGCTATCGTGAAGGTGACGGATATCGGTCTGGCCCATGGCATTAACGTGCTGCAGTCAGGCGCAAATATCACCGCCGTGCGTGAGCACTTTGACTGGGCGCAGCCCATGACGGTGCGCGAGTATCTGCAACTTACCGGCGCGAAGCTCGCACCGACCGCTGAGGAGGCGCAGAAGGTGCTGGAGGCGACGGTTCCGTCACTGGCGGCACTGTACGTGAGCTTCGAAAACGAAGCGGAGCAGCCCCATGAACAGCAGCCGCAGAATCCTGCCGCTACTGAAAAGTAGGCGGGCGTAGCGAAAAGTGGAGCCCCGGATAGGTGTCTATCCGGGGCTCCACTTTTCTATGTTTGGTGCAGTTCAGAACCGAACCAGAACTAATTCAGAACCAGAACCTTACGGGCGGTTCTCAGGAGCCAACGACTCCTCGGTCGCAAAAATCAGGGTCTGCTTCTTACCGCGCGCACCCATCGCCGGGGTTTCCAGCAGTAGCTGCGCGTTCAGATCCTCAGCGTCCAGCTTCGCGCCAGCCAGAAGGCGGCTGGTCGCATCCTGCTTATCCTCACCGGTGATGAGGAAGAACACGTGACGCGAATTATTGATAATCGGCAGGGTCACCGACACACGCTCAGCCGGCGGCTTCGGCGAATCAGAAACCATCACGGTCACAGCCTTACCGCCCTCAACCGGATCCTCCGGCAGACCGGTACCCAGCAGAACCTGCTTACGGCCCGGGAACAGGGAAGCAATATGACCATCCGGGCCCATGCCCAGCAGGGTGATGTCAAAGACCGGTGCGGGCCACTGGCCACCACCGCAGCCTCCGCCGCCGCATCCGCAACCACCTGCGGGCTCAGAAGCCTCAGCGGCAGCGTCGAAGTCTTCCAAGGTGGTCTCTTCGATGGACTGCTCGGGTGCGGAAGAACCACAACCGCCGCCACCACAACCACAGCTGCCAGAGCCGCCGTGCTCGTGACCTGCACCGCCACCGTGACCGCCAGCCAGCGGCAGTTCGGTTGCGCCCTCAGGCATCTGCACGCTCATAGCCGGTGCGGAACCGGCGTAGTCGCGCATCTCAAAGGCGTAGTGCTCGGCGGCAGCCTCAAGGCCGGTGAAAATATCGGACGGACCCATGCGGTGCACATTGTCTACGACCAGGCCGTGCGAAAGCAGGGGAGCGAGCAGCACCTCAATAGCCTGACCGTCATTACGTTCGGGGCTGCGCTCGGGCACGTAACGCTCGTCGGAGAACCAGAAGTGCACGCGGGACCAGTCGATATTCTTCACACGCTCGTTCTCAGCCCACGCCTTCAAGGTAGCGATACCCATCGTGCCGCCGGTCAGCGAAATGTGGGCGATGGTGCGCTCAGAGAGCACGTGCTCAATGATGTCGAGGATCCGGGTCACCGCGTCTGCTGCGAGAGCCTCGCGGGTCGGGTGCGTCACCAGGGTAGGGGTGGATGCGCCCATGTTCTGAATCTTAGGCATCGAAAACCTCCGGGTATTCTTCGAGATCCAGCATGTCTTCAGGCTGGCAGGTATCGTCCACGAGGGTTACGGTGCGCAGCGCCTGCTTCAGCACGTCACTGTAGGTGTCGTCCGGGTCGAGGCGGCGCAGCTCCTCAGAGATGCACTCGGCGAGGGTACGCACCGGCAACGCAATCTGCTGATCGGGTGCGTACGGGGTGGAAATAGTCGCCACGGAAATACCGGGGCGGAACATTGTCACGGAACCGTCTTCACGCTCAATGCTGACGCGGTACAGGCCGCGGTTTGCCGCACCGATGGTCGCGAGGTGTACGGGCGCTTCAAGCTTCCAACCGAGCCAAGTACCGAGCAGAACCACGGAGGGGGACTTGTCCGAACCCCACACAACCACGCGGTGTACGGGGGAGGAAGGCATCTGCTCCAGGAGCGCAGCCAGCTGGGTACGCCACAGGGTGAGGCGGGTCCACGCCAGGTCGGTATCCCCGGCGCGGTACACCTCGGCGAGGTGCTTGAGAGCTTCCTTCGGATCCTCAGCGCGCGCAGAGTCGGTGATACGACGCTGAGCGATACGACCGATGGAGTGCTGTGCTGGGTTCTCCGGAACTGAGTGCGGCCACCAGACCACAATCGGGGAGTCAGGCAGTAGCAGACCGGAAATCAGTGCTTCAGTCGGGCGGGATGCGCTACCCCAACCGCGCAGAACAATCATCTCGGATGCGCCAGTGTCGCCGCCAAGGTGGATTTCTGCATCCAACTGGTCGGGGTCGAGCGGGTCGTGGGAGATGTGTACGATAATGCGGCTCGGGTGTTCGTGGGAGGCACGAATTGCGGCGCGCATTGCTTCGCGGGAATGGCCCTTTTCCGCGAGGACAACGAGGGTGAGTACTCGTCCGCTGCTGAGGCTACCGTTGTTGGCGCGCAACTGGCTCAGTTCCTTGTTGATGGCAGAAACGGTGGTGTTGTGCAGGTGCGAGATCACGGGCGCCTCCAAGCGCGGTTGTCGCGTTCGAGCATTTCGTGCGCTGAACGCGGACCCCACGAACCGGACTCGTAGGGTTCAGGCTTAATGCGGTTTTCTTCCCAATACTCTTCGAAGGGGTCGAGAATCTTCCAGGAGAGTTCAACTTCTTCGTGGCGGGGGAACAGCGGTGGTTCGCCGAGTAGAACGTCCAGGATGAGGCGTTCGTAGGCTTCGGGGGACTCTTCGGTGAAGGAGTGGCCGTAGCCGAAGTCCATGTTGACGTCGCGGATTTCCATCTGGGTGCCAGGGACCTTCGCAGCGAAGCGGATGGTCATACCCTCATCGGGCTGCACACGAATAACGACGGCGTTCTGGCCTGCCTGCAGGTTTTCGCTTTCGCCGAAGAGACGGTCGGAGGACTTCTTGAAGACCACCGCGATTTCGGTGACGCGGCGGCCCAGGCGCTTACCGGCGCGCAGGTAGAAGGGGGTGCCTTCCCAACGGCGGTTTGCGATGGAGACCTTCAGCGCCGCAAAAGTTTCGGTGCGGGAGTCTGCAGGGATGTCATTTTCATCGAAGAAGCCGTTGACGTGTTCTCCGCCCTGGTAGCCTGCAGCATACTGGCCGAGCGCGAAGGAGTTCGGCAGATCGTCAATGCGGAGTGCTTCGAGGACCTTAGCTTTTTCGGCGCGCAGGTGCTTGGCATCGAGGCTGAGGGGCTCTTCCATAGCGGTGAGGGCGAGCAGCTGCAACAGATGGTTCTGGATGACGTCGCGGGCTGCACCCACGCCGTCGTAGTAGCCTGCGCGGGAGCCGATGCCGATGTCTTCGGCCATGGTGATCTGGACGTGGTCAACGTAGTTAGAGTTCCAGAGCGGTTCAAACATCTGGTTGGAGAAACGCATTGCCAGGATGTTCTGCACGGTTTCCTTGCCGAGGTAGTGGTCGATGCGGAACACTGCGTCGGGCGGGAAGACTGCCTCCACGATGGAGTTCAGTTCGCGTGCGCTTTCAAGGTTGTGACCGAAGGGCTTTTCGATGACCACGCGGCGCCAACCGTCGACGGGGTTGATGGTGTCGTTATCGCCGGATGCGAGGTCGTGTTCAGCGAGCTTGGTGAGAACCTGCTCGAATGCCTTTGGGGGAATCGACAGGTAGAATGCGTGGTTGCCGTGGGCACCACGCTCATCGAGTTCTGCGAGGGTGCTCTTGAGCTGTTCATAGGCTGCGTCGTCGTCGAAGGCACCTTCAACGAATCGCATGCCCTGCTGGAACTGGTTCCACACATCCTCACGGAAGGGGGTGCGGGCGTTTGCCTCAACAGATTCACGCACGTAGGCGCGGAAGTCGTCATCGCTCCAGGGACGGCGGCCGAAGCCGACGAGGCCGAAGCTCGGGGGGAGCAAACCGCGGTTCATTAGATCGTATACTGCCGGAAGCAGCTTCTTGCGGGCCAGGTCACCGGTTACGCCAAAGAAAACGAGCGCGGACGGCCCCGCAATGCGGGTAATGCGGCGGTCGCGAGTATCCCTGAGGGGGTTCGCTTCATGACCGTTAGTCACAATATATTCCTTTGATTGCCTTGGTTGGTTCGTGCGGCGCGCGGTTCGTACCTTATTCGCACGGAGGGGATGCCGCATTCTGGAAGGTGTGTACCCTGTATTGTACCGGTTTTGACGGGACGATATGAGGAGCACCTAACCCGCCTAAATTCTCTGGGACGCTTCGGGCGGTGAAGCCCGGTGAGAATCTCTGCAAGAATCCGGGTGGGTTGGGTGCTTACCAACATATACGTGAGGTGGTGCGTATCCGTAGCGGTAGGTAGCGCGCTACAGTTGAGCAGCTGTTGAATGTCAGCAGCTAATGGGTACGGTTACTTGGCCTGCTCAAGCGCCTTACGGACGGTCTGCAGCAGTTCTTCCCAGGAAACGTCGAACTTGGACAGGCCCTCAACCTCGAGCTTCTCTACGACCTCGGTGTAGGAGACACCTGCGGCACCAATAGCGTCCAGAACCTTGTTGGATTCGGAGTAATTCGGCACGATGGTGTTGCCGGTGATTTCACCGTGGTCAGCAACAGCGTTCAGGGTTGCCTCGGGCATGGTGTTCACGGTATTGGGTGCGACCAGGCCAGTGACGTACAGGGTGTCCGGCAGCGAAGGGTCCTTCACACCGGTGGATGCCCACAGCGGGCGCTGTACGTTCGCGCCGTGTGCCTGCAGGCGTGCCCAACGCTGGGAGGAGAACATTTCCTCGAACACCTCGTAGGCGAGGCGTGCATTTGCCAGACCTGCCTTGCCCTTGAGCTGCGCAGCGTCGCCGCCGGCAGCTTCGAGGCGCGCATCAATTTCGGTGTCTACGCGGGAGACAAAGAAGGATGCGACCGAGTGGATGGTGGACAGGTCCTTACCGTTTTCCAGCGCCTGCTCCAGGCCGAGCATGTAGGCGTTGATGACCTCTCGGTAGCGGGTCAGGGAGAAAATCAGGGTCACGTTCACGCTGATGCCAGCAGCCAGGGTCTCAGCGATGGGACGCAGGCCTTCCTGGGTTGCAGGAATCTTGATCATGACGTTTTCGCGGCCCACACGCTCGTAGAGTTCATGTGCCATTTTGACGGTGCCTTCGGCGTCGCGTGCCAGGCGGGGGTCAACCTCGATGGAGACGCGACCGTCAAAACCGTTGGATGCCTTATAGACGGGTGCGAATACGTCGCAGGCTACGCGTACGTCGTCGCAGGTTGCGGCGAAGACTGCCTCTTCAACGCTTGCGCCGACTGCGGCAAGCTCACGCATCTGTTCAGCGTATGCGGCACCCTTGGCGAGCGCACCAGCGAAGATGGTGGGGTTGGTGGTCACACCGACGACATTGTGGGTCTCGATGAGTTCGGCGAGGTTGCCGCTGGTAAGACGCTCACGGGAGAGGTCGTCAAGCCAGATGGAGACGCCAGCGTCGGAAAGCTTCTGAGTGGACTCAGACATGTGAAAACCTTCGATTCTTTGTCAGAAATAACAATTGGATAACGGTAAAAAACTGCCGGGGTTGGGTAGGCTCCGGCTCAGTAATATGAGCCGGAGCCTACCCGTCGTTCACCACAACCACCTCATATATGTGCCCTAAGAGGGTGCATACTTAGACGGATGTGGTGGACAAAGTTTTATTTTGCTGCCTCGATGGATTCCTTAGCGGCAGCCACGACAGCTTCCGAGGTGATACCGAATTCGCGGTACAGGGTCTTTGCATCGGCGGAGGCACCGAAGTGCTCTATAGATACGGCGCGGCCGGCGGTGCCGAGTAGGTCGTACCAGCTCATTGCCAGGCCAGCCTCAACGGAGACACGGGCGGCAACCGAGGAGGGCAGAACCGACTCGCGGTATTCTGCGTCCTGCTCAGCGAACCACTCACGCGAAGGCATGGAAACCACGCGAGCGGCGATGCCCTGCTCTGAGAGAGTTGCGCGGGCCTGAATGGCCAGCTCAACCTCAGAACCGGTAGCGATCAGGATGACGTCCGGGGTGCCCTCGGTATCAGCCATGATGTAGCCGCCGCGTGCGGTGCCCTCAGCGGAAGCGAACTTTTCGCCCTCAGCGTCTGCATGCACGTCTTCGCGAGCCCAGACGGGCAGGTTCTGGCGGGAGAGTACGATACCTGCGGGGCGATCGGACTTCTCCAGGATGGTGCGCCATGCGACGGCGGTTTCGTTAGCGTCCGCGGGGCGAACCACGTCGAAGCCGGGGATAGCGCGCAGGGCGGAGAGGTGCTCGATCGGCTGGTGGGTGGGGCCGTCCTCGCCCACACCAATGGAATCGTGGGTCCACACGTACACTGAGGGAACGCCCATCAGTGCGGAGAGGCGAACAGCCGGGCGCTGGTAGTCGGAGAACACGAAGAAGGTGCCCGAGAATGCGCGGGTGGGGGAGGAGAGCACAATACCGTTAACGATTGCTGCGGCAGCATGCTCACGAATACCGAAGTGCAGCACACGGCCGTAGGGGTTGCCGGTCCAGTCTTCGGTGCTGCGCGATGCCGGGTTGAAGGACTCTGCACCCTTGATAGTGGTCAGGTTTGAGCCAGCGAGGTCAGCGGAGCCGCCCCATAGTTCGGGGAAGGTGTCAGCAATAGCGTTGATGACAGTGCCGGATGCCGCACGGGTTGCCACGGAGGTGCCAGCCTCGAACACGGGGAAAGCACCCTTGTAATCTGCGGGCAGTTCGCCTGCAACGAGGCGCCTGTACAGTTCGGAGCGTTCAGGGTTTGCCTTGGCCCATGCCTCGAACTTCTCGTCCCATGCCTTGTGCGCCGCTGCGCCGCGCTCAACAAGCTGGCGGGTGTGTGCCAGCACGTTCTCCTCAATGAAGAAGCTCTTGGCGGGGTCAAAGCCGAGCAGTTCCTTAGTGGCAGCAACCTCATCGGCGCCGAGCTTGGAACCGTGTACTGCGCCGGTGTTCTGCTTAGTGGGGGCGGGGTAGCCGATGACGGTGCGCAGCTCAATGAAGGAGGGCTTGTCGGTGACAGCCTTCGCACGCTCAATAGCGGCGTACAGTTCTGCGACGTCCTCAACGTAGTCGCCGGTGCGGGTCCAGTCCACTCGCTGAACATCCCAGCCATAGGACTCGTAGCGCTTTGCTACATCCTCGGTGAATGCAACGTCGGTGTCCTCCTCAATGGAGATGTGGTTGCGGTCCCAGACGACAATCAGGTTGCCGAGCTCCTGGTGACCTGCGAGCGCGCACGCCTCGGCGGTGACGCCTTCCTGAACGTCACCCTCGGAGGCGATGACGTAGACGTGGTGATCGAAGGGGGAGGTGCCCGGTGCTGCTTCGGGGTCGAACATGCCGCGCATACGGCGCTGTGCGTAGGCGAAGCCAACGGCGGATGCCAGGCCCTGGCCGAGCGGGCCGGTGGTGATTTCTACACCCTTGGTGTGCTTGTATTCGGGGTGGCCGGGGGTGAGAGCACCCCAGGTGCGCAGGGCTTCCAGATCGCTCATTTCCAGGCCGTAGCCGCCGAGGAACAGCTGAGTGTACAGGGTGAGGGAGGTATGGCCGGGGGAGAGGATGAAGCGGTCACGGCCTTCCCAGCGGTCGTCGGCGGGATCCTGGTTCATGATCTTCTGGAAGAGTAGGTATGCGACCGGAGCCAGACTCATTGCGGTTCCGGGGTGACCGGATCCGACCTTTTCTACGGCGTCTGCAGCGAGGATACGTGCGGTATCTACGGCGCGCTGGTCGGTTTCTGTCCACTGGAAGTTCTCTGCCACGTGGGTGTCCTTTCACAATGTGAGTGGATGCGCCAGCAGGCTTGTGCTAGCGCGCTGTCCGTTGGGTGTAACGTGCCTTCGGGCGTGCTTATTCCCGCGCCGGGAGGTACCCCGGTAGGTGCGGTGAGCTGGGAGGTTTGTTTCGACCCTTTTGTTTTAACAGGATAGTTCAGGAGGCGGGATGATCCGATGTGTGAATGCAGACATTCACAGGATGATACGGGGATGGGGGGGTAATGCGAGGGTAAAGCGGGGGTGATGCGCCGTTATGGTGCAGGTTGTGGGGGGGGCTGCGCGGAGTTCGCGGTGTATATCTGAGCTGCATTTCTGAGCTTGTGGCTGAATATTGTTCAGTTTCGTAACATTTTTGTGTAATTGGTGAAGCTCATGTCAAGGTTGAGTAGCAAAGTTGTAGACCGAAACAGTGGTTGGGTCGGTCTACATCTCGGTGATTGAAGCCCCTCTTCCGCGTGGAAACCGTCGATTATCTTACTGTGGTTGTGAGATAAAAGGTTCTGGAGAAGAGGGCTTTTATTTCGTCCCGTAGCGTGTGTATTGTACGCGATCTAAGGGACGAAAGGTCAGTGTATAGGGCGCCGGATATGATCGGAACATATCCGGCGCCCACCTTTTTAACCTGCTTTTAACCTGTGATGACAAGAAGCGCTGTCTGCTCTTGTATTGTCTGCATTTACGCTGCTGCTAGTCGGACCACTTGAACTTGCGTGAGGCAATAAATCCAATGACCACGGTCCACACGATGATGACCCAGTGAGGGTCGGCAAGCCACTGGTGCTGAATGAAGTTGCCGCGCAACGCATCACCCAGAGCTGCCGAGGGTGACCAGGCCACAATTCCGGCGTACCAGTCAGGGAAGGAGTTCAGCGGGAACACGACACCGCCGGCACCGGCAAGAATTACCCAGGCAATATTCACGATGGCGAGGGTCGCCTCCGCACGCACCGTACCGGCAATGAGCAGACCCAGCGCCGTAAATGCGCCAGCACCCATAATCATCGTGATGATGGAGCGCGAGAGGGCGATAGCGTCCGGGCGCCACCCCAGGCCGTACCCGAGCGCCGCAACCAGGGTGAACTGAATCGCCACGACCACCAGCACCGCAATACACTTGCCCATAATCAGGCCGTCACGGCCCAGGGGAGTGGTCGCCAGGAACCGCAGCACGCCGTAGCGACGGTCAAAACCGGTAGCAATGCCCTGACCCGACAGCGCCGTAGAAATCACGCAGAGCGCCAGAACGCCGGGGACCGCCGCATCCATGCGGGAGACCCCCACCGAGTTCGCGTATTCATCAATCAGACCGGTGAACCGCAGGGCAATGAGCGCCATGACGGGAAAAATAATGTTGAGCATCAGCTGCTCGCCGTTGCGTAGCATCGCCATGGTTTCGTAGCGGCCCTGCTCAATCACGCGCACGAGCGGGTAGTTCGCACGCGGGGGAATGTACTCCTCATCTTCGTCAATAGAAGAGACCTTGGGGCGGAGGTTCGCGGCGTGTTCTTCCATTAGGTTCCCCTCTGCGCGGTTCTCTTCTATCGGGTTTTGAGCAGTCCGTTTGTTGTCGGTGCGTGCGGTGTTGCTCATCGGATATCACGTCCTGAAATGTCGAGGAAGACATCCTCAAGAGTCTTCGGTTCCATAGTGAGAGAAATCGGCATGAGATAGTGCTCGGCGAGTGCCGCGGTGAATGCCGCCAGGTGCTCGGGGCGTAGCGCACCGACCAGCTCATACTCGCCGGGCACGGATGGGGTGCCGTCACGAGCCGGGGTGTAGGGCACCTTCTCGATGAGCTCCACACCGGCACGCAGATGCGCGGGCAGTAGCTGCTCACAGGTGAGGGTGGGCGCGTTCAGACTGTACTGCAGACGGTTCGTGCCGTCGCTGGCGATGAGCTCGGAAACGGTACCCTCCTGAACCGTGGCGCCGTTTTCAATGATGTACACGTAGTCGGCGAGCTTCTGTGCGTCGTCAATCAGGTGCGTGGTGAGCACAATGGCGGTGCCGAGTTCACGCTGTTCACGAATGATGTCGAAGACGACGTTGCGTGATTGCGGATCCAGGCCCGCGGAGGGCTCGTCGAGGAAGAGCACGTCCGGGCGGCCGATGAGGGCTGCGGCAAGGGAGACGCGCTGCTTCTGACCACCCGAGAGGCGGCGAATAGTGGTGCCGTTGAATGTGTCAATACCAAGGCGTTCTGCGAGCTCTTCGACCGGGTACGGGTCGGTGTACATGGTCGAGATGTGTTCCAGTAACGGAATGGGGTGCATGGCGTTGGGCAGGCCGCCGTCCTGGAGCATAATGCCGACCTTAGCGCGCAGTTCTGGGTCCGCCTGCAGTGGGTTTTCTCCGAGGAGGCGTACGGTACCGCGGGTGGGTTTAAGTAGACCCTGCGCGCAAGCGAGAGTCGTGGTTTTACCGGCACCGTTGGCTCCGAGTAGGACAACCACCTCACCGGGGAAGACGCGCAGGTTGACCTTGTTGACGGCGCGGTAGAGCCCGCTGGCGGTGAGCCGTTCGGGGTATTTGGTGCGGAAGGCGCGTGAAGGTTTGAACTCTTTGATGAGGTCTTTAATGCTCAGCGCCGGTTCTTCAGCGACGGTGCGTCGTCGTGCGGTGGGTGAGGCGCTGGGCTCTGTGTGGTGCTCAGTGTGTGCTGTTGGTGCGGCGGATGCACGCCCCGGGTGATTCTGCTGGCCCGCGGTGGTGGTCTCCATAAACTGTCACTTTCGATTTTTTCGATGAATGAGAGTGTGTGTTCCTTCATCTTATGCCCTAACTCACGTTTAAAGCACGCTCGGTACGACTCAAAACTTCACCTTAAGGTAGAAAAGTTAGCAAGTAGGGGTACCTAACTAGCCAAAGAAAAACTAATTAGGACATACTTTATTTGTGTATTCCGTGAATAAGACCCCTCAGCGTGCCTCAATGAACGAGGCGCAGACCCGAAACGGCGCCCGAACCGCCGCCTCGGGCTCTACTGGTGCTTCCAGTACAAAGTCCTCCGCGGCACGCACATCCAAACGCAAAGCCGAGGCAGAAGAACGCACCAGGGACCGTGTCCTACGCGAAGTCCTCAACAACGGCCCCGTATCCGCCGCAACCCTCGGTGAGCTCCTCAGTCTCACCCCCGCAGCAGTACGCCGCCACCTCGATGCCCTCGAATCCAACAATATGATTGAGGTCGCGCCCATCAAAAAGCACGGCGCCGGAGCTGGACGACCCGCCCGCCGCTACGTTATCGCCCCTCAGGGCCACGAACGCCTCGGCAACGATTACCTCCTCATCGCCCGCAATGCCTTGCAAATGCTCCGCGACACGGTCGGACAGGAAGCTCTCGAAGCTTTCGCATCCGCCCGCGCCGCAGACATGGAAGCCCGCTACCGCCCCATCGTAGAAGCCGCCGGTGACGATGTAGCAGCCCGAGCACAGGCGCTCGCAGAGGCAATGAGCAAGGACGGCTTTGTGGCAACCGCTCAGGTTACCGCACCTCCTGCAGGACGCACCGTTCCCGAGCATTTCCTTGCAAGTATTCAGCTCTGTCAGGGGCACTGCCCGGTACGCGACCTCGCTGGAGACTTTCAAGTGTTCTGCGAGCAGGAAACCGGGATTATTTCTGACCTGCTCGGCGTTGATGTCCGTAGGCTGTCAACCATGGCTTCGGGTGCTCATGTGTGTACCACGCACGTGCCCCTGAACCGCGTCACCGCCGAGAGTGAGAAGAACACAGAAGAATCCGCAGAGGAACCTTCCGTGTAACGATCACGCAGTACCCAGCGGCGCACCCCGATGAACCCCTCAAGGGTGCGACCCGCACGCTGAACCCCGCCCGCAACCACACCGCATCACGCATTGTGGTTGAGTGCGGCGTCAGCCCCCTCAACTACCGCACCTGTAACCGGCAGGTGCCGGCGAGAAATGTAATAACCATCGAAGAAAGGCCGTAATGACTGAGAAAGTTGGGCAGAACGCCAACGACACCGTCATTTCAGAGATCCTGGAGATGAACCCCGAACTCGAGGGCATTGGCAACTACGAGTACGGTTGGGCAGACTCCGACGAAGCAGGCCAGGTAGCAAAGCGCGGCCTGGATGAGAACGTCGTGCGTGACATCTCTGCAAAGAAGAACGAACCCCAGTGGATGCTGGATATGCGTCTGAAGGCGCTGAAGTTCTTCGAGCGTAAGCCTATGCCCACCTGGGGTGCGGATCTTTCCGAAATCGACTTCGACAACATTAAGTACTTCGTGCGCTCGACCGAGGGTCAGGCGACCTCTTGGGAGGAGCTGCCCGAGGACATCCGCACCACCTATGAGCGCCTGGGCATTCCCGAGGCGGAGCGTAACTCCCTCGTCGCGGGTGTGGCTGCACAGTACGAGTCTGAGGTTGTGTACCACCAGATCCGTGAGGACCTGGAGCAGCAGGGCGTGATCTTCGTCGACACCGACACCGGTCTGCGCGAATACCCTGAACTGTTCAAGGAATACTTCGGCTCCATCATCCCGATTGGCGACAACAAGTTCTCCGCACTGAACACCGCCGTATGGTCCGGTGGCTCCTTCGTGTACGTTCCCCCGGGAGTTCACGTGGAGATCCCGCTGCAGGCGTACTTCCGCATTAACACTGAGAACATGGGCCAGTTCGAACGCACCCTGATCATTGCGGACGAAGGCTCCTATGTTCACTACATTGAGGGCTGCACCGCCCCCATCTACAAGTCCGACTCCCTGCACTCCGCAGTGGTTGAGATTGTGCTGAAGAAGAACGCACGCGTTCGCTACACCACCATCCAGAACTGGTCGAACAACGTCTACAACCTGGTGACCAAGCGTGCGGTTGCGCACGAGGGCGCCACCATGGAATGGGTGGACGGCAACATTGGCTCCAAGGTCACCCAGAAGTACCCGGCTGTTTACATGGTCGGCGAGCACGCTAAGGGTGAGACCCTATCCATCGCATTCGCGGGCGAGGGCCAGCACCAGGACACCGGCTCGAAGATGGTTCACATTGCACCGAATACCTCCTCGACCATTGTGTCCAAGTCCGTGGCACGTAACGGCGGCCGTAGCGCATACCGCGGCCTGGTTCAGGTTCGTGAGGGCGCTAAGCACTCCAAGTCTTCCGTGGTCTGTGACGCACTGCTGGTGGACACCATCTCCCGCTCTGACACCTACCCCTACGTGGATGTGCGCGAGGACGATGTGACCATGGGGCACGAGGCGACCGTTTCCCGAGTCTCCGAGGACCAGCTGTTCTACCTGATGCAGCGCGGCCTGAGCGAAGAAGAAGCAATGGCAATGATTGTCCGCGGCTTCGTTGAGCCCATCGCACGTGAGCTGCCGATGGAGTACGCACTCGAACTGAACCGCCTGATCGAACTTCAGATGGAAGGATCTGTGGGCTAATGCCGACCAACGAAGAAACCCTGGGTTACCACTCCCCGATCATCCCCGGCATGGACCAGGAGGGCGAGAAGCTCGCCACCGAGTTCGCCCACGATGACACCCTGCTGCGTGCCACCGAGGAACACCACCAGGGCTCAAACCCGAACAACATCCAGAAGGTACTCGAAGCATCCCGTGCAGAGCGTAAGACCTCCTACAAGGTGGAGGACTTCGCACCCCTGACCGGTCGTGAAGAGGACTGGCGCTTCACCCCGCTGAAGCGTCTGGGTGGCCTGCACCTGGAGAAGCTGACCGGCACCGCACCGGCACCGCAGATTACTGCATCCGAGCAGGTTCAGGTTGAGACCGTCTCCCGTGAGGATGCACGCATCGGCTCCGCAGGTATCCCTGAGGACCGTGTGGCAGCGAACGCGTGGTCCAGCTTCACCGAAGCAACCGTGGTGACCATCCCCGCCGAAACTGAACTGGCTGAGCACGTGGAAATCGACGTCACCGGCACCGGCAACGAGCCTGCCGCGCAGCACATCGTGATTGAGGCTAAGCCCTTCTCGAAGGCTGTTGTGGTTCTGCGCCACACTGGCTCCACCGTCCTGGCACAGAATGTTGAGTTTGTGGTGAACGACGAGGCTGAGCTGAATGTTGTTTCCGTGCAGCAGTGGGCTGACGACGCAATCCACGCCTCCGCACACTACGCTAAGCTGGGCCGCAACGCACGCTTCAAGCACGTTGTGGTGTCCCTCGGCGGCGACCTGGTGCGCGTGACCCCCTCCACCAAGTTCACCGCTCCCGGTGCTGAGACTGAAATGTACGGTCTGTACTTCGTAGATGCAGGTCAGCACATTGAGTCCCGCCTGTTCGTGGACCACTCCGTACCCAACTGCAAGTCCCGCGTGACCTACAAGGGCGCGCTGCAGGGCAAGGGTGCACACTCCGTATGGGTTGGTGACGTTCTGATTGGTAAGGATGCAGAAGGCACCGACACCTACGAGCTGAACCGTAACCTGCTGCTGGAAGTTGGCCCCCGCGCCGATTCCGTGCCGAACCTGGAGATTGAGACCGGCCTAATTGAGGGCGCCGGCCATGCATCCACCACCGGCCAGCTCGATGAGCAGCACCTGTGGTACTTGCAGGCTCGCGGTATTCCGGAGGCAGAGGCACGCCGTCTGGTCGTGCGCGGCTTCCTGAACGAGATCATTCAGCAGATTCGTGTTCCCGAACTTGAAGAGCAGCTCACCGAGGCCCTTGAGGCAGAGCTCGCCCTCAGCAATAACTAAGCTTTACCAGGAGAAATCAATGTCTACTCTTGAAATCAAGGACCTTCACGTCTCGGTTATCCTCGACGACGAAACCACCAAGCCCATCCTGAAGGGCGTTAACCTGACCATCAACTCGGGCGAGATTCACGCAATCATGGGCCCGAACGGTTCCGGTAAGTCCACTCTGGCTTCCACCATTGCTGGCCACCCCAAGTACCAGGTTGACTCCGGTCAGATCCTGCTCGACGGTGAGGACATCACCGAGATGAGCGTGGACGAGCGTGCACGCGCAGGCCTGTTCCTGGCTATGCAGTACCCGGTTGAGATCCCCGGTGTGACCATGTCCAACTTCCTGCGTTCCGCTAAGACCGCTGTGGACGGCAAGGCTCCCTCCCTGCGTACCTGGACCAAGGACGTTAAGGAAGCCATGAAGAACCTGGAGATTGACCCCGCGTTCATCGCACGTAACGTGAACGAGGGCTTCTCCGGTGGTGAGAAGAAGCGCCACGAGATCCTTCAGCTGGAGCTGCTCAAGCCCAAGTTCGGCATCCTGGACGAGACCGACTCCGGTCTGGACGTTGACGCACTGAAGATCGTTTCTGAGGGCGTGAACCGTGCGCACGACGAGAACGACATGGGCGTCATGCTGATTACCCACTACACCCGCATCCTTCGCTACATCAAGCCGCAGTTCGTGCACGTGTTCGTGGACGGCAAGATGGTTGACCAGGGCGGCCCCGAGCTGGCTGACCGCCTGGAAGAAGAGGGCTACGTAGCTTACGTGGGTAAGAAGTAAGCTTCTTCTCCTTACCGGATTCTGACAGAAAGATAGAACTATGACTGAGACTGTGCAGGGTCGTGTTCCTCAGGAAGAAATTGAGGAAACCCTCAAGGAGGTCATTGACCCGGAGCTCGGCGTCAATATTGTTGACCTCGGTCTGCTCTACGGTCTGCGCTGGGATGAGGATGGAACCCTCATTCTGGACCTGACTCTGACCACCGCAGCGTGCCCGCTGCAGGAGGTTATTGAGGAGCAGGTTCAGGCTAACCTGGATAACCTGGTTGATTCTTGGCGTGTGAACTGGGTTTGGATGCCGCCGTGGGGTCCGGAGCGTATTACTGAGGACGGCCGCGATATGATGCGCGCGCTGGGCTTCAACATCTAAGCTCCTGACTCGCAGATAAGATACCCGCCCGGTGCGGAAGGTGTATGCCTTCGGCACCGGGCGGGTATTTTTGTGCGTTTTTACATGAAGTGAATGTGTGGTCTTAATCCCAGATTTAAAAGTAATTTAATAATGGTAGTGATGTATTTTGCTGAAACAACTAGGACGCTTTGACTTTGGGGGGGGGCGAGTATATTTCCTTGTGAATCATACACTCACATCATATTAGGCTCTCATGCAACGGTTGCTTGAGGAAAGCCGAAAGGAAATCATGGCACAAAAGATTATTGCCGCTGACGGTTCTGTCTACGTTAAGAAGAAGCCCTTCTACCTCCGTTGGTGGTTTATCACTCTCGTTATTCTTGTTCTTCTTGGTGGTTGCGCTTCAATAATGGGCGGTGGCTCCAGCAAGTCTACGAGTGCTTCTTCGTCTTCGGCAGCTGCTGATTCTTCTTCTGTTACTAATGAGAATTCTCAGGGAACTGGTACTGAGTCTTCTACCGTAGCTGGGGCGGAATCTAACGCAAAGCAGAACGATAACAGCGTTCCTAGCGAATATAAGTCTGCTTTGAAGAAGGCGGAGTCTTATTCTCGCACCATGCACATGTCCAAGCAGGGTATCTACAACCAGCTCACCAGTGAATTTGAAAAGTTCACTCCTGAAGCAGCTCAGTACGCTGTAGACAACATGAAGGCTGACTGGAACGCAAACGCCCTGGAAAAGGCGAAAAGCTACCAGAAGACGATGAACATGTCTCCTGAAGCAATCCGTTCTCAGCTGACTTCCTCGTTTGAAGGATTCACCGAGGAAGAAGCGGAGTACGCAGTCTCTCACCTGAGCTAATTCAATAGATGATTCATAGAAGCCGCCCGGCATGGAACACATTCCATACCGGGCGGCTTCTATATGGTCAGCTTTGAACCTAGTCGTTCAGGTGCAGTAGCTTTAGCGAGTGTTCGTACTTAATCATCAGGGTCGAGCGGGTCGGCTCCGGCAACAGAGCCAAACGCTGCGGGTCAGTATTATCCGCAATATCGGCAAGCTTCACCAGACGAGCCAAATCATTCACACGCACCCGGCTCAGATACGACTCACGCGACTCACCCGGGCGGTGGGTCAAGGCATCAATCGCATCCACAATACGCGCCGAGAAGTGACGGGCCAGATATGCGAGGGAAACGCCGGTATCCTCCACCGTGTCATGCAGCAGCGCCACAATCTGCGCTTCAGCCTTCAGCTCCTCCAAAGAGGTATCAGGGTGAGTTGCGGCAGCCAACTCACACACAAGCTTACGCGCCCCAAGAGCCACACGGCGGGGGTGGGAGATATAGGGCCAGCCATTATGGTCAGTCTGCCCCTCATGCGCCTTATCAGCGATGCTGTCTGCCAGGCGAACCATCTCTTTGTAGTAGTTATTCGACATGAGAACCTCCGTTGGTTTGAACTCCTGCGAGTTGATGGTCCCAGCGTCGTTTTCCGTACCAATGCGGCACGGGTGGTAGCTGGTACCAACACTTTACTCCAGCAGCTATGCGGCAGCGGCGGAACTCGCCCGAGACGCTCTTAATACGTCAAATATGACGCGCCGAAGAAGAAAATAGGGTGTTTTTCCTTCTGAAATTGTGGGTTTGGTGCCCTTTCTGCCGTGTATCTGCGGTTGATAACAGGCATTCAGGCGGCGCCCGCCACCTCCACAAAAGTGTCCGCCGAACCCTTTGACACCGCCCGGTGTAACTCGCCCAAAATCTCATATGGTGGCGAAAAATTTCTAACTTTTTCTGGCGAAAACAGGTGCGCAAACCGCCCAACACAAAGGCAGTTTAAGCGTGTTTAGCACACACCGATACACACTCATCACACGAAAAAATCGCGTGCCCTCCGCGCCCTGCTGAAACATCCAAAAACCCATATTTTTGTGCGAAAATAGGCGATAAACTGGGGGCAACCAAACATCGGAGAAAACCATGGCAGAGCTCTATGAGCGCTTCATCGCCTTGTATCCCTACCCACACGAGCGAATCCGCCACGGCGCCCCACGAGCCGAACTTAACCGGCGATACCTCGAACACCTCCACGAGGGCAAGAACCGGGGAACAACCCCCATCGTGGTTGCCCTCGACCCGACCCTGCTCGGGACCATCGAGAATAACGTATCCCTGCGTACCTTAACCCCCGTGCAGGACCTCACCGCCGACACCATCAAACGGTACGCACATGACCTCCTCACCGACCAGCATCATTACGTGGACCAGTTCGGTGTAGAAGTTGCTGCGCACGAAGCTTTCCGGCGCCTGAACGAGAACGCCTACCGACAGACGTATTGCCGCCTCATGAAAAACGGCGAACTCGACGAAGAGGATATTAGCACGCCCCTGAAAGCAGAGTATCCTTTCGAACTGACCGCCGGCATCATCAATGAGAAGGTCAAATCCACCGACATTGACAGCGCCGCGGAACTGCTCATCATGGACCTGCCGCTGCGGGACGCCTCCGGGGTGTTTGCCTATCTACCCTTCGGCGGGTGGGACTCCAGCCCCAGCCCCGAAACGTTGCTGCTCATCGCCCTCTACTGGCTTGAACGCGATGATGCCTACCCGGCTGTTATCGCCTCGGACTTCATAGAGTTCTACACACCGGTACCGGTCGCCACCCGCCGCGATGCAGAAATCCTGGCGGTCGAGCACACGATGGTTTCCTCGGCGATGCCGGTGCGTGTCTATCGCGGCTTCGACAAGCTCGTGGAGGCGCTCTACGGCCAGCACGACTGGTATCTGTGGTGGGAGCAACTCCCCGCAGCCCTGGTGGTTGAAACTCCCTAAAAGCATCTGAAAATAAACCCGAGTTAAATGCGAAAGGGTGGGGTGAACTAAACGGTTCACCCCACCCCTTTTCGGATGTCTGCGCGGGTTCGTCCCAGGTTGTCGCGTTATGTCACTGTACTATTTCAGCTCATCCACGTGCCGCGCTCGCAACGCCTTCGCGGTCGCCGTCGCATAATCCACCGCCTGCACCACCCACGGAATCAGCAGCCGCCAATACATGCGCTTGGGCAGATTACGCGCCATCGCCGCCCTACGCAACGCACCCCAACGGTCCATAAGCGCCGGAATTGACCGAATCATCAACGCAATCAGCAGACCCAGACGCTCGGGAGAAAGACCCACGAAACGCAGCGGTGAACAGAGCCTCACAAAACCGTCAATCAGAACCGGCAGGGGAGTGCTCACCAGCAGGGCACGGGAAGCGTAGAAAGCGGTCAGCATGGTCGCGATAGCATCCGCGCCGGAGGCGTACTGATCCGTAAACACGTAATAGGCGACCATGATCAGTAGCAGCAGAGACAGCATGCGAACCACCAGCCACAGCTGGGAGGCAGGCACACCAGCCCACAACGCGCAGAGCGTGGACGCCACCAGCGCCACCAACGCCACCTGCCAGCTGGTCACCGCCAATAGCAGGAACAACCCAAAGAAGAGCGTGCCCTTGAGCCACAGCGGCACCCGATGCACCGGCGTATTCAACGGCTGGTAGAAACCCACCAGCATAGTACCGGGGTTGAAATCCGAGCCCTGGGAGGCGGGGCGAGGATTCACGCGCGGCGTGTTAGCGCCCATGCGCGCCTCCTGCCGAGTCCAGATCTTCGGTAGCGCCTTCGTTGGGGAACCCCTCGGCACACCAGGTGCGGTACTGTTGCACCAGCTGCGCCGCATCCCCCTGAGCGAGCAAACGGCCGTCATGAATAATCACGGCTTCATCGCAGGACGCCGCCAAATCCAGGTCGTGTGTGCTGAGCACCAGCATCTGATTCAGCGACTCCAAATGCTTCAGCAGCCGAGCGCGATTGCGCAAATCCAGTAGGGTAGTCGGCTCGTCAAGCAGAAGAATCTGCGGGCGTGCCGCCAGCACACTGGTGAGAGCAACCAGCTGCTTTTCGCCTCCTGAGAGGGTGAAAACGCTCTGGTCCTCCAGACGTTCGAGGCCGCGCTCACGGAGCAGTTCACGAATCCGTTCGCGGCGCTGCTCACCGCTGAGAGCACTACCTTCAACGGCTGCGGCACGGCGCAGGCTCAGGTCAATATCTTCGGCAACGGTGGGCATAATCAGCTGCGCCTCCGGCTGGGCGAAGAGCATGCCCACACCCTCAAAAGCGCCCTGCGAATTACCGCGAGCACCCTTCGAGCCGCGGCTCGGTGTCTCCAGGGTGTCGACACCGTTCACGCGCACAATACCTTCATCCGGGTAGGTGAGCCCATTGAAAAGCCCCAGTAGGGTGGACTTGCCACTACCGTTCAGACCCAGCACCGCGATACGCTTCGCCGTGAACCGCAGACTCACATCCTTGAGGATACGGCGATGCCCGCCTTCGGGCAGCTCGGTGAAAACACTCACCGATTCAAGCTCAAGGGCGGGCATGCTGGAAGAGGTGCTCACTGTCTGCTCGCCCTGTACCTGCTGCGGTGCAGGCTGGCGCGTGGAGCGGCGAAAAAACATAGCTATCCTCTCGTGCGGCATATTGTGTGCCTTTAACGCCGGGTAGAAGCCAGGGACGGGAAGGCGCGGCGTACCGACAAACCAACCAGAACCGCAATCGTGGACTTCACCAGATCCCAGGGAACGAATACCATTGCCGCGCTGAATGCGGCGTCAAAAGTCATGTGGGCGTTCACCATCATACCGGCGATACCGCAGGCGGTCAGAACCACAAAACCGCAGAAGTTCGCGATCAGAGCCATGAGGAAGGTCGCACCAACCGAACGGGTGTTGCGGGTGAACAGGTAGGCGAGGGTACCGGCAATAGCGGCGAAGGGCAGGAAGCCCAGTAGGTATCCTGCGCTCGGAGACGCAAGCGAACCCAAACCGGCGCCGCCCTTAGCGAAGATGGGCAGGCCAGCAAAACCAACCAGCAGGTACAGCGCTACGGAGGCGGTGGCACGCTTACCACCGAGGACCTGCGCGGTGATGTAAATGCCGAGGGTCTGGAAGGTGAAGGGAACCGCAACGCCACCCAAGCTGACGGCGGGCATGATGGCGAGCGCGGCGATGAAGCCCGCGAATACTGCGATGAGGGAGAGGTCGGTGGCGAGAGAGGTCTTTGCTGCTACGTTACTGCGCGGTACCTGGGTTGCCTGGGCTGATTCGCGTATGGAATCGGTCATTGGGGTAGTACTCCTTTGGTACATATTGCTCTGCAGATTTTTCTGCAGAGTTGAGAGTTGAGGGTAGCGGTGGTTGATTTGCTTGTTACAACCCAGTTTTTGAACAATGCTCTATGAATAGTGTTCGGTATGTATAGTACACCTCACACCACAAAAACAAAAGGTGCCCCACATGCGCACTCGGCACACCTGCACTAAAATTGATGAGGTGCTCCGCACGCTCGCCGCTTTTAGCCCGGTGAATCCCGCCTACAGAGCACTATCAATCCGCACACCAGACCGCCATCCGGAAAGGCACCCATGATTGCTGTACAGAACCTCGAATTGCGTGCAGGCGCGCGCCTGCTCATGGAAGAGGTTACCTTCCGCATCGATAGGGGCGACAAGATTGGCTTGGTGGGCCGTAACGGTGCCGGTAAGACCACTATGACTAAGGTGCTTGCCGGTCTGACCCTGCCCGCTGACGGTACGGTGACCCGCAGCGGCACTATCGGCTACCTTCCGCAGGACCCGAAGGTGGATGACATGAGCCAGCTGGCTCGTGATCGCATCCTCTCAGCGCGTGGCCTGGACGGTGTGGCACGCAAGATGCGTCAGGCGCAGGAAGACATGGCGAGCGAAGACCCGGCGCTGCGCGCTAAGGGTATGCGCCGCTACGACCGTCTTGAGGCTGAGTTCATTGCCGGTGGCGGCTATGCGGCGGAGTCGGAGGCGGCGGTCATCACCTCCAACCTGGACCTGCCGGAGCGTGTGCTCGCCCAGCCGCTGTCTACACTGTCGGGTGGTCAGCGTCGCCGCGTGGAGCTGGCGCGTATTCTCTTCTCCAACGCAGATACCATGCTGCTGGATGAGCCGACGAACCACCTGGATGCCGACTCTATTCTGTGGTTGCGTGACTTCTTGAAGAACTTCTCTGGTGGATTGCTGGTTATTAGCCACGATGTTGACCTGATGGAGCTGGTCGTCAATCGCGTCTTCTATCTGGACGCGAACCGCTGCGTAATTGACCAGTACAACATGGGCTGGAAGAACTACTTGCTTCAGCGTGAGCAGGATGAGCACCGCCGCAAGCGTGAGCGTGCGAATGCACAGAAGAAGGCGAATGCTCTGATGGAGCAGGCGAATAAGATGCGCGCCAAGGCGACGAAGGCTGTTGCTGCTCAGCAGATGATTAAGCGCGCCGAGAAGCTTCTGCGTGGCCTGGAGGAGGAGCGTCAGAGCGATAAGGTTGCGGCGATTCGCTTCCCGGATCCGGCGCCGTGTGGTAAAACCCCGCTCTCTGCGCAGGGCCTGTCGAAGTCCTACGGCTCTTTGGAGATTTTCACGGACGTTGATTTGGCGATTGACCGCGGTTCGCGCGTGGTGGTGCTGGGCCTGAACGGTGCCGGTAAGACCACTCTGTTGCGCATGCTGGCTGGCTCAACCCAGCCAGATACGGGTGAGGTTGTGTACGGTCACGGCGCGAAGCTGGGTTATTTCGCGCAGGAACACGAAATTCTTGATGGTGACCGCACTGTCTTTGAGAACATGAAGTCTGCCGCGCCGGATCTGGATGACACCCGCGTGCGTACGATTCTGGGTTCGTTCCTGTTCTCCGGTGATGACGTGGATAAGCCTGCTGGTGTGCTTTCCGGCGGCGAGAAGACCCGTCTGTCCCTGGCGACCCTGGTGGCATCGAGTGCGAACGTGCTACTGCTCGATGAACCGACTAACAACCTGGACCCCGCCTCACGTGAGGAGATTCTAAACGCGTTGAAGGCGTACCAGGGCGCCATTGTGATGGTTTCTCATGATGAGGGTGCAGTGGAGGCGCTGGATCCTGAGCGTGTGCTGCTTCTGCCGGATGCGGTGGAGGATTTATGGTCGAAGGAATACCAGGATTTGATTTCGCTAGCGTAAAGCACTATTTGCTGGCGTAAAAGCCTGGGGAGGCTCCGGTGCCGTGTAGCGCCGGGGCCTTTTTTGTGTGTATTAGGCGTTGTTTTATCGTTCGCGGCGTATTTTTTGTGTTCTGAAAATATGTTGTGGAGATATATTGTCGGTATTTTTCTCGTGAATAGCGCCGAAAAATATGACCTGACCCGTGGGTTTGTATTGTTTTCTGAGCGTATATGCTGTTATTGCGTTCCCATGCATGTGATTTGTGGGTTCTGGCATATGAAACTTGCAGCCTATTTGACGGGAAATAATGTTGCCTTGTGGGTTATTCTGAGGGAAAGAAAAGCTCCTGGGCGGTATTTCAGGGGGTCTGTGTGGGCTTTTTGAATTTTTCATGTGTCTCTACATACATTGTGGGAAAAATAGTAGAAACACAACATGTATGGGGCGTAGACTTGTAACTGTTCCCGCGGTTGCGAGGACGCAAATGCGAACATATAGGGCTCACTGTCGATGGTGAGCTAACGCGGGGGAGAAGAGATTCCCGCCCGCTCACGAAGGAGAATTGCCAATGCACAACACTGAGTTCGAGAAGTACCCCACCTCCGGTGAAGAGAACGTTGAGGTTGACGTCTTCTGGCCCATCCAGGACGCTTAATCTCTCACCCCGATAGGTCGGGATAAGGATTAGAAAAGCGCCCCGCCGCTTCCGTAGGGAAGTGACGGGGCGCTTTTCTGTCCTCATTGAGAATTTAGTTATGCGGCGTGAATACCCAGCCCAAACATTTGCAGGGGGTATTCGGTAAAGCCCATCATGGCTGCCGCGTACCAGGCGACGTACCCGGTCAGCGCTAGAACGAGCGCCTTCTCGCGTACGCTGCCAGCATCACCCAGGAGTGGCAGTGCTATGTAGCCGCTCTTTTTCCATAGGGGAGAAGCCACTAGGGGCTTGATAACGATGGGGTAGAGGGGCAGTAGGCCGCGGGTTGTCAGCAGGTCGCCCATCAGGTGAATGGTGGCGCCGACAGAAATAGCCCAGGGGAGCAGTGCCAGCGAATCGGTTGTATAGGCGGCGTACCCGAGGGCAACGGCACCGATCCATCCACCCGGTGCACCGAGCACGCGCAAGGCTAGACCGCCCGAGAATGCAGCAAGAAGTAGTGAAGCCCAGGGGATTCCGTTGTAGCTCAGGTTGGCGCTGAAATAGGCAATTGCCCAGAAGACTACCAGGCCCAAAATAGAGTGTGTTCCCTTGCGGTGTCCGCCACTGACTGCCCCGACAATGCGTGCCACACAGCGTGAAATGGGCGGAATGGAGTTGGCGATACTGCCGTTGTGGTGGTCAATATCCGGCAGCATGCCGGCACCGGCACAAGCCAGGGTGGTCACAATGAGAGTGGGGGTATCGGGAACCTGCACCACTCCCGTCTCGACGAGCACTAGCCAGCCAGCTGTGGCACTGACAGTGTGCGAATAGCCCATCATGGGGAGGTGCCTCCTTGGTGTGATTGCTCAGCGAGTGTGATTGCCTAGGTGCCGGGATGCTCCCCCGAACTCATTAGAACAAATATAGCATATATCGAAATTACTTTCGATAGGTAGGGTTATTACTCAAGCAGTGCTACCTTTCGATGACACTACCCTTCAAACGGAAGAGTCTGCTTCCAGAACTCACGCTCACGCAGGTAATTCTCCAGCCAGCCCACATGCTCGGAGCACGCCAACCAGACCTTGCGACGCTCGGGGGTGTGCACCTTCGGGTTGTTCCAGAGCAGCTGAAATTCTGCCGCCTGCTGGCAGCCCTTGCGAGAGCACTTGGCGTACTCGGGCTGTGCGTTCTGTGAAAGTGAACCGAGCAGATCCATGTTTTCTTATCCTTACTCTTGCGCTTCAACATGCGGTGGTATTCCGTGCCCACGCGATTCAGTGGAAAGGGAGGTGCGGGCTGTTCCGCTTCAGCCAGTGTACTCGCCCGATGAGGCATGTAAAAGAAGGGGAGTGGGTGTTCAACGTTCAAGAGTGGAGTGTAGCCTGCGGCACCTTTGTGCTAAAACGCGGTAAAATAAGGTTCGACTGTCCATCCGTCCACACCCCAACCGTGGAGCCGCTGCATCGGCTCTGATCGCGAGGGGTCGACTCATCAAGGAAGCTCATGAGCGAGAACACTCCCAAGACCGTGCTGGTCACCGGCGGCAACCGAGGCATCGGCTACGAAATTGCCAAGGAATTCCAGGCAGCAGGACACAACGTCTGCATCACCTACCGTAGCGGTGAAGCCCCCGAAGAATTTTTCGCCGTCAAGGCAGATGTACGCGATGCCGACAGCATTAACGAAGCATTCAAGGAAATCGAAGCAGAATTCGGCCCCGTGGAGGTGCTGGTTGCCAACGCAGGTATCACCCGCGACATGCTGCTGATGCGCATGAAGGAATCCGACTTTACCGATGTGGTCGACACCAACCTCACCGGTTCTTTCCGCGTGGTTCAGCGCGCCATCAAGGGCATGCTGAAGCTCAAGCGCGGCCGCATCATCCTGGTTTCCTCCGTGGTGGGTCTGTACGGTTCCCCTGGCCAGGTCAACTATTCCGCATCTAAGGCTGCACTGGTTGGTATGGCACGCTCCATCACCCGTGAGCTGGGCGGCCGTAACATCACCGCTAACGTGGTGGCACCGGGCTTCATTAACACCGCTATGACTGATGTTCTGCCCGAGGAAACTAAGAAGAACTACCTGGCGTCCATCCCGGCTGGTCGCTTCGCTGAGGCGGAAGAGGTCGCTCGCGTGATTCGCTGGCTCGTCTCCGATGAAGCTAGCTACATTTCTGGAGCTGTCATCCCCGTTGATGGCGGCCTGGGCATGGGGCACTAACCCCACCTGGTACGGACTACATGAAACGCCCGGGCGTGGGCGCACCCTTTCTAGACTTAAGGACATAAAACTATGGCACAGCTGACCGGCAAGACCATCATCATTACCGGTTCCTCCCGCGGCGTTGGCGCAGACACCGCACAGATTCTCGCCGCTGAGGGCGCGAATATTGTGGTGAACTACCGCTCTAAGGCACCGCGCGCGAACAAGGTCGTCAAGGCTATTGAAGAGGCTGCTGGCAAGGCAATCGCAGTGCAAGCTGACGTGACCAACAACGAGGACCTGCAGAATCTCGTTAACACTGCCGTGGAGACCTTCGGTTCCCTGGACTACCTGATCCTCAACGCGTCGGGTGGTATGGAATCCGGTATGGGCGAAGACTACGCAATGCGCCTGAACCGTGACGCACAGCTGAACCTGGCACGCCTGGCTGCAGAGAAGATGCCCGAAGGCGCACGCATCGTGTTCGTAACCAGCCACCAGGCGCACTTTATCCGCGAAGTTGAGACCATGGACGAGTACAAGCCCGTTGCAGAATCCAAGCGTGCCGGTGAAGATGCACTGATCGCCGAGATTCCCGCACTCTCTGAGAAGGGTATCTCCCTGGTCGTTGTGTCCGCTGACATGATTGAAGGCACCGTCACCGCAACCCTGCTGAACCGCCTGCACCCCGGCGCTATTGAACAGCGCCGCGAGACCGCAGGCAAGCTCTACACCGTCAACGAGTTCGCGCAGGAAATCGCGAAGATGGTCACCGCAGACGTTGAGACCGGCCACGTTGAGCTGGTTGGCGGCGCACGCGGCTTCATCGACTAATAAATTTAGCTGCTATAGATGCCGGTGCGGATGCGCCCGCCCCTCTGACAAGGTACATTTGATAAGGCGGCCGCCCCTTACGCATCGGCACCTATAGCCCCTAAGACTTTGCGCGAAGAACCCAATGTGGGGTGCCCGCGCACTATGCACCAACCGCTCCGATAACCCGGTATAGGTTGCGGGGTGGGGGCGCATCCCATCCATCTAACTCACTGGAAGAAGAACCATGAGCACCGTACTCAACCTTCAGAATGTCTCCGTGATTCGCGGCGGCCGCCCCATCCTTAACAACGTTTCGTGGACTGTGAACGAAGGTGAACGCTGGGTCGTTCTGGGCCCCAACGGCGCCGGTAAGTCCACTCTGCTTTCGATTGCGGCAGCCCGCCTGCACCCGACCAGCGGCGAGGTTGAGATCCTTGACGAGACCCTCGGCGCTGTTGACGTGTTCGACCTGCGCCCGCGCATTGGTCTGTCCTCCGGTGCTTCAGCTACCCAGATTCCCGCCAACGAGAAGGTTTCCGACGTTGTCGTGACCGCAGCGTACGCTGTGTCCGGCCGTTGGAAGGAAGAATACGACGTCATGGACGACGATCGTGCCACCGAGTTGCTGGCTGAGTGGGGCGTCGATACCCTCGCTGACCGCACCTTCGGTTCCCTCTCCGACGGCGAGCGCAAGCGTGCACTGATTGCCCGCGCCCTCATGACTGACCCCGAAATGCTGCTGCTGGACGAGCCCGGTTCCGGCATGGACATCTCCGGTCGTGAGGACCTGGTTGAGCGTCTGACCGTGCTGGCTGCTGACCCCTACGCACCGGCTACCGTGCTCATCACCCATCACCTCGAGGAAATCCCGGCGGGCTTCACCCACGCCCTGCTGGTCCGTGACGGTGGCGTGGTCGCTGCCGGCCCGATCCTGTCCACCATTACCGAGGCGAACCTCGCAGCAACCTACGATATGGACCTGGCTCTGACCGTCACCTCCGCGGGTCGTTACTCCGCGTTTAAGCGCGCATGAGCCGTGCCCCGAAGCAGCTGAGCGCCGAACAGATCGCTGAGCGTGCCGAGCGTGTCTACGCCATCGAATCGGTCACGGCTCTGGCGCAGGCACCCGAGCAGGCGTTACGCCACTACACGCAGCTGACTGATGTGAAGCTCCGTAGCGCCATGGAGCCGCAGTGGGGTATTTACATTGCGGAGTCTTCGAAGGTGATTCGTCGTGCGCTCGCTGCAGGTCATCAGCCTGTTTCTTTCCTGATGAGTGAGAAGTGGGCTGATGATTTGGCGGATGTTTTGCGCGCCCATCCTGACACTCCCGCGTATGTGGGTAGTGAGGAGCAACTGGAGCAGGTGACCGGTTTTCATCTGCATCGTGGCGCGTTGGCGGCGATGGCTCGTCCGGCGCCGCAGCCTCTGGAGCAGTTGTTGCGAGGTGCCTCTCGCGTGGCGATTTTGGAAGACATTGTGGACCACACGAATGTGGGAGCTATTTTCCGTTCGGCTGCCGCGCTGAACGTGGATGCTGTGCTAGTGACTCCGCGATGCGCTGATCCGCTGTATCGCCGCTCGATTCGCGTGTCGATGGGTACTGTTTTTCAGGTGCCGTGGGCTCGCTTGGAGTCGTGGCCTGATAACTTGCAGACTTTGCACGAGCTGGGCTTTAAGAGCGCGGCGTTGGCTCTGAAGGAGGACTCGCTGACCCTGGAGGAGCTGTCTGCTCGCCGGGATGAGAAGCTTGCGCTGATTCTGGGCACGGAGGGGCACGGTCTGTCGTTCCGCACCTTGGCGGCGTGTGGCGATACAGTGATGATTCCGATGTCGCACGGTGTGGATTCTTTGAATGTTGCGGCGGCGAGCGCCGTGGCGTTCTGGGAGACCCGCCCGCGTTCATAGCCTGGGTTCTGATCTGATTAGTAACCCCCGTGAGTGCCTTCTTCGGGTGCCCTTGCGGTGTGTGGGTTGGTGCCTGTGAGGGAACGTACTGGGATTTAATCCGTGAAGATGGTACCCTTAATGGGTTGTGCGCGCCCTACGCGGGCACAATGGTGATGCGCTCTGAGATTTTCTCGATAGCTGCACATCGAAAAACCTACTCCATCTATATAAGGGCTACTGGCAAAATCCAGTAGCAGAAGAAGGTATATCAATGAAGGCAGAAATCCACCCGGACTACAACCTGGTTCTGTTCCGCGACCTCGCATCCGGCAAGGTCTTCCTGACCCGTTCCACCATGACCTCGGACAAGACTGAGAAGTGGGAAGACGGCAACGAGTACCCGATCGTCGAGGTTGAAATCTCGTCCGAGTCGCACCCGTTCTACACCGGTAAACAGCGCATCATGGACTCCGCAGGTCGCGTCGAGCGCTTCAACGCACGCTTCGGCAACTTCGGTAAGAAGTAAATCTTCTTTCCCAGCTTTGCTTTTTAGCGAGATTAATGCCCCGTTCTCCTTGGTTTTCAAGGAGGCGGGGCATTGCGCATTTTACGGTGCAATCTAAAATATTCGCCCAAACGGGAGGAAAGTTGTAATGTAAAACCTTTCGCTTACGGGTGCGTAGACCAGCTGACAGCGTTACAATGAGTAAGTATTTTGCGAGCTGTGCATTTTCTGTGCCCTCCAGCACCGCCCCATATCGGCGGGTATTCTCCGGCTCTCTGTATTCTAGAGACTTCGCTGGATGCGCTGCGCGTCTCGCGTATCACCATCTCAAACAAAGGACAACTTAATGAGCGACGCGCATTCTGAACCGTCGCAGAGGAAGAAATGGGTCAAGCGTGCCCTGCTGATCCTGCTGATTCTTCTGCTGGTTATTACCCTCGGTATTGGTTTCTTTATCTGGCGTGCTGGCCACACTTGGGATAGCAAGACCGAGAAGTTCGACTCCATCACTAAAGTGGACGAAGACCTCAGAAAAATTAGGGAGCAGCTTGGAGAGGCTAAGAAGCTCAACGTAACGGAGCTGAAGGCTCCGGGGGATACCAACTCAGATAATGCCAGCGAGCACGATAAGGACGGCGACGGCATCCTCGATAACGGCTACAACTACGGAGTTGTCAAGGGCCCGGGTAAGAATATTCTGCTACTCGGTAGTGATACTCGTTCCGGCTCTGAAGCAGCTCAGGTGAGCGGCTCCCGTGCAGATAGCATCATGCTCATGCACATTCCGGCTGATGGCAAGGGCGTGTACCTGGTCTCAATCATGCGTGATACCTGGGTGAACATCCCCGGTTACGGTGCGGCGAAGATTAACGCTGCACTCAACTACGGCGGTATTTCTCTGCAGGTGGCGACCGTTGAGAGCCTGGTTGGTATCAAGATTGATCACGTGGCTGAAATTGAGTTTGAGGGCTTCAAGGCTCTTGTGAACTCGGTCGGTGGTGTGGATGTCCAGGTACCGTTCGACTTCGACATCAATGCCTGGTCTTTCAAGCAGGGTGTGCAGCATATGGATGGTGGTGCGGCTCTTGCGTTCGTGCGTGCTCGCTACCAGTTCGCTGACGGTGACTACCAGCGTGTCCGTAACCAGCGTGCATTCCTGCGCGGCCTATACAACACGATGAAGGTTAAGGGTGCGCTGAGCAGTGTGGGCACTTTCCAGTCTTCCGTTGAGTCTATTTCTGGTTATATGCGTGTGGATTCCGGCCTGAACGCTGCGCAGATTGCCCAGATTGCGGCTCCGGTGCTGACCAGTGGTGACACTACGATGCGTATGACCACCCTGCCGAACGCAGGCCCGGGTTGGTCCTACGACGGTCAGTCAATCATTCTGGTTAACCAGGCTGCAAATGCCCACCTGGCAAGCGCACTGCGGAATGATACGATGGATCAGTTCTTGGCTACTTACGGTCAGGATTAAGATTTGACTCCTGCGCGGGAAAGCTTGTATAAGCTTCCACCCCCGCTGTGTTTAACCGTTCCTGGAGAAACTGTGTACGTGAAAGGGCGGCTACCTCACCATAATGGTGGGTAGCCGCCCTTTGTGCGTATGTTCTGAGGGGAGGAGCTTATGCCTTCGATTCAGGCTTTTCCTCTTGCTCAGTAGCCTCTTCGTTATCGTAGGCTTCGTAGTAGGGCTGACGACCAAAGTAGAATGCCACAGCCGCAACAGCGCCACCCATGATAGCGATGAGGATGCCGAGCATCGGGGTCCACAGCATCGAAATCAGGCCGGCGACCAGAACGGCGAGGCCTGCACCCTTGATCAGGTTCAGCAGGCGGTCACGCTCGTTCGGTTCGTAGTACTCCTCTTCTTCCAAGCTGTACTCGATTATCGGCTTCTCGGCGGCGGGCTCATAGTGGGTCGGCTCAGAGGCGGCGGAACCGCCGGTCAGGGAGCTCATGAAACCACGACGCTTCTTCGGTGCTTGCTGTGCGGAGGATTCCAGGTAGTGACGCTCACCTTCGGTGGGCACGAATGCGGCGGGTACCTCGTACTCTTCACCAGCGGGTAGCAGTGCCGGAACGTTATTGGGCAGAGTCTCGTACCACTCCTGTGGAATATCGGCGGGGCGTGCAGCCTGAACGGTCAGGGATAGTTCCAGGGTGTTACCGCGAATAGTACCCCAGGCGCTGGTAAGGCGGTCATTCTCAAATGCGTAACGGATGACGGGCGTCAGCTGCTCGGACATCTGGGTGCTCAGGCGGCCCACGAGCTTGCGGTCGTGGCGCACCTCAACGCTGTCGACGAAGCGCCCGTCGGAGGTTTTGAGCTGATTTGCTTCCAGGGTCAGGATTACGCGGCCTTCACCGCTGGGCGGCAGGATACTGTGCAGGTATTCGGAGTGCTCCTTCTCATCGAGCACCTTCATTGACGGGCCCTGGGGCAGCAGGGTTGCGCGGGTCGGCGCGTCGTTGAGGGGGAAGAGAGAGCCGGGTGCGGACAGGGAGAGCACGCCGGTGCTCTTCACGTGCATGCCGCCGCCTTCAGCGCGTACGGCAACAGCGGAGAGCTGCAGGTGCGCGATGGGTTCGTAGCCAGAGGCGACCACGCGGGTAATGGAATCCCAGTACGCGGCGGAGTCCTCCACACTCATACGGCCTACCTTGAATTCGTCAATGTAGACGGCGATGCTATTGGGCTCGTAGGGGTTATCCGATTCGGGAACAAGGCGCGCTTCACCGTACCAGATCCGTTCACGGTCGATGTGCAGTTCCTCAAAAATTTGGAGGGTTTCTGCTTCATAGTAATCATCGGTGACGACGTCAACGCTACCGCGGTCACCGAGTGCGTAATCGACCACTGAAAACTCCTTCTGATATATCTAAGCGAGCGGATACCTAGTCTATTCTCTCATGCTTTCAGAGCGGACAGCTCACAAAAACGGGTGACATTTATCTGTCTTTTAGCACCGGGTGCATATAGTTTGGTGTTTGGGGGAATCAGTCCCGGTAACACTGGCTCACGTCAACGCACTAAAGAGCCGCGACCCCTCCGTGTGGACACTCCCAAAACAAAAATTTTGGCTGAGAAAGCCACGAAAAAGACCACCGCCCAAACACCACCCGGTTTACAACCGGGTAAGTGCCAAGCGGTGGTCTACATCAATTAGCCTGAGAGCCTCACAGGGCGGTCATAGCACCCCGCTCAGCTACTCAAACCATGCAACTTAGTCCTGTAGGGAAACGTTGAACTTCTGGGCCACAATTGAACGATGGCCGTGATCCTGCGCCTCTAGAACCAGACGACGCAGAGCCGAAGGAGCCTCTGGGTTCGCCTCCAACCAGCGCTGAGCCAGCGCGACGGAGGGGTTACCCTCAACACCCAGACCCTCGGTGGAGCCGGTGTTGTACGGAGCCTTCGGGTACAGGCCACGCACAATGCGGGTCGCCATACCAATTGAACGGGACGCCCAAAGGGGCAGCAGAGCCTCAAAGTAGGAGTCGTAGTAGGACTCACGCAGTTCAACCGGACCGCGAGCAAAACCGTTAATGGTCGAAGCCAGAGCGTCGTTCGACAGTGACTCATCTTCCATGATGGTCTTGTACGCGGCAGCCTTACGCTCAGCAGAGGGCAGGGCCGCAATCGCGTACGCGTAACCATTCGAAGAAATCGAGGAGGGGCTGTACTTAGCCGCACGGTCCAGATCCTCAACGGTCACCAGGTCGCGGCTTGCGAGCGCACCCAGTGCACTCCAACCCAGGTTCTGGTCGTAAGGAATGCCGGTTGCGTCAGCAATATCGCCGGTGGTGTCTTCGAAAGCACCGCGGGCAATATCGCGGCAGAGCTCTTCACCCTTGGTCGCGTTGGTGGAGACCGAAATCAGGGCGCGCAGCAGAATCAGCTGCTCGTCGGAGCCGGGCTTAGCCTGTGCCAGTGCTGCTGCGAATGAGTCGTAGAGAGCGTCGTAGAGGCGCTCGCGGCCGGTGGGTGCGGAGAAGGTTGCGATAGCGACCTGTGCGTTGTTGACCATGGTGCCCAGCAGGGATGCGCTCGGTTCCTTGGAGACGTTGCGTACGACTGCGTCGACGTAGGTGGTGACGGGCAGGCGTGCATCGCGCACGTTCTCCCAGAGGGAGCCCCAGATGAGGCCGCGGGAAAGTGCGGATTCGAGGGTGGAGACACCTTCGATAGCTGCCTGCAGGCCGTCTTCGTCGGTCAGGGCGACCTTGGCGTAGGTGTGGTCTTCTGCGTTGAGCATGAGCAGGTCAGCTTCGCCAACGAGCTTCTTCTGCTCCTCGGTGAGCTCCACGCGGTGCTCGGAGACAGGCTCTGCCGGGTACTCGAGGGAGAGCAGGCCGGTGGAGGTGAGCTTACCGTCGGTCAGCGCGAAGGTTTCCAGCTTTGCCACGTGGGGGCGGCCCAGGCCTGCGGGCTGCTGTGCGGGCAGTTCCTGGGTGAGGATCAGGTCGGTGAGCTTGCCGTCTTCGCCGTAGACGCGTTTGGTGCCCAGTGCGGACACGCCGGAGGTCTGCAGCCATGCGTTAGCCCATGCCTGCATGTCGCGGCCGGATACCTCGTTGAGTACCTGCAGGAAGTCGTTCAGGGAGGTGTTGCCCCACTCGAAGCGCTTGAAGTACACGCGTGCTGCCTCGATGAAGGTGTCGAAGCCGACGTAGGCGACCAGCTGCTTGAGCACGGATGCGCCCTTTGCGTAGGTGATGCCGTCGAAGTTCTGCGATGCTGCTTCCAGGTGGGGGATGTCAGCGACGATGGGGTGGGTGGTGGGCAACTGGTCCTGCATGTATGCCCATGCCTTGCGGTTGTTCGCGAAGGTGACCCATGCGTCGTTGAAGTTGTTGGCTTCCTTAGCGCCGAGGGTGCCCATGAAGTCTGCGAAGGACTCCTTGAGCCACAGATCGTCCCACCACTTCATGGTGACGAGGTCGCCGAACCACATGTGTGCCATTTCGTGGCAGATGGTGTTGGTTCGGCCTTCGAGGTCGTCCTCAGTTGCGCCGGAGACGAAGATGTAATCTTCGGTGAAGGTGACCAGGCCGGGGTTCTCCATTGCGCCGATGTTGTATTCAGGTACGAATGCCTGCTCGTACTTGGGGTACGGGTAGGGGTAGTCGAAGAGGTCCTGGAAGAAGTCCAGGCCGTTTTCGGTGACCTTGAAGATGTGGTCGTAGTCGAAGTGCGGCTTGAGGGACTGGCGGCAGTATGCGACCAGGGGGATGTCACCGCTGTTGACCTTGCTCTTGGGCTTGTAGGTGGTGGTTGCGGTGAAGTATTCGCCGGCAACGATTGCGGTGATGTAGGTGGAGATCTTTGCGGTGGGGGAGAAGACTCGCTTGGTGATGGAGTCGTCGGCGGGGTCTACGACCTGGCTTTCGAGTACGCCGTTGGAGCTGACGACCCAGTCCTTAGGCGCGGTGATGCGGAAGTTGAAGACTGCCTTCAGGTCGGGCTGCTCGAAGTTCGGGAAGACTCGGCGGCAGTCGGAGGGCTCGTACTGGGTGTACAGGTAGACGCGACCGTCGGAGGGGTCGAAGTAGCGGTGCATACCTTCGCCGGAGCGGGAGTAGTAGGAGCGACCGTGGATGGTGAGCACGTTTTCTGCCTGCAGGTTGGGCAGGGTGATGCGTGCGCCGTCGACGACATCAGCCAGGGGTAGTTCGGTGCCGTTGAGCTTAACGGAGTCGACGCTGTGGTGGATGTAGTCGATGAAAGTTTCTGCGCCGGGGGTGTTGCAGGAGAATCGGACGGTGGTGACGGTAGGGTAGGACTCGAATTCGGGGTCCTTGGCATTAGTCAGGTCGACATGCACGTCGTAGGTGTCGACACTGATGAGAGCCGAACGTTCTGCGGCTTCTTCGCGGGAGAGGTTCTCATTATTCATGCTTTTTATTCTAGTCGTTATGACCGCAAATATGGCAGTTGAGTGGGCGTGCCGGTCATATTACTCGCGGTGCGAGAAGATCACCCAGGATGCGGGGAATCAATCAACCCTGAATATGTGATATAGAACATGTTCATTCGATTTGCAGAGTATCCAGAAAGTCCGTATAGTATTACGTGTTGCTTCGAGCGGCACCGAAAGGAAAACGTTCGAAAGTCACCTGCGCGGGTGGCGGAATAGGCAGACGCGCTAGCTTGAGGTGCTAGTCCTCGTATTAGAGGGTGGGGGTTCAAGTCCCCCCTCGCGCACAGATAATCCCCGGTTCTTCGGAACCGGGGATTTTTGTATGTCTGGACAATTTCACCAGCAGTTTACTGGCCTGCGCCTTTCGGGAAGACCTCGGCTGAAACCTTTCAGACTGAAAACTTTCGGGCTGCAAAAATAGGCGCAGAAACTTCTGGCACAAAGAAGCACTCAAAATATATCAGCGCGCAAAAAAGTAGTGGGGTGAGGCTCCTTGAAGGGAATCTCACCCCACACTAGCTACGCTAGGGAAGCTAGAAGAACAGCTATATCAGCTGAAACTGTATTACTCAGCCAGACGCTCCGGGTCAGTGGTGACCAGAATCTTCACAGCGGTCTCGTTGTGGTGGATCAGGGTGTCGAAGCCCTTGTCAATTAGGTCCTCCACGGCAATCTTGCCGGTGATGAAGGGCTTGAGGTTAATCTTGCCGGACTCAACGAGCTTAATGGTTTCCGGGTGGGAGTTCACGTATGCGATGGTGCCCCGGATATCGAGCTCCTTGAGCACAATCTTCTGCACATCCAGGGAAGCGGGCTTGCCCCAAATGGAGACGATGACAACCTTGCCGGTCGGCTTAAGGGCATCCAGAATCAGATCCAGTGCGGGCTGAACGGAGGTGCACTCGAAGGCGATGTCAGTGCCACGGCCGTCGGTCAGCTTGTGAATCTCAGCGAGAACGTCGGTCTCTGCGGGGGAGAAAGCGTAGTCAGCAACACCGGAGTCCAGAGCCTTCTGGCGGCGCAGCGGGGACAATTCGGAGATGATGACCTTAGCGCCCTTAGCCTTCAGAACTGCGGAGGTTAGCAGACCGATGGGGCCAGCACCGGTGACCAGCGCGAATGCGCCCTCTTCGAACTCGCCTGCACGCTCAACAGCGTGGTAGCCAACGCTCAGGGGCTCAATCAGTGCAGCCTCGTCCAGGGGAATGTTATTAGGAATCTTGTGAACCCAGCGACGCTTGACGGCAACCTTCTCGGACAGACCACCACCGCGACCTGCCAGGCCGATGAAGTTCATGTCCTTAGACAGGTGGTAGTCCTTGGAATCGGGGCCGGTGTAGACATCATCGCGAATGATGTAGGGCTCGACAACAACGTGGTCGCCAACCTGCAGGTCGTCTACGCCTTCGCCCAGTGCTTCAACAACACCGGAGAATTCGTGACCGAGGGTGACGGGGGAGTCCTCGCCAGAAATGGGGTGGGGGTGACCGTGCTGGGGGCAGAAGATGGGGCCGTCCAGGTATTCGTGCAGGTCGGTACCGCAAATGCCGCACCAGGCGACCTTAACCAGAACCTCGCCCGCAGCGGCTTCGGGTGCGGGGATATCTTCAATGCGGATGTCGTGGCGGTCGTAGAAGCGTGCTGCCTTCATGGGATGGAGCTCCTTAGCGTGGTTGTGGCGCTCACCGCGGTGTGTGCATGCTGGTACGGTTCGCATCCATGGGTCTGTCACGGTATTGACAGAGGCCCAAACGACATGGTCTGGACCGGTTGTGAACTGTCCTGCCGGCATTCGCATCGCTAGCGCCGGATGGTGATGGGTGCGGCTGGATTGTCGCTCCCATGTGTTTAACGCTACTCCAATGAATCAAAGATTCATAGGATATATACAAATTTTCTTTTATGTGACAGATATTTCTTTTTGGATGTTTTCGACTCCATCACGCCTGACCATCTAGCGCCCGGCGAGCGCAGACGGTAGCGTGGAAGCATGACTGACACGAACGCACAGGGCACCGCCGCCCACACCCAGCCCACTTCTGACAGTTCCGGTCGAATGACACCGAACCGACCTGCCGCAATAACCCGCCACTATGATGCGCCCGATGCTGATTGCGTGCGCGGTAGCGAGTACTCCGAGATCCTTGCCCTTGAAACTGAGCAGTGTAAGCGTGCCGCTGAGCACCGCCACAAGCGTGGGCTTGCGCATCCTGAGCAGGAGCGTAGCCGCGGCGAGCGCCAGGGTCACGGAAAGGGGCGCGGTCACCGTCTTGATGAAGACAGTGGGCTGGCGCATATTCGCCGCGACCTGGCCGCATCTGTAGCCACTCGTGCGGATTCTTTGACCGCAATTCTCAAGGCGATTCACGCGCATCCTGAGACTGCCTACGAGGAGTATTTCGCATCCCGAACGCTCGTTGATGCGGTCCGCAAAGCGTACCCGAACCTCAGTATCGAGTACCCTGCCTTCGGCCTGGGTACCGCGTTCAAGGTGGAACTCACCAGTGCCGACTACGACCCCACCAAACATCGCACCATTGCGATTCTCTCCGAATATGATGCACTGCCTGGCATCGGCCACGGCTGCGGTCACAACGTTATTGCGGTATCCGGGCTGGGTGCTTTCCTCGCCCTGGTGGATGCGCTCGCCGCCGGCCCCGAGGCATTCAGCGGTAGGGTCCTCTACTACGGCACGCCTGCCGAAGAGTCTGATGCCGGTAAGGAGCTGATGGCGTGCGCCGGCGCGTTTGAGCAGGTGGATGCCGCGATTATGGTGCACCCCTACTTTATGGATGTGGCCGATCAGGCGTGGTTGGGTCGCCGCGAATGTCGCGTGACCTATACGGGCGTAAGCGCGCACGCTTCCTCGCACCCGTTTATGGGTCGTAACGCCCTGGACGCGGCGAATCTGGCGTATCAGGGTTTGGGTTTGTTGCGTCAGCAGATTCCCGGTTCGGACCGTATCCACGCGATTATTGACCACGGTGGGGACGCGCCGAACCTGATTCCTGCCACCGCGAGCCTGCATATTAATATCCGTTCTAAGCATGCGCCGACTCTGCGTGCACTGTCGCGACGGGTTGAGGAGGTGCTGCGCGGTGCGGCGCTCATGGCTGGTGTGAGTGCGGAGGTGACCTGGGATTCTTCACCGATGACCATGCCGGTGCGTACGAACCGTCCGCTGTTGAAGCGTTGGGTTTCGGCTCAGCGTTCGGTGGGTCGCCACCCGTATCCACCCGGCACGGTTAGCGACACCTTGGCGGCTTCTACCGATTTTGGTAATGTGAGCCTGCGTGTGCCCGGCATTCACCCTCTGATTCAGATCGCACCCGAGGGTACCGGCATGCATACGGTGGAGTTCGCGCACTGTGCGGACACTCCGGCGGCGGTTGATGCTGCCCTGGATGCGGCGTTCGGTTTGGCTTCTGTGGCTTTGGATTTCCTGGTTGACGACGAGTTGGCGCAGGTGGTTCGTGCTGATTTTGAGGCTTCCGGCGGTGCCGTGGATGTAGAGGGCTACTTTAGCGGCATGTGAGCTTGCTCAAAAGGTCAGAACGTCATTATTTGGTTTTATGAGTGAAAAACACCCCTCATAGCCCATAAAGTCACCAGCACCTATCGAAAAAAGCAAAATAACCCAACACAAAACGCAGAATTTGCGGCATAATAGAACATAACGGAGCGAGCCCACCGGAGAAGAACGACCACCTAAGGAAATTCAACCCCGAGGCACACACCCGCTTCCCTATAAACCACGCGAGAATCCTCTCGCACCACACGGATAACTCTCACGAAAGAGGGCATACAGCAATGAACGGTGTCAACAACCCCACCAAGCTCGGCGTCATCGGTGCAGGCGGCGTCGGTAGCGCAACCGCATACGCAGCTATGGTCCGCGGCTCCGCAGACGAAATCGTCCTGTACGACATCGACGGCAAGCGCGCACACGCTGAAGCACTGGACATCGCACACGGCGCAATGTTCGCACACGAAGCAACCGTAACCGGTGGCGACGACATCGAACTGCTGCGCGACTGCGACATGGTCATCATCACCGCTGGTGCTCGCCAGAAGCCCGGCCAGCCCCGCCTCGAACTGGCAGGCGCAAACGTCGCAATCCTCGAGAAGCTGCTGCCGAACATCCTGTCCGTAGCACCCAACGCAATCATCATGCTCGTCACTAACCCCTGTGACGTTCTCACCATTGTTGCCCAGAAGATTACCGGCCTGCCCGCAAACCGCGTGCTGTCCTCCGGTACCGTTCTGGACTCCTCCCGCCTGCGTTGGCTGATTGCTAACAAGGCTGGCGTCTCCATCAAGAGCGTTCACGCAAATGTGGTCGGTGAGCACGGCGACTCCGAGTTCCCCATCTGGTCCGCAGCAAACATCGGTATGGTTCCTCTCTCCGAGTGGGAGCAGGACGGCAAGCTCGTCTTCACAGAAGAGGTTCGTGCAGAACTGGCAACCGAAGCAATGCGCGCAGCATACAAGGTCATCGAGGGCAAGGGCTCCACTAACTACGCAATCGGTATCTCCGGTGCACGTATCGCTGAGGCATTCCTCGGCGGCCAGAACGCAGTCCTGCCCGTCTCCACCACCATTGCAGGCGAGCTGTACGGCTTCAAGGACGTTGCACTGTCCCTGCCCACCATCGTGAACCGTGAGGGCATCCAGCGCGTGCTCGAGGTCCCCATGAACGAGGCTGAGCTGGCACAGCTGAAGGCATCCGCTGAGGCAATCCGCGCATCCGCAGCTTCCCTCGGTTTCTAATTCTCTCGGGTTCATGATCCGCAAGAAGTAAACATTCAGTAGGCGCAGCGTATAGCTGAGCTAACCGACAGAAGAACCCGCCGCACACGGCACATGCCCCCTTCAGGAGTGGGGGAACTGGGGGCGGCGGGTTCGCTGTGTCTGGAGATATTTCTATGCGGTGCTTGATGTGCTGCATGCACACTTGGTTTTACCAACCTGGCTATACCGCTCTGGCTTTGGCGTTTGCTACTATCGCCGCGATTCTAGCTATCTAGCTACCGTTTTACCTGCCGTGCCCGTTCACGGTCCCGCATTTAAACCGCTGTATGACCGCCGGGAGCACACCATAGACGCGTAAGTAGTAGAATTAATGGCATGAGCATTGATCCTCGCACCGAACTCACCCGCCTCCTTGACGCACTGGAGGCGCACCTGACCACCGTCGTAAACCGAACCGGCGAGCACGACCCCGCCGTCGATGAGGCATACGTAGAAATCGCCAACGCCTTCGAAGCCTACGAAGATTCCCTCTTCGAGGCCTACAACGAGGTCACCCCCCTCAGCGTCTACGGTGACGAAGATGAGGACGACCTGGAAGAAATCCTCGACGATGAAGACGACATTGACGACGATATCGACTACGAGGACTAAATAGCGCCTCACATATACGTTACGGACCGACCCCTGACCGGTACCCCTACACGGGGTAACGAGGCAGGGGTCGAACCGTACCCGCAACATCCGCGTAGCTTTTGCCCTCAACGCCTACCGAGCGTCTACTGAGCGGCCGCCGAACACCGACTGAGAATCCACCACACATCCACAGAGCATGTACCGAGAACGGAGAAACCCGTGAGCGAACCCCGCACCTGGCGCGACGCCGCCCTCATCCTCCGCACCCAAAAACTCGGCGAAACCGACCGCATCATCATCATGCTCACCCGCGACGGCGGAATCACCCACGCCGTCGCCAAAGCCGTACGCAAACCCACCTCCAAGTTCGGTGGACGACTCGAACCGTTCATGTACACCGACCTGTCCTTCAGCCGCGGCCGCACCAACCTGCACACCATCACCCAGGCGGTAACCCTGCACGCCTACACCGCACCGATCATGGCGAACTACGATGCGTACACATGCGCCTCTACCATCGCCGAACTGGCGGAAGCACTCACCAAAGATACCGACAGCACCGCCGACATCTACACCCTGACCCACGGGGCGCTTGCCGCGCTCGCGCACGGCCAACATGTACCGCAGAGGATTCTGACCCGCTACCTGGCGCGCAGCATGAACGCCGCCGGCTGGCCGCTCATCGGTGAAAACTGCACCCGATGCGGCAACCCGCTCGTGAACGCAGATTACCCGGGCGATAACCGAGCAGACAGTAGCACCCCCGGTACTACAAGCGGAAGCGGCAGGTACATTGCCTTCCACACCGCCCACACCTACGGGCACCACACGGTCCTCTGCCCCCAATGCGCACCCGCCACCGATACACCCCTAACCGGCCTGCGCGCCGAAGAGCTCGGCTATGCGCTCGCCACCGCATCGGCGGATCCGCGCGCCTGGGCGACGATTGACACCGCACCCGTGCCGGTTGCCTCCAAAGTTCTGGGACTTTACCTGAAAACCACCCAGAACCTGCTTGAACACCCCCTCAAAACGGCGAGTGCCCTCGAAGCGGAGAATCCTGCACCGTAAAACCGGGGCAGTAAAAATTGGCTCAGTAAAGACCGGTCGGCATAGCAAAGACCCGCCAGAACCCACCCGGAACAGTCGGCACAGCGCAGATGCACATGGGTGCGTCAAACATGGGTCAACCAGGACGCAAAATAACCCCTGAAGCACCCGCCCATGCGCGCTGTGTCACGGTAAAATAGCTAACAGCACACCAGGTTTATATCTGGCGCATATCTAGGCAAACGACCCCGGGGGAGAACCCGCCAGGGAAGAAAGGCACACATGGCACGCACCCAGCCCGTACCCCCGCCGGCACACCCCACCGGGGCAACCCCGCCGCCGATTCCGAAGAAGTTCATTCCGCAGCATGTTGCTGTTGTCATGGACGGTAACGGACGCTGGGCCAACGAACGCGGCCTGCCCCGCACCGAGGGCCACCGCGCCGGCGAGGCGGCACTGCTGGACGTCGTTGCGGGCGCTATCGAAATGGGTATCCCGTACGTGACCGCCTACGCGTTCTCCACCGAAAACTGGAAGCGCTCACCCAGCGAAGTTGCGTTCATTATGCGTTTCTCCACCGAGGTGCTGCAGCGTCAGCTGGCAACCCTCAAGACCTGGGGTGTGCGCATCCGCTGGGCTGGCCGCCGACCCAAGCTGTGGAAGAACGTCATCGAAGAGCTCGAACACTGCGAGCGTGAAACCATCGACAACACCGTCTGCACCCTCACCATGTGCGTGAACTACGGCGGCCGCGCAGAAATCGCCGACGCGGCGGCAGCTATCGCGGCGGACGCAGTGGCGGGCAAGCTCAAGCCCGGCAATATTACCGAAAAGACCATCCAGAAATACCTGGACGAGCCCGACCTGCCCGACGTTGACCTGTTCCTGCGTTCCTCCGGTGAGCAGCGCATCTCGAACTTTTTGCTCTGGCAGAGCGCCTACGCCGAGATGATTTTCATGAACGTGCTCTGGCCCGACGTTGACCGCCGCACCCTCTGGGAAGCTGTCGAAGAGTACGCGCGCCGCGACCGCCGCTACGGTGGCGCTGTTGACGCCGTCGCCAACGACAAGTAACCCCCAGGCATACAAACCGGCATACAGACCCGGCACGCCCGGCTCATAGCCCCATAAACCACCCACACCCTCCAACACTAGGGAGAATAAATGCGCATCTACCCGACCTTCTTCAACATCTTCTTCAAAGGCATGGACCCCGAGAAGGCACACCACGTCGGCTTCTGGGGCGTTCAGACCCTGCGTAACGTCGGCATCACCCGCGCGCTGCGCAAGTACTTCCAGGCCGCACCCGAACTGGCAACTACCGTCATGGGCATTACTTTCCCCTCGCCGTTTGGTCTGGCTGCAGGCTTCGACAAGGGCGGTAAGGGCATTGCCGCGCTGGCTGGTATCGGCTTCGGCCACGTCGAGATCGGTACCATCACCGGTCAGGCGCAGCCGGGCAACCCGCAGCCGCGCCTCTTCCGCCTTGTGGAAGATAAGGCGGTCATCAACCGCATGGGCTTCAACAACGACGGTGCCGCAGCGGCAGGCCCGCGCGTAGCCGCCGCCCGCGCAGACCTCGAAACCGAATACCGCGGCGCCGTACGCCCCGTCATTGGTGTGAACATCGGCAAGACCAAGGTCGTCGAGCTCGATAACGCTATCGAGGACTACCTGATTTCTACCCGCACCCTGGCACCGCAGGCAGACTACCTGGTCGTCAACGTCTCCTCCCCGAACACTCCGGGTCTGCGCACCCTGCAGGCTATCGAGTCGCTGCGCCCGCTGCTTGCCGCCGTGCGTGAAGAGGCAGACCGCGTATGCCCCAACCGCCACGTACCGCTGACCGTGAAGATCGCGCCGGACCTGGTCGATGAGGACGTTATCGAGGTGGCAGCCCTGGCTAAGGAACTGAAGCTGGACGGCATCATCGCCACCAACACCACCATCGCCCGCGACGGCCTGGGCCTGACCAGCGACATGACCAAGGTCAAGGAAATCGGTGCCGGCGGCCTCTCCGGTGCGCCGCTGAAGCCCCGCTCCCTGGAGGTGCTGCGCCTGCTCAAGCGTGAAATCGGCGACGACCTCGCCATCATCTCCGTTGGCGGTGTGACCACCGCTGAGGATGTGCAGGAGCGCCTGGACGCTGGCGCTGACCTGGTGCAGGGCTACACCGCCTTCCTGTACGAGGGCCCGCTCTGGGCGGCACACATTAACCGTGGCCTGGTGAAGCTGCGCCGCGCTCGCCGCTAAAAGGTTTACAGGCAGGGGGCTTTTTGCTCCCCGTGTGCTGATTCGGCGTGCTGAAAGGGGGCACCGTTCTCTACCCGTTGGGGTGGAGGCGGTGCCCCCTTTTTGTGTGCCCTCTATTCCGCCGATAGCACGCATAGTTATTTGACGTATAAAGCATTGAATTGTCGCGCCTGCTGGGTAGCGGCGCACTCGTGGGCCTTGGCGCCTTGCTCGCGGTGTGTGGCCAGAAGGCGAATAATGAGGCGGCAGCCACCGCCTCCGCCGTGCCTAGTGAGTCGGCTTCAGCATCTGAGCCGCCTTCGGCGAGTGCCACCCCGTCTACTGTCCGCTGCTACTCGGGCGGCTCAAAGGCACCGGATGGGGAGTACCGCCCTACTGATTCAAAGGGACCGCCCAGAATGACCCCAAGCCTGAGGCACCGGAATAGGGATATCGAGACAAGTCGATTTTCGGCTTGGAAGACGATTCGCGCTTGGGTCTTGAATGAAAATTACTCAATTCAAACTGGAGACTATACGGAAACCTTCAAAGAAGTAGCTTCTCGGAGCATATGTGGCTCCTCATGTAAGAACATAAAAATAAGAACACAAAAATAGGGGAGAGGCCTGAACCTTCAGGACCTCTCCCCAAGTACCTATAAGGCACTAAGACTTAGTGCGGGTACTCACCGTACTTCACCATCGGAACCGGGCGGCGCATACGACGAATCATCATCACACGGTTAAACGCGTACATACCAGAACCACGCTGAACCTCGCCGAACTTCGCAATCAGCTTCTTCTTCAAGCCACGCCACAAAATGAAGTAGTCAACAACCCACAGAATCATCAGCGCATACATTGCGTACACGGAACCGTAATAAATCGGCGCCGCCGCAGAAGACGTACCCGCCACGCCCTGAGCAATCCAGCCACCAATGAGCAGGACCAGCAGCACAGCCAGCATAATATCGCCAAGGTTACGGCGCGCATCCACATAATCACGGATATAACGGCGCTGCGTACCACGGTCCACAGCGGGCAGGTAACGCTGATCGCCACCCATCAACGCATCATTCTGACGCTCACGAGCCTTCGCCATCGCCTCACGTTCACGAGCCTTCGCCTCCTTACGGTCATTAACAACCAGAGGCTGACGACGAGCCGCCTGCTGCTCCTTACGCGAAGGAGTAGGACGGCCCTTCTTCGGGGTGAACTTCGGATTAACCGGAGCCTGAGGCTCCTCTACAACCTGCGGCTGAACAGCTTCCGCTTCAGCCTTCTCTTTCTTACGACCAAACACCCTCCCATCATACCCGAACGGCACACACCAAACCCGCCCCCACAAGCCCACACCAGCAACTGAAACGAACCCAACCACCCGGCGGTTGGGGCCAAGACAGGGCCAAGGTGGGGGTAAGGTAGAAATATGACTACTGAATTCACCCACCACAGCGCCCTGAGCGACACCGTCACCAAAAACTTCGAAGCAAACCTGCAGACCCTCACCGAGCTCGTCGCCATTCCCTCCATCGCCTGGGAATCGCACGACCTCACCCAAGTAGACCGCAGCGCCGAAGCAGTCGCCGCGCTCGCAACCAAGGCAGGCTTCGACAACGTACGCATCGAACGCGCCACCTACACCACCGCAGACGGCACCGAAAAGCAGGGCATGCCCGCCGTCATCGCCTCCCGCCCCGCCGCAGAAGGCTACCCGACCATCCTGCTCTACGCCCACCACGACGTGCAGCCCGCCGGCGACCTCGACCTGTGGGACACCGACCCCTTCGTCGCAACCCGCAAGGGTGACCGCCTCTACGGTCGCGGCGCAGCAGACGACAAAGCAGGCATCCTCGTACACCTCGCCGCGCTCGCAGCCCTCAACGAAACTCTCGGCGAAGACTTCAAGCTCGGCGTGAAGCTCTTCATTGAGGGTGAAGAAGAGGCAGGCTCACCCTCCTTCGTCGCCTTCCTCAACACTTACCGTGAGGAACTGTCCGCCGACTACATTGTCGTCGCAGACTCCGCCAACTGGCGCGCCGGCGTACCCGCACTGACCACCAGCCTACGCGGCGTCGCATCCGGCGACATCGAAGTACGCGTCGGTAGCCACGCCATCCACTCCGGCATGTTCGGCGGCCCCATGCTCGACGCCCACACCCTCATGGCACAGCTCATCGCCACACTGCACGACGCCACCGGCGCCGTAGCCGTCGAAGGCCTACACCGCGCCCCCGAACCCGAACTCGAATACGCCGAAGCAGACTTCCGCAACGACTCCGGAATCCTTGACACCGTACCCCTGGCAGGCACCGGTAGCGTTGCCTCCCGACTGTGGACCCAGCCTGCAATCTCCGTCATCGGCATGGACATCCCCTCCATCGCAACCTCCTCCAACACCCTCGCCGTCGTATCCCGCGCACGCATCAGCACCCGCCTAGCACCCGGCGACAACCCCGAAAACGCACACCGCGCACTCGCCGAACACATCAAAGCACACGCACCCCACGGCGCACAGGCGAACTACACCGCCGTTGACTCCGGCATGCCCTTCGCCACCGAAGTCGACGCAGACGGCGCACAGACCGCCCTCGACGCAATGCACGCCGCCTGGGACGTCGAACCCGTACAGACCGGCATGGGCGGCTCCATCCCGTTCATCTCCGACCTGAAGGACATCTTCCCGCAGGCACAAATCCTCGTCACCGGCGTAGAAGACCCCGATACCCGCGCACACAGCGCCAACGAGTCCCTCTACATCCCGGACTTCAAGAACGCAATCCTCGCGGAGGCGCTACTGCTCAGCGCACTCGGCGCCCGCTAAACGCGCTTGCTAACCTGTACCCACTCGGATAGAAAGTTTCAGGAAGCGCGGGGGAGAAACAGCCACAAAAAGTGGGGGAGAAGGGTCACAAACCCCAACCCCCACTTTTTCGGTATTCTAGAAGCAGAATTACATGTCAAGCCCCCACACCAACACTCACGCCCCCGGCGAACTATGCACACCCTAGGTTGTACATCAAACACCCGGGCGCGTATCGTGAAGGCTAAAACGCCCACACGCACCCACACGCGGCGCACATGGGCAACCAACCAAACAAAAGGACAACACCAATGAGTGAAACCACCACCGAACTGCCGACCCACGGCGTCAACCTCACCGAAGTAGCACAGACCAAGGTCCGCACCCTCCTCGAACAGGAAGGCCGCACCGATCTGCGCCTGCGCATCGCCGTCCAGCCCGGCGGCTGCTCCGGCCTCATCTACCAGCTCTACTTCGACGAGCGCGTCCTCGACGGCGACGCAGTCCGCAACTTCGACGGCGTAGAAGTCATCGTCGACAAGATGAGCGCACCCTACCTCGACGGCTCCACCATCGACTTCGAAGACACCATCGAAAAGCAGGGCTTCTCCATCGACAACCCCAACGCAGCAGGCTCCTGCGCATGCGGTGACTCCTTCCACTAAACCGAAGGCACCCACCCGCGCCACTAAAGCGCAACACGCCTAACAAACCCCCGTCTCGCATCCTGCAACCAACCATGCAGATACGCGGCGGGGGTTTTACACTTAACACATGACTACGCACGAAATCACCTGGAAATACATCCTCAACCAGCTCGTCAAACACCAAAACCTCACCGACACCGAAGTCGCCTGGGCAATGGACCAAATCATGACCGGCCAAACCGAACAGCCGATCCTCGCATCCTTCCTCACCGCCCTCCACTCCAAAGGCGAAACCCCCGAAGAACTCGGCGCACTCGCAGCCGGCATGATCGCCAAAGCCGAAACCGTCGACATCGACCCCCACGCCGTAGACATCGTCGGCACCGGCGGCGACCAGCAAAACACCGTCAACATCTCCACCATGGCAGCCCTCGTCATCGCAGGCACCGGCGCCACCGTCGTCAAGCACGGCAACCGTGCATCCACCTCCAAATCCGGCTCCGCAGACGTCCTCGAAGCCCTCGGAATCCGCCTCGACATGCCCATTCCCGCAGTCGCCGAATGCGCTCGCGAGACCGGCATCACGTTCCTGTTTGCGATGACCTTCCACCCGGCAATGCGCCACGTGGGCCCGACTCGCCGCCTGCTGGGCATTCCGACCGCTTTCAACTACCTGGGTCCCATGACGAACCCGGCTCGCGTGAAGTCCTCAGCTATCGGTGTTGCTAACCCGGTCATGGCTGAGAAGATGGCTCACGTCTTCGCGGAGCGCAGAGATCACGCCCTGATTTTCCGTGGTAATGACGGCCTGGATGAGCTGACCATCGCCACCACGAGCTGCCTGTGGGAGGCCGTAGACGGTGAACTGACCGAGTACCGTTTTGATCCGACCGAGTATGGTCTGCAGAACGCACCGCTGGAGCAGTTGCGTGGTGGCGACGCCGAGTACAACGCGGGCGTTTTCCGTGCAATTTTGGCGGGGGAGGGCGAGGCCCCGAAGAGCCCGCTGCGTGCCATTCACGACGCTGTGGTGATGAACGCTGCCGCAGGCCTGGTCGCGTACCGCCCGACCAACGGCGAAAGTTTTGAGGCTCGCTTCACACAGGCATTGGCTGATGCACGCGAATCTATTGCATCCGGTGCAGCAGAGCGTGTGCTTAACGCCTGGGTAGAGTTCAGCTCTAAGCACGCAGAATAAGCATGCAGAATAAAGAAGCTCAGTAGCTGATGATAGGCACCCGAGATGGGGCGCACTGAATGGTGTGAGCTTGTCTCGGGTGTTTGTCGTTTAACGGGACGTACTGAGGAGTCAGAGGTTCGGAGCATGTGAGTGTACGGCTAGCTGAGGTGCGCTGAGCGCAGAGAAAGATGCGAGGGGTGCGGATCCCGAGCTCCCGCATGGAACAGTGCAGTCGCAACAGTTTCATTATCAGGAGTCCCGGTTTGGTCCGTGCCAGCTAGAACGTATAAACCATCCGTGGGCAGCCGGTGGGGTAGTGAAAAATAGGTTTACTTTACATAATGTATATTATCGGCTTTTTAGGGAGGTCTAGAATGAACCCAAGATTCCCCGTATCTAAATAAAGTCTTAACAGTTCATGTATTAACCTCACCCGGTCACCAGAACCGTCGACAGTACTCAATCCACCTGGAATAATGGATATACCCCGCATCACGAAGGTGTTCTTGCCTCGTGTACAGATTCAGTGTCAACCACGCCGGTTGATGTACATCAAAGGAGAAAACTCGTGGATTGGCTCTTTGAGACACCCTGGACACTCTGGGTCGCACTCGCACTCGTTTTCGCCGTCATAGAAATGCTCAGCCTCGACCTGTTCTTTCTCATGCTGGCAATTAGCGCAGGCGTCACTGCAGCAATATCACCCTTCGTGGATAACATGTTGATTCGAACCGTTATTTTCGTGGTGACCTGCCTGATTCTGGTTCTTGGTCTGCGCCCGCCGCTGCTGAAAAAACTTAATAAAACAGCCACCGGAGCTGTCACTAATGCCGAAGCGCTCATTGGTTCTGAGGTGCGCGTCACTCAAGACGTGACTAGTGAAACCGGCTTGGTGGTACTATCGGGCGACACTTGGACGGCGCGCACCGCCTCCGGAACGCTTGTTGCAGGATCACACGCGAGGGTGCGAGCCATCGAGGGTGCTACTGCAATCGTAGAGCCTCTCCCCTACGCTTAAGACCCATCTGAATACCGGCTCTAGAAGCAGGTTCAGATACAAAAACACACCATATAACTCACCCATAAGGAGAAGCAATGCCTATCAGCCTTATTTTGACAGTCCTACTCATTCTCTTTGTACTGACGATGCTCGCAAAGACCGTGCGCGTTATCCCGCAGGGACGAGCCGGCATCGTCGAACGACTGGGTAAGTTCCACGCCGTTCTCAACCCCGGCCTGCACATCGTCATCCCCGTGATTGACCGTGTGCTGCCCCTGATTGACCTGCGTGAACAGGTCGTTTCCTTCCCCTCGCAGTCTGTGATCACCGAAGATAACCTCGTGGTCGGCATCGACACCGTCGTGTACTTCCAGGTCACCGACCCCCGCTCGGCGACCTACGAAATTACCAACTACATTCGCGCCGTGGATGAACTGACCAGCGCAACTCTGCGTAATGTCGTCGGTGGCCTGAACCTGGAGCAGACCCTCACCTCCCGCGACCAGATCAACGCGGAGCTGCGAGGGGTACTCGACTCGACCACCGGACGCTGGGGCCTGCGCGTCTCCCGCGTGGATATCAAGGAAATCCAGCCCCCGGCATCCATTCAGGACTCCATGGAGAAGCAGATGCGTGCAGAGCGTGACCGCCGCGCCGCAATCCTCACCGCAGAAGGCCAGAAGCAGTCCGACATTCTGACCGCAGAGGGCGAATCCCGCGCAGCCATCCTGCGTGCAGAGGGTGAAAAACAGGCACAGATCCTTCGTGCAGAAGGTGACGCACAGTCCGCAATCCTGCGGGCAAACGGTGAAGCAGAAGCCGTGCAGAAGGTATTCGCGGCAATCCACGAATCCAACCCCAGCCAGCAGTTGCTCACCTACCAGTACCTGCAGACCCTGCCCAAGCTCGCCGAAGGTGACGCCAACAAGCTCTGGTTCATCCCGACCGAACTCGGCGATGCACTGCGCGGTCTGGGCAACGCATTTGGCACCCTGCCCGCATCCGACCTGGCAGGCGCACCGAAGAAGCCTGCAGCGGCGGCACCCAAGAGCGCACCGCAGGCATCCGGAAGCTACGGCATCAACAGCTAAACGCGAAATCTAACGCATAAAAAGGCGTGAATTACCAAAAATCACGCCGAATAAACACCACCACGCTGGGCGGGTGGAGACTATTACCGATATAATAGATGTTTTGTAAACGTTCGAGGGAATAGCTCTCCCCCGCCCAACGTTACGCCTAAAGCGCCAAAGAGCGCACCCGACGACACTGGAGGAAAAATGAGCGATCGTAGCCTGCGCGGTATGCGCCTGGGTTCCCAGTCGATGGAAACCGAATCGAACGTACAGCCCGCGCCCCGCCAGCGCGTCGAATACCGTACCGCAGACGGTGACCGCGTTTTCGTGACCTTCGCGGCAGAAGCAGAAATCCCCTCGGTATGGACCGCAAAGTCCGGTAAGGAAGCCTACCTCGTCAACGGCGACTCCACCGCAGACGCCGAAGAGGGGAAGCCCGCACGTACCCACTGGGATATGCTCATGGAACGTCGTAGCATCGAAGAGCTGGAAAAGACTCTGGAAGGCCGTTTGGAATACTACCGCAAGCACTACGCGCTCTAAAAGCACCGTAGACATGCTGTAGAAACGCTGTAGAAGCCCGCTAAGAGCAACTCGCACTTTAGCGGGCTTCTACCGTTTTAGCGCTGACTCCGTGGGTACATGAGCCAGGAAAGAGCGCTACACAAAGCGTAAAAAGATAGAGGCGGATACGTTACGTATCCGCCTCTATCTTTCGTTTAAAGCTTAGGCGCGAGAAGCATCTGCGCAAAAAGCTACCGGCTTACTTGCCCAGGGCCTTCTTCAGCTTCTGAACGCGGTTAGCCATGCCCCAGCGAGTCACCTTAGACATAGAGTCAAAGATAATGTTGCCGTCCATCTTCGAAGCGCCAATCTCACGCTCAACAAAAGTAATCGGAACCTCAACAATGTTCAGGCCAGCCTGCTCAGAACGCCACGCCAGATCAACCTGGAATACGTAGCCCTTCGAGTCGATACCCTCAAGGTTCAGACGCTGCAGGGCCTCACGACGGTACGCACGGAAACCAGCGGTGATGTCCTTAATGGAGGTACCCAGAATCAGGCGGGTGTACAGGTTGGCGCCGCGAGAGAGAATCTGGCGGTGAGCCGGCCAGTTCTTGGTCTTGCCGCCGGGAACGTAACGCGAACCAATAGCCAGGTCAGCGCCTGCCTCCACAGCACGAACCAGAGAAGGAAGCTGCTCAGGCTGGTGCGAGCAGTCAGCGTCCATCTCAATCAGAACGTCGTAGCCTGCCTCAAGACCCCAGTCGAAGCCAGCGAGGTATGCGCCACCCAGACCGTCCTTAACGGTGCGGTGCAGAACGTGAATCTGGGAATCCTTAGCTGATAGCTCATCAGCAATCTGACCGGTACCATCGGGGCTGTTATCATCCACCACGAGAATATCCACCTCGGGTGCTGCCTTGCGAAGACGCTCTACCACGATGGGCAGGTTCTCCTTCTCGTTATACGTTGGGATGACAGTTAGAACGCGCATATTACTCCCTCACAGGTGCATATAAAACAGGCAGTTTAGGTATCTATTATACCGGGTAAACATTTGAGCAACTGAACCATTGGGGGCCTCCACTGCTCTAAACCGCCTAAAAAAGTGTTGACAAGCTAAAAATTATTTACCTTCAGTGTAAATAGATTCCAGGACGGGCAGTTCCACATGCTCATCCAGCACCGGAAGCAGCGGAATGCGAGCGCGAGGGTCAGTACTCCACGATGCTACGCGGGAGTCGGGCGCCTGGACCATGAGGGCTTCGACGCGCCACTGTGCTACGTATGCGGGGGTGTCGGGGGTTAGCTGGCCGGTGAAGGGGTTTTCTTCGTGTGCTAGGCGGTATACGCCGCGGGTGAGGGCGGCGAAGGCGCTGCGGGCGGAGATGCCATGTTCGTCGTTGACGAGTTCGCGGATGAGGGACCAGGTGCCGGGTGCGTAGAGCTGAGTGTCAGAGCCGAGCGCAATGGAGGTGCCAACTGCGTTTGCGCGGCGTGCTACGGAGGCTACCGACTCACGCGCCTCTCCCCCAGCGTGTGCGAGGAGTGCCTGGACGGTGTCGCTGGCTGCTTCATCTTCTTCGGGTTCGCAGACGCTCAGACCGAGGTTGATGCGTGCTTCTGCCAGTTTGGTGAGGTATTCGTCGGTGACGGGGTCTTGCGGGGTGCTGATTGCTGCGTCGAGGCGTATGGACAGCCAGGGGTGGTTTTTGCGTACGGTGAGTGCGGCATCGGCTGCGGTGGTGAAGCCGGTGGATGCATCTATAGAGAGCAGGAGTGCGGCGTCTTCGGCTACCTGCGCTGTTGCGGGGGCCTCGGTGGGTGCGACAAAGATGCCGACCAGCTGCAGGCCCTTGACGGCGCGTTCGCCTTCGGTGAGGGGGCGTAGTGCCTTGATGGCACTGATTAGTTCGTCGGTCTCAATGCCGGTGGCGTTGAGGATGAAGCGGATGTCGGGTGTGCCGTGTTCGGCGCTGTAGTAGCTGAGAGCGGAGACGAGGTCGGGGACGTCCTCCATGCCGGCGAGTAGGGTGTGCGTGTGGTAGCCGGCTGCGCGGTATGCCTGCAGGTAGTCGAGGATTTCGGGTGCTTCCTTGCCTGTGACCGGTGCCAGTGCGCGCGCGAAGGCGGGGGTTAGTAAGGCGCCGTCAAGTTCGGTGATGGTAGCTGACTCGTCAGCAATTGAACGTGCGCCTGAATCGGAACCAACCCAGCGGACGAATCCGTCTTCGACTAGCATTGCGGTTGCGTACGGGTCGACCGGGCTGTACACGCTACCATCTACAAAAATACGGGTAGACATTAGAATCCTTTCACCGTTGAGGCGCGCCGAAAGCGCACACGAGGGCGGGTACTTCAGTTGTGCCCGCGTAGCTCAGCTGAGCATCTCATTTGAGTATAGAAGCACCCCCGCTACCTACGGTAGTTCGTTCGTCCTTAGATGAGGGGGAACTTAGATGATGCAGAACAATGCACAGTGGCGGGGGTGGTAGCCCGAACCGGTTGGGTACGGTGTAGCACTGAGGTGCGGGTTAGACGTCCAGGGCGACCACACCGCGGCGGACCGCCTCAATCGCCTCTTCACAGCGGGCGCGAATCACCGGGTCCAGTGAGCGGATGTGCGCGATCTGGTCCAGTGCGTCCAGTACCTGCTTTGCCCAGCGCACGAAGTCGCCGGCGGCAAGGCCGGTGTCCTCGATTGCCTTTGCGAGGTGCGCGCCGTTCGCCCAGGCGTACATGGGTTCGACCAGACCGAAGTCGCATGTCGGGGTCGGGGTGACCTTGAACTGTTCCTCAGCTGCGTTCAGGTCGGCAAGGCGCTGCGTAATCGTCGCAATGGGTGCGCGCAGGGACGGGTGCGGGTAGTGAGCCAGGTATTCCACCGCGTCGCGCTTACCCTGGTAGGTCAGTGCGGCAACGGTTGCCGCGATGGCGGCGGGTTCCAGTCCATCGAGGAAGTGCGCGTCTAGGCACAGAGCGGTCAGCAGGTCGCGCTCGCCGTAGATGCGGCGCAGAGCCTGGCCGCCGGTAGTTAGCGATAATTCGTTATCCGCGGTGCGCTCGACGTAGCCGTAGCTTTCCAGCAGGCGCGCAATGCGGTTGAAGACCTGCGCGATCGTGTTGGTGCGGCGGGCAATCTGACGGCGCAACCCTTCCGTTTCAGAGTTGAGCTTCTGCCAGCGCTCAGCCCAACGCATGTGGTTCGCGCGGTCGGAGCAGCCGTGGCACGGGTGGTTACGCAGCTGAGCCTGCAGAGCCTCCAGTTGTGCGTCAACGCTGTTCTGACGAGCCGGGATGTTCTGCTGTGCGAGCGCTCGAGGGGCGCGGCCGTCGTAGAGTGCCTGGCGCATGCGGCTTGCGGTATCACGGCGTTCCTTGGCGGTTTTGAGGCTCAGGCGCTTGGGGATTTTGATGCGTGAGACCGGTTCGATGGCGCCTTCGAAGTCGCGAGTTGAGGCGGCGCGCTGGTGCGCGTCCTCGGTAACGATGCCGATGCGCGGGTCGGCGTGCGAATCGGAGCGGGTGACGACGACTGCGTAGCCGCGGGAGCGGCCATGTGGAATGTAGATGATGTCGCCCGGCAATAGCTGCTGGATGCTGTGGTGTGCCTGCGCGCGTGCGTGGCGTTCGTTGCTCTTGGATGCCTTCTTTTCCAGTTCGGCGATGTGGCGGCTGAGCTGGACGTACTCGGTGAAGTCGCCCAGGTGGCATGCCATTGCTTCGCGGTAGCCTTCGAGGGCGTTTTCGTTTTTGCGTACGCGGGAGGCGACGCCCACGACCGATTTGTCTGCCTGGAACTGTGCGAAGGAGGATTCCAGGATTTTGCGGGTGCGTTCGGCGCCGTAGGAGGCGATGAGGTTTGCCGCCATATTGTAGGTGGGGCGGAATGAGGAGTTCAGCGGGTAGGTGCGGGTTGAGGCAAGGGTTGCCACGTGTTCCGGGGACATGCCGGGGCGCCACATGACAACCGCGTGGCCTTCGATGTCGATGCTGCGGCGGCCGGCGCGTCCGGTTAGTTGGGTGTATTCACCGGGGGTGATGTCCACGTGGGATTCGCCGTTGTATTTGGTGAGCTTCTCCAGGATGACGGTGCGTGCAGGCATGTTGATGCCCAGTGCGAGGGTTTCGGTGGCGAAGACCAGCTTGATGAGGCCTTGTGCGAAGAGGGTTTCTACAACCTCCTTGAACAGTGGCAGTAAGCCGGCGTGGTGTGCGGCGATACCGCGAATGAGGCCGTCACGCCACTCGTAGTAGCCGAGGGTGTTCAGGTCGCGGGTGTCTAGGTGGGATGTTGCTTCCGCGATGTAGGCGCGGATGGTCTGCTGCTGTTCAGGGGTGGTCAGTGTAATATCGGCGGATACGCAGTGGCTGACTGCGCCGTCGCAACCGGCACGGGAGAAGATAAAGCAAATGGCCGGTAGCAGTCCCTGCTTGTCGAGGGCGCGCACCATCTCGGGACGGGTGATGCGCTGCGGGCGCAGGGGCTTCTGCTCACCGCGCGCATCAAAGTCCCGGTCGTTACTGAAATAATTATTATTGAAGCCATCGCGACGGTTCGAGCCGCCGCTGCTGAATGTCTCATTCAGCCAGCCCTCACGACGGTGACGGAAACGTTCACGCTTGCCACCGTAACGTCCACGGCCCGGTGCGGAACGGAAGCCGGGGCGTAGCGCTTTCAGCTGCGGGTTTAGGCGCAGACCGGCCAGCAGGGGGTTGGTGCCCGACTCTACGGTTGTTCCGCACTGCTTAGCTTTCTGTGCCTTCTTCGCCTGCTTGCGTGAGAGCTTCTCCTCCGGCTCCTGGGTCTTGCCCTGTGCGGAGTTGTCTTCGGGTACGAACAGGTCCACCACACGGTGACCGACCATCATGTGCTGCCACAGGGGCACCGGACGGTGCTCAGAAACAATAATGTCCGTGCCGCCGCGTACCGTATCCAGCCACGCGCCGAACTCCTCAACGTTCGACACCGTCGCCGATAGAGAGATAACGTTTACATGCTCGGGAAGGTGAATAATTGCCTCTTCCCATACTGCGCCGCGGAAACGGTCCGCGAGGTAGTGCACCTCATCCATCACCACGTAGCCTAGGTCGGTTAGTGTGGTCGAGTTGGCGTAGAGCATGTTGCGCAGGACCTCGGTGGTCATCACGACCACGGGTGCTTCCGTGTTGATGCTCGTATCGCCGGTCAGCAGACCCACGTAATCTTCACCGTACGCGCGCACAAAGTCGTGGTACTTCTGGTTGCTCAGCGCCTTAATGGGGGTCGTATAGAACGCTTTCATGCCGCGGCGTAGCGCCAGGTATATGCCGAATTCACCCACAATGGTCTTACCGGCACCGGTGGGTGCGGCAACGAGGACGGAGCGGGCAGCCTCCACGGCGGCACACGCCTGACGCTGAAAATCATCCAGCGGAAAATCTAGGGACGCCTCAAAAGCGCCGAGGGTAGTCTTTGCGTAGGCGGCGCGCTCTCGGGATGTGGTGTAGGCGGCAGCGTAGTCGGTGTGCTGCGCCGGAGTCTGTGCGTTAGAAGTGTGTGCGTCGGATGTGTGCTGTGCGTGGTGCTTGCTCATAGTATGTCCAGTGTAACGGTTCGCCTGCCGCGAGTCTCCAGAAAGCATCCTGCACGGGTACTAATCCGGTATGGGCGAACAGCGAGCGCATCGGTGGCGTGCGAGAGGGATGCGGTTTTGTGGAACATGCGAAAAGGGGCGGGATACAGGTTCTCTGTATCCCGCCCGTTGCAGCGACGTTGCTCAAAGCAAACTCTATTTAGTTAGGAAGTCTTCTCTTCCTCAAAGTAACCCATCTTCGCTAGGTCTTGACTGCTGGTTGCGGTGTTTAGGCTTGCTTGATCTGAACCCTGCGCCAGCTTGGCAAGCTTGCGGTCGCGGTGCTTGTCGTTGATCATGCAGATGCCGATTGCTGCGAAGAAGAAAATCAGCAGCGGCGCCATGAGTACGAACATCATCATGATGTCGCTACCGGGTGCGGTCAGCGCTGCAATCACTGCGACGAGGACGACGACCCAACGCCAGGACTTCAGGATGGTCTTGCCTCGGATGAGGCCGAGCATGTTAACGCCAACCAGAATCACCGGGATGATGAAGGCGCAGGAGAACGTCACAACGAACTTCAGGATGAAGGAGATGTACACGCCCGCGTCAATGTAGTTACTTTCGTTGACGGGGGTGAACTTCAGCAGTGCGTAGACCACGCCGGGGAGGGTGAAGTAGGAGATGGCGACACCGCAGGCAAACGCGAAAATAGATGCGGTGAGGAAGCCGAAGAGGTACTTCTTTTCCTTGGTGTGCAGTGCCGGCAGCAGGAATCGCAGTGCCTGGTAGAGCCAGACGGGAGAAGCGATGACCAGGCCAATGTACATACCGACCTTAAGCAGCTGGTCGAAAGGAGATGCGACGCTACCGTAGTTCAGGTTTGCGTTGCGGCCGGTTTCTGAATTGATCTGTTGCAGGGGCGCAGAGATCATTTCAATGAAAGGCTGGTAGAGGAAGACCGTACCGATGATGGCTGCGATGATGGTTGCGATAGCCGCTTTGATGAGGCGGTCGCGGAATTCGCGTAGGTGTTCCTTGAGTTCCATGCGCGCTTCAGGGTTGAGTTTGCGGTTGCGCACGTCCTGGTCGGGTGTTGCCACGTGGTGTCCTCTGGGTATCGGTGCCGTGTATGATTCGGCTGAGGGGGCTGGTGGGGTGTTTATGAGGTGGTGCCGCAAAACCCGTGCCGGCCGGTGGGCTGGCACGGGTTTGGTGCGTCGGGGGCGAGACCGTTACTTAGTTTCGGTCTTGCCGTTGTCTACGACCTCAGCGGTGACGACCTCTTCGCCGTCCTTCGCGCGGGGGTCCTTCTTGGAGTCGTTCTTCAGGCCCTCAACTTCGGTCTTGAAGATGCGCATGGACTGGCCGAGGCTACGTGCCATGCCGGGCAGCTTGGGTGCGCCGAAGAGGAGGACGATGAGGAGGATAACGACGATGATGGTCGCGGGGTGGCTGAAAATCTGGCCCATGGTGTGCCTTTCTAGTTAAAGCAGGTCTCCGATGTTTTGAGGTTGGCCGAGTCGATCTCGTCGGGAGACCCGTCGCTTGATCCGCTCAGACCTGCGTGTCTGCTTACCTTGTTCGTAGTTATTGTATGCCTCGGTGATGGGTGTGAATACCCCGAGGGTGGTGTCTCGTGGGAGTTTTCGACTTGCGTTCGCTTGCGCTGCGTCGAATTGTCCCTCGATGGACTCGACCCAGGTTACGGTTTCGTCAAGGAGTGTGAAACCGCGAGTGAGTGCTTTGTAGGTGAACCATGCCAAATAGAGGAGCGAGCAGATGATGAGCGCGCCCCATAGCAAAATCCAGAACCACCAAGACATGAGCACCATTATACAAGTATTAGGTTAATGTTTTGGCTCCTTGAAAGGGTTTTTAGGGTGTTTTTGCTAGTGGGTGAAGTTCTATTTTTCTGTGGGCGCACCTGTGGGCGCACCCTTGCGGCTGCTCGCGTTGAGGGTTTGCAACTGGTCAAGCAGCGCCGCGCGCAGGTGGGCAGGACCGACCAATTCGAGGGCACCTCGGTGCGCGATGACGGTGTCGAGGATGTTCTTATCGCCAGCGCCGTGGGCATTGTTGTAGTAGTGGATGCGCACGTATTGGGTGCGTGAAGCCTTCTTCACGTGGTGGGTGCTTCGGCGCATGTACGTTGTGGTGAGAGTATCGAGCGGCTCACCGCTGGGAATATGTTCGGTCGGATGAATCCGCAACTCAGCAAAGGGGTTGCTCTGAGTGTTGTGCTGTTGTGCGTGCCAATGAGGGACAGTGTCACCGGTGACCGGGTGGGTACGACCCTCACCCGCCTCGTGAATATGGTTGATACGGGTGAGGCGGAAGTTACGCCAGAAAGTAGGGGGCTTCTCCCCCGCCTCGTTGCCTGCAACCTCCCCGGTGGCTGCGTTAGCAAAAGCCTCAGGTGCATACTCAGGGACCTCTTCACCGCGCGCGGTATAGTAGCGTTCCTCAGCGGTACGGCACCACGCATGCAGATACATGTGGTCGCGGTGCAACACCAACGCATACGGGTCCACCAGACGATCCGCGGCACGCTCAGAGGTACCGTATCCAATAGTCACGGCGTTGCCGCTGCTCAGGGCGGCAGTCGCCTCCTGCAGCAAAGGGTCCTCCGGGGCAAAACACAGGTGCTGCGCATAAACGGGCGCGTTCGGGTACGCGGCGGCGAGCGCCACACGGATAGTGCCCAGACGCGCATCCGCCTGGTGCAGAATATCTGCGGCCGAGAGGGTAAAGATAAGAATCGCGAGCTCAGTGTCAGTAAGGCGCGCGTAGTTCAGCAGCGTGTTCGGGGTGGCGCCGCCAAAGTCCGGTAGCAGGTTAATGTAGGTGGGCTTGAGGGCGTCCGGGTCCTTGGGGTCAGACTCGAAGGGAACAGTGTTGAAAGGAGATGTGTCTACCTGAGCGAAAATCTCGGCAATGGTTTTGCCGAGGGCACGGTTCTTGTCGGTGTCCACGCTGTAGAGGGCGTTGAGCTGGTTCAACGGCATGGGTGCCTCATCGTGGGCGCTCGCCCAGCGGTCGGCACGGTGCAGACCCAGGAGCAGGTCCACAAGGTCGTCGAGGGAGTTGTTACGGTTGCGCTGGTTGATATCTGCCCAGGTGCCGGGGTCTTCAACTGCGCCGCTGTGCAGGTCGGTGAGGGTGCGCAAGAGCTGCTGCTGGGCGGCGTAGCTGTCACGCTGGCGGGTAGAGGCAGCATCGGAGCTCGAATCAGAAGAGTCTGATTCAGCGGGCGGCTCAATCACACAGCTGTAGCTGGTTGCCGCCACAGCGCTATCAATCGTGCCGTACGAGGGCACGGTGAAAGGCTCCGAAAGTGTGGAATCGGCGCTGACCTCCACGACGGACAGGTACTCTTCGTATCCCCTGATGTCTTCTAGCCAGTTCTTAGCGTTGAACGTCGTGTTGATGGGGGTCGAATCGATACGCGAGAGCATCGTGAGCTTCTGAATACGGCTAGCACGGAATGTGTACTCCTTACGTTCCGCACTCTCGGTGTAGTACCCGACGAAGTACCAGGTGCCGTAACGGTAACCAATACCGGCAACACTGACCTTCTCCTGCATACGGGTTGCACCGGCAGCCGTCTGATAGGTGAACGTGACCGTCTTACGCTCCGCGTAGGCGGTAAACAGTTCATTTAGGTGGGGGTTATCGCTAAAGTAAATGCGCTGAAGGGGCTCACGGTAGGTGTGCAGGTTCTTCGCGCGCTGACGCTTGCCGGTCTTCGGGTCCTGGATCTTCGCTGCGGCGAGTGCCTCGTCAGTGAGGTTCTTGCTGGTGAGCGCAATCTTACGCAGGATGCGGTAGGCATCATCTTGTAGCTCGGTGCCTTCCCAGCCTCGCAGGATGGTGTTGATGAGGCGGAACTCCTCAGCAGTGGGGTTCCAGGCGGGCAGCTTTGCGGCGTTGCTGGGTTCGAGGCGGTAGCGCTCCCCCAGATCCGTGGTCACGTGGGTGATGTGCGCGCCGGCATCACGCAGGGTCTGCTTGGCTCGTTCAAAGGCGCGTTCCTGGGCCTCGTTGAGGGAGCCGTTAGCGCGTGTGCTAATACCGAGCAGGGTCAGTAGCTCGTTGCGGCTGATGCCCTGGGTTCGGGTTGCGGTGTCGGGTGTCTCGGCGGCGGTGGCGAGGCGGTGAAGAGTCATGTAAAGCTGAGCTGCGGTGGACATGATTCCATCATAACCTGTGTGTTCCGCAGCACTTACGTAGCGTATGGGGTGGCTGAGGCAGAAACACGCGGGTATAAAATCTCGCGGATGCGCTGATAGCCCGACGCCCAAAACCACGGTACACAAAACCCGGTACATAAAGTCGGGCAGGCAAAAGCCCGGTGCCCCTCCCACAATCGGGAGAAAGCACCGGGCTAGATGTCTCTTATGCGAGAACCTGGCTAGTCCTTAGCGGACGTCCAGCAGGTCCACCACGAAAATCAGGGACTCACCGGGTTTAATGACCGAACCTGCGCCGCGGTCACCGTACGCCATGTCGGCGGGAATCTCCAGGCGACGACGGCCGCCGACCTTCATGCCGAGCAGACCCTCATCCCAGCCACGGATAACCTGGCCAACGCCCACCTGGAACGGCAGCGGCTCGCCGCGGTTCCAGGACGCGTCAAACTCTTCACCGGTGGAGAATGCCACACCAACGTAGTGGGTGAGCACGCGGGAGCCGGCAACAACCTCAGCGCCTGCACCCTCGATCAGGTCGGTGATGACCAGCTCGGTGGGCGCGTCGCCCTCGGGGAAATCGATTTCAGGCTTTTCGCGGTCGAGGTTACGCTGACCGAAAGACATGGGTGTCTCCTTTGATTGGTTCGAAATACATCGAAATAGTGGGTGCGCCCGCCGCCTAAGCCATATAAGCGGCGAGCGCGGTATAAAAATGTGACGTAAAACGTGGGTACCGGGCTACTGCGCGGTAGCCGAAGCGGTAGCTGCCGGGGTTGCGGTCGCAGAAGCGGTTGCCGAGGCGCTCGCCTGCGCAGCAGCCGCGCTAGAAGCTGCCTGAGCACGCTGCAAGGTCTGCGGGTTCTCCTCCGCGCCCAGAATATCAACCACGAACACGAGGGTGCCCGAAGGCTTGGAGCCGCCGGCGTCGTTACCGTACGCCAGATCCGCCGGGATAATCAGCTCAACGCGGGAACCGACCTTCTTGCCCTTCAGGCCCTGGGTCCAGCCCTTGATAACACCCTGCAGGGAGATGCCCGTCGGGGTGGCAGCGTCGTAGTTGCTGTCAAAGACCTTACCGTCAGAGTACTTCACGCCAATGTAGCGCACGTAGACGGTATCGGTTTCCTTGACTTCAGCGCCCTCGCCCTCAATGAGGTTCTTCGAGACGAGCTCAGTGTATTCCTGCTTGGTGTCAGGCAGCTTGATGTCAGCCTTGCCGGTGGACTCGTCCAGCGTGAAGGACGGCAGCGACGGGTCAGCCTCAACAGCCTTACCGGTTGCGTACTTGGGCAGCTTCGTCTTCACGGTGTACACCTCAACGTTAGTTGCGGTACCGGGCGAAGCGGTCGTAGTGGTCACGCCCGCGGTGCTACGCTGCTGCAGAACGTTGGTGGTGTACGAGAAGGAACCGCCAACCTTAATCTTCTTCAAGGTTTCGTACACCTGCGGTGCAGCCTTCTTCAGCTGATCGTTAACCGGTAGCAGAATCGGCTCGCTGGAGTAAGTGGAACCGTTGAGTTTGCCGTCGGTGCCGTTGAATACGGCAGCCTCAACAAGCACGTAGTCACCATCGTTGATGGAGTCGCCGTTACCTTCCTCAATCACGTACGCGGAGGGGCTAGAAGCGGCGAAGGGAGTCGCGAAGGACGCTTCAGGCTCAGCGGTCGCATTCTTCAGGGTGTACTGCACCTTGGACAGGTCGCCATTATTAGACTGTGCGCCACATGCAGACAGTGCGAGCGCGAGAGCTGCCGTGCTGGCACCGAAAATAGTGAGCTTAGAGCGTTTGGTCATAGTGTTATCCTCTGGGGTTTTCTGTGAGAGTGGGGCGTATGAGTGCCCGTGTGCCACAGAACAGTTTACAGGTATAGGTTTAGCTGTTTTATGCTACGGCACGTAGCTGTGTTCAGGCTGTGTCGCGGCGCGGGGTGCGCTGGGAACTTTGGGCGGGAACACACCGTGCCGTGGTGTGGCGAGCCCGGGGCTTTAGCGGCGCTGTTTAGCAGGGCTATTTAGCAGGGCGGCGGGAATGCCGCCTCCTGATGCTGACGCTCCTTAGACGCCAGCAGGCTCAGCACCTCCTCCAGTTCCTCGCTGCCGGTAGCGAACGGGTCCTTACACACCAGCGTGTGCTGCGGGTAGGCGTTGAGCTTCAGATGCACCCAATCCACGGTGAACTGCTCCCCCGCCGCAACCGCCGCGTTAATGAAACGCGAACGCTGGGTCGCGCGAGTGTTCGGCGGCTGAGTCTTAGCCGCCTCCGCAACGCCCTCGGGCAGGATGCGCTTGACCGCACCGCGACGAACCATCGCATGGAAGACACTACGCTCCGGGTCAATGTCGTGGTACGCCAAGTCCAGCTGACGGATGCGGGCACTCGCATAATCGGCAGGCTGACCGGCCGCGCGGGCACGGGCAATGTACGCATCCAGAAGCTTCTTCTTAATCGCCCAGTCAATCTCAGTATCAATGCTGCTGTAGTCGCCGGACTCGATAGCATCCAGGGTGCGCTGCCACAGGTCCAGGGCGTATTCCGTATGGTGGTGGTGCACGCCGTACTGTTCCACATACTGACGGGCGGCGTCCAAGTAGTGACGCTGAACGCTCAACGCCGTGTAGTACTTACCGTCGGTGGTTTCGAAGGTCGCGGTGCCGGTCAGATCGTGGCTGATAGCTCGCAGAGCCGCCGGAACAGACACAATATCCAGGCTCGTGACCGGGAAGCGATCCTCCAGCATGCGCAGCACCAGGTCGGTGCTGGCAATCTTCAGCAGGGTCGTCGGCTCCGCCATATTCGAGTCACCATTAATGACGTGCATGCGGCGGAACTTCGAAGCGTCCGCGTGCGGCTCGTCACGCGTGTTAATGAGCGGGCGAGCGCGCGAGGTGGAGGTGGATGCCGCCTCCCAAATATGGTCGGCACGCTGCGAGAACGAGTACGAGGGCACACCCGTGCTGGACGCCGGGTCGGTCGAACCGGGCACCGGGCCGCCGTTCGGGTGGGTCTTACCGGCACCGACCAGAATCTGGCGGGTCACCAGGAAGGGCACGAGCTGCTTAATCAGGTCGTTGAACTGCAGTTTGCGGCTAATCAGGTAGTTCTCATGGCTGCCGTAGGAGTTGCCCGCCGAATCCACGTTGTTCTTGAACAGGTACAGTTCACCGTCAAGGGGACGGCCCTCCGAGCCTGCGAGCAGTCGCTTGCGGGCGGTACGCGCCAGATCAGCGAAAAGCAGCTCACCGGCGCGTTCCTGCGCGAGTAGCTCGTCAATGCTACCGCATTCGGCGGAGGCGTACTCGGGGTGCGAACCCACGTCAAGGTAGAGCCTACCGCCGTTGGGTAGGAAAACGTTCGTTGAGCGCCACTGATCCAGGACGGGCTTGAAAAGGGCAGCGGCGGATTCTTCGATGCTCAGCCGACCGAGCCCATGCGGGACGTAGCTGAGCCCGAATTCGCTTTCAATGCCGAAAATACGGTGTTCCATGATGCTGACCCGGCGTGCAGGTGCGCCGGTTACTCGCCACCCTTCTGGACGAAGCCGGTGACGAAGTCTTCAGCATTCTCAGCGAGCAGGCCGTCAATTTCGTCGAGCAGGTCGTCGACCTCGCTCACGTCAGAGACAACGTGGGAGGCGGCGAGGGTCAGTTCCTGCTCCTGCTCGGCTGCGGTGGTTTCGGTCTGCTGTGCGCTGATGCGTTCGCGGCTCATGGTTCTCTCCTCAAGGGGTTTTCGGTTGTGGACAAATAAGTTTTTAGTGGTGTCGGGTGCGGGGTGTAAGGGTTTTTTTAGTACCCGAACCTTCATGCACCCTACCTGTGGGTTATGTGGTTTTCACTCTTCCAAATGGGGGTATTCGCCCCGGGGAAGAATATGAGTTCATGTGGGTTTAGGGGATGCTACTAGCGCAGCCGGTTCAGCAGCTCATCCGAATGGTTTACCTCATCCAGCAGCGGTTCCACCGCGGCGGCACCGTACCGGGTCGGTTCCATCATCGTAAAACGAGTAAGATCCTTCGAATACCTGCCACGGCAAGACACCGTATCCCAGTTAATACCCAGAATCTCCTCCGGCCAACGCGCCATCAAAGTACCACGCAAAAACGCCCGCGTCTCACGCGGCGGCTCAGTGGTCGCACGCTCGATCTGCTCCGCAGAGAACAGCGTACGTATACGGCCACGGGCCACCAGACGGTGATACAGACTCTTTGACGGGTCAATATCAGCGTACTGCAAATCCAAAGCCTTTAACTTCGGATTCGCATAATCTACGCCCTGGGCGACATAACCGCGCACCAGCGCATACTTCGCCACCCAATCCAGACGATCCGCCAGCGAGAGCGGGTTGGTTTCCAGGGCGTCCAGCACTTCGCCCCACAGATTGAGAATCTGCGCGGTCGCAGCATCCACACCCGCCGGGTTCGACTCCTCGTGCGCACGGGAGGCCTCATAGTAGGCGCGCTGAATCTGCAGGGCACTCGCAGAACCGCTCGTGGACACCGGATTTGGCAGGGCCGCCGAAGACGGCGCCAACGGCAGCTGAACCGATAGTGACAGGTCGTGGCTGACCGCGTGCATCGCCGCCACCGGATCAGACAGGCGCACACCCGGCAGCACCGGAGTCTGCTCACCGTGCGACTCAATCAGGTTCATCACCAGCGCCGTCGTACCAAACTTCAACAGGTTCGAATAGTGTGACATGTTCGCATCCGCCGGAATCACGTGCAGGCGGCGGTACTTCGACTCATCCGCATGCGGTTCATCGCGCGTATTCACAATCGGGCGGCGAATCGTGGTTTCCAGACCAATCGTGCGCTCAAAGAAATCAGCACGCGAACTCATCTGAAAACCCGGAACCTCACCGTGCGTACCAATACCCACACGGCCCGCACCCGTAAAAATCGCGCGGGTCGCAAAGAAAGGCAGGAGCGCATCCGCAACCTGCTCGAACGGAACATCACGGCTAATCAGGTAGTTTTCATGGGCGCCGTACGACTGGCCCTTCGAGTCGGTGTTGTTCTTGTACAGCTTCACCTGCGGCAAATCCTGCGCGTGGTTACCCAGCTCCACCAACGACTCATACGCCAGCGCGTCACCGGCAGCGTCATAGAGCACCGCATCGGCGGGGGTTAGAACCTCCGGCGAGGAATACTCCGGATGCGCATGATCCACATACAGGCGCGCACCATTGGGTAGAATCGCGTTCATGGTCACGCGGTCCCAGTCCAGACGCTCCGGGAAACCACCGCGGCCGTGCACGCCGGCGAGCGCATCCAGGGCGCTACGCGGCTCGGCGGGCTCACCCGGTGCCTGAACGCCCGCCTCACGCATAATCTCCAGGGCGATATCTTCGCTGGTCAGCTCGGTGCGGGTGTGCGTCATCTGGCTTGAGTGGGCGGTGGAGGCGTCCTGAACCTGACCGAAAGCATCACGCAGCGGCGACTCCGACTCACCCAGCCACTGACCCTCGGGGGTGGCGGTCGAGTAGTTCTCTGCCTGGCGGGCCTGCTCGGCGGTCAGCTCATCCGCCAGGGCGCGGCGCTGCAGCTCCTCACGGAAAGCGGCGCCGCGGCGGAACGCCAACTTAGCGTAAGTGTTGACCACCAGTGCGGACAGCACGGTCGGGTTGGTGCCCGGCGCGGAGGGGGCGATGACGCCGTACTCGGTTTCTGCACCCATAATGCGGTGCACGCCGTAGCTGGGGGTGGAGTTCATGGGGTTCTCCTGAAAAGTTCTATACCATCTAAAGGGCTGGACCTGCGGTCATTGAGGTTGATGCGGGATAAGCACGTTGAGCGCCTCCCGGCTCATGGTGCCGGAGACGCGGTTTAGCGCGGCGGCTCCACCGACACCAGGCGTCCACGCACACCGGCAACGGTGAGCGCATCCTCAATATCGGGCAGTGGCGGCAAGTCCACCTGATCCTCAAACTCGGCGCGTACCGCCTCCAGCAGGTGGCGGGTGCCAATACCCACACCCGCTGCGTTAGCGCCGGCAGTCAGCGCCTGCAACTGCTCCTTAATCGCCGCCTTCTTCGCGCGGTCCACAATATTGCGAATCACCGCACCCGAGGTGAAATCGCCGCGGTACAGCGTGTGAGTGGACAGGTTCGCGCTCGCACCAGAACCAACGACCATGGAAGAATCCACGGTCGCCACAGCGTACGCCGTGGAGGGGGTGCGTGCGTACAGCTGACCTGCCGCCGCCGCAATCATCGCGGTCAGGGCGGCGCAGGTCGAGCCGGCGGCTGCCACCTCCGCAGCGTCCAGGGGCAGGTCTTCGGTCAGGTACAGGCCGAAAATCTCTGCCGCACCGGCGGCATCCGGGCGGTTAATGCGGATCTTCAGGTCGAGTCGACCCGGGCGCATCACCGCGGCATCAATCAAATCTTCACGGTTGGTCGCACCAATGACGATGACGTTCTGCAGCGACTCCACGCCGTCAATTTCGGCAAGCAGCTGCGGTACGATGGTCGTCTCAATATCGGAGGAACGACCCGAACCGCGCATACGGAACAGCGACTCCATCTCGTCAAAGAACACGACGACCGGGTGGCCTGCCTCCGCCTTCTCACGGGCGGCAACGAAAATATCGCGGATCTGACGCTCGGTCTCACCGACGAACTTATCGAGCAGCTCGGGGCCCTTAATGTTCAAGAAGTAGCCGCGAGTAGCCGAACCCGGGTTCAGCGCAGCCGCACGAGCCGCCAGGGAGTTCGCCACAGCCTTAGCAATCATGGTCTTACCGTTACCGGGAGGACCGTACAGCAGAATGCCCTTGGGCGGTGCCAGGTGGTAGCGCTCAAAAATCTCGGGGTGCAGGTACGGCAGCTCCACCGCGTCGCGAATCTGCTCAATCTGCGCGCCCAGGCCACCAATCTGCTCGTAGGTGACGTCAGGAATCTCTTCCAGCACCAGCTCCTGCGAGCGGGAGGCGGGAACCTGCGAGGTCAGCATGCGGGTGCGCGTGTCGAGGGTGACCGCGTCACCGGTACGCAGCTGCTCAATGTCGAGGGAACCAGCCACACGCGCCACCTGCTGAGCACCCGAGGACGTATCAACCAGCACGCGCTGCTCATCCAGCACCTCACGCACGGTCACCACGTCACCGAAGGGTTCGGTGTCCAGGGCGAGCACCGCTTCCGTCTTGTCGTTGAGCAGCACGGTCATGCCGGGGGTCAGCATGGACAGGTCAATGAGCGGGGATACGGGAATACGCATCATACGGCCGCTCACCTGAACATCAAGGTAGGTGTCAATCTCGGCGGGAGTTTTATCGTCAGCGACCTGCTCGTAGGTCATGGTCTGACCCTCATGCACCGCCAGCACAATCGCCGAATTCAGCGGCGGCATAACGTTCTGCGATAGGGAGGCGCGCAGACGCTCCACCTGGTAGCGCATGCTGGTGATTGCCTCAACGAGCTTGCGGTTCTTCTCCCCCGCACCACGAATCTGTCGGCTCATATTGTCGCGGGTTGCCTCCGCCGCGGAGAGTCGACGCAGCACGGCGTCATACTCCTGCGCGCTGACGGGCTGACTGCCGGGCAGAGAGGTCGACCCGAAAGCAGCCGAGTAGTGCGGTGCCGCGCTGGCTGCACTGTGGGCGGTGCCGTGTTGGGGGGTTCCTGCCTGATCTGCAGATTCGTGGGTGGACACGGTAGCTCCTTTAGCTGTTCGTCCTAATCGGTGGCTACTCGGCGCGGGTGGTTGTGCGCAGCGAGTAGCCCGGTGAGTGCACTGCGGGGGCTCCAGGTAACGCCCGTGCCCCCGCAGGTTAATGATTCATCAATTATTCGGCAGACTCAGATGCTTCGTTCTGCTCAGTCTCGATGCCGTTCTGTTCCAGCGCAATCTCGTTCGCGCGTGCGGCGTGAGCGGCAAGGTTCTTCGCATCGCGGGCTGCGCGGCGAATCTTCTTATCGGTCACCTCACGCTCACCCACGTTCATGGGAATCCACGCGTTCATATCCTCTTCAGAGAAGTCAGTCTTGGACGCGCGACGCTTCGGCGCCAGGCGCACCGCACCGTCAGCGAGGCGACGAGCCACAACCAGGAATGCGGTGTGTGCAACCATGCGGTGGTCGGGGCGGACTGCCAGGCCCTCCACGTGCCAGCCGCGAACAATGGTTTCGTCACATTCGGGTTCGGTGAAGCGGCCGTCCAGGCGCATGCCCTCAACCAGGCGGGACATCTGGGTTACGGTCGCAACGTAGCAGATGAGCACACCGCCGGGTGCGAGCGCCTCCGCCACAGCGTCCAGGCACTCCCAGGGTGCGAGCATGTCGAGTACGACGCGGTCGACGCTGCCGGGCTCTTCAACCTGCGGCAGGGTGTCCTGCAGGTCGCCGATGCTCAGCTTCCACGCCGGGTGCGGTCCACCGAACATGGTCTCAATGTTGCCGCGGGCGACGTCCGCGAACTCTTCACGACGTTCGAAGGAGTGCACGCAACCGTAGTCGCCGACTGCACGCAGCAGGGCGATAGACAGTGCGCCGGAGCCGACGCCTGCCTCGACGACGCGTGCGCCGGGGAAGATGTCTGCCTTGACGATGATCTGCGCGGCGTCCTTGGGGTAGACGACGGCTGCGCCGCGCGGCATGGAGAGCACGAAGTCCTTGTAGAGGGGGCGCAGCGCCTGGTAGAGGATGCCGTGAGTGTTGGCGATGACGGTGCCTTCGGGTGCGCCGATAAGGTCGTCATGCTTGAGGAAGCCCTTGTGGGAGTGGTATTCGCCGCCTTCGGCGAGGGTGATGGTGGTGATGCGGCCGCGTTCATCAGTGATCTGGACGCGCTCGCCGGGGCGGAAGGGGCCGCGGCGGTTGATTGCGCCGGTGGGGGTGTGGGTGCCGCTGCTCACGGGGTGGTTCTCCTCGGGTTTGGGTCAGTCTGTGCTGTTCGCGCTTTGCGGCGAACTAGGGTACGGAAAAAGTCCTTTTCTATTTTAGCGGAGTCTGCATATCGGCTGTGGTGCATTACCCCGCGGGCGTGATAATGCGGGGCCCGGATGGAGCAATGACCACTGAGCGATTGGGGCTACTCATTTTTGGTTAGACTGGAGTGGAGTCCGCGGAACTCCTCTGCGGGCCGAAACACCTTAGTGCCCACGAATTATGGGGCAGAGGAAAGAGTATTGTGACTGATTTCAACTCACTGATTGCCGAGTTCGGCAGGCAGGTGCGGGAGAATCTGCGCGTTGGGGATGGTGAACCGGAGGCTCAGCTGACGAACCCGGTCGCTACCCTGTTGCAGGACTTTGGCGCTTTGCATTCGATGAAGGTTGTGACCGTCCGTGAAACCTCGCTGAAAACAGCGGGGGGGGGGGTCTAGTTTCTGAGGGTCTGGTGCGCCCTGATTACGCCATCATGGTCGATGGTGTTTTAACCGGTTACGTGGAGCTGAAGGCTCCGGGTAAGAACATTGACCCCGCTTCTTTCACTAAGAAGAGCCACGAGTATAAGCAGTGGCAGCGGCTGCGGAACCTTCCGAACCTTTTGTACACCAATGGCACCGAGTGGCGCCTATACCGTTATGGCGAACCGGTGCTGACGAGCACCGGGTACGATGCAGTGCATATGCATGGTTCTTTTAGCGGCCATGGCACGCTGAGCGCACCGGATGCTCTCGCGGCGTTCTTCCTTAACTTTCTGCGTTGGGCTCCCTCCCCGATTACGAGTGCCGATCAGCTGGTAGAAACTCTCGCTCCCCTTGCGGCTTTGCTGCGTGAAGAGATGCTTATAGGTCTTGCCGTACAGGAAAAGACATATAAAGCGGATCAGACAAAGGCTAAGAAGAAGGGTGAGGAAGATTTTGTGATTCCTCCCCCGCTGGTGGGTCTGCGTAAGGATTGGCGTGATACTCTCGCCCCGAGTACCAGTAATGAAGAGTTTGCCGATAGTTTTGCGCAGACGGTGGTTTTCTCACTGGTGGTTGCTCTCTCAGAGGGTCACGACCTGAGCCTTGAGACGTTCTCGACCATGGCGGGTCGTTTGCGTTCTCAGCACGGTCTGCTGGGTAATGCGCTGGGTCTGCTGACCGAGCATCTGGATGAGAAAAGCTCCCTGTATAACGCTCTGGCTGTGATTGTGCGTGTCATGGGTGCAGCCTCCTGGAAATACATTTCTGGCGGCAAGTCGGATGTGTATCTTCACCTCTACGAGCACTTCCTGAAGGTCTATAACCCCGAGCAGCGCAAGAAGACCGGTAGCTACTACACCCCCGTTGAGGTGGTGGATCAGATGGTGCGCCTGGTAGACGATGCTCTACGCACCTACCTGGGCAAGGAGCACGGTCTGGCGAGCGAGGGTGTGTCTGTGATTGACCCGGCGATGGGTACCGGCACCTATCCTCTGTCGGTTATGCACAAGGTGGCGAAGACGGAGAGCCTCGCTCCCGCTGCGCGTACTCGTGCTCTGAATCGTCTGGCGAAGAACCTGTACGGCTTTGAGCTGCAGTCCGGTCCTTTCTCCGTGGCTGAGCTTCGCCTGAACCAGACCCTTAAGGAGCTGGGGGCTGATATTCCCGAGGACGGTCTGAACCTCTATGTGGCGGATACTCTGAGCGACCCCTACGCTAAGCAGAAGCCGGTGAACGGTAATACTCTGCGTCTGCTTTCTCAGTTGTCGAATAAGGCAACTAGGGTGAAGCGTGAGGTGCCTATTCAGGTGTGCATTGGTAATCCGCCGTATAAGGATAAGGCCGAGGGTATGGGTGGCTGGGTGGAGTCGGGTTTCCGCTCTGCCGATGTTGCCTCCCCGATTCTGGATGACTTCCGTGCACCGGGTATGGGTAGGTACGAGTATGTGCTGAAGAACCTGTACGTCTATTTCTGGCGCTGGGCTTTCTGGAAGGTTTTTGAGGATTCTTTCCGTGCTCTGGAGGACCAGCTCGATAGTGCTCAGAATGCGGGTGTGGTCTGCTTTATTACCGCAGACGGCTATCTGAATGGACCTGGCTTCGCGGGAATGCGTGAGTATATTCGCCGCTCTTCTAGCCGCGGATGGGTTATTAATGTGACCCCTGAGGGTAAGCGTCCGCCGGCAAAGAATGCTGTCTTTGCTATTGAGACTCCGGTGTCTATTGCCCTGTTCTTGCGTGAAGAAAATACCGATGAGGAAACCCCCGCGGATATTCGCTACGTGGCTCTACACGGTACCTTTGCGGAGAAAATGCAGGCTCTTGCTACCCTCAACCTGGACGGTGCCGAGTTTGAGCCGGTGCGCTCTGGCTGGGGTGATAAGTTCGCTCCCGAAGCGGGTGGTGATTGGGATAGTTACCCGGCATTGCCTGATTTCTATGCCAGCTGCTTCCCCGGTGTGAAGCCCAATAAGACCTGGGTTTATGCTCCCTCGGAGAGCGTACTACAGGAACGCTGGGCTGAGCTCATCGAAGGCAATGATTTGGAAGTACGTGCTGAACGTTTTAAGGAAACTAGTAGTACGGGTATAGCAGTTGGTAAAAAGCCGCTTCCTGGGAACGATACATTCCAGGGAAGTCTCGAAAGCCTGAACAACCAGATTGCACGTGAGCTCATTCCTGATACGCCGAATATTGTGCAGGTGGGGTATCGCTCCTTTGACCGGCAGTATATCTTGGCCGATTCACGCTTACTCCATCGTGCTTCTCCTGATCTATGGGAGCATCGCGTTCCCGAGCAGATTTTTATTGTGGAGCAGCACGCACACTACCCCAAGGCGGGCCCGGGACTGTACTTTAGTACCCTTATCCCGGATATGCACGCCTTCAATAATCGTGGTGGCCGTGCGCATCCGGCACTAACTGCTGGCGGTGCCCCCAACCTCACCGAACCTGCCACGCAGATGCTACGTGAGCGTTTCGGAGATAACGCCCCCGGCGACCTCGTCTACTACCTGGCGGCACTCACCGGACACCCCGGCTACGTGCGCACCTTTGACGAGCCCCTCCAACAGGCGGGTATCCGCGTGCCCCTCACCGCCGACCCTGCACTCTGGGAACGCGCTGTTCAGCTTGGTAAGCAGGTCGTGTGGCTGCACACCTACGGTGAGCGTGGTGAGCCGCTACCGGGTATAAAGTATCTGCACCAGTTGCCTAAGGACGCAGACTACACCCTGCCGAATCCGACGGTAGACATGGGCAAAACCATGCCGGAGAAGAAGCCCAGCTTCTCCCCCGACCCGGTCGATAGCCTCTCCAAGGAAGAGAATAACCCCGTCATGGGCACCGTCTCCTTCGGTCGGGCACGCTGTGAGAACGTGGAGAAACGCGTCTTCGACTACACCGTCGGTGGCAACCAGGTGCTGGGACTGTGGGCTAAATACCGCCTCAAGAAGCCGGTAGTGCGCCGTAGTTCCTCACTCAACGATATTGTTCAGCGCGAATGGCCGGACGCCTGGAGCGAAGAGTACGAGCGTCTGCTCTACACTCTTACGCACCTGGTGCATCTAGAACCCGCTCAGGAGAAGCTCCTGGATGAGGTTCTCGCCGGTGAACAGATTTTCCGTGAGGAATTTGTAGACACCGAAGACTAGCCGCTCAAGAACTGCCGGTATCAGGCGGTTAAACGCAAGGGGGTGGGTGATCCTGGAATAGTCCAGGATCACCCACCCCCTTGTATTGCTCTCAGAAGCCCTACGCTTCCTCCTGCGCCTCGTACGCGCGCACCTCAGCTAACATCTCTGCGGCGAGCGCATCGACCGTCTCACGGTTGTACGGGCGAAGAGCGTACAGCTCCTCCATGACCGACGAAGTCATCTTAGAGGACCACACCCAGGCGTGCCGCCAGGATGTCACGCACCAGCGCGCCACCGGCGACGGTGGTGTCCGCCAGAGCCTTCACAGCCCACGCATCCACAGCAGCCAACGCCGCCGGAGCGTTCAGGTCCTCACCGAGCGCCTCACGCACAGCGGCCAGCAGCTCAACCGCCGCCTCATCGCTCGCGCCCTCGCGGCCCTCAGCCACCGACACCGCATGACGGTAGGTGTCCAGGCGAGCCTTCGCGTGCTCCAGCAGCTCATCAGTCCAGAACCAATCCGAACGGTAATGCTGACCCATAATCGCCAGGCGCACCGCGTTCGCATCCTCACCTGCTGCGCGCAGACGCGAAACCAGCACCAGGTTGCCGCGGGACTTGCTCATCTTTTGGCCGTCCAAACCGACCATGCCGGTGTGCGCGTAATGCTTAGCGTGCGGGCGCGCAGACACAGCCCACGAATGGCCCGCACCCAAATCGTGGTGTGGGAACGTCAGGTCGTTACCGCCAGCCTGAACAGTCAGCGAACCATCCACAAAACGGCGGGCAATCATCGTGCACTCGATGTGCCAGCCGGGGCGGCCCGCGCGCAGCTCGCCGGCATCCCAGCTCGGCTCGCCCTCACGCTTAACACGCCACAGCAGCGGATCCAGTGCGTCACGCTTACCGGCACGGTTCGGGTCGCCGCCGCGCTCAGCAAAAATCTCCAGCATCTCATCACGGCTCAGGTGGCTAACCTCCCCCGGTGCCCACGAGTAGCCCTCAGCGTTCGCGGGCAGCTCACGCACAGCCTTCAAGTCCAGGTACACGTCACCGTCAGGATGCACCACACCCTGCTCATCCGTGAAACCGGGCACGCGGTACGCCAGGCCGCGGCGTAGCAAATCCTCAATCAGCGGGAACAGCCACTCAATGGACTCCACCACACCCACATAGTGCGCCGGCGGAATCACGTTCAGCGCCTTCATATCGGTGCGGAACAGCTCCGTCTGATCCTCAGCCAGTTCACGCCAATCAACGTTCGTGGCAGTCGCACGCTCAAGCAGCGGGTCGTCCACATCAGTCACGTTCTGCACGTACGTCACCGGCACGCCTGCATCCAGCCAGGCGCGGTGCAGCAGGTCAAAAGCAACATAGGTGGAGGCGTGACCCATATGCGTCGCGTCGTACGGGGTGATACCGCAAACGTACAGGCTCGCCGCCTTGTCCTCCTGAACCTGAATAATCTCACCGGCAGAAGTATCAAAAATACGCGGCAGCGCAGCCTGACCGGGCAGAGTCACAGAGGCGGGGGCATCCCAAGCTCGCATCGGTTTCCTTTCCGTAAAAACGCCCACAACCGGTGGACGCGCCACACCCGCCGCCCATCCTCAGGGCATTCGGGTGCCAAAAAATCTACTCCAATAAGAATACCCGCCCGTGAGAAAATCACGGACGGGTATGTCATATCACGCTGAGGGCTAAAGCCTTAGAACGCCGAAGAAGTAGCGTTCAGAACGCCAGTGCCCAGACCAACGAAAATCAGGATACCGAGCGCAATGCGGTACCAAATGAAAATGCCGTAGGACTTCGAAGACACGTACTTCAGGAACCAGCCAATCATCAGGTAACCCACCACGAACGCGACCAGAGTCGCAAGGATAGTCGACGGGATACCGTAGTAGCCGGTAGCCTCAGCACCAGTGAACACCTTGAACGTCTTGTACAGACCAGACATGAACACTGCCGGCAGAGCCAGAAGGAACGAGTAACGAGCCGCAGCCTCACGGGTATAACCCATGAACAGACCCGCGGTAATTGTACCGCCCGAACGTGAAACACCCGGGATCAGTGCCAGCGCCTGCGCGCAACCGTACAGAATACCGTGACGGAAAGTCAGGTCCTTTAGCTCACGCTGCTCACGACCAAAACGGTCCGCAAGACCCAGGAACACCGCGAAGACAATCAGCATGGTCGCCACAACCCACAGGCTGCGGAACTGGGTGTCAATGTAGTCTTCCAGGAGCAGACCCAGAACGCCGATGGGTAGGGAGCCGAGAATAATCAGCCAACCCATGCGGGCATCCGGGTCGTTACGCGGTACGCGGCCGGTCAAGGATCCGAACCAGGACTTCAGGATGCGAACAATATCGCGCCAGAAGAAAATCAGAACCGCAGTCTCAGTACCCAGCTGGGTGATTGCGGTAAACGCGGCACCCGGGTCAGCCCTCTCCGGCAGGATCTGGCCAACAATGTTCAGATGCGCCGATGACGAAATCGGCAGAAATTCGGTAAGGCCCTGAACGAAGCCCAAAATAATTGCTTGAATCCATTCCACGCATTCAAGGATACAGGAGGCGCGCCCGCCCGGAGCGGTTCACGGAAGGTGATGTGGGACTTCCGCAAACCGCCCCGTCCACACTGTGAAACGCTCAGGGTGCCGGTTCAAGCAGTACACCGCGGTGCATCCACGGCTCAAGGAAGCCGCGTAAACCGCCGATACACATATTGCCTGCGCACACTAAACGACTAAGGGGCGGATGCATACTCGGAGTATGCACCCGCCCCTTACATCATGCACGGTTAACGGTCACGCGTAAACCCCGTACAAAGCATAAACGGTCATCGCCTACGCCTGGCGCTCATCACGCAGCGCACGGTTCACAGCCGAAATCATCGCCTTCAACGCCGCACGAGTCGTTGAGTTATCCACGCCAATACCCCACAGCACGCGAGAACCAACAGCAGCCTCAACATAGCAAGCAGCGTTAGCAGTCGACGAAGCCGACATGGTGTGCTCCGAATAATCCATCACGCGAATATCCATGCCCTCACCTGAAAGGATGTTCTGCAGAGCATCCACCGGACCTGTACCCGAAGCAGTACGAGTGTACGTGTGACCATCAATGTTCAGGCCAACACGCAGAGTAGTCGCACCAGTATCAGCCGAATCAATATTAATCGACTCAATACGGTACTTACCCCAACGGTTCTGCGGATCCGGAGCCGGCAGGTACTCATCGGTGAAGATGTTCCACAGCTTCTGGCTGGTCATCTCGCCACCCTCAGCATCAGTGCGAGCCTGAACAATCTTCGAGAACTCAACCTGCGCACGACGCGGCAAATCCAGACCGTGATCCTGCTTCAGCAGGTACGCCATACCGCCCTTACCGGACTGCGAGTTCACACGAATAATCGCCTCATAGGTACGACCCAGATCGCGAGGATCAATCGGCAGGTACGGAACCTCCCAATAAACCTCATCCACGGTCTTACCCGCCTCAGCAGCAGTACGCTCCAGAGCCTCAAAGCCCTTCTTAATAGCGTCCTGATGCGAACCAGAGAACGCAGTGAACACCAGGTCGCCACCATACGGCGAACGCTCGTGCACCTTCAACTGGTTGCAGTACTCAACAGTCTTACGGATACCGTCAATATCAGAGAAATCAATCTGCGGATCCACACCCTGGGTGTACATGTTCAGACCCAAAGTCACCAGGTCAACGTTACCGGTGCGCTCGCCATTACCGAAGAGGCAACCCTCAATACGGTCAGCGCCCGCCAGGTAACCCAGCTCAGCAGCAGCCACGCCGGTACCGCGGTCATTATGCGGGTGCAATGACAGCACAATGTGCTCACGGTGGTTCAGGTTGCGGTGCATCCACTCGACCGAGTCGGCGTACACGTTCGGGGTAGCCATCTCAACGGTAGCGGGCAGGTTTACAATCAGCTCGCTACCGTTCTGACCAATCTCCAGCTCTTCAGCCACAGCGTTCACCACGCGAGCCGCGTACTCAAGCTCGGTACCGGTGAAGGACTCGGGCGAGTACTCGTAGATGACCTTAGTATCGGAGACCATCTGCTCTTCGTACTTGCGGCACAGGCGCGCACCCTGCAGGGCGATATCCAGCACGCCCTCCTGATCCTGGTTGAACACCACGCGACGCTGCAGCACGGAGGTTGAGTTGTAGAAGTGCACAATCGCCTGCGGTGCGCCCTCAATTGCCTCAAAAGTGCGGGCAATCAGGTGCTCACGAGCCTGCACCAGAACCTGAATGGTTACATCTGCGGGGATGTGGCCGTCCTCAATGAGAGTGCGCACAAAATCAAAGTCAGTCTGCGACGCCGAGGGGAAACCAACCTCAATTTCCTTGTAACCCATCTTCACCAGCAGCTTGAACATCGCAAGCTTACGGTCGGTGTCCATGGGGTCAATCAGTGCCTGGTTGCCGTCACGCAGATCCACTGCGCACCAGCGCGGAGCCTTCTCAATGACCTTATCCGGCCAGGTGCGGTCCGGCAGGTCAACAACAATCTGCTCGTGGAAAGGGCGGTACTTATGTACCGGCATGGGGCTGGGCTTCTGGTGGTTTTTCATGATGAATTTCCTGTTGGTTGGTCCGTCTCGCTCTACCCCACTTGTGGGGCTCGTACCGTGCCGGGTATCGGTTCCCGGCAGCAGTGGTCAAGGCGGTGCATCAGAAAGGATGCGGAGGTGAGATGCCGCGTGAAAAAGCCGGAACGGTTGCGGCAGATTTCTAGCGTGCCCCGTTCCGGCGAATAAGCAGCAGGTTCACTGCCTGGCGGGTAACCCCGCGCGTGCTCTCACCGTCAATAATCATGCTTCCACGCTATCACAGGGATCGGAGGCGGTGGCAGGGCACCCGGGAAGCCGTCCATCATCTGGAAAGAATCAACGACAAAGGGGCGTAGCCACCATTTCTGGCCCTACGCCCCTTCACTCAATATTCACGCATCTGCGCTATGTTCTACCAGCTACAACCTAGTAGGCGAAAGCAGTCTGGCACTTGTGCTGATCAGCAGTTTGACCGGTCGCGTTACCCGCAATCGCAGCCTCTTGCTTCTCTATCGCCTCACCGGACGGGAAGTCAGCGCCAATCGTCACCGACACGCCCAGAACCTCTTCGGTTGCCACCACACGGGTCACGTTCAGCTTCGCGGCGATTTCCTTCGCCTCCGCTTCGTAACCGGTCGAGTAGAAGACCGTGGTGAAGTTCGTCGGGCTAGCAGAGGTACCCGGAGTAACGTTCGTGTAGCCCAGGCCCTTAACCACCGAAGCGATTGTAGCCGAGCGGCCCTCCAGACCGGTCGCGTTGTATACGCTCACCGGAACCGTATGATCGAGCTGAACCGGAGCGGCAGAAATAGCTGGAGCCTCCGGAGCCTGCTCTTCCTTCAGTGACTTATCATCACGCAGACGCTGGAACACATTCGCAGCATCCGCAGAAACCTGCAGGCGGTTCGCATCCTGGCTCCACGGCTCAGTCGGCACAGTCGCAAACACAACGTTTGACAGGTCCACGCCACCAAGAGACGCACCAACACCCACCAGAGTGCTGATATTGCTCAGGTTATTATCCACCGTCACATTCTGAGTAATCGCCTCAGCAATGTTAATCAGACGACCTGGATTCGACAGAGTACCCTCGCGCTTCACCTTACGCAGCAGTGAAGACAAGAAACCCTGCTGAGCCTGAATACGACCAATATCGGAACCATCCGAGAAGCCGTGGCGGCTACGCAAGAACGCAAGAGCCTGCTCACCCTCAACCGAAGAAGTACCGGCAGGAAGCTTCAGGCCACTGTACTCATCATCAATCGGAGCGTCCACGCACACCTGAACGCCGCCAACAACCTTCGACAGCTCCTTCACAGCGTTAAAGTCGACCAACATAAAGTGGTCAATATTCACACCGGTCAGCTTGCTAATGGTCGCCACAGTACAACCGGGACCACCGCGAGACAGAGACTCGTTAATCTGAACGCTCTTCTCAGCCGGATACACAGTGCCGCTCTCAGGATCAGTACACTGCGGCACGTCAACCATCAGGTCACGCGGGAACGACAGCACGCTCACGTTCTTACGGTCCTTGCTGATTTGTAGCAGCATCATCACGTCCGCACGAGCCTCAGAATTGCGGTCATCCTCATCACCGTACGCACCGTTATTACCCTTACGGGTATCGGAGCCAATCACGAGAATGTCCAAGGCACCGTTCTCCAGGCCGTTCTTGTAATTGCTGATGTTCAGCTCTTGAGTATGCAGATTATTACGCATACGTAGAGCCACCACGCCACCAAAGCCAACAACAATGACGAGCATGCAAGTAGTAAGCAGAGCAATCCACTTATTGCGGTTTGATGTCAGCACCGTCGTGCGCATATGACGACCGGTGCTTCGTAAACGAGGTGCCTGGGGCATACCTTTTCTCTTTCTGCCGGTGAGCAAGTGCTTTCTCAGAGTAACACTCTTCCCTATGAGCGCCGAATAAAAACGAAAAGTTTCACCCGGAGGTATGCACATATTTATGCAAGCCACCGGGTGAAAACTAAGGATGAGCGACCGCCCCCGAAGGCCACCTCTCGGGGTGACCGCGCAGAGCAAATTCTCTGGGCGATGCGCTCAGGAAAGCTACTAGAATCCCAGGCGGTTCAACGCACGCGCGTCAGACTGCCATTCCTTCGCAACCTTCACATGAATATTCAAATAAATGCGGGTACCGAGCATTGCCTCAATCTGCTCACGAGCCTTCGTACCAATCTTGCGCAGATTCGAGCCGCCCTTACCGATAATGATGTACTTCTGCGACTCACGCTCCACAAACAGGTTTACGTGCACATCCAGCAGCGGGTTATCCTCCGGGCGGCCCTCACGGAACTCCATCTCCTCAACCGTTACAGCAATTGAGTGGGGCAGCTCCTCACGCGCACCCTCCAGGGCGGCCTCACGTACCAGCTCCGCGATGAGGGTTGCCTCCGGCTCATCGGTCAGCTCACCCTCCGGGTACAGCGGCGGCGACAGCGGAGTGTACTGCGCCAGCAGGTCAGCAACCGCATCCACCTGGAAATGCTTTACAGCAGACACCGGGATAATCGCAGCCCAGCCACCCTTACCGTCAACCGGCATCGGCTCAGCAACCTCACCGGCACGGCGCTTAGCCGCAGGACCCGAACCCTTCGCGAAAGGCACAGCATCATTCTTGCCGCCCTTACCCTTGGGGCCCTTAGCCTTCTGCTTCGCACGATGCGCGGCACGCTTAGCACGAGCCGCACGCTCAGCGCTCATGACTTCCTCGCCGAGCGCCTCAACAGCCAGCAACTGCTCACGCAGCTCCTCAGAGCTCACAGTGTCAGCCTTTGTCACAATGGCAACCACCGGCTTATTGCTCGACGCCACCAGCTGCGAGGCAATATAACGGTCACCCGGACCAATCTTCTCATTCGCCGGAATGCAGAAGCCCAGTACATCCACCTGTGAAAGGGTGCTTGCTACCAGGTCGTTCAGACGCTCACCCAGCAGAGTGCGGGGGCGGTGAATACCCGGGGTGTCCACCAGAATCAGCTGGTACTCGTCCTTGTGTACAATACCGCGGATCGTGTGGCGGGTCGTCTGCGGACGGTTCGAGGTGATAGCCACCTTCTGACCAACCATAGCGTTCGTCAGAGTAGATTTACCCGCATTTGGGCGACCCACCAGCGACGCAAAACCCGAACGGAAATTCTCCGGGTAGGTTGGCAGCGGGGTGCTTAAGTCCAGCATGCTCAAATCGAGCGGGGTGTACTCCTGGTCCATTGTGTTTCTCCTTATCAAACCTCGTGCGGGGTGTATGGGGTGCCAATCTCATCTGCCTGTGCCTTCAGGGGTGGGGCAGCCGACTCAAAGTGCGGTAGAAAATGCGGCGTCTATATTCGATATCTAGCGCTTACCGTGCTTGTCGGTGGCAGGTTCAGCCTCTGCAGTATCTCCCGGAAGATCCGGATGCGCGTGAGGCTCAGCCACAGCGGGCGGATCGGTATCCACGGTGAGGATGTCAGCAACCTCAGACTTCAGGGAATAAGACTCTGGTGAATTAGAGGTCAGGGAACCTTCAGCGTTCTGACGCTCATCACGAGGCGGCTCATACCACGCCTGCAGCATATCCACCTGGTGGCGGCGACCCGACGAACCAATCGCACGAATATGAATGCCATCAATCTCAACTTCAGAACCGATAATCGGCACCATGCCCAGATGCTTAGCGAGCAGACCGCCCACCGTATCAACATCTTCATCGTCGAGCTCACGACCAAAAATCTCACCCAGCTCATCAATACCCAGACGAGCAGAGAGACGGAACGTGCCGTCATCATTCAGCGTGTAATCGGGGCTCTCATGGTCATACTCATCAGAAATGTCACCGACCAGCTCCTCAATCAGATCCTCAAGGGTAATCAGACCGGCGGTGCCGCCGTACTCGTCAACAATGATCGCCACGTGCGTGGACTCGCGCTGCATCTCACGCAGCAGGTCCATGGCACGCTTCGACTCGGGCTCAAAACGAGCCGGGCGCATCAGCTCAACCACGGTCGGCAAAGCGGTACCCTCCGGAGACTCTGAATACAGGATGAAGGCGCGCATCGCGTCCTTCAGGTAGAGTACGCCCAGAATCTCATCGCTCGAATCACCAATCACCGGCATACGCGAATAACCCGAACGCAGGAACAGGCTCAGCGTCTCACGCAGAGGGGTGTCACGGCTGGCGGTGAGCATATCGGTACGCGGAACCATGAGCGAACGGATGCGGGTATCGTCCATTTCAAAGACGGACTGCACCATCTGTGCTTCGTTATCCTCAATGGTTTCAGCCTCGGAGGCACGGTCCAGAAACTCGCGTAGCTCCTCCTCATCGAACACGCCCACCGGGGCTTCCGCCGAACGTTCCGGTGCCAGGCGCGCACTGAGCTTATCGAGCAGACCGGTCGCCGGGCTCAGCAGAACCGACAGGTAGTGCACCGGGCGCGCCAGCATACGAATTGACGCGACCGGGCGGTTACGACCTAGAGCACGTGCCAGCACGTGCAGAATCGGGTAGCCCACCAGCGCAACGATCACGAGGGTTAGCACGGCGGCGAGTGCGTGCACCTCGACCAAGTATAGTAGGCAGGTCATGGTGGCAAGCACCGCGGCGGCAGCGGCAATGAGGCGGGTCAGGCGTAGCGGGTGTGTGTACGCCTCGGAGCCACCGTCGAGGGTGCGCTGTAGGACGCGGGCACCGAGGGTATCCGGGTGTGCCTCTACTGCTTCTGCAACTTCGTTATGCGGCAGGTAGGTGAACGCGGTTTCGGCAATTGCGGCGACCACGGTCAGACAGAGCGCGAGAACGGCAAGGAGGGCTGTGAGTAGAATATCCACGCCGCTCCCCTAGTGTCGGGTTTCGACCGGGGCGGGGCGCCCCAGGAACTCTTCGAGGATGGAGCGCTGAATGCCGAACATTTCAGCTTCCTCTTCGGCGGTGCCGTGGTCGTAGCCGAGGCAGTGCAGAATGCCGTGGGTGGTGAGTAGGCATAGCTCGTCGAGGGTGCTGTGGCCAGCATCTGTGCCCTGACGTGCGGCGACGGGTGGGCAGAGGATGATGTCGCCGAGCATTCCGCTGGAGGGATTCTCGGGGGTTCCCGGTTCCATCTCATCCATGGGGAAGCTCATCACGTCGGTTGCACCGGGCAGGTCCATCCATTCGATGTGCACGCGTTCCATTTCGTCTTCGTTCACGATGGCGATGGACAGGTAGGTGTCATCGGCAAGGTGCATACGCTTGAAGGCGTGCTCGACGAGGCGGGTGAGCACCTCAGTATCTACCGCTTCGAAAGATTCACGAATGAAGGCGTTGGTTGCCGGGTCGGCACCGGTTGCGGGGTCTTCACAGTCGAATTCGATCTCTGCCACCGTTTAGCGTCCTTCCGGGTGGGCGTTGTCAGTGTTATTCTCTGCGTTCTTTTCGGAGCCGCCGTTGATGCCGGCGCGGTCCAGCAGCTTCTCGGCCGCGGCCTCGATGGTGGCGCGCTTGACCTTACGGTTGCGCTTGCGTTCCATGGCCTTCTGATCTTCGCCCCACTGATCGTAGGCGGACACAATGTTCGACACCAGGGTGTGGCGGACCACGTCAGAGGATTCCAGGATGCTGAAGTGAATATCCTCCACGCCGTCAAGGATGTTTCGTACCTGCTTCAGGCCGGAGGCGGCGCCACCGGGCAGGTCAATCTGGGTGATGTCACCGGTAATGACCATCTTCGAGCCGAAGCCCAGGCGGGTCAGGAACATCTTCATCTGCTCGGCGGTGGTGTTCTGCGCCTCATCGAGGATGATGAATGCGTCGTTGAGGGTTCGACCGCGCATGTACGCCAGCGGCGCGACCTCAATGGTGCCCGCTTCCATGAGCTTGGGGATGGTTTCGGGTTCGAGCATGTCGTGCAGTGCGTCGTAGAGCGGGCGCAGGTACGGGTCAATCTTTTCGTTGAGGGTACCGGGCAGGAATCCCAGACGCTCGCCAGCCTCCACGGCGGGGCGGGTGAGAATAATGCGGTTCACTTCGTGGGTCTGTAGCGCCTGCACAGCCTTCGCCATGGCGAGGTAGGTCTTACCGGTACCCGCCGGGCCGATACCGAAGATGACTGTGTTCGCATCGATAGCGTCCACGTACTTCTTCTGGTTAATGGTCTTGGGACGAATCGTGGTGCCGCGGGTAGAGAGGATGCTGGTAGATAGTGAATGTGCCGGGTTGTTCAGTTCGTCACCGAGCATACCCATGAGGCGGTGAATGACCTGCACGGTAATCTGCGTGTCGTGGCTGGAGAGCACGCGCAGTTCGTTCAGCAGCTTAGCGGCGGTGTTCACGGACTCGGAGGGGCCGGTGATGAGTACGTCCAGGTCCTTGGGGTGCAGGCTAATCTGCTCGAAGTAGTCCTCAATAATTGCCAGGTGCGCGTCCTGCGGGCCGAGAACTGCAATCATTTCTGCAGCGCTTTTGAAAGATACGGTGCGCGCGGTCGATAGAGGTCGGGAGGTAGTCATATGGGCTCCTTGGCTAGTGATGTATTTACAAGTATAGATGTGCGTGATGTGCCACGCCCTGGTGGATTCCTACCGGCTGGGTTTTAGCAGAGGGGTGCTACCGGCTACTTTACCGGAGTCGCCATCGACGGCGCTCTACCAGCGACCCAGCACCACGTTCAGGGTGCACATAGCAGCAGAACCGGCGGTGGAGGAACGCAGCACCTCATCACCGAGCAGTGCCAGCTGCGCGCCGGCGTCGGTGAAGAGCTGCACTTCGCGGTCGCTAATACCGCCTTCAGGTCCGACGAGCAGGTAGATTTCTTCGGGTAACTTCTCTGCCTCGACAAGCTTGCGTGCCAGGGCGCTGAGGCGTTCGGTCGCCTGCTCATGCAGGATGAACACGGCGGCGGACTGCTCAGAGCCGGCTACTTCTTCAATGAGCTTCACCAGGTCGGTAGTGCTGTACAGCTCGTACACTACGGGAATGAGCGCGCGGCGCGACTGCTTCGCGGCGGCGGTGACGGTATTCTGCCACTTGGTGTGTGCCTTGGAGGTGCGCTCCCCCTTCCAACGTACGATGGAGCGGTCCGCACTCCACGGAAGCACACCGTACACGCTCAGTTCGGTCGCAGTTTCGATGGCGAGTAGGTCGCGGCCGTCCTTCGCGAGCGCCTGCACCAGGTAGATGGAGGGCACGCTGTGTTCCTCGCAAAGCTCCTGCACCTGCACGCTCACGCCGTCCGCGTTAATGGAGGCGACCGTACCGAGTGCGCGGCGGCCGGTGCCGTCACCCAGGTCAATGCGTTCGCCGAGCTCAAGGCGCTTGACGAGGGCGTGCTTGCCTTCGGAGCCACCAAGCGCGTAGGTGGCGCCGGGGGTGAGTGCGTCGTATTCTTCCGTGCTGATGTAGAAGATGGGGGCGCTCATGGTTCTCCTTGAGGTGCGGCTTGCCGGTGCCGGTAGCGTGAAATATTGGGCTGTGTAGCAATGCGGATGCGGCGGGTGCAGGCTCAACTGCACCCGCCGCATCCTCAACTACATGGTGTAGGAATCCTACTTGAACTGGTCCTTCAGTCGGGAGAAGAGACCACCGCGGTGCTTGACCTGCGAACCTTCGGTGAGGGATTCACCGCGCAGGGCGGCGAACTGGCGCAGCAGTTCACGCTGTTCTTCGGTTATGTCGGTGGGAGTGACCACCTGGATACGTACCAGCAGGTCACCGCGACGCTCGGTGCCGAGCACGGTCGCGCCCAGGCCGTTGAGGGTAATCACGTCACCGCTCTGAGTGCCTGCGGGGATAGCAACTTCCTGGTCGCCATCAAAGGTCTTCAGCGGGATGGTAGTGCCCAGTGCCGCCGCAACCATGGGGATGTTCACGGTGGTGACCAGGTTGTCGCCCTCGCGGCTAAAGTACTTGTCACGCTTGACGTTCAGGTCAACGTACAGGTCGCCGTTGGGGCCACCGTACAGGCCTGCTTCGCCCTTGCCTCGCAGGCGGATACGCGCCTGATCGTGCACGCCGGCGGGAACGTTGAAGGTCAGCGGTACGTCTTCACGCACGCGTCCCTGACCGTGACATTCGGCGCAGGGAGTCTTGATGACGGTGCCGTAGCCGTGGCAGTCAGGGCATTCGACCTGCTGCATGACGGTACCGAGGATGGACTGCACGCGGCGCTGCATGAAACCGTGACCGGAGCAGGTGGTGCAGGTTTCGGGCTGGGTACCTTCAGCGGTTCCTTCACCGTTACAGGATTTACAGGTCACGGCGGAGCGACGCTCAATGGTCTTCTCAACACCGAACACGGCGTCCTGCAGACTGATGGAGACGGTAATCAGGTCGTCCTGGCCCTGACGCATACGGGATGCAGGGCCGCGGGTACCTGCCGCGCCACCGGTGAACATGTTCAGCAGGTCCTCGAAACCGCCGAAGCCGCTGAATCCGCCGCCCGGGTAGCCGCCTCCGGGGTAGCCTGCGCGGCCCTGTTCATCGCCGGTGGTGTCATAGTTGCGGCGCTTTTCGGGGTCGGAGAGCACCTCGTAGGCGAGGGTGACGCGCTTGAACTCTTCGGCGGCGTCCTCGGAGGGATTCACGTCGGGGTGCAGCTGGCGTGCCTTCTTTCGGTACGCCTTCTTAATCTCTTCAGCGCTGGCGTCGTTCGATACGCCAAGAGTATCGTAGTGGCTCATGCGTTTCCTTCCTCGCGAGACGATGGCGGTGCTCGATGAGTGCACCGCCAACAATGGTCGTATCAATTCTAGGGGATACTACCCCCGACCCGATACAATGGCTAGGCTGAATGGGGGTCGCTCCCGCTATCCGCTTAATCTGCGGTGCACCCAGAACCCCGTTTGAGTTCCCCTGCAGGTTCCGTCTCATAGTTCTATCACGTTGTTCCGGCGCTGTCACCGCCCTACTGGCTCTGCAGCCCCTGTTACCCCTACCGCCCCAAAGGAGAATACGTTGAGTACCCACCACTCCCCCTACGGCTGGGGTGCCCAGGATCTAAATACTGCCCGCATGAGCCGCCAGGCGCCGGCCCCGCGTAAAGTACCGCTGCAGCGCGGCCTACTCATTGAGGATATTAACGGCTGGGTGGGTGAGGTCGTGAAGGCTGAACGCATCGGCGGTGCTCTCTTCTTCGGACTCGAGGACGCGAAGGGCCGTGTGAAGAACTTCCCGCTGGGTCCTGGCTACCTGATCGATGGTGAGCCCGTTGAGATTGTCGCCCCGGTAGCTGCGAAGGAGCCGAAGCGCACGATTTCTCGCTCCGGTTCTATTGCGGTGAAGAATGCCCCGGCTCGGGTGGCGCGTGCCTCCCGCATCTGGGTTGAGGGTCTGCACGACGCCGAGCTTGTGGAGAAGGTCTGGGGCCACGATCTGCGCGTTGAGGGCGTTGTCGTGGAGCCGCTACACGGCGTGGATGATCTTGCCGGTGCTATACGCGAGTTTGGGCCGGGCCCAGGCCGCCGCCTGGGTATTCTGGTCGACCACCTGATTGAGGGCACGAAGGAGCAGCGTATTGTCGCGGAGGCATTGGCTGTGCCGGGTGCCGCCAGGCACGTGAAAATCGTGGGCCACCCGTTCATCGATATTTGGCAGGCAGTCAAGCCCTCAGCGCTGGGTTTGAAGACGTGGCCGCAGGTGCCGCGCGGTGAGGACTTCAAGAAGGGCACGCTGCGTCGTCTGGGTCAGCCGCACGAAACGCAGGCGGATGTGGCGCAAGCGTGGAAGTACATCCTCTCCCGCGTTGACTCCTACGCTGACCTGGATTCGACGCTGCTTGGCCCGGTCGAATCGCTCATCGATTTTCTGACCGAACCGGGTGCCTAACCGCACCGAAAACCCGTTATTGCGCCCTCGTCTGCGGGCGCAGATGTGAATTTGCTCAGAACCTTTCCCTCGAGGGCATTATCCTGTGGGTTTTGCCCGCTAAAGCGGTACAATGGTTGAGCGTGTGGCATTGCCCCTGCGGGGTTTGCCGCAACGTCACTACACTCTGGGTCACCATCGCTCAAACGACTTACCTCTTCGGAGGGTATTTCCACCAGCTTAGGTGATCACCACAAGAAACTTCTATCGAACCAGGATTTTCGTGACTAACGATGTTCGCCCGGCAACCGGGCCTCAGAAAACCCGTAAGATTAGCGTGATTCAGGATCGCAACCGTGCGACTCTCGCGCATTTCGGCGGTATTCTCGGCATCATCCCTTCCGCTGCGGTTTTCTACGTCAGCCGCAATAACGCACCCTTCGCTGAGCAGGAAGCTCGCGAGGCGATGAACTTCACCTTCGTACCCTCCATTGCTCTGATGGTGCTGTGGGTGCTGTCCTTCCTACCCGGCATAGGCAACATTGCCATGGTTTTGGGCACCCTGGTGTGGCTGTTCATGGCGGTTGCTTCTGTCCGCGCCGGTATTGAGGTGAACCGCGGTGAGCCGTACAGCTATCGTGTGAACCCCCGCTTGCTGGACCGCTTCTACCCCACCGAGAACGCAGAATCTACTGAGTCCTAAACCGCGCTAATAGCTTTTACGACGAACGCCCCGCACGTTGTGTGCGGGGCGTTTCGTGTTTAAGTACAACTGTTCTAAAGGCTACTGGCGGAGGCGCTACCCGGTGGGATCTACCTATTGCTTCAGTGTTCGTTGATTCTCTACCTGCAGGTTATACGGCTGTCGGGTGTTCTGTATCCGCTGGTTCTGCGCGTGGAGGGCTTGCAAGGTTCTTCTGCGGGGGTTTTCCTTCTGAACTCCTCTGATGCTCCTCCAAAAGCACCGAAAAAATTTTAAAAGTCTTTCAACCCCCGCAGAAACACCCCGAAACTGCCGAAATATTACGGCGGCCCGGAGTGCTCAACCTGAGAAACCCACCCTAGGAAGGGCAACTGGAGCGGGGCAAGATGCCGGCATGTCAGCGCATCACGAACCCACCCGAAACTCAGGGAGGCGTTGAGGCCCTCTAGGATCCCTCGTGCTCCTCACTAACTTCCGGAAGCAGCTCACGGGTAACCGCATCCCCCAGCAGGCGGCCCTTGAGGGTCAGGCGCACGTGGGCTTCAGGGTCAGGTTCAGCCTGAGAAGTTAAAGCATCAGGCTCAATCAGAGCTTGAGAGACCAGCCAGCGCAGGGAGGCGCCCAGCTGCGCCTCATCGTGCACGGCAATCAGCTCGCGCATCGCCAAGCCCTCACGCACACGAATCATGAGCATAATCGTTTCAAAAGCACGAGTAGCGGTGTCCAGCACCTCACGTGCCGCCGCCGGGGACTCCCCCGCACGCACCTTCTGCGCGTACGGTACCGGGTGCTTCACGTTCCACCAGCGGGTACCGTTCACGTGCGAGTGGGCGCCCGGGCCGATACCCCACCAGTCCTGGTTACGCCAGTAGGCGAGGTTGTGGTCGCTGCGGGTGTCCTCGCTGCGTGAGTAGTTGGAGACCTCGTACCAGTTGTAGCCGGCTTCTGTGAGTAGCTCCTCGGCGAGCAGGTACATGTCCGCCATAAGGTCCTCATCGGGCATGGTGTATTCACCGCGGCGAATCTGCGCGGCAAGCTTCGTGCCGTCCTCCACGATCAGTGAGTAGGCGGAAATATGGTCCGGTTCGTAAGAGATGGCGGCACGAACGCTGCGCTCCCACTGCTGCAGGCTCTCCCCCGGCGAACCATAAATCAGATCCAGGGACACCTGCAGGCCTACCTCCTTAGCCCAGGCAACGACCTTCGGCACGTTCGACGGCGTGTGGGTGCGGTCGAGCACCTGCAGCACCTCGGGTACGACGGACTGCATGCCGAAGGAGACGCGGGTGAAGCCGCCGTCCTTGAGGGTCTGCAGGTCTTCGCGGGTGACGGAGTCGGGGTTCGCTTCGGTGGTGACTTCTGCGCCTTCAACCAGACCGAATACGTCGATGGCTGCCTGCAGGATGCGCACGAGGTCGCGGGCGGGCAGTTTGGTGGGGGTGCCGCCTCCGAAGAAGACGGTGTGCATGGGGCGTTTTGCGATGCCGGAGGTTTCGAGGGTGCGGGCGGCGAAGAGAATTTCTGCGATGGCGTCGTCAGCGTAGGTGCCCAAGCCGATGCCGTCGCCGAAGTCTTCGGTGGCGTAGGTGTTGAAGTCGCAGTAGCCGCAGCGTACGGAGCAGAAGGGGATGTGTACGTAGAGGCTGAAGTCGCGGGTTTCGCATCCTGCCGCACTGGTGGCGGGGATGCGCCCGTCGCGGGGTGCGGGGGCGCCGGTGGGCTGGGCGGGCATTCTGCCTCCTGGGACTAGATGTGGCGGTTGGGGGAATCAAATATGGGCACCGCGCATGTGGCTACGCGGGTGACATCAACAGACGGTATATCAACGACAGCGTGCAGAGAACCCGGCGGTACACGAGGCACCAGCCGGGTTCTCCACTCAAACAGGTCAGCACACAGCCGGAAAAGCTACAGCAGCGGAAGGCTACTTCTTCTTTTCCTTCTCCTCGCCCGAAGACAGTGCCGCAATGAAGGCTTCCTGAGGAACCTCCACACGACCGACCATCTTCATGCGCTTCTTGCCTTCCTTCTGCTTCTCCAGCAGCTTACGCTTACGCGAAATATCGCCACCATAACACTTAGAAAGAACGTCCTTACGCATCGCGCGGATATTCTCGCGGGCAATAATACGCGAACCGATAGCCGCCTGAATCGGCACCTCAAACTGCTGGCGAGGAATCAGCTCACGCAGCTTAGAAGTCATCATCAGGCCGTACGAGTAGGCCTTATCGCGGTGAGTAATGGCGCTGAACGCATCCACCTTCTCACCCTGCAGCAGGATGTCGACCTTCACCAGGTCGGCCTCTTCCTCACCGTCGAACTTCCAGTCCAGCGACGCGTAGCCGCGGGTACGAGACTTCAACTGATCGAAGAAGTCGAACACAATCTCTGCCAGGGGCAGGCGGTAACGCATCTCCACACGATCCTCGGAGAGGTAATCCATGCCGCCGATCTGGCCGCGGCGAGCCTGGCACAGCTCCATAATCGCGCCAATGTACTCGCTCGGGGCAATAATCGTACACGCCACCATGGGCTCTCGGATGGTGGCGACCTTACCCTCAGGGAATTCGCTCGGGTTGGTCACTCGCTTAGCGTTGCCAGCCTCGTCCACCACGTCGTAAATAACGTTCGGTGCGGTCGAAATCAGGTCCAGGTTGAACTCGCGTTCCAGGCGCTCACGCACAATCTCCAGGTGCAGCAGACCCAGGAAGCCACAGCGGAAACCGAAGCCCAGCGCGGCAGAAGTTTCCGGCTCGTAAATCAACGCGGCGTCGTTGAGCTTCAGCTTATCCAGCGCGTCACGCAGCGCCGGGTAATCCGAACCATCAATCGGGAACAGGCCCGAGAACACCATTGGCTTGGGATCCTCATAACCGCCCAGGGACTCCTGCGCAGGCTTCGCGGCGGAGGTGACAGTATCACCCACACGGGACTGACGGACGTCTTTCACACCGGTAATAAGGTAACCCACCTCGCCCACGCCCAGGCCCTTCGACGGGACAGGCTCAGGGGAAATCACGCCGATTTCAAGCAGGTCATGCTCAGCGCCGGTGGACATCATCTTAATCTTCTGACGCGGCTGCAGGCTACCGTCCACAACACGCACATAGGTGACCACGCCGCGGTACGAGTCGTACACCGAGTCAAAAATCATGGCGCGAGCCGGGGTGGATGCGTCACCCTGCGGGGCGGGAATCGCCTCCACAATACGGTCCAGCAGAGCCTCAACACCCTCACCGGTCTTACCCGATACGCGCAGAACCTCCTCCGGCTCGCAACCAATCAGGTTCGCCAGCTCCTCAGCGTACTTATCGGGCTGAGCCGCGGGAAGGTCAATCTTGTTCAGCACCGGGATGATGGTCAGGTCGTTCTCCATCGCCAGGTACAGGTTCGCCAGGGTCTGAGCCTCAATACCCTGGGCGGCATCCACGAGCAGAAGCGCACCCTCACACGCAGCCAGGGAGCGGGACACCTCATAGGTGAAGTCCACGTGGCCGGGGGTGTCAATCATGTTCAGCGCGTAGGAGGTGCCGTCAACATCCCAGGGCATGCGCACAGCCTGAGACTTAATGGTGATACCGCGTTCACGTTCAATGTCCATGCGGTCCAGGTACTGCGCCTTCATATCGCGCGGGGCAACCACGCCGGTGGCCTGCAGCATACGGTCTGCGAGGGTGGACTTACCGTGGTCAATGTGGGCGATAATGCAGAAGTTGCGAATAATCGCGGGGTCGGTCGCCGCCGGAACGGGCGGGTTCTTCGACATGGGTGCCAATCACATCATCCTTTCGAGATGCTGGCTGCGGGTATGGGCATAGTTACCTATCATTTTCCCATACCCGCGCCATATGTGCGAACGGACCTAACGTTCCGAAGAATCCTCCGCGGATTCCGCACCATCATCGGCAGGATTTACGCCCTCGGAGGCAGCGCTGAGGGAATCCAGGTAGCCCTCAATATCCTCGGCAATCACCTCGCCGGAGACAGTGCGCAGAGTCGAATCCATCTTCTTCTCAATCTCACGCACCAGCTCAACCTTCTCGTAGTCCTTCGCCATTTCTTCGGCGAGCTCCGCCTCCCACTCATCAGCGTGGGCACGCAGGCGGTCGTACTCCTCAGACTCGACCTTAATGCCGAGGATGACCTCCAGCGCCTCAATCAGGCTCACGACCGCGCGCGGGTTCTGCTGGTCAAAGCTCAGATACCCCGGGACGCTCATACGCAGCATGACCGAGGAGGACAGGCCGTGCTCGGCGGCGAGCGCAGACATTGCCATCGTCACTGAGGTAGAACCGGTGTAGTCCTCGTGCAGAATACCGGGGATTGCCGCCAGCTTCTCGTCGTGAGTGGTCAGCGTGTACGGGTACGGGCGGGTGTGCGCCACCTGATCCTCGAAGGTTTCAACGAAGATTGCGTGGTCCACGTGGAGTTTCTTTACGTACTTGAAGAAGCGGGTCATGAACCGCTGCAGGCACAGGCTGGGGGCGGGGCCGGTCACCATGAGCAGGCGCAGGCGACGCTCCGGGATGGTGACCATGTTGTAGAAAACCTTGGGCCACACCAGAACCGTGGATTCGGAGTCGTCGCTGTTCTGCAGCTGCGGGGCGACGGAACCGTAGTCGTAGAAGTCGTCCATGTCGAAGCCGGGGCTCTCATCGCACGGGTCGAACGCGCGGTGAATAATGTCGAGGGCATCCTCACTATTGCCCGGGGGTTCCTTTACGGAGTTGAAACCGACCAGCATAACGGTCGTGTAGTTGTCCTCTTCGGAGGATTCGCCCAGGCGCAGATTGCCGAGCAGTCCCTTCTTTGCGGGCTGTTCTGTGGAGGCGGGCTTGGCGAAAGCATCAAAGAGTCGGGCGGGAGGGAAGTTCGGCTGGCTCATCATTGTCCTTAGCTCTTGGTCGGTGGTTGTGTGGTGTGTGGTGTTGTAAAAAATATGTTCTATATTCGGTTATGCCGCCCAAAACCCCGGACGGAAAGGGGAAACTATGTTAGAAAGGCAGAAGCGCCAAATCGTATGGAGTGCCAGCATAAACATCCGGCAACTCACCATTAGCTACCTTCTCACGATACAAGCTGGTTACTTCGCTATATTTGAAGGGGAATTCCTTAGCTTCATACCTACGCTCAATCTCTGCTAAACCCCACTCATATTCGGCGCCGGGGCGCGCAGCCGGAGCATTAAAAAAACGCCCTTTCAACTCAGCTCGCTTCCACCCCTCCGGAGTATTTACATCAAACGTGGGCTTCGTAAAATCGAACGGGGCACGCCAATAATCAGGGTCTTCACGATAATCGTAAGCTTCTTCTGCGTTCGCGCTACTCATTGGGAACCTCCTGATAATGTGCAAAAATGTGTGTCTACATTGGTGTTATGTGCAACGCCGCGTGGGGCGCTAAAGATAGGCGCGGGCGGTGTACGGTACCGCCGATAGTTCCCACTATACGGGCTCTTCCGTAACCCGCAAGCGGTTTCGTCACCGGGCGGGCGCCTCCAAGAATCTGGGTACAAAGAAACCCCGCACACGAGAACCGTGCACAGGGCTTCTAAATTATATAAATCTAACGCTCTAGGAGGTCTAGATGAGCTTCATAGTCGAACTCTTCAGTAGCGTAAGTCCACATACTCTCTACCAAATCATCAGGCATAAATTCATGATCCGCCAGCACCCCAACATCATACGGAAAAGTAATCTTTTGCTTCACAAAATCACCAATAACGCTAGCAAGAGCCAACTCCCACTCACCCACATTGTCAAATTCTTCGACAAAAGGTCGCGTCCGCTCCTCCAGGGCACGGGTTCTCATAACAGCGGATAGAATCTTAGCTTTTTCCCAATCCAACATAGTCTTCAGCTTCTTTATTCTCAATCGGATAAAAGCTCCGCACAGACATTAGCTTCTGAACTGATTACGCTGGTGCCTAACGTAGCCTGCAAAGAGGTTTACCCAAGTAATTTCACATCTTCCTGATACGAACACATGATGCTGGCAGTTTCATAATACATCAGAATATGTGGTTATCCTGATCCAGCTCCGTTTATTGAGGAAGCAGTGGAATTCTCTCTGGGATAAGAGCCTCACCAGCTGCGGTGCGCTCATCATACTCGCGTGCGATAGTACGCATTTGGATATGAGACCCTCGCTTAAAGCGCTCCTCAAGAACCCATTGGCGTTTCATGGCTTCAGCCTTATTAGCTGGTACCGGTGGCGTAATCTTAGTTACGCAGAAGGTGATAGGATCGCTCAGCGTCGGAGGGATTTTTTCAGGTTCCATGCGAGTATTCTAGCCTAGTTTCTTACTGAGTTCTGTTGGCATGGTACACAGCACCGCATCTTTAGGGTTCCTTCTGGGCATAGCAAAAGGCACCCCACACTCGGCAGGATGCCTTTTACAAAAGTTATGAGGAGTTAACCGGTGGTGCCCCCGAGGTCTTCTAGACCGATGCATAAAGCCGCGGCCGCCCAAGCGTTATTGCCACACCAATAGGTGAGACTCAGGGTTTCAGAGGGGTCGTCTAACTCCTTGAGTCCAAGTATACACGAAAAAGAGACCCCCTGCATTCCCCTTAGAGGAGGGGGAACACAGGGGGTCTCAGCCCTAAACCAGAGAGGTACTTAGGTACCCCGCTAGTTTTAGAAAGCCTTGTTTACCAGCGCAGCAAGACCGGACTTCTTGTTTGCAGCGGTCTTCTTGTGCAGAACACCCTTGGAAACAGCCTTGTCCAGCTTACGGTTCACAAAACGCAGAGCCTCAACAGCTGCTTCCTTGTTCTGTGCCTCAACAGCAGCCTTGACCTTGCGGGTCGCGGTCTTCAGCTCGGACTTTACAATGTTGTTGCGCAGGCGAGCCTTCTCGTTGGTGAGGATACGCTTCTTCTGAGACTTAATGTTAGCCACAATTAAACTTTCTTTTTTGTCTTATTGGTCGGTGAGGGCGACGCTGGCCGATCATCGACTGAGCGGCGTGGGGATGCCTATGGCAACCGGCCAGCAGTGCCCGATGACCATCGGACACTCAACCACACATAATACCAGACGAACAGCCTCCACGACAGAGCATCGCGGAGAGAAAAATACTGTGAAGACCGCTACACGCAGCCTTCACATCTAACACCGGTCACCCTCAGGCTCCAAGCATAAAGTATCCCGGCATAAAGCACAGGGTGTTAGCCGTTATGGCGAGTCCACGCATGCTCAATCAGGCGGAACGTATCTTGCGGCATCACCGCACCCTCACGGCGCATCGCATCCGGGCGAACACGAATCACGCGGTTCAGCTTCACCTCAGAGGCGCGGCCCTGCGAATCCCACGGACCTGAACCAATATCAAGGTAGTTCGAATCAGCGTGCTCACGGTTATTGTGATCCTTGCTGGTCATCATCAGCGCCAGCAGGTACTCACCGTCACGACCCACCAGAAGCACCGGGCGGTCCTTACCCTGCGAGTGGTCCTCCTCGAAGGGAACCCACGTCCACACGATTTCACCCGGGTCAGCGTCGCCGTCCAGGGAGGGCGAGTACTCAAAGTTGATCATGTCGCGGTAATCGCCCGGGTAATCCGAACCGTCGGATGCGCCGGTCGAAGCCGGTGTGGAAGGCTTAGGTGCCGAGGACTTTGCCGAGGAAGACTTCAAGGCGCTTGGCTTGGGTGCCGAAGAGCCGGAGGTACGAACCTCATCCTGACGAGATTTGCCCTTGTGGGACTCACTCTTTTGGGAGGATTCGGAGCCGCCCTTAGGCGCAGTAGCGTCGTTGAGGGCATCCTCTGCCGCCTTCTGCAGGAAGGGCAGCAGGGCAAAGAAAATTTTCTTCAGAATTTTGAGCATGGGCTCTATTATGCACTACAGACGCGGAGGTCGAGCAATCGCCAAAACAGCCCGCTCCACCGCATACACCGCATCCTGGGACTCGCCCTTCAGTTGAGCGTCCGCATCAGCCAGAAGCTGCACAATATGCGCCAACTGGGCGCCGGTAAAACGGCGGCCGTCACGCTGAGCCTGCTCAACCTGCCACGGTGCCATACCCACCTCACGCGCCAGCTCATTAGCGCTCAAACGCACGTGGTGTACGCGCGCAATATTGCGGATACGCATGGCGAGCGCACCCAGCATCGGAATCGGCTCCGTGCCGGTGGCAAGGGAGTGGCGGAGCAGACGCAGAGCCTCCGGGGCGTTACCGGAAATCGCGGCATCACTGACGCGGAACGCGGTGACTTCGGTGCGGCCGCCGTAGTAGCGGTTCACCGCCTCTTCGGTGATTTCGCCGGGCACATCTGAGAGTAGCTGCTGGCAGGCGGCGGCGAGCTCCGCAGTGTCGGAGGAGGCGGCAGCCGTCAGTAGCGCCAGAGCGCCGCCAGTAATCGGGCGCTGGGCGGTGGCGAACTCCCCCGCCAAGAACTCGCTCTTCTCACGATCAGTCTTGAGCGCCTTGCAGTTAATGAGCACGAACTGGGAGCGCACCAGGTCGATAAGCTTCTTGCCACGGTTACCGCCCGAGTGGTTCAGAACGAGCATGATGTCCGGCTCGGGGGCGTTCAGGTAGGCGAGCGTATCGGTCAAAAAATCGTTGCTCATGGAGGCGACGTTCTCAACCTCAATGATCTTTGCCGAACCGAATAGGGAAGGCGAAGCGTGCAGAATCAGCTCCCCCGCCGTGTAGGTGGCAGCGTTAATCTGAACGCGATCCACCTCCGGGTGGATACTGCGGAACAGTTCACGCAGGCGTGCCGCGGCACGGGATGCGAAGTACTCCTCCGGGCCGTAGAGCATGACGGCGGGTGCCGGGGTGACGGTACGCCACGCGGTGTCGAGGGCGGGGGTGCCTCGGCGGGCGTAGCCTCGGGAACCACCACGCTGGGTTGAACGCTTACGCTCGGACACGCTTATCACTCGCCTTTATCTGCAGGGTACGGGCTGAACTCGACCCCGCTGCACACGGGGGCGCTGCGCGGGTAGAGTCTCGAGTATCCATCATAGCGTTTTCTTCTCAGTTGCCTCCTAGCGTTGGTTAGGGTTAGCCGGTCAGGGCGAATTGGGCAGGGTTAGTTGATTAGGAACGGGCGGGCTAATGGGTGCGCTGATAGGAGGGCGCGGTGTGCGGTACCACCCGCAAATACTGCCGGTGCGTGACCGCGCGGTAGCGGCGTGCATCCATCCACCAGAGGGCAATGCTCAACGCCAGCACGCAAAGGGCGCTACACACCACCGCGGGAACGCTCGAACCGGGCTCCCACGGGTTACCCGGCGCGTGCGCGGCAGTGTGTGCCGCCCATTCGATGCCCCGCGCCGCAAGGCCACCGGCACGAAGACACAGATCCGACAGGGCGGGCAGACCCAGAAGCATGAATCCGAGCGCCACCAACCCGGCGAGCATACTCAGCGGCGCCAAAGGAGCGGCAATCAGGTTCGCCGGAACCGAGTAGAGCGGCACCTTACCGCTCATTGCCAAAATCAGCGGAGTGCACCACAGGGACGCCACAATCGGCGCGGCGAGCATTTCCGCGCAGAACACCGGCATGAGGCGCATGAGCAGGCGAATCAGCGGGGGGCCCAGCAGAATCAGCGCGGAGGTTGCCGTCACCGACAGGGCGAACCCCATATCCACGGCGAGGTGCGGGGCAGCAAGCAGACATATCAGCACCGTTGTTTGAAGCGCCGCCAAGGACTGGCGACCCGAACCGCGCAGCATCGCGTAAGCACCGAGCAGACCCATGGCGAGGGAACGAATCACGGACCCCTCAGAATCCAGCAGCATGGCGTAGGCGAGTACCGCCGCAACTCCGCACAGCACCATGACGCGGTGCGGAATGGTGAGGGTACTCAGCCGATGTACGAGCGGCGGCAGGGCGTGGGCGTTTGGCGGGGTAGCTTGTTGAAGCTGGGCGGGTCGTTGAGGGTGCGCCGGTTGTTGAGGGTATCCAGGGTGCCGGGGGTACGCGGAGCGGCGAGAATGACCCGTGCCTCTCCCCCGTAACCGCTGTATCCAGGACCGAAGCAGCAGGTATGCGCTGGCGAAGCGGTACGGGTGAATCGCCAACACCAGCCGGTACGCGCCCAGAAACACGATGGCAATATTCGCCCCGGACACCGCCGTAATATGGCTGAGCCCGCTGAGCTTATACTCCTCCCGCGTGGTGGAACTCATCAGAGAATCGTCCCCGTAGGCGGTGCCCAAAACCAGCGCCGCCGATTCCGTGCCAAGGGTATCTAAGGCGCGGATGCGCAGCTGCTCCTTGAGCGTGGACAGGTACGGCTCCTCCACAGTCCGGGCGACAGTGTTCGACCCGGCACCGTAGGCGGGCGCGGGAAAAATAGTCGCGCCGCTCAGCTTCGCCGTGGGGCCGTTAAACTCCACCGTGCCGAGGGCGGTCACCCTCATGCCCGGATAAATCGCCTGCGAGCGCGCGGTACCGCTCCCCCGGTACCTAGCCGCAGAGCTCACCTCCGCGCTCGTCGCCGAACTTGCCTCCAGACGCTGCGCGGTGTTCTTTGTCGAACCATCACGCCGATACACACGCACCCGCTCATTCACCAGCGCACGCACGCTCCGCCCCTGAATGTCCTCCAGCTTAATAACCACCAGAGTAGTGCGTGGATCCACGCGGCGAACCTGCTCCACCGTGCCATTCAGACGAAGCGATGCCCCCTGCGCCTGCTGCAACGTGGCGCGGGATGCATCTACCCCCGTAGCGCACAAAAGCACTGCTTGAACAGTCACAATACACGCCAGAAAAACCAGCTGACCGGTCGTGCGAAAGAGCAAGCTGTAGGGCATCACCGCACGAGGCGGAAAGAAAAGCAGAATCGCCAGGCAACCCAGCAGGGCAATGAGCACACACGCTAGCGGATGCACCACCCGCCACGTGCCTACGGTCAGCGCCAGCGCGGTAAAAGCCCACAGTGCCAGCACCGTAAAACTCAGGCGAAAGTCCAGGTGAATGAGGCTTCCCTGGGCGCGTAGCTCCTGTTCGTCGCGGCGGGTACGCCACCGTTCAGCGCCGATGCTCCAGCGGTAGCGGGCACGGTCATACGTAGTAGCTGCGGACCGGGTGAGGCGCAAGGATTCGGGAAATAGTACCCGCTCCCCTGCCTGCTGGCGGTTCTGGCAACGCTTCTGCTGGCGGTACATTAGACCGTCACCAGCGGGCGCAGATTCTCCAGCATCGACGGACCAATGCCGGGCACCGCGTCCAGCTCATCCACGCTACGGAAACCACCGTGTGCCTCACGCCAGGCAATAATGCGCTGAGCCATCGCCGGACCAATACGCGGCAGGGTCTGCAGCTCCTCAGCGGTGGCGGTGTTAATGTTCACCGGGGTCGAGCCTTTCTGTGCGCTCCCCGAAGCGGTCAGCGTGCGTGCAGGCTGGGGCTGAGTACCACCCTGAGATGCACCATTCGCCGCGTTACCCTGACCTGCATTCGCTGTGCCGCCATTGGGCTGAATCTGCGCTGGAGCAGCCGTCTCACCACGATGCGGCACATAAATCTGCACCCCATCACTCAACGCACCGGCAAGGTTCACGCGATCCAGATCAGCATCCGCGGCGGCACCGGAGGCGGCGGCAATCGCATCCACGGAACGACCCTGAGCGGGCAGTGTGTATACGCCGGGGTTGTTCACGGCACCCGCGACGTGCACCCGCACGGTAGCCTCACCGGAGGCGCCGCCCTGAGCGGATTCACTCGGGTTAGCGCCCGGCTGGGCGGTGGACTGGGCACCGGGTTGAGTTCCGGGGCTCTGCTGGGCACCCACCGCATGCGCCGACTCGGCGGTAGCACTCGGGGAGGCAAGCTGCTCGGCACGCGGCGCCGCTGAAAACTGGGTCACAGCCCACACCACGGCAACCAACGCCAACACTGCCACTAGAAGCAGTACGCGTGGCGACAAGCCCCAACGGGTACTGCGGGTGGTGCCGGGCTGATCAGCCTGCTCCCACTCCGCCCAGTCGTCCACCTCGTTCCAATCGGGCTGCTGATTCCAGTCAGCCCAGCCATTCGACTCTGGGCCGGATGCCGCGGGCTCGGCAGGTGTTTCTTCGGCAGGTACCTCCGCCGGTGTTACCTCAGCGGCAATAGCCAGCGGCACGGTGTCCTCGGCATCCGGCGCACCGTTCTTGCGGGCGCGCGGGCTGCGGTAGAGACTGTTCATCAGGAATCGGGCGCTACGCTGTGTGCCGCCCTGCTGAGTTGTGCCGCCCTGCTGGGCTGCACTATCCTGCACAGTGTTCTGTGCCGCATTCTGGTCGGGGTTGGGGGTCATGCTCGTCATACCCCTACCCTAGGCTCACGCGCACGAACGCACGAGGGCATGCAAAGAACCTGTGGATAACTCCCCTCGCACAACGCGAAAGGAGCCATCCACAGGCTCATTTTTGAAAAATATGCGGTTTTTGTTCAAAAGCAGTGGGTTATGGTTTGTCACAAAAACCGTCACATACACCTCAGCCACACGAGCTTCCCGCACCGTTTAAGACCAGGATCTAGCCCTTGCTTAGTCCTCGCGCGGAAGCTCAGTACCCGGAACACCCAGCTCCGAAGCACGCTTATCAGCCATCACCAGCAGGCGACGAATACGGCCCGCAATCGCGTCCTTCGTCATCGGCGGATCAGCCAGACGACCCAGCTCATCCAATGAGGCGTGCTTATGCAGCACACGCAGCTCACCGGCATAGCGCAGATGATCCGGCACCTCATGACCCAGAATCAGCAGGGCACGCTCCACGCGGGCGCTCGCTGCAACAGCCGCCTGAGCGCTACGGCGCAGGTTCGCATCATCAAAATTCGCCAAACGGTTAGCGGTCGCACGAACCTCCTTGCGGGTGCGCGCCTCACGCCACGTGGTCAGAGTACCGGTCGCGCCCATACGCTCCAGCAGCTGCGAAATGGTCTCGCCGTCACGCACCACCACACGGTCGGTGCCGCGTACCTCGCGTGCCTTCGCAATAATATCCAGGCGACGAGCCGCACCCACCAGCGCAAGCGCCGCCTCCGGGCCGGGGCAGGTAATCTCAAGGGAGGAAGAACGACCCGGCTCAGTCAGCGAACCATGCGCCAAGAACGCACCGCGCATAACCGCCTCAGCATCCTGCAACGAGCCGTTCACCACAGCCGGCGGCAGGCCACGTACCGGGCGGCCACGCAAATCCAGCAGACCGGTCTGGCGAGCTAGCGCCTCTCCGCCGTGATCCACACGCACAATGTAGCGGCCGCCTCGACGCAGACCACCACCGCTGACGCCGGTCAGCTCAGAGTCATGGCCGTAAATCTCCGCAATGGTGCGGCGCATGCGGTGGGCTGTTGCCTCGTGGTCGACCTCAGACTCCACCACGATTCGCCCTGAGACAATGTGCAGGCCTCCGGTAAAACGCAGAATCGTAGAGATTTCTGCCTTACGAGCAGAGACTTTCGTTGCCTCGTAGTTGGCGAGTTCGTCCTTGACGAGCGTGGTTAATGCCATGAACAGATCCTTCTGGGCGTAGTGTCTAAGTCTAAAAAATCAGGAGAAGGGCGCACCAAAATAGCCAGCTCAAGCAGTACACCTGAGCTGCACATCCAAGCCAGTCAATCTAAGAGCTCAGCTCAAACGCTTCGTTATACGCAGCCGCAAGCTTGAGCGGGTCGTGCACGTTCGGCTGGGAGCTCGAACGCAGATGCGCCCACACAACCTTCGCACCCATCGCAGAAGCCTCACGCTCCAGCTCGGACTGGTGATTAGCCTGCATGTCAGCGTCAGCAATCACCGCGTCCAGGTGAAGCTTCGGGGCGTACTGGCGCAACAATTCCAGATGCGTTGCCGGGGTAAAGCCGACCGTCTCCCTATCGTCGGAGAGGTTCATAACCACGCAACGGCGTGCCTCCGTGCGGATAATCGCCTCACGCTGAGCGTCCAGCAGCAGATGCGGCAGAACCGACGTACGCCACGAACCCGGACCCAAAACAATCCAGTCGGATTCTTCAATAGCGGAGAGTGCCTCTGGGCAGGGGCGAGCATTCTCCGGGGTCAGACCAATATCGTGAACGCGTTCCTCCTTCGAGAGGTTCACCTGGCCGACCACCTTCACACGCTCGATACCGCCACCGTTATACTCACGCAACACGGTCCCGTAAATGATCATCGGATCCAGCGCCATCGGCAGCACGCGGCCGCGCGCATTCAGTAGAGCACCCGCCCAGTCCAGACCGGCGACCGGGTCATCCAACAGTTGCCAGAGAGTAGCAATCAGCAGGTTACCGAGAGCATGGTAATCCAGCGGGAACTCATCCTCATAACCCTCCGGCGCGCTAAAACGATGCTGCATCACATCACGCCACGTGCGACCCCAATCGGTGTCATCACATAGCGCAGAAAGCGCCATACGCAAGTCCCCGGGAGGGAGAATACCCATCTCCTCACGCAAACGACCCGACGAGCCGCCGTCGTCAGCAACCGTCACAACGGCCGTTAAATCAGGTGTGACGTGGCGAAGCGCAGAAAGGGAACCGTACAGTCCGTGGCCTCCGCCCATCGCAGTGACCTTAGGCGAACGGTGCGTGGTCTTCAACAGGCGCAGAGCCTGAGTCGGCAGAGTCGGCAGGCGCGGAATACCCTGAGTGTCATAACTGGTCGAATGGGTGGACATAGTAATACCTCATATACCCGGAAGGAATGGTATGCCGGCCCCACGGGTGCGGGGCAGGACGGCGGCTAATGAATCACGACGCGGTGGTTGGGACGCGCCGGGCGGAACTTACTCGCGGCCCTTGTCACGGTGCTGAACATTCACGTTCAGCTCACCGAAAGCAGAGAGACGACGAGCCAGTTCTTCCGTCACAGCCACGGAACGATGCTTACCACCGGTGCAACCAATTGCGATGGTGGCGTAGTACTTACCCTCACGGCGGTAGCCCTCAAGTACGGGGCGAAGAGCCGCAAGATAGTTGCTGATGAACTCCTCGGTACCGGCGTGCTCCAGCACGTAGTCGCGCACCGGGGCGTCCTGACCAGTCAGGGGGCGCAGCTCCGGAACCCAGTGCGGGTTCGGGATGAAACGCATATCAGCCATGTAGTTAGCATCCGAAGGCGCACCGTACTTGAAGCCGAAGCTCATCACGGTCAGGTTCAGCTTCTTATCTGCACCCTCAGCAAACATTTCACGCACAGTACGAGCCAGCTCGTGAACGTTCATGCCGGTGGTGTCAATGGTACGGTCAGATGCAAGACGCAGACCCTCAAAGAGCGTGCGCTCAGCACGGATGCCGTCGAGGACGCGACCCTCACCCTGCAACGGGTGCGGGCGGCGCTGAGCCTCATAACGGGCAATAATGGTCTCGTCCTTGGCATCAAGGAAGAGCATGGAGAAATCAATATCTGACTTGCGCAAAGTCTCAATTGCAGCGGGCAAATCAGAGAACAAGGCGCGGGCGCGAACGTCAATACCGAGCGCCACCTTTGGCACTCGTGCACCGTCGCGGGTCACCAGTTCAGCCAGGGAACCGAGCATCTGCGGGGGGATGTTATCAATGACGTACCAGCCCTCATCCTCCAGTACATTTGCGACAGTGCTACGGCCTGCACCAGAAATACCAGTAATGACCAGAATCTGAGGACGTTCCTCGCTCTGGACGGGCTGTACCGTAGTGGGCTTGCTCTGATTTTCGGACATGGTTCTTCGTCCCCTTCAACGCGAAATTGTCTCTATGCTATGATACTAGACCTTTATCTGACGGTTCGGGGGTACGGTCAGAAATTTCACCAGTATGACAGAAATATGAGGCGCTCTCCCGACAGAACCCCAGAAGAAAGAAACCCGCATCACAAGTGCTTGCGCATAATGCTCTACAAGGGGGTCTGCAGAAAGAGACGGGTAGCAGAGTCAAAGGGTACAGCGGAGCCACGGAGGGTACAGCAAAGCCCGCACTATACCTCCCACAGGGGGCACCGCACGGGCTCTACACTATAGACGCTGCGAAACTTTACGCGGATGCGCAGGTCGCCTCAGGCAGAAAGCTCAGGTAGGAAAGCTGCCACATGCTCCACTAGACGCACCGACAGTTCCTTCTTCGAACCGGAGAACACCGGCACCTCATCATTCAGAGTCGACAGCAGCGTAATCGCATTATCGTCCGTGCCGAAACCACGATTCACGCCCACTGTATTAACCGCCAAGAAGTCCGTACCCTTACGCTGTAGCTTCTCACGACCCAGCTCCAACGGAGTCTTCTCCGCCGAACCGGTCTCCGCTGCAAAACCAACAATGAGCTTCGGACCGGGGGTGCTCTCCCCCGCCTCACGAGCCTGCTGGCGGCGAACCACGACCTCACGCAAAATATCCGGGTTACGCACCAACTGAATCACCGGCGCATCCTCAGAATCGGCGCTCTTCTTAATTTTGAACTCAGCAAATTCGGCGGGCCTAAAATCAGCCACCGCCGCAGACATGATCAGCACATCCGCCGCCGCGCTCGCCTCAAGGGTCGCCTCACGCAGCTCCAGGGCACTCACCACGCGGGTCACCTGTACACCTTCGGGTGCGGGAACCTCAAGGTTCGCGCCAATCAGGTGCACGGTCGCGCCCAGGTCGCGTGCCGCCTCCGCCAGGGCTACGCCCTGCTTACCAGTCGAACGGTTGCCGAGGAAGCGTACCGGGTCCAGCGCCTCACGGGTGCCGCCGGCGGTAATGACCACGAGGCGACCTGCCAGAGGACCATGCAGCGATTCAGATGCGCCAGTTGCCTGACCCGAATCAGCCTGACCAGGTTCAAACTGACCCAGCAGCACCGAAGTCAGGGTCGCCGCACGTGCCGCCGCCATACGCTCCTGCTCCGTACCCGTGTACAGGGGCTCAGTCGGCGCGTAACCGGGCATGTACACCGGGTGCACCCGACCCTTCGGGAAGCGAGCAATCACATCCAGCGCGACTGCGAAAATATCCTCCGGCTCAGGCATACGACCGGGACCAGAATCCGGGCCCGTCAAACGCCCAATCGCAGGCTCAATCACGTGATAACCCCACGCACGCAGAGTCTGTACATTTGCCTGAGTCGCCGGATGCTCCCACATCTGGGTATGCATCGCGGGTGCCAAAATCACCGGGGCGTGCGTGGTCAACACCGTAGAGGACAGCAAATCATCCGCACGACCAGCCGCCAAACGAGCCAGCAAATCAGCGGTCGCCGGGGCAATCACCACAGCGTCAGCCTGTTCAGCCTGACGCACGTGGTTCACCTCCGGCACACGGTCAAACACGTCCGTTGAGACGGGGTTGCCGCTCAGCGCCTCCAGAGTCGGAACACCCACGAACTTCGTCGCGTTCGGGGTGGGCATGGCGATAACTTCGTCGCCATTCTTCACAAAAAGACGAAGGAGCATCGCCGCCTTATACGCAGCAATGCCCCCTCCAATACCAACGATAATGCGCATGGTACGTTATAGAATCCTTATAAAAAGCAGATTACTCAGCGGACTCGTCGAGGATAACCTCTTCGATGGCAATAACCTCTTCGCTACCTGCGGGTATGTACTCCTCCTCGATAGCGCCGGAGAACTCAGCCGCGCTGAAATCAATCACAGCGGACAGATCCTCGGGAACGGGGTAGCCGTCCTCGTCAAACTTTGCGTCCGGGTGGTGCTCCGACACAACACGGTCAGCAATGATTTCACGCATTGCCACCGACAGGGACTTCTCGTTCGACTCAGCGTCAACCAGCGGGCCAACGTGCGCAGCAGTATTGTCCTGCAGGTTAGCGTAGTACGCGTTAATCTGGCGTGCACGGCGGGCACCGAAAATCACCAGGCCGTACTTGGACTCCGCCTTCTCAATCAGCGCGTCAGCGCTGGGGCTCACGATGCCCTCGGGAGCGACACCGTCAACGAAGTTGTAGTCCTCGTGTTCCTTGATTTCGTTTGCCACTAAAAACTCCAAATAGCTTGATGGAATGTACGTACCGAACGTCCCCACATACCGTTCGCGCCATGGCGCAAACCGGGCATACTGAGGGCACGGTCAAAACTAAAGAACTATTCTACCCTCTCAACGGCTAAAACGCACGTACCAGCCCATACAAAAAGGTGGGGGCCCGAAGAAAACTCTTCGAAACCCCCACCCTTCACAACATCTCACGGCGGAACTACAGGTCGGAAGAAATTCTAGCCTCATCGCAAACGCAAAACATGCAGATTAGGCAGCGCCAATCAACTCAGCAATCTCCTTCGCTGCACGCTCGACAGTGTCGTTGACAACCGTGATATCAAATTCCTTCTCGGCAGCCAGCTCAACCTTCGCAGTTTCAAGGCGACGAGCCTGCTCCTGCTCACTCTCGGTACCTCGACCTACCAGACGTGATACCAGCTCATCCCAGCTCGGAGGAGCCAAGAAAATCAGGCGGGCGTCAGGCATGGCCTCGCGGATCTGGCGAGCACCCTGCAGGTCAATCTCAAGAATCACCGGGTGGCCAGCGTCCAGGGCCTCCTGGACCTTAGCGCGCGGAGTACCGTACTTGTTCTTACCGTGCACCACAGCGTACTCAAGCATCTGACCGTCAGCAATCATCTGGTCAAACTCTTCCATCGAAACGAAATAGTAGTGAGTACCGTCAACCTCACCGGGTCGAGGATCACGAGTAGTAGCGGAAACAGAGAACCACACGTTCGGATAGTTCTCACGAATGTACTGGCACACCGTACCCTTGCCAACAGCAGTGGGGCCAGCCAGTACGGTGAGAGTCGGCTGAAACATAGCTTCCTTACTGCACCCTCATCGACTGAAGGCACGAGGTATTAGGACTGAGAAGACTCGGAAGACTTACCAGCAGTCTTACGACGTGCGCGGTTCAAATACCGCGAATTACGGTTGAAGTACTCCACCATCTTGCGACGCTGGTGTACACCCAGGCCGCCAAGGCGGCGAGTCGGTGCAATATGAAGTTCTTCAATGATACGTTCAGCTCGAACGGCACCAATGCCCGGAAGTGCGCGTAACATTTGCCCCACCGGCATTTTAGCCAGCGCAGGGTCGGAATCGACCATATCGAGTACCTGACGCACAGAAAGTTCACGTTCACTCAGTGCACGCTTAATTTCCTGGCGGTGTGCTCGGGCAAGTACTGCCTTCTCGCGGGCGGAGGCGCGCGCATCCTCAGTTAGCGGAGTCAGCGGCATGGTTGGGTCCCCCCCATTTCTGCGAGTTATAGAATTTTACCTATCAACTAATATAACACGGATAACGTGAGAACCCTCATTCCATCCGCGGCACTCACACTCGCACCAACAATGCGTCTACGCACGTCAGCACGTAAATATCGGGGAGTACCCCTATAGCATAGCGGAGTATTCGCTCTATCAAAAGCGGAGTCACGCACACACCTCATAGAGCAGGCGTACTCCCCCACTACAGAGGTGAGCAAACTCGCATTGGCGCGAGTATGTAGCGGCAAAATATGCATCAGGATGTACAAAAAATGCGATAGAACAGCCACAATTGTAGTGCTATCGGCCCAAACCACCGGCAAGAAAAATGGGCACACAAAAGGGGCGCACACCCCGAACAGACCCTCAACAGAATCCACCCGGAGCACACGCCCCTCTCACACAACACGCAAACTATGCGCCGCGAGCCGCCAACAGGTCATTACGAGCCGCCTGCGCAGCCTGCGCCAAGCCCTCAACTGACGGGCCAGCAGCCAGCACGCCACGGCTGGAATTTACCAGCACCTGCGACTCAACGCCAGCAAACACGCGGTACAGATCAGCTGCCGAAGCACCCTGCGCACCATAACCAGGCGACAGAATCGGGCCGTTGAACACGCTCAGGTCAATACCCAAATCAACCAGCGCCTGACCAACAGTCGCACCAATGACCAGACCGCACGGGCCCATCTGCTCCCATTGGCGGGAAGCATTCTCAGCGGTAGCCGCAGCGATAATACGCTTAGCCACAGCGCCCTCAGACTCCGATGCGCCCACGTGCTGAACGCTCTTACCCTCAGGGTTCGAGGTCAGCGCCAGCACAAAAGTGCCGCGATCATTCTCATCAGCCAAATCCAGTGCCGGACGCAGCGACTCAAAACCCAGATACGGGCTCAAAGTCACCGAATCGGTACCCAGCGGCGACGAGGAGCCGAGCCACGCATCCGCGTACGCCTTCATGGTCGAACCGATATCGCCACGCTTAGCGTCAGCAACAATCAGCACACCATCAGCTGCAGCGCGGGCAAATAGTGCCTCCAGCACAGCAAGGCCAGCCGAACCGTGACGCTCAAACAGCGCCACCTGAGGCTTCAACGTCGCCGCAAACGGGGCGCAACCCTCATAGACTGCCTCAGTAAAAGCAGCCAGGCCGGCAGCGGAATCCTCAAGACCCCACTGCTCCAGCAGGTTCGGATGCGGGTCAATACCCACACACAGCGAGCCGCGCTCCGCCATCGCCTTCGCCAGACGATCACCAAAAGCAGCGGACATTACTCCTCACCACCCTCGGAACGAGCATCCACAGCAGCAGCCAGCTGAACGCCGTGCCCCTGCAGGCTCATGATGTCCCAGTTGTGTTCACGCAGAGCAGTAATCGCCTGAACAGCCGCAGCGAACTCAGAAATGGTGGTCATGACCGGGCAGCCCACCGAAACCGCAGCGGCACGAATCTCGTAACCATCGCTACGAGCAGCACCACCGGCAGGGGTGTTTAGAATCAGGTCAATATCACCATTGCGGACCATGTCCACAATTGAGTGGTCGCCATTCGCCTCAGCGAACTTCGAAGCCACCAGAATCGAGTTCAGGCCGTTACGACGCAGAATCTCAGCAGTACCACCGGTCGAAACAATCTCAAAGCCCAGCGACTCCAGCATCTTCGCGTAAATAATGACATTACGCTTATCGTGGTTAGCCACCGAAATGAACACCTTACCGGAGGTCGGCAGCGGCGAACCAGCACCAGCCTGAGCCTTCGCGAATGCGGTGTCATAGTGCTTATCCAGACCCATGACTTCACCGGTCGAACGCATCTCCGGGCTCAGCAGCGAATCCACCACAACACCCTCGGGGGTGCGGAAACGAGCGAATGGCAGAACCGCAGCCTTCACAGCAATCGCGGTTTCCTCAGGCAGGGACGCACCATCCATGTTCGACGGCAGGTAGCCCTCAGCCTTCAGTTCCGCAATGCTCTTGCCCAGACCAATCAGCACAGCAGCCTTAGCCATCTGCACGCCGGTAGCCTTCGACACGAACGGAACAGTACGAGACGCACGCGGGTTCGCCTCAATCACGTACAGGTTCTCAGACACGTACGCGAACTGAATGTTAATCAGGCCGCGCACACCGGTACCGCGAGCAATCTTCTCGGTAGCGTCCTTCACCTTCGCGATGATGTCCGGGCCGAGAGTAATCGGAGGCAGAGTACAGGAGGAGTCACCCGAGTGAATACCAGCTTCCTCAATGTGCTCCATGACGCCGCCCAGGTACAGCTCCTCGCCGTCGAACAGGGCGTCAACGTCAATCTCGATAGCGTCCTCAAGGAACTTATCAATCAGAGCAGGCTGCGAAGGCGAAACCTCGGTAGCGTGCTCCAGGTAGCGTGCCAGGTTCGCCTCATCATAGACGATCTCCATGCCACGGCCGCCTAGCACGTACGAAGGACGAACCAGAACCGGGTAACCAATCTCGTCAGCGATGCGCTTAGCACCCTCGAAAGTGAACGCGGTACCGTTCTTGGGCGAAATCAGGCCGCCCTCCTCCAGCACGCGGGAGAACTCACCGCGGTCCTCAGCCAGGTCAATAGCCTCGGGGGTGGTGCCCAGAATTGGCACACCCGCATCCTTCAGTGCACGAGCCAGCTTCAGCGGAGTCTGACCGCCCAGCTGAACGAACACGCCCATCAGACCGCCGGTACGACGCTCCGACTCAACAATCTCAAGTACATCCTCAAGGGTCAGCGGCTCAAAGTACAGGCGAGTCGAAATATCGTAGTCAGTTGAAACAGTCTCAGGGTTGCAGTTGACCATGACGGTCTCGTAGCCGAGCGAACGCAACACCAGCGAAGCGTGCACACAGGAGTAATCGAACTCAATACCCTGACCGATACGGTTCGGGCCCGAACCCAGAATCATAATCGAGGGCTTCTCGTGGTGCGTAACCTCATCCTCCAGGTCGTAGGAGGAGTAGTGGTACGGAGTGAATGCCTCAAACTCTGCAGCACAGGTGTCAACAGTCTTGAAGACCGGGCGGATACCCAGAGCGTGGCGCACACCGCGCACAACATCCTCAGAAGAGCCGATAATCTCAGCAATCTGAGCATCCGAGAAACCGTGGCGCTTAGCCAGCTTCAAGGTCTCCGGATCAAGGTGGTCACGCTTAGCGTGAACCACACCGGCAACCTCATTCAGCAGCACCAGCTGATCCAGGAACCACGGGTCAATCTTAGTAGCCTCGTGCAGCTGCTCCACGGTAGCACCAGCCAGCAGAGCCTGCTGAACCTGGTAGATACGCTGAGTGGTAGGAATCTTCGTCTTCTCAATCAGCTCAGCCAGCTCAGCCTCAGACAGGGTCAGCGGCTTGAATGAGAAGGACGCGCCCTTCTGCTCCAGCGAACGCATCGCCTTCTGCAGAGCCTCAGTGAAGTTACGGCCCAGGGCCATAGCTTCGCCAACACTCTTCATGGTGGTGGTCAGGGTCGGGTCAGCAGCCGGGAACTTCTCAAACGCGAAGCGCGGAACCTTCACGACCACGTAGTCGAGGGTCGGCTCGAAGGATGCCGGGGTCTTCTGAGTGATATCGTTCGGAATCTCATCCAGGGTGTAGCCCAGGGACAGCTTGGTCGCAATCTTCGCAATCGGGAAGCCGGTAGCCTTCGACGCGAGCGCCGAGGAACGAGACACTCGCGGGTTCATCTCAATGACGATGATGCGGCCGGTCTTCGGGTCAATCGCGAACTGGATGTTACAACCACCGGTGTCCACGCCAACCTCACGAATCACGTTGATTGCGATATCGCGCAGCTTCTGGAACTCACGGTCGGTCAGGGTCAGTGCGGGTGCCACGGTGATGGAGTCACCGGTGTGCACGCCCACGGGGTCGAAGTTTTCGATGGAGCAGACGACCACGACGTTGTCGTTAGTGTCACGCATCATCTCCAGCTCGTATTCCTTCCAGCCGAGGATGGACTCCTCCAGCAGAACCTCGCTGGTGGGCGAGTACTGAATACCGGCACCGGCAATACGGTAGAGGTCTTCCTCGTTGTACGCCATACCCGAGCCGAGACCACCCATGGTGAAGGAGGGGCGGACCACCATCGGGTAGCCCAGTTCCTTAGCGGCTTCCAACGCCTCCGGCATGGAGTGAACGATCACCGAGCGTGCAGACTCGCCGCCGGCGCGTTCCACCACGCCCTTGAATGCTTCACGGTCCTCACCGAGGTTAATCGCCTCAATGTTCGCGCCGATGAGCTCAACATTGTACTTGGCGAGCACGCCGCGCTCATCCAGGGAGATTGCCGCGTTCAGTGCGGTCTGACCACCCAGGGTCGGCAGGATTGCGTCCGGCTTTTCCTTAGCGATGATCTTCTCAATCACCTCGGGGGTGATGGGTTCAATGTAGGTGGCGTCCGCGAACTCGGGATCGGTCATGATGGTTGCCGGGTTCGAGTTAACGAGGATGACGCGTACGCCCTCCTCCTTCAGCACGCGCAGTGCCTGAGTGCCGGAGTAGTCGAATTCCGCTGCCTGACCGATGACGATGGGGCCGGAACCGATGACGAGGACGCTATTAAGGTCAGTACGACGAGGCATTTATGCTTCCTTTGCAGTCTTGGTTGCGACCATCAGGTCGATGAAACGGTCAAAGAGGTAGGCGGAATCGTGCGGGCCCGCAGCAGCCTCGGGGTGGTACTGCACGGAGAAGGCGGGGATATCCTTACAGGTCAGGCCCTCAACCACGTTGTCGTTCAGACCCACGTGGGAGACCATGACCTGACCGAACTCGGCGTTCGGTGCGGTCACGTAGTCGCCAATCGGCGCGTCCACAGCGAAGCCGTGGTTCTGCGCGGTGATTTCAACCTTGCCGGTGGTTTTATCCATGACCGGCTGGTTGATGCCGCGGTGACCGAAGGGCAGCTTGTAGGTGCCGAAGCCCAGCGCACGGCCCAGCAGCTGGTTACCGAAGCAGATACCGAAGAACGGGGTGCCCTTACGCAGCACGCCCTGCAGCAGCTCAACCTGCTCGTCAGCGGTTGCCGGGTCACCGGGGCCGTTGGAGAAGAACACTCCGTCGGGGTTGTGGGAGTAGATGTCCTCGAGGGTTGCGCTTGCGGGCAGCACGTGCACGCGCACGCCACGCTCAGCAAAACGCTGCGGGGTCATCGACTTAATGCCCAGGTCCAGGGCTACGACGGTTGCAACCGGGGGCGCGAACCAGTTGAACTGGTGCGGCTCAACGGTGTAGGCGGTATCAACCGAAACGGAGTCAGCAAGCTTACGGCCGGCCATCGGTTCGGAGGCGCGCACCTCCTCCAGCAGTTCAGCTTCAGAGCGTTCTGCGTACTCACCGGAGAACACGCCAGCACGCATCGAACCGCTCGAACGCAGACGGCGGGTCAGAGCGCGAGTGTCAATGCCCTGAATACCGATGATGCCCTGCTCGATGAGCTCTTCGTCGAGGGTGCGCTCAGAACGCCAGTTGGATGCCACACGTGCGGCATCGCGAACCACGTAGCCAGCAACCCAAATCTTGCGGGATTCGGCGTCGGTGGTGTTCACGCCGGTGTTGCCAATATGCGGAGCGGTCTGAACCACAATCTGACCCGCGTAGGAGGGGTCGGTCAGGGTTTCCTGGTAGCCGGTCATGCCGGTCGAGAAAACCGCCTCGCCCAGGGACGCGCCGGTTGCGCCGTAGCCATAGCCGCGGTAGACGGTGCCGTCCTCCAGGACGAGCAGCGCGCGGTCCGTACGCAGGGCGCCGGATCGTGTCATGTCAGTCATGCTCTTCTTCCTTTTCTCTGGTGTTCTCCCCCGCTTCCTGTGCGGCCTCTACCGTGCAGGTTCCGGGGTAGTCTATGGTGCCTTCGGCGGGTTGTTCCCCTGCCGCTAGGCCAAATCTATACGTTTCGCGGTTTGTCCGGGGGTTAGGCTTCCGGTTCTGCCGCCCACTTCTCGGGCGCATCTACCGCGTTCGGGGCGATGCGGCGTAGCTCCTGCAGTACCGCCTGCTTATCCTCGGCGTAGCGGGTGCGGAAGCCAGTCTGCACGCGGTGACCGTCCAGGGTCCAACCAATCACAACCAGGCCGTTCTTCTCCACAACCTTGCCTGCCATACCGCGGTCGGTGGTGATGACTGCGAGCTTCTTCGCTGGAATCCACAGGTCCTTCGCGCCGTTACGGGTGAAGATGATGCTGTCCGGATAAATCAGCAGGGTGGACTTGCTCTTGAAGCCGAGCGAATCGAAACCCACACGGTCCAGCCAGTTACCGAATATCGTGGTGCTGACGTACTCGCCCTCGAAAGCAGCGTCAGCGGTCATGCCCTCGTAGCGTTCGGGAACTTCCTTGAGGGAGCCGAACATGTTCGCCTGGCGTGCCAGGCGCGAGCGCCATCCATGCCACATGCCGTAGATGCATAGCGCAACCAGGGCGATGCAGATGATAGCGGTCAGGAACTTTCCCACGAAGGTTCTCTCTTTCGGTTGGGTCTCGGTCGATTGTCTCGGCCTGGGTTGATAGGGAGGGGTGTTTTTGCGCTGGTGGTTCCGGTCGTGTTTCGGGGAGGTTTCTCCCCCGCTACTAGCTCCCACGAGGCTGTATTCCTCGCGAGGCGGTGGCAGGCGTGAACCTACCACCGCCAGGCACGGTTACTTCGTGGTTCGCCTCGCGGGTTAGCGGCGCGGGGTTGCCAGCTCGCCATTCAGCACGGTCGGGTGGCCGGCGTAGAAGGTTGCACGGATCGAGCCGGGCACCTCCATACCGCGGTAGGGGTTGTTCTTACCCTTGGTTGCCTGCTCCTCCGGCTTGATCACGCGAGTTGCCTTCGGGTCAACCAGCACAATATTTGCCGGTTCACCTTCGGCCAGCGGGCGGCCCTGCTCATGGTCCAGGCGACCAATCTTCGCGGGCTCCTCGGAGAGAATGCGTGCCACATCGCGCCAGGTAATCATGCCGGTGTCAACCAGAGTCATCTGGATGATGGACAGTGCCTGCTCCAGACCGGTCATACCGTTCGCGGCACACGCCCACTCGCATTCCTTGGTCTCTGCCGGGTGCGGTGCGTGGTCGGTACCAATCACGTCGATGATGCCGTCAGCAACTGCCTGACGCAGCGCCATGACGTCTTCTTCGGTGCGCAACGGCGGGTTCACCTTGAAGACCGGGTCGTAGGTGCGTGCGGTCTCGTCGGTGAGCAGCAGGTGGTGCGGGGTTGCCTCCGCGGTCACCTTCACGCCGCGGGACTTAGCCCAGCGCACAACCTCAATGGAGCCCTTGGTGGACAGGTGACAGATGTGCAGCTTGGAGTCCAGGTGCTCAGCCAGCAGCACGTCGCGGGCAATGATTGCCTCTTCAGCGACGGCGGGCCAGCCGGCTAGACCCAGGTCAGCGGACACCTTACCTTCATTCATCTGGGCGCCTTCAGTCAGGCGTGGCTCCTGCGCATGCTGCGCAATGACGCCGTCGAAGGTCTTGACATATTCGAGGGCTCGGCGCATCACGGCGGGGTCGTACACGCACATGCCGTCGTCGGAGAACACACGCACGTTCGCGATGGAGTTCGCCATACCGCCAATATCGGAGAGACGCTCACCCTTCAGGCCCACGGTCACTGCGCCGATGGGCTGCACGCGGCACCATGCGGATTCCTTGCCGAGGCGGTCAACCTGTTCAACCACTGCGGCGGTGTCTGCCACGGGCATGGAGTTTGCCATGGCAAACACTGCGGTGTAACCGCCCAGGGCTGCTGCGCGGGTACCGGTCTCAACGGTTTCGGATGCCTCGTAGCCGGGCTGACGCAGGTGGGTGTGGATGTCGACCAGGCCGGGCAGTGCCACCTGGCCTGCCGCCTCGACAACCTGTGCGTCTGCGGCATCAATGTTCTCTGCGATGCGGCTAATCACGCCGTCCTCGATGAGGATGTCGGCGACCTTTTCGCCGTAGAGGCTTGCGCCCTTAATCAGGTACTTGCTCATGGTGTTGGTTCCTCTCGTTAGGAAGGTCGTTTAGGATTCGTCGCCGGCGTAGAGTTTGGCGCTGGAGCCGTCGGTTAGAAGCAGGTAGAGCACCGCCATGCGCAGCGCCACGCCGTTGCTGACCTGGCGCAGGACCCAGGAGTTGGTGGCGTCGGCGGCTTCGGAGCAGATCTCCAGGCCGCGGTTCATGGGGCCCGGGTGCAGGATTGCGACCGGCTGCGGCTGTGCCTGCAGGGTTGCGAAGCGTTCGGCGGTCAGGCCCCACAGGTCGGTGTACTCCTCTGCGGAGGGGAAGTACGCGGCGTTCATGCGTTCCTTCTGGATGCGCAGCAGCATGACGGCATCGGGGTTGGTGGCAATGGCTTCGTCGAAGTCGTGGAAGATTTCTACGCCAGCTTCTTCAACCCAGGAGGCAGTGTTCAGCGGCAGTAGGGTCGGCGGTGCGACGAAGACGACCTGCGCGCCGAGGGTGGTCAGCAGCCAGAGGTTGGAGCGTGCCACGCGCGAGTGCAGGATGTCGCCGACGATGAGCACGCGCATACCGGACAGGTCGGTGCCGCGGGGGCTATCGAGGCCGTCGCGTTCTGCCTTGTACTGGCGCAGGGATACGGCGTCGAGCAGTGCCTGGGTGGGGTGCGCATGGGTGCCGTCGCCCGCGTTGAGCACGGGGATATCAGTCCAGCCTGCCTCGGCGAGGCGCTGCGGTGCGCCGGATGCCGAGTGGCGGATCACGAACGCATCCGCGGCAATCGCCTTGAGAGTCTGCGCGGTGTCCTTGAGCGACTCGCCCTTAGACAGGGAGGATCCAGAAGCAGAGAAGTTCGTGACGGTTGCACCCAGGCGCTTCTCCGCGGCTTCGAAGGAGAGGCGGGTACGGGTGGAGTCCTCAAAGAAGAGGTTGACGATGGTCTTTCCGTTGAGTACGTTCAGGGTGCGGTTTTCGGCTTTGACCTGCGCCATGTAGTCGGCGACGTCAAGGATTTCGATGGCTTCTTCGCGGGTTAGTTCGCGGGTGTCGAGCAGATGCTTCATGAGAGCCCTCCCAGCTGGATAATATCGACTCGGTCTGTTGCGTTGTCAGTTTCGGTCAGTACGACGCGCACCGTTTCGCTGGCGCTGGTGGGCAGGTTTTTGCCCACGTGGTCGGCGCGGATGGGTAGTTGCCGGTGTCCGCGGTCTACGAGGACTGCCAGGCGTACGAGGGCGGGTCGTCCGTGGGCGTTGAGTGCGTCAAGGGCGGCGCGTACGGTGCGGCCGGAGTAGAGGACGTCGTCAACGAGGACTACGGTTTTACCTTCAATGCCGATGCTGGGCATGATGCTCTCCCCTGTGTTCTCTGGGGAGGTGGTGCCGTTGGGCGAGGCAGGCTGGTCGTCGCGGTAGGCGGTGATGTCCAGGGCGCCGAGTCGTGTTTCTGCGTTGAAGTTCGGCTCGATGGCTTGGATGCGGGCGGCGAGTCGTACGGCGAGGGGTACGCCGCGGGAGCGGATGCCGATGAGTACGAGGTTTTCTACGCCTTTATTGGTTTCAATAATTTCGTAGGCGATGCGGGTGAGGGCGCGGCGGATTTCGTCCTCGCTGAGGATGGTGCGGCCGACGGTGGTCGCGTCCACGGAGGTGCTTTGAGGGGTTGCCGAATGTGGGGCTGCGGTTAGATTTCGCCCCTGGTTCACGCCGGATGTGGGTACAGTTGACCCAGGCATAGCCGTCTCCTTCCCCGCCTCACGGGACGGATTTAAAGGTTTTGTGCTTCTAGTAGGGTACCACAGTTCACAGGCTACGTTCAGGTTCGGCGAGAGACCGCTCACGGCGGGGACGGAGCTGGTATGGAGCGGGGCGGGGGATCCGTCCTCAAGGCGCTCAGCCACGCAGAACCGCACCAACCGAAGAAGCATAGACACAGAAAACCCCCGCCGTCCTGTAGCGAACTACAGGACGGCGGGGGTTTCACGTACGCTCCCCTGCGGGTGCATCATCAACGGCGGCAAGCCAACCAGCCATAAGAGCCAGCGGCAGGATGTCTTACGCGAGCAGGGTCGGCTTCACCTGACGGAGCTTATCCAGCAGACCGTTCACGAACTTCGGAGATTCATTCGTGGACAGCACACGCGCCAGACCGACAGCCTCAGAAATTGCGACAGCATCCGGAACTTCGTCATTGTACAGAAGCTCCCAAGTGCCAATACGTAGCACGGCACGGTCCACGGCGGGCATACGCTCGAAGGACCAGTCACGGGCGTAAGTCTCAACAAACTCACGGATTTCTTCATCGTGGTCGCGGACGCCACGAATGATTTCCTCAGAGTAAGCAGAAATCTGCGCTACCGTGTACAGTCGGCGGCGGCGGAGTACCTCAATATAATCTTCGTTGCGCTGATCCGCTTCGAAGAGCACTTCGAGGGCGCGCAATCGGGCTTTAGTACGTGAATTCATTAGTCGTTCACGCGACCGAGGTACTCACCGGTGCGGGTGTCAACCTTGACCTTGGTGCCGGTCTCCAGGAACAGGGGAACCTGGATCTCGTAGCCGGTCTCAACGGTTGCGGGCTTGGTGCCGCCGGTGGAGCGGTCACCCTGCAGGCCGGGCTCGGTGTAGGTGATTTCGAGGACCACGGATGCGGGCAGCTCAATGTACAGGGGGGTGCCCTCGTTCAGCGCGATGGTTGCGGTCTGGGACTCGAGCATGTAGTTTGCTGCGTCGCCAACAACGGTTGCGGGAACATTGATCTGGTCGTAGGTCTTCATGTCCATGAAGACGTAGTCGTCGCCGTCCTGGTACAGGTACTGGTAGTCGGAGCGGTCAACGGTTGCGGTTTCAATCTTAGCGCCAGCGTTGAAGGTACGATCGACGACCTTGCCGGAGGTAACGTTGCGCAGCTTGGTGCGGACGAATGCGCCACCCTTACCGGGCTTAACGTGCTGGAACTCTACGACGGACCAGAGGTTGCCGTCAATCTTCAGGACGGCGCCGTTCTTAATATCGGTAGTGGATGCCATGGGGCTCTCCTTCGTGTCATCGACGCTCACGCCGTAGTGGTACCCGGCGCGGCGCTAAGTTTTCAATAAGCAAAAATATGTCCAGTACATTCTACAGGATGCGCACGAATTTGCCTAGCAGGGGCACCACAGATGCTATGGCCCCCCGCCCTGTTGCCGCATGCTGACTGTCATATGTTGGCAGTCGTGTGGCGGGTGCGTGGCGGTGACTGTACGGGACTCAGGCCTACTCGGAGATAATCTCCTGGTAGGTCATGTACAGGATTGAGTCGTCCGGCACCTCGTAGACGCGCGGGTGAGCCAAACCGTCAAGAATGATGAAGCGCAGCAGGTTGCCGCGTGCCTTCTTGTCGCGGCGCATTGCTTCGAGCAGCTGGGGCCAGGCGTCTGCCTTGTAGGAGGTGGGCAGGCCCAGGGATTCGAGGATGCGGCGGGTGCGTGCCACGAGTTCTTCGTCGGCGTGGCCGGTTGCCAGCGCCAGTTCGGCGGCGTAGACCATGCCGACGGACACTGCCGCGCCGTGACGCCACTGGTAGCGTTCGTTACGTTCAATGGCGTGGGCGAGGGTGTGGCCGTAGTTCAGGATTTCGCGGCGGCCGGATTCGCGCAGGTCCTCGGAGACGACCTCAGCCTTCACACGCACGCTACGCTCAATGAGTTCACGCATGATGGCGGACTGCGAGTCACGCACGGCGTTCGGATTCGCCTCAATCAGGTCGAGGATTTCGGGGTCTGCGATGAAGCCGCACTTGACGATCTCACCCATGCCGGTCAGCAGCTCGTTCTCGGGCAGGGTGCGCAGGGTGCCGATCTCGCAGAGTACCGCGGCGGGCGGCCAGAACGCGCCGACCAGGTTCTTACCCTCGGCAGTGTTGATGCCGGTCTTACCGCCCACGGCAGCGTCCACCATGCCGAGCAGGGTGGTCGGAATGTGAATAACGCGCACGCCGCGCAGCCAGGTTGCCGCCACGAAGCCGGCAACGTCGGTAATAGCGCCGCCACCCACGGAGATGATTGCGTCGGTGCGGGTGAAGTCGTTCTGGCCGAGCACCTGCCAGCAGAATGCCGCCACCTGGTAGTGCTTCGCCTCCTCAGCATCCGGGATTTCGGCGCTGAAAGATTCGTATCCCATGGCACGTAGGTCTTCCATGACCAGCTCACCGGTGGAACGCAGGGCACGCGGGTGAATCACGAGCACCTTCTTGGTGCGGTTGCCCAGAATTTCGGGAATCTTACCGAGCAGGTTGTGGCCAATGAGAACCTCATAGTTCTCACGCGGGGAGCTGCCGGTCACCGGGATGCGGGTAATATCTTCCGCGCCGGAGGCACCGAAAGTGGGGGCGGGCTGAGTGCTCATCATGTGTCCTTTCACAGGTGAGGGGTTATGCTTGGGGGTGCTGCGCTCGGGAAGTACGGATTGCGGTCACGTACGCCTGGATTTCTGCAGTCATCTCGGTGATGGGGCGGCCGCCTCGTGCGTCCAGGGTGAAGTGCGCCAGCTCTTCGTATCGGCTGCGGCGACGCTCAAAAATTTCGGTCCACCGCTCCACCGGGTTCGGCTGCAGCAGCGGGCGGGTCTTGCTGCCGGTAATGCGCGGGGTGACGGTGTCAGCATCAACGAGGATGTACACCACGCATTCGTCCTTGAGCAGCTCCGCAACCGAATCGGTCATGGGTGCGCCACCGCCCAGGGAGAACACCGTATTGCGGTACACCGGCGAGGTGAGGACCTCTTCGATGGTTTTGCGTTCGAGCTCGCGGAAGTGCGTCTCACCGAAAATCTCGAAGATTTCGGAGACTTCGCCGTAGCGTTCCACGATGAGCTGGTCGGCGTCGAGGAACTCGTAGCCGTAAAAACGCGCCAGGTGCGTACCAATATAGGTCTTACCTGCCGCCATGGGACCGATGAGCACGATGGGGCGGGCGCGTTCCGCGAAGTTCTCGTGCATTTCACGCACCTGCTGCGGGTGTATGCGAGCGCCGCCGGCAGACTCGTCTTCTGCGAGCACTTCTGCGTGAGTTTCTTCCGGCGCGCCCAGTTCTTCCGACGCTGCAATATCTGCAGGTGCCGCAGATTCAGCGGAAGTTGCGGGCAGTTCGGAAGCTTCGAGGGGATTCTCCTCTGGTTGGCTCTCTGCTTCCGCGGCGGGTACTGCGGGTGCGACAACCTGAACCTTGCCGAACAGTGCCGGGGTCGGACGAACCGGCTTGGCGGGGTCAGCCGCGGGCACAGCTACGGGAGTTGCGGATGCGGCTATGGGGGCTACGGGGGCAGACTGCGGTTCAGTCTTCTGCACGGGAGCGGTAGCCCTCTCCCCCGCCGCCTCTGCAGGCTGTACCTGCTTTACAGGTGCCGGCTTGGGCGCGGCAGGTTTCGGTGCAGCCGGCTTCGGAGCTGCAGGCTTGGACACAGGCGGCTTAGGTGATTCCGCCTTCGCGGGCTCCTTGCGGGGCTCCTCTTCGTCGGTGCCCATGCCCTGCAGGGCGCTGAGCAGCTTCAGGCGCAGGTCCTCGCCCAGACCGAGCGCCGGGTCAGCATCCTCAGACACCGAGGAAGCGTACAGGCGCACACCCTGCGTGCTCGCCATAGTAGCGGCAGGCACGGGGCGGGTACCAGAATGCATCAGGTCAGCCGGGGTGGGCACGCGAAAGGCCGGACGGGAGGAATCCTCACACTCAACAGCCTGCTCAGCCGTGGCAGATACGGATTCCGATACACCAGATTCCGGGCGCGGCGAAGCGCCCCCTCGCGCACGCTGCGTTGCCGCAGCAATACGCGCAAGGGGGCTCGAAGCGACCGGGCGGACACCCTGTTCCACAGAAACCGCCCCGGAACCACAACCGTTCACGCCGCTGCCCTCAGACTCCGCAGGAAGGGGCACTACGCGTCCCAACCAGCCACGTTAGACTCCCAAGCCAGAGACGCCGGAATAGCGTCCAGGTAGGAATCCATGTTGCGGCGAGTCTCACCCATGGAGTCGCCACCAAACTTCTCCAGTGCCGCCTCAGCGAGCACTAGGGCGACCATAGCCTCCGCCACCACGCCAGCGGCGGGAACAGCACACACGTCCGAACGCTGGTGGTGGGCGCGGGCCTCTTCACCGGTGGACGTGTCAATGGTCTTCAGGGCCTTCGGCACGGTCGCAATGGGCTTCATTGCCGCGCGCACACGCAGCAGGTCACCGATGCTCATACCACCCTCAATACCACCTGCACGGTTGGTATCGCGGGTGACGCCATTTTCGCCAATGGAAATCTCGTCGTGAGCTGCAGTGCCGGGGCGGTCAGCGGTCGCGAAACCGTCGCCAACCTCAACGCCCTTAATGGCCTGAATACCCATCAGAGCCGCGGCAAGGCGCGCGTCCAAGCGGCGGTCCCAGTGCACGTACGAACCCAGTCCGGGAGGCATACCGTACGCGAGCACTTCAACCACACCGCCGAGAGTCTCACCGTCCTTGTGCGCCTCATCCACGCGCTGAACCATCGCGTCGGAGGTTGCCTTGTCGAAGCAGCGCAGCGGGTCAGCGTCCAGCTCCTCAACGTTGCGGGGCGAAGGTACCGGGGCACCCTCAGGAGCGTGCACGCCACCCACAGCTACGGTGTGAGAAACCAGCTCAACACCCAGAGCCTTCAAAATCTGTGCGGCAACCACGCCAAGAGCTACGCGGGTCGCAGTCTCACGCGCGGAGGCGCGCTCCAGCACCGGGCGAGCTTCAGAGAAGTTGTACTTCTGCATACCCGCAAAATCGGCATGACCGGGGCGCGGACGAGTCAGCGCAGCGTTACGCGCACGACCCTCAATCAGCTTCGGATCCACCGGGTCGGAGCTCATCACGTCAGTCCACTTGGGCCACTCGGTGTTCGCAATCTCAATCGCGACCGGGCCGCCCTGAGTCAGGCCGTGACGCACACCGCCCAGGATGCGCACGCGGTCCTCCTCGAACTTCATGCGGGCACCGCGGCCGTAGCCGAGGCGGCGGCGAGCCAGGGCGTCACGCACCATGTCGCTGGTGAGTTCCACACCGGCGGGTACGCCCTCAATAATGCCGACGAGCGCCTCGCCGTGGGATTCTCCGGCAGTGAGCCAACGCAGGGCCATAGGTTAACCTCTTTTCATCGCACCCGCACCGCAGCGCAGGAGGAAGGAATAATAATTCTTCACGTGTATAAATAGTGTATAAAATGCCTGTTTACTGAGCGAGTGAAAGCACGCTTTTTTCACGAAACGGAAGCACGAGGCGCAAGATCAACCGCCGCACACATCGCATTCACCAAGCCCAGCAGCTCACCCTCAGACAGGGTGCGGTCAGTAAAAATCAGAACCTGCTCCACCGCCTGATACAGCAGCATCTCCAGGCCAGAAACCACCGTACCGCCGTTCGCCTCCCAAGCGCTCGCCAGCACCGAAGGCCACGGGTTATACGCAACATCGAGCAGTACCGGCCGGTGCGTCACGGAGGCGCCCTTCAGCCCGCTCAGCTGGCTCGCCCACTCGTCCGCCGCATGAGCCGGAAGAGTAGACACCACCGGGTGATGACCGCGCTCAGCAAGATTCTGCGGCAAATCAGCCAACGTAATCTGTTCCAGCTGAACGCCCAGGCGGCCCGCCGCCTCCTGCACACTACCGAGCTTATGCAACGAACGGGCGTACACGCTCACGCGGCGGTACCCCAGCGCGTGCAGCGCCGCCAAAGCAGAAATAGCGGTCGCTCCCCCACCCACAATCGCGGCAGAATCCTTGAGCGGTTCCGGTTCCAAACCGGCGTGGCGCAGCGCGTTCACAATGCCAATGACGTCCGTATTATGCCCCAGAATCTTCTCACCACGCGGATACACCGTATTCACCGCACCGGTCACCTGCGCCATCTCGCTAATCTCATCGCAATACTGGATGACCGCGGTCTTCAACGGCATCGTCACCGACAGACCTGCAATATACGGAGCATCCTCCGTACCGTCCGGGTGTCGCACACCGTACATCATCGCCGGCAAATCATCAGGCAAAGTATCGCGGCGCTCATACCCCAAATTCTGCTCACCCAAAAAGTCATACGCCGCACGATGCAACGCGGGTGACAGGGAATGGGAAATCGGGTGCCCCAGCACGTAGGCACGGCGAAGATACGGGGCTTCACGGTACGGCTCAGTCTTCATCGGTACTCTCTCGCTCTCAACGCTGGGGACTTGCGGACACGCACGCCACGAACCCACGTTCATAGGCGCACTCTACCCATTTTAAGGGACAAACCACTATTCGGGTACAGCAAAGGCGGGCACCTCCCCCACTCTCGTGGAGGCGGTACCCGCCTCAGCAAGGAACCTTCAGTCCAAAGCTACCGAATCGTAGCTACCTGCTGAACCAATCAGCTACAGCTTAGCTACAACGGTTCGGGTGCTTAGAACACCACTGGTTGTACTCTTCAACATAACGCTGGTGCTCAGCATAAGTGCGGGAATACTTGGTCTCACCGGAATCCAGGTCCACAGTCACCCAGTAGAAGTACGGGTTCTTCTCGGGAGCTGCAGCAGCCTTAATCGAAGCCAGCTGCGGGGAACCAATCGGACCCTTAGGAAGACCCTTATTCGCATAAGTATTGTACTTATTGCTCTTATCGGCCTTCTGCTCTTCAGTCAGGTGGTACGAGCGGACACCCAGACCGTAGGTCACGGTCGCATCCGACTGAATCAGACCCGAGGTCTCACCATCAGGGTTGTTCAGACGGTTCTCAATGATGCCTGCAACCGCCACGTAGTCCTTCGGCTGAGCCTCAAGTTCCACGATAGAGGCAATAGTCAGAACCTCAAAGATCTTCTGATCGCCGCTCACACCGGCTTCCTTCAGGTCAGCCTTGGTCTTATCAACCATGGTCTGAATAACCTTCTTGATGTCGGTATCCTTCGGGAAGCGGTACTCACCCGGGTGCAACCAGCCCTCAATCGACGGGAAGTTGCTCGGCACGCCGTACTGGGTGTAGTTGCTGATCGCGTCCTCAACCTGCTTGCGGGTGAACGCGCCATCGGAGCCAGAAACAATCAGATCGATGGTCTCGCTCACGCGCTTACCCTGAGGAATAGCCAGGTACAGTACGTTGCTGTTCGCCTGAATAATCGTGTTGATAGCGTTCGAGCTGCTCATGTGCTGCTGCAATTCATAGGTGCCAGGCTGCAAGTACTTACCCTTGCTCTCCTTGGCGTACACCTCAAGGAACTTATCAGCATCAGCAATGACGCCAGCATTTTCTAGCTCAGCAGCCACCTGCGCGGTGGACTGGCCGGAACGAATCGTGAAAGTTACGGTCATGCCGTTACCGCCACCCGAGTAGTCACGATTCTTGAACGGGTCGTAGCGAGTAATCAGGGCACCAGAAATGATGACCAGAGCCACGACAAACAGGGAAATTGCGCTCAGCAAAACGGCGCGGCGGCGGCGCTTACGCGCACGCAACGTAGCCACCGACACGATTTCCTGTTCCATCGTAATGCCGGTAATACCCTTACGTTCGTCCTCAGCCGTAGGCCTAAAGAGGTCGAGCCCGCTCTCTTCGGGCTGTTTATTCTGTTCGGTCACTGAAGGTTCTCCGTTTCGTTGACGGCACCAACCGCGGTCCCTTCTGACTCGGACGGTCGGTTTTCTTCGTGGGCCGGATCGCTCACCTTGTACCCGGCTACGGACTGCCCCGCCTTGAGGGCATCCAGGCTGTACTGCAAAATGTTCACAGCCGCCACCTGGTCAACCATAGTCTTGAAATCTCGGCTGGAAACCCCAGCCTCGTGCAGTGCACGGTGAGCGCTCACGGTGGTGAGTCGCTCATCCACCAGCCAAATATTAATATGTGTTTTCTCTTCGGCATCCAGCTCGGAGCGCAGAGCCTGCGCGTACTCCCTAGCCATTTCCGTGGAGGGAGAATCCCCACCACGCATGGTCTTCGGAAGCCCGACGAAAACCTCCACCACCTCGTTCACCTCAATCAGCTTGCGCAAAACACGGCGGTCAGAGTTCTTCTTCGCGTCGCGGCGTAATGTCTTGAGCGGGGTGGCAAGGATGCCGTCGGGGTCGCTGAGGGCGGTGCCGACGCGAGCATTACCCACATCGACGCCCATCCGCACTCCCCGCTGGAATTCTGCCATATTTAGGCCTGAGCCTGTGCGATAGCGTCGCGGACAGCGTCCAGTGCAGCACCAATCTTGGATGCATCCTGGCCACCACCCTGAGCGACGTCGTCCTTACCGCCGCCACCGCCGCCGAGAACACCGGCAGCGACGCGGACCAGAGCGCCAGCCTTCACGCCAGCCTCACGAGCGCCCTCGTTGGTTGCTACCAGGATAACGGGGCGACCATTAGCCACACCCACCACAGCAACAACCGTAGCCTCGGAGCCGAAGCGCGAACGCAGATCCAGAGCCAGCTCACGAACGCCGTTAGCGTCCAGTTCGCCAGCGTCATGCGCCAGAACGCGAACAGAACCGATGGTCTGTGCATTCTCCAGCAGCTTGCCAGCCTCAGCCTGCAGCTTCTCGCGGCGCAGCTGAGCCAGTTCCTTCTCAGCAGCCTTCAGCTTAGCCAGAGTCTGGTTAATCTTCTCCGGCAGATCAGCGGAGGACTGAACCTTCATCAGACCGGTCAGCTGGTTCACCAGGGTACGCTCAGCAGTCAGGTGGTTGAAGGAGTCCAGACCCACCAGAGCCTCAACACGGCGGTTACCGGAGCCAACAGAACCCTCAGTCAGCAGGGTCAGGGAACCAACCTCAGCGGACGAACCAACGTGGGTACCACCGCACAGCTCGCGGGAGAACTCGCCACCGATTTCAACAACACGCACCACGTCGCCGTACTTCTCGCCGAAGAGGCTCATAGCGCCAAGAGCCTTAGCCTCAGCCAGTGGCATCTCACGGGTAATCACCTGGTGGTTATCGCGAATAGCGAGGTTTGCTACCTCTTCAACCTCACGCTTAGCAGACTCGGACAGGCCCTCGCCCCATGCGAAGTCGAAGCGCAGGTAGCCTTCCTTGTTGAAGGAGCCGCGCTGAGTTGCTTCATTACCCAACACCTGGTGCAGAGCTGCGTGAATAATGTGGGTACCGGAGTGTGCCTTCTCACCGTCGCGGCGACGCTGAACGTCAACCTGTGCCACAACCTCAGCACCGGTGTGAACCTCGCCCTCACGTACAACGGCGCGGTGAACACTCAGGCCCTTCACGGGCTGCTGAACGTCCTGAACGTCAATGATGAAGCCGTTGCCGGTAATAACACCGGTATCAGCTGCCTGGCCACCAGCCTCAGCGTAGAACGGAGTCTCATCCAGGACAACCTCAATCTTGTCGCCGGCCTTAGCTGCGGGAACAGATACGCCGTCCACCAGGATTGCACGCAGGTGAGTCTCAGTACGCAGCTCGGTGTAACCGGTGAAGATGGAGCCACGCTCATCCACGAGCTTACGCAGCTCGGACAGGTCAGCGAACGCGCCCTTCTTCGCCTTAGCGTCAGCCTGTGCACGGTGACGCTGCTCAGCCATCAGCTCACGGAAAGCCTTCTCGTCAACCTTCACGCCAGCCTCAGCAGCCATCTCCAGGGTCAGGTCAATCGGGAAGCCGTAGGTGTCGTGCAGAGCAAACGCCTCAGCACCGGAAACAGCGTTGGAGCCGTCCTTCTTAGCGGCAGCAACTGCCTCTTCCAGACGCTCAGTACCGGTCTCAATGGTATGCAGGAACGCCTTCTCCTCAGCGTAGGCAATGCGGGAAATACGCTCGAAGTCATCACCCACGTACGGGAAAGCACCCTTCATAGCCTCGCAAGACGCCGGGAACAGCACGGGCAGGCAAGGCTCAGTCACGCCCAGCAGACGCATCGCACGGATAGCGCGGCGCATCAGACGGCGCAGAATGTAGCCGCGACCCTCATTGGAGGGGGTGACACCGTCAGCAATCAGCATAAGGGAGGAGCGGATGTGGTCAGCCACCACGCGCATACGCACGTCGTCCTCGTAGCCTTCGTCCTCAGGGGACTCAGAGCCGTGGTACTTCTTACCGGACAGTTTGGATGCTGCATCCAAAACCGGGCGAACCTGGTCGGTCTCGTAGAAGTTCTCAACACCCTGCAACAGCATTGCCAGGCGCTCAACACCCAGGCCGGTATCAATGTTCTTCTTCGGCAGCTCACCCAGAATCTCGAAGTCATCCTTGCCGAGGCCCTCGCCACGCTGGTACTGCATAAACACGAGGTTCCAAATCTCAATGTAACGGTCGTCGTCAGCCGCCGGGCCGCCTTCCTTACCATAGGCGGGGCCACGGTCATAGAAAATCTCCGAGTCGGGACCTGCAGGGCCGGGCTGACCAGTGGACCAGTAGTTTTCCTTCATGCCCATACGCTGAATACGCTCAGCGGGGAACCCAACGGTCTTAGTCCAAATCTCGAATGCTTCTTCGTCACCCTCGTAGATGGTGACCCACAAACGCTCGGGGTCCAGGCCAAAACCACCCTGATCCTGAGAGGTAGTCAGCAACTCGTAAGCGAAAGGAATCGCCTTCTCCTTGAAGTAATCACCGAAGGAGAAGTTACCAGCCATCTGGAAGAAGGTACCGTGACGCGCAGTCTTACCCACCTCTTCAATGTCCAGGGTGCGGATGCACTTCTGCACGCTGGTCGCGCGGGAGAACGGAGGGGTCTCACGGCCCAAGAAGTAGGGAATGAACGGCACCATACCGGCAATGGTGAACATAGCGCCGGGCTCGTTCGAAATCAGCGATGCCGAAGGCACCACAGTATGGCCGCGGGAAGCGAAGAAATCGATCCAGCGCTTGGAAATCTCCTGTGAGAGCATCTCATTCCTTAGAGTAATCTGTGCGAAATTCTAAATTAGTCTACTGACCTATGGTGCCTGCCCGAGAGCAAAATGGCTAATTGAGCCAGTCTCGTACCGTGGTTTACGGGCGAAGACACCACGTTTTAAAACCTAGTTGAAGAAGCCATCACCGAGCTGACGGTCACGCGCAATGCGCTGCTCACGCGCTCGCTTCTGCGCCTCTTCCAAGGAGGCAATCTCAGCCTCCACCTCAATAAGTTCACGCTCAGCCAGGCGGCGGTTCGTGGACTCAATCTCAGTCGAGCTCATCTTGCGCTCCCAGGTATCCAGGGAGCCAGGACGCAGATCCTGCTTCTGGCGCTCCACCTTAGCGTTGAGCTCCATCTCCTTTTCCTGCATGCCCTCACGCACGCGGGCGGCGAACTCAACAGCACGCAACGCATACGGCTGCAGGGGCTTGCCAATCGGCGAATCGAAGAACTTTCCCATCTGAGACTCCGGGTTGAGGGCCAGTTCACCGTGCTCACGCATGAGCAGGGCGCTGCCGGGGGTACGCTGAGCAGGTTCGGAGGCGGTGGCACGCTTGGAAGCAAAGTAACCAACCGCCGCGCCGGCGCCAAGCAGAAGAGCTGAACGAAGCAGACCCATTAGTTCTCACCACCTGCAGAGTAAGAGGACTGTGCCGAACCATACTGACCGCCAGCGTTGTTGTTGCCGGTGCCGTGTGCGTCGCCGGGCTTACCTCCGCGGAACGCCTGACGCACACCGTAGGAGAAGGACGCAACCTTAATCAGCGGCTGACCCACAGTCGAGGTCACCAGCGAGGACAGCGCAGAAACATTCGCAGACGCATCTGAAACGTTCGAGGTGATGTCGTCAACCTTCTCCAGCTGCTCATTGGTGGTTACCACAGTGCGGGTCACCTCTTCAATGAGGGGGCCGGTGCTCTGGTTCAGCGAACGAATCGTCACGATAAGCTCATCAAATACTTTAGTCAGGCGAATAATGGGTAGCGCAAGAAGAGCCACCAGAATCGCAAAAACTCCTGCTGCAATCAGGCCCGCAATATCTCCGCCGGTCATCTATAACCCCATTCCGCTCAATGCATGATGCTTATCAAATAGTCGTACAGGACCGCATGCCACCGTGGCATGCAGCCGGATTGTGCGTACAGTTCAGGACTGTACACACAGTTCAATCCCTTATTTTAGTCGAAAAATCCTTCAAGCGCCCCCTAAACTCTCATGAAACTCCCAGCGACGGAAGATTCACAGGTTCAGTGGCACCACTGCTCTCTGGTGTATATACCCAAAAAACCCGCGTGTTAAACGGGAACAACCCGCCCCCACCGAACGGTGCAGGACGGGTTGCTTCTCGAAAAATCGAGATTATGCCAGACGCGAGTAGTACTCAACGACCAGCTGCTCGTCGCAGATTACGGGGATCTCTTCGCGCTTGGGCTTACGCTCAAGCTTTGCGTGCAGCTTCTCAATCTCAACGTTCAGGTACGCGGGAACCTCGGGCAGAACTGCCTGGTTCTCACCTGCAGCCGCAGCCTGGAAGGGGGTGGTCTTCTCAGCCTTGGGGTGAACGTGGATCAACTGGCCGGGCTTAACCTGGAACGAGGGGCGGTCCACGCGAACGCCGTCAACCATGATGTGACGGTGAACAACCATCTGACGTGCCTGTGCAATGGTGCGGGCGAAGCCTGCACGCAGAACCAGAGCGTCGAGGCGGGTCTCGAGCAGCTCGACCATGTTCTTACCGGTCTGGCCCTCGGTACGCTTTGCCTCGAGGTATGCGCGGCGCATCTGTGCCTCGCGAATGTTGTACTGAGCGCGCAGACGCTGCTTTTCCTTCAGCTGGGTAGCGTAGTTGGAGTCAGCCTTCTTGCGGGCACGGCCGTGCTGGCCGGGGCCGTAAGGACGGCGCTCGAGGTACTTTTCTGCCTTCGGGGTCAGTGCAATGCCCAGGGCACGGGACTGACGCACGGTACGGCGGGGGCGGTTGTGGTTTGCCACAGTTCGTATTCCTTTTCTTTAGCGGTGGCACGGCTCATGACGCATATACGGTGATGTGCTGAGCGTTTCCCATGGGTGTGGGTGTGCCATTGTTCTGGTGGTCTGGCCTCCGGTAGGCCGCCCACGGTTTGGGCGGTGGAGAGTAGAGAGCAGCCGCACTCTCGGTACTATGAGCTACCCGATGATCAGTTTCTACCCCGTTACCGGGGCGGACGCTGCGTTTTGGGTAGTCTGCCAGCCACCTTTCTAGTGTAGCCACTCAAGGTAGGTCAGGGAGGAGGAACTGACTATGATATTAAACATAGCGTCTACTGTATGCTCAACAAGCTTTTTCTGGTTTACAAATATAAGAAGTCGGCTCTAAGGGAAAAAAATCTCCTAGAGCCGACTTACTCTCATATAGGTGGAACCTTAAATTTCTTAGATGCCGTGGCCGTAGTTATCGTAAACGCTGGTGTTGTTAGCAGTGTTGGTGTCTACAGCAGTGTTAGGGATGTAGTCGGTGGTAACCACAATCTTGTTACGCTTGGAGTGGTTCAAGTAGTGGCCATGAGCCCAATCAAGACGAATCTGCTCGCCGGGACCCAGCTCACCGCGGAGGGTTACCATAAAGGTGTGGGAGTTGACACGAGCAATCTTAATCTTGGTTGACATGGGGGTAGTGAGGGTTAAAGAGGTGTTCCGGACGGGGGCACCGCTCATATCCTCGACGGTTACGTAGAAACGAGTTCCGCTGGGCAGGTTGCCTGAGGCGGAGCCTGCATTCCCAAGATAGAGCTGGCCGATGGTGGCTAGGCCGGGAACCGGAGCGAAAGAACTTACGTTGGTGTAGGCATTAACAGAGGTAGGTGCGGTAGCTGCCTCTGCAGGAGTCAGGGCTGCACCGCCCAGGGCTAGAGCGCCTACAAGGGTTGCAGTCAGGGTCTTTTTCATCATAAGTACATCATCCAATCTCTAAAGATGCGAAAGCGTGAGCAATATGTCGAGGAGGGGCCGACTACTAGGTCTCAACCGATCAGTGGCACACCTAAGATTTTAGCAAGCTAAAGGCTAACTATGTATTCGGTTTTTACTCCCTTTTATGGGGCAAAAACACTCCATTTGCGCCTTAACAGCCCCCATGCGGGGCTTTTAGAGGATATCACAGAGCGGGGGAGGGATATGTAACCCCTCCCCCGCTTAACCCTTTCCCTATGAGTCTAACTATAGACACAAGAGTTGGATTTACCTTTGATCTTACCAGATACCATCGGCATACATGAGCTGGTAGCCAAGCTGGGTGTCCTGGCCACGAGTGAGTCCAACCAGCTGGGCGTTGAAGAAGGTCACAGCATTGGAGGTGGAACCATTGAAGCCGGTACCGGCAGCGCCTGCAGAGGTGGTCTTCTGGAAGGCACCAATCTCGTTGGAGTAGACGTAGCCGCTACCGGTGTAGGTAACAGCCTTGGTGTCACCGCTGGTGTCGTGAGCCCAACCAGAGAACTGGATGGTGGCACCGGCGAAACGCTTTTTGCTGTTGTTCCAGTTGTCTACACTCTTGGTGTAGGCGTTCAGCAGGCAGGCCTCGTCAACAGAGGAGCCAACGGAAGAACGGACCTCATCGAAGCTGGGGGGCAGGAAGCCAACGGGGCGAACACCAATGGCAGTGTAGATTGCGCCAGAGCCAATAACGGTACCATCACGCCAGTGGGAGTTAACGAAGTCAACAGCGTCGCCCTTGGTGGCTGCAGTGTTGGGCTTGATGGCGAAGAGCCACTTGAGATGGTTACCCTCGGCAACACCGGTCTCTTCACCGAACTCGCCAGCACCCAGGTTGTTGTAGCGGCCGTCAGCAGAGTAGACGTCGATGTAGGAAGAGGCATGGGAGACGTCGCGCTGGTTAGGAGCATTGGGATCATCCACGTTGACAGCTGCGGGAGAATCGTCAGCTACACCGGTGCTGGTGTTCCATTTGTTGTTGGCAGGCCATTCAGCAGGCATCTGGGCGGAACGGATCTTGCCGCCGCCGAAGAGCTTGTTGATAGCGGGAGAGGTGGCAACGTTACGCTGAGCGAACTCGAAGCCGAAGGGCAGCTGAGGAACGTCCAGAACACCACCGTTGGTTACCTGCACACGCAGGTTGGAGGTTCCTAGGGCACCGTTGGAGCTAGCGTTATTGTTGTACCAGAAACGAATGGTGGTGTTCTGCAGGTTGGGCAGAGCGGCCAGACGCCTCTGGAAGACAGCCTCTACCTGTGCGTCGATGTCAGCGGGGCAGGGAGAAGAAGCCGCGTAAACGGGAACCGACGCAGACGCAACAACCACAGGAGCTGCCCAGGCAACACCCTTTGCTAGGGTACGTCGGGAAAAACCGTGAGTCATGTGTAACTTTTCCTTAAAGTATTTAGGGAGAAATAAGACGTGTAAATACCACAAAGCTCTATGAAAACACAATGCTCTCACAGATGTACTTACAACTCCTTAATTATAGACCCGTAAGCTAGAAAAGCAGACGTAATCGCCCAAGTTTCTTTCGTATTCTGTTAACCACAGAGCGTCTGGCTTCCTCTCTTTTCTTTGCAGATTTTCACTAGGCGGGCTCGCGTAGGCAGGCTATTTTTTTCAGACGCTCCCCTATCTGTCCCTCAGCCCCAAAAACTGTGGGAGTATAGTAGACCTTCCCCACCAGAGCCTCAGGGGCATATTGTTGGCGGGCCACCCCGTTCTTCTGATCGTGAGGGTAGACATAGCCCTTACCATGCCCCAGTGCAGTAGCCCCCGGGTAGTGACCATCGCGCAGATGAACCGGAACCGGCCCTGCCAAGCCTGCACGGACGTCCGCCAACGCCCCATCGATAGCCCGGTACACGGCATTCGACTTAGGGGCAGACGCCAGATGAATCGTCGCCTGCGCCAAATTCAACCGAGCCTCCGGCAGCCCCACCAGCTGAACAGCCTGAGCAGCATTCACCGCAGCAGTCAGGGCCGTGGGGTCAGCCATACCGATATCCTCACTGGCATGAACAATCAGGCGGCGGGCAATAAACCGGGGGTCCTCCCCCGCCTCAATCATGCGCGCTAGATAGTGTAGGGCAGCATCCACGTCTGAGCCACGAATCGACTTAATAAAGGCACTGGTGACGTCGTAGTGCTGATCGCCCTGCTTATCATAGTGCACCACCGACCGATTGACCGCCAAGCTCGCGTGCTCTGCCGTCACCGGCAGGGGCTGCTTGACCGAATACTCAACCCCGGCGTCCTCAGCCTCACTAAACGCAATCGCAACCGCCGCCTCCAGCGAGGTTAGGGAGCGGCGAGCATCGCCTCCAGAAACTGCCGCGAGGTGGGCGCGCGCATCCGCATCAATGACCGCCGCGCCGCCAAAACCGCGCGGGTCAGCCAACGCACGGTCAATCAGGTGCTCAATATCGGACTGCTCCAGCGAATGAACCCGCAACAGCAGCGAGCGCGAAAGCAGCGGCGAAATAATGCTGAACGACGGGTTCTCCGTCGTAGCCGCCACCAGAATCACCCAGCGGTTCTCCACGCCGGGTAGGAGCGCATCCTGCTGAGCCTTCGTGAAACGGTGAATCTCATCGAGGAACAGCACGGTGGTCGTGCCGTACATATCGCGGTCGAGCAGCGCCTGATCCATGACCGCGCGAACATCCTTCACGCCCGCGGTAATCGCCGAAAGCTCCACGAACTTGCGACCCGGTGCGCGCGCAATCACATGCGCCAGGGTGGTCTTGCCCGTACCCGGAGGGCCGTATAGAATCACCGAAGACGGGCCAGCCGGTCCGGCGTTCTCCCCCGCCAATACGCGCAAAGGCGCACCCGGAGTCAGCAGATGATCCTGGCCGAGAACCTCATCAATAGTGCGCGGACGCATACGCACCGCCAACGGTGCACGAGACGCCGAACGGGAAGAGTGCGCACGCGACGCAGAGGCGCGCGAGGAGGAGGGCTCCTCAGCGGGCGCGCCAATCAGGCTCACGCGGTCCCCGTCATCGGGCAATTCAAGATCAAAGAGGGAATCAGCCATAGTCTTACTCTATCGTTTCACAGGAAATTCGGTCATGACTTCGTGACTCTGGTACGGGTTAAAGACCCCCGCCGAAGTCACTAACTCATGACCAGAAATCAGAACCTAGCGTCTAAATTGTGAGCCACTCTTAGAGGGTCTCACTATCGAGAATCAGGGTCACCGGGCCGTCATTGACAAGCTCCACCTGCATGTCCGCACCGAACACACCGGTCTCCACGTGCAGGCCATGCTCACGCAACGCCTGAACATAATCGTTGAACAGCGGCTCACTCACCGCGCCGGGCGCAGCAGCAGACCAGGAGGGGCGGCGGCCCTTCTTCGCATCCCCGTACAGGGTGAACTGGCTGACCGCCAGCACGGGTGCACCCTCATCGAGGAGGGACTTCTCCCCCTCCAGCAGGCGCAGGTTCGCGGTCTTATCGGCAAGCTTCGCAATCTGCGCCGCACCGTCACCGTGCGTGATGCCGACCAGAATCAGGTAGCCGGGCTGCTCAATCGCCCCAACGGTCTCACCGTTCACGCGCACCACCGCGCGGGTCACACGCTGAATAACAGCTCGCATCGTTCACCTTTCAACTGGGTTCATCTTTCAACTTGGAGCCGGCCTTCACCGGGCTCATACATCTCACTCAACACCGCTCTCGGCGGCTGGTTTAGGGCAGCCGCCTCAGAGCACGCCGCGCAGCTGCACGGCACGCAAAAACTGGTTTGCCGCCCGCGGGGTACGAAACTCGATAAAACGCTTCTGCAGATGCTGCCCGCGAGCCTCCGCCAGCAATTCCCCGACGTGCGGGTAGCTCCTCCACGTGTACCGAATCATGTTGTCCGGGTCACGCAGAATATTCTTCAATGGCGGCTCCACATTATCAGCCCACAGCCTCTGACCCGTCACCGCACGGCGCACCGTCCGGCGAACCACACGCCACATGACCACCGCACGGCTATAGCGCAAGTAAATCACCACATCCGCACGCTCCAGCAGGCGGCCACGCACCTGCGGATACTGCCACTCCGTAATCCACGCAGGCCGATCAATGAGCGCCTGAACATCCGCCTCAAAACTAGGGCGCGGAGTCCAGTTCGGACCCCAATGCAACGAGTCCATCTCCGTATGCGGAATGTCCAGGAGGCGCCCTAACCGCGCCGCGAACGTCGTCTTACCGCTACCGCTCGGGCCGGCAACCAGAATACGCATGCTCCCCTCCCCCTTTACTTAGTACACAGATCGGCACGCACGCCAGTTGAGACAAAGGGCGGGCTGTGACCCTGCACAGGCAGAATACACAGCCCACCCTCAACGGCGACCCCGGCACAACTCAACGCCCGCCGGGTCCACGCCGCACAGGCCCACACCCCTACGGGGCGCATGACCAAAGACTAGAGAAGACTAACTACTCTTCGTCCTTCTTCTTCGGCTTGAAATCAACGCCAGCTTCCTTACGCTGCTCCGGAGTAATCGGTGCAGGAGCCGCAGTCAGCGGATCGTAACCATTACCGGTCTTCGGGAACGCAATAACCTCGCGGATCGAATCAACGCCAGCCAGCAGAGACACAATACGGTCCCAACCGAACGCAATACCACCCATGGGCGGTGCGCCGTACTTGAACGCATCCAGCAGGAAGCCGAACTTCTCCTGAGCCTCTTCCTCACCAATGCCCATCACAGCGAACACGCGTTCCTGCACGTCACGGCGGTGAATACGGATCGAACCGCCACCAATCTCGTTACCGTTGCAGACAATGTCGTAAGCGTACGCCAGAGCCGAACCCGGGTCGGTGTCGAAAGTATCCATGAACTCGGGCTTCGGGGAGGTGAACGCGTGGTGCACAGCAGTCCACGCGGAGTGGCCCAGAGCCACGTCACCGGACTCAGTAGCGTCAGCAGAAGACTCGAACATGGGAGCGTCAACAACCCACACGAAGGACCACTCGCCGTCCTTAATCAGGCCGGTACGGTGACCAATCTCAACACGCGCAGCACCCAGCAGTGCGCGGGAAGCCTTAGCCTCCCCAGCAGCGAAGAAGATGCAGTCGCCGGGCTTCGCGCCGGTAGCCTCAGCCAGGCCAGCACGCTCAGCATCAGTAATGTTCTTAGCAACCGGACCGGTCAGCTCGCCATCCTCCTGAATGAGGACATAAGCCAGGCCCTTAGCACCACGCTGCTTAGCCCATTCCTGCCAAGCGTCCAAAGTACGGCGAGGCTGAGAAGCACCACCGGGCATGACCACAGCACCCACGTAAGGAGCCTTGAACACGCGGAATGTGGTGTCCTTGAAGTACTCGGTCAGCTCAGTCAGCTCCAGACCAAAACGCAGGTCAGGCTTATCCGAACCGTACTTCTCCATCGCATCCTTGTAGGTCATGCGCTGAATCGGGCGGGGAACCTTCACATCAATCAGGTTCCACACAGCCTCAACGATGCGTTCGCCCAGGTCAATGATGTCTTCCTGATCAACGAACGAAGCCTCAATGTCCAGCTGAGTGAACTCAGGCTGACGGTCCGCACGGAAATCCTCGTCACGGTAGCAGCGAGCAATCTGGTAGTACTTCTCAATACCGCCCACCTGCAGCAGCTGCTTGAACAGCTGCGGGGACTGCGGCAACGCGTACCAAGAACCCGGAGCCAGACGAGCCGGCACCAGGAAGTCACGCGCACCCTCAGGGGTGGAACGGGTCAGGGTCGGGGTCTCAACCTCAATGTAGCCGTCCTCGGCCAGCAGGTTGCGTGCCGCACGGTTCGCGTCCGAACGCAGGCGCATAATGCGGGCCGGCTCCGGGCGGCGAAGATCCAGGTAGCGGTAGCGCAGGCGCGCCTCCTCACCCACCTCAACGTGCTCGTCAATCTGGAAAGGTAGCGGAGCGGCAGTGTTCAGCACCTCAACGGCGGACACCTCAACCTCAATCTCGCCAGTCGCCAGGTTCGGGTTCTCGTTACCCTCCGGGCGCTTAGAAACCTGGCCGGTCACGCGCAGAACGTACTCATTACGCAGGTGCTCAAAGTCAGCCTCATTGTGGAAAACGCACTGGGTGACGCCCTCGCGGTCACGCAGGTCAACGAAGGCGACACCACCGTGGTCGCGGCGGCGAGCCACCCAACCGGTCAGGGTAACAGTCTCTCCAATATTTGCGGCGGTCAGCTCGCCGTTGGTGTGAGTGCGAAGCACAGACATTCCTTTCATAGCGCGCACCTCACGACTATAGACAGTAGCCGGGTACACGCGGTTGATGATATGCGCACACTGCGTGCGCCTCATATATTGTATCCCCTCTAGGCATGTCGAGGGCAGAAAATAGGGTGTGGAGGCAGGACGCGGGTTTGTACCATAGGTTAGTATCTTTTGTCGTAGTTAAAAATCATGGCAGAAGACACTAACCTATGGTCGAAATTTGTAGCGTTAGCCTTACCGTATGAGCAGTCCCCGAAGATGGGCAATAAATTCCCGCTCTTTCTGAAAAATATCAGCCCAGGTTAGATGCACGATTCTCCAGCCGGCGCGGGTTAGAGCGCGGTCACGGGCAGCCTCGTAGCGGTCCCTGCCGGGGTGGTCCACGTATTTCTGTTCGCCGTCGAACTCGAGAATCACCCGCGCCTCGGGCCAGGCGAAGTCCACCCGATAGTTACGCCCCTCGCACGAAATCGGGTACTGCGTCATGGGGGTAGGTAACTCATGTTCCATGAGTAGGCACCGGGTGAGGCTTTCACCAGCCGACTCGCTGGATGCATCCACCGCCTGTGCCAGGAGGGGCCCTGCGGAACCGCCATAGCCGGTGAGATTCAGCAGAGTCTCGATAACTTCGTGGGGTTCCATTAGTCCCCGCCGCATGATGGAGTCGGCGAGGACTACCGCCTCCCGAAAGGGCATAGTGCGAGCGCAATCCTGCAGTGTACGAGCCACCGTTGTCGCCATGACGTGTGTACCGGGTATTGCGGTCACTGCATTAGGGTCAAAACCTCGCCTATGCCTGCAGATGCGCCCCCTATCGGATGGGCTAGTGGCGGTACTGTACACATGCACGATTGAAGGCACGTTGAGTACATCTAGCCCCCAGAGTGCAGCTGCTGATGTGTGTGAGAAAACCCCCTGAAGACCCATGAGGTAGGCGGCAATGCACCGTACCGCGAGCCGCTCATCAGGAGTGAGCACCTGAGCATCGCGGGTGTAAATATAGGCTCCTCGCTGAATACGTTGCAATGTTCCTGCCGCTATCATCGCACGGATATGCCGGGCTCCAATGCCTCGTGAGTTAAGGATGCGAGGGGTGAGCACGAGAGGGTATAGCTCGGCTGCACGTGTGATTGGGCCTTGCACGGCTGGGGTTTGGGGATTCAGGATATTTACGGTATTCATGGCTTTATCCTGACAGTCTCTGCGAAGTCGTGGAATCTGTTCGTGAAATCTGTGGATAACTTCGCTGTTTTTAGGGAAATATCCACTATCCACAGGTTTAGGTTGTATCTCAGAATTTTTGTGCCATGGGTTAGTGTCTTCTGTCGTAGGTAAAAACCATGGCAGAAGACACTAACCCATGGCACAAATCTGCCCAGTACAAATCCACACAGCGCAACAAAAACCCGCCCGGCAAGGAGGTCAATCCTCCCCACCAGGCGGGTACATATCCAGGCTTAGAGTAGTCAGATACTACAGTGGCCAAACCCCACAGGGTATGACGGGCCCCTACTATTTACCTACTATTTACAGGCCCTCAGCACGCACAATCTGAACGTGCAGGTCCTCAGCCGGCGGCATCCACGAAGCCGGATCAGCAGCAACCTGCTCACCCGAACGGATGTCCTTCACCTCGTGAACCGGGGCACCCGACTCATCCGAGGAAATGAACCACACGAACGGAATGCCGCGCTTCTCAGCGTACTTAATCTGCTTACCGAACTTCGCCGCATTCGCAGACACCTCGCAGGCGATACCGCGGGCACGCAGTGCATCCGCAACATCATTCGCAGCAGACCAGCCCTCATCATTCGTCAAGGCAACAAACACAGCCGAAGGCACCTTACGGCTCGCCTGCGCAAAACCCTGCGACAGAATACGAGCCACCACACGGGTCACCCCAATCGACAGGCCAACACCCGGGTATGTCTTCTTACCATTCGACGCCAGCGACTCATAACGGCCACCCGAGCAGATCGAACCCAGCGACTCGTGACCAACCAGCACAGTCTCATACACGGTGCCAGTGTAGTAGTCCAGGCCACGAGCAATCGACAGGTCAGCCAGCACCTTACCCGGCGCACGGCGAGACGCCTCCTCAATGACCTCAGCCAGCTCAGCAAGACCCTGATCCAGCAGCTCATGCTCCACCGAATACTTAGCGGCAAGCGCACGCACCTGCTCCACAAAAGAAGCATCCTCAGTGCGGATCTGCGCCAGCTCCAGAGCGGCAGCGGCAGCATCCGCGCTCGCACCAGCCTCAGCCTGCAGCTCCTCAGCCACGCGCTCAACACCGATCTTCTCCAGCTTGTCAATAGAACGCAGAACAGCCGCAGTATCAGTCAAACCCAGACCCAGGTAGAAACCCTCAGCCAGCTTGCGGTTATTCACACGCAGCTTGAACTCAGGAATCGGCAGCTTCGACAGCGCATCAACAACAACCAGCGCCAGGGTCACGTCGTAACGGAACGGCAGCTCGCCGTCACCAACCACGTCAATATCAGCCTGAGTGAACTCGCGGGCACGACCCTCCTGCGGACGCTCACCACGCCACACCTTCTGAATCTGGTAACGCGAGAACGGGAAATTCAGGTAACCGGCGTTCTCCACCACGTAACGGGCAAACGGCACAGTCAGATCAAAGTGCAGAGCCAGCTTTTCCTTAGCCTTAGCAGCCTCATCCTCCTGCAGGCGAGAAATTGCGTAAACTTCCTTGTCAATCTCACCCTTGCGCAGCAGCTGCTCAATAGTCTCTACCGAACGAGTCTCAATCGGGGAGAAACCGTGCAACTCAAAAGTCTCACGCAAAGTGTCCAGAACATGATTCTCAACCAACCGCTCAGCCGGAAGGTACTCGGGAAAACCAGACAGCGAAGCCTTGCGAGCCATACGCGATACTCCTTGACAAAGAACTCGACAACAAAACCCCCGGAACACCTCCGGGCATATCTACCCATCATACCAACACCCACCCCAGCACAGCACCCACTCCCCCAGCACAACCCGCACAAACCCGCGGCTAGCAGGTTCGCCCACAACACAACACGACCAGACACTACTCACACACACCCCACAGAGGCTATGCTTAGGAGGTGCACACGCACACCCAAACGGGTGCCCACCACTGGGAACAGCGCATAGGCGCCCCACCCCCAGCACCCCCGAGTGAAAGAGTTATAGCGGTGACTACCAAACCCGACGACACTGTAAACCTCGAAAAGGCACGCCAGTACGGCCGCGTCTCCGAGGACGGCCACGTCTTCGTCATTGTCGACGGCGAAGAATACGCAGTAGGCCAGCTGCCCGGCGCCTCCGAAGAAGAAGCACTCAGCTACTTCGCCCGCAAATTTGAAAATGTCGAGGCGCAGGTTTCCCTGCTCGAATCCCGCCTCGCCAACAACGCCCCTGCCGCAGACCTGCAGAAGGGCATCACCTCCATCGGCGCACAAATCGGTGTGCGCAACATGGTCGGCGACTACACCGGCCTGCAGAAGCGCCTCATCTCCCTCGCAGAGCAGATCACTGAACTCGGCGAAAAGCAGCAGCAGGCACGCAGCGAAAACCGTGAACGCGCCCTCGCCGTCCGTGAAGAAATCGTCGCCGAAGCCGAACAGATTGCCGGCCAGGACCCTGACCAGATTCACTGGAAGAACTCCCACTCCCGCATGAACGAACTGTTCGAAGCGTGGAAGAAGGCACAGCGCGAAATTCACCTGGCAAAGAGCGTAGAGGACGAGCTGTGGAAGCGTTTCCGTGCAGCTCGCACCACCTTCGACCGCAACCGCCGCGCGCACTTCTCGCAGCTGGACGACCGCAACGCACGCATCAAGCGTGCCAAGGAAGAGCTGATTGCTCGTGCGGAAGAGCTGTCCACCTCCACTGACTGGTCTGAGGCTTCCCGCGCATACGGCGACCTGATGCGTGCCTGGAAGCAGGTACCCCGCGGCCACCGTCGTGAGGACGACAAGCTGTGGGCACGCTTCCGCGCGGCACAGGACGTGTTCTTCAACGCCCGTAACGAAGCCGAAGCAGCGCAGGACGCAGTCTACGCCGAAAACCTCAAGGTCAAGGAAGCACTGCTCGAAGAAGCACGCGCACTCCTGCCCGTCGAAGACATTGAGGCTGCAAAGGCAGCCTTCGACAAGATCCTGGACCGCTGGGATGCGGCAGGCCGCGTGCCCCGCAACGACCTGCGCCGCGTCGACGGCGAACTGCGCCGTATTCAGGACGAAATCAACGGCGCCGAAGAAGCAAAGTGGAAGCGCAACGACCCCGCCAAGGCAGCCCGCGCGAACTCCCTGCTCGCACAGATTGAGGACTCCCTCGCCGAACTGGAGGCAGAGCTCGCCGCAGCTGAGAAGGGCGGCGACTCCAAGAAGATCGCCAAGGCTAAGGAAGCTCTGGAGGCGCGCCGCGCCTGGGCAGCAACCCTACAGGGCTTCGGCAACTAGGGTCTAGCCGGAGTTCTAGCCGACAGGTAAGTGCCCGGGGTGCTGGCTGCTAGAGGCTGGCGCCCCGGGTTACTTGTCTCATTAACACCGAGAAGCCACATGTGTTTTGAGAAGCTACCATTATCGTGGCTTTTCGAAACATATGTGGCTTCTGGGCGGATTACCTCTGGGCAAATAACCGCAGGGTTAGTTGCCACCGAGGAACGGCATGAAGCGAACGATATGCTTCTCCAGCTTCTGCTTCACACGCTTCGCCTTGGTTGCTGCGTCCTCAGTCTTCGCGCCGCCGAGCTTGCCGCCAAAGAGCGAAATCTTACCCTTGACCAGGCGGCTGATCTTGCCGGGAATGGTGCGGCGGTTTTCCTTGAGCGCACGGTTGACGACGCGCTGGGTCTCTACGGAGTCCAGCTCTTCATCCTTCACGATAGTGTCTTCTTCGCGGGTGCGGCGGTCGGTCACGTAGTGGTGGAAGTGTTCCTGCACGTCGTGGTCTTCGGACTCGTTCAGGTAGGTATCGAAGTAGTCCTCGATGATGTCGCCGCTTTCGCGCAGGTCAGCGTCGTTACGAATTGCGAGGCGCACGCGGTCACGGAAGTACTCCACGCTGTCCTGGGCGGTTTCGGCGGTGCTGTTCTCACCTGCCGCGTCGGCCTTGCCATGGCGTACGGCGCGGGCTGCCTTGACGAGCTCAAGGATGTAGAGCACACCGACTTCCTGCTGCTTCACCAGCTCAGTGAGGAAGTGGACACCAGCGAACGGGTCGACCTCATCAGTCCTCTCCTCGCCCTCATCGGTTCCTTCTTCCTGTGCCTTGCGCTGTTCACGAATCTCTTCGTAGATGTCGTTGTAGACACCGGTGTAGCCCTGCATGTCGTAGTCGCTGATTAGTTCGTTGCCACCGTCGCGGATGAACTCATCGTGCACGCGCAGTTCCTGCTGCAGTTTAAGCACCTGGTTCATCAGCTCGATGTAGCGGGCCTTGTCTTCGGTGGTGTCCACGGTGATGGAGCCGCCCTCGTCTATGGGGAATTCTTCGCGCAGTTCAGATACGGCCTTGTCGTATGCGGCGTAGGCTTCCTTGTAGGGTCGGGTGAAGGCGATGTCGAGGGCGGACTGGCCGCTGCTGTTTTCGGTGTCGCCGAAGAGGGTGAAGGCGTCCTTGGTTGCCTGTTCGAGGTCGCGGAAGCACACGATGTTGCCGGAGGGCTTGAGCGAGTTGAGGATTCGGTTGGTGCGGCTGTATGCCTGCACCAGTCCGTGCATCTTCAGGTTCTTGTCTACCCAGAGGGTGTTGACAGTCTTAGAGTCGAAGCCGGTCAGGAACATGTTCACGACAATGAGCAGGTCCAGTTCGCGTACCTTCATGCGGCGGGAGACGTTCTTGTAGTAGTTGTCAAAGGAGTCACCGTCGGTGCTGAAGTTGGTGCCGAACATGGTGTTGTAGTCTTCGAGGAAGCCGTCCATGCGGCTGCCGGTGTCTTCGGTAGCGAAGGTGAAGTTTTCTTCTTCACCAAAGGTGTCGAAGAGCTGCCCACCGTTGCCCTGCGAGTAGATGATGGCGACCTTGAGCTTCTGTTCGGGGCGCAGTGTGCCGTCTGCGATGCGTTCTTCTTGCAGGGTGTTGATGGCGTCGTAGTAGGTGCAGGCGGCATCAATAGACGAGGTTGCCAGGATCGAGTTAAAGCCGCGCACACGCTGTACGTAGTGTTCGGTGACGCCGTTGATGGTGCGGGTCTTTTTGATGTCGTAGCTGGTGGCTGCGCTCTGGTTGGTTTTGCGGTCGTAGTTGTCCAGAATGTAGGTGGCTACGGCTTCGATACGTTCGGGGCTTTCGAGTACTTCCTTGCTCTTTGCGAACTTGGCGAGTTCCTTTGCGTCGGGGGTTTCAGCGTGTTCGGCGGCGATTTCTTCTGCGTAGGAGGTTTCTTCGAGTTCGGCGAAGTGGGGGCTGGTGTTGGTGTATTCCAGGTGGAATTTCAGCACGTTCTTGTCGTTGATGGCGTCAACGACGGTGTAGGTGTGCAGGCAGTCGCCGAAGACTTCGACGGTGGTGGTGCCGGGGCCGCCTGCGGAGTTCTTGTCGAAGATGGGGGTTCCGGTGAACCCGAACATGCTGTACTTCTTGAAGCTTTTCTTGATGGCGGTGTTCATGCGGCCGAACTGGGAGCGGTGGCATTCGTCGAAGATGATGGCTACGCGCTGGCCGTAGACGGGGTGTTCGGGTTCGGCGGTGATGAGGTTAGACAGTTTGTGGATGGTGGTGACTACGATGTTGGTTCCACGGTCGGCGAGGCGGTTGCTGAGTTCGCGGGTGCTGCCGGTGGAGCTGACGGAGTCTGCCTGGAAGTTGTTATATTCGAGCATGGTCTGGTAGTCGAGGTCCTTGCGGTCCACGACGAAGAGTACCTTGTCGACGAGTCCGGTTTCTGCCAGGCGGCGTGCGGTTTTGAAGCTGGTGAGGGTTTTGCCGCTGCCGGTGGTGTGCCAGATGTAGCCGCCGGCTTCTTTGGTGCCGAGCAGCTTGGGGTCGTTGTTGGCGATTTCGACGCGCTTAATGATTTTCTCGGTTGCCGCGATCTGGTAGGGGCGCATGACGAGCAGGTCCTGGCCTACGGTGAAGATGCAGTAGCGGGTCAGGATGTTTGCGAGGGTGTGGCGGGTGAGGAAGGTGCGCGCGAAGAGGATCAGGTCGTTGATTCGGTTGTTCTGTTCGTCTGACCAGTAGCTGGTGAAGTCGAAGCTCTTGCCTGCGGAGCCGCCGGAGGCAGTCTTACGGCCGGTTTTCTGCTGGTCTTCGACGTGCTTGTGGCGCACGGTATTGGAGTAGTATTTGGTTTCGAAGCCGTTGCTGATGACGAAGATCTGGGCGTATTCGAAGAGGCGGTGCTTGTCCTGCTGGAAGCCTTCGTTCTGGTATCGCTCGATCTGATTGAAGGCTTCGCGGATGCTCACGTTGCGCTTCTTGAGTTCGATGTGTACGAGGGGCAGGCCGTTGACGAGGATGGTCACGTCGTAGCGGTTGAGTACCTTTCCGTTGGCAGTGGGCACGCGGTACTGGTTGATGACCTGCATGCGGTTGCGTGCGGGGTAGGCGGCGTCGATGAGCATGATGTTGCGCAGGGTGCCGTTGTCGAGGCGGAAGTCGATGAAGCGTTCTTCCTGGATGAGCTTGGCCTTCTCCAGGATGCCGTCGTTGGAGCGGGCGATGTGTTCGGTGAGTAGGCGGTTGAATTCTTCGTCGGTGAAGTGGAAGCCGCTGTTGGGGCCGTAGGCGCCTTCTTCGGCGCGGGTGTTGAGGCGTTCGAGCTGTTTGCGTAGGTTACGGATGAGCGCGGCTTCGTCGGTGAGGTCCGGCTGGTAGTCGTAGCCCTGGGTTTTGAGGGTTTCGATGAGTTCGGCTTCGAGCTGCGCTTCGCTCTGGTGCTCGCGCTTCTGCTGTTGCTGGGCCTTCCATTCCTCGTGGAGGTCTGATCCCTTGAGCTTAACGATGACGGTGAAGTCGTCCGAGCTGAGGATGCTTTCGGTGCGTCCTTTGGCGGGGCGGGGGTGGTTGGGTACGGTTTCCACGGGGTGCTCCTTTGCGCAGGGATTGAGTGTGTGGATGGTTGGGCTCAGGATTGGTGAGCCCGGTTTGTTGAGTGTGTTGAGGTATATGGTTGAGGTCTAGCGGCCCGTGCAGGGGTGGGGGTGCCGCCCCTGCACGGGGTTCACGCATGATGCGCAGTTGATGCGCGGGTGGCTACTGGTTTTCGCCCTTGCGGGGGAAGGTGAGTAGCCGGTCGCGGTAGTATTCGTATTGGCTGCGACGCGCTGCAAGCTCTGCGGGGAGACCCTCGGAGAGGCTGCTGGTTAGTGCGTCGAAGCGGTCGAGAATATCGACAATGCGCTGCTGCTCCTCCAGAGGCGGAATTGGTGCTTCAAATTCAAGGATTTTTGTTTTATTTCCACGAGGCATCTTACCTCCTCTGGAATGCGCAACGTTGTATCCAACAAATTCATTTGAAGCCAGCAGATGATAGAGATATCGAGATGAGATATTTTCCGAGAATTCGTCACGGATTCTTACAACGAGAACATCGGGGCTTGCAACGCCATCAGAATCAGCACGCCACATTTTCCTGAGGTACGGTCGAATATTTCCAAGAAGAATGTCATCCTTTCGGAAAATAACCCCAGGATTTGTGCTTTCAGTTGGAGTACAACCTTGGAAATCGCTTTTTAGATTCTCTACCCCAACATATGCCGTTACCGTAGAGTCGTCCTTTTTTCGGTCTTTCGAGTATTGAGCAAAAGAGCCTAGCGGATTACGGGGGCAGTTGAGGGTTTCGAAGAGTGAATCACGGTAGTACTCGTATTGCAGAGTACGCGCTTCCAGCTCCGCTTCCAGCTCCGCTTCCAGGTTCGTGAATTTGTCAAGAATTTCAACAATCGCTTCCTGAATCTCCAAGGGAGGAACAGGAAACTCAAACTTCTTGAAACGTTTCATATCCACGCTGGCAAAACTAGACTGCGTAGTATTTGCAAGGCACCAACGGTCCAGGACAAACGAATAGTAGTAGAGGAATTTGGGAGACAAAAGGTTCTTAAATTCGTCTTTAAGAATCAGAACAGTAAACCTTTGATTGCACAAAAAATCTACATTAATCAGCGCGTGCTCACCAATCGTCGCAGAAGTTGCCACAATGATTGAACCTGAGGGGAACATCCCGCCCTTTTTCAAAGCGCTTTCATGAACGGATTGCAAAGATTTTGAAAGAATTCCGCCATTTTCACGAATATCTTCCATGCGGAACCAAGGAACAGTTCCGTTCGCCCAATAGCTGCTATTGGACTTAGACGGGGTATAGCCATTACGGGTAGTGAACAGTTCCTCAATAGGGCGGTACTCTACCCCGTCCGGGCAGAGCTCAGCCACCAGGCGGTCAATATAATTCGTCACCTCGACCACGACTACTTGCCGCCTTCCAGGCGCGCCACAATAGCGTCAATCTCCACACGCAACTGCGCCTGACGAGCCACAATACCCTCAATCCGAGAATTCAGCTCGACAATGTCCACACGCTCACGGGTATCCTCCGGCTCAACCCAGCTCGACACCGCCAGGTTCGCCTCCTGCTCCAGCAGCTTCTCCACCGGAACCCGCGCCGAGAAATGCTCACGCTCCTCACGAGCCGCCAGCACCTCAAGAATCTTCTCGCGGTGCGACTTACCCAGAATATTCTGGTTCGTGCCCTTATCAAAGAGTTGCGAAGCATCTACGAACAGCACCGAATGGTCCTTTCGACGACCCTTCTTCAACACCAAAATGCAGGTCGCAATGCTCGTACCATAGAACAGGTTGGCAGGCAGCTGAATCACAGCATCCACCACGTTCTGCTTCAACAGATACTCACGAATCTTACGCTCCGCACCGCCACGGTATAGCACACCCGGGAACTCAACGATAGCAGCCGTACCCGCCTCATCCAGAGACGCCAACATATGCATCGTAAACGCCAAATCAGCCTTCGACTTAGGCGCCAACACAGCCGCCGGGGCATAACGGTCATCATGAATCAGGGTCGGGTCATCATCACCCTTCCACTTCGTCGAATACGGAGGGTTAGACACAATCGCCCCAAACGGCTCCTCAAAATCACCGCCCGCACCACCACGATGCTTCGGATCAATCAGAGTATCACCGTGCGCAATACTGAAATCATCCACCGGCACACCGTGCAGCATCATGTTCATACGGCACAGGTTATAGGTCGTCAGGTTAATCTCCTGACCCACAAAACGCAGGCCGTCCGAGTTCTTACCCAGCTCACGCTTAAACTTCAACAGCAGCGAACCCGAACCACACGCCGGGTCATACACGGTACGAATCTGCTCAGCCTCACGGCCATCCATGGCAATCTTCGCCAGCAGCTCCGAAACCTCCTGCGGAGTGTAGTACTCGCCGCCACTCTTACCCGCATTCGCCGCGTACATGCCCATCAGGTACTCGTAGGCGTCACCGAATGCATCATTCTCGCTATCCTCGTAGTCCTTACCCAGGTTCATATCCGCCACAGCATCCATGAGCTTGAGCAGGTTCTCGTGACGAGCCGCAGGGCTCACACCCAGCTTGTTTGAGTCCAGTACGAAGTCGTCGAAGAGGCCCTTCACGTTGTTCTCAGACTCAGTACCGCGCGCCGACTCCTCGAATGCCTTGAACACGTTCGCCAGGGTCTCATTCAGGTTCTGATCCTGACGCGCCTTCGCATGCACCACAGAGAACAGCTGAGAGGGCAGCAGCAGGAAGCCACGCTCCTCCACCAGCATGCGGCGAGTATCCTCATCAAAAGCTTCATCAGGAATCTGTTCAAAAGCCTGATCCAGACCGTACTTCTTCTCCACAAAGCGCACCTGGCTCTCAGAGAGGTAACGGTAGAACAGCATACCCAGCACGTACTGCTTAAAGTCCCAGCCGTCTACCGAACCGCGCAGGTCATTCGCAATACGCCAAATCGTAGAGTGCAGCTGCGCACGCTCAGCGTTACGGTTACGGTGCTCGTCAGTAGTAGCGGAAGAATCCGTAGACTGCGTCGTCATAGGGGCGGTCAACCTCTCAATAGTTATCGTTTCTCGTCGCAGAAACATCAAAAGTTTGGGACCTGTGCGGTCCCGGTCGTACACATGCGCCAGCCCGGGTTCAGAAGCCCTGCTCGGTGGGAGCGTTCATAGCTTCCACAAGCCGTTTCGTACCCGGCGGCGCGAACTCTTTCAGTATACGGGTTCCTCAGACCCCGCACTCGCCGGTTCGTCGTCGCCGAGCCACTGGTTGTTTCGATAGGTTAGTGTCTTCACAGTGGGTCTTTAACCCGTAGTGAAGACACTAACCTATCGAAGAAGTCCCCGACCCTCCCCTATGAACGGCGAAAAGCCACATGTGTTTCGAGAAGCCACCAAAGAAGTGGCTTTTCGAAACACATGTGGCTTCTGGGCGTAGAAAAGTATTTACGCCTCCGAGGGTTTCGCGCCGGTCAGGCGGTACGCCTTGTACACGCCCGTCACGTTACGGACCACGTTCAGCACGTGCTCCAGCATGAAGCGGTCACCCAGCTCCAGGGCGAAGCGGTCCACCACGGTACGATCCTCCGAGGTATGCACGCGCGCATCCAGGATGTTCACGCCCGACTCAGAGATTGCACGGATCAGGTCGCTCAGCAGGCCCTTACGGTCCAGCGCCTCCACCTGAATCTGCACACGGTACGTAGCAGTCGGCGAAGACGCCCACTTGACCGTGGTCACGCGCGGCTCCTCATCAGCGTTACGCATGTTCGGGCAATCTCGGCGGTGCACCGAAATACCGTTGTAGCGGGTCACAATGCCGATAATGTCATCCGGAGGAACCGGGGTGCAGCAGCGCGCAATCTTCGTCAACACGCCCTCAGCACCCGGCACAATCACGCCGTTATCGCCAATCGCCTTGCGGGTGGACTTCAGCAGCGTCTCGTCAAAGTCACTGACCTCAACCTCAGGCGCCGGCTCATCGCCGCGATGCACCTCAACCAGAGTTTCGATGACCTGCTTCGGCGCAATCTCATGCTCACCAATCGCACGGTACAGCGACGCCACATCATTCTTGTGCAGCAGCTGAGCCACCTGAGTCATAATCTCCGGGCTCATCATCTTCTGCAACGGCAACTCACTGTTACGCATGCTCTTCGTCAGCATCTCGCGGCCGGCGAGCAGCGCCTCCAGGCGGCGTTCCTTCGCAAAATACTGACGGATCTTCGTGCGAGCGCGTGAGGAGCGAACGAACTTCAGCCAGTCCTCGCTGGGGCCAGCATCCTCGTTCTTCGTTGTCATGATTTCGACGGTGGCGCCGGTGGGCAGGACCGTGTGCAGCGGTACGAGGCGGCCGTTGACCTTCGCGCCGACGGTGCGGTCGCCGACCTCGCTGTGGATGGCGTAGGCAAAGTCCACGGGGGTGGAGCCGTTGGGCAGGGCGATTGCTTCGCCGTTGGGGGTGAGTACGACGATTTCGTCGGTGTCGAGGGTGTCTGCCAGCGACTCGTAGAACTTCTCCGACTCGGGGTTGGAGTTCGAAATTTCGGCGATGGACTGCAGGATGCCGACGTTCATCATCGCCGAGGTCTGGGTGCCCGGCTCCTTCGGGTCCTTCGCGGGCGCGCCGCCACGAGCTGCGACCTTCTCACCGCGCGACGCCGCCTTGTAGCGCCAGTGCGCCGCCACACCATACTCGGCCTCTTCGTGCATCTTGTAGGTGCGGATCTGAATTTCAAGCGGCAGGTTACCCGGACCGTACACAGTCAAATGCAACGACTGGTAGTTATTGTTCTTCGGGTTCTTAATGTAGTCCTTGAAACGACCCGTCATCGACGGCCACAAGGACAGCACGTGACCGAGCACGGTGTAGCACTCTGCCTCTTCCTCAACCATGATACGCACGGCGAGAATGTCATTAATCTCGTCGAAGCTGCGGCCCTTCGTCTTCATCTTCTGATGAATCGAGTAGTAGTGCTTGGGGCGGCCCGTTACGGTCGCCTCAATACCGACCTGCGCCAGGCGCTCCTTAATCTTGGTGCGCGCCTCGTTCAGGAACTTTTCGAGGGCGGGGGTGCGTTCGCCGACCATGCGCACCATTTCGGCGTAAATTTCCGGGCTCATAGCGGCGAAGGACAGGTCCTCCAGCTCCCACTTGATCGTGTTCAGGCCCAGGCGGTGCGCGAGCGGCGCGTAAATCTTTAGGGTCTCTTCTGCCTTCTTCGCGGCAGAAGCCTGCGGCACAAAACGCCAGGTGCGGGCGTTGTGCAAGCGGTCGGCAAGCTTGATGAGCAGCACACGGATGTCCTTGCTCATAGACAGCACGAGCTTACGAATCGTCTCAATGGAGGCGTTCTCGCCATAGGTCATCTTGTCCAGCTTGGTCACGCCGTCGACCAGGTAGGCGACCTCCTCACCGAACTCGTCAGTAAGCTGCTCCATCGTGTAATCGGTGTCTTCCACCGTGTCATGCAGCAGGCCAGCGGCGAGCACGGGGCCGGTCGCGCCCATCTCAGCAAGAATCGCGGTCACAGCAACCGGATGGGTGATGTACGGGTCGCCACTCTTACGCTTCTGACCCTCGTGGCAGCGGTTCGCCACCTCGTAGGCGCGCTGCAGCACCTGGATGTCTTCGTCCGGGTGGTAGCGGCGCACGGCACGCACGACCGGCGCAATCATCGGGGAGAAACGGATAGTGCCGCCGTGCGAATCGGGCGCCTCTATCTTGCCGCTGCGGCTACCGAAGACCAGGCGGTTCGGCACACGTCCGCCAGCAGCCATGACGCGGTGCGAGCCGCGTTTCTTCTTTGCGTCAGACGAATCAGTTTCAGGCAGAGGAATCGGGCCAGCGGGCCGAACCACGGGCTTCTCGGCGGTCCCTGCAGAGTTCTCAGCGTTGGTGTTCACGGCAGGTTCTGCACTCATTCCAGGCTCCTTTGGACGTAACAGCGATGACCTGAACTCCCGAATCTGCTCGTCGTTGAAAGGCGTGGATGCGGGCGTGCAGTATCTTCTACCTTTATCCTACCCAGCGCACGGATATGAGCCAAAATATGTGCGTAAACTATGCCGCGCTGCGAAATATTAGGCCGGTGACACATTAGCCCGGCGAACATGAGGTTCAGCGGGGAACAAGGAGGCGCCACTCCCCCGGCTCTGCTACCCCACGCCACTGCTAGAACAAGCCATGGGGAACAAACCAGCGGATATAAAACCGCGGGCACGCTAAAGGGGAGCCGACACCTCTCGGTATCGACTCCCCTATCGTTAGCGATGCCAGTGGTGCTGGCGGAACGCTGGCTAACCGTTCAGGTTCACGCGGTGAATCTCAATAGTTGCGCGTGCCGGCTTCTTAGCGGGCTTCTCGGTTGCCTTCTCCTCCTCTGCGGATTCCTCAGGCGCCTTAGACTTGCTGGACTTCTCAGCTTCGGCGGGCTCCTCCGAAGAGTCACCCTCAGCCTCGTCAGCGTCCTTGAGGTTGACGCTCTCCACCTTCGCGGTGTGCTCACGAATCTGAGCCTCCCCCAAACGCAGCGAAGCATACAGCGGAGCAGACACGAACAGCGTGCCGAACATGCCCACCAGAATACCCACAAACAGCGACAGGGACAGGTCCTGCAAAGTACCCGCACCCAGGATGAAGGCCCCAATGAACAAGATCGCGCCCACCGGCAGAACACCCACAATAGCGGTATTAATCGAACGGACCAGGGTCTGGTTCACCGCCAGGTTAATCTGCTCGGCAAAGGTCGTGTCACGACGTTCCAGCACATCCTCGGTGTTCTCACGGATCTTATCGAACACCACCACCGAGTCGTACAGCGAGTAGCTCAGAATCGTCAAGAAACCAATAATTGCACTCGGGGTGATCTCGAAACCGAACGCGGCGTACAGGCCAACCGTCACCACCACAGTGAAGAACAGGCCCGCAATAGACGCCAGCGACATCTTCCAGGTACGGAAGTAGAACGCCATACCAATCAGCGCAAGCACCACAAACGCGACCAGACCCCAGAACGCCTGACGGGTCACATCCGCGCCCCAGGTCGGACCCACAAACGAGGAGGTCACGTCATTCTCAGAGACGCCGTAACCCTCCTGCAAAGCGGCCTTCACCTGCAGAGTCTCATCATCGCTGAGCTTGCTCATCTGGGCACGAATCGTACCCGGCGCAATATTGGTTACGCGAACGTCCGAAGCATCCTTCGCCTTCTCGTGAATAATGCGCTCACCCGTAGCAGTATCAACGTGCGCGGTCTTCGAGACCACGAACTCCGAACCGCCGCGGAAATCAATACCCAGGTTGAAGCCACCACCAACAGCCGGAATCAGAACCGAAACGGCCATCAGCACAGTAGCCAGCAGCAGCCACAGGCGGCGCTTACCCACGAAGGGGTACGAGCGGGCACCCGAATGCAGGTCATTACCGAAGCGGGCAAAAGCATTAGGTTTCACATCGGTAGCCATGCTTAGCTCTCCTTCCTCTCATCAGAAGCAGACTCCTCAGACTCAGCGGCGGCACGCTCTGCACGGCGACGCTCAGCAATGCTCAGCTGCTTCTCCCCCGGGCTGCGGAGACGACCGGCACCACGGTACAGCGGCGTAGCGCCCAGCGACTCAGGCGACAAACCCGAATGGCGGTGACCCTCACCGAAGTAACGGGTATTCGCCAGCAGAGTCAGCATCGGGTGGGTGAACAGGTACACGACCACAAGGTCAGCAATCGCAGTCAAACCAAGGGTGAACGCGAAGCCCTTCACCGAACCGACGGACACCACGTACAGCACCACAGCAGCCAGCAGGTTCACAGCCTTCGACGCCAGAATAGTGCGGGATGCACGCTGCCAACCGTGGTTCACCGCCGACGGGATCGTGCGGCCCGCACGGACCTCATCACGGATACGCTCAAAGTAGACGATAAACGAGTCAGCTGTAGCACCAATCGCCACAATCAGACCCGCCACACCAGCCAGGGACAGGCGGTAGTTCAACGCCCAGCCCAGCAGCGCAATCGCCTCGTACGAAATGATGCCCGCAACAATCAGCGACGCAATCGTCACAAAGCCCAGCAGACGGTACTGGAACAGCGAGTACACGAACACCAGCAGCAGACCAATCAGGCCGGTCAGCAGACCCACACGCAGCTGCTCCGAACCCAGGGTCGCAGAAATCTGCTGCTCCGACTGGATCGTGAAGCTAATCGGCAGGGCACCGTACTTGAGTTGATCAGCGAGAGCCTTCGCCTCCTGCTCGGTGAAGTTACCGGTAATCTGCGGCTTACCATCAGAAATCACTGCCTGCGACACCGGGGAAGACAGTACCTTGCCGTCCAGCAGAATTGCGAAGCGGGCACGCGGATCATGTGCGTTCTGCGCACGAATCGCGTTCAGGCGAGAAGTAATGTTCTGGAACTTCTCACGAGCCTCATCGTTGAACTGAATGTTCACAGCCCAACGGCCCGTAGTCACGCCCTGACCGCTCGTCTCCTGCGAGTGGCTTGCGGTAGAAATATCGCTACCGCTCAGCTCCACAGGACCAAGAATGTACTTCTCCTGACCGTCAGTGGAACACGCCACCATCGGCTTAGTCGGGTCCGCGCTATCGGCATCCTCATTGCGTGCCGCGGTGCAGTCCTTCGCCTCATACTGCTTGTACAGGTCCGCAGTAATCCAGTTACGGTCCGAACCATTAGTCGGCTCCGCGGAGGGCTTGGGCAGCTTATCGTCCGCAGTGCGGGCATTCTCAGCTACCGCAGTACCGGCACCAGACAGCAGCACCGGGCGGAACGTCATATTTGCAGACGCCTGAATCAGCTGACGAGTCTCAGCGCTAATCGTTCCGGGAACCGAAACAACCACGTTATTACCCGAGCCGAAGGAGGTCGTAACCTCCGCCTCCGAAACGCCAGCACCATCAACGCGCTGACGAATAATCTCAACCGCCTGATTCAACTGCTCCTGGGAGACGTTCTCATCCGAAGAGCCATTGACCTTCGGAGAAAGAATCATCTGAGTACCACCCGAAAGGTCCAGGGCGAGCTTCGGTGCCCAAGAACCTCCCGAGTAGGTGGTGCCGAAAATACCGGCAGCCATAACAACCATGAGCAGGACCATCGAGAGGAGCGCCCCTCGCGCGGCTGCAAGCGGTGAACGCTTAGCCATAATGTTCCTTCTATGAATATTTTCGTGTGTAGATTTGGTGTTCTACAGATTCCGTAACGCGAAAACCCGACGCCGCTGATGGGGGCGCCGGGCTCATACGCTCTGAACTACTTAGCAGTATCAGAAGAGGTATCGGAAGCGGGAGCTTCGGATGCGGTAGCCTCGTACACGTCCTCAGTCAGGGGTGCTGCGGGGGCCTCCTCCTCAACGACGGCCATAATCGCGTTCAGTGCCAGAGTAATAACAACACCGTCCGCAATCTGAAGCTGCAACTTATTGTTCTCAAAATCAGTGCTGACAACGGTGCCGTAGATGCCGGAACCAGTCATCACCTGGGTGCCGAGGACGAGAGACTGCTGCATTGCGCGCAGTTCCTCCACCTGCTTACGCTGACGCTTCTGGGCGGAGAACATCATCCATGCCAGCAGCGCCATCATGGCAATCATAATCAGGAGGTTAAAATCCATGGTCTCACTTTCACATCCGCACCCGTGCCGCTCACCGCGAGGGTTGAGCCTACCAGAAGGTGTGGAATCGTAGATACAGTACGTATCCATCCTACGCGAGAGCATGAGCTTTAGCGCCCCGAACCAGCATTTTTGTGAGGTTAACCTGAGTTTTGGACTCTCTCGGCGTAATTTCTGTCCCCAGAAGAAGCCCGGCAGAGCCCGATGGAACCCAAAAGCGCCTGCAGAAGAGTTGCAGAAAGATACGTTGCCGAAAAATACAAGGAGCGCACACAGAAAACCCGCAGGAGGCTGATACCTCCCACGGGCTACTGCTGTTTTATCAGTTGATGCGGGACTAGAGCTGAATTTCGGGTGCTTCCAAGCCGAGGTGCTCCCACGCCGCGGGCAGAGCCACACGACCGCGCGGGGTGCGACCAATCAGGCCCTCACGCACCAGGTACGGCTCGGCAACCGTCTCCACGGTCTCAGTCTCCTCACCCACCGCAATAGCGAGGGTAGACAGACCTACCGGGCCGCCGCCGAACTTGTGAATCAGCGCCTCCAGCACGACACGGTCCAGGCGGTCCAGGCCGCGTGAATCCACCTCGTACATGTCCAGCGCGGTTGCGGCATCATGCGCGTTAATACGATCCACGCCGTTCACCAGCGCCCAGTCACGCACACGGCGCAGCAGACGGTTCGCAATACGCGGCGTGCCGCGGGAACGACCAGCAATCTCGGTGAAGCCCTCGGAGGTGATCTGCATGTCCATCAGACCCGCGCTACGGCGAAGTACCAGCTCAAGCTCCTCCACCGAGTAGAACTCCAGGTGACCGGTAAAACCAAAACGGTCACGCAAAGGGCCGGGCAGCAAACCTGCACGGGTCGTCGCACCCACGAGAGTGAACTGCGGCAGCTCCAGCGGAATGGAAGTCGCACCCGCACCCTTACCGACCACAATGTCCACGCGGAAATCTTCCATCGCCATGTACAGCATTTCCTCAGCCGGGCGGCTCATACGGTGAATCTCATCCAGGAACAGCACCTCACCGGGAGTCAGCGAAGACAGAATCGCCGCCAAATCACCCGAATACTGAATCGCCGGGCCGGAGGTGATGCGCAGCGGCGCCTCCATCTCTGCCGCAATAATCATCGCGAGAGTGGTCTTACCCAGACCGGGAGGGCCCGACAGCAACACATGATCGGCGCTACGGCCACGCATCTTTGAAGCCTCCAGCACCAGAGACAGCTGCTGACGCACACGACGCTGACCCACAAAGTCGTCCAGGGACTTAGGGCGCAGTGCTGCCTCAATCATCTTCTCTTCAGGCTCTTCTTCCATCGCCACCAGGCGCTGGGCGGGGGCTGAAGATGCCTGAGTGCCGGGCACCTGACCGGGAAAATACCCGCCGGAAACCAGGGACGCCGCGGGCTGCGGCTCATAGGGATTCTGGCTCATAGAATTCTTCTTTCACAAAAGTTTGAGTGGGATACGTCGAACAGGGCGCGCCGCTTAGTGGCGACCCACCGTGTTCTGAGTACCCAAAGAGGCGAGCACACCGCGCAGAGCCACACCCACCGGCTCAGTCTCTGCGGCAGGGTTGTGCTGCACGTAAGCGTCAATAGCGGCGGAAGCGTCCTTCTCACTCCAGCCCAGGGAGGTGAGAGCGTCAAGCACCTGCGGCTTCCAGACGATGCCCTGACTCAGCGGCAGCTCATCGGTCTGGCCATCACTGAGAATCAGCTTGCCAGCAAGCTCCAGCACAATACGGCGGGCACCCTTCGGACCAATACCGGGAACCTTCGTGAACGCCTTATCGTCACCGGTCGCCACGGCGCGCTCCACCTCTGCGGCAGTGTGAACGCTCAACACCGCCAGGGCAATACGAGGACCAATACCGGACACCGAAAGCATCATATCGAACACTTCACGCTCGGCAGGCTCCGAAAAACCATAGAGAGTCATCGACTCTTCACGCACAATCATGGTGGTCAGCACGGTAGCTTCCTCACCGGTGCGCAGCTTGGAGAGAGTACGCGCAGTCGCGTACACGAGCATGCCGAAACCGTTCACGTTAATCACCGCATGATCAAGGCCCACCTGAGCCACACGACCGGTCAGGGATGCAATCATTTTCTCTCCACCTTTCAACACCGCGCCCACAGATAGAGGCTCACGGCAGTGTGAGGGCACCGGGAACTCCGGCACCCACAGAACGCACTCCCCCAATTCAACGGGGAGACACTACAAGTATATTAGAATATTTCTTCTGAAATCAAGCATATATTCGAACTTCTTAGCGAATATACGCGAGCCAGTGCGAGGGGTACAAAAGCCCACAAAGGCACCTCTAGCGGCGAGCGCGCGCCTCCGCCTCCATCCAGGCACGCTGCGCCGGAGTCAACGACCCGCCACGACGAGCCTGAACAGGGCGTGAACCCTGGTGAGTCTGCGTCTGAGCAGACATGTTAATACCCGAACCGATGCCGCCGCCACGCCAACCGTGACAAATCGCAATCGCCAGAGCATCGGCAGCGTCGGCGGGTTTTGGCATGGAATCCAAACCCAAAATACGGGTCACCATACGACCCACCGATGCCTTATCGGCACGGCCGCTACCGGTCACGGCCGCCTTCACCTCCGAAGGGGTATGGAAGAACACCGGCACGCCGCGCATTGCAGCCGCAGAAATCACCGCACCCGAAGCATGCGCCGTACCGATCACCGTGTTCACCTGTTCCTGGGCGAAGACACGCTCAATGGCGAGGGCGTCCGGCTTGTAGGTGTCGAGCCAGTGGGAGGCGGCGTTGAAAATCCAGAAAATACGCTGGTCCAGGGACTCCGCCGGGATCGTGCCAGCAACACCCACGTTCACGAAGTGCGCCTTACGATTAGCAGTCATATCAAGCATGGAGAAGCCACAGCGAGTCAGACCAGGATCAACGCCCATAATGCGGGTCGCACCCGAAACACGCTCCACAGCGGTGGCGGTATGATTCTCACGCATGCTATCGCGTGCGGCAGGTTGAGCGGCAGACATCATCTCCCCTTTCGACAAACTTCCTCTAGAATCTCTAGATTCTAGCCCTTCAGAATCCTAGCACCCGGCACCAGGGCACGCCATGAGAACGGTCACCACGAGTACGGCCACTACTCGTGCCATCCCCAAGACGCTAAGAAGCCACTCCCCCAACCAGCCACCCTACGGCGGCTCGATTAAAGGAGCGGCTTCTTCAAACGTCAGATATCAGAATCCGAGGGATTACTCAGCTTCCAGCTCTGCCATAACCTCAGCAGAAACATTAGCGTTAGAGTAGACGTTCTGAACGTCGTCAAGCTCTTCAATAGCGTCTGCCAGCTTCATGAACTTCTTAGCACCCTCAGCGTCCAGGTCAACCTGCATAGTCGGGCGGAAGACCGGGTCGTCATTGTTATACTCGAGCTCAGCCTCGTCCAGCGCCTTACGGATCTCGGGCAGGTCGGTTGCTGCGGAAACAACGGTGAACACGTCGCCCTCGTCCAGAACCTCTTCAGCGCCTGCATCCAGAACAGCCATCAGAACGTCATCCTCGGTCAGGCCGTCAGTCTTGGTGACCTCAGCAACGCCCTTACGCTCGAAGAGGAACGCAACCGAACCCTGGTCAGCCATGGTACCGCCGTTACGGGTCACAGCCAGGCGAACCTCAGACGCTGCACGGTTACGGTTATCAGTCAGACACTCAATGTACAGAGCGGTACCCTGCGGGCCGCGTGCTTCGTACATGATTTCGGTGTAGTCAATGGTCTCACCGGTCAGGCCAGCGCCACGCTTGATTGCGCGGTCAATGTTGTCGTTAGGAACGGAGTTCTTCTTCGCCTTCGACACAGCCAGGTCAAGAGCGGGGTTACCAGCAATATCAGCACCGCCCATACGTGCTGCAACTTCAATTGCCTTAATGAACTTCGCGAAGGCCTTCGCACGCTTAGCGTCAATAGCGGCCTTCTTGTGCTTAGTAGTCGCCCATTTAGAGTGACCGGACATTCGTATCTCCCTTAGTCAAAACCTCCGTGCGGGCACGGCGAAACGTCCCACGCACCGTACTGTACTCACATAACTATACCGTAGCGGAGGCGCACACCACCTCAGAAAGTGCACGCCACCACCAGGAATAGGTTAGCGGGGGCGAGACGCAGCCGAAGCGCGTGCCTTCTCCACCAGCGAGTCGTCAATCGTGTTCGGCGTGAACTCGCCAAACTTACGCTGAGCCGCCTGCTCAATCAGGTAGTCCGAAATCTTCGGGTTCTTCGGCAGCAGCGAACCGTGCAGGTAGGTGCCAATCACGTTGTGCACGCGCGCACCCTCATACGCATCGGTCACGTTGTTGCCCTCGCCCTTGGTGACGGTCGCCAGCGGGGTGCAGCCGGAACCCAGGTAAGTCAGGCCCGAGTGGTTTTCAAAACCAATCACGGTGCCGAACTCCTCAGACTCCTCAACAATGTTGCCGATCAGGCGGTCATCGCCGCCGACCGTGTGCGCATCAAAAATGCCGATACCCTTCAGCGCCTCACCCTCACGGGTGCGGAATTCCTTGCCGAACAGCTGGTACAGGCCACAAATGACGAGCATCGGCACGCCAGCCTCAGCCAGCGAGCGCAGCGTGTCACCGTTCGCGTGCAGGTCATCCTGAATCACGGACTGACCCGAGTCCTGGCCGCCGCCGCCCAGAATGATGTCAACATCTTCCGGGAAAGGCTGACCGGGGTTGTGGTCCAGAATCTGCACGTCAAAGCCGTGCGCCTGCGCGCGACGAGCCAACGCCAGAGTGTTACCCCAGTCGCCGTAAATGTTCATGTCGAGCGGGTACAGCTGCAGAATACGCAGAGTCTTACCGTTATTGGGGCCGGAGGCGGGGGTGCCCTCAAAAGTGTGAGTTGCCGTCATTAGGAAACCCTCTCAACGTCAGTGATCTTTGCGAGCTCTTCACGCAGAGCCAGCATTGCGGTGTAGGTGCAGAAAATACGCATGGGCGCGTTACCGCTGGAGGCAATGAAGCCCTTGAGCGCATCGGCGAGGTTCTCGTTGACCTCGTCAACCTTCACGCCGTCATGCTCCAAGCGCAGCGCCATATCCCAGGCACGCACACCCGAAACCATCTGCACGCCGGTCTTCTTCAAGCTGTCGAAGTCAACATCCCACAGCCAGGACACGTCACGACCGTCAGCGTACTGATCGTTAATCGTGATCATGGTGGCGTAGTCGTCAGCGTTCGCGCTCGCCAGGGACAGGCGGAAACCGCTCGGGTTCTTCACCAGCAGCAGCTGCAGCGGGCGGCCGTTCACGTTCAGGGTCTCACCGCGACCGAAGGCGGGGGTAATCTTCGTCAGCTCCGCAATGAGCTTATCTTCGTTGAGCTTCTCACCCATGACGGCGCGGGTCAGAGCCATAGCGCCAGCCGCGTTGAAGATGTTGTAAATGCCGTAGAGGTTGATCTCGCCGACTCGCTCCACACCCGCCAGGTCGAAGGTTGCGGAGGTGCCGGAGAACGCGGTCAGGGTGACGTCTGCCTCGGGCAGGGTTGCCTTCGCGACGGTGCCGCCGCGCATCTCATCGTCCGAGGGGAAGTACGAGCGCAGGGACTCATCCAGGCCGTAATACTTGACGGTCACGCCCGGCTGCACGTTCTCAGCGAGGGAGCGGATACGCGGGTCCTCACGGTTGAGCACCACGGTACCGGTCGTTGCGGAGGCGACGGTCGCCAGCATGCGGCGGGTCGTGTCAATCTCACCGAAGCGGTCCAGCTGGTCACGCAGAACGTTCAGCAGCAGGGCGTAGTCGGGCTTGACGGCCTTCACGAAGTGCACGGCGTGCGCCTCATCCAGCTCAAGCACAGCGATATCAGCGTCAAGCTTGCCGCCGAGGGTCATCTCGCCCAGCAGTGCCGCAGCGACACCGCGCACAAAGTTCGAACCGGTACGGTTAGTGAAAACCTTCAGACCCTGAGCTTCAAGCAGCTGCACAGCCATCTTCGTGGTGGTGGTCTTACCGTTCGTGCCGGAGACAACAACGACGCCGTAGGGCAGCTTCGCGAGCTCTTCAGCGACGAAGTCGGGGTGCAATTTTTCCATGACAAGGCCGGGGAAGGCGGAGCCGCCGCCGCGAAGCTTAGTCGCGGCGCGTACGCCCTGGCCGAGAAGACGAATGAGGGGTTTGGACATGCTTACCATTTTAGTACACGCACGCCAGCGGCTGAATGGTCCGCCGGGCTCGTTCGCTCATGCCGGACGGGGCGGGGTGCGGGGATTTTGGTGCGGGGGTGCGGGGTTTTGGTTCAGGGGGTTTGGTGCGGGGCTCCGGCTAGGGCGGCGCACCGGGGGTATTAGAAGAGCGAGCCCTTTTAGAACAGAGAACCCTGCACCCTCACCCGCGTGAACTCCTGTGCCGGCTCCACCAGCACATTCCGCCACGCGGCAGTATTCACCAGGAACGCCGCGTCAGCATCGCCGGTGTGGGCGCTCAAAAACTGACCCGCCGCGCCCGTGCAGAAGAAACCAGCCGACCCGCTCTCAGTTCCGGAACCACCCAGGCCAGGATCACCCAAACCGGAATCACAGGGCGCCAGCGGTTCGGGCGATTGCGCCCGCAGAGCCGCGTACGGGCGGTTCATGGCGAGCGATGGAATCCACGGCTCATCCAGGGCGGTGAGCGGCACCTCCGGGTCGGTGTGCGCCAGTTCGGCGAGCGCTTCGCGGGCGCGGGCGACCGCCTCCTGATGGGCAGTGCGAAGCTGCGCGCCGGGCAGCGGGTTCGTCCAGGCGCGGTACTTGCTCGCCACCTGCTTGACCTGCGGAATCTTCGCGAGGGCGGTCACGGCGTCTTCGGCGCGGCGAATGGCAAGCCCATCGGGTGCGAGCGCAATGTAGGTGGCGGTGGCGACCGCCTGCTCATCCAGGCGGCGCGGGGTCGAATGCAGGGAGCTCGTGCCGACCTTGTGCGTGCCGTCGGGGAAGGTCGCGATGTAGAGGCGATGCTCCAGCATGGCATAGGCGCGCATGGATTCGGTGAGTGTTCCGGGGTACAGGTGCGCGCTATGCAGAGCGGTAAATTCGTCGCGGGCGGTGCAGCACGGACACTGCTGACCGCGCTGGATGCGGGTACTTTCGGGGCAGGGTACACGGCGGATTCCGGCGGAGACTCCCCGGGTTTCGGGAGCTGCGTCATCGCTTACGCCGATGGTGTAGCCGGCGCAGTAGCGGTAGGGCTCCCCCTCACTATCGCGTGGAATGCGCAACCCCAGGTAGGCTCCGGGGGTCAGCGGAATCTGGATGCGAACCCCACTCGGAACGCCACGCTGCGCGGGCACGACCGGTTCTACCTCAATGAGCGGGCGGCGATTGGACCAGCGAATCTGCCTCCAAATCAGTAGCTGCGGCGCACCTGCAGAATTACCAGTAGCACCGGCTTCATTACCGGCGGCGGGCACAGCACTAAACTCATCGAAAGCAGTCTCAAGCAGATTGGGGTAGTCCATAGCATTCCACTCTAGCGGACCGAAGTTTCTATCGGCCCTGCACCCCTTAGCTGAGGCGAGCAAACCCCTCCGCAATAGCCACACGCATATCATCCAGCGTGCGTGACATGGTCTTGGTGTGAGCGATAATCGGCAGGAAATTCGTGTCCCCACTCCAGCGCGGCAGAATATGCTGATGCAGGTGATCAGCAATGCCCGCGCCGCCCACCTTACCCTGATTCATGCCGATATTGAAGCCGTCATTATGCGACACCTCACGTAGAACCTTCATGGCGAGCTGGGTCAGCTGCGCAATCTCAATAGTTTCCGCCTCGGTCGCATCATCGTAGAACGGGATGTGGCGGTACGGGCAGATGAGCAGGTGCCCGGGGTTGTACGGGTAGAGATTGAGAATCACAAAAGCGTGCTCGCCACGGTGCACAATCAGCGACTCCTCGTCACTGCGGCTGGGCGCAGTGCAGAAGGGGCAGGTCTTCTCGGTGTAGTCCTTCTGGCCGCCACTCACGTAGGCGGTGCGGTGAGGGGTCCACAGGCGCTGGAACTGGTCCGGTGCGCCGGGTAGCTCGAAGGAATCCTGCACCGAGGCTGCGGTGCTGTGCTCGGGGGTCGTGTTCTCGCTCATAGTCCCATTCTATAGCCCGCACGCAGCAACGGGAATGCCCGGTCCGTCATGCGTGCCAGATATGAGATAACTCCCCCGGCAGCGCGCCTAGCCGTGAAGCTTTTCCAGGCGAATGATACGGGTGGCACCCTCAAAGGTCATGGGGAAAAACAGCACGCCGTCTTCTAGGATGAATTCCTTGGCTTCCTGGTCGGAGGCGTTATTCGTGCGGATGCGCACGCGGTGAGGGTGAGCGCGCCGAGTATTACGAGCGCACTCAGAGTGGACTTAGGTGCCAGAAAAGTGTCCTAACAGAGTATGTGTTTGAGTGAGTTTGTGAGTTGAGTGGTGCCTCCTGCCCGTGAGTGAGGTGGGGATACGACAACACCCCGTAGCGTATTTGGGCTACAGGGTGCTCGGTCATCGGCACATAGCTAGTTTATATGCTCTGGCTAGGAGTTTCATTAGTGACGGTTATTTTTTAAAAGATCGTTTGGTTACATTAGACCTTAAGTTAAGTGGTTTATTCACACAAGAACCCCAATGTGCCCTCTGCGCGGGCTCATTTTGCTCCGACAAGCCACAACATGACATCTGGCGAAGGCTTTCCGAATTTCTACCGCGGATTTCCACCACACCACAGGCAAAACCCACGATTTCGCTACAGATAACAGCAGAACTCAACAACTATTTGTGAGAGCGCAACGCGAACTTCTCACGAATAATCGTGAGCGTCTGGCGAGTCTCCTCCAGCAGGGCGACCGGCTCCTGCTCACACACCGCAACCTCATGAGAGGTCGAGGGATTGGCGGGTTCAGCATCATCTGGAGCAGCACCCACGGCGGTAAAATCGGCGGCACTAAAACCGGCGCGGCGTGCCGCCTCCGGAGGGATCGGGTGCACGCCGTCCTCATCCACAACCTCACGCAACGTGTAGTCGTGGGCTTCACGGCGCGCATACTCACGAGCCAGCAGGGCACGCAACTCAGAAATCTCCTGGCGAAGATCGTCCACGTCAGCCTTGGTTGCGGGGTACTCCTGCTCCTCCCTGCCACCAAACTTTTCGATAATCCAGCTCGCGAGCGCACCGGTAGCAACCGCGACCAAGCCCCCGCCGTACAGCATGACGATCACGGCGATGACCCTGCCGATACCGGTGACCGGGTAAACGTCTCCGTAGCCGACCGTGGCGAGGGTCGTGAACATCCACCAGTAGGCGGTGGGCAGGTCACGAATCATCGCGCCCGGCTCGGAGGACTCCACCGAATAGATCGACAGGGCAAACATGATGATGAAGATCGCGGTGTAGCCGAAGAGCTTCATCCCCAGTTCGGAGAGCCTCTTATATTGGCGGTTGGTGGTCAGGTGCATCATGGCGAGGAAGCTGACAATACGCCACGCGGGCAGCAGCACGATGGCCAGGTTCATCAGGTTGTGCGTGATGAAGTAGAGTCGCCGCGGCGCCAGGTACAGGCGCACGCAGTAGTCGGCGGCGAAGAGGCCCCACAGAATCATCTGAATGATGTTGAGGTACCCGTCGTACGGCTCCTGAATGCGTGTGCTCATGATGGGCGCGGCGAACGCGAGCAGGTACAGCACGGACGCCACGAACATGGGCGTGGAGGAGCGGTCTTCCCACGCGGCCAGGTTCTTCTCGCCGCGGTACTTGCTGAGCGTGCGGAAGAGGCGGGTTCGCGGAGTGCGACGCGGCGGGTCCGTGACGGTGCGGGTGACCGTGCGAATGGTCGTGGTGTGCGTTTCAGGTTCGCCTACATCAATAATCTCGGCGTCACCATCGGGGTTACCCTGGGTGCCCGCTTTCTGGTCGCCCTTGCCGTGCGGGTGATGCGTGGTGCGGGTGATGCGACGCTCCTCGCGGTGCGTACCGTCCGGCGCGTCGGTGGTGGCGTATTCTTCGACGACCTCTTCGTAGTCGTCGTCGGGGTCCAGGTCGGTGGAGTAGACGGAGTGGGTGCTGTCCAGGCGGGCGCTATCAATCTGCACGGCATCAACCTGTACTGCCTCCATGCCGGGGGCGGTAGCCTCTGCGGGGCTACTTGCTGCAGCACTAGTTTTGGCGGCACTGGATTCTGCCGGTGCCGACTGGGTATAACCAGCCTTCGTGGTATTCTCAGCGGCGGCTTCAGATGCGGTAGTTTCAGATGCAACAGTTTCAGGGCGCGCAGACGCACCCACCGGGCTGTTCCCCGGAATATTGCCCGAGGTATTCCCCGAGGTATTGGGTGCTGTGCCGTTCTTTACCGTGTTGTCTGTCTGGTTCTGTTCTGCCTTATCCATAGTGTGAATGATACTCCACGCCGTTGCGTTTGCGTTTCTATTTCGTTGCACTGTGGTCTTCGTCTGGCGGTCTTTACGCCGTGCTGTGGTCTTTGCACGGTGAGCATTTAACCTGACACAATATGTGGTGTATCCATCACGTCGGTTGCGCCGCCCCGCAATGTTACTGCCTCGCAGTGTTGCTGCCCCGTTGCGTTGCGGTCCCGTTGCGTTGCCGACCCGCACATCGGAGTGCTTCATGCCTTCACACACCGCCGCTTTCCAGACCCTGTTCTTCCGCCAGTCAGGTTTCCGCCAGCTGGGCGCGAGCCTCTGCCTGTCAGGTGCGCTCGCCGTCGCCCTGGGTGGGTGCGCCACCTTGAATTCCTCCCCTTCTGCTTCTGCGGAGGCTTCGTCTGAGCCGACGGCGGCGAGCCACGCAACGGCGCCGGTGATTCAGGATTCTGAGGGTTTCCGCCTGTTTACGGGCCGCGGCGCGGTTGAGGAGGCGGTCTTTGAGGGCCCCGCGGCTCCCGCTACTTATTCGTATGTGGAGTTTGAGCGTCGCGGTGAGCCTGAGGGCACTATGAAGGTTTCGGTCGCGGACGGTTCGGGTACCACGGTTGAGGTGATTGCTGGCGGTTCGGGTGAGGGTGCGGGCGTGTGGGTTCGTAATACGGCGAGCGCGACGGCGCCGAGTCCTTCTAGTACCGGTCCTTCTGGTTCCGCTAAGTCTGCCGGTGCGGTGAGTGTGCCGTATAGTTCGGCGCGTGTGACGGCTTCGACCTCGCAGCTGACTGATGACGCGCAGTGGATGGTATCGGTTCGTGCGGCGGGCGTGGATGCTTCGGGCAAGTTCACTGCGCCTGATGGTGTGCCATTGACGAGTCAGGGCGCGGAGGTTGGTGAGATTCAGATGCAGGGCAGCCGCGGTTTTGTGCACGATACGGGTGCGAGCGGCGGTTCGGTGGCTGTGGAGAACCGTTCGGGTGCGAAGATGACGGTGTATTGTGCGGGTGTGGATCGTAAGGAGCGTAGTGTGCCTGCGGGTGGTCGCGTGTTTGTGGAGGATTTGGGGGTGCGTGCTTCGGCGGGTTCTCCCCTGTTTTGTGGTGTGGTGACTTCTGATAGTGCTGCTAGCTGGAATGTTACGGCGCTCGGCGGTCGCGCCTAACAGCAGCCGCAGCGTTCAGAGTGTGGTGGGTGCGCCTCCGCAAGCCCGCGCTTACTCCCCCGGAAAACCAGCAAACACGCGGCAAAGCTACGCATCAGCACGGTGTATAACCCACTCCCCTTATGGTGACAAGTAGTCGCCAAGCTTAGCCATAGCTAAGCGGAAAAGACGGCGTTCAAAGGAAGATACTGGAATAAAGACAGCATTCACACACCTGTCACCAGTAAGGAAGCAAGATCATGACCGTCGTGTCAAATACATCTGAAGCCCTCAAGTCCCCCTACGCGGACACCCTCAACCGTCTACTTTCCGATGCACGCGCAGAAGCCGTCGAATCCAGCGTCTCCGAACTCGAACGCCTCGCTATTGCACACGACGCATCCCACTACCTGCTCGTGCCCGCCGGCCTGATCCGCCCCGATTCCGCCGAAGATGTCGCCAACATCTTCCGCGCAGCCGGCGACCTCGGCCTGCCCCTCACCTTCCGTTCCGGCGGTACCTCCCTCTCCGGTCAGGCAAGCGGTGACGGCCTGATGGTCGACACCCGCCGCCACTTCAAGAAGATTGAGGTCCTTGAAGACGGCAAGAAGGTGCGTGTGCAGCCCGGCGCGACCATTATGATGGTCAACAACTACCTGGCACCTTACGGCTACAAGCTCGGCCCCGACCCGGCATCCTGGTCCGCATGCACCATCGGTGGCGTGGTTGCGAACAACTCCTCCGGCATGTCTTCGGGCACCAAGTACAACACGTACAACACCCTGGATTCCATAGTGTTCGTACTGCCCAGCGGCACCATCATTGACACCGCCGAGCCGGACGCCGACCAGAAACTGCGCTCCCTCGAACCCGAAATCCACGAGGGCCTGCTGCGCCTGCGCAAGCGCGTGCTTGAAAACCCCGAGTCCATGGCGAAGATCCGCCAGCAGTACTCCATGAAGAACACCATGGGTTACGGTCTGAACTCCCTGGTCGACTTTGAGACCCCGGTCGACATTCTGCAGCACCTGCTAATCGGTTCGGAGGGCACCCTCGGCTTCGTCGCTTCGGCAACCTACCGCACTCTGCCGATTCTGAAGAACACCTCGACCGGCCTGCTCGTGTTCGACAACCTGATTGATGCGGCACGCTCCGTGCCCGAACTGGTCGCCAACAAGCTCGCGACCGTCGAGCTGATGGACGCCACCAGTATTCGTGTGGCTCAGCGTACCGGTCAGGCTGCGGAGGCGCTCGCCGCCATCGACGTGAAGGACCACGCCGCCCTGCTGGTTGAGTTCCAGGGCAACTCCGAGCAGGAACTGAGCGACCTTGCCGCCGTAGCAGCACCCATGTTTAAGAGCCTGCCGGTGGCTTCGCCGGTGTCGATGACCAGCAAGCTATCTGAGCGTAACGCCCTGTGGGCGGCACGCCGCGGCCTGTACACCACCGTTGCGGGCAACCGCCCCTCCGGCACGAACGCACTGCTTGAAGACGTGGTTGTGCCCGTCGAGGTTCTGGGTAACACCTGTAGCGACCTGACCAAGCTGTTCGACGCACACGGCTATAAGGATTCCGTGATATTCGGTCACGCGAAGGATGGCAACATCCACTTCATGCTGAACGAGCAGTTCCGCGACCCGAAGCAGCTGGACCGCTACCGCGAGTTCACCGAAGAAATGGTTCAGCTGATCCTCGGTAACGACGGCTCGCTGAAGGCTGAGCACGGCACCGGTCGCATCATGGCTCCGTTCGTGAGCCGCCAGTTCGGTGAGGAACTCTTCGACGTAATGCGCCAAATCAAGCGCCTCATCGACCCGAAGGGCTTCATGAACCCCGGCGTGCTGATTACCGAGCCGGACACCGACTATGTAACCGACCTGAAGGTCGCTGAGACCGTCGAGGAAGAAGTCGACCGCTGCGTGGAGTGCGGCTACTGTGAGCCGGTCTGCCCCTCCCGTAACCTGACTTTGACCCCGCGCCAGCGCATCGTGATGCGCCGTGAAATTGCCGCCGCCGAGGTGAACGGCGACCACGAGCTCGCCGAGCGTCTGCGCAAGGAGTACGAGTACAACGGCATTGACACCTGCGCCGTGGACGGCATGTGTCAGACCCGCTGCCCCGTGAACATCAACACCGGTGACCTGATTCGCCGCCTGCGTTCTGAGAACCAGGACAAGCTGGCTGCCGCCGGCTGGAAGGTTGCCGCACAGCAGTGGGGCGTCATGGATAAGGTCGCCGGCAAGGCCCTGACCGTGGCGAAGAAGCTGCCGTTCCCCGTGGTTCACGGCACCACCAACATTGCCCGCAAGGTCATGGGCGACGACACGGTCCCCTCCTACAAGAAGGACTTGCCGGTCGGTGGCCCGGCGCGTAAGCCGCATAAGGACGCAACCGCTGAGATTGTGTTCTTCCCCGCCTGCGTGAACGCCATGTTCGGCGGTGTGGACGGCGACGGCAAGCACGACCCGGTCAACGCAACCCAGGCGTTTATTCGCCTGTGTGAGCGTGCGGGCGTGAAGTACCGCATCCCGGACAATATTGGTGAGATGTGCTGCTCCACCCCGTGGAAGTCGAAGGGTTTCACTGACGGCTACTCGATTATGAGTGACCGTGTGTTGAAGTCTCTGTGGGAGGCTACTGACGGTGGCCGCCTGCCGGTTGTGTGTGACGCTTCGTCCTGCACTGAGGGTCTTGAGGTGATGCGCCAGAAGGTGATTAAGGCGCTTGAGCACAAGATTGTGAACGGCTTGAAGCCGGGTGAGCCGGACTTCTCGCGTCTGCGCATGTACGATGCGGTTCAGTTCGCCGCCGATAACATGCTGGATAAGCTGGCCGTGTCTGCTCCCCTGCCGTCGGTTGCGCTGCACCCGACCTGCTCCATGACTCACCTGGGTACTCAGCCTGCGTTTGAGAAGATTGCGAACGCGATGAGTGACGACGTGTACGTGCCGAAGAACTGGGGTTGCTGTGGCTACGCGGGTGACCGCGGTATGCTGCACCCCGAGCTGACGGCGAGCGCTACGGAGGCGGAGGCTGCGGAGCTGAGCGGCCAGAAGCAGTTCGCCGCATACATTTCGGCTAACCGTACCTGTGAGCAGGGTATGACCGAGGCAACCGGCCACAGCTACCAGAACGTGCTGCAGCTGCTGGAACGCACCACCCGCTAACAGAGCTAAGCGCATAGCGGCATAAAGAAGGGACCCGGCGGGCTATCTTATGTGATAGCCTGCCGGGTCCCTCTTTATATTTATTGTTTCATCGCATTATAATGAACCTTATCTGTATCTTGTATATACTTCATCAGCGTTTTTGCATATTGTATAATCTTTGATTTTCCATCAACACTTGCTATGCGATGTGACCCAACATTGATATCACTCAAAAAGTACTCAATTTAGAACGATAATTGTTACTAATTAAACCCTTTTTAGCATCACCCTCAGCTATTGACAATTCATAAATATCCACAATTCTATCAATGTTATTATACTGAGGAAGGAGAACACTCCTACTCTTAAATGATAGATATTCTTCAAATACCCTTCGCATGCTATTTAATGAGTGGTTTTCTTGACACTCAGTGATATCCGACAAATCTTTTAACTTGCTAATTTCATAGATTTCCTTAAATAATCTTGCATACGAACCTGTTGTTTCTTTCTCACCCATGATTCGAATAGTTGTACAGAGCTGACCCAAATCGTTCATCTGCTTGTAAACTTCAAACTGCTCCGAGATATCTTGATTCCTATGGTAACTCAGCACAGTATAATCCTCCCAAGAATGACTTAGAATAAAAATTTGTTTTTTCAACCCCAATTTTTCTTTACATCCTTCTTTATATTCTCTCCCAACCATATTAGCTAAACCAATGACCATATTTAAAATATACAACTTATTCCCCTCATCCAAACTAGATACAGGGTCATCGATAACAATGACTTCAATACCATCCTTTATAACTTCAAGATGTTCATCATCAAACAAGGTATAGTAAAAATACATGAGAGACAATACATGCTTCTCCCCCTCACTAACATCGTGAATCGAAATATTTTCACCTTGATTATTTTTAATTAAATATTTTCCACTATTAATGTCTTCCTCATGCAAGCGAAATGGCATTCCAATGTTTTTAAGTTCACTATTGAGGTATTCCATAAATTTCCTATACCGCGACACCTTCCTTTTTATAGCGTCCCTCTCCTCGATCTTCTCGGATATCAAGATTTCATATTCTTTATTGTTTTCCACACAATTCTCTATTTTCTCAACATTAAGTTTCAAACTACCCTCATTTAATTCGTTTAGAACTCCTTGGGCAATACTCTTCTTTTCATACTCTTCGATATTATTAACATATTTATGATATTTTTTCTTCTCGTCTGCCATGGTTGTACGCATTGCATCTAGAGCAGAACGCATATCCCGATATCCATCGCTATATTTTTTAGAGATTTTTGCCAGCTTTTGACAGTTGATTGACGCCTCAGGAGAATTTAATTTCCTACCCAATAATTCACCCAACACACCGCACATATCATCAGTATCTAGATTAATTGATACATTTAGTTCAATGCCGCTTTTTTGAGCCAGCTCCAAGAGGCGAGTATAAGCAGATTCATAACTTTTTATGTTATCCTTAAACTCTTTTTCCAAACGATTCAAGGCAGACTGGTCTCTCGACCATTCCTGATTTCTATAGGAATTATATTTTTCCTCTATTTCTGCAATATTAATTTCATTACTACTACAGAATTTACATTCATCACCTTCATTATGGATTCTTAAACCATCGGCTATCCAATCAAGAATATCCCTAGGCATGGATGCACTGATTTCATATTCTTTTTCCAAAATAGAAATAACTTTATCAAAATCAAAAGAATCTCCAAATAAGCCAGGAAGATTTGAGGTCAACCTCTCCAGCAAAGTAATCCTCTTATTCGCCTCGTCAATCCCGCACGACAGAATATTATCTACATCTTCGAGAGTGTCCGTGCTAACACTATTATTAAGATCTCGACTATATATTTCTTTTAACTTATTAATCCATTCGGAACCATTTTCATAAGCCTCAAGTTTAATGGATTTATTCCTAATTTTAGAGTCTTTCTTATTTTCATCAAAGATGGATTTAATTTTATTTTTAATTACTTCAGAATTGGAAACTATATCTTTGTTATTGATTTCAATTTTACCTTTAATCTCTTCTATCTCACTCTCAATCTTTGCAATTTTATTTTTAGTATCGATATTCTCTGAACCAAATGTTGCCTCGACACCGGAAATTAGATTTGGATTAGATTCAAAAAGGAGATTTTCTCGCGTATAATCTGCATTAAATAGGGCCACCCCCTTGCCTAGACTATTTCCTTTCTCGCTGATCCCTCGCGCCAAGCTACTCTTACCGGCACCATTATTTCCATATATATAATTAACCCCCCAAAAAGGAGTACTTTTATTTGTAAAATTAACAAAAGATTTGGAGGTATAGTTCTCCAAATACTCTACGCAAACCACTGGTTTATTTTTTGCCACTGCAGAATCCTCTCAGTCAAAAATTTGAATAATAATAAGATATCTACTACTTTTCGATAAAGATCCCTTCCAAATCTGTGGATAATACGCTCGGCAACATAAATGCCTGAACAGCCCTTATGATGCACCCAGACGTCCTTATCCGAATCGTACAATTACCGGCACCTCCGAACGGCAACGAACGTTAGCGCCATCACTTACATTAGCATGACGATACTCACCCGGACTAGGGAAAACTCCCCTCACAACACAACTTTCTGCGCCCACCCACACTTCCCCACTCTCGCCTCCTCAAAGCGCACAAAGAAACCACCCCCTCCGCAGCCTGTCGCCGCAGAGGGTCTATATATAGGCTCGGTGCCAGTTCGCTAGCTTAGCTGGCCACAGTCAACTGCAGTCAGCCCGCACCGGCCACAGCTACCAGAACGTGCTGCAGCTGCTGGAACGCACCACCCGCTAAAAGGCTGAGCGCATAGCGGTATAAAGAAGGGACCCGGCGGGCTATCTGATGGATAGTCCGCCGGGTCTCTTTTTGGTGACTTAAAGTATCTCGTAGAAATCGATAACCCTGTATTATTGCTAGTCAGGAACCCTATGAGGGTCTCATCTGGATTATTCACTCACGACGGCAGCGAAGGAGCACCGTGTCTATCACCCCGACTACTGTTCAGCTATATACAACTCTTTGGGAGGGCGATGTTGTAGAGCGTGTTACTTACCAGCTCTATAACCGAAATATCACGATTGATAAGCTCCCCCGCACTCTGCTTGAGAAATACAAAGACGAAGAGGAACTGCACTTCTCCGGTATCTACTTCCTCACGAATTCCTCAACAAACGGCCCCCGTCTATACATTGGTCAGGCGGCAAAACGCCTGAACGGAAACGGTCTCATCGGCCGTATTCGTGAGCATGACCGTTACAAGGATTTCTGGGATACCGCATTTCTGATTACTTCCACCGACAATTCTTGGGAAGCGACAGAGCTCAACTATCTGGAAAGCGCGTTCTGCCGTGAGGCTCAGAAGGTTGGTAGCTATAGCCTGGAGAATGGCATTATCCCCTTCGCCGGAAATATCGGAAAAGTGAAGAAAGCAATTCTGCGTTCTCTTGTGCTTGAAGTTCTACTGATGCTACGCGCGAGTGGTCACCGCATGTTTGAGCCCACCACCTCTAAGAGAGCTAAGTCGACGGGTACAGAGGTAACGGCGAATGCGCCGGCTGTTGGTTCTTCTACTATTTCTCAATCGGAAGAAGCTCAGCTCCCTGCCATTTTGACTGATGCGGTATTCCGTATTAAGCGCAAGGAGTTGAAGCATCCGGCTCGCGCGCGGATTGTCAATATCTCTGGTACTCGTGTGGGCGTTGAGGTATTTGAGGGTGAGATTCTGCCTGTGCGTGCGCCAAAGAAGGCAGAGACCCGTTACCTGAAGGATTTGGAGGCATTGGAGGCTACCCGCGCCGAGCAGGTTGCCGCCGGCCACCTCGAGGGGTTGAAGATCGTAAAGCCGATTGAGTTTACTAGTCAGTCTGCTGCTTCTCGTTTTGTTCTGGGTGGCGCTTCGAGCGGTAATGCAGATTGGGTTTTGGAAACTGATCCGAACATTTCGCTGGGTGTGTTCCTGCAGAACCTTGAGGGTTCTCAGAGCTAATCCCCTGTTTGCTGTGTATGAAAAGACCCGGCGGATACTACTTCTGTAGTACCCGCCGGGTCTTCTAATAGTTTTAGGATTACCCCGCCTAATTGCTCTCACTGTGGAAGAGACGAGCATGAAGCTCCCCGTCAGCCTCGGTCACAATGATGACCGGCTTACCGCCCGCAACCTTGCGTGCGCGGCGGAGCACATCAGCCTCTTCTTCGCCGGGAGCAACGGGGATAACATGGCACTGCCCTCCCGCCTTCTGCGCGGCGAGCGCAACAAGTGCCTTGTGTTCCGGGTTTCGGCGAGCAGACAGGTTGAAGCGCCCCACAATACGAGCCCGTTCTTTCATCACTTCAACGCTTGCCATTCTTCAATCCTTTCAAATACACCTTCTACGATAAAGACTGTTGCTTCTTCGTAAGCGGCGTTGCTTTCCATAATACTATTCAGGGGTCGATTCTCTTCGACTATGTAATAGCGAAGGCACAGGTATACCCGCGCAAGCACCGTGCTTGACCGCCGCCGTCGCGCAAAAAGATTGGGAACAACTAGGTGCGAGTACAGGATTTCAAACGAACCCTAGTGCGCTACCGTAGACACACCATATGGCACAGACACACAAAAGAGAGGTAGGGCTGACAATAGCCCTACCTCTAAGATGTTTTAAGATAGCACGGTTGACTAGTCATGATTCCTGAATGCAAAGAAGTACATGGTAGCCGATACCAAACCCATACCTAAGGAAATCATAAGAACGTTTGGTGAACAAAGATTTCCCATTCCCTGAATCACTGTCAAGAACAGACAGGAAAGAGAAAATACGAGGATAAAAACACCAATGCTCTGAAAACTAATACTTTTCATAATATACCTCCTTGGTTGCTTATAATTCACCTCGGCAGCTCCATGCAGCTACTCGCAGCTGAGCGGCCAAACCGGGAAGACCCCCACCCCCCCCTTTTCTCAGTTGCAGCACCTATTTTCGACTATTAGATAGTCCAATAATCAATACTGCTATTGAGATGCCGTAGAAAATTCCAAGCACTAGGTCACTGACATTTGACACTACGTTCAAGATAATTGCCAGGATTAGGAACAGCATCCCAACAGGAACATACTTATTCGACTTCATACGCTCGTGCTCCCTCAATAACCAACTGCGATACATCATTTTCAGGACCATCCAGCTGCCCATTTTCTGAATGACTATGGACGTTCGCCTTACTACCACGCTAGCACTCTGGAGCTAAAAACTAGCCCGCGACACAGCTTTTGCACCCAACCGGGCTCCCCCGCCCAACCGCCATAGAACATACAAAAACCACCCCCTTCGCAGCTTGTCGCCGCAAAGGGGGTGGTTTTCTATATAGCTAGGTTAGAAGCCTAAACCGCTACTACTCAGCAGCTTCAGTGCTGGGCTTGGGGTCTTCGTTCACGCGGTTGCGGATATGCTCCACAATACGTGCCACAGCCTCATCCACAGGCACACCGTTCTCCTGCTTGTTGCCGCGGAAACGGAACGAAACAGCGCCGTGCTCCGCATCCTCACCGCCAGCAATCAGAATGAACGGAACCTTCTCAGTAGACGCAGTACGAATCTTCTTCGTGAAGCGATCCGAACCGTAGTCCACCTCAACACGCACGCCGTGCGCACGCAGCTTGTCCGCGATCTCGGTCATGTAGTCGTTGAACGCCTCAGCCACCGGCACACCAATGACCTGAACCGGCGACAGCCATGCCGGGAACGCACCCGCATAGTGCTCGGTCAGCACACCCAGGAAGCGCTCAATCGAGCCGAACTTCGCCGAGTGAATCATGACCGGCTCCTGCACGGTACCGTCCGCAGCCTGGTACTCCAGACCGAAACGGCTCGGCTGGTTGAAGTCGTACTGAACAGTCGACATCTGCCAGGTACGGCCGATAGCGTCCTTCGCCTGAACCGAAATCTTCGGGCCGTAGAACGCAGCACCACCCGGATCCGGGACGAGCTCCAGACCGGTCTCCTTCGCAACCTGCTCAAGAACCGCAGTAGCCTCCTCCCACTGCTCATCGGTACCGATGAACTTATCCTTCTTATCGCCCTCAGTGTCGCGGGTGGACAGCTCAAGGTAGAAGTCAGTCATGCCGAAGTCCTCAAGCAGGCTCAGCATAAACTTCAGCAGGTGACGCACCTCATCCGGTGCCTGCTCCTTCGTCACATACGAGTGGGAGTCATCCTGGCTAATCATGCGCACGCGGGTCAGGCCCTGCAGCACGCCGGACTTCTCGTCACGGTACACGGTGCCGAATTCGAAGAAACGCAGCGGCAACTCACGGTACGAACGGCCACGAGAACGGTAAATCTCGTTGTGCATCGGGCAGTTCATAGCCTTCAGACGGTAATGACCGTTATCCAGCTCCATAGCCGGGAACATGCCGTCCGCATAGTACGGAAGGTGACCGGAAGTGTAGAACAGGTCTTCCTTCGAAATGTGCGGGGTGCTGACGTACTGGAAACCCTCCTGAATGTGGCGGGTACGCACGTAGTCTTCCATCTCGCGCTTAATCACGCCACCCTTAGGATGAATCACCGGCAGGCCGGGGCCAATGTTCTTCGGGAAAGAGAACAGGTCCAGCTCACGACCCAGACGGCGGTGGTCACGGCGCTCCGCCTCAGCGATACGCTCCTTGTACGCCACCAGCTCGTCCTTAGTCGGCCAAGCGGTACCGTAAATACGCTGCAGCATGGGGTTCTTCTCAGAACCACGCCAGTACGCGCCACCGGCACGCATCAGAGCGTAACCGTTAGCGATCAGCTTGGTGTTCGGCAGGTGAGGGCCGCGGCAGAGGTCCTTCCAGACGGTCTCGCCGGTCTTCGGGTGCACGTTGTCGTAGATGGTGATTTCACCCTCGCCGACCTCCACGGATGCGCCCTCGGCAGCATCCGCACCAGAACCGGGGCCCTGGGTCAGGGAGAGCAGCTCCAGCTTGTACGGCTCGTTCGCCATCTCAGCAACAGCCTCGTCGTGGGTGACCACGCGGCGGCGGAACAGCTGACCGGACTTGATGATCTTAATCATCGACTTCTCGATCTTCTTCAGATCTTCCGGGGTGAAGGGCTCAGCCACATCAAAGTCAAAGTAGAAGCCGTCAGTAATGTACGGGCCGATGCCCAGCTTGGCGTCCTTGCGGTACTCCTGCACCGCCTGCGCCATCACGTGCGCAGCGGAGTGGCGCAGAACGTTCAGGCCGTCCGGTTCGTGAATGAAAACCGGCTCAACGGAGTCGCCAGCAGACAGCTCGTGGGAGAGATCAACCAGCACGCCGTTCACGCGTGCCACAACGATCTTCGGGTCGTCAGCGAACAGCTCAGCGGCAGTCTTCGCGGTGACCTCGCGCTCCTCACCAGAAACGCTAATAACAATTGCTGAAGAATCAGCGGCAGACATAAGTCTCCTTAACTCAGGCGCAAGCGTGCCACTCGGGGCGCCGCGGGTGCGCATACTATTCCGCACTGTACAGGTGCACGGACACACACCATCTTACAACGGCTCCCAGCCAACGCTCAGCTTGAGGGCAGACTAGTCCGCATGATGCTCACGCGTATGCTCATAAACATCAAGCACAATGTGGCTAATATGGTGGTCTTTCAGGCGGTAAATCGTGGCACGTCCCCGCTGCTCACGGTCAATCACGTGCGCCTCACGCAGGATACGCAGGTGATGCGATGCGAGCGGCTGCGAAATGCCCAGGCATGTGTACAGTTCGCTCACGCTATGCGGGCGGTGCATCAGGTGGTGCGCAATCGCCAGGCGTAGCGGGTTCGCAAGCGCAGAGAAAATCGCCACGGACGGGCCGAACTGTTCCTCCCAGTCTTTGGGGCCACTGCCTTCGAGGAGGGGAGCGTTAGCGGGCACCTCATGGGCATGCTCAGCTACATGCGCCGCCACATGTTCTGCGGGGTGGTGGGTGTTAGTTTCGGTCTGTTTTGTGTGATGGTGGTCTGTGTGATGGCTCTGAGTCATAGTATTTTCACCTTAAGTACAGAAAAGGGGGCACGTCAAGAAAGTGCCACTTGCAGAGCTACCCAGCTGCAAAGTTACAATGCGCCCGCCTCCGAACAGACATTCACCAGTTCACCAATACCTTCAATGCGGGTGCGCACCGTCTGACCCGGTTTCAACCACTGACGCGGATGTAACGACAGGCCAACCCCGGCGGGGGTACCCGTCGCCACCAAATCACCCGGCTCCAGAGTCATGAACCGCGAAATGTAGGACAATAGCTGCGCCGGGGTGAACACCATATTCGCCGTCGTGCCGCGCTGACGCACCACGCCATCCACCTCGCAGACCAGCTCCAGGCCAGCAACCGGATCAACCTCATCGGGGCTCACAATCACCGGGCCGAAGGGGGTCATCGCATCCCAATTCTTGCCCTGGAACCATTCCGAGGAACGGCCCTGCCAGTCACGCACCGACACATCGTTCATGATCGTGTACCCCATCAGGGCCTCGAGTGCCTGCTCTTCCGTGGCGTTACGCAGGCGAGCGCCAACGACCAGGCAGAGCTCAACCTCCCAATCGATTTTCGTGCTGCCGGTGCCGTCATCGGCGGGCATGCGGATTTGCTCACCGGGACCAATCAGTGCATTCGGGAACTTTGCGAACAGCGCTGGGTGCTCGGGCACTTCAAGGTTCATTTCCGCGGCGTGGTCGCGGTAGTTCAGGCCGGCGCACACAATCTTGCCGGGCTTATCCAGCGGGCGAATAAAGGGCAGGGAGTTCCACAGTTCCTCGCCGTGACCCATAACAGTCGCGCCGTTCTCCTTCAGGATTGCCACGGCGTTCTTCGGATCGCCAAAGTTCAGGCGGAACCGGCTGTAGAAATTTAGTAGCGGGCTGAGCTTCGCCGGAAGCTCGTACACGGTCTCTTCGAAAAAGCAGACCGCGCGGCTGCCCTTCGAGTCTTTAATCTGTGCCCAACGCATAGATGCTCCTTCGCTTCAGGTAGGGGTAGTTTGAGGTGGGTTAGGGGTAAAAGTCAGAGGTAAAAATGAGTGAAATCAGCCCTGTGAATCACTCCAGCGAATCGCTCAGTAAGCCGCTTCAGCGAAAACCGTTTTGGGCGTACACCTCAACAATGGCGTCTTCCAGGTCTTCCATAAGCAGGGCGGGGTTCGCATCCTGCGCCGCACCGACCGTGGCAGGGTCCAGCTCCATGCCGAGGGCACGGTACACATCCGCGGTGACCGCCCGCAGTGGTGCAGAATCAGAGACCACAATGCCGGTGCTGAACCACCAGCCGCCGGTCACCACACGCTGGGCGGTACCGACCAGCTTAATCCGGCCACCATCTGCGGAGGCGGGAAGCTGCGCGTGCACCGAATACTCGCCGGGGCAGTACTCCCCCGGGATTTCGCCCATGCGTGCATCCACGCCAACTTCGCGTAGCGCCTGTGCATACATGGAACCGAACAGTTCGTAGCGTAGGGTGTTGCCGCTGCGGGCGTCAGAGGCGGGCTGAAAATGGTCCACGACCAGGCACCCCTGATGGTAGGCGGCGGCATGCCCGCCGACCTTGCGCACCAGCACCTCAAAACCGTGCTCGGCGCACGCCGCGGAGGCAGCCGCGAAGCCGGGGTTCAGTTCGTCACGGCGGCCGAACGCAACCGTCGGGTTCGGCTGATATATGCGTAGGGTTGCTTCACGCTGCCCGCTTGCCACCTCGCGGAGCATCTGCACCGTCTGATCGTGGTGAATGAGGATATCGCCGGATTCGGGGCCGGTCTCTCGAATAATCTGCACGTTCCTATTTTACGGTTACGCCCGCCACAGGTCCTACGGCTCCCCACATTACGGAAACGCCCACCTGGGTAGCTAAAACCTAGTAATCCCCCTCCCCCTCCGCTAGGGTAGAAGAAAAGCCCAAAATACCTTGGAGGATGCCGCGCATCAGTACCAGCACATCACCGCCCAAACCACCGCGCTCCCGCGCGTCAGCACTGAACAGCGCACTAGCCCGGCGGTGACTGAGCCGCAGCCGCTCGGCACGTTCCCTGACGGTTTTCTCTTCGGAGGTGCCACCGCCGCCAACCAGTTCGAGCGCGCCTGGAACGAAGACGGCAAGGGCCCCAGTCTGCAGGATGTGCTGCCCGCCGGCGGCCTGTACCCGCGTACCGCCGAGCCCACCGAGGACAACCTCAAGCTGGAGGGCATCGACTTCTACCACCGCTACCGCGAAGACATCACCCTGCTCGCGGAGATGGGCTTCAAGGTCTTCCGTTTCTCCATCGCCTGGTCGCGTATCTTCCCTCGTGGCGACGAAGAAACCCCGAACGAGGCGGGCCTCGCCTTCTACGACCGCGTGCTCGACGAGCTCGACAAGCACGGCATGGAACCGCTCATCACCCTCAGCCACTATGAAACCCCGCTGCACCTGGTCGAGCAGTACAACGGCTGGACCAGCCGCGAACTCATTGGTTTCTACGAACGCTACGCCCGCACCGTGTTCGCCCGCTACGGCAAGCGCGTGAAGTACTGGCTGACCTTCAACGAAATCAACTCGATGCTGCACCTGCCTTTCATGTCCGGCGGCATCAACACCCCGGCAGATCAGCTCAGCGACACCGACCTGTACCAGGCGATGCACCACAAGCTGGTCGCATCCGCGTGTGCCACCGCTGCGGCACGCAAACTGGCACCGGGGGCACAGATCGGCTGCATGATTCTAGCCATGCCCACCTACCCGCTCACCCCCGACCCCGCCGACGTACTCGCCGCACTGCAGGCGGAGCAGGCGAACTTCGCGTTCGGTGACGTGCACGTGCGCGGCACATACCCAGGCTACTTCCTGCGTGCCCTGCGTGAGAAGGGCGTGGAGCTGAACATCACCGAGCAGGACCGCGAGGACCTGAAGAACACCGTAGATTTCGTGTCGTTCAGCTACTACATGTCTACCTGTGCGACCGGTGATCCGGCACGAGGCGAGCGCGGCGAAGGCAACATCCTCGGCGGCGTAGTGAACCCGACCCTGCCCGCCAGCGAATGGGGCTGGCAGATCGACCCGACCGGTCTGCGTGTGGTCCTCAACCAGTATTGGGACCGCTGGCAAAAGCCGCTGTTCATCGTGGAGAACGGCCTGGGTGCCCGTGACGAGCTGGTCAAAGTGAACGGTGAGTTCACCGTGGAAGACGACTACCGCATCGACTACCTGCGCCAGCACCTGCACGCGGTACGCGAGGCGATTGAGGACGGCGTGAACGTGCTCGGCTACACCACCTGGGGTTGCATCGACATGATTAGCGCCTCCACCGCGCAGATGTCCAAGCGCTACGGGTTCATCTACGTGGACCGCAACGACGACGGCACTGGCACCCTGGCGCGCTACCGCAAGAAGTCCTTCCACTGGTACCGAGAGGTGATTGCCAGCAACGGCGCGGAGCTGTAACCGGTCAGGCTCTAGAAGTTGTTCCTTATGCGGCGACTCTAGACTCTGAACCCCGCGAAATGAGCACATAAAAAGCCCCCGGGACTCTGAATCTCGGGGGCTTTTTCATATATAACACTTAGTCCATGGGCAGGTCATTCAGACTGGTCGAGACGTACTCCCACCAGGTCGGCACCAACCCGGCATTCATCGCAACCCTCTGCGAGAGGATATGCGACGGGCTTGTACCGTAGAACGGCAGGTACCCTTCCGCCAGGGTCAGACGTGCGGCATCACGCACCAGCACGCTGGCGATGCCAGCACCGCGCCAGGAGGGCAGCACGTCAATACCGATTTGGCGCATTATCGGCGAATCATCGCTCACACCCACGAGGGCGATAGGGTCTGTGAGCGCAGGGTCGCTCTCCCCTGCCATAGTTACTTCGGATGCCTCAGATGCATTCTCTTCCACTGGGTATGCGGCGAGCACCAACACATCCGGGCGGGTCACGCTAAAGCCCAGCGCATTCGAGTAGCGCTTATCCCCACGGAAACGCTCAAACTGCTCAGCGTCCAGCAGCTCCACGCACAGGCGAGTTACGCGCGCCTCCGTGTCCTCCGGGTCAACCTCAAGCGCACCCGCGGAGGCGTTTGCCTCCCTGCGGATGGTGCGCTCGCCGGTGATTTCGGCAAGCAGCGCCGCCTTCAGTTCGGCAGGGTCAACGCGGCGCATCATGCCCACACCTGGCACGGCGCACTTGACTTCCTGCGCCTGCACGCCCTCGGGTACGACCGAGTTCAGCAGGGCGCGGCCGGGCGTGTAGTAGACGCTCGTGCCGCTGACCTGCAGCGTGTAAGGGGTAACCAGTTCGTTGAGCTGGCGCAGCGGCGCGTAGTCGCCCAGCCAGTTCGACTGGTCTCCAAGCATGTAGTCGATGGCCCTGTCGAGCACGCGCGGATGCTTGGCGCAGAGAATACCGACGCTCGCGTAGTTGGCGACGCGCAACTCCCATATGTCGTCGTTGCGGCGGCGTGCGGCGCCCATCTTCTCGGAGGGCGGCTGCACGGTGGCGAGTAGCGGCAGGCTTTCGGCTTCCGGGTAGTCGCGTAGCTCTTCGAGGGCGCGGCTAATCGAGCCGGGTGCCTGGCAGAAATCCGCCTCCAGCTGGGTGTGCAGGATGTGCCGGGCACGGTCCGCGGTGGTCACAGCGCCTCGGTTCATAGCTCCCCGGTTCACAGCGCCGCGGGTTGCCTGAGCTCCCCGAGTGGGTTCGGTTCCTTGAGTATCAGTCACGTAGGTTTCCTCTAGGTCAAGTTCTCGACTAGTTCAGGATCTCGGCAAGGAACACTCCGGTGTGCGAGCCCTTCACCTGAGCCACCTGTTCCGGGGTACCTTCAGCAATCACGGTGCCGCCGCCACTACCACCTTCGGGCCCCATGTCGATAATCCAGTCGGCACACTTGACCACGTCCAGGTTGTGCTCGATGGTGATGACGCTATTGCCCTTGTCAACCAGCGATTGCAGCACGGTGAGCAGCTTGCGGATATCTTCAAAGTGCAGGCCGGTGGTCGGCTCATCCAGCACGTAGATGGAGCGGCCGTTGGAGCGCTTCTGCAATTCGGTTGCAAGCTTCACGCGCTGCGCTTCACCGCCGGAGAGGGTGGTTGCAGGCTGGCCCAGGCGAATGTAGCCCAGGCCCACATCCACAAGGGTGTTCAGGTGGCGCGCAATCGGGGTGAATGCGGCAAAGAACTCTGCGGCTTCTTCCACGGGCATTTCGAGTACGTCGGCAATGGTCTTGCCCTTGTAGTACACTTCGAGGGTTTCGCGGTTGTAGCGCTTGCCGTGGCAGGTTTCGCAGGGTACGTACACGTCCGGCAGGAAGTTCATTTCAATCTTCAGGGTGCCGTCGCCGGAACAGTCCTCACAGCGGCCACCCTTGACGTTGAAGGAGAATCGGCCGGGGGTGTAGCCGCGCATTTTCGCTTCGCTGGTCTCTGCGAACAGCTTGCGGATATGGTCGAACACGCCAGTGTAGGTGGCGGGGTTCGAGCGCGGGGTGCGGCCGATGGGCGACTGGTCCACGTGAATGACCTTGTCCAGGTGTTCCAGGCCGTCGATGCTCTTGTGGCGGCCGGGTACCTGCTTGGCGCCATTGAGTTTGTTCGCCAGGGAGGTGTACAGAATGTCATTGACGAGGGTGGACTTACCCGAGCCAGACACACCGGTCACCGCGGTAAATACGCCCAGCGGGAAGGACACGGTCACGTTCTTGAGGTTGTTTTCGCGGGCGCCGCGCACGGTCAGCTGACGCTTCTTGTCCACGGGGCGGCGGGATGCGGGCACCTCAATAGTGCGGCGGCCAGCCATGTAGTCGCCGGTAATGGACTTGGTGTTCTTCAGCAACTCCTCAAAGCTGCCGGAGTGCACGATTTCACCGCCGTGCTCGCCGGCGCCGGGTCCTACATCCACGATCCAGTCGGCTTCACGCATGGTGTCTTCGTCATGCTCGACCACAATAAGCGTGTTACCCATATCGCGCAGCTTGGTGAGGGTTTCGATGAGGCGGCGGTTATCGCGCTGGTGCAGACCAATAGAGGGCTCGTCGAGCACGTAGAGCACGCCAACCAGACCCGAACCGATCTGGGTTGCGAGGCGGATGCGCTGCGCCTCACCGCCGGAGAGCGTACCGGCGGAGCGTGAGAGGGTCAGGTAGTCCAGGCCCACGTCCAGCAGGAACTGCAGGCGCGCGTCAATTTCCTTGAGGACCTGCTCACCAATCTTGGCTTCACGGGCGCTGAGCTGCAGGCCACGCACAAAGCTAAGTGCGTCAGCTAGGGACAGGTCGGTAATATCTGCGATGGACTTGCCGCCAACCTTCACGCCGAGGATGGTCGGGTTCAGGCGCGCGCCGCCGCAGGAGGGGCAGGCGACCTGACGCATGTACTGTTCGTAGCGGTCGCGGGCGAAGTCCGATTCGGTTTCTTCGTGCTTGCGCTTGATGTACGCCTTCACGCCCTCGAATCCGGAAGTGTAGCGGCGTTCGCGGCCGAATCGGTTGCGGTAGGACACCTCAACCTTATAGTCCTTACCGTCCAGAATGGCAGCGCGGGTCTTGGCGGGCAGGTCTTTGAAGGGAGTGTTCAGGTCGAAGCCGAGCTCCTCCCCCAGACCCGCGAGCAGGCGCAGCCAGTATTCGGTGGTTGCTTTGCCCTGCGACCAGGGAGCGATAGCGCCCTCGCCGAGGGTCAGGTCGGGGTTGGGTACGAGCAGGTCAGTGTCCACTTCCAGGCGCGAGCCGATGCCGTCGCAGGCGCTACACGCACCGAACGGCGAGTTGAAGGAGAAGGCTCGCGGCTCAATCGTGTCGATCTGTAGCGGGTGGTTGTTGGGGCAGGCGAGGTTTTCGCTGAAGGAGCGGGTGCGTTCGGGGTCGTCCTGCTCACGATCGACGAAGTCGATGAGCACGCGGCCATCAGCAAGCTTGAGCGCGGTTTCGATAGAGTCGGTCAGGCGCTGGTGAATACCGTCCTTGATGACGATGCGGTCGACGACCACCTCGATGGTGTGCTTGTACTGCTTGGCGAGCTTGGGCGGGTCGGAGAGCTGCACGGTTTCGCCGTCCACGCGGGCACGCGAGTAGCCCTGGGTCAGCAGGTCCTTGAAGAGGTCCACGAATTCGCCCTTACGTGCGCTGACGACGGGCGCGAGAATCTGCAGGCGGGTGCGTTCGGGGTATTCCTGCAGAATGTCCACGATTTGCTGCGGGGTCTGCTGGGTGATTTCTTCGCCACATTCGGGGCAGTGGGGGTGGCCGATGCGCGCCCAGAGCAGACGCATGTAGTCGTAGATTTCGGTGATGGTACCGACGGTTGAGCGCGGGTTTTTGGAGGTGGACTTCTGGTCGATAGACACCGCCGGGGAGAGGCCCTCGATGAAGTCTACGTCGGGCTTGTCGACCTGTCCGAGGAACATACGCGCGTAGGAGGACAGCGACTCAACGTAGCGGCGCTGACCTTCCGCAAAGATGGTGTCGAAGGCGAGGGAGGACTTACCGGAGCCGGAGAGGCCGGTGAAGACGACCATCGCGTCACGCGGAATGGTGAGGTCTACGTTCTTGAGGTTGTTTTCGCGGGCACCCTGAACCCGGATGCTGGTCAGATCGTTCGCTTTGAGTGCGGTGCTACCGTGTGCAGGGCGGGGTGTCATCGAAAATCCTTTCGTCTTATCTTCGAACTTAAATTCTACACCCTCATGTCTTTCACCGGCGGGATTATGCGACCGGTGAAGGCCTGAGGGTGCAGTACTTATATGAGGCGGACTGACAGGCACGGTTTACCAGCCGCGGGTTGCCCAGTCTTCCAGGTGTGGGCGCTCGTCACCGAGAGTGGTGGAGCGGCCGTGGCCGGGCAGCACGATTGCGTCATCTTCAAAGCCGCCGAAGAGCTTTTCGAGCACATTGGAGAAGAGTTCACCAAACTGCTGCGGGGAGTCGGTCTTGCCCACGCCGCCGGGGAAGAGAGTATCACCGGTGAATAGCAGGGTTGCGGGGGTGCCGTCTTCCCAGCTGGTTTCGAGGGTGTAGACGATGGATCCGGGGGTGTGGCCAGGCACGTGCAGCGAGCGGATGACGGTGTCGGAGCGGTAGAAGTCGAAGCTTTCGCCGCCGGCCAGCTCCTCTTCGACGGTGTAGTCTTCCTGCTCCTTAATAGCGGCTGCGTCAGCTGCACCTGCGGAGGTGACGGCACCGGTGAGGTGGTCGAGCTCCTTAATAGCGCGAATATGGTCCCAGTGGCCGTGGGTGACAAGGATGCCGGTCAGACCCACTGCCCGGGGCCTAAGGGAGTTGAAGTCCTCTTCCTTCTCCATAACGCGCACGCGACGGTCTTCCGAGTCGGTCAGTTCCAGCTGCGGGCAATCGTTCAGAAGCGCATCGAGGGTGTAGGCATAGAGTTCTTCTGCCTCGTCTGCGGGGTCAATGAGCACCTGCTCACCGGTGGCGCGCATGGTGATGAGGTAGACGCTGTTGTCCATCTCGGAGACGCTGAACGCTCGGACAGTCAGTTCGGGGTTTTCAAAGATGAGGGTGGGTTCGGGGTAAGTAGTCATAGTTCCAGTGTAGGGGTTCCCACATTGCAGGAGGAGTCTATATAGAGCACTTCCCTGTGAGCGCATTCGGCATTGACTGTGCGGGATGCACAGGGAACAGATACTGGAGCACGCTCGGAACAAGCTCTAGCCAGGTCCCGTCTATCTGAGACTCCAGTGAAATTCCAAAGTTAAACAGAGAAGCGACTGCGCATCGATACACAGTCGCTTCTCATGACACCCAGGGGTATCTATCACTCACTCAAACACAAGCAACCCGAGGACTTTGGAAATCTCACGATTACTTGATGACTTAATGGTAGCAAACTTTTTGGGATTGTTTTGCCACTCGATTTGGCGCGGGGAGCCGGTTTTGGCGACTTGAGTCTCAATATAATCGTTCTGTAATAAAAATAGGTATTTTTTGGCTATCCATACGTACCATTTTCATTTTACGGGTTTTGGCGTGACTTATTTCACCTAAAATAGGTTTAATATTTCCCCCATTTGGCGCTTCTGCACACCTTTGACCCAAGCTTCACACTTAGTAATTTTGAAGGCTCAATCCCCGGTTTTAGCCCGGTATTCCGCGGAAGTAGAGCTTTTATAACAAAACGATAACAGCAGCCCTACCTTCAGGTTCACTGGGCACACCCACTGAAACTCCATTCAAAGAGCAAAACACCTAGTCAAAACTATATTTTCACAAAATACAAGATAGTGTGTCACTAAAAATCAACCTCTATAGATTGTTGATAAAACTTGACACTCAAGCAAGCATAGAGCCCAATTATTAACCCATACGTACCATTTACAGTCTCCGCAGAGGCCTCATTCGAGTCTCCATGAAAGGTTACAATCCCCTTCCACTAGGGGTTTTAGACTCCTTCAGTACCACACCGTTCAGCACCGAAAACGCCAATACGCTCCCCCTTTCACCGGCAACCACCCTGGGTGTTCACCCCATTTGCTGGTACCGGGCACGGTAAACTGCCGGGCACAGCAAAGCGGCGCCTCTCCCCCGCTGCGGGGAAGGAGCGCCGCCTCCACTAGCTATAGATTAGCTAACACAGTCGCCTTAAGACAGGCCGACCATCACGCCGTTCTCATCGAAGCCGATGCGCTCAGCTGCGGGGCTCTTGCTCAGGCCCGGCATAGTGCGCATGGTGCCGCAGATAGCGTAGACGTAGCCAGCACCAGCAGCCAGGCGAACCTCACGCACGGGGAGGGTCCAGCCGGTCGGCGCACCCTTCAGAGTTGCATCCGACGAGATGGACAGGTGAGTCTTAGCAATAACCACCGGCAGGTGCGAGTAGCCCAGCTCAGCGAAACGCTTCAGCTGCTTAGCGGCAGCGGGAGCAATAGAGATGCCGTCCGCACCGTAGACCTTGGTGGCAACCTTCTCAATCTTGGTCTCGATGGAGTCCTCAAGATCGTAGGTGTACTTCAGGTCCGAAACGTCGTCACATGCCTCAGCAACCACGTTGGCCAGGTCGGTGGTGCCCTTACCGCCCTCAGCCACACCACGGTGGATAGCGACGCGAGCGCCAGCTTCCTCAGCGATACGGCGGATGGTCTCGTGCTCGGACTCAAAGTCGGTCGGGAAGGCGTTGATTGCCACAACCGGCTGAACACCGAAGTTGCGCACAATCTCGATGTGCTTCTTCAGGTTCTCTGCACCCTTCTCCACGTCGGAGGGGCTTTCCTGCAACATACCTTCGGGCAGAGGCTTGCCCGGAACAATCTTGTACAGGCCGGAGTGGGACTTCAGGGAGCGCACGGTGACAACGAGCACTGCTGCGTCCGGCTTCAGGCCGGAGACGCGGCACTTGACGTTGAAGAAACGCTCCGCACCCATGTCTGCGCCGAAGCCAGCCTCGGTAATCACGTAGTCGGAGTACTCCAGACCAACATAGTCTGCGACCACGGAGGAGTTACCGGTTGCAATGTTGCCGAAGGGACCGGCGTGAATCAGAGCGGGGGTGTGCTCCAGGGTCTGCAGCAGGTTCGGGTTGATAGCGTCTGCCAGGATGACGGACATTGCGCCGTCAGCCTTCAGATCGGCTGCGGTGACGGGCTCGCCGTCGTAGTTCAGGCCGATAACGATCTTTGCCAAGCGCTCGCGCAGGTCCTTGAAGGAGGTTGCCAGCGAGAGAATCACCATGATTTCGGAGGCGCTGGTGATGTCGAAACCGGTCTCGCGGACCACGCCGTCCATGCGTTCGCCCAGGCCCACGACGATGTTGCGCAGGGAGCGGTCGTTCATGTCGATAACGCGGCGCCACTCGATTGCACGCGGGTCGATGCGCAGCTCGTTGCCGTGGTGCAGGTGGTTGTCAATCATGGCGGCAAGCAGGTTGTGTGCTGCGGTGACGGCGTGGAAGTCGCCGGTCAGGTGTAGGTTCAGCTTCTCCATGGGAACGATCTGGGAGTAGCCGCCACCTGCTGCGCCGCCCTTGATGCCGAAGGTCGGGCCCATTGCGGGCTGACGCAGAGCCAGGACTGCCTTGCGGCCCGTCTGGGCGAAGCCCTGTGCGAGGGAGACGGAGGTTGCGGTCTTACCTTCACCGAGGGGGGTGGGGGTTACTGCGGTAACCACGATGTACTTGGAGCCGCGCTTGCGGGCGGTCTCTGCGTTGGTGGTTTCGTCGAGGAGGACCTTAGCAACGTACTTGCCGTAGGGGTCAAGGCGATCTTCGCTGATGCCGTTGTCCGCTGCGATCTTATTGATAGGCCAAAGATCGGCGGCAAGTGCGATTTCGAGGTCGGAAGGGAAAGGCTTCTTCGTCATTGTCATCCTTCGAGTTGTACGAATCATGCTCTTTTATTCTATGCCTTGGCTCACTCATTTGTCCCTCACCTCGCCGGAAGGTGGCGAATAAACTCAATTTTTAATGCACTAATCCCCGCAACCGGGGCCCTACTCTCACGTGGAACGAGCAGGGTCAGTGCGGGGATCAGTAGCTCTTACATGCCGGTTGCCGGTGCAAGAAAGCACAAGAACCGGCAATACGATCGGCTATTACGGCATAGTCAGCAGAACCTTGGTGGCGGTACGCTGGTCCATTGCCTCGTAACCCTTAGCTGCCTCGTCAATAGGCAGAACCAGGTCAAATACCTTACCGGGCTCAATTTCACCCTTGTAAATCAGGTCGATGAGGGTCGGCAGGTACTTGCGCACGGGGGCGGGGCCGCCCTCCAGGTGAACCTGCTTGCCGAAGAGCTTATCGGTGCCGATGGAGCTGTCGTGCGGCACACCTACGAAGCCGATGTAACCGCCGTGGCGTACACAGCCGAGTGCCTGGTCGAAAGACTGCTGGGAGCCAACAGCTTCCGCGACGCCGTGCGCGCCCACGCCGTCGGTGAGCTCCAGAACCTTGGCGATACCCTCTTCGCCGCGCTCTTCCACGATGTGGGTTGCGCCGAATGCCTTAGCGAGCGCCTGACGTTCCGGGTTGCGGGACATGATGATGATCTTCTCTGCGCCGAGCTGCTTAGCGCCGATGACTGCGCTCAGGCCGACTGCACCGTCGCCAACAACGACGATGGTCTTGCCGGGGCCTGCCTGCGCTGCGTCTGCTGCGTACCAGCCGGTGCCGAGCACGTCGGATGCCGCCATCAGGTGCGGGATCTGCTCTGCGGTGGGTGCGGCGGGGGTCTTGACGAGGGTGCCGTCTGCGAAGGGTACGCGGGCGTATTCTGCCTGGGTGCCGTTGGAGCGTGCGCCAATGAAGGCATCGCCTGCTGCGATTGCCTTGAGGCAGCGGGAGGGATAGCCTGCGGTGCAGGTTTCGCACTCACCGCAGGAGATGCAGAAGGAGCCTACGACGAAGTCGCCGGGGGCTACGGTGTTGACTTCGGAGCCGATTTCTACGACCTCGCCGATGTATTCGTGACCCATTGCGCTGTGGTCAACGGGCTGTGCGCCGCGGTAGGGCCACAGGTCGGAGCCGCAGATACAGGATGCTGCGAGTTTGATGATGGCGTCGGTGGGTTCGAGCAGGGTCGGCTTCTCAACTTCGTTGACGACAACCTTGCCGGGGGCTTCCATAACAACTGAACGCATGATGTTCCTTTCAAATCTGCGTTGATAGTTAGTCGTATCAGAGTACGCCCCGCACCCCGATATATCAATAATTTTTTATGCTACGGGGTGAAGGTAAAAATTCCGGCAACCGGAACCGGCAAAACCGATCTCACTCCCCTGCTTCTCCGCCGCTTCCGTGCCAGGTTAAACCGGGGAATCCTGGGCATCCCGGCACGCTAAATAGCCCGGTTAAACGGCGGAACCCCCGCGCATCCACGGTGGATACGCGGGGGTTCCGCTCGGTTTATTCAGTCTGATAGCTAAAGGCAAGAAAGGGGGCTCAGAATTCCCAGTCCTCAAACACCACCTCTAAAACTCTGCCCAGTAAAGGCTTTCACCTGATTTTAAAATATTTTGACCATAGTTACCCAAACAAAGCACCGGCAACCTTTTCGACGGCGTCTTGTTCCATCTCATCGAGCGCATGCTGATACCGCACCAGAATGGATGTGGAAGACTATCACATAATATCTACCGTCATCTACAGACTAACGCCCATAGCAAGAAACACAGTTGCCGCGGTAGGCCTAGAACCATGCCCCTGCACCTCTTCTATAACTTTGCGAGACGGTGAATTTGTTCCAACATTGCAAGTCTCATTGAGCATAACGAAGTCATCGCGGTCGACGGTAAAGGCTACCCCCATTTCTGCCATAGGCATCAAAGCCTCAACCCTTTTAGATCCTGTCACTAGACGCAACTGTCTTTGCTATTTGCAGTGTTCTCGTAGCATTGCCAGGAATGGTGAGGCAGTAGGATGATGCGTATGCTGGCTTTGTTTTTGGGTGGTTCTGTGCGCATGCCCCGTGTCTTTTGGGGCAATGTTGGGCGTGTACTTTTCCACTGCTGGGGTGGCCAACAGTATCCTGTTCGCCCCCCCCGTTGCGACAGGGTCTAATGATAATGACAGATGATTCTTTCAAGGAGGGGTGCAGTAGGTTGGGCCCGCTACAGGTTCAGGCTGGTGTGGTGGTAATGCGGGCGAGCCAAGCTTCGTTTGGAATCAGCTAGAGATTGTGTACGCGGGAGCTTTGATTTTCCCATCTTCTAAAGAAACCCGAAGTTTTGGCATAGGAAATCCTTTTCCTATTACAGTATTTAGGCCATTGTTTCTTCCTTGCAGAAAGTTCAGGGCGCTTTCATATACTTCGGCGTCGGATAGCTGGTCTGTGACTAAGTATCCTTTTATGGTCGGTCCCGCTAACAGATTCCTGATATGATACACGTATTAGGCGACCTCTTGCCTTCGCCCACTGGTTTGCAAAGCTAGCGATTAGGGATTAAGGATAGCCAGAATAACCTCTGACATAAAAACTAACCTAACCCATTACCTTTAAGGTAATCTAGAAAAAAGTAATCATGAGACCTGGTGCACTTTGTGCACTCAAAACTCCTCTGTTGCGGTGTGCAACAGGGACAAAACATGCACGCCACGTACAAGAAAGGAGTGAAATCAATGACTGGTACAGCACCTGAACCAGTTGCGCACCCCGCCCCGAGACAGGAAGAACCTCTTGTCTATCAGGCCGCGCGACAAGAAGCAGACAAAATACTAGCAAGCTTCGGGGATGCTCTCACATTCCCCGTTGATCTCGGCGTTGTCTCTAATCTCATGTATGCACGCATGCGTCTTGATAACCAAATGGATGACATGTCAGGCATGATTGTCAAGAATCCTGGCATGCCCGCAGAAATTCTCATAAACTCCTACGACCACCCAACACGGCGCCGTTTCACTTGGGCACACGAGCTCGGTCACCTAGCCGAGCGCACAACCGTGGCAAGAGACTTTGAGTATTCCTTCGTTGACTGGCGTTCCACTAGCGGCGTTCGGAACTACACTGTTCACGAATTCTACGCCGATGAATTCGCTGGTGCCCTATTAATGCCAGCGTTTAAAGTGAAAGAGCTAAAAGAACAAGGAAAAAGCACCGTTGAGATGGCACGCTTCTTTGGTGTCTCCCCTGCTGCTATGGACATGAGACTCCACCGACTCAGCGTAGACCCAGAGCAAGGAAGATAAGCATATGGTAGCCGCTAAATCAGGATTCTCACAATATCACGATAGCGTAGCGAGACAGCCCATTTCGCAAGGTAGCACAGCCGATGTATTACCAGATGAGCAGGCCCAACGAAAGCTAAAACTGACTAATGATGGAATAGAACAAAATCTGTGGCATCAGAAGATACTGTTTTACTTCATCATTGGAATTGTCCTTATTTCGGTTGTGTCCATCATTGCAGTTAACGCTGGTGCAGCCATCGGGGGTACGCATCTTGAAGCATCCGTACTGGTTTCTTTTAATGCAGCTATCGCAGTCCAATCCTTCCTCTTGCTTGGCGTCCTAGCACGGTCGTTATTCCCTACAGCACCAAAGGGTAAGCAAGACCCACAAGACAGTAACGAAGCGTAAAACAAGCAGAAGCCCCGACAACCACCATTGGTTGCCGGGGCTTAGACATTATTTAGATGTAGATAACCTCTGGTACTGGTTTGAGTACTGCGACCCAGCCTACACACAGCGATAAGATAGCGAAAAGCGCCCCACCTGTCTCCTTTGTGTAGGAGATATGTGGGGCGCTTCTTTTTGTATATCTGGTACGAGTGACAAGGCTAGTTCTCGACCATAGTTAAGTTCTGCGGCCTAGAATGGCCCTGAGTGTAATCCGTTAGAAGTCCCAGTCCTCGTCCTCGGTGTTCACAGCCTTACCAATCACGTAGGAAGAGCCGGAACCGGAGAAGAAGTCGTGGTTCTCATCAGCATTCGGGGACAGCGCCGACAGGATCGCCGGGGACACGTTCGTCACGGATGCCGGGAACATCGGCTCGTAGCCCAGGTTCATCAGAGCCTTGTTAGCGTTATAGTGCAGGAACTTCTTAACGTCCTCGCTCCAACCCACACCGTCATACAGGGAGTGGGTGTACGCCACCTCATTCTCGTACAGTTCGTACAGCAGGTTGAAGGTGTACTCCTTCAGCTCTGCCTGACGCTCCGCAGACTCCTTCGCCAGGCCGCGCTGGAACTTGTAGCCAATGTAGTAGCCGTGCACTGCCTCGTCACGAATAATCAGACGAATCAGGTCAGCGGTGTTGGTCAGCTTCGCGTGCGAAGACCAGTACATCGGCAGGTAGAAGCCCGAGTAGAACAGGAAGGACTCCAGCAGAGTGGAGGCAACCTTCTTCTTCAGCGGGTCGTCACCGGTGTAGTAGGACAGAACAATCTTCGCCTTCTTCTGCAGGTGCTCATTCTCAGAAGCCCAGCGGAACGCCTCGTCAATCTCCTTAGTGGAAGCGAGGGTCGAGAAGATCGAGGAGTACGACTTTGCGTGCACGGACTCCATGAACGCGATGTTGGTGTACACGGCCTCTTCGTGCGCGGTCACAGCGTCCGGCAGCAGGGACACTGCACCGACAGTACCCTGGATGGTGTCCAGCAGGGTCAGACCGGTGAAGACGCGCATGGTCAGCTGCTTCTCTTCCTCAGTCAGAGTCTTCCAGGAGGGTACGTCGTTGCTCAGCGGCACCTTTTCCGGCAGCCAGAAGTTACCGGTCAGACGATCCCAAACCTCAAGGTCCTTCTCGTCCTCAATACGGTTCCAGTTGATAGCCTCAACCACGTGGTCGACGAGCTTCACCTTTTCGCTCATTAGTAATTCTCCGATTCTTAAGGGGCGATTACGGTCCCACGCGCGCTCAGCCAGTCGCGCAAGCGGTTTGCGTGTTCACCGTAACCGCCCCTTCCAGTCTTTAGTTATAGTGTGCCAGCTCAGGCTGAATGCGTCACAGCATTCAGGCTAAAGCATGCAGGATACGCAGCCTTCAACCTCAGTACCCTCAAGAGCCATCTGACGCAGACGGATGTAGTAGATGGTCTTGATGCCCTTACGCCACGCGTAAATCTGGGCGCGGTTAATATCGCGGGTGGTTGCGGTATCGCGGAAGAAGAGAGTCAGCGACAGGCCCTGGTCCACGTGCTGGGTTGCCACAGCGTAGGTGTCGATGATTTTCTCGTAACCAATTTCGTAGGAGTCCTGGTAGTATTCCAGGTTCTCGTTGGTCATGTACGGCGCCGGGTAGTAGACTCGGCCGAGCTTGCCTTCCTTACGGATCTCAATCTTCGAAGCGATCGGGTGAATCGAAGAGGTCGAGCCGTTGATGTAGGAGATGGAGCCAGTCGGCGGAACAGCCTGCAGGTTCTGGTTGTACATGCCGTACTGTGCCACGTCAGCAGCCAGCTGAATCCACTCTTCACGGGTGGGGATGTGGTGCTTAGCGAACAGTTCGCGGGTACGCTCGGTCTGCGGTGCCCATTCCTTCTCAATGTACTTGGCGAAGAACTCACCGGATGCATACTTCGAGTTCTCGAAGCCCTCGAAACGCTGACCGCGTTCCTTAGCAATCTGCATGGAGGCGTGGATTGCGTGGTAGGCGACGGTGTAGAAGTACATGTTGGTGAAGTCTAGTGCTTCTTCGGAACCGTAGTAGACGTGCTCGCGTGCCAGGTAGCCGTGCAGGTTCATCTGGCCCAGACCCACGGCGTGGCTCATGTTGTTGCCGCGCTCGATGGAGGGTACGGAGCGGATGTCTGACTGGTCGGAGACGGAGGTCAGCGAACGAATTGCGGTTTCCACGGTCTTGCCGAAATCTTCTCCGTCCATGGTCAGTGCAATGTTCAGCGAACCGAGGTTGCAGGAGATGTCCTTACCGACGGTCTCGTAGCCAAGGTCAGCATGGTAGGTGGACGGCTCAGAAACCTGCAGGATCTCGGAGCACAGGTTGGACATGATGACCTTACCGGCGATGGGGTTCGCGCGGTTAACGGTGTCTTCGAACATCACGTAGGGGTAGCCGGACTCGAACTGAATCTCTGCGATGGTCTGGAAGAACTCGCGTGCGTTGATCTTGGTCTTGGTGATGCGTGCATCATCGACCATCTCGTAGTACTTCTCGGAAACGTTGATGTCGGAGAAGGGCACACCGTAGATGCGTTCCACATCGTACGGGGAGAAGAGGTACATGTCCTCGTTCTTCTTCGCCAGCTCGAAGGTGATATCGGGGATGACAACGCCCAGGGAGAGGGTCTTGATGCGGATCTTCTCGTCAGCGTTCTCACGCTTGGTGTCCAGGAAGGCGTAGATGTCGGGGTGGTGTGCGTGCAGGTACACGGCACCGGCACCCTGACGTGCGCCGAGCTGGTTTGCGTAGGAGAAGGCGTCTTCCAGCAGCTTCATGACGGGGATAACGCCCGAGGACTGGTTCTCAATCTTCTTAATGGGCGCACCAGACTCGCGCAGGTTGGTCAGAGCGAATGCCACACCGCCGCCGCGCTTGGAGAGCTGCAGTGCAGAGTTAATGGAGCGGCCGATGGACTCCATGTTGTCTTCCATGCGCAGCAGGAAGCAGGAGACGAGCTCGCCGCGCTGCTTCTTACCTGCGTTGAGGAAGGTCGGAGTTGCCGGCTGGAAACGGCCGGAGATAATCTCGTCGACAATGTCTTCGGCGAGCTTCTCGTTGCCTTCTGCCAACAGCAGTGCGACCATGCAGACGCGATCTTCAAAACGCTCCAGGTAGCGCTGACCGTCGAAGGTCTTGAGCGCGTAGGAGGTGTAGAACTTGAAGGCACCCAGGAAGGTCGGGAAGCGGAACTTCACGGCGTAGGCGCGCTTGAACAGGTTCTTAATGAACTGGAAGTTGTACTTGTCGAAGAGTTCCGGCTCGTAGTACTGGTTCTCGATCAGGTACTCGATCTTCTCTTCCAGGTCGTGGAAGAAGACGGTGTTGTTGTTGACGTGCTGCAGGAAGTACTGACGTGCCGCCTGGCGGTCTGCATCGAACTGGATCTGGCCGTTCTCATCGTAGAGGTTCAGCAGTGCGTTCAGCTCGTGGTAGCTCATACCCTTGAACTTCTCGGGCACGCTCTTGCCGTTGTGGCCTGCACCGAGAGTTTCTAGTGCTGAGGGCAGTTTTGCGTCCAAAATGCTTCCAATCCTTCGTTGACTTTTTCTACATCTGAATCGGTGCCCATGAGCTCAAATTTGAAGAGCACGGGCACATCGCACTTCTTGGCGACAATGTCTGCCGCGATACCGAAGAGCGGACCAAAGTTGGTGTTGCCGGAGCCAATCACACCGAGCATGTGGTGGCGATTCTGCTCCACGTTCAGGAATTTAACCACCTGCGGGGGAACGTTACCGGCGCCTTCAGGCTTGCCGTAGGTGGGGACGATGAGCACGAACGGCTCATCAAGAATGAGGGTGTCTTCGCCGGTGCGCAGCGGCAGGCGGAGGCGGCGGGCACGGATCTTCTCCACGAACTTGTGGGTGTTACCGGAGATGGAGGAGAAGTACACGATGAGCGGCGCTGTGCCGTCCAGTTCGGCCTCGGTCGCTCGACCCTCGGAGGCGTTGCGTGCATCCAGAAGGATCTTGCGGATTTCTGCGTGCTCGTCGACGGGGTTGGGCGTGAGGGCGGTACTCAATCTGTACTCCTTATTCTCGTGTGCCGGTGTGGTTCCGTGCCGATTTTCCGTTTGTACGGGTTTCGGCAGGGCTGTTACGCTGCCAGAGCGTTAATCTTGTCGGGCTGGAAGCCGGACCAGTGCTCGTCACCTGCAATGACAACGGGTGCCTGCATGTAGCCGAGGGACTTGACCATTTCGAGGGCCTGAGCGTCTTCGGTGATATCAACCTTGGTGTAGCTGATACCCTTCGCGTCGAGGGCGCGGTAGGTCATGTTGCACTGGACGCACTGGGGCTTGGTGTACACGGTCACTACCATGGGAATGCCTCTTACTTTCTCCCGCTCAGGCGGGCTTATCTCGTGAATGAATCGGGTGTGTTTCGTTTATGGCTCACCATGTGTTGTTTACGGCAGGTGCGGTGCCGTCCGCTGCCCCCTTCTAGTGAGGTGTGGCGGTTTCCTGCGCTAGGGCAGGGCCCATAAAAGTACCGTAGTGGTGGAACCGAGTATTAATACTACATCTAGTGTCGAGATTTTTCTTCGCCACAAGATGATGTGGTGCAAGGGTCGTGTTTCGTTCGATAAACCCACAGCTGAACCCACTTAAGAGGGGGTGCCTACAGCTTATCCACACCTTCCCATAGGACTGGTTCGCTGGATTTTCGCGGAGTACGCCGGGTTATCCACAGGTGGGGTTTAAGTTGGTCAGGATTTTTAAGGGTTCATTCGCCCGCCAAGTTGAGGTTCAGTTAACCTCATGTATGCTTTCGGGGGCATAAAACCCGACAGATCCGGGCTTGATTTTAAAGAGATCTTAACTCTCACGCGTTCTTGCGCGGAACAGCGGGGTTTTAAAGCAGAACGGACTTTCTTAAAGACGAGGGTTGACCCCCTTCGAGCGGGTTTAAGCTATGTGATTAAAGCTGTAGAAAAGATTTTTAACTCTTTTCTAGTAACCGGTGTGTCGTGGGTTTAAGTTGTTTAATTCCGCTGAAACAGTAAAACCCACCGCAGATACCGCTATTTCACGGTACTCACAGTGGGTTTACAAGCCATAGGCACAGATTTTAGCAACCGGTGAGCAGTGGCCGGCTAGAAATCGATCAGACCCAGCTCACGCAGCTTCTTACTCAGCGTTATGCCGTCAGTGGCTTCAATCCACAGCGGCGAGCGCATCATCTGTTCGGCACGATAGTCACTCCACACGCGACCGGAGGCGAGCATGCTCTCCCCCACCGTCAGATTGCGGATGACGATTGCCGCCACGTTGTCCGGGTAGCGTACCGCGAAGCCGTTGTAGATGTACGGGTCACGCTGCCCGTCGTCACCGACGAGGATCCACTTCATCTGCGGGAATTCCTCGGCGAGGCGGCGTAGGGACTCAACCTTGTGATTGGTGCCGGAGCGGAACCAACGGTCGGGGGTGGGGCCCCAGTCGGTGAGCAGGAACGTGCCGCGCGGGTAGCCGTTGCGGCCGAGGAAGCGGCGCAGGGTCGGGGTGATGTTCCAGGCGCCGGTAGACAGGTACATGAACGGCGCATCCGGGTGGCTGCGGCGGATACGGTCGGTCATGACCGCCATGCCGGGGGTGGGGATGCGTGCGTGCTCGTCGAGGATGAAGGAGTTCCAGGCGGCAACCATGGGGCGCGGCAGCATGGTGACCATGACGGTGTCATCGACGTCCATGATGACGCCGAGCTTCTGGCTTTCGGGAACGATGTAGACGCTGGTTGCTACAGCACGAGAGCCGGGCACGTACATGATGACTTCGTGTATGCCGGGTTCGAGGTCGATGCTAAGTTTGACGTCAAGCACGCCGCCGTGGTCGGTGTACGCCTCATACTTGGTGCCGTCAATGACGATGGTGACGGGTGCATCGGACATTGCGGTTGCAGTGAAGGAGCGCCAGCCGCGCATGGGGTTGGCGGTGTCTTGGGTTCCTTCTACAACCTGCAGGAGGCGTTCGAGGTTGACCGTCTTGTAAACTGCGCGGGCGATGACGCGGACCCAGCCGGGGTTGCCGTCGGAGGCGGTGCGACCGTAGCCTTCGGTGGGCACGAGGATAGGCTCACGGCCAGCGGCGATAGCGTGCTTTTCGCGCCACCTGTGCAGCCGGTCAGCAACACGGTAGCCGATGTTGACTGCCTCGTCGGCAGCATCATTCACAAGGTTGCGCAATTCGTGAGTGCCCAAATTCTCCATCCCACTAGTGTAGCGGAGCGTTACCGGCTTGAGGCTTCTTAATTTTGTGTTCTTATACTTAATACTGTGGTGCTGAGCGTGCGGTGTGATGTGCACATTATTTAGGGATGTATTCGCTGTTCAGCTTCGTTCCTTGCAGGTGGGGGCGTTATCCTGGAGAGTATGACCCACTCACAGCCTAACCGCCGACTTTTTGTGCTCGGCACTGCTATGCTTCCGCTGCTTGCTGCCTGCTCGAAGAAGTCAAATGACTACGACGGCACCAGCGGCTATTTCACTCCGTATCAGGCTGGCGGCGAGACCACTGCTGCTACTCGCCCCGCAGCCACGAATTCACCGACCGTTGCTGCTGTTGGCAACCCGGTTGATAAGCCGCGCGAATGGCCCGGCATTGGCAATTCCCTCATTGGTGACGGCAAGTATATTGCGTGGACTGTTGATGACGGCGCGAGCCCGGAGGCGATTCGCGGCTACGCTGAGTTTTCGAAGCGTACGAATACGCGCCTGACATTCTTCATTAACGCTTCGTACACCGGTTTTAAGGAGCATGTGTCATTGCTGCGTCCACTGGTTCAGAGCGGCCAGATTCAGGTTGCGAACCACACCTACAGCCACGCCGACCTGACCACCCTGGACGCTGAGGGTGTGAAAGAAGAGCTGCAGCGTAACGAAGACGAAATTATGAGCATGTTCGGTGTCTCGTCAAAGCCGTACTTCCGCCCGCCCTACGGCCGCTACAACGATGCGGTGCTGAAGGCTGCAGGCGAGATTGGCTTTACCCGCCCGGTCATGTGGAACGGCACTACCGGCGATGAGGCGAAGACGAGCGCCCGCGTGATTTACACGCGCTGCATCCGCTACATGCTGCCGCAGCAGATTGTGCTGGGTCACTTGAACTACGAGACGATCATCCCGATTCTCGATAAGGTGAAGGGCCTACTCGATGACCGCGGTCTGACTGCGGTGACGATTCACGACTACTACGGTGACGCATCCGAGGAAGAGATTAAGGCGGCAGCGCCCGAACCGACTCCTACCCCGGAGGAGAACACCCCGGCACCCGAGCAGACCGCTGAGGCACCGGAAACCCCTACCCAGAAGTCTACCGTTGAGGCTCCGACTCAGGCACCAACCACCCGCTATGAGGATGAGGTAGCGGCAAACCAGCAGGCTACGACTGCACCTGTGGCTACTGCCACTACCGCTCCGGCGGCTTCCCGTCGATAGGCTCGCGTATATCGTGTGTGCTAAGCCCCCTTGGCTCCGGTTCCCATGCGGAGCGGCACGAGGGGGCTTTGCCATGCCCGGCAGGAATAAACGTGGCAGCCGGGGTGTTAGGTGGTCGTACAGTTACGGCAGTTGCCGTGTCCTAGTGTGAGAGGAATAGATACTATGCGTATTGATATTTGGTCCGATATTGTGTGTCCCTTCTGCTACGTGGGCAAGCGTAACTTGGAGCTGGCGCTCGCCGAGTTTGAGCACCGTGACGAGGTCGATGTGGTGTGGCATAGTTTTGAGCTGGACCCGTCGGCTACGGAGCATCCGGCAGGTTCGCTGCCTGAGCTGATTGCAAGCAAGTATCAGATGCCGTTGGAGCAGGCGATTGTGAGCCAGGAGTCGTTGGCGGAGCGTGCCCGCGAAGTCGGTTTGGATTTCAATTGGCGGCAGGCACGTTACGGTAACACCTTTGATGCGCACCGTGTGATTCATTATGCGTCCGAGCAGGGTTTGGCGGCGGCGGCGCAGGAGGCGTTTAAGATGGCGTACTTCACGGAGGGCCGTTCGGTGCAGGATCACGAGTCGATTCTGGATATCGCCTCTGAAGTTGGTTTGGATACCGCCGAAGTTGAGGCGGTGTTGAAGAGCGATCGTTATGCGGCGGATGTGCGTGCTGATGAGCAGTTGGCGCACCAGCTGGGTATTAACGGTGTGCCGTTCTTCTTGTTTGAGTCGAAATGGGCGGTGAATGGTGCGCAACCTGCGGAGGCACTGTTGCAGGCGCTGCATCAGGTGTGGGAGCAAACTCACCGCGTTGAGTTCCTGAACCCGCTGGCTACCGAGAACGCTCAGGCTCCTGAGGCTGGCGCGTCCTGCGATGTGAACGGCAACTGCTCCTAGCGGCGGCTCTGGCTAGAGCCGTCCTGGAGAGGCCGCTACTCCCCTAGCGTCCCCCAGTTGGCCCCCTCAGATATAGCGAAACCCCCTCGTACTATTTCTAGTACGAGGGGGCTTCAGCGTATCAGCATAGAATCCGCACAGGGTAAGAACCTGCGGGTAGCAGGGAGGTTAGCGCGGCTGGTAGGCGCGAGCACGCTCAGCGCGAGCACGGCGCGCCTCCGCATCCTGCAGAATCGGCACCAGCATACGCACCAGCTGGCCCATGCCGCGCACCACCAAATTCAGCCACAAACCAACAGACCACACCGCCGCCACACGCGGATGCCCCGTGCGCATCCACCGCACACCCAGAAAAGACAGCGAATAATACAGCAGAAGCAGCAGCGGCTCACGGAAACGGTGCACCTGTCGAACGATAGGATTCTGAGGAAGCTTCATCATGCCTCCCAGTATACCCGCCGGCCTTCAAACCTACTCGCTGGAGTCACCCGTAATAGTCACGAATCGTCACCGTCGTCAAACCGCGCCGATCTAACAACGCCCGAATACGGTCCAACTCAGACACCACACCCCGATAATTCAAATGCCCAATCACAATATGCTGAGCCAAAGCGTACTTCTCCGCGTAGGCATACACCTCAGCCGAAGAAATATTAGACGAATCCGCCAACGACCCGTACCACAGAACCGGGCGCGTAAAACCACACGAGGCCGCAGCCGCCAACACGCGCGCATCATAATACCCGTACGGCGGGCGGAAATACGGCTTCGAAGACACCCCAAAAAGCCGCATAATCTCCTCATCATTACGGGTCAGCTCACGCACAATCTGCTCATCCGTCAAACTCGTCAACGCCGGATGACTATACGTATGGTTTGCAATCTGCAACTGCCCACTCTTCACCAGCGGCAACAACAGGTCACGATGCTGCTTGAATGCCGGATACTGACAGTTCACAAAAAACGTCAGACGTGTACCGGTACGGCGGGCAAACTCCGCGTAGGCGCGCACCACCTCCGGGTCGGCACCGTCATCAACCGTCCACGCAATATACTTACCCTCACCGGGAAGGCCGGTCTGCGGGCCAGTCCAGGTGCGCGCTACGGGAACCGGGTTTGACGAGGCAGCAGTCGCAGAAGCGGTCTTAGACACCGCGGCGGTTGGCAAAGGAGTCGCAGAAGCATTACCCGACGCGCTACCCGAGGCAGAACCACCAGCCGACGCCCCGTGGGCATCTTTCGCCGCGGGCGGGGTGCAGCCGCTCAGTCCAAGACCCAGCAGACCAAAACCCGCAGTACCCAGACTATAGGTACCAATATGCTGTAAAAGTTCCCGTCGACCGATGGAGGCGCGGGCAGAGGCGCCCGATATCATGTGATCAGTCGCGGGGTTGGCGATAGCAGATTGACGAGGAGTGATAGGTGTTTCTGGGTGTGGAACAGTGTTCATATTATGAGTGTATAGCGGGGCATGCCCTGAGCTATCGAAAAATTCAAAATATTACATTATGAACAATAAAGCCCCTTCCCGCAATGCGTTCACTTCAGAACGCACCCCGGAAAGGGGACTTCAAACACGCATCCGGCAGTCAGCCGCACAGATACGACCCAGCTCAAAAAACACACCTACTCAGATTCTGAAGCTACCGACTGCTGCGCCTCAGCAGGCTCCAGCGCATTCAGCGCCTCTATGGCCGCCGCCTCCGCAGCCTCTTCAGCATCAGCCTCAGCCACACGCTCACTATCCGACTCGGCAGAAGTCACCGCCGCCGGGTTCGTCAGAACCTTCACGCCCATACTACGTAGAGCATCCGTATCAGTAATCGTCTCATCATTATCAATCAGATACACCTTGTACCCGTCATTCCGCAGGCGACGCATCAGCTCCAGGAGCATGCTCTGAGCGACCTCATCCACCGCGTACACGCGAGTAACATCCAGGGCGACCTTCGAACCCTCTAACGGAGATTCCACAATCTCACGAATCACACGCTCCGCACCCGCAAAACGGATACGGCCCTGCAGCTGAATCAGGCGCATAGACTCATCACCCGAACCGACCTGGTAGTTCGCGCGCAACGCCGAACGAGCCACCGTCGGAACGTTCATCACATGCATGCCCATGTCATCAGAGAACTGCTCAAACAGCTCCACACCACGCACACTGTTACCGTGACCATCCAGGCGCGGCGAGAACGTCGCCACACCCAGCTGACCGGGCACCGCACCAATAATGCCGCCGCCCACGCCGCTCTTAGCCGGAACACCCACCTGGGTCGCCCAGTCGCCCGCAGCGTTATACATACCGCACGTGAACATGACGCTCAGCACCTGACGCACCACGTCCTTAGGGACCACTTGCTCACCCGTCACCGGATGCACACCATAGTTCGCCAAAGTCGCCGCCATCAACGCCAAATCCTTGACCGTCACCATTAGCGAGCACTGGCGGGTGTAACCCTGCACCGCCACGGTCGGGTCACCGGTCAGGATGCCGTGACCGCGCAGCATGTGCGCAATCGCGTAGTTGCGGTGCGCGTGCTCCAGCTCAGACTCATACACGCGCTCATTCACCGACAGGCGGCGGCCTGCAAACGCAGACAGACCAGAAATGACGCGTTCCATGCGCTCGCCCTGAGTCGCACCGGGAGGACCCACCAGCGAATGGGTGGTAATTGCGCCGGCGTTAATCATCGGGTTCAGCGGCTTACCGGAGTCATCTTCCAGGGACAGCTCATTGAACGGCTCGCCGGAAGGCTCCACGCCCACCTTCGCAAGCACGTCATCATAGCCGCGGTCCGCGAGCGCTAGGGCGTACACGAACGGCTTAGAAATCGACTGGATCGTGAACTCCACATCAGAGTCACCGGCGGCGTACTGCTCACCATCAACCATGGCGATGGACGCGGCAAGCTTGTCCGGGTCCACGGCGGCAAGTTCCGGAATGTAGTTTGCCAGCTCACCGGAGGTATCAGAAGCGACCGACTCGAGGGTCTCGGTCAGGTAAGTGGCAATAGGTGAATGCATAGTATTCCGTATCTGCTGCTAATCGTGGTTTTTCTCGTCAACAATTCGAGGATGCGACTGCCGGCTGTGCCATTACAGGCCGGCTAGTGCGGCAATCCCCCACAAGCTGCGAAGCCTGTCAATGTATGCGGGTGAGGAGCACCTTTTGCTCCCTAATGAGTGTATCTTTTGCGTAGTTGAGCTACCAAATATACGGTAGGCACTCCCCTGCCATTTCGGCCCGCAGAAATCATACACGCAGGGTTTTCAGGTGGCTTAGGGGTGGCGAATCGAAGCCGGCTCACGACCACCCAACTCGGCAGTCTCCAACTGGAACGTTGAATGCTCCACCGACACCTCAAAATGGCTCGCCACACATGAACGGATACGGTCCAAAATCGCCACCGCAGACCCGTCACGGAAACACGAATCGGCAACCACCACGTGCGCGGTCACCACCGGCAGGCCGGTCGCCACCATCGAGGCGTGCACATCGTGCACTTCTACAACGCCGTCAACGCGTAGCATGTGCTCACGCATCGCATCCAGGTCCAGGCCGTCCGGGGTGAACTCCATGAGCACCGCAGTCGTCTGCTTCATCAGACGCATCGCACGCGGCACAATCAGCGCCGCAATAAGCAGACCGGCAAGGGCATCCGCCTGATAGAAGCCGGTCAGCCAAATCACGATAGCTGCCAGAATCACACCCAACGAACCCAGGGCGTCATTGAGCACCTCCAGGAACGCGGCACGCATATTGAAGTTCGTGTTCCTCGCCGTAGCCAGCACCGCAATACCAATAGCGTTCGCGACCAGGCCAACCACACCAAAGATCAGCAGTTCGGTGCCGGGTACCGCCGGCGGGGCGAACAGGCGATGCACGCCCTCCACCGCCGTGTAGATACCCACCGCCAGCAGCAGCACCGACTGTCCGAGGGCGGAAAGCACCTCAATGCGCCGGAAACCCCATGTATGGCGGGACGTCGCGGGCCGGGTCATCAGTGAAGCCGCTGTAAGTGCTACCAGCAGGCCTGAGGCATCCGCCAGGGCGTGCGCCGTATCAGTCAGCAGCGCAAGACTTCCCGTGACCAACGACCCAATCGCCTGAGCCAACACAATAACGACCGCCAAGCTGAACGCAATCAGCAGACGCGGACGCATCGAAGCGGCGTCCTCCGGGCTCGGGGCATGCGAATGGTCGTGCCCATGGTGATGTTTGTGTGCTCCCATGAGTGGCTCCTCAACTACTCACTACACCGTCAGCTCTAAAGAATTGTCGGCTACCAAAACCTACCGGCAGATAGCAAAACCGCCCGATTCACAAGAACCGGGCGAAAAGCTCCTCAACCGAGGAAAACGTGGAGATAAGGGGACTCGAACCCCTGACCCCCTGCATGCCATGCAGGTGCGCTACCAGCTGCGCCATATCCCCATATTCTGTTAGTGACCTCAATAAGGCAACATGAATATATTACACACACCACGGAGAACGTTGCAAACCAGCACACCCAAAAATACAAAAAAGTTCCGGAGCAACCGGGCATACAGAAACACCCACAAACACGCAGAAAGGGGCGGACCCCGCGGGCACCATACAGCGCCAGCAGAGTCCACCCCTCATCAGCTAAAAATAAGCGGAAGCTTACGCCTCATCCTGAGCGGGAATAATGCGTGCAGCATCCTCCTCAGTCTCACCCTCGATGTCGAAGGGAGCCTCGTTCTCAACGCCCAGCTCAATACGCGGAGCCTCAGCCCACAGACGATCCAGAGCGTAGAACTCGCGGTCCTCCTCATGCTGAACGTGCACAACAATGTCGCCGAAGTCCAGCAGAATCCAACGACCCGAGGAACGCCCCTCACGGCGAACCGGCTTCAGGCCTGCCTGCTCACGCAGAGCATCCTCAACCTCATCCGCAACAGCGTTCACGAGGCGCTCATTGTGGGCAGAAACCACCAGGAAGCCATCAATCAGACCCATCGCGTCGGATGCATCCACAGCGAACAGGTTAGTTCCCTGCTTCTCCTCCGCAGCGCGGGCGGCAATGCGCAGAGCCTCAATCGAGGACTGTGCAGCAGTCATATTTTCCTTCCTTGCCAGCAGAACACCCACCGGCAGCACCCGCAACAGGGGTGCATTGTTCACGGCCTACTTAGGGCCAAAAATCATAATCAAACCAACAACGAACAGGGCGAGCAGCAGCACAATCCACAGCCACGCCAGGGAGGTCTTCCGCGCAGGCTGCAGAACCTCTTCACCCTTCTCAACAGCGCTCTCAGAAGCAGACTCTTCCTCAGCTGCCTCCGAAGCCTCAGCAGAAACAGTCGAAGCAGACTTCGGCTCAGCCGGTTCAGACTCTTCATCCTCAGAGTCCTCTTCGGACTCTTCAGCAGTCTCCTCGACCAGTGCCTCTTCGGGATTCTGACGATCCACCATGCGCTGCAGCAGCTCCTCAACCTCATCCGGGCTCAGAGCAACAGTCGGGTCGCCGTCCACCGAATCCACGGTGTCACCAGCGGAGGCACTATCCAGCACGCTCAGATCAAGACCCTGCGCGTCCACCGCGCTCACGCGGGTGGGCAGCTCGTCAGCAGATTCTTCAACCTCAGCAACCTCAACGGTCTCTTCCTCAGCGGAAGCAGCCTCGGTGTGCTCAGCCTCAGTGTCAGAACTGTCCATCTTCTCAACCTTCGGCTCATCGCGCACCAGGTACTGGTGCAGCTCAGGCTCGGGTTCCGGCTTCTCCTTCTTGACCACGGCAATGATCGGGATCGAAGAATTCATCGGGTTATCCACCGCGGAGGGGCTGGTCGCATCCACACGGTTCTGCGCGATGTCTTCGGGGCGCAGAACACGCAGGCTAGTGGTCAGAGGAGCAGGCTCGTGCAGCTTCTCCTCATCATTCGCCTCAGTGTCAATCTTGCCCTGAGCAGCCAGCGCTGCAAAACGACGCTGAACAGCCAGAACCCGCGGGTCGATAGCGTCCGTATGAACCACTGAGCCCATGTTCGCAACAGGCTTCGCGGGCTCACCGCGGCGGCTCGCACGCAGGTACTCGGCAACTTCTTCACGGTAACGGGCAAGACGGCGCGGACCCATCACCTTAGTAGGCGGCGGCACCTCAATACCGTCCTCGGTCACGTACGTCTCGTAGAGGTACGCTTCGTCCTCGCTATAGGGCTTCGAACCCGTAGCTTCACTCATGTGTTCCCTCATTATTCGTCCATTGGGGGTGCCTGCCCAGACTCATCCTTCACGCGGGGCAAGCCGTCACGGTACGCCGTCAAGGCGTCCTTCTTGTACAGGCCGTACTTAGTAATGTACTGCACCACGCCATCCGGCACCAGGTACCAGATGGGGGCATCTTCAGCTGCGCGGCGACGAATATCGGTCGAAGAAATCGCCATCGCAGGAATCTTTAGGGTCGTAATATGACGACCCTCTGCCAGCGGCGGATCCAGCTCATGATCGGGGCGGGTCACGCCCACAAAAGTCGCCAAATCCCACAGCTTATGGGCATTGCGCCAGGTCATAATCTGGCTAATCGCGTCCGCACCGGTAATGAAGAACAGGTCAGCATCCGGGCGCAGGGCGCGCAGCTCGTTAAGCGTATCAAAGGTGTAGGTGGCGCCGCCACGGTCAATATCAATACGGCTCACTGTAAAACGCGGATTCGACGCGGTCGCAATCACCGTCATCAGGTAGCGATGCTCAGCGTCACTCACATGCCGCTCCCCCACCTTCTGCCAGGGCTGACAGGTCGGAACGAAAACAACCTCATCCAGGTCGAACACGGCGGCAACTTCACTAGCTGCCACCAGGTGTCCGTGGTGAATCGGGTCAAAGGTTCCACCCATCACGCCCAGACGCACCCGGCCGGGAGTGCGCGGGGGAATCGACTCGGTGCTCAAAGCACCAAAATCAAGGTGAACAGGCTGGTCAGTCACAAATGCCGTCCTTGCTGGGGACAGAGACCGCGCCAGGGCAACTTAAAGAGCCACCACAGGTGCGGATGCGGGCAGGTATACAGAAGGTACGCAACACCGAAAACGGTGCCCGCGTACATTCTCCTCTATGCTACCTGCTTCCGGTTAAAAAAACCGAAATGACGGGGGTGAGCTAAGCCGCCGGTGGAATACCCAACCAGCATGTCCGATCGCAGGTTCGCCACAGGCTCACCCGCATGTTCCGACACACACATCCAGCGCGAGAGGCAACCGCAGAGAACACAAGAAAGCATCGCGAACACAAGAAAGTGCCGCGCACCGGAGCAAACCCCGATGCACGGCACCATTCACTGTCTATGCAATAGCTAACGCTTCAGCTATTAGTCGTCGACGTTCGGCATGTCGATATTCTCGTCGACCTTACCTTCCTTCAACTTCTTGCGGTACTCAACGGACTCAGTCCACACGCCTGCAACGCGCTCGGACTCTAGCTCGGCACGAGCCTCCGCCTTCGCGTCCATACGCTCCTTGTACTCCACACGCTTCTGCGCACGAGTCGGGCGAATGAGCTCTTCCAGACGAGCGTCCGTACCACGCGGGGAGGACAGCAGCTCAGCGCCACCAACCATGGTCGGCTCCCAATCGAAAATCACCGAGTTATCGTTCTCGCCAATCACCACGGCGTCACCGGCACGAGCACCAGCCTTGAACAGCTCGTCCTCAACACCCAGGCGCGCCAGGCGGTCCGCCAGGTAGCCGACAGCCTCATCATTATTGAAGTCAGTTTGCTGAATCCAACGCTCAGGCTTCTCACCAATCACGCGGAACAGCGGCTCAAGGTTACGCTCCTCGCGGCGAATAATGAACTCCTGCTTTTTCTTACCGCGGAACCCCTTCGGGCGAACCACAGGAGCCTCAACGACTACACGCTCCGCTTCCTTCTCGGCAGCGGCACGAGCCACGCGGTCCTCCTCCACGAGCTTTGCCATCGCAAAAATCAGAGACTTCAGACCCTCATGGGAAGCAGTCGAAATCTCAAAGACCTCGAAGCCCATCTCCTCAAACTCAGGGCGAACAAACTCAGCCAGCTCACGAGCCTCAGGAACGTCAATCTTATTGAGAACCACAATCTGCGGACGCTCATGCAACGGCACGGTCACACCTGCAGTCGGGTCAACCTCGTAGTTTTCCAGCTCGCCGCGAATCACCTCAAAGTCACTGATCGGGTCGCGGCCCGGCTCCAAAGTAGCGCAGTCAATCACATGCACCAGAGCCGAAGAACGCTCCACATGGCGCAGGAAGCGGTGACCCAGACCGCGGCCCTCCGAAGCGCCCTCAATCAGACCGGGAACATCCGCGACAGTGTAGCGAACATCGCCCGCCTGCACCACACCCAGGTTCGGGATCAAAGTGGTGAATGGGTAGTCAGCAATCTTCGGACGCGCCGCAGAAATCGCAGCAATCAACGAAGACTTACCCGCCGAGGGGTAACCCACCAGAGCCACATCCGCAATGGACTTGAGCTCCAGAACAATATCAGCCTCTTCACCGGGGGTGCCCAACAGAGCAAAACCGGGAGCCTTACGCTTAGCCGAAGCCAACGCAGCGTTACCCAGACCGCCCATACCGCCAGGGGCAGCAACGTACTCATCGCCCACACGCAGCAGGTCAGCTAAAACATTACCCTCGCGGTCCTTCACCACAGTACCCTGCGGCACGGTCAGAATCAGGTCCTCACCGTTAAAGCCGTGGTGCATATCGCCACGACCAATATCGCCATTCGGGGCGTGCTGGTGCGGGCTGTGGTGGTACTCCAGCAGGGTCGTGGTCTGGTTATCCACGCGCAGAATCACCGCGCCACCATTACCACCGTTACCGCCGTTAGGGCCGCCCAGAGGCTTAAACTTTTCACGTCGCACGGAGACGCAGCCGTTACCTCCGCGACCGCCAGATACATGCAAGACCACGCGGTCCACGAATTCTGCCACGGGTTCTCCTTATCTTGGAAAATCTTCACTTCGCCACCGCACGGCACACACCAATCATGCTGCGGATGCGGCGGCAGGCGCGACCGGGTTGGGGTGCGCCTCATCGTGGAGCCCAGCACAGGCGGGCATCCACGGCATTCGAGGTCATAGCGAGAGGGGGTAGACTAACGCCTACCCCCTCTGCCCTAGCGGTGAGTATTACTCAGCTGCTGCCAGGATGTTAACGACCTTGCGGCCCTTGCGGGTACCGAATTCGACGGTGCCTGCTGCCAGAGCAAACAGGGTGTCGTCGCCACCACGGCCAACGTTCAGGCCGGGGTGGAAGTGGGTGCCGCGCTGACGAACGAGAATCTCGCCTGCGTTGACGGACTGGCCGCCGTAGCGCTTAACACCGAGGTACTGGGGGTTCGAGTCACGGCCGTTACGGGTGGAGCTTGCGCCCTTCTTATGTGCCATTCTGTATTCCTACCTTAGGGTTGAATTCCGGTCGTTTCGATTACGCGTTGATAGCGGTAATCTTGACGGTGGTCAGCTCGGCGCGGAAGCCCTGACGCTTCTTGTAACCGGTCTTGTTCTTGTACTTCTGAATAACGATCTTCGGACCGCGCAGGTCCTCAACCTTCTCAGCAACAACCTTGGCGGAAGCCAGGGACTTTGCGTCAGCGGTGACCTTGTCACCGTCGACGAGCAGCAGCACGGGCAGCTCGATGGTGCTACCGGGCTCGCCTGCAACACGGTCAAGGGTAACGAGGTCGCCTACGGAAACCTTCTCCTGGCGGCCGCCAGCGCGTACAATCGCGTATGCCACTATGGGACTCACTTTTCTCGACAACTTTGCTTCTTGAATCTCACACGAATGAGCAGCCTGCGCTTTCATTGCTGTGCGCCCTCCCCCGCCAGTCGAATGACCGCGAACAAGGAGGAACGGCCCGTGCGTTCCGGCGGGATTGCCCGCTGAAGCCAACACGCGAGGCTCACCGGTGGTGTCTCTCTCCCGCACGTTCAAAACTCAGCCGCTTACTCGATCGCGCCGAAGACGATGCGGGTGGGAGCGGTGTCTCCCGCTGGCCCTGCGTCGATAGGGCTTCACTGAGATAAACACCAGTCCTTAAGGATACGGCATGATCTACGTGCCACGCAATAGATAATTTTGCGGAACGCTCGAAGTCGGCACGTGATACTACTCAACCTGCACACGCACCGTACATAAACCACACGCAACCCGTCCGTATCAACAACGCTGAGACAGCGGCCCATGAGCAAGCCCCGGCAAGGTGGATTACTCCACCCCACCAGGGCTCGACATACACACACCATCGTAATTCCGATGATTGGAAGCTAAAGACTAATCGTCCTTACCTTCACGCTTAATGTCGGCAGCGGCCACGCCAATGCCGAACAAGACAGGGGCCGAAGCGTCATTAGACACCGGAGCCACATCCGCAACAGAAGCGGAAGCAACCACGGAACCCTCAGCACGCTCGGAAGCGTCCACGGTCACGACCTGAGCACCGGCACCGGCGCTCGAAGCCGCACGGCGAGTGCGACGCTTACGCGGGGTCAAACCGGGCACCTGAGCTACAGGCTTCTGGAGGTCCTCAACCGGAGCCTCAACCGCTGCAGGAGCTGCGCCCACCACGCCGGTCACAGCCGGAGCACCAATCACGCCGGTCACAACCGTACGAGACTCAGACTTCTGAACCTTATCAGCCTTCGCGGGTGCCTGCTCGGCGCGCTTCTCATCAGCGGCACAACGAGCACGGCGGCGGGACGCACGCGGAGTCTCGCGAACATCCTCGATGCGCAGGTCCTCACGCTCAACACGCTTGGATTCCTGAGCCTTCTGCTCGCCGGAGGTTGCCTCCGCGCCCTTATGCTCCGAACGCTTGTGCTCCGAGTGCTTCGCCGCACGGTCCTCACGGCCCGAACGGAACAACTCACCCTCAGCGCGGGCAATACGGCCGGCCTTCTGAGAAGCACGGGCCTTCGCCTCGCCGGCGCGAATCGCCTCAAAACGATCCGACGAACGAGTAAAGCGCGGGTCGAGCTCCGGGTCAACGTGGTGCTCATCCTCCAGAGCACCCGCACCGGAATCCTCTACAGCGGCAATATCTGCATCAGTCAGCTCGCGACGCTTATGGTTACGAGAAGACTTCTTACCGCCATGCTTGGACGAACGACGCTCATCCCAACGGTCCTCAGCAGAGTCCTTCGAGGAATCCTCAGCGGACTCCTCTTCCACGCGGTCGAACGCGTTTGCCAGCTGCTCCAGGGAGAAACCGCCCTGCTCACCGATCCAGTTGCCCTCGGTGACCTCCGCGACCTTGTCTTCACGCTGAGCGACCTCCGCGTGAGTCTGCTCGCCGGCAGCCTCGGCAATACCCTGAATCTCCTGCTCAAGCGAAAGCTCAGCGGTCTCCGCGCGGCGTGAACGCTTGCGGCGCTTACGCTTCTTACGGGTCGAAGCAGTTTCCTCCGAAACGTCCTCACTCGGAGCGGATGCGGCAGCCACCGCAGCCATAGCATTACGGCGCTCAGCCTTCTTCGACTCCAGAGCGTCCTGCTTCTGCTGGTCACGAGAATCCTCGCGGGCAGCGGCACGGCTACGCTTACGGTCATTACGCTCATGGCGGTGGATATAATCCGACGCGCCACCGTTACGACCGCTCAGCGGCTGATCATGAACCACCAGGCCACGACCGGCGCACTGCTCACAGGGCTCCGAGAAGACCTCAAGCAGACCGGTACCCAGGCGCTTACGGGTCATCTGAACCAGACCCAGCGAAGTCACCTCAGCCACCTGATGCTTGGTACGGTCACGGCCCAGGCACTCAATCAGACGACGCAGAACCAGGTCACGATTCGACTCAAGCACCATGTCAATGAAGTCAATGACGATAATGCCACCAATATCGCGCAGACGCAGCTGACGGACAATCTCCTCAGCAGCTTCCAGGTTGTTCTTGGTGACGGTCTCTTCCAGGTTGCCGCCGCTACCGGTGAACTTACCGGTGTTCACGTCCACCACGGTCATGGCTTCGGTACGGTCAATTACCAGCGAACCACCCGAAGGCAAGTACACCTTACGGTCCAGAGCCTTCGCCAGCTGCTCGTTAATGCGGTAATGATCGAAGAGGTCGTCATCACCATCCCACTGCTGCAGGCGGGACACCAGGTCCGGGGCCACGTAGGTTACGTACGCCTCGATGGAATCCCACGCGTTCTTACCCTGAACAATCATCGCGGTGAAGTCCTCGTTGAAGACGTCACGCACGGTCTTAATCATCAGGTCGGGCTCCTGGTAGAGCATCTCAGGAGCCAGCACCTTGCGGGAGTTAGCCTTCTCCTGAATCTCTTCCCACTGCGCACGCAGACGGTTAATATCATGAGTCAGCTCCTCTTCAGAAGCACCCTCCGCCGCGGTACGAACAATCACGCCAGCACCCTCGGGCAGCTTGTCCTTCAGAATCTTCTTCAGACGAGCACGCTCAGTGTCGGGCAACTTGCGGGAAATACCGGTCATCGAACCACCCGGCACGTACACCAGGAAGCGACCGGGCAGGGAAACCTGGCTGGTCAGGCGGGCACCCTTGTGGCCAATCGGGTCCTTGGTGACCTGCACCAGAACCGAATCGCCGGGCTTCAGGGCGTTCTCAATCTTGCGGGGTGCACCGTCCAGGCCGGTGACATCCCAGTTGACCTCGCCCGCGTACAGCACAGCGTTACGGCCGCGTCCAATGTCAACGAATGCAGCTTCCATGGACGGTAGAACGTTCTGTACCTTACCCAGGTACACGTTACCAATTAGGGAATCCTGCTGGGTCTTGGACACGAAGTGCTCAGCCAGCACGCCATCCTCGAGCACGCCAATCTGGATGCGACCGTCCTTCTGGCGAACCAGCATCTGACGGTCCACGGACTCGCGGCGGGCCAGGAACTCGGCTTCGGTCACGATGTGCCGGCGGCGACCCAGGGAACGGGACTCGCGGCGGCGCACGCGCTTCGCCTCCAGGCGGGTAGAACCACGCACACCGGTCACAGTGTTGGATGCGTGAGAGTCAGCCAGGCGCGGTGCACGCACCTTGGTGACGGTCTCAACCTCATCATCAACTCCGCCCTCAATCTCAATATCTTCGGTACCGCGGCGACGGCGACGGCGACGGTGGCTCGTCACCTCAGCCTCAGCGGCAGCCTCCTCGCGGCGGCGCTCCATGCGCTCCTTACGCTTCTGCTCCTCGGCAGCGGCGCGGCGTGCCTCACGCTCCAGCTTGGCGGCGATAGCGAGATCACTCAGCTCCTCCGGCTCGGGAGCCATGAACAGCGGCATCGCACCCATGGGGGTACGCGAGCGTAGCTCCTGCAGCTTTTCGCGCTGCAGGTCGCTAATGGTCTTTACCGGCTCGGGAGCTACTTCAGACTCCTCAGCTACGGGTTCCTCAGCTGCGGGCTTTTCAGCAGATTCTTCTGCGGCGGGTGCCTCAGAAGTAGCTTCTTCGGTTGCAGATTCCTCCGCAACTACAGCAGTCTCAGCGGGCTGCTCCGCGGCGGGCGTAACAACTTCCTCAACCTTCGCGGTCTTCTCGACAGTCTCGACCTTCGCGGTGTTCTCCACGACAGCAGACTCAGCCGCCTTCTTTTCAGCAACCTCAAACAGGCTATCTAGAGTAGAAGCAACCTCGGCCTCAGACACAGCGGGAGCGGCAACCTTCGGTGCTGGCGCGTGCTTAGCCTTAGCGTTACGCAGGTTAGTCAGGCCAGTAGCAATCGCCTCATCCAGGGGAACCTCAGAAGCCTTCTCCTTCTTCGGGCGACCCGGGCGGCGGCGCTCAGTACCCTGCTGAGCCTCAGAGCTCTCACGAATATTTTTACGCAGAGTTTCACGGGTCTCTGCAGAGGCGTTCTTCTCCTCCGCGAGGGCGTTCAGCGCCTCAAAAACCCCAAGTTCGACGTTCTTCTCGTCAGACATTAATCTTCTTTCGTTACACCCTGCTCCGCACCGCAAGGATTTTTAACAGCGCGCATACAGCGCAAAGCCTAGTTGCTGTCACCGCGGCTCAAGCCTCACCTTACAGTGCACATTCATTGGCGCTACCGGGCACTATCTCGTTCAGCGCTTCTGCCGTAAGGGGCGAGCGGGCGGAACGCAGAGCGCGCCGCGACGGTCACAGCCACCTCGCTCTCGAGCACGGCACGCTCACACCCTTCCTGGGTGTTCTGCCGGTCTTCGGGTTTCTTCGCCGTGGCGGGCGTCGCGCGGTGCGACAGTTATGCTCCGCGGCTTATAGCCGGCGCTCTTCGGGTACTCTCCCTCGATGCGTTGGTGGGGATCTTTATGCGCGTGCGGGGCGCACAAGACACCGCGTTCCATTATACCCGGTAGAGTGTGCTTCTAAGCCACCCTACCCTTCGTATCCGGGCTCCACTTCCGGGCAGGATGCGTGGGACAGATTATGGCGGTCATCTAGCGGGCACAGCAAAGCCGGGCGTGCCACTACGCACCACCCGGCTTCAAAAAACTTTGAGAGGAGGGGCTAGTCCAGACCCAGCTCCGCATCACGCGCCTCACGAACCTGCTGAGCAAGCTTCGGGTCGGTCGGCAGATACTCCGGACCGGAACCGGTCGCAAACGGAACACCCAGAATAAAAACAAACGGAGAAACCACCAGCAGAATTACCCACAGCAGCGAGAAGTGACCGGCGGTCAGCAACAGCAGGGCAGTCAGAAAAATAACGGCAGCAGCGCCCATTGCGGCAATTCCGGCAGTCTTCACGGTTCTCCTCGAAGGGGTATCAAGAATCTAGTCTCCAGCAGAACGGCAGGCAGTCAACGTCGCAGGTGAACCCCGCGGACGGCTCCGTCCGATGCCGTTCAAGAATATACCTGACCATTATACGCACCCACTCCGCCTCCCCGCTGGTCGCCACTGGCCCCTCCCCTCCCCACTACCCGGCGTAACCAGACCGGGCCCCCAACCCTGCACAGCCTCACCCGCCCGCAGACACAGTAACGCCCCGGCACCAACAAGTACCGGGGCGTTGCATGTTCGGGGTATCGGCCCTCAAACCAAGTTCAGAGATGAACGCTTAGCGCATCATATTCATAATGACCTCAAAGAAGCGGATCACAATAATGCCGAAAATCAGGATCAGCCACAGGCTAACCGCAAACCAGGACCAGCCGCGAGCGCTCTCACACATCGACTGCGACGCCGGAATAACACCCGCCGAAATATTGCGGACCGTGGTCTTCACAAAAAGCATGATGGTCATAATCCACACGATCATACAGAACAGGCACAGAGCGTTAATCTGGAAGGTCGTCTGGTACCACAGCCACATAGTGAACGCGGTCGCTGCAGCCAAACCAATGTTCATGCACACCCAGAACCACTTCTTGAACTGTGCACCCGCCATCATCGCGGCGCCGATAGTCACTACAATCGAGAAGCCCACCATGCCAATGAACGGGTTCGGGAAGCCGAAAGCTTCCGCCTGCGGCGAGCGCATCACCGTGCCGCAGCTGAGCAGGGCGTTGATATCGCAGACCGTTGAGTGGCCGGCATCAATGTAAATCTGCAGGCGCTCATACACCAGAATCGCTGAAGAAATGAGTGCAATCAGGCCGGCACCAACCAGCCAGAATCCGAGCTGTCGGTCTGAGTAGCTGCCCGGGGTTCCCGCGTGCCCGTGTTGCGCTTCTTTTTCAGCGTGGGTGGGCTCGGTAGTACTCGATGCGGCAGTACTCATACGACTCCTTTAGATAGTGTTTTACGGTGGTACGTTCACGGCAGTACCGTCTTAGCTCTGCCAGAAAAATTGGGGTGTTCGGGCGCCTGGCAATCTTCAAGCCGAGAGGCACAGGGAGGGTTCGCTAGGTTCCTCTAGGAGGTTCCTGAAAGTCGCGCCCCCCCCGCTTGTCAGGAGGTATTCACCGACGCGGCATAGCCAGCACCCCGGAAGCAGTACTCCATTTATCCTAGCCTCTCACATTGCTAAATAGCACGCCATTAGCTTTTACATTTCCCATATGACGCCTCACATCATGCAAATAGGCGCGTTTTTGTGACGTACCTTAAACCCAGAAAACCCCGGAAGGAGCCCGCAACGTAGCGGCGGGCGGAACCTTTCGGGGCATGGTGCGCATGTTTTCTAGGGCATTCGCCTCATCAACGCGCGGCGGCTCCCACGGCAACTACCGTGGAGCGCACAGACAGCACGTTAGGGCAGTGCGTTAGGGCAGCGGGTGGGTGTACGACTCATCAAAGAACAGCTGCTCCAGCTCCACCGCGCGGCTAAAGAACTCACGGGCACGCTGCGCATCCGAGGGGCCCACACGGTCCAGTTCGCTGCGCAGGAAATCAACCAGCTCACGGAACTCCGGGTAGTCGTGCAGGGTAATCCACTCGTGGTGCACAAAAGAATCGGGGCGCTTGGTGGGAGCCTTTGACGCCCAATCCAGGTACAGGCCCTCGCAAACCACCAGCACCGATAGAATCGCCGCGTAGCTGCCGCTTGCCGCAGCGTCCAGGAAGAGACGCTTAAAGCCGGTGGTCGCCTCTGTATCGGGTATGGATTCACGCTGATGCTCGGTCACGCCCAGAGTCTCAAAACAACGCAGGAAGTAGGTGTTCTCATCACCGGCAATTTCACCAGCAAACTGCGCCAACCGCAAGCGCCCAGAGAGAGTGTCAGCATTGGCGATTGCGCCACCAATCAGGGCGAGGAAGGTATCGAGGAAGCGGTAGTCCTGCACCAGGTACCCCGCCATAACCTGCGGGGCAATCGTGCCCTCAAAAAGTTCAGTCACAAAGCGGTGATTCGTGGCGGAAAGCCAGGTATCAATGTTTTCCTGGCGCAACGTTTCAGTGAACGAATCAGTTCCATTCGCATCAGCAAAGGGCGCGGACATAAGAGTTGCCTTTCGAGATAATGCATACCGTCGCTGGTATACGCATATATGCGGGTTTAGTTGGTGCAGCCTCAGACAATGGGGCCGGTGCCTCAGTGAATATAGCACCGGGATACCACGGTGTGCCCGGTTTTGTACCCCCGGCACCCGAAAATTTTCGTTCTTTTCGTTTTTGGGGTGGATGAGGGCTCTTAGGTTTCAGGCATGAAGCTACTCTTTTTCTCCCAAATACAAAACGGGCCGCAAAAACAGCACACAAAAAAGGCAGGGCGCAATTCCTCTAGCCGGTCAATACTAGCTCAGCAGCCAAAAGAACCAGCTCAGCCAGTAAAACCAGCCAGAGAACGGCACCCCGCCTCATGTCGATGACCTCAACAGGTCAATTTAGTGATCCGCATCGTCCTCGGAATCATCACCACCGAAGAAATCATCGGTGTACGAGTCACCCAGCGGCAGGCCCAGCGAATCCTCCAGCGAAGAACCCGCCGCAGACTCGCCGCCCAGCTCAGCCATGATGCCGTCCAGCAGCTCATCCGGCTCAGCAGAGGCTGCCGCAGCCGCCGCGGCAGCCAGAGTCGAAGCCGACGCCGCGCCCGCAGAACCCGCATAAGCGCCCTCGGCACCCAGCTCATCCGGCAGCTCCTCAGCCTCAGCGCCGGGGGTCTTCGCCTCCTCATGCGCCGCCAGCAGGGTACGTGCCTCACCAATCACCGTAATCGAACCGGTAATCAGCACACCCGCCGACTCCTGCTCAAAGAGGGCGTTCTCCATGGCGGTGGCAATCGCCTCATCCAAGTGTTCAAACACCTCGATCGAGTCTTCATCCAGTCCCGCATCCAATGCCAGCTCGTGCAGACGCTCCGGTGCACTCGCACGCGGCGAATCCGACGCCGCCAAGTACAGGCGGAAAGTGCCATCAGAAGCATCCACGTACTCTTCGCGCATGGTCTCGAACATACCCAGAGCGTCCTTCTCGCCCAAAATTCCGACCACGGAATGCAGATGCGACAGCTTGAACGCCTCAGTCAGCGCAGCCGCGGAAGCACGCACACCGTGCGGGTTGTGGCCCGCATCCAGGATGGTCAGCGGCTCGGTGCGCACAACCTCCAGACGGCCCGGCGAACGCACCGTCTCCAACGCGGTACGGACCACGTCCTCGGGCAGCTGACGCCGACCGCCGAAGAACGCCTCCACAGCGGCGAGAGCCACCACGGCGTTCTGCGCCTGATGCGCACCGTGCAGGGATAGCGGCACATCCGGGTACTCGCCAGCCAGGCCGCGCAGGGTCAGCAGCTGACCGCCGACCGCAAGCTCACGGGAGACAATGCCGAACTCCACCCCCTCGAAGGCGAAGGATGCTTCCTTCTCCCGGGCAGAGGCGAGCAGCACATCCGCCGCTTCCGGGTCCTGGGCGGCAGAAACTAGGAAGCCACCGGGCTTGATAATGCCAGACTTTTCAGTTGCGATCTCGGCGAGGGTTTCACCGAGCATATCGGTGTGGTCCAGGCCGATCGGGGTGACCACAGAAACCACGCCGTCGGCAACGTTTGTGGAGTCCCAGGTACCGCCGATACCGACTTCAAGCACCACCACGTCCACCGGCTCGTCCGCGAAAATCGCGAAGGCAAGCACGGTAATGGACTCGAAGAAAGTCAGGGCGGGCTCGCCGCGGGAGGTCATCTCCGCGTCCACAATCTGCAGGTAGGGGGCGATTTCATCCCAAATGCGCACGAAGGTGGCATCCGGTACGGGCGCGCCGTTAATGCAGATACGTTCGGTGACGCTTTCGAGGTGCGGACTGGTAAAGCGGCCCACGCGCAGGTCGTGGCCGAGCAACAGGGCCTCAATCATGCGGGCGGTGCTGGTCTTGCCGTTCGTGCCGGTGATGTGGATGACCGGCGCGGCACGGTGCACGTCGCCGAGGATTTCGACGGCGCGCGCCACGGCGTCCAGGCGCGGCGCCATCTTGTTTTCGGGTGCTCGCGCCAGCAGTTCACCGTAGACCCGCTCCACGCCCTCGGGGTCGGGAATTGCGGGGTAATTCTTCTCGCTCATTGTTCTCCTCACTGGGATAGCCGGTCGGTGCCGGCAGGTGGCCCGCCGTGTGGCGGGATAGACGACGGGCCGCCCCGCCCAATAAAGGGGCGAGACGGCCGTACGGTTCAGGCGTTTTATGCCTTGGCTACGCTAATGCTCAGCTCGGCTGCTTCGCTCAGCTGCAGGGACACGGCGAGGGTTTCGCCGGTCACCAGTGCTTCGTTGGCGCGCAGAGCTGCCAGAGTTTCCTCCGGCGCCGCGATGTTCAGGTTGATGCGGTCCGAAACGTTCAGGTCGGCGTCCTTACGTGCCTGCTGAATAGCGCGGATGGTGTCGCGGGCGATGCCCTCGGCAACCAGCTCGTCGGTCAGCTCAATGTTGAGGACCAGGAAGCCGCCGGGCAGAACCGCAGCCGCAGTATGCTCAGCACCCTCAGCATCAGCGGCAACCACGGTTGCCAGCTCGTATTCGCCCTCTTCCAGAGCCAGGCCGCCGTCCAGAGCTGCCACGCCGACTAGGACAGTGCCGTCCTCGGTCACGGCCCAGTCACCGGACTTGGACGCCTTAATAGCAACCTGCACCTGCTTGCCCAGGCGCGGACCTGCCGCACGTGCGTTGACCTTCAGCTGCTGGGAGATGCCGTAATCGGCGGGGTCGACGGTGTCGGCGCTGACCAGCTCCACCTGGCGCAGGTTCAGCTCGTCCTCAACGATGTTCGCAAAGTACTCCGCGCCCTTCTCGCCGAATGCGGTACCCAGGGCAGCGAACTGCTCGGGTGCGATTGCCACGGTCATCTTCTGCAGCGGCTGACGCACACGGATCTTCTTTTCCTTACGCAGTGCCGAACCGGCGGAGCAGACCTCACGCACGGTCTGCATGAGAGCCAGCAGGTTGGACTCATCAGCGAAAGCAGATGCCTCGGGCCAGTCAGCCAGGTGCACGGAGCGTTCACCGGTGAGGCCGCGGTAGATTTCCTCACTGCTGAGCGGCAGCAGGGACGCAGCAACCTTCGACACGGTCACCAGTGCGGTGTAGAGGGTGTCGAATGCGTCGGTGTCTTCGTTGAAGAAGCGCTCGCGGGAGCGGCGCACGTACCAGTTGGTCAGTGCGTCGGCGTACTGGCGCAGGGATTCACAGGCGTTCCAGATGTCGTAGGAGTCCATCGCTGCGGTGACCTGCTCGATGAGTTCGCGGGTCTTGCCGAGGATGAAGCGGTCCATCACGTGCTGTGAGTCATACTTGAGCTTCGCGCTGTAGCCTTCGCCGTTGTTGGCGGCGTTAGCGTACAGGGCGAAGAAGTGGTAGACGTTCCACAGCGGCAACATGACCTGGCGAACACCTTCACGGATACCCTGCTCGGTCACGATCAGGTTGCCGCCGCGCAGGATCGGAGAGGACATCAGGAACCAGCGCATCGCGTCGGAGCCGTCGCGGTCGAGGACCTCGGAGACATCCGGGTAGTTGCGCAGGGACTTGGACATCTTCTGACCGTCCGAGCCAAGCACAATACCGTGGCTGATGACGTTCTTGAACGCGGGGCGGTCGAAGAGCGCGGTCGCCAGGACGTGCAACACGTAGAACCAACCGCGGGTCTGGCCGATGTACTCGACGATGAAGTCTGCCGGGTAGTGGTTCTCAAACCATTCCTGGTTCTCGAAGGGGTAGTGCACCTGTGCGTAGGGCATGGAGCCGGAGTCGAACCAGACGTCAAGCACATCTTCCACGCGGCGCATGGTGGACTTGCCGGTCGGGTCATCCGGGTTCGGGCGGGTCAGCTCGTCGATGTACGGGCGGTGCAGGTCGGGTTCGCCGTCCTTGTTCAGGGGCAGGCGACCGAAGTCTGCCTTGAGCTCTTCGAGGGAGCCGTACACGTCCATGCGCGGGTAGTTCGGGTCGTCCGAAACCCACACGGGAATCGGGGAGCCCCAGAAGCGGTTACGGGAGATGGACCAGTCGCGCGCGTTCTCAACCCACTTGCCGAACTGGCCGTACTTCACGTTTTCCGGAATCCAGTTGATCTGCTTGTTCAGCTCGTACATGCGGTCCTTGAAGTCGGTGACCTTCACGTACCAGGAGGTGATTGCACGGTAAATGAGCGGGGTGCGGCAGCGCCAGCAGTGCGGGTAGGAGTGCACGTAGGACTTCTCGCGGATTAGCACGTCATCTGCCTTGAGGGCGTTGAAGATGGTGCGGTTCGCGTCGAATGCCTGCACGCCTGCAATCTCAGCCAGGGCGGTGGCACCGGAGGCGGTGGGCTCGGCGAAGAGGTTCAGGAACTTTGCGCCTTCGTCGAGGGAGAGAATCACGGGGATGCCGTAGCCTTCACAGACTTTCTGGTCGTCTTCACCGTAGGCGGGTGCCTGGTGGACGATGCCGGTACCGTCACCGGTGGTGACGTAGTCGGCGACGAGGATCTGCCAGGAGGTTTCGGTACCCCACTTTTCGGTATCTGCGAAGTAGTCCCACAGCGGGGTGTAGCGCACATGCTCGAGCTGGGAGCCGGTATAGCGTGCGGTGACGGCTGCGGTTGCGTCCTTTTCGGGCTGGTCGCCTTCGTAGCCGAGGTCCTTAGCGTAGGAGCCAAGCAGCTCGGAGGCGATCAGGAAGGAGCGGCCCTCGAACTTGCCTGCACCGGGCACGACGGAGTATTCAATCTCGGGTCCGACAGCGAGCGCCTGGTTGGTGGGCAGGGTCCAGGGGGTGGTGGTCCATGCGAGTGCTTCGACGCCGTCGAGTTCTGCGGCGACCTTCTCGTCAGCACCGAGGGCGGTGTCTGCGGTGAGGCGGAATGAGACGGTGACGGTCTGGTCCTGGCGGTCCTTGTACACGTCGTCGTCCATGCGCAGCTCGTGGTTGGAGAGAGGGGTTTCGTCCTTCCAGCAGTAGGGCAGCACGCGGAAGCCCTGGTAGGTCAGGCCCTTGTCATAGAGGCGCTTGAACGCCCAGATGACGGACTCCATGTACTCGACGTTCAGGGTCTTGTAGTCGTTTTCGAAGTCGACCCAGCGTGCCTGGCGGGTGACGTACTTTTCCCACTCGTTGGTGTACTTGAGCACGGATGCGCGGGCAGCATCGTTGAAGTTGTCGATGCCCATTTCAAGGATTTCGCGCTTATCGGTCATGCCGAGTTGCTTCATTGCCTCGAGTTCTGCGGGCAGGCCGTGGGTATCCCAGCCGAAGCGGCGTTCTACCTTGTGGCCGCGCTGAGTCTGGTAGCGTGCGACGAGGTCCTTAGCGTAGCCAGTGAGCAGGTGGCCGTAGTGGGGCAGGCCGTTAGCGAAGGGAGGGCCGTCGTAGAAGACAAATTCGTTTTCGCCGTTTTCGCCTGCGGGTCGGTTCTCGACGGATGCGGAGAAGGTGTTGTCCTTCTTCCAGTAGTCGAGGACTGCCTCTTCAAGTGCGGGGAACTTGGGCGATGCGGTGACGCCGCTTCCTGCGGCTTCGAAGGCGCTCGCCTTGGGGTATACATGGGACATGTGTTTGTGCGCCCTTATCTGTTGTTCTCAACGCTGAGAGGTTGGGGCGACAGGGTACGTTGGCACTCGTCGTCCCTCCGTTTCAGCGAGTGAGGATTGACATGACGGGTGCAAGGACGCCTGGGCATCGCTGACTAATCCGGGCTGTGCCGGGGCAGGATGCGGCGCGGTACCACCTTGCTTACTGATTTAACAGCTCAACGCACCGAACCCTCCCGGGGCTACGGGGTGCCACGGCTCATGTCCGCGATACCTAGCCACCGGAAGAGCGGCGCGTTGGGCGGGTATCAGTCGCTTATTACAGCTATATCGGGCTTAACCGTCCGGTTCTACTGGGACTACATCTCTTCCGCTAAGACACCCTCGCCGCAGCGATTGGCGGGTGCCCGCAGGTGCGGTCCGTTCTTCCGAATTGCTCGCCGGTGATGGCCGGGTCGTTGCAAACACTAATAGTTTATGTGGCTTTTGTGTCTGTATGCAACCCCACGGGGTGTGGGTTTGAACAGCACTTTTCTAATGTACCGATACTGGAGGTGTAAAACAGAATGGTTCTTCGTTCGGCGATATCTAGAGCGAGTAGGGGGCTTAAGGGGGCTCGACTCACCCCACACTCGGGCGTGTTTAAGGATGTATGTTTTTACATTCCTCAAGTGTTGCTTTAAGTGGGTTTTGATTTTTTTAAGGGAACCTGCAGGATTAGTGCCGGTACAACCACAAGATATAGGGTGAACACCGATGTAATTCCACTAGATATTCACCCCTATAAGTTTTCACCCCCTCGATATCCCGTGTGGGAACCCGTTTTCCTGGATTATTCAGCAATGCATAGCGGGTGAATAGAGTGCATATTTGGGGATTATTGAGCAGGTTTTCCCCTTATTGAATCGGGTATTTCTTCTGGACTATTGAAGACTTCCTTAGGGTAAGAAGGCTGAACCAACCACCCTCCGCTCCCCCATCTTTTGGAAATGCTGAAGCGCAGTTCTTTTATTTTTCAAGTCATAAATATGACTGAAATCACTTAGTTCGACATGCATGCAACCCCCTCGCTGAGTAGTCGCCTCTATCAAATAGCCCCTCACCAACAGGGAGTAGCCGTAATACTTTACAGTAACTGACATCTTGAGTGTCCCATAGGCTCCCAGAGATTACTAAGATTCTTTTTCGTGCATTTTGAGCTCAAAATAATCTAAAATGAATCATGCAACACATCAATGGCGATTCGGTAGTATCTACCCTCTCAGCGGGGGCATGACCACAGCAGTCTCAAAGATGAGTTCACCAGTACCCCTCGCCCACGACATGAGGTACACCCGAGGTCACTTCCGGACCTCACCGTGAGGAACCGACCTTTCAGGGTGTCTACGAGACGTTGCATGCCTACTACAGCGCTCAGATTGCCACGCTCAAGGACGGACGCTACATAGACCAGACGAATGATTTGACCTACCGGCTGATAAGCGTGCCAGTGATGAGGTCAAAGCAATCAAGGAACTGCACGAGAAGAATGGCTGGTACATGAAATTCACGTGCAGCATTGTCATGCAGAACACCGAACCGGGCAGTGCCTTGAAAAACGGTGACGGCTACGTAGAAATCGTGATGGACGCCGAGTATTCTGCCGCTGCCATTCATCAGCCGGATGGCACCGAGCGCAAGGTTCCGGCGATTACTCAGGTATTCGTTTCGCACGTGATGCTCTACACCGAAGGTAAGTGGTGGCGCATTAGCAACGACTACCTGAGTGAGCGTTTTATCGGAGGCAAGGGCTCTTCTGGCTCCGGAGAATCCAGCTCTACCGGTTCGAGTGGTTCTTCGTCCTCGGGTCGCGGCTCCACTAAGGTCTAATGAAGCTTTAAACCAATCTTCTATAGTAAAAAATGGATACTTCATACCGCCGCAATTTGCGCTCCGACACACCCGTATCCCGGTACCTCCTTTGTACTGCACACCATACAGAACGATGAGACGGATTCTTTCGTACGCATCACAGCGTTGTGAAGTGCGCTACCTCAATCAACCATTTTCAGGAAATACCATGTGCTTCCGGTCGAGCGCACACGCCAGCTTCTCTGCTAACGACCGAAACGGATTGACCCGCTGCACTGTTCTTTTTGGTGGTCTGACCGCCTGTGCTTTGGCTCTAGCAGGATGCGCTTTCAATAAGGATATTCCACCCCACCGGTACTGGTGATACTTTCTCCGGCTCCCCGAGCGCCTCCGCTTCCCTCTCAGCTTCGGCTTCGCCTTCTGAGTCTGCCTCGGCTTCGGCAAGCAATTCCAGTGGCTCCGGTAGCAGCAACGAATTCAAGATATAGGCTCTGAGAGCAACGCCCCCGACGAAAGCGGGGCGAGTATCAGCTGATACCCGCCCCGCTTTCGTATGTTTTTGTGCCGCGGCGTTCCCGGCGCTACTGCACCTGCGAGCGCCTCAGTTACCCAACATCTAGCATCTGCACACGCAACAATAACAGCAGGCACAGCAACAGCCCCGCTCCTTGGCAACTAGGAAAACTAAGGATGCGGGGCTGCGCAATACTATCTAGCGCACCGCCTCTAGGAGGTGGAACGCTCACGCAGACGCTCGTGAACCTCGCTCACAAAGCGGTTGTGATGATCGCGAGCATAATGTACGACCTCGCCGATGACGGTAATAGCCGGCGGTTTGACCGATGCGCAATCTCCCTGAGCGTTCTGAAGGGTCGTGACAGTCACGCGCTCCTTCTCAGAGAAACCGTTTTCAATGGTTGCCAGCGGCGTGTCAGCCTCAATCCCACGAGAGAGCAGAGACGCCACCGTATCGGGCAGAGTACGAACGCCCATCAGCAACACCACGGTGCCCTGGGCACGCAGGGTCGCCTCAACAGCCGACACTTCGGTCTCCGACAGGCCGGAGTGACCAGAAATGACGGTGAAAATCGAGGACACCTTACGCAGGGTCACCGGAATCGCCGCACGCGCAGGAACCGCAATGGCACTGGTAATCCCGGGAATAACCTCAGCCTCCAGGCCGGCTGCGATGCATGCATCCAGCTCTTCAGCGCCACGACCGTACACGTACGGGTCGCCGCCCTTCAAACGCACCACGGTCTTACCTGAGAGCGCGTAATCAATCATGAGCTGCTGAATACGGGACTGCGGAACAGCGTGCTTACCGGGAACCTTGCCCACATCAACGATGAGAGCGTTCGGTGCATACTCGCCGTACTCCTGCGGGGCGAGGTGATCTAGAAGGACCACGTCCGCCTCGCTCAGGGCACGTGCTGCACGCAGGGTCAGTAGGTCGGCGGCGCCGGGGCCACCACCGACAATGTAGACCTTACCGGGGTTCTCGGCGGGCTCGCCGGGCAGGGCAATACCGCGTTCCGTTACGCTATCGTCCAGGGTGTGCCCGGGCGCCCCGCCGGCGAGTATTTCATCAATAGTGGCGAATTCACGGGGCGGGAACGGAGGAATCTTCGGGCACATACTATGCTGCCGGGACCGGGTTGAGGTCACTGGGCTTACCCACGGGAATCTTGGCACCGGTCAGCAGGACGGTATTGGACTCGCCAGATTCTGCTGCCGCAATCTCCTCCGGGGTTGCGGGGCGAATCTGCTCGCGCTCCAGCACGTACAGGTGCGAACCCTCGTCGCTGCCGTTGGGTTCGTTGATGAAGGCACGGAAGCGGCGCAGGCGGCGCTCGTCGCGCAGGGTTGCAGCCCACTCGTCCTCGTAAGAGTCAACGTGACGCTGCATATCGCGCTCCAGGTCCTCGCACACACCCAGGGAGTCCTCAATGAGGACGGACTGCAGGTGTGCCAGACCGTCGCCGTGCTCCTCATCCAGATCCTCAAGCCAGCGAGCGGTACGCTGTAGCTTATCTGCGGTGCGGATGTAGTACATCAGGTAGCGGTCAATGTAGCGGATGATGTCCTCGCTGGAGGCGTCCTTGACGAAGAGGCGACCGTGAGCGGGATTTGCACCACCGTTACCACCCAGGTACAGGTTCCAGCCGTTGGTGGTTGCAATCAGACCAACGTCCTTACCCTGTGCCTCGGCACATTCACGGTTACAACCGGAAACACCGAACTTGAACTTGTGCGGGGAGCGCAGACCACGGTAACGGTTCTCGAGCTGGACTGCCATGCCGGTCGAGTCCTGAACGCCGAAGCGGCACCAGGTCGAACCCATGCAGGACTTCACGTTACGCAGGGACTTACCGTATGCCTGACCGGACTCGAAGCCAGCATCCACCAGGCGCTCCCAAATGTAGGGCAGCTGCTCCAGGCGAGCACCGAACATACCGATACGCTGAGCACCGGTGATCTTCACGTACAGGCCGAACTCTTCAGCGACCTCTGCGATGACGCCCAGCTTCTTAGCGGGAATCTCACCTGCGGGAATACGCGGAACGACGGAGTAGGTACCGTTCTTCTGCATGTTCGCCAGTGCACGGTCGTTGGTCTCCTGCAGGCCACCGCGACCAGCGTCCAGAACGTAGGAGTTGCGGAAGGAGGAGAGAATCGATGCAACGGTCGGCTTACAGATTGCACAGCCGTCGCCGCCATGACCGAAGCGTGCCAGCACGGAGTCGAAGTCATCCAGGCTGGTCAGGCGCACAGCCTCAGCCAGCTCTGCACGGGAGAAGTCGAAGTGCTCACACAGTGCCTTGGAGACGGTCAGACCCATCTTCTTCATCTGCTGTTCCAGAGTCTTCTGCAGCATCGGAACACAGGAACCACACTGGGTACCCGCGGTGGTGCAGGACTTCAGGGAGGCAACATCGTGGTTGCCGTCTACGATTGCCTCGCGGACAGCACCGAAGCTGATGTTGTTGCAGGAACACAGGATTGCGTCGTCGGGCAGTTCGGTGTCGGGGATGCCGTCGCCGCCGCCAGCTGCGGTCAGGTAGACGTTCGGCTCAGCGGGCAGTTCGCGGCCGAGCAGTGGCTTGAGGGAGTCGAAGGGAGCGGTGTCACCGACGAACACGCCACCGAGTAGGGTCTTTGCGTCGCCGCTGGTCACGATCTTCTGGTACATGCCGCGTGCGGGGTCTGCGAACAGAACCTCGAGGCAACCCTCGGTGGTGCCGCGGCGGTCACCGAAGCCAGCCACCTGAACGCCGGAGAACTTCAGCTTGGTTGCGATGTCGAACTCTTCAACCTGAGCTTCTTCGTTGTCGTTGAGCAGGTTAGCTGCCACAGCGTCAGCCATAGCGTTAGCCGGCGCAACCAGACCCCAGGTGCGGCCCAGTACGCAGGCGACCTCACCGATCGCCCAAATGTGCTCGTCGGAGGAGTGGCATGCGTCGTTGACGAGAATACCGCCACGCTCACCCAGCGCCAGGTCAGCGTCACGTGCCAGCTCATCGTTGGGGCGAATACCTGCGCCGAAGACCACCATATCGGCGGGCAGGGTGCGGATTTCTGCGTCCTCGGAGGGAGAATCTGCGATGGATACGGAGACAACGTTGCCGTCAGCATCCTTGTTGATGCCGGAGATGTACACGCCGGTCTCAATCTCAATGCCGGTTGCCTTGATCTGGGCGTTCACGGCGTAACCGCCGCCCTGGTCAACCTCAACGGAAAGCAGCCAGGGAGCCACATCTAGGATGGTGGGCTCTGCGCCCAGGTCCTTCAGACCCTCAGCTGCTTCAAGACCGAGCAGGCCGCCACCGACGACGATACCGCGGGGTGCGCGGCCGAGGGTGTCCTGCAGGCGCTTGACCTCGGAGACCATGTTCTTCACGTCGTCGATGGTGCGGAAGACGTGTGCGGCGTCCGAGTTAAGAATCGGGATGCGAACCGCGCGGGAACCAGTTGCGAAGACCAGCACGTCGTAGGGGTACTCATTGCCCTCGGTGTCAGTGACGACGCGGCGGGTGCGGTCGAGCTTCTCTGCGCGGCAGTTGTTGACCAGGTTGATGTTCTCTGCATTCCACAGTTCGGGGTCCCCGAGGGTCAGGTCCTTCTCGGTGTCCTTGAAAATCTGCTCGATAGCAACACGGTCGTAGGGGATGTAGGGCTCATCGTTGAGGACGGTGATGGTGTCCGCCGTGCGACCTGCAGCTTCAGCGCCTTCGTGGTATGCGCGTACGAATCGCCACGCTGCGGGGCCTGCGCCGACAACGAGAATGTTGCGGGGAGTGTGCGACATGGATTTTCCTTCCTAGTTGTAATGCAGGTAGTTCATGGCGCGTTCCTACTCTCGATACGCGGTGGTGGCGTGCCTTCGGCGGGAACTCCTAGTTTCCCGGTTTTGGGGCTTGTACCGGTGCGTACCGGGTAGTTGAGGCGCCCGCTTCTTTAGAATGCATCTGAAAAATTACGAAACACTTTTATGTGGGATTGTGTTGCTTTCTTCAGACAGTCAAAAGGCGTTTTTAACTACGACTTTTATCGTACACGTTCTCAGGTGCCTCAGACACTGAAATTTGGCATTCTTTGGGAAAATTTTCCAAAAATTCCGCGGAATACCGGGCTAGAATGGGGCACTCCTATCTTAACGGCAGTTAATTTAGGTAAGGCTAATCTACAAAAAATAGGGCTTGAGTTTTAGGGTAAAAATAACCTTTAGCACCCTCCGCGTGCCCCATTTCCAAATGTGGGTTTCATAAGGTAAACTCCAAACAAAGAACACACGAACCGCTATTGTGTCCTGCACCCCGCGCGGCGCAGACCACCGCTTCGAAAGGAACCCCCATGGCTGAGAATTGGGTACGCATCTGCGCCGAATCTGAACTCGAAGAAAACTGGGGTGAAGTCGCCCTGGTCGACGGCTACCAGTACGCCATCTACAAGACCAAGCACGGCATCTTCTCCAGTGACCACCTCGACCCGCACAGCCAGGCACTGGTCCTCGCACGCGGTATCGTCGGCGAGAAGAACGGAAACCCCACCATTACCTCCCCCCTCTACAAGGAAGTCTACGATCTGACCACCGGTGAGTGCCTCTCTGATCCCTCCTACTCCATCAAGGTCTACCCCGTAGAGGTCCGTGACGGCGACGTCTACCTCAAGACCGCCTAAGCACTCAGCCGCCTACGGCTCTCAAAAACAGCAACACAAAAAACCTCGGGAACATAACGTCCCGAGGTTTTTTGTACGGATTTTTAGAAGCCGCCTCATCAGGTGAGTGAACAGCGAGCGCACTAACCTGATTTTAAGTCATCTAGGCAGCGTCCAGCTGCGCAATAGCCGCATCCATGCGGTCAATAAAGCACTCCGCCACCACGGCAGCAGAAGCACCACCCTGCGCGTTCACCAGCGGCGCGGCAACCTTCACCGGCACACCGGTCGACTCAGCATCACGGCGCATCTTACCGGAGAAGAACCCCTCCGCCAGAAGGTAGGTTGCAGCAAACTTAGGCTGATGCTCAGCAACCACCTCGTGGAACTTCGGATCGATAGAGGCAACGAAGCCGTGATGCACCGGAGTATTCAGTTCCTCAGCCAGCAGCTCAGCGGCACGGCTCATATCCGCGCGACCATCAGCGCGGGAAGAACCAGCCGCGCCCTGCACCACAGGGCCATCACCGGGAGCCCAGCCGACCTCCTCCAGGCGGGTGCGAGTCAAAGCGGCAAGGCGAGGATCCGGACCCAGCGACTCACCAATGCCGATACGCTCAATGCCGCTATTACGCGCGGCACGGCGCAAATCCACCTGAGTGTGAAAGCCGGTCGACAGCAGAATCGGCACAATCACGCAGGGCTCATCATTGGGTAGAGAGGCTGCGGCATCATCAACGCTGGGAGATTCCACATCCACATATGCGGCATGGATACGGTATTCCACGCCGTCATTACGCTGCGCGAGCAGGAACTTGATCTGCTCACGAATCAGCGTAATAGCCTCGCGACCGGCGGCCGAGTCGGTGCCGTGCGAGGTGGCGATTACATTCAGAATAGTCATACTTCCATTGTATGAAAGGAACACCCCGCTTCCCCACTCATGAACACGAGTGACGAAGCGGGGTGTTGCACGAAAGCTAAATATTAGCTCTTGCGGCGGCGTGCCACAACCAGTGCGGTACCTACCGCCAGGGTGATAGCACCAGCTGCTGCGGCAAACATAGCGCCGGATGCGCCGGTCTGCGCTAGCTTCGAGGAGGAGCTACCGGAGGTCGAGGAGCCACCTGCGGAAGAACCACCACCGAGGGAGGAACCGCCGTTAGAGGAACCGCCATTGGAGCCGCTCACACCCAAGTTGTCGGATGCTCCGGAACCCGCATCAGAACCACCGTCGGAGCCACCCTTGTAGCCGGCAGCGTTCTGGTCGGCGGTGCTGCTCTCAGAAGCGGAAGCGCTCGCAGAAGTGGAAGCACTCGAAGATGCCGACTCGCTCGCCGAAGCGGTCGCCGATGCACTGCTGGAGCTGCTTGCGGAACTCGATGCGCTCGCGGAAACACTCGAAGAAGCGGACGCACTAGCGGACGCCGATGCGGACTCGCTCGCTGAGGGGGTCACGGCGGGAACGCTCGGAACCGAGGTCGGGGATGCGCTCACCGATGCGCTCGGGGTTACAGAAGCGCTCGGGGTTACAGAAGCGCTCGGCGCAACAGAAGGCACCACGGACTCGGTCGGCAGAGACGGCGAGGTGGGCTCCTCCGAAGGCACTGCGGTGGGTTCTGCGGTCACGCTAGGCTTAGCGGTTGCAGAAGGCTCCACGGTCGGCTTAGCGGTTGCAGAAGGCTCCACGGTCGGCTTAGCGGTTGCAGAAGGCTCCACAGTGGGTTCAACGGTAGGCTCAGCAGACTTGGTCGGTTCCGGTGCCTTGGTCGGCTCGGGTGCTGGGGCCGGTTCCGGTGCCGAGTTTGCTGCCAGACGGTTCAGCCACAACTGATCCTCGTAGGTATTCGGGTTCTCGAAGCTGGACGGGTAGATAATATCGCCGTTGGGCAGTTCGAGAGCGTTGTAGCCGCCGCTCTTGTCGGTCTTGCGCATCGAGGAGAGCACCACCTCGTTCACCTTGTTCAGGGTGTCATCCATGAACACCAGGCGGGAGCCGGAGGCGTCCACCACAACCACGTTACCCGCGCGGGTCAGGAACATGGTGGCGACCTCAGTCTTCTCGAAGCCCTCAAGGGTTGCGGACTCGCGGACCACGCTGAAAGTGCCGTTCTCGTACTTGAGGATCTGCACCTTACCGCCGTACCAGTTGTTCCAACGGTAAATATAACCCTTGGGGCTGACCAGGGTCGAGGACAGGGTGGTGGTGTAGCCCTCGGGCGAGGAGTTCGGCACCAGGGACACGCCGTTGCTGCTCAGGTGCAGCAGGTGGCCCTTCTGAACCACCTTTTCGCCAGCCGCGTCGTAGATGGAGGTCGACGGCGCGTAAACGAAGCTGCCGTCGGGCAGCGGTGCGAGGGTCACGGTGTTGGTGGAGAACGAATCACCGTAGTACTCGTCGAGCGAGTAGGCTTTCACAACCTGCGGGTCGATAGAGTCGGGCTTCGGCAGAGCCTGCGAGGTTGCCTTGCCGGATGCGTCGATAATGGTCAGCTTGCCGCCGCCCTGACCGTCAATGCTAACGATACCCCAGGTGTTATTGGCGGGGTTGTAGCCGATTGCCTTGACGGTGTTGGCGCCGAGCTCTGCGTTGGAATAGATACCGGAGGAGACGAGCTTACCCTCCGCGGTCACGGTGTACAGCTCGGGCTTGTTGGTCTCGCTGCCGATGACGAGCATGCGGTTGCCGTCAGTATCCACAGCGAAAACGCCCTTATTTGCCTTCAGGACGCCGGTGTCGGTCATCTTCAAGTTGGAGCTGGTCAGCACGGTGTAGGTGGTGTCGCCGCCGAAGCTCGGGGGTGCCACGTGCACGATGTGGTTCTGACCCAGACGTGCGGTGTTCTGGGGCTGGCTCACGCCCGCGCCGGTGTTGTAAGACTCGGCGACGCTGTAGGCGCTCTTGGGGGTGTTGGCTGCGCTACCGGTGTAGGAGATGCTCAGCGGGTCGAGGCTAGCGCCTTCGTTGTAGAAGTCGGAGAAGGCATGGTTACCGTCGGCGGTCAGGTTCGCGGAGATGCCGCTGATGCTGACCACGCCGTCCTTCTCGCTCTGCTTGGCGGTGCCGGTGCTCAGGGTAGCCATCTTGACTTCCTGAGGGCCCTCGAACTTGCCGCTGGCGTAGTTCTTGGTGCGCACGGTCATGTAGAGAGAGCCGGTGCCGTCAGCGAGGTTCAGTTCCACACGGGGGTTGGAGAAGGTAAGGTTCAGGGCACAGCCGGTTTCGGGGTCCTGACCTTCAGCGCAGTGGCCGGTGAACCAGAGGCGGCCTGCAGCATTCAGAGTGACCTGCTTGCCGTCTTCAGAGACGGTGGTGGAGGTCGGGGTGAAGGTGAACTGCTTTGCGGTTGCGTCCCAGGCTGCACCGTCGGTCATTTCGCGGGGCATACCATTGTAGGACAGGAAGGAGGCGCGTACGCCCCATCCGAAGGACGCGCCAGCAGTTGCCTGGTCGCCTGCAGCGACGTTCTGTGCGGCAACGTTCTGGGCAGCGACATTAATGTTCTCAGCGAGAACCGGTGCCAGAGGCAGGGTAACAGCGCCGGCGACGGCGAGGGCGCAGGCTCCCTTGGAGAGGCGGGTGCCAGATGTGAAAATCTTCATTGGTGTGTATCCATGCTATCGACATTGTTAGGACAGGCTTAATATATCGATAGTGTGAGCATTTCTCAACATCAGATTCCAAGAAACCGTTTTGTGGCAGCGCGCGAAATATACCGCATCACCTAAATACCCTCGCACGCCGACGGCTACACTCCGCCAGGTAGAGCGCTAAGACGGCTTCTACTCCCCTAGCCTCGTTTCACCTAGTCTCGCTTCAAAGAGTTAAAACGTGACACACCCAGGGTGCCAAGAATCAGACCGCCACCCAAAATCACCAAAATCGGCAACAGGGGCGAGGACTTCTCAACTCCGCGAGTAATTTGCGCCTCCGTCGCCTTCAGACCATTCGGTGACCCCGACTCAGTGCGCACCTTCGACGAGGAGCCATTCAAAATCGCGGCGCGACGAGACTGTGCCGCCGAATCATTACCGGACGGCAAATCAGACTCAGGGGTTGCCTGCACAACATAGGCCTGCCCAGTACGGTACCCCAGAGCCGAAGAAGATTCAGGGCTCGAAGAGCGCGAGGAGCGAGGAACAGAAATCATGGCGTCCCGAGTTCCCGGCGCCATAGCAGTATCGGAACGGATACCGCGGACCTTGTTGCCGCCCGCAGCACTATTTACGGTAGAATCGCCGCTAGAAATCGCAGTAGGGCTCACAGAAGGTACCCTACCGAACACGCAGGCACCCGGCAGAGCCTCTCCCCCTCAACAACTCCCCTAGAGAGAGCCACGCCTCACAGCACCAAGAAACAGATACGCTAAACTACTCCGCACCCAGCTCTTCAGCACCTTCAAGTCGACGACGATGCACATTCACCGCCACAGCACTACCCACAAAAGCCACCAACCCAGCAGGGCAATATTCAACAGCAACGTACTCTCCAGCAGCGTGCCGTTATCATGAGCGCTCGCCTTCAGCTTCGAACCGGAAGAATCACCACGCAACTTCGAACTACGATCATAAAAACTACCCAGATCAACAGCACCCACACTCTCCTGAGGAGAAGCAACATTCACCGTTTCAGACTCCGAAGACTGATAACCCAGCAGGTTCACCACAGTACAGCCGGGCAATAGCGTGCATGACCAGACATAATCATCGTCTCAGGAGCCTGCACAGAAGTATCCGCCACAGAGCTTCGAGACTGCGCAGTAATCCGCACGAGCAGAACGCTGAGCCTCAAGCCGCGCCTCCACCTTTACGGCGCGGGGAACTCCGGTGGTGTCCGGGAAAAATGTTCTGGCAGCTAGCCATAATCTCGTCGACTGTTACACCAGGCTTGGGCGTAAACTCAATCGAGACAGTCTCACTGTTGCTCAGATTCTCAATTTCCGCCATGTACGGCTGCTCAACATTGAGGCACTGGTGTATGCTCAGCTCCAAGTTGCCTTCATCATTCTTTTGAGACAATCAGATGAGCTGCGGGTACGATCATGAAGGGAATTGCTCTATTTATCGGTAATTCCACACTAACAATACTTTTTTATTTATTGTGGTAAATATGCTTTACCTCCCAAGTATTTTACTGTGCAATAAACCACATAGCATATTTTTTATCTTTCAGAACTCCATCAAGAGCACTCAAAATACATAGACTAGATAAAGCTTTTCAGCTCCACCTTGAGAGTCAAAGTTTTATTGCATATATATGTAGATTAATGGATTTGCAATAAAAATATTCTGTGCTTTAATGCATTTAATTTATTTATTTTAAGTGAAAAAATAGCAGGTCATGCCACTTTTCCTACATTGTTTCACAAAGAGTACAGACCGATACTCCTGATAGAATCCCCCTCACCATTGAGCGCAACAAGCCAACCCCTCAACCGACACGCCCCCTCCCCCAAGCATCCAGGCACAGAAAGCACGGGAAAGAAAAAACACAGATACGCAAAAGTGCCACTAACACTCTGTCTAAAGTATTAGCGGCACTTACTTCACACACCTCGCGGTGAGCATCAGATGTTTAGAGCCTGGGCTATTAAAGCCTAAGCTATTAGAGGCTGCGGCGGCGCAGGAGCATCAGTGCGGCACCAGCAATCAGAGTTGCAGCGCCAACGCCTGCGATACCTGCAACACCTTCAGCACCGGTGTTAGCCAGCTGCGGCTTCGAGGAAGCCGAAGAAGAGGTCGAAGTCGAACCCTTAGTGCCGGAGAAGCCTACGGTGTGACCCTTGGAGCTAGAGGAGGTAGCAGCAGAAGCGTTGCCAACCTTAGCCTTGGGTGCCTGAGAAGTGGGCATGCGGGTCTCGGTTACGACAACCGAACCGTCTTCGCGCATTTCAGCGGTGAAGACGCTGGTGGTACCGTCGCCGTTATCACGAACAGTGGTATTGTCATCCTCGGTTGCTGCCGGCAGGGTCGGTGCTGGGTTGTTCGCATCGCTCACAGTAGCGGTGGTGACTGCAACCTGGTGAACCAGACCATTGGGGTCGCTGGTTGCCACCATTGCGTATGCGTAACCGGGCTGCAGCAGTTCAGCAAGAACGCCAACCTTGACACGGAAGGTGCCGTTCACGATTTCAGAAGCAGGCACATCGTGGGTTGCCAGAGCCTCACCGGTGATGTTGCCGCTTGCATCCAAGCGGAAGATCGCGATCTGGACACCGTTAGCGACGGACTCGTGGGTGAAGCCGGAGCCGTTGAAGGTCAGAACGTTGTACTGGTCGTTTGGATCTAGGGAAGCATCCTCAGTGGTGAGGGTTGCGTTCTCGGGTACCGCGGGTGCCTCGGGCGCGGGGGTCTCTTCCTTGGGTGCCTCGGGTGCGGGAGTCTCATCCTTGGGTGCCTCGGGTGCCGGGGCCTCTTCCTTGGGAGCTTCCGGTGTGGGAGTTACAGGAACGGGGGTCTCTTCCTTGGGTGCCTCGGGTGCCGGGGTCACGGGTGCAGGAGTTTCTTCCTTGGGGGTCTCCGGTGCGTGGGTAACGCTCTCAGTAACCTTGAAGGAGGAGATAGCTACGAGCCTCTGATCGGGCTGACTCTGCGGGTTGCTTACAGCAGACAGTGCGTAGGATGCGCCGGCGGGCAGCTTGCTTGTTTCAACGGTGATGGAACCTTTGAAGGTGCCATCCTGAATCTGGTCTGCGGGTACCACAACGGTAGCAAGAGCCTCGCCGGTGATCTGGTTGTCTGCATCCAGTGCGTAGATGCTGACCTGCACACCGGGGCCAACCTTCTCGCCGTAGAAGCCTGCGCCAACAATGTTCACAGTGTTCAGCTGTGCATCAGCGGGGAAGCGAGCATCCTCAATAACGATGGAGGGGTCAGCCTGCTTCACCTCGGGAGCCGGGGTGTCGGGACTGGTCGGCTCGGGGGTTGCCGGAGTGGTGGGGGCATGAGTCTCAGCCTTGGGAGCCTCAGTTGCCTCGGTCTTAGGAGCCTCTGCCTTGGGAGTCTCGGTTGCGTTGCCGCCGGGCAGGGAAGAAGTCTGAGAAGATGCCTTCTGATCAACAACCTGCTGCTGATCGGCGGGTGCTTCTGCCGCAAAGGTTGCCGGGATTGCTGCTACAGATCCAGCGGTAAAAGCTGCCGCAGCTGCAATCTTGTAAACGCGACGGGTAGTCTTCGACATTTTTCCTCGATCTCTGAATTATCGATGGTGAACCTAAGCGGCGCGCCTCCGTCATTGAGGGACGCACAGATTCACATATGGGTGTGATTGCTAAAAGGCTAACACCCGACTCTGAGTCTTCTACTCTTTTAATATCCACTTTAAGTAACTGTAATGAAATCGTTATAAAACCATCTCTTAAGTTGAGGGTTATTACAGACCAATTGTGGTGTTTTCCGGTCATATACTGACATATGAGCGCCGACGACCTTACACTTTGATTGCATTTTAGGAAATTAGGATACTTTCCATGAATAATTTCACCCCAACTATTTCACCATAGTGAACCATAAGTCTCATGTACCACTTTATGGTTCTATTAAGTACTCTTGGACATCTCTCCCCCACTCTTTCCCACCCCGCGTAGCACCCCAACCAAAGCTCCATACAAGCCGCAGACCTCCCGCGCACACGAACAAAAAGCCTCGCCCGCATCCTAAGAATCAGGAATGCAGGCGAGGCAAATATAAAACCCCCGCATCAGCGGACGCAAGATCACAAAACTTAGCTCTCTTTGCGAATCACCTTGAACTGGCTGGGCTGCGCCACCGGGCGAATAGTAATACGGTCGAGGTTCACGTGGTGCGGAACGTTTAACGCAAAGGTCACAGTCTGCGCCACATCCTCGGCAGTCAAAGGTTTCTCGACTCCGGCATAAACACGCTCAGCCGCCTCCTTAGAACCCAGACGATTCAGGGAGAATTCCTCGGTACGCACCATGCCCGGGCAGATCTCAATCACGCGCACATTATGCTCTGCCTCTTCCAAGCGCAGCGCCTCCGTCAGGCTGCGAGCGCCGAACTTCGCCGCGTTATATCCGGCGCCACCCTCGTAGCCGTGCTCAGCAGCAGTGGAGGTCAGATTCAGAATCGTGCCGTAGCCATTCTGCCGCAGTGCCTCCGCGAAAGCACGCACCATATGCAGAATACCGAGCACATTCATCTGGTACATCTTCAGATAATCATCAGGCTTACCCTCTGCGACCTTGTCCACACCAATAGCACCACCAGCAATATTGAGCAGGGCATCAATAGTGCCCTGCTCTTCCAAAATCTGCTCGGCAACGAAGCGTACGGAATGCTCGTCGGTCACATCACACGTAACCGGATGTGCACCAGTCTCGGTGTAAAGCGTGTAGAGGCGGTCAGTACGCCGCGCCACTGCATAAACAGTCCATCCGCTAGCCACCAGCTGATGCACCGTAGCTCGCCCAATACCACTGGAGGCGCCGGTCACCACGGCAACTTTGCCAACACCGGTATTGGGCAGGAAAGGAGATACAGGAATGTGGGTGTTCTCAGTCATACTTTAATCCTAGTAGAGCGATGCCCGCGGGTGCTCTGTTCGAGCAGACCCGCGGGCATATATTTTGAAATGTTCGATAGCGAGATAGATGCCGACAATGCCACTATTCAGGACGAACGGTACAGGCACTGTCACACCTACTACTTGCGGCGGCGAGGCAACCCCCAACGGCTCCTGCCGCCGTCACGGAACCCAAGGCGGTGCTCAAAATAGACGGGCGAGCTACTACCGGTCCTGATGGTGTCCGGAGGGACTGTACCTTCACGCGCCGACATCAGATAAAGAATCGCGGCACCGGGCATGAACACAATCAGAGGCAGTACGAAACGCATACGCGCCTCACCGTAACCGCTACACACAGCCAAATGCCAGACGCACAACGCAACCAGCACCAGGTGCAGTATCAGCAAAACAGTTTCAGGCGTACCCAAACCAAAAATACTCAGAGAACTCATTGGCAACTCCTCGAAGGTCATGTACTTTCAGTCTACGCCGCCTCCGCGCTACTGAGAAGGATTCACCTGCTGTTGATACTCAAGATTTTCGCGCCTACACTGCTGGTAATCGAGGGTAGATAATAGGGGGGTTCTCTCCCCCTCGCCATTTTCCGCTGAGTTTACCGTTGAATCCCCCGGTTACTCCTCATACCGCATACTCCTCATATAGGGAACTTCCATGACAGCAATACCGCACGAGCGCATCACCGCGCTACACGAGCAACGCCGCACCCTACAGCAGAGAGCACACAGCATCCGTGCCGCCACCGGAACCCCCTACAGTTCTGAGGTTCACCTGCTACTCGGGCAGAGCTACCTCGACCCCGCCAGTTGGCAAGAACTCACCGCCTCCAGCGGGATACGTGCCGCAGCACGCAGGGCACAATTTGCGCGCCGGTACCGGCACCTCCTGGCGCGTCTAGAAGCCGCCCTCGAGCGGTACGAACAGCACAGCGCAGCGCGGAATTCCCCTGGGGCTGAGAGAATGCCGTGAATATGAGAAAATAGCCGTTATGGCTGAAAACATTTTGGGCTCAGACTCGCCCGTACAGATTAACGTTCCCGACCGCCCCGCCCTGGAAGGCCTCGAAGAGAAGCTCTCGCAGCGCTGGACCGACGAGAAAACCTACGCATTCGACGAGAACACCACTCGCGAACAGGTCTACTCCATTGACACCCCGCCGCCGACCGCATCTGGCTCCCTGCACGTGGGTCACATGTTCTCCTACACCCAGACCGACGTCATTGCACGATACCAGCGCATGACCGGCAAGAACGTGTTCTACCCGCTCGGCTGGGATGACAACGGCCTGCCCACCGAACGCCGTGTTCAGAACTACTACGGCGTTCTCTGCGACCCCTCGGTGGCAGACAACGACTCCTTCCGTGACCTGATCACTTGGAAGGCAGACGGTACCCCCAAGCCTGACCGCAGCCAGGCAAAGTGGCCGCGTATCTCCCGCAACAACTTCATTGAACTCTGTGAAGAGCTCGCGGTTGAAGACGAGAAGGTCTTCGAAAACCTCTTCACCACCCTGGGTCTGTCCGTTGACTGGTCGCGCACCTACCGCACCATCGACGCGCACTCCCGCAAGGTCTCCCAGCTCGCCTTCCTGAAGGATCTGGAAGCAGGCAACGCCTACATGGCAGAAGCACCGACCATGTGGGACGTCACCTTCCGCACCGCAGTGGCACAGGCTGAGCTGGAAGACAAGGAACGCCCCGGCGCGTACCATCGCATCAGCTTCCACCGCCCCAACGGTGAGAAGGTCTGGATTGAGACCACCCGCCCCGAGCTGCTGCCCTCCTGTGTGGCTCTCGTGGCACACCCGGACGATGAGCGTTACAAGCCGCTGTTCGGCACCACCGTCACCTCCCCGCTGTTTGGCGTTGAGGTCGAGATTAAGGCGCACCCGCTGGCACAGCCGGATAAGGGTGCCGGTATCGCCATGATCTGTACCTTCGGTGACACCACCGACGTCACCTGGTGGCGTGAACTGCAGCTGGACACCCGCGCCCTCATCGGTCGCGATGGCCGTTTCTCCCGTGAAACCCCCGAGTGGATTACCTCCGCCGAGGGTCGCGAGCGCTACGAACGCATGGCAGGCACCACTGTCTTCACCGCGCAGAAGACCGTCGTGGAGATGCTGGCTGAGGCTGGCGAAATGGACGGCGACCCCAAGCCGATTACCCACCCCGTGAAGTTCTACGAGAAGGGTGACAAGCCCCTCGAAATCGTTGCTTCCCGTCAGTGGTACATCCGCAACGGTGGCCGTGACGCGGCACGCCGCGAGAATCTCATCGAGCGCGGCCGTGAGATGAACTGGTTCCCCTCCTTCATGCGTAGCCGCTACGAGAACTGGGTTGAGGGTCTGAACGGCGACTGGCTGATTTCTCGCCAGCGTTTCTTCGGCGTTCCCTTCCCCGTCTGGTACCCGCTGGACGCTGAGGGCGAGCCGGACTACGAGAACCCGATTCTGCCGACCGAAGAGATGCTGCCGGTTGACCCCGCATCTCAGGCTGCTCCCGGTTACACCGAGGACCAGCGCGGCGTAGCGGGTGGCTTCATCGCTGACCCGGACGTTCTGGACACCTGGGCTACTTCCTCCCTGACCCCGCAGATTGCGACCGGCTGGGGCGTGAACCCGGACCTGCATGCGAAGACCTTCCCCATGGATCTGCGCCCGCAGGGTCACGACATTATCCGTACCTGGCTGTTCTCCACCGCTGTTCGCGCGGAGACCCTGGCTTCCTCCGTGCCCTGGTACAACACCGCGCTTTCCGGATGGATCCTTGACCCGGACCGCAAGAAGATGTCCAAGTCTAAGGGCAACGTTGTGGTCCCGAACGAGGTTCTGGAGAAGTACGGTTCGGACGCTGTACGCTACTGGGCTGCTTCCGCTCGCCTGGGTGCTGACACCGCCTACGACGAAGGCCAGATGAAGATTGGCCGCCGTCTTGCTATCAAGCTGCTGAACGCATCCAAGTTCGTGCTGAACCTGGGCGCTACCGAGAAGTCCGTGATTACTTCTCAGGCTCAGGGTCGTGTGCTGATCAACGCTCTGGACCGTTCCCTGCTGGCTCGCTTGGCGTACCTGATTGAGGAAGCAACCGCCGCATTCGAGAAGTACGAGTACGCTCGTGCCCTGCAGATTTGCGAGAGCTTCTTCTGGTCCTTCACCGACGACTTCGTTGAGCTGATTAAGGACCGTGCGTACGGTGCTCGCGGCGAGGAGGAGCAGGCTTCTGTTCTGGCTGCGCTGGCAACCACCCTGGATGCTCTGCTGCGCTTGTTCGCGCCCTTCCTGCCGTTCGTGACCGAAGAGATTTGGTCCTGGTGGCGTGCAGATAGCGTGCACCGCGCCGAGTGGCCGCAGGCACTGCCCATTCTGGAAGGTACCCTGCTGGCTGAGTACTCTGCACAGAACCCGACTGCCGGCATTTCTGCCCAGTGGGTCCTGGCGGATGCTGACCCGGCTCAGATTGAGTCGCTGAAGCAGATTCTGCCGGATGTTGCTGAGGCTCTGGGTGGCCTGCGTAAGGCTAAGAGCGACGCGAAGGTTAAGCAGCGCACCGAGGTGGAGTCCGCAACTATTGCGGCTCCGCAGGCTCAGCTGGATCGCATTGCCGCTGGCATGGCTGACTTGAAGGCTGCCGGTAACGCTCGTGAGCTGTCCCTGGTGGCAGCTGAGGGTGAGCTGGAGGTTCGCGATGTTGTGCTCGTTGTGGAAGAAGCAGCTGAGTAATTTTGCCAAATTTTAAGCGTTCTTCGTTTAAATTTATGACGCTGTTTGAGCGTTGAAGACGGGGCGGTACCGATTGACGGTACTGCCCCGTCTTCTGTGCCTCTGTATGTTAGTTTTCTATTTTCTGGGGTTGGGTTTAGGTCCGTTAGACCATGGAATATTCAACTTCGGCAGGCGCATAAGTCTGCCCAGGCTCTACACGCCAGCTGCACCAACGAAGTGTATGATCTCTGGCATCAACACATCTCCACCAGCGCCGCCACCGATGAGGCGAGCATCGCCTCCGGTTCTTTAAGCACTCAGCAGCTTGAGGCCTGACCCGCAAGTGGGTGCACTTCATGCGCGAAAACTGCGATATGCTACACCACGAAAGCTCCATCACCGCCGCACGTGCCGCGGTTGAGACTAAGCCCCCCCCCAAGTAGGACCACCCCATATTCTCTTTCGTGCGGCAACACTAGCACTTTCGCGTTGGTACCGCGTTTTTCTGGGGCGGGGCAATCAAGCCAAGCAATTAAGCCCTGCCCGGAATGCATACTTCACACAACCCGTCCCTTGCTATAGTTATGGATATTCAAAGACCCTAACTATGTTTTGCAGAAAGGGCGGGAATGCCCCACCAAAAACGCGTCCTGCGGCCTATACGTAGTGACGTTGCTCCCCCAGTTACCTCTCCACCGGTCTACCGTGGCGATATTGACACACGCGGCTCAGCTCAAGACCTCGTCCCGCGCAGCTTGTGGGTCAATTTTTGGGATATTCTGTTCTTCATCTTCGCAGGCATCGCGGCTCTCGTGCTGACCTTCATGATTCTGGCGAATACGGTCGGCCACTCTTTTTGGGGTTTCCCCATCGCCTTCATTTTCTGGGCGGTCACCGCATACCTGACGCTACCGCGTTTTCACGCCATCATGACCCGCATCTACGTACCCGACTACTTTATTGGCCGTACCCGCACCCCGGACGGCCTGCTTGGTGACCCGGTCAATATCGGTCTGATTGGTACCGAGGAGCAGATTCACCAGGTCATGCAGGACGCCGGCTGGACTCGCGCTGACGACGTTACCCTCGTCTCTTCCTGGAAGATTATTCTTTCCACCATCACCCGCCGCTCCTACGCGGAGGCGCCCGTATCCCCGCTGAAAATTTTTGGCAAGACACAGGCTTTCGCCTATCAGAAGGAAGTGGACGGCAACCCCGAGAAACGCCACCATGTGCGCTTCTGGAAAACCCCGGACGGCTGGTTGCTGCCGGGCGGTCACCAGGTGGATTGGTTGGCAGCGGGCACGTACGACTCCGGCGTGGGTTTCAGCTTCTTCACCCTGCAGGTCACGCACCGCATTGACGCTGAAACCGACTTTGAACGCGACTACATTGTGGAGTCCATTCAGTACGCTCACCCGGAAACTCACGTTGAGATTCTGCACGATTTTTCCTCCGGGTACCACGCCCGTAACGGTGGCGGTGACGCAATCCGCACGGACGGCGCGCTCCCGGTCATCGTGCTGAACAACGAGGGCCTGGAGCCGCAGGAGCAGGAAGAAATTCACCTCTCCAGCGCGCACGACCTGGCGTACCGCATGCCGCTGAGTCTGCTGGTCGGTTCGGGTATGCTCATCGCCGTGACGCTCGCAGACATTATCAATAGCATCATTCTGGCGCTCAGCCGCCCGGCAATGCGCGCCAAGTTGCTGGAGGAAGGCTCCGGCAACGATGTTGAGTTGTTAAGCCTTTTCGATCAGATGGATAGCGACGTACTGCTGACCATTACCAGTACGGTGCTGGTTGGTTTCGTAGCGATTTATTCGGCGGTGCACCTGTTCCTACTGTGGAGCACCTTGCGAGGCTCGTCGAAGGCTCGCCGACTGGCTCTACTATTAACGGCTCTGAACTTCACGGCGATTACCGGCGGCGTGCTGTTGGGGCGCCAGTCCCTAATGCTGTCCACGATTTTCTTCCAGTTGGGCGTTGCCGTGTTCGCGATGCTAGCTTTCACCTCGGATGCGGCAGTCCAGTACACGGCAACCCGCACCTTCCATATGCGTGATACGAAGATCGTGCAGCGCGCAACGCACCCGAAGGTGCTCGAGCACAGGGCTCAGCACAAGGCACAGAAAGCGCAGAAGGCTCGCAGGGGTACCTCTGCAAGCCGCACTCACCGCGCGTAGAGTGCACGCTTCAGGGCAACATAGTGAATAGAAAAATACCGCCCGGTCAGTAACCGGGCGGTACTTTTATGCTCTGCAGCCGCAGACTCTAACGAGCCTCAGCGCAGTGCAGGATTCTTAGGCTTCGCCGATTTCGCCGTGGAAAATCGGGCCCACGTTACGGGGGCGCTTGAGCTCAAAGAAGCCGGGGTAGGAAGCCAGCGCCAGGGCGCCGTCGAAGAGCTTACCTGCCTCTTCACCGGCAGGGCTCGGGGAGATGACCGGGCCGAAGAAAGCGGTGCCGTTGATAGAGATCAGCGGAACACCAACATCGGTGCCGCCCACGGTCTCCAGCGCCAGGTTCAAGGAAGCGCGCATCTGCTCATCGTACTGATCGGTGAAGGCGACATCTGCCAGCTCTACGGGCAGGTTGACCTCCTCCAGTGCCTTGACGATTGCGTCGCGGTAGGAATCAGCCTTGTTGCTATTGTGGTGAATCTGCTCACCCAGAGCGTCGTAGAGGGGCTTGATGACCTTGTTGCCGTGCAGCTCCCGCACAGCGGTGATAAGGCGGGTCGGCGCCCAGGACTGGTCCATCATTGTCTGGTAGTCAGCGGGCAGCTCGCGACCCTGGTTGTGCATGGACAGGGAGAAGGGGCGCCAGGTCACCTCAACGTCGCGGACCTTCTGCACCTCACCAATCCAACGGGAGGTAATCCAGCACCAGGGGCAAATCGGGTCAAACCAAAAATCAACCTGTGCGGGTGCGTTCTCAGCCATGAGTGTTCCTCTCTCATATGATTACGCCAGCCGCTTCTATGAGCCGGCGCTTATTCTTGGGTACATGCTCTTCAACATATGCTCTTCAGGACATGTCAATGAGAGCGGTACCTGCTAGTGAGCCGTCACCCCATACAACCAGGGCGACGGCTTCTTTATTCCCTAGCCTTATCGGCTGGAAGTATTCGGTTATGCTGCCTGACGGTCCGCATCTTTCAGGGAGGCGGTCTTCGCTCCCCCCTTCACGGTGCGGGTGGCCTCGGCTTCAGGGTCGGGCGCCTGTAGCACGTAGTGGGGTTCCGTGCCATTGAGCACGGTGTCCTCACCAATGACGATAGATACCACATCGGTACGGTCCGGGATGTCAAACATAATCGGTTGCAGAATCTGCTCCATCATGGAGCGCAGGCCGCGGGCACCAGTACCGCGCTCGGCAGCGAGGCGCGCAATAGCCTCGACTGCTGCGTCATCAATAATGAGTTCTACTCCGTCCAGGGCGAAGAGGTGACGGTACTGCTTGAGCAGTGCGTTCTTCGGTTCGGTCAGCACGCGAGCCAGCTCTTCTTCATTGAGCTCGCTCAGGGTCGAGATAACCGGCAGACGGCCAATCAGCTCGGGGATGATGCCGTAGTGCGCCAGGTCCTCGGGCATGATCTGGTCCAGCGGGTTCTTCACGGAACCGCCCAGTTCAGCACCGAAACCGATACCGCCGGCACCCACGCGGGCTGCGATGCGGTCGTCAATATTGTCGAAGGCACCAGCCACGATGAAGAGAATGTTTGAGGTATCAATCTCAATGTTTGCGTGCGCGGGGTGCTTGCGTCCGCCCTCCGGCGGTACGGTCGCCACGGTGCCCTCAATAATCTTCAGCAGCGCCTGCTGCACGCCTTCACCGGACACGTCACGGGTGATGGAGAGGTTCTCGCCACCCTTGCGGGCAATCTTGTCTATCTCGTCAATATAAATAATGCCGCGCTGAGCCTTGGCAATATCACCGTCAGCAGCGTTAATAAGGCGCAGCAGAATGTTCTCCACGTCGTCACCCACGTAGCCCGCCTCGGTGAGAGTGGTTGCGTCGACCAGGGCGAAGGGCACATCCAGCTTCTTCGCCAGGGTTGCCGCCAGGTAGGTTTTACCGCAACCGGTCGGGCCGAGCATCAGAATATTCGACTTGCCCAGCTCCACCTGCTCCCCCGCGGTCGCCGAAAGAATGCGGGAAGTCAGTACTGGGTTATCAATATCGTGGATGCGCTTGTAGTGGTTGTACACCGCCACCGCCAGGGTGCGTTTCGCCGCGTCCTGACCGATGACGTAGTCGTTGAGGTAGCTGTAAATTTCGCGCGGAGTAGCCAGCTGAGCCGCGGGGGCAGCTGCGGGGGCTTTGACTTTCAGACGCTCTTCAGCGAGAATCTCTTCGCACAGCTCCACGCATTCGTCGCAGATGGAAACGTTCGGGCCGAGCACAATCTTGAAAACCTGCGCGCGAGTCTTCTTGCAGAATGAGCATCGCATGCTGGCGTTGGGCTGTTCGGGAGGCACAATGATGTCTGTGGCCACGAAAATTCCCTTTCAATCGGCGTGGTGAAATCGGTACAGAAGGGTCGGTGACCTGATATCTGCGGTGATTTCTCAGGAGGTGCACCGGCGGGTAGTGGGTGCCTTAGTTTGAGTGAGAAAACGATATGAAATACTCGAATTTTCTCCTTCTCTAAGGCTACCGGAGTTCACCCCGGAACCAAGAATTACGCACCGCAAATGCACGGACTTACCGGGCATATGACAAAGCGCGTCTTTTATGACGGCGGCGGGGGCTGATACTCCGGCATGTGACGCGACAACCCGGCAGAGGCTAAAGCCTGGCAGATCGCAAAACCTTACAAGAAAGCGCAGGCCAACGCCACCTGTCAGCTGGTCTCGCCGCACCCCACCCGGCGGGCACAAATCAGCGGACACAAAAAGGGCGGCACCACACCGCGCACCAGCCCGAAGGCTCGCACACGGCACGATGCCGCCCCTCCCCTAAAAAATGCTCGGGGATATTCCTCAAAACTAAAGTTTAGGTGTGGGAAATAGCAGTGTTGGTCGCAGGCTTACGTAGCTTACGAGACTCCAGCACCTTATCGACCAGGCCGTACTCCAGGGCAGCAGCCGCAGTCAGAATGTTGTCACGCTCAATGGATCGGTCAACTTCCTCGTAGGTCTTGCCCGAGTGCAGTGCCAGGGTCTGTGCAGTCCACTCACGCATACGCATAACCTCGTTTGCGTGAATCTCAATGTCAGATGCCTGACCGCCCTGCTGGCCGCTCAGCGCGGGCTGGTGAATCAGCACGCGAGCGTTCGGCAGTGCCAGACGCTTGCCGGGGGTACCGGCAGCCAGCAGAACCGCCGCAGCGGATGCCGCCTGGCCCAGGCATACGGTCTGGATTTCGGGGCGGATGAACTGCATGGTGTCGTAGATGGCGGTCATTGCGGTGAAGGAGCCGCCGGGCGAGTTGATGTACAGGGTGATGTCACGCTCGGGGTCCTGTGCCTCCAGCACCAGCAGCTGAGCCATGATGTCGTCAGCGGATGCGTCATCCACCTGGGTGCCCAGGAAAATGATGCGGTCCTCGAACAGCTTTGCGTACGGGTCCTGACGCTTGTAACCGTAGGGGGTGCGCTCCTCGAAGCTGGGGAGCACATAGCGGTTGCTCGGCATAGCCGGCGCCGAGGTGGTGATATCGTTCGGCAGGTATTTCATGTGCATCTCCCTTATGCGTTCTTCGATTCGGGCAGCTTACCGGCGGTGGTGGCAATGTGGTCGAAGAAGCCGTATTCCAGGCCTTCTTCGGCGTTAAACCAGTTGTCGCGGTCGTTATCCTTCAGGATGGTTTCCAGGCTCTTGCCGGTGCGCCCAGCGGTGATCTCTGCCAGGCGCTTCTTCATGTCCAGAATCAGCTCAGCCTGGGTGCGGATATCCGATGCGGTACCGCCAATGCCACCGAGGGGCTGGTGCATGAGGATGCGGGCGTTCGGGGTTGCGTAGCGCTTACCGATGGTGCCTGCAGTGAGCAGGAACTGACCCATGGATGCTGCCATACCGGTCACCACGGTCACCACGTCGTTCGGGATGAGCTGCATGGTGTCGTAGATAGCCATGCCGGCGGTTACAGAACCGCCGGGAGAGTTGATGTACAGGTAGATGTCTGCCTCGGGGTCTTCAGCCGAGAGCAGCAGCATCTGGGAGCAGATGAGGTTAGCGTTGGAGTCGCGCACCTCGGAGCCGAGCCAGATAATACGCTCCTTCAGGAGGCTGTTGTAGACGTAATCTTCCTGGGCACCAACGATGGGGGTTGCCATAGACGGCGCGGGCGCCACGCCGGCTGCCTGGGAGGCGCCGATGGGCAGAGGCATGTAGCTGGGCATTCTTCCTCTTCTTCTCTAATGGGTCTTCGCTGCGTCTTTGCGCGATTTACGCGCCGGAGCGCACGCGAAAAGTTTCGTTGCTACTACCTTACCGATAGTTGCTCTCCCCCGCTTCTCTGCACGTTGTTCGTTCGCCAGGGGGTGAAGCATAGGCAAAAACTTGGGGTGGAATAGATTGGGGAGTGAAAAGAGCCTCAGCGGGCACCCAACCGGTAACTCGGTGGATGCCCGCTGAGGCTACACGTTTCAACCAATCAGCTCACGCCCTCTAGCGGGGTGGCTTCTTGCAGACCATGGCGGGATTTAGGCAGCTGCCTCTTCGCCCTCACCCAGGTACTTGGACAGGTCAACAACGTTGCCCTTGGTGTCCTTGACCACTGCGGTCTTCAGCACAGTTGCCAGAGCCTTGGAGCGGCGAACCTCGCCGACCAGTGCGCCAGCCTGGCCGGAGCCATCCAGCATCTGTGCGAACTGGTTGGGGTCCATGCCGTACTGGGAGCTCATGGTGATGATGTAGTTGATCATCTCAGCCTGGTCAACGGTCACTTCTTCCTTGTCCGCAACAGCGTCGAGAACCATCTCGTTCTTGAATGCGGTCTCGGTGTTCTCGCGAACCTCGGCGCGGTGCTCCTCGGTATCGTGAGCTGCTTCAGCGTTGGGGCTGTTGAAGTGCTGCTCGAGCTGGTCTTCGATAACCTTCTCGGGGACGGGGATCTCAACGAGCTCAACGAGCTTTGCGAGGACCTTGTCGCGTGCCTGGGTGCCCTGCTCGGCAACCTTAGCTTCTGCAACCTGCTTTTTGATGTCTTCCTTCAGCTCGTCGATGGTGTCGAACTCGGAAGCCAGCTGTGCGAACTCGTCGTCAGCTGCGGGCAGCTCGCGCTCCTTAACTGCCGAGAGCTTGACCTTAATGACTGCCTGCTCGCCTGCGTGCTCGCCACCGGAGAGCTTGGTCTCGAAGGTTGCGTCCTCGCCAGCAGACAGGCCGGTCAGAGCCTCGTCGATGCCGTCAAGCATGGTACCGGAACCGATCTGGTAGGACAGGTCGTTTGCTGCGTCTACCTGCTCGCCGTCGATTTCTGCGGTGATGTCGATGGTCACGAAATCCTTGTCAGCTGCGGGGCGCTCAACGGTCTTCAGCGTGCCGAAGCGCTCACGCAGAGCGTCCAGTGCCTGAACCTCGTCCTCAGCGGTGACCTCTACCTCGTCAACCTCAATCTCGAGGCCCTCGTAGTTGGGCAGCTCGATTTCGGGGCGGACGGTGACGGTAATGGTCAGCTTGACGTCTGCCTCACGGTTCTCGGTGGAGGGCTGGGACTGAACGTCCAGCTCGGGCTGTGCCAGGGGGGAGAGTTCGTTCTCGCCCAGTGCCTGTGCGTAGTAGTCGTTCAGAGCGTCGTTCAGGGATGCCTCGACGATGTAGTCGAAGCCCGCACGCTGCTCGATGAGCTGCTTGGGCAGCTTACCCTTGCGGAAGCCGGGAACGCTGATCTGGCCTGCGAGGTTCTTGTAGGTGCGGTCCAGGTAGGGCTTGAATTCTGCGAAGGGAACCTCGACCTCAATCTTTGCGAGGGTCGGGTTGAGCTTCTCGACGGCGGTCTTCACGTCCGTGATCTCCTCATATCGTTTCGGTGCGGCACGAATCGTGTGTGCCGCGGTTGCTTACTGGAAAGAGCGCCGCGACACGATACGATGTCGCGGCGCTCGTTTCACGTCGGGGCGACAGGATTCGAACCTGCGATCTCCTGCTCCCAAAGCAGGCGCGTTAGCCAAGCTACGCCACGCCCCGTGAAACTGACCATGCTAAACATATACATGCATAACACAATCAGTGCTCTAGTTTACCTGTTTTCCTGCTAAATGCCCAACACAGCGGCTCGTGCGCAAATTATTTCCACTCAGCGCGTACTCTTCTGTCTTCCTTGGTTTTGTAGGGTGTTTTGTGTGGATGCGCGGTGAGGGGATGACGAGCTGGAGCATGCGGATTCCGAGCGCGCGAGGAAACAAATCCGCATGCGGAAGGGATTCCCGTCATCCCGCAACGAAAAAGGCCCCGGCGCTTACGCCGGAGCCTTTGAAGTGGAGGGGATGACGGGAATCGAACCCGCGTAATCAGTTTGGAAGACTGAGGCTTTACCATTAAGCTACATCCCCGGAATGGAACTTGACTATAGTAGCGAGGTTCCATCTGGGCTGTCAAATATATGAGCAAATGTATGAGTAGTTTTTAGACCTGGCAGCCGGGGCACCAGTAGAGTTTGCGGCCGGCGATTTCTTCCATACGGATGGTGGTTCCGCAGCGACGGCAAGGTTCGCCGTGGTGCATGTACACGTAGTTGGCGTGCTCGGGCCAGGCTTCGGTTTCGGGTATGCCGGGGCGGTCTTTTGGTTCGGTGGTGATGATGCGGCCCACGCGCACGCCGATGACCAGCAGATGCTTATTGTCTTCCCAGAGTCGCTTCAGCTCCTCGTCGCTAAGGCTCTTGCCGGGGCGTAGCGGGTCAATTTCCTGGCGGTAGAGCGATTCGGCGCGGAAGATATTGCCCACGCCGGAGATTGCTGCCTGATCCATCAGAATCACACCGATCGGGCGGGAGCTCTTACGTGCGGCGCGGTAGAAATGTTCGGGATCGGCATCCGGGTTGAGCGGGTCGGGGCCAAGCTTAGAGCGGACGGTGCGCACCTCATCCGGCGTAAGGGTGCGGCAGATAGTCGGGCCCACCAGATCCGCCCAGCCGTGTTCGGAAACAATACGGCAACGCACCGTACTCTTCGGCTCGGGAGGACCGGCGTAGGGCTCTCCCTCCCCCGCGGCGTATTCTTTTTCGCCAATCTTGCGGGGCGCACCGATGCTCGAAGCACCCGTGAACGTTTCGTCTCCGCCGAAGCTCCAGTTACCGTAAATGCCCAGGTGCACATTCAGGGTCAGGTCATTGTCGAAAGTCACGAACAGGTGCTTACCGTGCGCGTATGCACCGGTGATGGTGTGCCCGTCCAGCAGGGCAGCACCCTCAGCGTAGCGGCCCTGCGGGGAGGAAACCTGCACGTGCTCGCCGGTGAAGACGTCGCTAATCTGGCGGGCGATACGGTGGATGGAGTGGCCTTCGGGCACGGGTTCTCCTCGAAAACTTGCTGGTTAGAAATAGTGTGGATTATATGGGGTGCAGAAATAACTGAGGCGTATAGCCTGCACTATACGCCTCAGATTTTAGAGCTTAGGCAGCGTCAATCTGCTTGCCGGCAATGTCGCCGGTCTGCTCGTACTCAGCCAGCTGACCGATACGGCGTGCGTGACGCTCTTCGTTGGTCCAGGGGGTAGCCAGGAAGACCTTGATGATTTCCAGTGCTTCTTCCTTGGTGTGCTGGCGGCCGCCCACAGCAACGACCTGTGCGTTGTTGTGCTCGCGAGCCAGTGCCGCGGTGTCATGGTTCCATGCCAGAGCCGCACGGATACCCTCAACCTTGTTCGCAGCCATCTGTTCGCCGTTGCCGCTACCGCCGAGCACGATACCCAGGGAGTCCAGGCCGCTCTCGCGGTCGCGCTTCACGCCAAGGGCTGCGTTAATACAGAACGAGGGGTAGTCATCCAGCGGGTCGTAGTCGGCGGGGCCATGATCAATCATTTCGTAGCCCGCAGCGGTGAGGGACTCGATCAGATAGTGGCTCAGTTCGAGGCCAGCGTGGTCGGTTGCGATGTGTACGCGCATGGGTACTCTCCTGGTGATTTTATCTTGGTGTGACGTGCGAATGTGTGTTCGTGGGAGACGCCGGTTCTCAGTTCTGAGCACCGTTGCTAGAGTGCGCCGCGCATCCATCAGGTGGGATGCGCTTCCCCGTTTAGGTTTTTCTGTCTTAACTGTATCGAATTCGCGTTGGTTCGGGTAATGGGATGCCTTCTAGACCCCCGCCTATGCGGTAGACTGTGGGATATGGCACTTTGAGTGTCCCGATTCGCCGCGCCTGAGCTTCAAAACCTCCAGCACTACGTATGCAGCGTCGCAGGAGCCGCACCTCGGGGACCAGGACACCATGACAGAGCGTGCCAGCACGGCACGCTATTCACATCTAAGGAGAGGGAGCTGTATGCCCGGCCTGAACCTAACCCGCAATGAGGCAATCGAACGCGCATCCATTATTAAGCGTGTGCACTCGTACCGTATTGAACTCGACCTGCCGAAGGACAAAGACGTCTTCTCCTCGAAGGTTGAAATCCGTTTCGATGCTCAGGAAGGTACCTCCACCTTCATTGACGCGATTACCTCCTCAGTTAAGTCCATTAACCTCAACGGTGAAGAGCTGAGCACCGAGCTGGCTGACGGCGAGCGCATCCAGCTGCCGAACCTGGCTGCTGAGAACACCCTGGTCATTGATGCAGAGATGTTCTACACCAACACCGGTGAGGGCCTGCACCGTTTCGTGGATCCCGCCGACGGCGAAGTGTACCTGTACTCCCAGTTTGAGGTGCCGGATTCCCGCCGAGTGTTCCCGGTCTTCGAGCAGCCCGATCTGAAGGCTGAGTTCGAGTTTATTGTGCGTGTTCCTTCGCACTGGGTGGTTGTGTCGAACCAGCCCGAGGTGAAGGTTGAGGATAAGGAATGCGGTTGCGGCCGTGCGAAGACCTGGTTCTTCAAGCCAACCCCGCGCATGTCTTCGTACATTACCGCGATTGTGGCTGGCCCCTACGAGAAGGTCACCAGCGAACTGACTAACTCTGAGGGTCGCGTGATTCCGCTGGGCGTGTACGCTCGTAAGTCTCTCATGCCTTTCGTGGATGCTGAGGACATGTTTGAGCTGACCCGTCAGGGCTTCGAGTTCTACGAGGAGCAGTTCAAGACCCCGTACCCGTTCGAGAAGTATGATCAGCTGTTCGTGCCCGAGTTCAACGCAGGTGCAATGGAGAACGCTGGCTGCGTGACCTACCTGGAGACTTACGTCTTCCGCTCCAAGGTTGCGGAGGCTCTGCGTGAGCGCCGCGCTATCACCGTTCTGCACGAGCTGGCTCACATGTGGTTCGGCGACCTGGTCACCATGAAGTGGTGGAACGACCTGTGGCTGAACGAGTCTTTCGCTGAGTTCATGTCGACTCTGGCTGCTGCGGAGAACACTCGCTACGCCAAGGAGGCGTGGGCTACCTTCGCTGCTTCGGAGAAGACCTGGGCTTACCGTCAGGATCAGCTGTCTTCGACTCACCCGATTGTGGCTGAGATTCGTGACCTTGCCGATGTCCAGGTGAATTTCGACGGTATTACGTACGCGAAGGGCGCTTCGGTGCTGCGTCAGATGGTGGCGTGGGTCGGCCAGGAGAACTTCATGGCTGCGCTGAAGGTGTACTTCGATAAGCACAGCTGGGGTAACACCGTTCTGGATGACCTGCTGGTTGAGCTGGAGCGCACCTCCGGCCGTGACGTACGCGCGTGGAGCGCTAAGTGGCTTGAGACTGCTGGAGTAAACACTCTGGCTGTTGAGGTTGAGAACGACGAGGCAGGTAACATCTCGTCTCTGGGTATTCGCCAGTCCTACGCTGAGGGCTTCGAGACTCTGCGCCCGCACCGTGCCGTCATTGGTTTCTACAACCTGGTAGACGGCAAGCTGACCCGTACCGACCGCATTGAGCTGGACATTGACGGCGAGCTGACCGTGGTTGAGGAGGCTCTCGGCAAGAAGCGTCCTGACCTGCTACTGCTCAACGATGAGGACCTGGCATACGCAAAGATTCGCCTGGATGAGCGTTCCATCGAGACCGCGATCAAGCACCTAGGTGACATTGATTCTTCCGTGGCTCGCGGCGTAGTCTGGGGTTCGCTCTGGGATACCGTGCGTGACGCTCAGATGCCAGCACGCAAGTACGTTGACTTGGTGCTGAACAACATCGGTCAGGAGACCAACTCCACCGCTCTACGCACCCAGATTAACAACCTGTCTGCTACCCTGCACTCCTTCGTGGCTCCCGAGGCTCGTGAGGAGACTCGCCGCCGTGCTGCTGACCGTCTGTGGGAGCTGGCTAACGCCGCAGAGCCCGATTCGGATGCTCAGTTGCAGCTGGTGCAGGCGTTTATCAACCAGACCCGCACCGAGGTGCAGTACGACAACGTGCAGCGCCTCTTCGAGGGCGAGCTGGCCCTTGAGGGCCTGGACATTGATGCTGACCTGCGTTGGAACCTGGTGTGCCGTCTGGCAACCGGTGGCCGCTTCACCGCGGAGCAGGTCGCTGAAGAGCTGGAGAACGACAACACCGCTAACGGCCAGCAGTATGCTGCTCAGGCGTACGCTTCCATGCCCTCTGCTGAGGCAAAGGCAGAGTACTGGAATAAGATTATGGTTACCGGCGAGCTGTCGAACATGATTCAGCGTTACGCTATTTCTGGTTTCCAGTCCGGCAAGCCCGAGCTGATCAAGCAGTACCACGAGCCGTATTTCGAGCAGATTGAGGGTATCTGGCGTTCGCGTTCGCATGAGATTTCCATGCAGATTATTAGCGGCATGTACCCGAGCGAGCCGACTGCTGAGCTGTTGGAGCGCACTGAGTCGTACTTGGCTTCTTTACCTGATGATGCTGCGGCTCTGTACCGTCAGATTGCGGAGGCACGCGATGGCGTGGCTCGTGCCCTGAAGGTTCAGGCTGCTGACATCTAACAATTCTTGTGAGCGGAGGTGGGTTGACCGTCTGCTCTCATAGGTTTTGTTCGTCCCCTTCTGCCCCGTTCTGGGGTGGGAGGGGACGTTTTGCATCAAGGGTTTAAAATCTTGTCACTGCGGTGCATATTTTTTGTTATTTTCATTTGATTATCCTTCAAAGGCTCTCTACTTGGGGTTGCGGCTATCGTATACTGTTGTGCATGCCTTCTATCCAGTCTCCTATCGCGAAAGTTTCTCTGACCGGCGCAATCCTTGCTGTGATTGCCACCGGTTCTGTTGGCGTGTACTACTCCGTAGGAGGCTTCAACTCACCTGGTAGCACCACCGCAACCGCTGCGGCGAGTGCTGAGCCTACTCAGTCAGCGCAGGAAAGCCCGAGTGAGTCCCCCTCCCCCGAGCCGACTCCGGAACCGACCACCCCAGCGCAGAAGATGGAACGCACCGCACAGAACGCCTTCGGCAAGGAGGGGGCGCAGGCAACCAGCGAGGCTCAGGTGCCGTTCTCTACCTCCGCTGATACCGCCGACATGCAGGTTCAGCAGTTCAAGGGTGGCGTGGTCATGTACACCCCCAAGTACGGTCCGGTTGCGGTGGAATCCGGTGTCTACGAGCATTGGTGGAAGCAGCGCGGGTACAGCGACTTTGCCTCTTGGGAGGGTCTGCCGGTGAGCTGGCGATCCGAGAACGGCGTTCTGTACACTAAGTTTGAGAAGGCTGAACTCTACTGGGATAAGGGGAATGGTCTGCCGCGTAACGCGAACATCCTGGGCGCTCAGGATGCCCTGGTGATTGGTGACTCGCAGGTGACCTCAACCTCATGGGTTGGTTTGGGTCTGAAGCAGGCAGGTTTCATTCCTTATCTGTTCCGTTGCGGCGGCGTGGGTTTTGTGACCGCCCGCGACGGTGCATGCCCCTCCTACTATCAGGGTGTGATGGGTGGCCGTTGGGCTCTACCGAGCGGTAACCCCGGCGTGATTTATCTGGATGCCTCCGGTAACGACATTTATATTCACGAGGATGAGACGAAGGCTCGTGAGCACGTGAACGCGCACCAGACTCAGGTCATTGAGCAGTTGCGACGCATGTACCCGTCTTCGAAGATTGTGCTCGGTGGCGTGGTGTCTATGGATGAGGCGTCTGCACCGGATAAGCAGCTGGCCCATAAGCGTCACGTGGCGAACGAGGTCGCACAGCAGGGTGCCCGCGAGACTGGTGTACTATTCATGGACACCGCGGGCTGGCAGACCATTTATCTGGCTGAGGGTGACATGGCTGATAGCGTGCACCTGAAGGATGAGGCACAGTACAAGCTGGCGGCACCCTTTGCAACTCGCCTGCGTGAATTGCTCGGCACCGCCTAATCAGCTGCGTACATCAGCTTCAATCAACGCATATAGCATCAAAAATGAGGCGCCGGAAGGATTCAAGCCTTCCGGCGCCTCATTTGTTTGACCTGTTCCCGTTTATACCGCCATGGCGCGAATACGGTCAGCAACTTCAACGTTAACAGTTGTGTGGCGAATCGCCTTGAAGAATCGGCAGTAGCTGGCGAAGAAACCGGTCAGGTATTTGTCCATCTAATCTCGGTTACTGGCAAGAGTACCGTCGATGTTGACTGCCATCAGATCCATAAAGGTCTCACGTTCGATCTGTACTGGAAGGATACGCCTGGTTAGGGTGCTGCGGAAGAGTTCCCGTGCGGTGTAGCTGGTAATCGGCGTGTCAAAGATGCCCCGGTGAAAGGGCGTGTTTTTTCTAGAAAACCCTATTTTTGTAAAGTAATGCCTCATCGAGCATCATATTAAGCTCGTCATCTTTATTTCAATGCGTCTAGAAAAACCGCTGGTGGCACAGGCGAAAAGCCCACGCCACCAGCGTAAAAAGTCAACAAGTGTCTCAAGGAGCGGTTTAGAGCAGCGAACCGGAACCGCGGCGCACCAGCACCATACCGGCGGGCGCCACAATGCGTAGCCACTCTTCCGAACCTACATGCGCCGCGAACAGCGGCAGATCACCCGTGAAGCCTTCCGGGATGAAACCGAACACGCGCAGGGCAAATGCTGCACCGGTCGGTACAAGCACGATATCAAATTCTGGTAGGTACTCCAGCACCATATCGGAGGACCAAATACGAGAGCGCACCGTGGAAAGCACCGCGGCGCCGGGGTTCTCGGGCAGGGCGCGTTCTACCGCCTCCAGGCCTTCTGCGGTGGCCCGGTGGAACTCTTCAACCGGGACGGTGCCGACCTCGTACCAGCCGCTGAGCGGGGCTGACTTACCTGCCCAGCTAGCGTTGACGGTCACCGGCGGCATGAACAGCACCAGCTGCGGGTTCTCTTCGTTGCGCTGTTCTTCTGCCTGCTTCTGCAGATGCGCCAGACGGTCCAGCAGCGCCTGCGCCTGAACAGTCATGTCCAGGGTGGAGTCAGCCAGCAGATGCAGGGCACGCAGACCCATGATGACCGGGGTATCCGAGGATGCGTCCTCCGGCTCCAGGGAGCAGGCGAATACCGCCACCACGCGGCCGCGCGCGGTCAGTCGGATAACGGCGTCCGGGTTCACCGCCAGGGCGCGAGAAATGTAGGTGGCAAGGTCCTTAACCACTGCGGCCCCCTGGGCTCCGCCGGGCAGAATCAGGTAGGGTTCCTCCACGCCTTCGTGGGGGTTGTACTTGAGCTCAATAGGTGCTGCCGCGTTCGGTGCGCTGTTCTGTTCGGGAGCGTTCTCCTGCACGGGGGTATTGTCAGGGGTGGTTTCAGACGGCGTAGTCATTTCTGCTCCTTTTCGGCGTTGGCCTGCTCGGTGGCAAGTTGGTGGGTGATATATGCGATGGTGTGTTAGGGGAACGTTCCGGATTGTTCATCCAGATCGATAATCCGGGCCGTTGTTCCTAGTCAATGTTCCGAATCAACCTGTCGTGGTTGTCTCAGAGTATGCTCTCCCACTCTACGCCAGAAACCGGCTCATTGAAAACGTGCGAGAATAAAACCATGACCAAGCCCACTGTGACCCAAAACCTCATGCGGATGCTGGACCTCTCCCCCGTGGAGGCGGCGCCCGCCTCCTTCGGTAGTGATGAAGTGTCTACCGGCGTGACACTCACCCGCGAGCAGCCGCGTACTTTCGGTGGTCAGGTTCTTGCCCAGTCGATTATTGCCGCCGACCGCACGGTGGAGGGCAAGGACATCCACTCGATTCACGCCTATTTTCTGCGTCCCGGCGATATTGAGCGTGAACTGTTCTTCGCCACTCAGCGCCTGAACGATAGCCGTTCCTTCTCGACCCGCCGCGTGCAGGTGTTCCAGGATGAGGCGCCCATGTTCTCTGCAATTATGTCTTTCCAGGCGGATAGCCGCGGCCCGGAGCACACCGCGGTCACCATGCCGGAGGTTCCGGACCCCGAGTCCCTTCCGAAGGTCAGCGATTATCTGGGCCAGCTCCCCCACCCCATTGCACAGGCGGTAGCGTGGGAACGTCCGATTGATATGCGCCACGTGGATGCGCCCCTGTACACTCAGCCGGATGCCTCCTCGACACAGCCGCGTGCCTGCGTGTGGTTCAAGACCTTTGACCGCCTGGTGCATGCTGATGGTTCTGAGGCGTCGGAGGCGGAGCACCGCGCCGCTATCGCCTACGCTTCGGATTACCTGCCGCTGGAGCCGGCTCTGCGCCGTCACGGCAAGTTCTGGCTGGAGCCGGGCCTCAAGAGCGCCTCGCTAGATCACGCAATGTGGTTCCACCGTTCGGCACGTGCCGATAAGTGGCTACTGTACGTGCTGGATTCCCCGAGCGCGCAGGGCGGCAGGATGCTCGCGCAGGGTTCGATTTTCAATCGTTCCGGTGAGCTGGTGGCGACCGTGGCGCAGGAAATGATGTTCCGCCTGCCGGAATATCGATAAAGCAGAGCACCGCTAGGACTACCGGAAGGCGTCAGGCGAACCTGGCAGAGCATACAGAAAGACCGTGTGAGGTGGTTGTCTCACACGGTCTTTCTTATGTTCTAGTGTACGGTCTAGAAGCCGTTTGGAAGCTCTTATTTAGCTTCGCCGTCAATCACACCGTCCGGGGAAATGTGCACGGTGCTCTTGGTGCGGCGGGAAACAAAGAAGTCACCCACGAATACCAGACCGGTCACCAGAAGACCCAGTGCTGCCATCCATACTGCCGCCACGCCGTAGATTATCGGGAACAGCACCACGAGCAAGCCCAGAATAAGGGTACCAATAGCAGAGAGCTGCAGGTGGCGTCCGGCGGCGTAGCTCAGGTATTTCACGCCCTGGGCAGTCATCAGACGAATCAGCGCCCACATAATCATCCACGTACCCACAATGGTCGGGATGAAGGTTGCCTGTGCACCCACCGAGGCAGTCAGCAGAATCAGGCCAGCCACCACGGTCAAGATGCCGTCAACCAGGTCCCAGCCGGTACGTGCCTGCTTTGGCGTGCCGAAGTAACGTACCAGTTCAAACACGCCACCAAGCCACACCGAAATGGAGAACACATAACCCAGAACTACCAGCGGAATAGCGGGATTGGCGAACATGTAGATTGCCGCTGCAATCAGCAACAGACCGGTAACCAAGGACATCCAGTTATATTTTGAAAGCATAATGCTCTTCTCTTCGTAATCACATGTGTCAGTTGTACTTACGCACATACCCATTATAAACCGTAAATACGAAGTCCGCCACGATATATCGGTCGCCACTGAGCGAACTATTTCTACCGGCGAACACGCGACCCTCCCCTCGCCAGCACATACAGCAGCCAACGCGCGCAGCATCCAGTACACACAGCGCGTACGGCATCCAGCGCATATGGCATCTAGCGGGCACAGCAAAGCCCCGCCTCCCCACGCTTCAACAGCGCAGGAGGCGGGGCTCGCTACCGAACTAAACCCTATCGGGTCAGCTTGCGGTGCACCACGCGGTGCGGCTTGGCGGCCTCGGGGCCGAGGCGCTCAATCTTGTTCTTCTCGTAGGACTCGAAGTTACCCTCGAACCAGTACCACTGATCCGGGTTCTCGTCGGTGCCCTCCCACGCCAGGATGTGGGTTGCCACGCGGTCCAGGAACCAACGGTCGTGAGAGACGACCACGGCGCAGCCGGGGAATTCCAGCAGCGCATTTTCCAGGGATGCGAGGGTCTCAACGTCCAGGTCGTTAGTGGGCTCATCGAGCAGCAGCAGGTTACCACCCTGCTTGAGGGTCAGCGCCAGGTTCAGGCGGTTGCGCTCACCACCGGAGAGCACACCCGCCTTCTTCTGCTGGTCCGGGCCCTTGAAGCCGAACGCGGAAACGTACGCACGCGAAGGCATTTCAACGTTGCCGACCTGGATGTAGTCCAGACCGTCAGAGACGACCTCCCAGAGGCTCTTCTCCGGGTCGATGTTCGCGCGGTTCTGGTCAACGTACGAGATCTTCACGGTCTCGCCGACCTTCAGCTCGCCGCCGTCGAGGGGCTCCAGGCCAACGATGGTCTTGAACAGGGTGGACTTACCCACACCGTTCGGACCAATCACACCCACAATGCCGTTACGGGGCAGGGAGAAGGACAGACCGTTAATCAGGGAACGGCCGTCGAAGCCCTTCTGCAGGTTCTCAGCCTCAATAACGACGTTACCCAGGCGGGGTCCCGGAGGAATCTGAATCTCTTCGAAGTCAAGCTTGCGGGTCTTCTCAGCCTCCGCAGCCATCTCCTCGTAGCGTGCCAGACGAGCCTTTGACTTAGCCTGGCGGCCCTTAGCGTTGGAACGGACCCAGTCCAGTTCCTCGCTCAGGCGCTTAGCGAGCTTAGCGTCCTTCTTGCCTTGAACTTCGAGGCGGGAGCGCTTCTTCTCCAGGTAGGTGGAGTAGTTACCCTCGTAGGGGTACAGGTTACCGCGGTCAACCTCAGCAATCCACTCGGCCACGTGGTCGAGGAAGTAACGGTCGTGGGTAATCGCGATGACCGCACCCTCGTAGGACTGCAGGTGCTGCTCCAGCCAGAGCACGGACTCTGCGTCCAGGTGGTTGGTGGGCTCGTCGAGCAGCAGCAGGTCAGGCTTCTGCAGTAGCAGCTTGCACAGCGCCACGCGGCGGCGCTCACCACCGGAGAGGTGGGTGACGGGCATGTCAGCGGGCGGGCAGCGCAGCGCTTCCATTGCCTGCTCCAGCTGGGAGTCGAGGTCCCAAGCGTTAGCAGCGTCGATAGCTTCCTGCAGCTGACCCATTTCTTCCATGAGGGCGTCGAAGTCAGCGTCGGGCTCAGCCATGAGGGCGGAGATTTCGTTGAAGCGGTCCAGCTTGGACTTGATTTCGCCCACGCCTTCTTCAACGTTGCCCAGAACGGTCTTCTCTTCGTTCAGCGGCGGCTCCTGCATGAGGATGCCCACGCTGTAGCCTGCGGTCAGGCGCGCCTCACCGTTGGAGGGCTGGTCGAGGCCAGCCATGATTTTCAGGATGGTCGACTTACCCGCGCCGTTCGGACCAACCATACCGATCTTGGCGCCGGGGAAGAACGACATCGTCACGTCGTTAAGGATGACCTTGTCACCCACAGTCTTGCGGGCCTTGATCATCTGATAAATAAATTCAGCCATAGTTACCTATTTTAGCGTGAATTCGATTGAGGGTACGAGAGTTTTGGATTACATGCTATGCGGAGTACCACGCAGGCACTATACTCGAAGCTATCACAAGAAGACTTAAAGCAGGAAGCACTGAGCCTAGTGTGTGAAAAGCGGTCCTTAACGGCGGAGCGGGTGAGCACCGGTCCGGACCACCGGCTTACTCACCCGCTTTGCAAAGCACATTCCTATCCACGGTTAGGAGGGTCATCAACCACAATGAACGCTCGAACCACCAAGCTCCCATCCCATATATTGCGGGGTTTTGTACCATGCACCACTTGTGTGAATACGTGATAGTTGAGTTGGCTCCCTTGCCAGAGCTTCCTATGGAGAGGAAGCGCTCACATGGGTGCGCTGAATATTTCCCTTGAGTGACTCAACCACATCATACGACATAGCTGAGAGGGGATCGCTGTCTTCGCCCGAACTACCGGCACGGACGAATGTGTGCTCTCGGGAACCATAATAACCTTTTTGCATCAAGGTGTCACTTTCAGGTTGAGGTATTCCACCGGTTCCCGTTGAGCACATTTCAGGTGCTTTATAGTGCCGACCCCATATATCCAGCCAGGACAAAACACCCGCGGACTATAACCCCTGAAAAATCAAGGAGGGGCCACCCTAAACCTTCCCTATATCACTCCATCTGGGCTAATACCCACCTAAAGCAATATGCAGAAAAGTTAGTGCAGCCCCTCACTGTTTGAGATAAAAATGAGATAGAACCCTACTCAGGGCGATAACCGGTGGAGTTTATCCGTAGTTCTCCCGAGTAACCGGTTACTCGCCGAACTCCACCTTCTCGAAGCTCATGGTGCCATCAGCGTGAGAGACAACAGTATTGGGGTCACGCTCACGACGAGCCGCCGCGTACGCATCATGGCTTGCCTCATCAACCCAGCGGGTCACCACAAAGTAGTCGCCACCCTCATCCAGGGGGCGCCAGAGCTCAAACCCCTCAAAGCCGGGGAAAGAGTCAGCAATGTGGCGGGCAGCAGCAAAGCGCTTCTCCAGCTCAGCGCGGTTGTCGCCAACGACAGTCAAACGGTGAACCTTAACAACGGACATATGTCCTCCTTCTGTTGAGTACGTACTTTCAACAATGAAAGCGGGTTACAACCTCGCGCCAGCTATAGGTAGACTATGCTCTTAGCGAGGTTAACCTCAGCATAACGGTTCATGGACACAAAAAATAGGGGTTAGCACCAACTAACAGTTATATGACGCTAACCCCCGTTCAGAGAATCACAAGGCACTCACGAGCACCCGTTCAGCTTAGGATTCCGGCTGAGTCTGCACGGTATCAGTCTGTGCTGTCTGAGCCACGATATCAGTCTGAGCCACACCATCAGCCTGAGGTGCGGGGTTCTTCTTCGCCTTCTTCTGAGCAGCCTTCGCCTGGTTCGCAAAATGCACCCCACGCTCAGCCAAGAAGCGGCGGTCCTTCTTATCCCACTGCTCCACCGGGTACGCCTCCAACAGGTCGGGGCGGCGCTCCAGGGTGCGCTCAATCTGACGGTCACGACGCCAACGCGCAATCGCACCGTGATTACCCGATAGCAGCACCTCCGGCACCTCACGGTTACGCCACACGGCGGGCTTCGTGTACACCGGATACTCCAGCAGACCACCCGTATGCGACTCCTCCTCCAGGGAGGCGGGGTTACCCATCGCACCCGGAATCAGGCGGGTGATAGCCTCAATCATTGCCATGACTGCAACCTCACCACCGTAGAGCACGTAGTCGCCCAGGGAAACGGGCATCACGCGGAAGCTCTCCTGCGCCCAGTCCAGCACGCGCTCGTCAATGCCCTCGTAGCGCGCCGGGGCGAAGACGATATGCTTCTCCTCCGCCAGCTTGTACGCCATTGCCTGATCAAAAACGGCACCCGCCGGGGACGGGACAATCAGTAGCGGGCGGGTATCAGCCTCGGGCCCAGCACCCTCAGACTTAGCACCCTCAGGAGCATCTTCGGTAACGTTCAGCGGGGAGGCGGCAAGCACCTCATCCAGCGCCAAGCCCCACGGCTCCGCCTTCATCACCATGCCCGCACCACCGCCATACGGGGTGTCATCCACCGTGCGGTGACGGTCAAAGGTGTGCTCACGCAAATCGTGCAGGTGCAGGTCCACCAGGCCCTTCTCGCGCGCCTTACCCAGCAGGGACAGCTTCAGCGGCTCCAGGTACTCGGGGAAAATCGTGACCACATCGTAGCGCACGGACTACTCCCCCGCCTGCTCGGTCGAATGCTCAGTCACCTGGGCAGAATCCTCAACCAGGTCAATCAAACCCGCCGGAGGAGTCAGCAGTACAAAGCCGGGCTCATTCTCGGTCGAGGGAACCACCTCGGGCACAATCTCCTCAACAAAAGGAATCATGATCTCTTCACCCGCACCGGATGCAAGACGCGGCGAACGAGCCAGCTTAATCAGCAGCAAATCCTGAACCGGCATGGTCTGCAGACCGGTCACCTTACCCAGCGGCTTGCCCACAGCCGGGTTATCCACGGGGCTCTCACCCTCGGGAACGTCCGCCAGCAGGTACACGGGCAGGTTCACCAGCTCCTGCTCGTAGAAGCCCTCTTCATCGCCCTCATCCTCGGGAACCTCGTAGACCAGGCGGCTACCGCGCAGCTCCTCAGCCTGGTTGCGGGTAGTCACCTCATCAAAACGGACCACCAGAATCTTCTTGTTCCAGCGGGCACCGGCAACCGTCAGCTCACCGGTAGGCGCCACCGAAGCGGCAGCAGAGCCGGGCTTGAAATTCTCGATACCGAGCACCTCACCGCGGGCAAAACGCTCCTGCGGGGCATCAGTAAAGAGCTGAACCGTCACCTCACCACGAATACCGTGAGGCTTACCGATACGAGCCACCACAACCTGCATAATTTTCCTCCGCTGGATACAAGTTAAAACCTACGCCGTGCGCGTACACGGCTCCCACTATTCTACCGGGCACTTAGGACGGGCGCATTCTGCCGCCTCTCCCTCGCCTCCACGGTGACCGGGGCGAGCGCTCGTACAGATAACTCACAGCAATAACTCGCGCAGAGAAAACGGGTACGCAAAAGCCCCCGCCTTCCGGAATAATTCCGGGAGCGGGGGCTTCAAGCGTTTACGAGCTAGCGTCGCTTTTTGTCGGTGTCGATAATGTCGATACGCGTCGGCTCGCCATCAGAAATAGCGTCCATCACCAGACGGATGCTCTTGGCGGTACGACCAGACCTGCCGATAACTCGGCCCAGGTCATCCGGATGCACGCGAACCTCAAGCGTTTCACGGTGACGCTGAGTGCGCAGGCGCACCTTCACATCCTCCGGACGATCGACAATCCCTCGAACCAGGTGTTCGAGTGCGTCAGCCAACATAATTACTCAGCTGCTTCCTCAGCCTCAGCTTCGGGTGCTGCTTCCTCAGCAGCCTCTTCAGCCTTCTCAGCCTTGGGGGTGATAGCCTCGGGCAGGATCACGGAACCCTTTTCGGGAACAACGAACTCAGCCTTAGCTTCAACGGGCAGAACCTTGGACTCTGCCTTCTCGCCCTTGAATGCGGCCCAGTCGCCCGAGAGCTTCAGCAGAGCCAGAACCTGCTCGGTCGGCTGTGCGCCGACGGAGAGCCAGTACTGAGCACGCTCAGAGTTGATCTCGATACGCGAGGGGTGCTCGGTCGGGTGGTAAATACCGATCTCTTCGATGGTCTTACCATCGCGCTTGACGCGCGAATCAGCGATCACGACGCGGTAACGAGGATCGCGGATCTTACCCATACGCTTGAGACGAATCTTAACAGCCACTTTAGTGGTTACTCCTGTTTCATAATATTGGTGCGAGGCACACGGTTCAGCACCCGTGGGGCGGGCCGTTCACGGCACCTCTATGGACACAACAGCGCGCGAAGAGAGGGGTCGCGCGTCGCCGGGTACTCAGCTAGGGTATCAGAGCCCAAGATTTTAAGCTAGCGCCATGGAAAAATAATTGCTCAAGGCACCGAACATCACTTTTAAACAGCGTTCTGTAACAGTGTTCTGCGCCCGTGATGCGCCCGGTCATTAGGCTGTTACTCGGCTCAGATAGCTATGCCCGGCGAGCCGCAGCATAGCCGCCACTAGTCAAGGTTGCTCATCTCCAGGGTCTCCCCCGTCTCTAGAGCGCGGTAGCACTCACGCAGACGCTCCACCATCGACGGACGCACGTAGCCATCTAGGTTCTCCGGAGCAACCCACTCGTAGGTCACCAGCTCAGCATCCTGCAGGGTAATCTTCGTATCCGCTGCTATCACGCCGCCGTCATACATGTAGTAGGTCGAATCGCCCCACACGCCCAACGCCAGGCCGTGGAAAATCAGCAACACACGACCCAGCTTCACACCCAGGCCCAGCTCCTCCGTAATCTCACGCTCACAACCGGGCTTGGGCGCCTCGCCTGCCTCCACGGTACCGCCGGGAAGAATCCAGCCGTCCTTATAGTTCGGCTTCACCAGCAGCATCTCGCCACGCTCATTACGAATCAGCGCGCCCGCCGCCAAACGGCGCGTGGGCAAGGTGGCGATAAAAGCCTTCAGCTCTTCATTGCTCAGATAGGAATCCTTCATGGCTTCTTTCCTTTAGCGTTCGGTTTTCTTCGCAGTACGCTGCCTGATGCTACGCACTATACCCAGGGCACGCTCGCGCAGTCCAGAGGGTGCCTGCTCCGTGGACGGGGTAGCATCCTCCACCGTGCGGTAGTGCCCCTCACGCAAATCATCAATCAGAGTGCGCTTCTTGGTCGAGCGCTCACCGCTCCCGCTAACACCCGGATGCACCAGCTCAGCGTCCGCCACCGTGTGGGCATGCTTCTTCGTCTGAGTACGTTCAAAAGAACGCAGCACAGTGGGAATCAGCGCAGATTCCACGGTGGCATTCAGAGCAAAGAGCGCTGCGGCCACCGAGCACTTACGGCTCGCCTTACCCTGAGCGCGACGGCGGCGTGCCACATTCGCCAGGATCAAGGCGATAGCGCTCTGAGCCGTCACATCAATACTGAGGGCAATGCCCACGCGGCGGGTCTTGGCACGAATCTGCTCCGGAGTCAGACGCTTGCAGCGCGAACGTGGTACAAGGCTCTGCACGAAGGAACCCTGCGGTGCGGAGCTCTGAGATGCACTCATCTGCGGGGCATTCGGCTCATTTCTTTCACTCACCACAGCGTTCTTCTGAGGCACGAGCCCAGCAGAACCCTCGAAATCCTGCTGACTCACCATCACCTCCTGCGATACGATGCCATACCCCTCATCCACCGCGGAGTCAGCCTCATGCAGGGCGCTGTCAAGAGTCAGGTAGCCTTCTTCAGTCTCCACAAAAGAGTCCGACTCAGAACCTTCCGGGGAACCCAGGTGGGTGTACTCGTAAGGAATATGAGCGTTATTGATAGCGTCCGTCCACTCGGCAAGAGTCACGCGGCGGCCAGTCGCCACGAGGCGGTAGCTACGATCCAGCGGCGAGGTGTAGCCGCCCGGGTAAGGTGCGACCTCCTCATCCTCCTCAGAGAACGTACCTTTAGACACATCGGCAGTTTCAGCCGCATCTGCAGGCTGCGTGAAGCCCTCATCCTCATTGCCGAAGACGCGCGCCGTACTAATCGACGCCACATCAAAACCGGTGGTCGGCACCAGCGCCAGCTCCGTGGGAACACCCAGCAGCTGCAGCACCGACTCCAACGCTAAGGTATTGCTCGTATCGCGCAGGTACGCATTCAGGCGGCGACTGGTAATGGAGTCAACCTCCACACCAAACATCGCCATGACATTAGCGATACCCTGCTCGATTTCCTCCTCCTCGGAACCGAAAATCTTCGAACCCGACAGCTCCGGGGCGCTACCGGGAAGCTCCGAAAGCAGGTCCTCCAACACACCGCCAAAACGTGCGATTTCCTCACGACTGAGAGCACGGTTCAGGCGCTTAGGGACACGCTGCCAGGTGAACTCCTCCACGATATTCTCGTAGGGTTCGCCGAACGCCTCCAGGTACCACTCCTCATCCGAGTAGGGTTCACGGGCAGGCTCCTCATAGACCACCAGGTGCTGCTGGTTCGCGTTGCCCTCAGCAATCAGGGCGTTACAGTTCAGCAGGCCCAGCAGGCCCATCAGATCCACCGGATCGGCAGAAATGAGGGTCCACTCCCCCGCCGGCGCGGCAACAACCTGCCGGGTACCAGCAGGAAGGTACGCCAAAAGAAGCCCCGTAATCATGTCAATGGGCAGGTCAATGAGCATGGCGGCGTCGCCGTCCACCAGGAACTCCAACTCACCCTGTCCATTGGGCAGTTCCTCCCACACGGTCGCCTCACCCTCAAGGGCGGCACCGGTAACCGGCAGCTGATCCACCAGCTGCGCCACGTAATCCTCAACCGGAGTACCCACGTGCAGGTGGCCGTCAGCGACCTCCAGCACATTCATGTAACCTTCATCATCCACGGCGCACAGCACGTAGAGCTGTACCTGATGCTCGCCCACCTCGTAGGCAATCAGTTCCGGGGAGGCGGCGGTCGCTTCAATGAGGGCGACAATCAGCTCCTCATCGGTGGTGGAGCGAGCCATGATGCGGCGGCGCTGAATGTTCTCCTCCAGCTCCATGGTCTGCTCGATGCGCTCATTGCGCTGCTTCTTAGCGGTTCGCTCCTCATTCTGGGCGCGCAGGTACTCTGGGTTATCCGATTCGCCGGTTCCGGCGGGTGCGGGGGCGTCGTCCCACATGCCGGTGAGCTTATCGACGGTCCACTCTTCGCTCTCCAGGGCGGCGGCTAGGCGGTCAACCTTCGTGCGGTCGTTCCAGGTGCGCTGCTTATCGTGGTCTTCCGCCTTCACCTCATCGTGTATGCTGCGGGCTTCACGAATGAGGTTCATGATGGTTGCGGCAACGTCGTCAACGGCGGGGTCTTCGCTCTCGCTGGAGTAGATGAGGTCGCCCGTCAGTTCGGCGGAGTGCTCCCCGTACTCGAGGGCGATACGCGCCCAGACGGGGGTGTACCCGGGAAGGATGTTCGAACCATCGTCGAAGCCATCCGCAAAGTCCTTTGAAAAGTCACCTGAAAGGTCGTCTTCACTGCCCTCTGCGGGAGCATCGGAGAAGCCCAGCGAGCCCTCCTCAGCTACAGGCTCAGCTGCAGACTCAACTGCAGATTCGCCGGCGGGGTCCTCTACAGCGTCATCAGCGAAGGCGCGCTGAGACCACGGCATGACCTGCTCATCCAGCTGATCATCCGCGTTCTCTCGATTCCAATTCTGCTCGTTCTGAGCCATTGATACCTTCCCTTCACACACCCGTTCATATACCCAACCCGGGCACCATACCGGTACGGGTGCGCCCCGTCACCACGTGCGCACCCGTACCACCCCTTACCGGGGCTCATATTTGCTCTTACTGCAGGAACTTCTCGAAGCCCTTCGGCAAGTTCATGCTGGACAGATCCATCTCCTGGCTCTGAGCCTGCTGACCGAATGCAGCACCGGCGCGGGCCTGCTGTGCCTTAGCTGCTGCCGCCTCCTGAGCCGCACGCTTCTGCGGGTTGCCGGAGCGAGCCTTCTTCTTCTTGTTGTTCTTCGCGTTCTTACGAGCGCCACCGGCTGCAGCCGCCATACCGGGCATCTGCATACCACCGGGCATGCCGGGCATCTTGCCCGAAGCAAGCTTCTTCATCATCTTCTGAGCCTGAGCGAAACGCTCCATCAGCTGGTTCACCTCAGACACGGTTACACCCGCACCCTTAGCAATACGGGCACGGCGAGACCCGTTAATGATGCGCGGAGCCACACGCTCGTGCGGGGTCATGGAGCGAACAATCGCCTCCACGCGGTCAATTTCGCGCTCGTCAAAAGCCTCAAGCTGCTGACGCATCTGAGCCGCACCGGGCATCATCATAAGCAGTTTCTTCATGGAACCGAGCTTACGAATCTGCTGCATCTGAGCCAGGAAGTCCTCAAACGTGAAGTCCTCCTGATCGATGAACTTCTTCGCCATGCGGTCGGCTTCAGCCTTATCCCACTGAGCTTCAGCCTGCTCAATCAGAGTCAGGATGTCACCCATATCCAGGATGCGGCTTGCCATACGGTCCGGGTGGAACTGCTCGAAGTCAGTGACGTTCTCACCGGTGGACGCGAACATAATCGGCTTGCCGGTAACCGAAGCCACCGACAGTGCCGCACCACCGCGGGCATCACCATCAAGCTTAGAGAGGACCACGCCGGTGAAGTCCACCCCCTCGTTGAAGGCGTTAGCAGTGTTCACGGCGTCCTGACCAATCATCGCATCGATGACGAACAGAACTTCGTGCGGCTCAATAGCGTCACGGATATTACGTGCCTGCTGCATGAGCTCAGCGTCAACACCCAGACGACCCGCGGTATCGACGATGACCACATCGTGCAGCTTAGCGCGAGCCTCAGCTACGCCGTCACGCGCCACCTGCACGGGGTCGCCGGTGGGTACGTCAAACTCGCTGGTCACACCGGGGTGCGGCGCGTACACGGGCACGCCCGCGCGCTCGCCGACGACCTTCAGCTGAGTCACCGCGTTGGGGCGCTGCAGGTCGGATGCAATCAGCATCGGGGTGTGGCCCTGGCCCTTCAGCCAGTGAGCCAGTTTGCCAGCCAAGGTGGTCTTACCAGCACCCTGCAGACCCGCCAGCATAATGATGGTCGGGCCGCTCTTCGCCATGTTGATGCGGCGGGTAGAGCCGCCGAGAATATTCACCAGCTCCTCGTTCACAATCTTGACGATCTGCTGGGAGGGGTTCAGCGCCTCGGAAACTTCCGCACCGAGAGCGCGTTCCTTCACGTGGGCGGTGAATTCGCGGACCACGGGGACAGCGACGTCAGCGTCGAGCAGGGCGCGGCGGATTTCGCGGACGGTTGCATCAATGTCTGCCTCGGAGAGGCGGCCCTTGCCGCGCAGGTTCTTAAAAGTTGCCGTCAAGCGGTCTGAGAGAGAATTGAACACGAGCCGTGATCACTTTCTTAACGTTGAGGTGGCCCCCAGCCGCGAAGGCGAACGGGGATGGTTAGTCAGTCTTTAAGGATACAGGATGAGCGCTTTCTCCCCCGCCTCCACCTGTGGATAAGCTCCACCGGTTCACCCTCAGCTCAGGATTTAGACCGAGGGGCGCCTCTAGCCAAGGCATATCAGAAGCACGGCAAATACCTTCAACAGACGCTCCGCACCCCGTAGTACCCTCAACATGTCAGATGAATTAGATTTTCTAGGCAGCCTGGGTTAGAATTCTAAAGGTGTTACGCACTAGTGCGTGATACGCCCGAGTGGCGGAATTGGCAGACGCGCCTGACTCAAAATCAGGTTCTTCGGAGTGTGGGTTCGAGTCCCACCTCGGGCACTCATACTGAAGCGGCGGGAAAGTTTAAAACTTTCCCGCCGCTTTTTCTATACCTGTGCATGCCCATACCTTCGCATAGCCAGCCGAAGGTAAACACCCGTAAGCATAAGAAACCTCCGCCCAGCCATGATAGTTCACGACCGGGCGGAGATTTCTATACATCGGGCAGTATGTTCCGGGAACTAATCCGAGCTACCCCTCAAAAATTCACTCAGAAAGAGTTAGCGGCTTAGCGCTTGACCTCGTTCTCCTCGTAAGGACGCAGGTCCTCACGCTCCCCCTCAGCACCGGAGACGCGGTGTACCTGCACCATGTTGGTGGTACCTGCGTGGCCTGCAGGAGCACCAGCAGCAACGACGACCAGGTCGCCAGCTTCTGCCAGACCATTCTCAAGCAGGTACTCATCCACGTAGTGGAACATATCTTCCTGGTTGGTAATCATCTCAACCTGCTCAGCGTCAACACCCCACAGCATGGACAGGAAGGAGCGAACCTTCGAGCTGGTGGTGAACGCAACAATCGGAGTCTCGGGGCGCAGACGTGCCAGACGACGTGCCGAGTCACCGGACTGGGTGAAGGTTACGATGAGCTTTGCATCCAGCTGGTCTGCGATGTTCACTGCTGCACGGGTGATTGCACCACCGCGGGTTCGGGGCTTGCGGTCCAACTCAGGTACGCGGTACAGACCGTCCTTTTCGGTGTCCTTGACGATTGCAGCCATTGCCTGCAGGGTCAGAATCGGGTACTTACCGACCGAGGTCTCACCGGAGAGCATAACGGCGTCTGCACCGTCGAGGATTGCGTTAGCGCAGTCAGAAACCTCTGCACGGGTGGGAACGGGGTTGTCGGTCATGGACTCGAGCACCTGGGTTGCCACGATGACGGGCTTTGCCCAGCGGCGTGCCATGTCAATAGCCTTCTTCTGGACGAGGGGAACCTCAGAGAAGGGTAGCTCAACACCGAGGTCACCACGAGCGACCATAATGCCGTCGAACTTGTCAATGATGTCCTGCAGGTTCTCAACTGCCTGGGGCTTTTCAATCTTTGCGATAACGGGCACGCGGATGCCCTCTTCGTCCATGATCTTGTGGACGGGGTCAACGTCTGCACCGGTACGAACGAAAGAGAGTGCAATAATGTCTGCACCCATCTTCAGTGCGAAGCGCAGGTCGTCTGCGTCCTTCTCGGTCAGCGCGGGCAGGGAGACTGCTGCGCCGGGCAGGTTAATACCCTTGTTGTTAGAGATGGGGCCGCCGACAATCACGCGGGTGCGAACGGTGGTGGGGGTGACCTCAATTGCTTCGAGGCGAATCTTGCCGTCATCGAGCAGGAGCTTGTCACCGAGCTTTACGTCGCCGGGCAGGCCCTTGTAAGTGGTGCCGCAGATTTCTGCGGTACCTTCAACGTCTTCGGAGGTGATGGTAAAATCTGCACCGGGCTCAAGGTATTCCTTACCGTTGGCGAAACGCTCGAGGCGAATCTTGGGGCCCTGCAGGTCGGCGAGGATTGCAACATCCTTACCGAGCTTTGCGGATTCTTCACGGATAGTGTTGTAACGCCCCTGGTGCTCGGCGTGGTCACCGTGGCTCATGTTCAGACGGGCGACGTTCAGGCCAGCCTTGATTGCCTCGGAAATCTTCTCGGGGGATTCGATTGCCGGACCGATGGTTGCAACGATTTTTGCGCGCCTCATGTACCTAACCTTTGTGTATTGTTTTGCGTGACCTCTAGGGTTCACGCTGATTTTCCAGGGAAGACTAACGTCAAAATTCCCAACTATTCCCACGTGCTCTAACAGGTCACCACGTGCCAGATGCGTGGGGTTCCTTCTTAATTATAGGCGTTTTGGCTCTAGTTGGGTATGCCTCACCCAACTCTTTCCACTTGAAGAATAGTGTTTCACATCGCATTTTATTTACCCCTCCCCACTGGACACATCAGAGGGAGCCAACCGTCACCCCATTCACCCTCATTCCCCGGAAAGTAGATTAGGGTACTTTTTACTCATGCATAGCCCCTACTGCACAATATTTAGTTACATTCGAGAACGTTCGAGCATATTTCAAAAACATAGAGACACTCAGACTGGGCTATGAGAAAATAGATAGGGCATCCAAGAGCTAGGCGATTTCACATTTTCGCGCGCCTAGCCTATATTGGAACCCATAATTAGTATTTGAAATGCGAAATATATCTGGAAGGTTCACAGATGACTACTCGCGTGCTGATTATCTTCGGCTCCACCTACGGCTACACCGAACAGTACGCCACCTGGTTGGCAGAAGATTTGCGTGCACTCCCGCAGGCTCCCGAAGTTGAGACTGTCCCCGCCTCCAAGGTCACCCCCGAGCAGGCAGAGGCATTCGACGCTTTCGTAATTGCCGGCAGCGACTACGGTGGATTCCTCAACGGGGCACCGGCACTTCGCAAGAAGATTCTGCCGATTATTGCACCCAAGAAGAACCGCACCGCATTCTTCACCGTCTCTTTCACCGGTGAATACTCCAAGAAGCTGCTGGACAAGGCCGTCGCCAAGAGCTACACGCCTGAACTCACCGAAGGTCGCCCCGTCTACCACCTGCGTGGCGGTATCGACTTCGACAAGATTTCACTGGCTCATAAGACCGCACTGAAGGGCCCGGTACGCGCATGGCTCATGGCGAACCCGCACCCCAACGAAGGTATTCAGCAGATGCTCGAATGCTACAAGACCGGCAAGGCTGAGTACATCGACCGCGAGACTCTCAAGCCGCTGATTGAGGACATCGCGAAGTTCCTCTAAATCCTTCAGGATTCACTAGCTTTCGTTGACCCCCACCCGCCCCTCTCGGATAGGCACGGTAAGAAGCCGAGAGGTCGGGCGGGGCTCACCGAGATAAACGTGCCAACAGGCACCATAGCGTGGTCGATGACTCTTCATCTCTCCTGCATCGGCCATGTAACTCCGGATGCTGGATGCGAGGCCGCACCCCAACAGTAGCCGGACGCTGAGGGGGTGGGTCTTTGTGTGTGCGGCCCACCCCCCTTCCTTCATGCTCCAAGAGGTATTCCCTCAGGCCGATCACACCGCGCTAGACACCTCCGACAGACACCTCGACAGACAGTCGCCCGATAGTGCGGTCCGCACAGTAATGAACACACGAACCGGTGCCACCTCCCCCGCTTTTACCACAACTCTGAGCGGTATTTCCACAACCCGAAGCTCCGCACAGGGTCTGGCGGCTGGCCAGGGCCTGGCATCCGGTCAAGCGCTGGCGCAAGGCCGCTCCTTCTAGATTCCTTCCGGCGGAACCCTCGGCATGGACGTCTCCTCACACCAGCAGAACGTGAACTGGGTGAGTGCCTACGCCGTAGATTCCCGCTTTTGCCTACGCGAAAGCGACCGAGAGCACCTACTACACCAACCCCTACTTTGCTCAGCAGTACAACAGCTCGTCGCAGTTCGGCACTCTGCCGCTGCACCTGGCAAGCTACTCGACCGTGGTCGATGCAATTCCGGCGGGTGGGAGCAGCTACAGCATGTGGCAGTTCACCAACTCCGGTCCGTTAGTGGGTGACTCGAACTTTTTCCTCGGCACCGTGAATAATCTGAAGGCTCTGGCGAAGAACCCCAACGCGGTGCACCGCAACTGGGTGAACGGCCAGGACCGCGCAGCGTGGAATCTACCAAAGAGCGCGTCAGTTACTAAACAGCGTGGAATCTACTCAACGATAAAACGCACATATAAGAACGAGAGGCACCTGGCAGAGGTGCCCCTCGTTCTTTCGCTACGGGACGCATCTTTTGAACAACACAAAATCAAGATGTGCTCTGTAGCGGGTGGGTTACCGAGTGAGTAGAGAACTCGGTTATATTACCCGTGCCTGCAGATAAATTTATGTCGAGGCAGTGCGCCGCCGCAAAGCGTTGGTGCGGTATCGTCCAAGAATTTCGGATTAGTGTGGCGGACATAGTCCCCATTGACTATGTCCGTGGGGCCCACACTAATCTTTCTGAGACCTCTTCCGCAGGTATCTTAGAGGGGTGCCTGGCCGGAAGTAAGGACTCAATGGTGAATAACGGCACGGTACGAAGATGCTGAAATTCACCCGGGTATAACGTTCTGGGAGAAGGAATCTATATCTAGGAGGCCGAAACCTTCACACGTTACATCCCGATACATCAAGGGTATGCGCAGGGGCGTTCGAAACCTATCTTTTCGGCAAATATTACACTTCAACCAGTGATTAAATGTTTACAATGTAAGTATGTATTTTAAGGTCAATAGATGTCAAATAAGGTACTCTAATGAACTAATATGGTGGGAATTTTGAGATATTCTCCGATATTTTCAAAATAAATTCCCGTACATATTACGTTTATGAACATAGTACTCACAGAGATTTTCAGCCCCTTACGATAACGGCTCTCAAAAACCCGGCACTAAAACATCTAGCTAAAAACACTAGGACGCACCCCGCGTCGTATGCACGGCAGAAAGAGTACCCCTACTCCCCCGCCACGCGGGATGCGCCCTAGACGTTAAAACCATCGAAACTACCGGCAGGACCCCAGCCGAGTGAGACCTTGAAGCCCTACCGAGGACCTGGAATCATCCGCCAGCTTAGAGGCTGGTGAAGTCCAGAACCATACGGCCGGTAATCTTACCTGCCGCCATTTCCTCGAAGACAGCCGGTGCTTCGTCAACCTCACGCAGCTGAACCACCGGAACCACGATGCCGTCAGCACCGAACTGGAACGCCTCCGCCAGATCCTGACGGGTGCCCACCAGGGAGCCCACCACGCGGATGCCATCCAGAATAATCTTCACAATAGACAGCTCCATCATCTCCGAGGGCAGGCCAACAGCAACCACAGAACCGCCCGCACGAACCGACTCGACAGCCTGGTTGAACGCGACCTTCGACACTGCGGTCACCACAGCAGCGTGAGCGCCACCGCCGGTCAGCTCACGAATACGAGCCGGAACATCCTCAACCTTACGGCCGTTGATGACGTGGTCAGCGCCGGTCTCACGAGCCAGAGCCAACTTGTCATCGTTGATGTCAACAGCGATAACCTTAGCGCCGAAAACCTTCTTAGCGTACTGAACAGCCAGGTTACCCAGACCACCAGCACCGTAAGCAACCAGCCACTCGCCGGGGCGAACCAGCGACTCCTTAATCGCCTTGTAGGTGGTCACACCGGCGCAGGTAATCGAGCTTGCCTGCGCCGGGTCAAGACCCTCGGGAACCTTCACAGCGTAATCAGCGGTCACCAGGGTGTACTCGCTCATGCCGCCATCAACCGAGTAGCCTGCATTCTTCACCGAACGACACAGGGTCTCACGGCCCGAGGTGCAGTACCCACAGTGACCGCAGCCCTCGAAGAACCAAGCCACCGACACGCGGTCGCCTTCCTTCAGGGACTCAACACCCTCGCCAACCTTGACAACACGACCGATACCCTCGTGGCCCAGAATACGACCCGGAACCTCACCGAAATCGCCGGAAGCCACATGCAGGTCAGTGTGGCACACACCCGAGTACTCAATCTTCACAAGCGCCTGGCCGTGACCGACAGCCGGAACGGGAACCTCACGGACAACAACCGAACCGTCAACCTTCTCAGGGACGACAACAGCCTTCATGGTTTCCTTGCACATGACCTAAACTCCTTAGTCATTGGTGGCCGCGCTCAAGCCGCAATTTGCGCTGTACAACCTAACGGGGTGGGCGCGCGTATTCTTTACATTTCCACCGTAAAATGATGAGCCGCCAATCTAAAGGTTTACCCCCGAATATGACAGAGGGGTTACTTAGTGGTCGGCACGCGAGCGAGGATAAGCTTTCGATAAGGTCTATTCCTACCAATGCACTAAACCGCCAAAGGTTTATATGACGCTATGACGAAGTGACACAGAAGATGAGAATGCTTCCTAAACCAGAGGCCTGGGAAGCATTTAGAAAAAAATTTAAATATTAAGTTTGAGGCGCATACCACCCTAAAGAAAGGGTTCAATCTGCACCTATACAATCCCTACAGGCTCATAGCAGCCCATAGCCGCTCATAGCCGCCGTCTAGAAGCAGAAAGCAACCTCAATATAGCCTACACCGCCGCGCTCACCCGGACCATTCGGAGCGTTCAACGCCTAGCCCAGATCCATGATACGCACCGTAGAATCCATGAACGTACCACCGCTGCCAGCGCCACCGTCAGCCAGCTGCACCGGCAGTCGCAGTACTCACTAGCTTCTGGGTGCAAGTGCTCGAAAAATCAATCACCGAACCATCAGCAGTCGGCGGCGCGACAGGGCAGATGAAGCATCGGCAGGTACAGCAAACCCGCCGTGCGGAGTGCACCTCCACACGGCGGGTTCAATCAAGATGAAATTTAGACGAAAGCTAGAAGACGAAAGCTAGGAGCCCTTCCTCGAAGACTCAGAAGAGTCAGAATCCTCGGCGGACTCTACCCTCTCGGATGCCTTCTTCTCAGCATCCTCTGCAGACTCATCTGCGGCAGGCTTCGGAACGAACTCCGCAGGAGCTGGCTCAATACCCGCAGCAGCCTTCGCCGCCGCACGACGACCAGCCACCACAAAACCAGTAGCACCCAGCAGAACCAGCAGCAGAGCAGTCCACACGTGAATACGAACACCCCAGAGCATCTCCGAGGTATCAATACGCAGGAACATCTCAATGAAGAGGCGCCCTATACCGTAGTAGAGCACGTACAGCCACAGGGTCTGCCCCAGCTTCAGCACGCCCTTACGGCCCAGCCACAGCAACAAAGCCACACCCAGCAGGTTCCACAACGACTCATACAGAAATGTCGGATGGAACAGCGTACCCGCCGGATACTGGGGCGGGAAATTACTGCTCGACGCGCTAATCTCCAAGCCCCACGGCAGAGTCGTCGGCTTGCCGAACAGTTCCTGGTTGAACCAGTTACCCCAGCGGCCAAACGCCTGAGCCAGCAGAATACCCGGCGCTACCGCATCCGCAAAAGCCGGGAAATTAATCCCGTAGCGGCGGCAACCATACCAAGCACCCAATGCGCCAACCGACACGGCACCCATGATGCCGATGCCGCCCTCCCAAATCTTCAGGAAAGCCCACGGATCAGCAACATTCGGACCGAAATAGCTACCCGGGTCAGTAATCAGCACGTGGTAGGCGCGAGCACCAATAATGCCCGCCGGAATAGCCCACATCGCCACGTCAAAAACGCGTTCAGGGGTGCCACCCGCCGCCTTCCAACGGCGAGCGCCCAGCCACAAGCACACCGCCATACCCGCAAGAATACACAGGGCATAGAAATGCACACGGAACGGGCCCAGCTGCAGGTACGAAACGCTCGGGGAGGGAATCGAAGCCAGCACGTTAGCTACCGGCACGCTCGCCAGAGAGAGTACATCAGACATTAGCCTTCACACCCCGCCAGCTCACGGGTCAGCTTAGCCACCGCATCAACACCGCCAGAAGCCAAAGCCTTCACCAGTGCGGTACCGACAATCACGCCGTCCGCATACGCACCAATCTCCTCGACGTGAGCGCGAGTCGAAACACCCAGGCCCACGCACGCACGAGGCGCACCGGCAGCCTTAATGTCTGCAACCAGGGTACGAGCCGCCTCCGACACGGAGGTGCGGGCACCAGTCACACCCATCACCGACACGGCGTATACGAAGCCGCTCGACGCCTTCGCAATAGTCGCCAGACGCTCCGGCGAAGAAGAAAGAGCCGCCAAGAATATACGATCCAGACCGTACTCGTCAGAAGCCTCAAACCACGCCGACGCCTCATCAGGCACCAAATCCGGGGTGATCATACCCGCGCCACCGGCAGCTACCAAATCACGCGCAAAATTCTTCACACCGTACGCCAGAACCGGGTTCCAGTAAGTCATCACTACAACCACCGCGTCGGTCGCCTCGGTAATACGGCGGACCGCCTCAAACAGATGAGGAAGCTTGAAACCGTTCTCCAGCGCCACGCCAGTCGCCTTCTGAATCACCGGGCCATCCATGACCGGATCAGAATAAGGCACGCCCAGCTCAATAATGTCCGCGCCGTTATTGCCCAAAGCAATCGCCGCGTCAATCGACTCATCCAGGGTCGGGAAGCCCACCGGCAGGTAGCCAATCAGCGCCGCGCGGCCCTGCTTCTCACACTCAGTCAGACGAGCTGCCAGCGGCGAATCGGGGTTAGAAGTCGGGAACGTACCGTCCAACACCTCAAAGGGGGCAGCATGCGAAATAGCGTCCTGGTAGCTCATTACTTAGCCTCACTTTCAGCCTGTGCGTTCTGTGCAGTGGATGCGGCAGCTTCCTTATTACCGGTCATCAGGGTTGAAGAGGGAATCGCCTTACCCAGGCCGAACCACTTCAGGGCGGTCTCCATGTCCTTATCGCCACGACCGGACAGGCAGACAATCATCGTCTTCTCGCGTGCGGCTTCCGGGTCCTCCGCAGCCCAACGCTGGCACACGCGCAGCGCGCCCGCCAGAGCGTGCGAGGATTCAATCGCCGGGATAATACCCTCAGTACGGCACAGCAGGCTCAGGGCATCCATCGCCTCGGTGTCAGTCACCGGCTCGTAGGTCACGCGACCAATATCAGACAGGTAAGAGTGTTCCGGACCCACACCAGGGTAATCCAAACCAGCCGAAATCGAGTGGGACTCAATAGTCTGACCGTCTTCATCCTGCATCAGGTAGGTCATCGCGCCGTGCAGCATGCCCGGGCGTCCCAGAGTAATAGTCGCCGCGTGACGGCCCGTCTCCACGCCGTCGCCACCAGCCTCAAAACCGTAAATCTCAACCGACGAATCGTCCAAGAACGCGTGGAACAGGCCAATCGCGTTCGAACCGCCACCCACGCAGGCAGCAATACCATCGGGCAGGCGGCCGGTCTCAACCAGAATCTGCTCGCGCGCCTCCTCACCGATAGCGTCGTGGAAGAAACGCACCATCGCCGGGAACGGATGCGCACCAGCAGCAGTACCCAGCAGATAGTGGGTGTTCTCAACGTTCGAAACCCAATCGCGCAGCGCCTCATTAATGGCATCCTTGAGAGTGCGGGAACCGTTCTGAACCGCAATCACCTTCGCACCCAGTAGCTGCATACGGGCCACATTCAGCGACTGACGCTCAGTATCTTCCTCACCCATGTAGACCACGCACTCCATGCCGAAGAGCGCAGCCGCAGTAGCAGTCGCAACACCGTGCTGACCCGCGCCAGTCTCCGCAATCAGACGGGTCTTACCCATACGCTTAGCCAGCAGAGCCTGACCCAGCACGTTATTAATCTTATGGCTACCGGTGTGGTTCAGGTCCTCACGCTTGAGGAACACACGCGCACCAGCATGCTCAGAGAACTTCGGAACCTCCGTCAGCAGCGACGGACGGTTCGAATACTCAGCAGAAAGACGCTGGAACTCAGCAATAAACTCGGGGTCGTTCTTCGCCTCGTTAAAGGTCGCCTCCAGCTCATCCATGGCGGCAATCAGCGACTCGGGCATCCACCGCCCGCCGTACTCACCAAAATAGGGGCCGGGGGCATTCTTCAACGACTTACCGTTGAGGAAAGCATCTGCCAGGTTTTCGCTCATCACTATTCCTTCCCTGGATGGTTACCGCCGGATGCGCGCCGCCGGTAGGGCGGGGCATCAGGCCTAATCACAGCGAAACACCACGCAGCCGCGGGTAGGGCGGGGCGACGTTCGCATATATCCCCCTATAGTACCCGGGCGCAGGCGGTGAACAGTACCCTGGGGTGCACATGACCACCCCTAGGACATGTGACATTCGCCGGGGTGGGTGCGCTCAAGGGTATGTGAGGCTCACCTGGGAAGATTTCAACGCTACGCAAGCGAGGGTAGGCAGGGGTGTGCGGCAAGAGCGCACAGGTTAAGGGGTGCATAGTTTGAGGGGCGCGTCGAGCTACAGCAGCTCGCGCAGCTCCTCCATCTGCTGAGAAAGCACCGTCGATACGCCACCGCGCATCGATACCCCGTACAGGGTCTCCGCAATCTGCATCGTGCGCTTCTGATGCGTAATCACAATCAGCTGCGAACGCTCCCCCAACTCCCCAACCACCTGCAGCAGGCGCGACAGGTTGCGGTCATCCAGCGCCGCCTCAACCTCATCGAGGGCGTAGAACGGCGAAGGGCGAGACATATAAATCGCAATTAACAGCGCCAGCGAAGCGAGCGAACGCTCACCGCCAGACAGCAGCGACAGGCGCTTAACCTTTTTACCCGCCGGGCGCGCGTGAATCTCCACACCCGAATTCAACGGATCGGACGGATCGTCCAGCTCCAGGTGGCCCTCGCCTCCCGGGAATAGGGTCTCAAAGATACGGCGGTAGTGGGTATTAATGTCCTCCATCGCGGCGGTGAACACATCCGCAATGTGGCTGCTGACCTCATCCATGACCGTGTTCAGGTCACGGCGGGTAGCCTTCAAATCCTCAATCTGCTGGTTCAGGTAGGCGTGGCGTTCAGACAACGCCTCATACTCCTCCAGCGCCAGCGGGTTAATGGCACCCAGCGCCTCCAATTCAGCGCGGGTTGCCTTGAGGCGAGCGCGGACGCTCTCGGTGGAGGCTTCGGTAGTCTCTGATGCCGTTCCGGTAGCAGTGTTTTCGGAATCCGCGTTTTTGGACATCTCCTGAACGGGCGCGTCAACCGGCAGCTGCTCGGAGTACTCCTCCTCCAGCTGCTCCAGGGTCAAACCGGTCACCAGGCGGGCACGCTCAGCCAGAGCCTGCACACGCTCCTGCACGCGCGCCGCCTCCGTCTGGGTGCGCGCCAGCAGGGTCAGCGCCGCCGCGTGTGCCCCTTGCAAATCCTGCACCTCGTCATTGGTGCTGGTCAAGCCCTCCTGGGCGTTCTTCAAGTCGGTGCTCAACTCGTGCAGCTGCTGCTCACGCTCGCTCACCTGCTCGGCAAGCACCTCACTCAGACGCTGGGCGCGGCACTCAATTGTCGCCGCGGGAGCCTGCTCCCCCGTGCCCGCCAGGTAGGAATCCTCGCGGGTGCGCACCGACTCGTAGGCGGTACGCGCCTGCGCCACGGATTCCTCTGCGGCGGTAAGGCGCTCGTTCAGGCGGGCGCGCTCGTTCTGAATGTTCTGCGCGGATGCTTCCAGGGACTCTGCCTGGGCGCGGGCACGCGCATGCTCAGCACTCGCCACGCCCGCTGCCTTCGCAGCCTCGCGTTCTACTTCAACCGCTGCCTCTGCCGCGGCCTGAGCCTTCTGAACGGTCTGCTCGGTTTCATCCAGTTCGGCGCGGGTGTGGGTCACGACCTGGGATGCAGCGCGGTATGCGGCGGCAAGTTCCAGGGGGCTGGCGCCCTCAGCTGGGTAGAGCAGGCTGTAGCGGGTGTGCTCGGTGCCTGCGGGGTCAAAAATACGCCAGATAGTGCGCTGACCTGCGCTCTCTGCGAGCAGATGCAGGGCGTACTCTGCGGAGGCGGCATCCGGCGCAAACAGCACGCCCACCAGGCGCTCGCCCAGCGCCGCGGTGATGCGAGTGAGGGTATGCTTGTCGATGCCTGCGAGCGCGGCGGCGTCTTCACTGAGCGGCTTAATCATCTCGGTTGCGGGGCGGATACCCAGCTCACGCAGCTCAGCGGCGCAGGATTCGGGCAGTTCTGTTGAAAGTTCCTTCGCGGCAGATTCGCCGCTTTCTTCACCCTTATTACCGCGCAGCTGCGATACCTCGGCGCCCTCAACCGGCACGCTCAACGCCGCGGTTGCCAGCGAGGTCAGTGCCGCAGATGCCGCGCGCGCATACTCGGGGTTAATCTGCACGGCATCCAGCACACGCAGCAGGCTCGCGCCCTCGCTCGCAGAATCCATGAGCTCACCAGTCTCAGGGTCGAACAACGCCTCGGCAGATTCAGTGCCCAGCTCGGCGGGTACTTCCCCCAGGCTCTGACCCAGCGCCTCACGCAGAGTTGCTGCACGCTCAGCCGCCGCCGCGTAGGCGCGGGTCGCCTCCAGCGCAGCGGCGCGGGCGGTATCGAGCTGAGCCTGCGCGCGGGACCGAGACTGCGCCGCCTCACCCGAGGCACGCTCAGTCTGCGCCACCTCAGATGCCGCCTTCTCAACGTTCTTCAGCGCCGCATCGTAGCGTTCTTCAAAGCTGGCGTAGCTTTCCACCGCGCGCTCTGCCTCTTCGCGGCGCTCCTCCAGCAGTTCCAGGGTACGTTCGTATCCGGCGCGGGCGGCGGCGGTTGCCTTGGTCAGCTCCACGCGGTAGGTGCGCACACGTTCGGCGGCGATGGACTGCACGGTGCGCACGCGCGCGGCGGACTCGCGCAGGGTCGACACGGCCTTCTGGCAGGCGGTGACCTCGGCGTTCAGACGGTTCTGCTCCTGCTGATGCTTCGCGGATGCGGCACGCGCCGCCTCCAGCTGTTCTTTCAGGGTTTCGGCGCGACGGGTACCTTCAGACTCGGAGGCGAGAGCCTGCGCTTGCTCAGCCTGCAGAACACCCAACTGACGAGCCAAAAGTACCACCTCCAGCTGGCGGATGCGCGCCTGCAGCTGACGCGCGGTCGCGGCGGATTCCGCCTGCTCGCTCAGCGGCTGCAGCTGCGAATCCAGCTCGGCCACCAGGTCGCTCAGGCGGGTAACGTTCGATGCCACAGACTCCAGCTTGCGGCTGGTCTTCTCCTGGCGGCGGCGGTACTTGACCACGCCTGCCGCCTGCTCAATCATGTCGCGGCGCTGCTGGGCGGTAGCGTGCAGAACCGCATCCAGCTGCCCCTGCCCGACGAGCACGTGCATCTGCTGACCCAGACCCGCCTCCGAGAGCAGGTCCTGAATATCGGCAAGACGCGCCGGGGAACCGTTAATCTCGTACTCGCTGCCACCTGAGCGGAACATGGTGCGCGAAATCTGCACCCGGTCAGCGGGAATGCTGAGGGTGCCGTCGGAATTATCGAAAGTCAGGGTGACTTTGGCCCGACCCAGGGGCGCACGCTGGGCCCCGTCGCCCGAACCAGCCTCGCCGGAGCCCGCGAAAATGACGTCCTTCATGCTGCCACCACGTAGGCTCTTAGCGCCCTGCTCTCCCATCACCCAGGCGAGCGCGTCCAACACATTGGACTTACCGGAGCCGTTGGGTCCGACCACCGCGTTAATGCCGGAGGTAAACTCAAAAGTGGTGGCGGAGGCGAAAGACTTGAACCCGCGCAGGGTCAGCGACATCAGGTGCACAAGGGGCCTTTCTGCAAAAGAACTGGTGTGTGCCAGGCACGTTTTGTGGTGCCTGGCGGCATCCCTCTAGTGTACGCGGTGCGGCGGGCTGGCGGCGTTAGCGTGCACCGGGTGATGGGGAGTCAAAGTTCGTCATTGTGCATCATCTTACGCGCGGGGTGAACGGGGGCGTCCATATTGGGTCTACGGATACGGGTCCGCTCGACCGGTGCGGTATGTTGGAATGAGCATCGCGAATTCTGCGGGAACGCAGTGCGTATCCCCGCCGTCTTTGTATACCACTGACATCTATTTTCAAGGGCCACACCATTGTTGAATGCACCCGCCGAGAAGGTCGGCACGAACTCTGACATTCGTCACGCTAATGCAGCTCTGCTGTCCATTACTCATGAGCTGCCTCCGGAGGTCGTCACAAGCGACTACTTCGATGAGCAGCTGGCCCAAACCTATCAGCGTCTGCGCATGCCGAAGGGCCTGCTGGAGCGTCTTGCAGGTATTAGCACTCGCCGCGGCTGGACCGAGGGCCAGACCTTCGAGGACGGCGTGGTTGCCGCAGCCGAGAAGGCTATTGCGGAGGCGGGTATTGACCGTTCCCAGATTGGCCTGCTGATTAACGCTTCGGTGACTCGCGATAACTTTGAGCCCGCCGTTTCGGTGGGTGTGCATGACCGCTTGGAGCTGCCGCGTCACGCCCTGAACTTCGATATTACGAACGCCTGCCTGGGCTTTGTGAACGCGATGACTGTTGCCTCCACCATGATTGATGCGGGTGCTATCGACTACGCCCTGATTGTCGCTGGCGAGGATCCCTCCCCGTGGCACCGTACCGCGGTGCGCATTCTGAACAACCCTGATTCGACCCGCGAGGATGTGCTGGCACAGTTCGCGACCCTGACCCTCGGTTCGGGCGCGGCGGCGGCTGTGATCGGTCGCGCTGACCGCCACCCGGAGGGTCACCGCATTGTCGGTTCGGTATCCCGTGCGGGCACTGAGCACCGTAACCTGTGCATCGGTGGCGAAGCGGATCAGGGCATGAACACTGATGCTGAGGGCCTGCTCAAGCACGGTCTGGAGCTGGTGGCGCAGGCCTGGGAGCAAGCGCATCAGGACGGCTGGGAGTGGAACGACATGACCTCCTACGTGACCCACCAGATTTCTAACGCCCACACGAACGCGATTATTGAGGCGGTCGGTATTGAGCGTGAGCGCATCCCCATGACCTTCCCGAAGTGGGGCAATGTGGCTGCGGCAGCTCTGCCGATGACTCTTGCGGAGTGCGCCCCGACCTACAAGGGGGGCGACCGTATTTTGTGCATGGGTGTGGGTTCTGGTCTGAACACTGCCCTACTTGAAATTCAGTGGTAGCCCGTTAGTCGGCAACCTTTAGCCGGCAGCCCCTTAACCTTTGTGCGGTAGACATTTACCGATTCGATCCGGAAGGATTCCCCCAGCATGCGCCATTTGAACTTCCCTAAGGCTCAGCCTCCCTACAACCCGGAGGAATGGGCGGGCGTGAACCCGCGCTACTCCCACCTTCTGGAGGTGCCCACCACCGCTCCCATTGAGCAGCGGGCGCAGCAGGCTGGTGCGCGCCGCTGGCACTACCTAGATAACCTTCCGGTGCTGGTCGAGCAGGGTTTGGAGCCGATTGGCACAATCCTCTGTGTGCACGGGAACCCGACCTGGTCGTACCTGTGGCGTACCGTGCTGGATGCGGGTGTGAATGAGCGCGCTCCGTGGCGTGTGGTTGCGGTTGATCAGATTGATATGGGTTATTCGGAGCGAACCCACCTGGATTTGGAGGGTGAGCGCCGTACCCTGACCGACCGTATCACTGATCTGGGTGACTTTACGAAGGCGCTGGGTCTGGATGAGACCAACAAGCCGGTCGTGATTCTCGCCCATGATTGGGGTGGGCTGGTGTCCTTTGGTTGGGCGCTGGAGCATCGTGAGATTCTTTCGGGCGTGATGCTGACGAACACCGCGGTCTACCATGACGGCATTGAGAATATCCCTGCCGCCCTACGTCTGGCGTTGGGTGTGCACGAGTGGGGTACTCACGATTCGACCGCGTTTATTGATGTGACTTTGGGCTTGGCTCAGAATGAGGGCCGCCTGCCTGTGCCGGGTTCTGCCGGTGCCGGGGCGCTTGATGGTGCTCTACCGCAGCCGGTAGGTAAGCAGCCTAAGCGCCTGTACCCGAGCCCTCTGAACGAGGCGATATACCGTACATACCGTGCGCCGTACGCTCATTCGGCGTGGCGTGAGGGTGTGCGTAATTTTGTGGGTGATATTCCGACCGGTACTGATATCCCCTCCTATGCTCCGATGCAGCATATTGCCGAGCAGATCCGTGAGCTGGATGTGCCCGCGTTCTTCCAGTGGGGGACGAAGGACCCGGTGTTCCAGCGCCGCTACCTGTTCGATCTGATGGAGCGCATGCCGCAGGCGAAGGTGCACCGTTACGAGAAGGCGTCGCACCTGGTCATTGAGGATTACGATATTGCCACCCCCATGATTTCGTGGCTTGCGCAAACCTTTGGCACGCTGGAGGATGGCGTATTGGTTCCGGCGCGTAATGCGGAGGCGGAGCATCGTGCCGCACGCGCACGCCGCCACGGCCTTACGACCGGCGAGGGCGCTGCCGCTGAGGAATCTGGGGGTACTGTTCCCGCGGCGTTCCGCCCCATGCTCGCCGCTCTCACCGAACGCGCCGACGATGCCTCCATCGCCGTGGTGGATATGGACCCCAAGGGTGACGGCACCTCCGTGTCTGTGACCCTGACCTGGGCTGAACTGAACCAGCAGGTCAACGCCACCGCTACCCGCCTGCACGCCCTAGGTGTGCGTCCGGGCGACCGCGTGAACCTGATGGTGCCTCCGGGTGCCCGCCTGACCACTCTGATTTACGCTTGCATGAAGCTGGGCGCTGTCATTGTGGTGGCTGATACCGGTCTGGGTCTGCCGGGTCTGACTCGCGCGTTGAAGGGTGCTAACCCGAGCTTCCTGGTGGGTATTCCCGCTGCGCTCAGTGCTGCACGTACGCTGCTATGGCCGGGTGTGCGTATTTCTGTGGATCCGCTGGGTCCGGTGCAAGAGAAGCTACTAGGCGTTGCCGGTTCGGTATTTACCGCGCCCGCCGCTGACGGTACTCCGGGTGCGCCAGTGCCCACCCCGACCGTGGTGGAGTTCCCCTCCCCCGTGCCGGATGCTGATGCAGCGGTGCTGTACACCTCCGGTTCGACCGGCCCGGCTAAGGGCGTGGTGTACACGCAGCGTCAGCTGGCGGGTATGCGTGATGCCATTGCGAATACGTACGGTTTTGCGCCCGGTAGCGGTCTGGTGGCTGGCTTCGCGCCTTTTGCTCTGTTGGGCCCGGCGCTGGGTGCTACCAGCGTGACTCCTACGATGGATGTGACCCGCCCGAAGACTCTGACGGCTTCTGCACTGGCGTCGGCTGCGGCGGCTATTGATGCGACGGTCGTGTTCGCTTCCCCTGCCGCTCTGGTGAATGTTGTGGCAACCGCCGATGAGCTGAACGGGGAGCAGCGTGCGGCATTGGCTAAGGTTCAGACCGTGCTGAGTGCTGGCGCACCAATTCCCGTGCCGCTGCTGGAGGCGCTCTTCGCCCTGGTGCCGAACGCTTCCCTGCACACCCCGTACGGCATGACCGAGGGCCTGCCGGTGACCGATGTGTCTTTCGAGATGATTCGCCAGGCGATTGCTGAGGGCACCCCGAATGCTGCCGGTGAGGTGCTTGACCCGTTCGCCGGTGACGGCGTATGCGTTGGGTTTGCGGTGTACGGTGCGGCGGTCGCTATTGCGCCGCTGCTGCAGGACGGTTCGGTGGCGGATGAGCTGACCCATGAGCCGGGTGTGACCGGTGAGATTCTGGTGTCGGCACCGCATGTGAAGGACCGCTACGACACCCTGTGGGTGACTGAGGAGCAGTCCATTAGCACTCCGGGTTGGCATCATACCGGTGACGTTGGACACCTGGACGCTTCGGGTCGCCTGTGGGTTGAAGGCCGTCTCGCGCACGTACTGCTGACTTCGCAGGGTGTACTGACCCCGGTTGCGGCTGAGCAGTCCGCCGAGTCCCTGCCGGAGGTGCGCCGCGCCGCCCTGGTTGCAGTGGGCCCTGCCGGTACTGCCGCCCCGGTGCTGGTCATTGAGGCTTCGGCGAATACTGCCGTTTTGGAGGCACGCCAGTCGGCATCGGGTCTCAAGCGTGCCCTGCTCAATCGCGTGCCTGGCACCAACCGCTTCCCCATTGCAGAGGGTGTGGCTCCCTTCGAGCTGTCGCAGCTGGTGCGTCAGAAGGTTGCCGAGGATACCGGTGTGGAGCTTGCCGCGGTGCTGGTGGTGCACGAGCATCCGACCGATATTCGCCATAATTCGAAGATTGACCGCCCCGCCCTGGGTGAGTGGGCGTCGAAGGTTCTTGCGGGGGCGTAAGCGCCTGCCGGATCCCCCTAAGTCTAAGGAGTATGATGTCCCCTCATTCTTCGCGTGAGTCCTCTTCCCATGAGTCTGTACCCCGCTTATCTGAACCGCGCCTGTCGACCTCGCATGCGGTGACTTCCCCGACGGCTCGGTTCCGTAAGCCGGCGCAGCCGCTGGCGGCACGCTACACTGATCCCGCCCCGCGTTCGCTACGCCCAATTGAGGAGCCTGATTTTGCGCCGCGTATTGGCGAGCGCATCCTCTTTACCGGTGCGAGCGGCCTGCTAGGTCGTGAGAGTGTGTTGGCGTTGTTGCGTGCCGGCTATGATGTGCGCGTTTTTCAGCGTGGTGATTCGGGTATTGCGGCTCTGTTGCCCGATTCGGTGCGCCCGCGTTTTGAGCAGGTGCGCGGCGATATTACGAACGCGCAGGCTGTGGATCTGGCGATGACCGGTATGAACGGCGTGGTGCATGCTGCGGCGAAGGTTTCGGTCAGCGGCGAGTGGTCTGATTATGAGCGCATCAACATTGAGGGAACCCGCACCCTGTTGCAGGCGGCACTGAACCATTCGGTGGGTTCGTTCCTGTATATTTCCTCGCCGTCGGTGGCTCATGCCGGTGCGGCAATCGTGGGTGATGGTGCCGGCGTAGCGTCCCCGGAGCATGCGCGCGGTAACTATGCGCGTTCAAAGGCTGCCGCTGAGCTGCTGGCGTTGGAGGCGAACGGCACTGCCCTGCCCGACGGCGGGGTGTTGCGCGTGGGTGCGTTGCGTCCTCACCTGATGTGGGGTCCGGGCGACACCCAGCTGGTGGAGCGTATTCTGGAGCGTTCCGCCGCGGGCCGCCTGCCGTTGCTCTCTGGCGGTACGGGGCTGATTGATACGCTCTACATTGATAACGCCGCGGATGCGCTGGTGCATGGCTATCAGCGCATCGACGCTTTTGCGGGTCGGGCGCTGGTGGTGACGAACGGTCAGCCGCGCACTATCGCTGAGCTACTGGGTGGTTTCTGTGAGGCGGTCGGCGTTCCCGCTCCGCGTTTCTCGGTTCCAGCGAAGGTTGCGGCTCTGGCGGGTAAGGTTATTGAGCGTGTGTGGGAGCGTCTGCCGAAGAACGTGACCGCCGGTGATGAGCCGCCGATGACGGAGTTCCTTGCGGAGCAGCTGTCGACCGCGCACTGGTTTGATCAGCGCCGCACCCGCGAGCTTCTGCATTGGGAGCCCGCCGTGTCGATTGAGGAAGGCTATGAGCGTCTGGGCTTATTCTACGGCAACAAGTACAGCCGCTAAGTGCTTCTTTTCGGGGTGGCTTTCGGGTTGGCTCCCCCACTCTCGGTTTAAATGAATGAGGTTTAAGCGAATGACGGCGTAGCTACATCCCCCATATGGGAGAAACGTAGCTACGCCGTCATATGCATAACTAGCGTGAGTTTGTGCCTACCGTAAGCCTTATCGAGAGCCCTCAACTTGTCGAGAGCGCGGTGCCCGCTGGCAGTGCGGGCAACGGTAGGACGAACGGTTCTGGAACGGTTCGCGCACTATCAGGGATGTGCGGCCCGCCTCCGCGCAACGGTGGCAAGGCTCCCCGGCACGGCCGTAGGCGTTCAGCGAGCGCGCAAAGTAGCCAGACTCCCCCAGCACATTCACGTACAGGGCGTCGAAGCTTGTGCCGCCAGCCGCCAAGGACTCGCGCAGCACCTGGGTGACAGCCTCCAGCAGTTCGCGGGTTTGAGCGGCGCTGAGGGTGCGTGCGGGCTTCGCATAGTGCAACCGCGCACGCCACAGCGCCTCATCGGCGTAGATATTGCCTACGCCAGAGATGACCGACTGGTCCAGCAGCACCTTCTTAATCCCGCTGGAGGTACGCAGGAACTTGCGACGCACCGCCGCGGAGTCGAAGAATTCGTCCAGCGGGTCGCGGGCAATGTGCTTGACTGCTTCCGGCACCAGAAAACGCTCAGATACTTCACCCGCCGCAGCTTCATTCACTGCTACCACCGCGGGTACGTCCGGTACCATCGGGCTGAGGAACATACCACCGAAGATGCGCTGATCCACGAAAAGCAAGCGCTGCCCGGTACATGCCCGGTTGGTGCTCACCGCATCGCCGGTGGCTTCCGCCGGTCCTAGCTCTAGCGCCACGCGCAGGTGCCGCGGCTGCTCATCAAAGGCCGCACGCGCCTGCAAATCATTACCCGAGTCACTGCCCAAATCTCTGCCCGGTTCATCGCGCACAAGCAGCTGACCGCTCATGCCCAGATGCACCACGAGTGCCTCGTCGGCAAGTGTGCCGTCCGCCTCGCTCAGGGTCAGCCACAGGTACTTGCCGCGGCGGTAGGCACCGCGCAGCACCCTGCCGGTCAGTGCCGCCTCAAAGTGGGCGGGACCGGTCAGGTGTCTGCGCAGCGAACGGGCATCGACCACGCGCACCGCCCGCACGGGGCGACCCAAGGAATGATTGGCGATGCCCGCGCGAACGGTTTCTACCTCGGGTAGTTCGGGCATGATTTACTCCCCTCAACAGGATTGCAGGATCAAGAGCCCCGCAGAGTTAGCAGACCTGCAGGATGATTGAACGAGCCTAAACCAGAACGCGGTACGCCTGCTCAGCGGCAAGGCGCTCCGCTTCCTTCTTGCTCGGACCCACACCGGTACCGGTCTGCTGGTTCGCCACAATAGCGACCGCAGTGTACACGCGCGCGTGGTCGGGGCCCTCACCGGTGACCTCATAGCGCACGTCTCCCCAACCGCGGGCGGTGGCGAGGTTCAGCAGCTCGGTCTTCCAGTCTCGTCCAGAGTTCAGGACCTTCTCATCATCGAGCAGCGGGGCGATCAGGCGTAGCACCAGGTCACGAGCCGCCTCGCGACCGCACTCCAGGTAGGTCAGGCCGAAAATCGCTTCCATGGTGTCGGCAAGGATCGAGTCCTTGTCGGCGCCGCCGGTGTGAATCTCGCCCTTACCGAGCAGGATGTACCGGCCCAGATCCAGGTCGCGTGCCACCTTCGCCAATGCCACAGTAGACACCACCACGTGGTGCAGCTTCACGAGCTCTCCCTCGGGCAGGTCGGGGTAGCGTCGGTACACTTCTTCAGCAATTGCCAGGGAAAGCACCGAATCGCCCAGGAACTCCAGGCGTTCATTATGCTCCACTCCGGGGTTCTCGAAGGCGTAGGAGCGGTGGGTTAGGGATAGCAAAAACGTCTCGGCGTCGATATCGACCCCGAGACGTTTACGCAACTCCCTAGTATCAACACTAGGAAATTCAGTCATAAGGATTCACCGCTTCTTAGGCGTCTGCAACCTTACGGCCCTTGTACTCCAGGAACAGGGCGTTGCCTGCAGCGTCGGTTACAACCTTTGCCTGGTGGGGCAGGCTGTAGGTCACGCGACCATTTTCAACGGTCTTAACCAGCTGGGGCACGGATGCCTTCCACTGGGAACGGCGTGCGCGGGTGTTAGCGCGGGACATCTTGCGCTTGGGAACAGCCACAGCTATCTCACAATCTCTAGTAACAACAATTTAGTTTTCGGTATCTGCGCCGAGCAGGCCCTGTAGAGCCGACCAGCGCGGATCCAACACCTCGTGATGATGCCCGGGGTCATCCTCCAGGCGCGCACCGCAATCAGCGCACAGACCCTGGCAGGTATCCCTACAAACAGGCTGGAACGGCAGTTGAAGGATTACTGCGTCCCGCAGAGCCGGTTCAAGGTCGATGGAATCATCCTCAACGGCGTACTGCTCATCTACTTCGTCTTCGGGGCCGCCAGCCGGGGCCTTCTCAAAGACGAAAAGCTCTTGAATATTGGCCGACATCTCATAATCAATCGGATCCAAGCAAAGGCTACACTCGCCGTGTACATCCACAACAACGGAGCCGGTTACTAGGATACCATCAACAACAGACTCCATACGAATATCGAGGTCAATATCCGAACCCTCTTCCACGCCGATGAGCGTGTTACCCAGGTCTGCCGGTGCGGGCAGAACCTCAGCGAGAGTTTCCATGGCGCCGGGGCGGTGAATCAGGTTAGTGACTGATACAACCAGCGGCGATGCGTCTGCACGTGAAATGGCGTTTCTCCTTACGAAATGTATAAACCAAAGTCCCATTTTAGGGGTCATTCGCACCGTTAATCAAGATTAAGCACCTTTTAAATCTCGTTAAGTGGCGCTCACCTCTTAAATATCCCCTTAAGGAGGCGCCGCGCGGCACTTAACCAGCCGGTCGGGGCATTCCAGAGGTAATTAAGCGCCCGGTCGGCGGTACAGTTTGCTGTGCCGTGTGCGTATCTGGCGTATCGGACGGGTGCGCATCCGGGTTGATTAGGCGTTTTTCAACGCGCGGGCGACCGCCTCCGGCACGAAGGCAGTCACATCACCACCCAACGACGCCACCTCACGAATAATCGTGGACGACACCGCACCGTAGCGGTCCTCACCGGCCAAGAACACCGTCTCAACCTGCGCCAAGTGGCGGTTCATACTCGCCATCGGAGCCTCATAGCTGTAATCCGTCGCCGAACGCAAACCCTTCACCAGCACCTTCGCACCACGCTCCGCCGCGTATTCGGCAAGCAGCACGCCCGGCGGAATCGGCTCCACGCCCACACCCTCAATGCCGAGCTCCCGCAAAGACTCACGCACCAGCTGCACGCGCTTCTCCAGGGAGAAACGGTACTTCTTGGAGCTATTGTGCGCCACGCCCACGATCACCTCGTCAAAGAGCTGAGCGGCGCGGGCAATGATTTCCAGGTGGCCGTGGTGCACGGGGTCAAAAGATCCGGGGCAGAGGGCAATCATGGCGGTTCCTTCACGAATAAATATCAGACGTTGGAATGACTAGATGCGGGCGAATTTAGGATGCGGGATAGCGTCATGCGGGCGAGCGCAGGCTGAGGCGGAAAGATTGATCGGTGAGATGAGACAGAAATCTTAGGCAGCGATCTCTTCAGCGTCCTCACCAGATTCGTTGCCGAACTCGTCGCCCGCTTGCTCCTCCACCTCGTCAGGCTCCACATAGTAGAGAACTGTCTCGCCGTGCTGACGGGTCGAAAAACAGTACAGGCCCTCGCCCCACACCGGCTCCGGATCGCGCGAAGAACGCTCCACCACGATCACGGCACCCTCGGCAAGCTTAGAGGTGAGTTCCTCCAGCAGCTCGCTGACCTGCTCATTTGGCACGGCGTAGGGCGGGTCAACAAACACCAGATCCCACGGACCGGAGGCGGACTTCACGTAGGTCAGCGCCTGAGACTGCTGCACGTGTGCCACAGAACCGGTAGCGTCAGAAGGACCAGAGCCGGTGCACCCCATTGCCTTCTCCACCGCGGCAATGTTCTTGCGAATAACCGCAACAGCCTTCGGGTACGTATCCAGCAGAGTCACGGAGGCTGCACCGCGCGAGAGTGCCTCGCAGCCAAGCGCACCCGAACCGCCAAAGGCGTCCAGCACACGGGCGCCACGAATAATGTCGTAGCTCTCTAGCTTGGAGAAGAGGGATTCCTTCACCCGATCGGTGGTGGGGCGAGTATTATCCCCCGGAACCGAGGTAAGGCGAACACCTCCGGCGGCACCGGAAATAATACGGCTCATAGGGATTCTCCTCTTAACTAGTGCGGTGTGTTAACGTCACGGTTTCGGTGGATTATGGTCAAAGCAAGTTGGTGGGCGGGGCTGGCAGAGCATTCTGCCCCGTTGAGCGCTTATCCCCTGCCGAGGAACGCCTCACGGTCAGCGTCCAGGGCACGGTCAATCGTACGCGCCAAAGACGGATGCTTAGCCAGCGTCGGATCCTTCTCCACCACCGAGCGGGCATCCTCGCGGGCACGCTCAATAATGTCAGCATCGGCAAGTGCCCGCAAGAAGCGCAGAGTGCTCTTTGAGCCCGATTGTGCAGCACCCAGAATATCACCCTCGCGGCGCTGCGCCAGGTCGATACGAGAGAGCTCAAAGCCGTCCGTGGTGGAGGCAACCGCATCCAGGCGCTCGCGGGACACGCCACCTGCCTCCTGGCGGGTAACCAGCAGGCAGGTGCCCGCGTAGCCGCCGCGGCCCACACGACCGCGCAACTGGTGTAGGCCCGAGATGCCAAAGCGGTCGGCGTCCATGATAATCATGAGCGTAGCGTTCGGAACGTTCACGCCCACCTCAATGACGGTGGTGCTGATGAGCAGGTCAATTTCACCGCGTTCGAAAGCGGTCATGACGGCCGTCTTCTCCGCCGGGTCCATGCGTCCATGCAGGGTGCCGATACGCACACCGATGAGGGCGTCCTCAGCGCTCAGGTACGAGTACATTGAGGCGACCGAGGTCAGCTGAACCTTGCCGTCGCTGCTGGCATTACCACCCTGACCGAAATAGCCCTGGGCTGAGTTGCCCGTGCCTGTTCCCGCACCATTCAGGCTGGATGTGCCAAAGAACGCGGCACCTTCCTCCAGGCTGTCGCCGTCCTCCCCAATTTTGGGTACGACAACATACACCTGGTGGCCCGCGTCGATTTCTTCGCGGGCACGCCTCCACAGCCGGGATGCCCAGGCAGGCTTCTCGGCGAGGGGCACCACATGGGTTGAGATTTTCTGGCGACCGGCGGGCAGGGTGTCGAGCACGGACACATCCAGATCACCGAACACGGTCATGGCGACGGTACGCGGAATGGGCGTTGCGGTCATGACTAGGCGGTGCGGCAGAGCGCCGTCAGTGCCGCGCAGACCGTCGCGTTGCTCCACACCAAAGCGGTGCTGCTCGTCCACGACGACCAGACCCAAATCGTGGAAGCGCACCTCATCGGAAAGCAGGGCGTGGGTGCCAATCACAATCTGGGCGGCGCCGGCGGCGAGCTCCTGCAGTACCTTGCACTTAGCGCGGGTACCCATGGAGGCGGTCAGCAGGCGCACACGCACACGGCGGGGTTTCTCCCCGCTCCTCCAGGGAGTTTCATCGGCAGAACCGGCGGCTGAATCGTCAGTATCAGAGTCTTCGGACGCCGCCATATCCCCCAGGATGTCTAGTACCGAACGCAAATGCTGCTCAGCGAGCACCTCGGTCGGGGCCAGCATCGCGGACTGGCCGCCCGCATCAGCAACCTGCAGCATGGCACGCAGAGCCACCACGGTCTTACCGGAACCCACATCACCCTGTAGCAGGCGGTTCATGGGCGATTCGCTCGACAGATCGGCGGCAATCTCAGCGCCTACCTTCTGCTGCCCCTCAGTCAGCTCGTAGGGCAGAACCTGAAGCAGCTGATCGGCGAGTCCACCCTCCACGGTGGGGCGCGGCTGAGTCAGGTGCGCGGCACGCACCGAATGCAGGCGGGCAAGCGCACTCTGCAGCACGAATGCCTCGCGGTAACGCATCTGCGCCTGCGCGGCACGCCAGGTGTCCTCCGAGTCGGGGGTATGCAGGGCGCGATACGTCCACTCCAGCGAGTGCACCTTGCGGGCGCGACGAATCGTGTAGGGTACCGGGTCTTCGAGTTCTTTGAGCGGCACCTTTTCGAGCAGCTGCGCCATGTAGCCGCTGATGCGGTCGGTGGGTAGCTTCACTGGGGCGCGGTAGACGGGCACGGGGGCGGTGGCGGCGTCGGTGACGTCCGCGCCGGAGGCGTCCTTCGATAGCAGGGCGTAGTGCGGGTTGGTGAGGGTGTATTCGCCGCGGTAGATGCCGACTCTGCCGGAGAACATCATGGTTTCACCCTCACGGATTTCACGGGCGGCAGTCCAGGCGTTGAAGAAGGAGAGCTTGATCTGCGAGCCGATGAGCGCGCCGGGGTTCGTCATGCTAGGTGCGGGCACGCCAAAGAGGCCTCCCTGTGCAAAACTATCCTGTGCAAAACTATCCTGACCGTAGCTGTCTGCATAACCGCTGTAGGAGGCGGGTTGCACTCCCGTGCCCTGTATCGGGTTCTGGGCACTGGGAATCTGGGCGGCTGGGTTCTGCGTGGAGTTAGCGAGCGCGTTGATACGCGGGTTGTGCATCCCGGTTGCTTGCCAGTTCTGCGCGGGCACACCGGATACTCTGGATACGCCGGGGCGGTTAGCACGGCCGGGCACCACGGATACAGGACCACCTGCATTGAGGCCAGCGGCACCAAAACCGGCGGGTGCCTCCTGCCCGGTGGTGTCAGAGAGCCGGTCGGTGATGGTCACTTCCGTGATTTTGCCGCGGCGTGCCGCCATGGTTCGGGTACTCACGTGCACCACGCGGGCGATGATGGTGACGTCTTGGCCCTCAACGAGTTTTGCGAAGGAGCTGAGCTCACCGCGCGGCAGGTACTTGCGCGGGAAGTAATCGAGCATCTCCCCGACGGTGTGCAGGTCCAGGTGCGTGGAGATTGTCTTGGCGCTGGGCGCGGGTAGGTACTTTTTGAGCGGCGCATTTTCGATGCGATCTTCGGAGGCGTAGCGCGCCAGGGCACGGCTCTTAGCCTCCACGGTAGCTGATGCGGGCTTCTCAGCCACAACCTTCTCAGTAGTTGCCTTCTTCGTCGAAGCTTTCTGGGCGGGGGTTTTCTGTGCAGGCGTTACCTTCTTGGATGCGGTTTTCGGCGCTGCGGTTTTCGGCTTTGCCGGGATTTTCGATGCCGAGGCTTTAGAAGCGGGAGCTTTCTCCGCGGGCGCAGTCTTCTTCGCTACAGCCTTTTTAGGTGCAGGCTTTTTGGTCGCGGACTTTTCAACTTCTACCTCGGGCGCGCTCTTCTTCGGCGCAGGCTTCTGCTCGGCCTCTTCGCTCGCTTTCGTTATCTTCTGCGGGCGCGCCGAAGTAGCCCGGGCGGCAGTTTCGCTCTGCTGCGGGTTGGGGTCGTTCTGAGCTAGTTCCTTCTGTGCAAGTTCCTTCTGAACTGCTTTCTTCTGAGCTGGGTTCTTCCGGGCGGGCGCTTTCCGGGCAGGTTCCTTCGGTTGCTGTTCATCCGGCTGAGTTGCCTGCCGCGCCGCCAACGCAATATCAACCAGCTCGTAGATAGCGTCGTCGGTCATGGTGTGCGCTGCGGGGCCCAGCGAATGCTTGAGCGTCTTGAGCGCCTTACGGTAGGGGGCACTGGCGCGCTGCGCGGCGCGTTTGCTCAGCTCAGCGCGGCTCACCTCGCCTCGGGCGTAGGCGGCAAGATCACGCACGGTCAGCTCGGCGGTGGTGCGGAGCTGCTCATCGCTCAGTAGCGGCGCGTCTTTTTTCCCATGATGAGCTCGGGTCGCAGAACCGGCACGGGTATACTCGACACCCGCTGAATCTACGGGCTCACCCTGCGCTACTTCAACCTTCGCAGGTTTAGTATTTATCGGCTTAGTTTTTTCGGGCGCAGGCTCAGGAAGCCCCAAGTCCAGGGCTTCCTGCTGCGGGTTCACGGAACGTCGGGCGGGGCTCATACGCCGCCCTCCGCACCGCACGCGTGGTCGGTGTGGTGACCATCCGCGAGGGAAGAAATACGCTCATCCGACCACTGACCGTAGCCCATAATCAGCTCGCGGGCGGGGTCGATGTCGGGCACATGCACGTGCAGTGTCCAGAGCCCAGCCGCCATGTCCAGGGGGGTAATAAGCAGGCTGTCACCCATGGCTTTAAGTTCAGGGCGCAGCTGCGCCAGGGCCAGAGGTTCGCAGCTCAGTGTACCCATGAGCTCCCAGCCGCTCTGCCCCACATGTTCTGTGTGCTCAGCAGATTCAGAGCCCGTTCGCACTGCATCTACTGCAGAAGGCGCACGGAGCATGGACTCCACCTGCGCCTCGTTCAGAGTTGCTCCCTCCCAGCGCGGGTTGGAGTGCACCACGGCAAGGTAGAACCCGAGCGCACCGGCATCCACGAAACCGGCAAGCTCTGGCGAGGGCGGAAACTGCGCGGTACGTTCCAGGGTGGCACACATCAGCGCACGTCGACGCTCTTTCAGCGCCTCGTCAGCGGCTTCTGCGTCCTGTAATGCATCGTAGTGTGCGTCCAGGCGGGCGAGCTCCACCATAACCGACAGCATTGTGGAGGGCACCATCTGCTCCCCCACGCTGGCGCGAATCCGCTCCGCCGCGAACGCCATCGCGCGTGCTTCCGCGTGGGCGTACTCCAACTTCACCTCACGGTGCTTCGGCAAGCAGCCGCTAGCAATAACGCGCTCGTAGTCTACCTCCAGGGCTCGCACGAGCGGCAACTCATCGGCTGCGTCACCGAGCTCCCGAGCAAGGTTTCCAGGCAGGAACCAGTAGCTGCGCACTGCCTCCAGCGCCCAGGCACAGAGCAGAGTACCCGAGTTGCCGCGCGCCACGCGGGATGCGCGCATAATCGCGTGCTCGTAGATACCGCCCAGCTGAATCCACAGGTCGGCGAGGGTTTCGGCTTCGGAGGCACCCGCCGACTCGGGCACGCACGCACCCTCCCCGCCAGGAATTTCGTTAGCTGGCAGAACCTCACCGGACAGAACCTCACTAGGAAGAATTTCACTGGGCAGAACCTGCTCCATACCCCGCTCAAACTCTTCAGTCAGGGTCAGCAGGGTGTGGGCGATATTGGAGCCGGTGTCCTTATCGGGCACGGGGAACCCATTGAGTTCATTGAGCGCCTCACGGTAGCGTTCGATGGTGGTGCGGGCGGCGGTGGACCACGCTATACCGAAGCGGTAGGCGCGCACGCAGGCGCGGCGGTAGATCTCGCGCTCTTCGGTGCGCTGGTTCTGTTCTGCGTTCACGCTACCCTCCCTATCAGTTTCACCTGGTTCTCGGCTGATTTCTCAACTAGTTCTCGGCTAGTTCCTGACTGATTTCTCAGCGTCCGCGGCACGGGCGGTATCCAGCCTATTTCGTACTTCTATTCTAGTAAATTTTCGGTTAAATGTACGGTATTGTCCGCCACTTATCCCGCGGACTGAAAGCACAGAGGGAACGCACAAACCGCACGCACCTCACGGCCCTCAATCAAGCTCCTACGCGGAAGCTCCGTAGTGCTCCCAACCCATGCCGTCCAGGGAGCGGCCGTCCATCACGACCGCCGCGCCGGTTACCGTATCGTGGCGGCGCTCGGCACCGTAGAGCTCAGCACTCAGACCGCGCTCCGGCACGTCCGCAACGCAGGTTCCCAGGGGCACGAACTCTTCGGGTACTTCACTGGGGAAGGTCGCCAGCAGACCGTGGTCTTCTCCACCGACCAGCACGAAGGCGCGCGCCAAGGATGCAGGGCTCTCCCCCGCCTCATTGCGCTCACCAATCGCCAGTAGCAGGCGTGCCAACGGTAGTAGCGGCTCGGCGAACGCATCCACGGCGGCGCGGTCAAGGCGCATCTGCACCCCGGAGGCGGCGGCAACTCGTCCAGCGTCCTTGACGAGGCCATCGGAGAGGTCCAGCATGGAGCTTGCCTTATGCTGGCGTGCCACCTCTCCTGCGGGGATGGGGCTGACGGGGTGGTGCTGCGAGTCGACGGCGCGCTCGCAGACCGCGAGCATCTGCGCGGCGTCTTCGGGGGTGAGAGTGCGGGCAAGCTCGATGAGTCCTTCGGGAAGAGCAGCAAGTGCAGCCGAACCTTCAGCCTGCTTCTCAGTGTGCTTTTGAGCCCACGCTTGAGCCACCGCACTCAGTGCCACCTCAGCATCCTGACCTGCAGCAATGGCACATAGCAGTGCCGTAGCGGGTAGGGAGAGCGGGTTGAGCAGCAGGCGCAGACCGGCGTCGGACCAGGCGGTACGTCCCGCCAGGGCGATAGTGTCACCGGGTCGCGCACCGGAGCGCAGCACGGCATGATCCGTGTAGCCGAGGGCGGTAACAGTCACCGACATTTCGGTAGAGTCGCCAATATCACCGCCGCCAATCACGCATTCGGTGGCCCCACAGGCATTGATTCCATCCACAATGCCGTGGGCGAAGCCGTCAATCCAGCCGTAAGGAGTGCTACCGGGCAGACTCAAGGAGATGAAGAGGCTTGCCGGGCGTGCACCCATGGCGGCAACGTCGGCAAGGTTCTGGGTCGCGGCTTTGCACCCCACATCGTAACCGCTGCTGCGGGCGGGTTCCAGAATGAACTCGCCACCCTCACCCGTCCGCGCGATACCGCCGGGCCAAAGGTTCATGAAGTCCTGGTCCTCAACGAGAGTGTCGGTGGTGACCACTGTACGCTGACCGGGTGCGGGCGCGGCGAGGACGGCACAGTCGTCGCCGGGACCCACATCGAGGGGTTCAATGTGCCCAGCCTGGCGTGCCGTAGCGGCGACCTGCTCGTTGTGGGCGTTGATAATCGGCATGAAAGCGCGCAGAACGCGGGACTCCCCCAGCTTTGAGAGAGGTGTCTCTCGCATGGGGTTGTCCCGCGTATCGCTAAAAGTCTGAGGATTCACATCCTCTATTATCGCGTATTCTTACGCGTTATGTTCGCCTTATGCTCCGCGGGTGAAGTAGCGGATTGCCAGAGCAATCAGCACCAGACCGATGAGTGAGAAGAGAATCAGCGGTGCAATGCCGGAAAGTCCGGAATCGTCAGCGTCCGCATTCTTCACGGCCTGCTCCTGGGCGGCGTTCGCGCCGTCAGCCTTTGCCACGCTCTTTGCGGAGTGGCTGACGATAGCCGAGGTGGAGGAGCTGGACGACTTCGAAGCTGATGCCGAGCTTGAGAAGTTCGAGGGGCTTGCCTCCTGGGAGTGGTCTTCGTCGGTCGTATTGCGCGAGAGGTATCCAGCAACCCAGTCTGCCGCCCCCGGGATGGAGTCATTCGAGCCATTATTGGCTGCGATTCGTCCGAGGGTGGTGCCGCCAGAACGCAACGGATCATCCTCGTCGTCATCAAGCCCGTCATTCGGTGCCTTGGTACTCGATGAAGAGCTTGAAGATCCCGAAGAGGAGATGGAGGATTCAGAGGAACCGCCCGGTCGCGGAAGCTCAATCGAAATAATGACATCTTCCCCAGAGATTTCCTGACGGTTGCCGGGAGTGGTCACCTGGTTGTTCGCCGGAGGAATCGGAGCAACAGGCTCAGTCTCGACCGGAGCAACCGATTTGGAGTCCGAGTCGTTACCTGTGTCCTTTACCGGAGCTACGGGAGCTACCGGAACCACGGGGATTTCTGCTTCCTTAGAGGGTTCCTGAGTTGGCGCGGGCACTACCGGAGCCTGAGTCGGCTCCTCGGAGGGTGCCTCGCTCGGTTCCTGAGTCGGTTCGGGAGTTACATCCTTGGTCGGCTCCGGATTCGGTTCGGGAGTATGCTCCGGTTCCGGAGTCGGCTGCGGTTCCGGAGTAGGCTCTACCTTCGGATCAGAGGTGGGTTCCGGGGTCAGCTCGGGAGTTACGTCCTTAGTGAACTCAGCGGTAGGCTCTGCCGTAGGTTCCGGGGTTACGTCCTTAGCGAGCTCATCGGTAGGCTCTGCAACAGGAGCTACGGTGGGCTCGGCAGTCGGCTGTACGGTCACGTCCGGGGTAGGTGTCGCGTCCAGAGTGGGCGTAGCGATCGCAGAAGGTTTAGCACTAGCAATGGGCTGAGGGTTGGAAGAAGTGCTAGGCTGAGCGGTGGGCTCTGACTGCGCGTTGTCAGTCTTATTGTCCCCCTGCTCGGTGGGCCATGCTCTTATGGTAGTAAGCGTGGATAATGCTGTCTGGGAGGAGGATGCCGCGGTCGCGGCGGAATCCAGGGTTTGTTCTGCGGTGCCAACAGGGTTCGGCGGAAGCTGTGATGCTGCCTCCTGCATATCTTGAGCAAACGAGGCTACGCATGGACTTCCGGAAGCAACCAGTGCTGTCGCCAGACTCGCAGAGACCACCTTACGGCTTCGTTTTCCCAAAGGTTGTCCTTGACTTTCTAATACGTTGTGAGTGAATAGATATCCGGTCATTAGGTAAACCGGAGTTGCCTTCGTCTATTCTACCGAATCAGTTTTTTCTTCATTACTCATTTTAGTGCTTTCCTGGCAAGCTTTGAGCTTTGCCAAGTGCTAGGACTACCTAGCGAATCTTTTCGCCATCTAGAAGCATTATTTCATGCACTTATGAACAGAATTACATTTCACCCTATCAATGCCGCTTTAGAACTTACACTCCCCCATTGGAGTACCCCAAGATAGACATTAGTGATTTGCTCATGAATGAAAAACAAGCGATTCTCATCAGCATATATGCGGGAAATACATACCAATTCACCGTTTTCCCCGGCAACTAACTTATCAGCCGCGCAAGAAACGCCCCGATGCAGAGTCTCAAGAATCCGCACCGAGGCGCCTTCCAGCAGGGACACTCCTCCACCGTTAAATATTCATACGCTGAGCGTCAGCTCAAGAACTTAGCCCACTCAAAGCTTAAGCACTCTCTAAAACTAGCGCAGACCCAAGGGGCGTTCCATCGCCAGGGTCAGCAGCTCGCTAATCAAATTAGTGTAGGAAATACCAGTGTTCTCCCACATGGTCTTGTACATCGAAATCGGGGTGAAGCCGGGCATGGTGTTCACCTCGTTAATGATCAGGCGGCCATCCTCGGTGTAGAAGAAGTCCGCACGCGACAGGCCCTCGCCATCCAGCGCCAAAAACGCCTTCACAGCCAGCTCACGCAGACGATCTTGCACATCCTGCGGCAGGTTCGCCGGGCACACGGTCACAGCAGAAGACTCAGAAACATACTTCGCCTCAAAGTCGTAGAAGCCGTGGTCCTCGTCCACAACCTCAATCTCACCGGGGTAGGATGCGCGAGGCATCTCGCCGTGGTGACCATCAAGCACAGCGCACTCAATTTCACGGCCCGCAATACCGGCCTCAATAATAATCTTCGGATCGTGGCAGCGAGCCTCTTCAATCGCCGGCACAAGCTCCTCCACCGAATCCACCTTGGTAATACCGAAAGAAGAACCAGCACGAGTCGGCTTCACAAACATGGGGAAGCCCAGCTTCAGCACGCGCTCCAGAATCTGCTCGCGGTCCTCGTGCTCCCACTGGCGGTTAGTGACAACCTCGTAGGGTCCGACCTCCAGGCCAGCAGATTCGAAAGCAACCTTCATGAAATGCTTATCCATACCCACAGCGGATGCGGTCACACCGCAACCCACATAGTGCAGGTCAGCCATTTCCAGCAGACCCTGCACGGTACCGTCCTCACCAAATGGGCCGTGCAGTAGCGGGAAGACAACGTCCACCGGTGCGGTGCGGGTAACGTTACCCTCAGCATCCACCAGGGTCAAACGGGAATCACCGGCACCCATCGGCAGGAACACCTGCTGGGTACCCTCGGGAAACTCTGCGGTACCGCGTGTGCCAGCGGTCAGCTCGGCGAGCTGTTGCTCGTCGGTCAGATACCAGCGGCCGTCACGGGTAATGCCGATAGTGATGACCTCATAGGCAGTGCGGTCAATGGCGCTCAGCACACCAGCGGCGGTAATGAGCGAAATGGGATGCTCGGAGGAGCGGCCACCGCACAGCAGGGCGACGGTCTTCTTCTCGGTCATATATTTCTCCTAGTCAATGTTCCCCTACCCTCAGAGCCGGAAGGTGGAACGGCAATGCGTCAATAATCCTAACGCACGAATACCGTCGCGGTCACTGATGCGTTTCTCACGCACAGGTCTTCCGCAACGGTATCCGTCCTCGGATGTCTACGTTCAATCTTCTTCTAGTATGTCCTGGCACACATCACTAATTAGGGGTTACCAGCACACCAGATAGCTTCAAAACCTAGTGGCTCTCATGCTTGAGGCGGCGACCCAACAGCTGAGGCGCCAACTCCTCAATGCCAATACGACCCGAAAGCACAGCCACCACAGCCTCAACAATGGGCATCTCCACACTGTGACGACGAGCCAACTCAGCCACCACCGGCGCCGACTTAATCGACTCAGCGGTCTGGATCATATGCTCATGCAGGCGGTCAGGGGTAATACCCTGGGCCAGCAGGCGCCCCGCCGTGTGGTTACGAGACAGCGGCGAAGAGCAGGTCGCAATCAAGTCGCCCATACCGGCAAGACCGCTCATCGTCGCAGCCTCGCCACCCAAGGCCACCGCCAGGCGGGTAATCTCCGCCAGACCGCGAGTCATAATGGACGCCTTCGAGTTATCACCGTAATTGCGGCCCTCGCAAATACCCACGCAAAGGGCAATCACGTTCTTCACCAGGCCGCCAATTTCGGTACCCACCACATCCGTGTTGGTGTACGGGCGGAAATACGCGCACGCAATTGCGTGAGCAACAGACTCAGCTACCGGCAGGGTACGAGCCGCAACCACGGAGGCGGTAGGCTCCTCCCCCATGATTTCCTTCGCCAGGTTCGGGCCCGAGAGCACGCATACGCGGTGCGGAATATGACCAATCGCGCGCACATCAGCACCACGCAGAGCCATAGATTCTTCCAGCTCCTCAGTAATGACCTGCGACATGCGCAGACCCGTACCGGTTTCCAGGCCCTTCGCCAAAGACACCAACATGGCGTTCGGCTCAATATAGCGGGCGAAGCTCTGCAACTGCGAACGCAGAACCTGCGCAGGCAAAGCAAGAACCACCATATCGGCACCGGTCAGCGCGGCGGGGGCATCCGCAGTGAAGTGCATGTTATCTGGCAGCTTCATTCCCGGAAAATAGCGAGCGTTCTCGCGGGTGCGCTCGCACTCAGCCATCACCTGCTCATCACGACCGATGAGAGTCACGCGAGTGTCATCGCCGCGCTCGCGGGCAGCATCCGCTGCAATCTTAGCGAAAGCGGTGCCCCAGCTACCGGCGCCCAACACCGCAATAGACTGCACGGTTGCCGGAGGGGTAAATTCAGGGCTTGCTGCGGGGGTGCGTCCAAAGAAGGTCACGAAAACACCAGCTTCTCTTCCTTGTGAGGTCCTTAGGTGAGCCACCGAAGGCACCCGGTCGGGCACCTATCGGTGACTCTCATATGTTTCCCAGTGGGAATACTACTTTTCGTCCGGTTCGCCGAGTGGGCCACCGACCGGACCGGAGGGGGTGCCGGAGGCTTCACGACGCTTAGCGCGCGGATTCCAACGACCCTCAGGAGCCTTCTCACCGCGGATCTTCTCCAGCTCGGCGGTAATAGCATCCAGCATGGCGTCCGTGACCACGCCCAGTTCGGTGCGGGTGTGCTTAGCATCGGGGCTGATGTCCTCAACGAGTGAGGCAATATCCAGTGCCTTGCCAACCTTCACTTGGACGGTCTTGCGCGGGAACAGCGAAATCTTACGCTTCTCCTTGATGCGGCCATCCTCGCCGTCCTCATCCACGTAACCAAGAATCTGCTCGTCGCCCCAATGCGCCACCGGGTAGACGGGCGCGCCGGTCGCAAGAGCCAGACGAGCCGCACCGGTACGCGCCTGCATGGGCCACAGCTGCGGATCGTGGGTGGTGGTGCCCTCCGGGAAAATCACAACGGCACCGCCAGCCTCAACAATCTTGCGGGCAGTAATCAGGGACTTACGCGCATCCACCGAACCGCGAACCACGGGAATATGCGCAAGCTTACGCATAATGTAGCCGAGCACGGGAGCGCGGAAGAGTGAATCCTTCGCCAAGAAGCGCGGCAGGGCACCTTCAACGAAAACAGGGAAAGCCACAGTCACCGGGTCAAGCTCGGTGGTGTGGTTAGCCACGATAATGTACCCGCCACTCTTAGGCAGGTTCTCACGACCGGTAATCTCAACATGCGCGATGAGCTTGTACAGCCCACGCGTAGCGTTACCGAGCACCTTGTACAGAGCGTCACCATAGGCGGTGGGCTCAATCTCAGACAGAGCCTGCTTTCCCTGCTGTCCGCTCACTAGTCCTGAACCTCAACTTCCTCGGGCTCAACAACGACTATTGCAGCATCGGGCTTGGGAGCCTTCGACACCTTGCGTGTCAGCACCTCAAAGTTGGCGCCCAGGCCCTTGAGCTTCTCCTCAAAGTTCTCGTAGCCACGAGCAATCAGCTCAACACCGCTCACGTGAGAGGTACCCTTAGCAGCCAGAGCAGCAATGATGTGGGAGAAGCCGCCGCGCAGATCCGGAACCTCTATGTCGGCACCGGTCAGCGGGGTGGGACCAGAAATAATAGCGGAGTGGCCGTACCCCTTACCCTCGAAACGGCAGGGCGTGCCGCCCACGCAGTCACGCATGACGACAATATCTGCGCCCATCTGCTTCAGGGCGTTGGTGAAGCCGAAACGTTCCTCGTACACAGTCTCGTGCACGATAGATGCACCCTTAGCCTGGGTCAGCGCCACAACAAGGGGCTGCTGCCAGTCGGTCATGAAGCCGGGGTGGACATTGGTCTCAAAGACAATGGGCTTCAGCTGAGCACCGGGGGTGCGCTGAGCCGGGTGGGTGAAGCGAATACCCTCGGCGGTCACCTCATACAGGCCGCCCATCTTGCGGAACTGGTTGAGGAACGCGGTCATATCCTTCTGATCTGCGCCGCGCACAAAAATATCGCCGCCGGTAGCCAGTGCAGCAGAAGCCCAGGAAGCGGACTCGTTACGGTCGGGCAGGGACGTGTGATCGTAGCCGGTCAGCTCGTCCACACCCTCAATGACGATGGTGCGGTCCTCATTGATGAAGATAATGGCACCCATCTTCTGCAGAACAGCGATCAGGTCAATAATTTCAGGCTCAATCGCTGCGTTGCGCAGGACGGTTTTACCCTTAGCTCGCACACCGGTGAGCAGAACCTGCTCGGTAGCACCCACGGAGGGATAGTTGAGTACAATCTCTGCACCCTTTAGGCCCTCTTCAGGAACGATCAGAGTGGTACCGGTTTCATCATCCTTTTCAACAACTGCGCCGAACTTGCGCAGAGCCGCCATATGGTAGTCGATGGGGCGGTCGCCAATCTTGCAGCCACCCAGGTTGGGGATGCGTGCGGTACCAAGGGTGTGCAGCAGCGGGCCCACCATCAGAATCGGGATGCGGGAGTTACCGCCGAAGAGCTGAATCTCCTCCGCGTTCTTTGCAGCGGTGGTTGCATCCTGTGCGGGGTTGAGGGTCAGAACACCAGCTTCGCGGTCGTAATCAACCTTTGCGCCGTGCAGCTCCACGAGGGTGGTAACGATTTCGACATCGCTCAGGTCAGGGACGTTACGCAGGGTCGAGAGGGTCGAACCGTGCAGTGCTGCGACCATCGCCTTGGGCACCAGGTTCTTGGCGCCTCGAACGTGGACCTCACCAACGAGCGGAGTGCCACCTTCAATGCGAAGCTTGCTGATGTTCTCAGTCATTAAAAATCCTTTATGGAGTCGGCTGGTTTAGGCCGAACTTTAACAGTGTGCCAATGCGCCGCGTTCTCATACGTGCCCCTGCCGGTAGCAGGGTGAAACGGGCGCACATATTCATCATTATTCTAAGCCCTGTATATAGGTGCTCCAAACGATGAATAATCTTTGGCAGGGCCGACGAGGATTTTGCTCTGCTATGTATGTGAAGAACCGGTCTGAACCTTCAGATTCAGTGCCGAAAAACAAAAAAATACACAAAAAATCACAATAATACAAACATTTTTGGGTTCTTCGCGGAAATTTGACGTTAGTTTCGTCTTTTTAACGTCCGAATTTAAATTTGAGAGCAACCTCACCCCTACAATAGCGTGCACACTTGTGCCCGCTGAACGGCACCTCCGCTCTCTAGGAGGAGCCAATCAGCTCTACACTGCGGCATCGGCGCCGGCACCGCCTTTGCAACCGCGCAGTATAGAGTCCCACGGGAGAGCGCGGGGCGTGCATTCACCGCATACACCTTTGCGATAGTGCCCACCCAAAATGGTTCGGCTTCCTGATTCACTTCAACTTCAAAAATTCATCTCAACCTCACCGTTAAATATTCGAAAGTCAACTAAAAACCATGGGCACATCACAACCAACCACAGGTCACTTCGCGCCTGCATCCGCGAACTGCTGGAGGACCCAATATGATACATCACAACACTGCGTCTGCCATTTCACGCCGTCGCCTCGTACAGGGTGCGGCATGGAGTGCCCCCGTTATCCTCGCCAGTGCAGCCGTCCCTGCATGGGCGGCAAGTAGCGAGCCCACATGCTCCCCCGTCCTCACCCTCAAGCCAACTGCAACCGGCTTCGACGACAAGGCTGGTGCGTACACCGAATGGCTCGTTCCTGAAGGCGTTGGACGAGTACGATTCAACCTCGTGGGAGGTGCCGGCGGTGCCGCATCCTCCTTCACCCCCAGCTACCTGACCAATGTCACGAACGCGTCCCTGGCTGGCGGCGGTGCTGGCGCACAGCTCAGCGGCGTTCTGATGGTCAAGTCCGGCGATATCCTTCGCGTCTGGGCGGGTAACTGCGGTGTCGGCTCCGCGGCCGGCGCGCAGCCCGCATACGGTGGCGAAGGCTACGCAGCCGGTGGTGACTCCACCGGCTCCAACACCGCAACCGGCAGCGCACAGGTAGTGGGCACCAGTAGCGGTTACGTCTACGGTGCTTCCGGCGGCGGATCCTCCGCTGTCGAGCTGGTCCGTGACGGTGTGGTCACCGTCGTGGCTGTTGCGGGTGCAGGGGGCGGCGGTGCCCAGCTGGGCACCCTCACCACCCACCAGCACGTCTTCAACGTACAGCCCAAGGATCAGCTGAACCCGGCACTGCGCGTGGCATTGGACCGCCGCGACGCATCCACTACCGCAGGCGGTAGCGCAGGCAGTGACTTGGGCACCGATAACACCGGTCAGGGCGGCATACTCATGGCAAGCCCCTACCAGGAATTTAAGCCTCTGGAAGAGGGGGACAAACCCTTCGATATGCGTTTCGTGGTCACCGGCGGTACCGCTGGTCGCTCCGGCACACCCGGCACCCTCGGTGAGGCACTGACCGGCATCCTCAACGAGAACAATGAGCTAAAGCTTCAGTCGATGTCCGACCCCTGGTTCGATTCGTACAGCTTCCCGCGCTACTACTTCTACGAGGGTGACTCCGTACATGAGGGCGAGAAGGGCACCGGTGGCGCGGACGCTACCGGCTCCTACCGCGGTAAGGGTGGCTCAGGCGCTCTACTCTCCCACACCCACGGCAGGCTCTCCCTCACTTCCGTAGCATCCGGCGGTGGCGCCGGCTATGGTGGCGGCGGCGCAGGTCTGAACATCTGGACTATCGGCGCATACTACGAGAGCGTTTTCGGCCGTCAGGTACAGTTCGAGGGCGAAGGCAACATCTACTCAATCAGCTCCCTGAGCAGTGGCGGCGGCGCGGGCGGCAGCTACATTAACTACGAGGTGGTCTCTGACTTCGCTCTTACCACCGCACAGAACGCGAACCCGACTGCAGGTGTGCGCTCCCCCGGTTCGGCGGCACTGTACAAGTGCGCCGAGAATACAACCTTGGAAACCCCCATCACTGAGGGTCCCTAATCTCTAGGCATTGAATAAATACCCCTCTCCGGGAGCTGATGCTCCGGGGGAGGCACTTTTATCTGCGTGCCAAGGGTTTTAGGTACAGAAAAGCTCGAAGGCGGCGACTGATTCAGTCGCCGCCTTCGAGCTTTATATCCCTAGGTTTTAGAACGCTCGGCGTAGATATTCCCTATATAGAGTTCTCTACTTAGAGCTCCTGAGTGCGGGGCATCCAGGAGGGGCGCTTCGCCTCGTACGCCTCAATAGCGTCCAGGTTCTGCAGGGTCAGACCAATATCGTCCAGGCCCTCCATGAGGCGCCAACGCACGTAGTCGTCAATCTCGAAGGGAACAACCAGCGCACCCGCGGTTACGGTCTTGGACTCCAGGTCAACGGTGATTTCGGTGCCGGGCTCGTACTCCAGTGCCTTCCAGATCAGCTCAATATCATCCTGTGCAACCTGTGCGGTAACCAGGCCCTGCTTACCGGAGTTGCCACGGAAAATATCGGCAAAACGAGCGGAAATAACGACCTTGAAACCGTAGTCTTTCAGCGCCCACACCGCGTGCTCACGGGAAGAACCGGTACCGAAATCTGGGCCCGCCACCAACACGCTACCGTGCTTGTAGGGCTCCTGGTTCAGGATGAACTCGGGGTCCTTACGCCAGTTAGCGAAAAGGGCATCGTCGAAGCCAGTCTTGGTCACTCGCTTGAGGTAGACGGCGGGAATGATCTGGTCGGTGTCAACATTCGAAGAACGCAGCGGCACGCCAATGCCGGTGTGCTTAATAATGGGTTCCATAATGGCTCCTTAGCTATAGCGGCGTGCTAGGCCACGACGTCGGACGGGGCGGACAGGGTACCGCGTACAGCGGTTGCGGCGGCAACCACCGGGGAGACCAGGTGGGTGCGGCCACCCTTGCCCTGGCGGCCCTCAAAGTTACGGTTCGAGGTGGAGGCGCAACGCTCACCGGGTGCCAGCTGGTCGGGGTTCATACCCAGGCACATGGAGCAGCCAGCGAAGCGCCAGTCGGCACCGAAGTCCTTGAAAATCTTGTCCAGGCCTTCTGCTTCAGCCTGTGCACGGACCTTCTGCGAGCCGGGCACGACCATCATGCGCACGTTCTCGGCGATGGTGCGGCCACGCACGATGTCCGCCGCGGCGCGCAGGTCCTCGATGCGGGAGTTGGTGCAGGAGCCCAGGAAGACGACATCCACAGGGATTTCCTTCATGGGGGTGCCCGCCTCCAGGCCCATATATTCGAGGGCGCGTTCTGCTGCGACCTTATCGTTCTCGTCCTCGAAGTCATCCGGGGAGGGAATGGCGTGGCTCAGCGGAATACCCTGACCGGGGTTGGTGCCCCAGGTGACGAAGGGTTCGAGCTCGTCAGCGTTAATGAAGATTTCCTTGTCGAAGATGGCGCCTTCGTCGGTGGGCAGGCTCTTCCAGTACTCGACTGCTTTGTCCCACTCTTCGCCCTTGGGTGCGTGCTGGCGGCCCTTGACGTACTCGAAGGTGGTCTCATCGGGGGCGACCATGCCGGCGCGGGCGCCCGCCTCAATGGACATATTGCACATGGTCATACGGCCCTCCATGGAGAGGGAGCGAATCGCGGAGCCACGGTATTCGAGCACGTAGCCCTGACCACCGCCGGTGCCGATCTGGGCGATAACAGCAAGGATGATGTCCTTCGCGGTCACACCGGGCTTGAGGGTGCCTTCAACATTGATTGCCATGGTCTTGAAGCGTGCCAGGGGCAGGGTCTGGGTTGCCATGACGTGCTCCACCTCGGAGGTGCCGATACCGAACGCGAGAGCGCCGAACGCACCGTGGGTGGAGGTGTGGGAGTCGCCGCAGACCACGGTCATGCCGGGCATAGTCAGACCCAGCTGGGGGCCGACTACATGCACGATGCCCTGCTCCTCGTCGCCGAGGGAGTGGATGCGCACGCCGAACTCTGCAGCGTTACGGCGGAGGGTCTCAATCTGGGTGCGGCTGGTCAGGTCGGCAATGGTGCCGAAGATGTTGTCGGTGGGGGTGTTGTGGTCCTCGGTGGCGATCGTCAGGTCGAGGCGGCGCAGGGGGCGGTTCTCGATGCGCAGACCTTCAAATGCCTGGGGCGAGGTCACTTCGTGCAGTAGCTGCAGGTCGATGTAGAGCAGGTCGGGCTTGCCGTTTTCACCGGGGACGACGACGTGTGCGTCCCAGACTTTTTCTGCCAGGGTGCGCGGACGGGTGCCCGCGGTGGTTGCGTTCTGTTCGCTAGTCATGCTTTCTCCTGCTTGATGCGTTCCTACGGTGGATGCGTTCGGGGTGGTGCGTGCCGCCGGTTTTGGGGATTGAGAGGCGGATTATGTACCCGATGGGACCCTCAAACCGGTATTTCCCTGCGGCGTGTCGCGTATTTTTTCACGGATTCTTAGCCTGTGAGACAGACCGGAATCACCCCGAGATAGCGGGTGATTTATTGTGGGTTTACACTATGGCTCCGTAGTGATTTTGCGGGGTTGCACGCACTTTTCTGCGACTCTTTCACACATTTTCACCCATAAACCCACATAAACACTTATTATGACAAATTCATAATTTATCCCGTAGGGGGTGATTCCATCTTCAGCTGTGCGCCCGGAAGAGTCCACAAAGTCCAGGGCATCTTTCATATTCTGAGATAGAATATAAGAATGACTCTTTCCGCCTCACGTTTTAACGCATACGGAATGCGTCACCCCAACGCATCCACACACCACAACGCACCGATTGTCGACCCCGTCAAGCCGCCCGAACACATGGCCGCCGACGAGCAGATGGTAGAGGTAAACTCCCACGGCTCCTCCGGCGTTGGCGTACTCGACAAAGCGACCCTCATTCTTGATTGCCTCGAGGCAGGACCCGTATCTCTGGGCGACCTCGTCAAGGCAACCGGTCTGGCACGCCCCACCGCACACCGCCTCGCCGTGGCGTTGGCACACCACCGCCTCGTAGCCCGCGACGTGCAGGGACGCTTCATGCTCGGACCCCGTCTGGCCGAACTCGCATCCGCAACCATTGCTGACGAGCTCATCACCGTGGCAGACCCGATTCTGCAGAAGCTCAGCCTCGCAGCTGACGAATCCACCCAGCTGTACCGCCGCCAGGGTGACTGGCGCGTCTGCACGGCGACCGCGGCACGCCCCTCCGGCATGCATGAATCTATTCCGGTCGGCACCCAGCTGTCCATGCAGGCTGGCTCCGCCGCCCAGGTACTGCTGGCTTGGGAAGACCAGAACCGCATTGTTGAAGGCCTGCGCGATGCACACTTCAGCGCCGCCATGCTCGCCGCTGTACGCCGCATCGGCTGGGCACAGTCCGTGGGCGAGCGTGAGCGCGGTACCGCCTCGGTGTCTGCTCCGGTGTGTGCTCCCGGTGGCAAGGTGATTGCGGCAGTCTCTATCTCAGGTCCGGTGGATCGTATGACCCGCCAGCCGAACCGCAACTACCCCGAGCTGGTCGTCAAGGCTGCTCAGGCGATTACTGACGGTTTGCGTGAGCTTTCTGCTTCTCACTCGGCATCGAATGTTGAGGAAAGCTAAGGCTCTGTTCTGGATAGTTTTCATGAAAAGGATCCCTCTCCACCTCGATTTGAGGTGGGGAGGGATCCTTTTATGCGCTCTTAGCCTGATACTGTTTTTCAGATAATACGCCGCTAAATATCCAGCGCCTTGCGGTAGGAGTTGAGGCGCTTAGCTTCCAGCTGCACCGGGGCAACCACGCAGGACTGCACCGCCTTCTCAACACCGGTCTGCAGGCGACCTCGCAGCTTACGTCTGTAGTAGCGTGAGCCCATGGCGGTGAGCAATCTGCCCACCCCCGCCGAAGCGATGCCAAGGAGTATGCCCAGCAGCAGAAGCAGGGTCGGCAGGGGTACCGGGGAGCCTTCGGGGGTCGGGGCGGGCGGTAGCTGAATCTGCAGGTACGCCATGCTGGAGATGAGGGTCAGCCATCCGACGCCTACCAGGGCACTCAGTAGCGCGATCCACTGCAGCGCGTTGAAGAGGACCCAGGGGGCGCGGGTACGGCCCAGACCGTAGTCGATGCGCATCATGTCCCGTTCGAGCAGTTCGGGTAGCTCCACCTCGCGGGAGAGAGCGGCTTCCTTCATACTGCGCTTCCACGGGTCTTCGACGCGGTCCGCCATCTGATTGCTGTATTGGCGCACGGCGTTCGCCATGCCTGCCTTCTGGGCGGCGCTCAGCGGGGGTAGCGAGGATGCCACCAGCTCGGGTGCATTCTCACTATCGGAGCCAAGCATACCCGAGGATTTCTCCGCCTTAGACGCGCTCTTCGTTTCGTCCTGCTGCCCCAAGTGCAGGCGGCGCAGGGGGTCAGCTTTCAGACGGCTCATCCAGCGGGTGAGGATCCAGCCGGTGTGCTGACCTGCGGCGCGACGGTAGGAGGCGGTTGCCGCCTGCAAAACCTGCTCTGCCTGGCTGGAAGTGTAGCACGCCTTCGCGAGCTTCTGTTCCGCTTCGAGGGCGTAGGCTCCGGCGAGCACGGCTCCCTCTCCCCCGGCATAGGTGCGCAGCTGGGATGCAGTGGCGTGCAGCTGTGCGTCGGTTCGTTGGAGGGATAGGCTCTTGGCGGCAGCTACCTGCGCGAGCAGGTCGCGTAGCACGTCGACGCCCTCACCGGTTCGTGCGGAAACGGCGATGGGTGCGGCGAGCAGGTGCGCTTCGGTGCCCTCAGCCTGAAGCAGGCGGGTGAAGGATGCGAGCACGGCGGGCACCTCGGCAGGTGCAAGCTTGTCTGCCTGGTTGAGCACGCAGAGTGCTTGCGCGCCGGAGGCGGCAAGCGGCACCATGAAGTCGCGGTGGATAACGGCGTCGGCGTATTTTTGGGGGTCGACTACCCAGACGAGTACGTCCACATAGCGCATCATGCGGGCGGCGAGGTCGCGGTTCGTGGTGGTGACTGAGTCAAAGTCGGGCATGTCCAGCAGAATGAGGCCGCCGGTGCGGGTACGCATTTCGCCGCGTCCGCCTGCTGCGCGGCGTATGCGGTTGAAGAGTCCGGGTGCCGGTTCGGTGACGGCGTTGGGTGCCGCCGCTCCCCCGGCTGCTTTATTGTTTCCGCCTGCTTCATTCCCCTCGGATACGTCTCCTTCGGCCGCGAGCGCCTGAGTTTGCGGGTAGACGCGCTTGTCAATGCCTAGCCAATCGAGCAGTTCTTCGCTGCCTTCTGCCTCCCAGATTGCCGCCTGCACGGTGCAGGTGGTCGGGCGCGTGGGGGCAGAGAGGGCGATATTCTGCCCGGCGATAGCGTTAAATAGCGTGGATTTGCCGCTACCGGTTGCACCGAAGAAGCCGATGACGGTGTGTTCGGTGGAGAGTTCGCGGCGCTGGCTGAGGCGTTCGAGGGTTTCTGCGGCGTCGAACAGGACGGTTTCGGGGACTCGTCCTTCACCGTAGCTAATGGCATCCTTCAGGGATGCAACGGAGCGCGCGAAGGGCGAGGACGCCACGACAGAGGTGGCGCCTCGCTCCGCGTTGCGCTCAGCGGCTTTGTTCTCGAGTTTCTTCTCGGGGGTAGTCATAGTGTATTTTTCTTCGTCTGTGGTGCGCGGTGAGGTGGTGCGCGGTGGAGATGATCTGGTGACAGGCGGTTGACCGCGCTACCCCGACTATGCTGTAGCCGACCAGGGGGTCTGCACATCCTTTGCCTGGGCAGCTTGGCTCTGCGCGCTCATTTCTGCGGCGATTTTCTGCACCTGCTCGGCCGCACGATGAATGTCCTCAGCCTCAGCCTGCGGGTCGGTTTCTTCGAGTACAGCAGTGAAGGGCTGAGCATGCTCGGTGAGCAGATCCACCATGCGTTCGAGCAGGTCGGTGCGGGCGCGGGTTGCCATGCGGCGCACCGCGTCTTCACCAAAGATGGACTCGAGCAGCTTGGTGCCGACCACGCCGCTACTGCCCGCAATACCCGCTTCAATACCGGTAATGCCGCCTGTGAGGCTGAACGCGGCGACCATGAGTATCACGGCGGTGGCGTTCACACCCAGGGAGAGGAAGCGGGCGCGTTTGCGCTTGTCGGCGCCTTCTTTGCGGATCATTTCGAGGACGGAGCCCTGCCAAAGGCGAATCTGCTCGGCAACGGCTGCGGAGAAGATGTCGTCGGCGGACTGCACCTCACCCTTAGCTTCTGCATTCTGTTTGGACGCGGCAGAGACAGTCTGTGGCACATCCAGGCGCGCAACTAGCGAGCGCCCGGCGCGGCTGGCACGCCAGCGGGTGCGGGTGTTTTCGGAGGCGCGGGCGGCTGCATCCAGCACGACGGCGTGGATGCCACTTTCGAGGGCGTCTTCTACCTTCTGGGCAGCGGCGGGCTGACCGCGCAGGGCGGAGCCGACGCGATCGCGCAGGCGACCGATGGTACTGTCGAGGGATCGGAAGAAGTCGCCGGTTCCCACGAAGTCGTGCCAGCGTGAGAGTACTTCGCCGCGTAGCAAGGAGCCATCGGAGAGGGCACCGTCGATGGTCGTCAGCGCATCTTCGTATTCTTCGGCTGCGATGGCGGCAAGCGACTGGTGTGCCACCTGCTGACGTGCCTGTTCGGCGGCGAGCACCTGCAGGTTACCGGCGAGGGTTTCGACGGCACCGGCGAGGGTCTGCCGGGCGATGGCGGCGCGGGCGGGCGCGTCGGCGCCGAGTTCGCGGATCCACAGGGTCAGCGGGGCAAGGCTGACGGGTGCGAGCATGCCGCTTTCATCGCGCGGCTGTTCGGTGACGGTGTGAATCAGTACGGCGTGGATTCCGGCCTCGTCGAGCATGCGTCGCAGGTCTTTTTCGATGGCTTCTTCATCACCTTCGGGCACGCGGTTGAGCACCACGACAATAGCGATGGAGCGTGCGGCTGCTTGGTGGAGTAGTTCCCAGGGCACGGCGTCGGCGTAGCGGTTGGCGGTGGTGACGAAGAGCCACAGGTCAGCGGCGGAGAGTAGCTCCTTGGCGAGGGTCCGGTTTTCCTCGGAGACGGAGTCGATATCGGGTGCGTCAATAAGCGCGATGCCCTGTGGTAGTGCCGAGGTGGTAATAGGAATGAGGGCGCGCGCAATCTTCGGGTCGAGGCCGGGTAGTGCCTGCACTCCTGCGTTCATGCCGGAGGTGCGGGTGCGCGGCAGGGTGGGTAGGAAGCGTTCGGGTGACAGAGCCTCCTCATCTTCTGCGCGGTGCAGGAGTACGGGGTGGCGGGTGGTGGGTCGAATCGCACCGGACTGGGTGAGCGGCTCGCCGAGCAGGGTATTGACGAGGGTGGATTTGCCGGCACCGGTGGAGCCTCCGACCACGATGGTGAGGGGGTTGTCGACGCTGGCGCTACGCGGCAGGATGTAGTCATCAAGTTGGCGTGCCATGGCGGCGAGCAGGGTGCGCGCGGTGGCGGTGCCGTGCTCGCCGGTGCCGTCGTGGGTGACGGTGTAGGGCGCGCCAGGGGTTTCGCTGGCTTCTACGTCGAGTGGGAGGGGGATTCGAGTGAGCAGTTCGCGAGCTGCTTTGAGCTGCGCATAGTCAGTGGTAGTCACAGCGCTATTGTCCCATAGGGCGCACCTGCTTCATGCCATGTTTGGGTGTTGGCGCGCCGCCATCTTCTTACTCTCACATCTGGTACAGCTTTGAGTGCGCCCGCAAGCGCGTGCAGCAACACTGCAGATTCTCATTCTCATTCAGTAGTAGAGCCTCCCCCCCCATCTCAGCACCGCAAGGTTCTCAGGAGGTACGGTCAAACTCCTAGCGTAGAGTCCCTAGCATTCGCCAGGTAGAGCCCCTGTCGGTATCGGCTTTGGATGGCTGGTTTCTACGAATAACCACCCCTGTGGCTAACTCTGAACCATCCACGAATACTCCGAGTGCACAGCCAACACCTCACATGAGTAGCCTCTCGAAGGCGACTCGTTACATTCGAGACTCAGCCTAAAGCTTCTTTCCATCCGTGCCTTGAAGAACCCTCCATATTGGGTGATATGAGGCACGGATGAGGGCTTTTATTTGTGTGCCACGCGCGAAATCTATAGGCTAGGGCTAGATGAGGTCGGCCCATTTTCGTCTCAATCCGTGTCTACCCGCCCCGCGGGTGACTGCTTCGCACCCTCCTGTAGGGGCGTGATGTTAGGCTGAGGATTAGGATGTGAGCCCTTCACTTATCACCGATATTTCCGCATCACAGCACGTTCAAGGGGATCACTATGATTCACAGCCGCCGCCACTTTATCGCGCTCACGGGCACCGTTGCCATGGGTACTATGCTTGCCGCTTGCGGTTCCAAGAAGACTGCGGAGGCGACCGCCTCCCCCACTGCTTCCGCTTCGATTGCGGGTGCCTACGACAACCTGTCGGGCGAGTTGAAGTGGACCAAGTACATTCCCGGTCATGGTGCAGCTCCGATGAGCAGTACCGATCCGGAAACCGGTCAGGTGTACACGATTGAGCCTACTGCCGGTCCTGCTAGCACAGATTCTAAGGCAAGTGCTGTGCCCATCCCCATTGAGGATGAGAGCATGTACGACAAGAACGCCCGCGGTCTGCGTGCCACTTTCGCGTATTTTGCGGCGGCGGTGAACTATGCCCGTATGACCGGTGAACCCGGTCCGGCTCTGCAGGTGGTGCATGAGCATAATTCTGTTCAGCGTGCTTCTTTAGAGAAGCTGCGTGCGTTCTATGCGCCCGGCACGAACTGGTTGGTTGATGGCGAGTGGACTTTCCGTCTGACCGAGAAGCAGCCGACTATTCGCGGTACTAAGTATTCGTGGGCGTGTTCTGTTACTCAGGCGCACGGCTTGCAGGTTGAGAAGTCGACGAACGCTACCAAGCCCCTGGAAAATACTGAGGCTGCGGAGACCACTGCTCTGTACGCTGAGTACGATGAGGAGGCGAAGCGCTGGTTGGTGATTGCGCCTCAGCAGTATGATCCTGCGTTGACTCCGAAGCCTACTCAGACTCCGCGTGCTCAGCCTTCTTCGACCTATACCCCGACGGTGACTGATGACAGCACCGTGGCGGCTAATGGTGGCGCGAACGCCGGTGCGAACACCTCGGGTAACGGTGCCGCGCAGGGTACCACAAATAATGGTGCTGCGCAGGCGCCTGCCATCCAAAACAATGGTGGACAGAACGGCGGCGCACGACTGGACACCGGCTCCCAGAATGGTGCGGCGCAGAATAGTGGCGCGCAGAACGGTGGAGCACAGGATCCTCAGCCTGCCGTTGCGACGGCTCAGCCGAGTGTAGCTCCCGGCGCTCCTGAACCCGGTGTTGCTCAGCCCGGTGCCGCTGGTACAGATACTGCTCCCGCCGGGGGCGCCCAGTAGCCCCTCCGCTATAGACAATGAACGCGTCCTCTCCTTCACTATGCACTATGTCCTGTGCCCCTTCGCTGCCCTGCTGCCACTGGTTGCGGTAAGTTCGCTGATGGGCGGCATATCACGCTCAATCGAGCGGTGGTACACACGGGTGTGAAGGCGAGGGCGCGTTATACTTAGGACTGTCTCTAGAGGGATATCCGCGTGTGATATCCGTTCGACGAGGCACACTCTCACTCGTCTCTCACCTGAGATTCTCACCTGAAAGGTACTCCGTGGCGCTTTTCCCTTTGACCTCTGGGCTTTCTGGTAGTTCCGCTACCGGCATCAGCCGCCGTTCTGCTCTGCGTTACGCCGGTGCGGGCGTTGCAGGCGTGTCATTGAGCGCTCTGCTGGTTGCCTGCGGTGGCTCTTCCCCCACCACCGAGGACACTGACGTGAATACCCCTCAGATTTCCTCCTCTGCTTCTTCGCGCACTGACTTTAGCGGCGAGGTAACCTTCGATAACTATGAGAATAAGGGCATTTTCGTTCCGGCGACCGAGTCTACTCCCGCACAGAACGTGCCGGTCCCGAAGCGCCCGCCGAGCGCTTCGGAGAACTCGGTGCAGGGTCTGTACGATTCGATTGCGTTTGTGTATGCGGCGATTAACTACCTGGTGTTGACCGGTGATGCAGCTCCGCTACGTGAGTCGAAGGCTGATGAGAAGTTCGTTGCGTCGTTCTCATCGTTCATGGATGAGTCGGATGAAAGCTCACAGGTGCGTAATTGGTTTGTGTCGCCGAAGGTGACGATGTCTGCATTCACTGCTGTTCCGACCTTGGTGAAGAAGAGCGTGCAGTGGACTTTCGATCTGGTGATTGATTTGGGTCCGACCGTTGTGGTTGAGGGCGCTCCTGCGGAGATGTCTGAGAAGGTTCGCCGCACTGAGCGTGGCCTGGTGGTTACAGGTGTACGCGACGATAATGATTGGACTTTGACTATTCAGGACGAGTATGAGGCTCAGGCTTCAGCTCAGCCTAAGAATGGTGGCGCTAACTTCGGTAATGCTGGCAATTCCGGTACCTCCGGTAATGGCGGAAATTCTAATGGTGACAACCTTTAAGCTCTCAGATGGATGAGGCATCATGCCCTAACTCGCACTCGGGTTAGGGCATGATCTGTTTTACTCTGGTAGTAACGAGCTTTCCTGGATTGAAGGTTTTTCTCTTATGTCTTCTTTTTCTCAGTCTTCTCTCTCTCGCCGCTCCCTGCTGCGCCTGGGTCTGGGCGTTTCTGCTGTTGCTGGTTCTGCAGCACTGTTGAGCGCTTGCGGTTCGGGTGGATCTAGCCGCCAGTCTGGTTCTCAGGGCGGTAACCTGAACGGTTCTAAGTCGAGCACTAACCCGAATGGGTACAGTGATGATGGTCAGAACTATTCGGGTCTGGTGGAGTACACCCACTATGAGGGCACGCTGAGTTATGAGCAGGGCGCGGTGGAGCATCCGCCGCGTAATGCTCCGAAGCCGAAGGTGACTGATGCTCTGTCGGTAAATACGGTGACGGGTTTCCATGAAGCGATTGCTTATTTTGCGGCGGCCATGGATTATCTGGTGAAGACCGGTAGCACGGATGCGTTCTCGACCGGCATTCTGCTGTCGTCAAAGACTCGCTCGGAGGTGGATGCCCTGTCGGCTTCTATTCTTGCGGGTGTGGAGAAGGGGTCCTGGTATGTGAATCCGTCGGCTTCCTATGCGCTTTCGAGTGCGCAGCCGTCCATTATGAGTGATGGCAATCTGCTGTTTAAAGCCAAGTACACTCTGGACTTCGGTACGGATGCGGTGGCTGAGGGCAAGATTCAGCCGGTGGTCACCTCCGCAAGTACTTCTGCTGAGCCTACTGAGTCTTCTGAGGATGCGCTGGTGGCTGATGCGCCGTCCCCCACTGCTTCTGCGACGGCGGCGGATCCGGTTTCTCAGGTGACGGTTCAGGAGTGCGATTTCCGCGGCCGCTACCATGCTGATTCTAAGATGTGGGAGCTGAGCGTAGCGTACGGTACGACACTCCAGGGAGGCGCTACTCAGGGCACCGCGAGCGCGGCGGTATCCGGCGCAGCATCTGCTTCCGAGTCTGTTTCGGGTTCTGCTGAAGCTTCTGTTGAGGCTTCCGCCACCTCCGCGGCGTCATAGTTCGTCATAACACTTTTATCTGCGAGGCGCTTCTCAGGCTTCGCTTGACTCAACTCTGTATCCTGTTGGGTTTGCGGCTAAACTGGTTACAATCACCGACTGACTGAAAGGTATCACTATGTCCGAGAACCTGACCCGCCGCGCGGCGCTGGGTGTGCTGGGTGTCAGCTCCATGGCTTTGCTGGCGGCTTGTGGCTCTAAGACTACTTCTGAGGCGTCTGCTTCCGCTTCTGGCTCTGAGAGTGCTTCTGCATCGGCTTCTGAGTCTGCCGCCACCTCGCCCTCTGCCTCTGCGTCTGCGTCTGCGTCGGCTACCGCAGCGAATTCTCCGCTGCCTAACGACAATAAGGATTACAGAGGCGTAGCGAAGCTGGAGAATATGGAGGAGCACGGCGAGTACCAGCCGGGTAACGCTGAGCACCCACCACAGAATGTTCCCTCCCCGATCATTCCGGAGACCATGCACCAGAACTCGGTGGCTGGCTTCGCGGCGGCTCTGGCGTACTTCGGTGCGGCATTTGAGTACCTGCTGCGTACCGGCGATATGCGCTATATGAACGAGGTCAGCACCGACCAGGAGACCCTGACTGCGATGAAGAAGTACGCGGACTCCACCAAGGCAGGTATTGACGAGAAGAAGACTTGGTACGTGAACCCGACCGCTACTTTGACCATTGGTACCAAGCAGCCGGTTCTGGCGCAGGGCGCGTACAACTGGACCGTGACTCTGAACGTGGATCTGGGTGAGAAGCTGTTCAAGGATGGTAAGGAGCAGACCGTGGCGGCTGATAAGCGTCACGTGAAGATGTTCGGTGAGTCTGTTGGCCGTTACTTGAACAACAAGTGGGATTTGCACATGGACATCAACTAGTCCTCTGGACTGGTTTTCTCCTCCGCTTTTGCATCTTTTCCATCTCAGGATGCGGTTTTTCACTGTTTTTCCATTGATGGCAAAATTTATGGCTCCAGATTGCGGTGAACAGAGTTCATCACTCCTCTTATACATTGAGGTTGTCTTTTGGGGTACATAATGTTTCTAGAGCGCCGCACATGCATCATCCTTTGTTGAGAAAGGGGTTGTGCGGCGCTTTTCTGTACCCTCTTCCCTGAACCTCGTTCCTTGAGGTTTTTCTTTGGCATTATTACGAACTGTGACTGCAGGTTTAAACCTGTTGCTGGCGAGTAGTAGAGTTGCCACGTAACCGATTATTCATTGTGGAGACCCCCGACGCGGCCGGCCTCCCCCAAGCTCACAAAGGAGAGCACCCCATGGCAAAGATTCTCAACAGCATTGTTGAAGCAACCGGCCAGACCCCCCTGGTTAAACTGAACCGACTGGACGAGGGTCTTCCCGGTAACGTAGCGGTCAAGCTTGAGTTCTACAACCCCGCAGGCTCGGTCAAGGACCGTATCGGTCGCGCCATCATTGACGCCGCTGAGAAGTCGGGCGCGCTGAAGCCCGGCGGCGCCATTGTTGAGGGTACTTCCGGTAATACCGGTATTGCATTGGCTATGGTTGGTGCTGCTCGCGGTTACCGCGTCATCCTGACCATGCCGGAGACCATGTCTGCTGAGCGTCGCGTGCTGCTGCGTGCTTACGGTGCTCAGATTGTGCTGACCCCCGGTACCGAGGGTATGCGCGGTGCTGTGGAGAAGGCTAAGGAAATCGTTGCGACCACCGAGAACGCTATCCTGGCCTCCCAGTTCTCTAACGAGGCAAACCCCACTATTCACTACAACACCACCGGCCCGGAGATTTGGGAAGCAACCGACGGTAAGGTCGACATTTTCGTGGCGGGTATTGGCACCGGCGGCACCATCTCCGGTGCAGGCAAGTACCTGAAGGAGCAGAACCCGGCCGTGAAGGTTGTTGCGGTTGAGCCGAAGGACTCCCCGCTACTCTCCGAGGGTCGAGTTGGTCCCCACAAGATTCAGGGCCTGGGCGCTAACTTCGTTCCCGACACCCTGGACCGCGGCATCTACGATTCAGTGACTCCGGTCAGCGCTGAGGACGCTATGCGCACCTCCCGTCTGCTGGCTACCCAGGAAGGTATTCTGGGCGGTATTTCTTCCGGCGCGGCTGTCTGGGCTGCTCTGGAGGAGGCTAAGAAGTCTGAGAACAAGGACAAGCTAATTGTGGCTATCGTTCCCGACTTCGGTGAGCGTTACATCTCTACCGCGCTGTACGAGGATATCCGCGGCTAATTGAGCTTCTGAGCCCCGGGAGGGGCTTATAGCACTACGCCCCGTCTACCGGTTACACCCGGCGGGCGGGGCGTTTGTGCATCCTTGCGGTGTTTCTTGTGACCGCTTACCTGAGAGGGTTTTACTCCCGCAGTGAACCGTCGCCCCGTATTCTTTGCCGTATCCCCGTTGAGGGTTGCGGCGGAAATAGCCGAAAGGGTCCCGTTGTTGGTACCTTTGGAAAGGTCGCATACACAGAGCACGACCGATGAGGGAAAGGGAACCCATGAGTTTTATTGCGCGTCTGCGTGAAGATATTGAGAACGTCCGCCAGCACGACCCTGCTGCGCGCGGCGCTGTCGAGATTGCGCTGAACTATTCGGGCATGCACGCCATTTGGGTTCACCGTCTGACCCACAAACTCTGGCAGAAGGATGAGACGAAGGCTCTGGCTCGTACTCTCTCGCAGTTTGCTCGTTTTTTGACCGGTGTGGAGATTCACCCCGGCGCGACCATTGGCCGCCGTTTCTTCATCGATCACGGCATGGGCATTGTCATTGGTGAAACCGCTGAGGTCGGTGACGACGTGATGCTGTACCACGGCGTGACTCTGGGCGGTCGTTCCCTGGAGAAGGTGAAGCGTCACCCCACCATTGGTGACCGCGTGACCATTGGTGCCGGCGCTAAGGTGCTGGGTCCGGTGGTTATTGGTGCCGATAGCGCTATTGGTGCGAACGCCGTGGTGGTCAACGATCACCCCACCGATTCGATTATTACCGGTATTCCGGCGAAGCACCGCCCGCGTACCCCGGAGAAGAAGAAGCCCCTGGTGGATGCTGTGGAGTATATTGACCCCGCCATGTGGATTTAGCGCTTGTTAGCGTTTTGAGGCGATAGAGGCGCACCTAGAGGCTCCTAGCTAGGTTCTTACAGGTCTTCCCCCGCTATACCCTAAAGATACCCTGACCCATCTCGCCCTGACCCATCTCGGTGGCGTCCTATATCAAGACATAAAAGCCCGCCTTTGGTTGGATTCTCATCCAGCCGAAGGCGGGCTTTGACGTATTCAGCTACGGGAGCTTAGTGAACGTGAATGTCCGCTGCGTTCACCTCGGAGCGGTCACCGCTCCACATAGTGTGGAAGGCGCCCTCTTCATCAATACGACCGTAGGTGTGCGCACCGAAGAAGTCACGCTGACCCTGAATCAGGGATGCGGGCAGGCGGTCGCGGCGCAGGCCGTCGTAGTAAGACAGTGCGGATGCGAACACCGGCACGGGGATGCCCAGTGCGGTTGCCTTAGCCACCACGCGACGCCAGGAAGGAACGAGCTCCTCCATGAGGTTCTTGAACGCCGGTGCGAGCAGCATGTTCGCGGGAGCCTCATCAGCGTAAGCAGCCATGATGTCGCCCAGCAGCTCGGCGCGAATGATGCAGCCTGCACGCCACAGCGATGCAATGGTGTCCAGCTTCAGGTCCCAGCCGTATTCCTTACCTGCACGGGTGAGCAGGTCCATGCCCTGTGCGTACGCGACGAGCTTGGAGGCGAAGAGTGCGCGGCGCACATCCTCAACGAACTCGGGGTCGCCTGCACCGATGCCGGTGGTTGCGATCAGGCCCGCAGGCAGTTCGCGCTGTGCCTGCTCGCGCTGCTCACGCTCGGAGGAGGAGAGGGCGCGTGCGAACACGGACTCTGCGATAGCTGAGACGGGGGAACCGAGGTCCAGGCCAGCCTTAGCGGTCCACAGACCGGTACCCTTCTGGCCCGCTGCGTCAACAATAACGTCGACCAGGGGCTTGCCAGTCTTTGCGTCTACCTGTGCGAGCACCTCTGCGGTGATTTCAATCAGGTAGGAGCTCAGGTCGCCTTCGTTCCAGGTCTTGAAGATTTCTGCCTGCTGTGCCGGCTCAATGCCTGCGATGGAGCGCAGAATGTCGTAAGCTTCGCCGATGACCTGCATGTCAGCGTACTCGATGCCGTTGTGGACCATCTTCACGAAGTGGCCCGCACCGTCGGTGGAGATCCATGCGCAGCAGGGTGCGCCGTCCTGAGGTGCCTTCGCTGCGATCTTTTCGAGCAGCGGGCCCAGGTGCTTGTAGGACTCTGCGGAGCCGCCGGGCATCATGGAGGGGCCCCAGAGAGCGCCCTCTTCGCCACCGGAGACGCCAACGCCTACGAAGTGCAGACCCTTTTCAGCCAGGGCGCGCTCGCGACGGATGGTGTCGGGGAAGTGGGAGTTACCGCCGTCGATAATAATGTCGCCTTCATCGAGCATGGGGGTGAGCTGTTCGATCACTGCATCGACGGGTGCGCCCGCCTTGACCATAATCAGGATGCGGCGGGGAGACTCGAGGGAGTCAACAAGTTCCTGCAGGGACTCGGTACGGATGAAGTCGCCGTCTGCGCCGTGCTCAGCCAGCAGTGCGTCGGTCTTCTCTACGGAACGGTTGTGCAATGCCACGGTGTAGCCGTTACGTGCCAGGTTGCGGGCGAGGTTTGCGCCCATGACAGCAAGGCCGGTGACACCAATCTGTGCCTTCTTGTTTTCAGTCATGTATATAAGGATACGCGCTTAGGGCAGACTATATATAGGTGAAGTGCAGTTTTATACCCCGGGGGGCTGGCGCTTCCGACCGGATTTTCTTCTGAACCCTTGAGTGAAGTGTTTTTAACCTCTGAGCGAAACATTCTGGGGGCCTGTACGAGGGTAAACAAAAACCCCGGTACCTTGCGGTACCGGGGTTAGCGGTGGGTCCTACCGGGATCGAACCGATGACATCCACGGTGTAAACGTGGCGCTCTACCAGCTGAGCTAAAGACCCATAGTTCTCACTGTTTCGTTTCCGTTCCAGTGGCGAACACAAGAAAAGACTATACGGACTTCTGGAGCAACATGCAAATCCTGAATACGTGTTCTATATCTCAGTATTTTTTTCATTTTCCCACAACACCCAACACTAAGCCACAGTAAGCCATGGCAAGCCATGTTGGGCCACTACCTTTTAGGCAGGCCATACCCCTTCATTCCGCGCCATTCCGCCAAGCCCATCATTCCGCGCTATTTAGGTGCAAAAATACCTTAACCAGTACTTTTGATGCGCGTATTTTCCACCCAGATTGTCACAATGCGAAACCCACATCACAAAAACCTTCATTTGAGACCAAGAGGAGCACCTTTAGGTCTAAGATAGTAGAGATAAGAAGCGAAGCAGGTCTCTTTGATCTACATCGCTTAAACATAAAGATTGTTCGACATCGCAACAAGGCGGGGCGGGCAATCTCACAACCGCACAGAAGAGAGGTTGGATTAGTTTGGCTAACGTACCGAACGAGCACTCCCTGAGCACCCTTCTTGATGGCCTCAAGGACATCGACGTAGAAGAGACCCAGGAATGGGCCGAGTCCCTCGAGGACCTTATCAAGACTCACGGCACCGAGCGTGCAGAGTACATCCTTCGCGCACTGCTCAAGGAAGCTGGTGAGAAGGGCGTAAAGGTTCCGACTCTGGTCAAGACCGACTACATCAACACCATCCCCGCAGACCAGCAGCCCGAGTACCCCGGTGATGAGGAACTCGAGCGCCAGTACCGCGCATGGATTCGTTGGAACGCAGCAATTATGGTTCAGCGTGCCCAGAAGAAGGGCATCGGCGTTGGTGGCCACATCTCCACCTTCGCAGGTGTTGCTGACCTCTACGAAATGGGCCAGAACCACTTCTTCCGCGGCCGTAACCACCCCGGTGGCGGTGACCAGGTCTTCTTCCAGGGTCACTCCTCCCCCGGTGTCTACTCCCGCGCATTCGTTGAAGGCGTCCTGAGCGAAGAGCAGATGGACGGCTTCCGCCAGGAGAAGACCAAGGGCGCAAACGGTATTCCTTCGTACCCGCACCCCCGTTGCATGCCCGAGTTCTGGCAGTTCCCGACTGTGTCTATGGGTCTGGGCCCGCTGAACGCAATCCACCAGGCATCCTTCAACAAGTACCTGCACAACCACAAGATCAAGGACACCTCCGAGCAGCACGTCTGGGCATTCCTGGGCGATGGCGAAATGGACGAGCCCGAGTCGCGTGGTGCACTGCAGCTGGCTGCAAACGAGCACCTGGACAACCTGACCTTCGTCGTCAACTGCAACCTGCAGCGTCTGGACGGCCCCGTTCGCGGTAACGGCAAGATCGTTCAGGAGCTTGAGGCATTCTTCCGCGGCGCAGGCTGGCACGTTATCAAGGTCCTGTGGGGCTCTGACTACGACGAGCTGCTCAAGAAGGACAAGAGCGGCAAGCTCATCCAGCTGATGAACGAAACCCTCGACGGTGACTACCAGACCTTCCGCGGCGAAGACGGCGGCTACATCCGCGAGCACTTCTTCGGCAAGTACCCCGAGACCAAGGAACTGGTTGCAGACCTGACCGACGAGCAGATCTTCAACCTGCGCCTGGGTGGCCACGACGACAAGAAGATCTACGCAGCCTACAAGGAAGCTATGGAGACCAAGGGCAAGCCCACCGTCATCCTGGCACAGTCCATTAAGGGTGCGGAGCTCGGCCCGTTCTTCGAGGCACGTAACTCCACCCACCAGATTAAGAAGTTCACCATGGAAGCACTGAAGGGCTTCCGTGACCACCTGAACATCCCCATCTCCGACGAGGAGCTGGAGAAGGATCTGTACAACCCGCCGTACTACCTGCCCGAGGCAAGCCACCCGGCACTGCAGTACATGCAGGCACGCCGTAAGGAGCTCGGCGGTTACATCCCCGGCCGTGCAAACGCACAGCCCGAGATTACTCTGCCCGAGTCCAAGGTCTACGCACAGACCAAGAAGGGCTCCGGCAAGCAGACCGCTGCTACCACCATGGCGTTCGTCCGCCTGATGAAGGACCTCATGCGTGTGAAGGGCTTCGGTCACCGTATCGTTCCCATCACCCCCGATGAGGCACGTACCTTCGGTATGGACTCCTTCTTCCCGTCCGCTAAGCTGTACAACCCCAACGGCCAGAACTACGTGCCCGTTGACCACCAGCTCATGCTGACCTACACCGAGTCCCCCGAGGGCCAGATCGTTCACGTGGGTATTAACGAGGCAGGCGCATCCGCAGCGTTCACCGCTATCGGTACCTCCTACGACACCCACGGCGAGCCGATGATTCCGATCTACATCTTCTACTCGATGTTCGGTTTCCAGCGCACCGGCGACTCCTTCTGGGCAGCAGGCGACCAGCTCTGCCGCGGCTTCGTCATCGGTGCAACCGCAGGTCGTACCACCCTGTCCGGTGAGGGCCTGCAGCACGCTGACGGTCACTCCCCGGTCCTGGCGTCCACCAACCCGGCGTTCAAGATCTACGACCCGGCATACGGCTACGAGATTGCGCACATCATGGAGCGCGGTATCGAGCAGATGTACGGCACCAAGGACGAAGACCACAACGTCATGTACTACCTGACCGTGTACAACGAGCCGATTCACCAGCCTGCTGAGCCGGCAAACGTTGACGTTGAGGGCATCATCAAGGGTATCCACAAGATCAGCGAGTCCCCGCTGACCTCCGGCCCCAAGGCACAGTTGCTGGCATCCGGCGTTGCTGTTCCGTGGATCGAGAAGGCTCAGAAGCTGCTGGCTGAGGACTGGGGCGTCTCCGCAGACGTCTGGTCCGTCACCTCGTGGACCGAGCTGCGCCGCGACGGCCTTGCCGCTGAGGAAGAGGCTCTACTGAACCCGAACCAGCCCGCTCGCGTTCCTTACGTGACCCAGAAGCTGGCAGGCGCTGCTGGCCCGATCGTCGCGACCACCGACTTCTCCTCGGATGTTCCCGACCAGATCCGCCAGTTCGTTCCGAACGACTTCGCAACCCTGGGTGCTGACGGCTTCGGCTTCGCAGACACTCGCCCGGGTGCACGTCGCTTCTTCCACATCGATGCAGAGTCGGTCGTTGTCCGCACCCTGCAGATGCTGGCAAAGCGCGGCGAGGTTGCAGCAGACGTTCCCGCGAAGGCATTCGCTAAGTACGACCTGCTCAACGTGAACGCTAACTCCGAGCTGGAGCAGCACTAAGCATTTAGCGACAGAACCCCGGTTCTGCGTTAGACGCTAAACGATGCCCCCGGTTGATGAATCATCAACCGGGGGCATTCTATTTATTGGTTTTTGAGAACCCACTCTTTATATCGGAGATAAACTTCTGATAGCTGCCGTCGCTGTTCTTCTAGTTTTGTTTCATTATCTCGAATAAGCGGTTTTTGATACGAAGCTACAAGATTAGCAAGACCTTGAGCCATTCCTGTATCTTTACTGCATTGTGTTTCAATGACACTGAGTCGAATTTCTTCTTCTGATGCTGGGGAATTACTAGCACCGTCACTGCGGGTTACATTTGATAGTTCTTTTGTACCCCATTCTTGGTCGCCCTTTCGTGGCGTTAGACCTTTATCCGATAGGCATTTCCACCATGCTTCACGGTATTTTTTCCATTCAGGATGATTCATGGCTGCCGCATAGGATTCACCGCGGATTCGACGATAGGCTTCTGTGAGGCCACTTTGCTCTTCGAGGCTGATGCCCGCAATCTCTTTCAACGTAGCTAAGATTTCAGGCATGCACTGTTCCATAATTTTTGTGTCATAGCCCCCCGATGATGGTGCATTCCCGGATCGCTTGTAGCTTCCATATTTGGCGGCGTATTCGGGGTTCCAGCGACCAAACTCGCGACCGGACGAAACGAATTCCCTATCTTCTACATCCGGGATATATATTTCATAGGACTGGCCGTGCTTTGCGAAACAGCGCTGCCTAAGAATTTCCAAGGCTCGACCGTAATACTGGGAATTTTCATCGAAAAGGTCATTGTATTCTTCGAGCGGAGTAATGATTCGGTTGTTTTTATAGTCTAGAGTTGCTTGGGCCGTTTCATCACGTTCTAGTTGCGGGCCTGTAGAACAGGATGTGCAGGCTAGCGTGAATGCAAATGTTATGGCCATTGCGGGCTGAAAGAATTTCTTGAGGTTCATGATTTTTCCTTTCAAGAACAACAAGGGGATTATTTTTTGCGATTGGGCGGCATAATACTTATGTCATATTATGCCGCCCAACCATTTATGTGGGGAAATTAGTCATTTCGGCGAAGGGAAGTAATCTTATCGTTCCAGTCTCCGTTCCACCAATTTCGACCTTCATAGAAACCTTCGAGGCTGTTGAAGTCGCGATAATTGATATCGAATGAGAATCCCTGATAGTCCTCATCCTGAAAAGCGACGTAACGTTCGCTATGGCTTCGGATGGAAGATACGCGGTCATTCATGTCACGCAGGTGAGGCACGTACCGTTCACCGTGGGTATCGTGAATACCGCCTGCCTCGTTATAGTTACGCCAGTCGTAAAAGACTGCGGCGTTACCGGCGGGCATCGCTGCCATGGTAGCTGCCGTTGCAACCATCGCGGTTGCAAGAGCCTTGTAGAGCTTCATCGTAAACTCCTAGTGTTTTGAGAAGGATATCCTTCTGCATGAGTGAGATATGTTTCAAGACCTGGTGTATGCCGAGTCGTCAAGACCTGGTGTATACCGAGTCGTTCTCTTAGATACAATCCCAATCCATGTAATCGGAATCATATTTAAGAGGTGGCTACAATCTAGCACTCATCAAGGAGTCTTTTCAAGCAATGAGTGAGGTATGTGTCACAAAATTTAGAGTATGCGTGCAATAAAGGCTATAAAATTTGGTATTTTATACCATTTGCATACTAATAATTTTTTGCACGAATATTTTATATGACTAAAATCACCTAAAAGATACTCTTTACGATACTAAAGCGATGCCCCGGTTGATGAATCATCAGCCGGGGCATTCGTGTTTTAACTCAACCGCATGTTTTAACCGATGTAGCCCGGAGGTAACGACTATTACCTCCGGGCTAATTCAGTTACTTGTGGGCGTTGGCGAGTTTAGCCGGCGAAGTGGCCGGTCACCTCCGCCAGACGCGCCGGATTCACCAGATCAGGGTGCGTACCCTCCAGCAGCACCGAACGGAACGACGACGCATGCGCCGCCCAACCCGCCGCATCCAAATACGGCTGATCCTCATGCGGCACACCCACCAGCAACACATCACCGTCAAAGAACGCCTGCTCAGCACCACGCATCAACGCCGCCGAAGCACGCATACTCCCCAGGCACACGCCCAACTTCTCCTCCGGCAAATAACCCATCGCCGAACCCGCCCTCTGCAGACGCTCCAACGTACCCGGCAAATCAAGCCGCTCATCAGCGGCTGGCTCCGGCAAACCGCCCATACGCAGCAGCGCACGGAAGCTCTCCTGCTCATCCGGCGCAGGCACACCCTGCCACTGCTCCGAAGGATACGCATCCAACAGAACCACACGCTCAACCTGCGCACCCGCAGCCTGCGCCAGAGCCGCCACCTGCACCGCGGCAGTACCGCCCACAGACCAGCCCATCAACGCAAAACGACGCGGCAACGAACGCTCCGCCAGGGTCTTCTCAATCAGCTTCAGGTAGCCCTCAGCCAGCTCCTGCAGGCTCGACGCAAAGCCGGCATTCGGGTCAGAGAACGCCTCAGCCTGCAAAGCATACACACCCTGCTGAACCGGAAGATGCGAGAGGTACCCCGCATAGCACCAGCCCAAACCACCCGCAGGCGGCAGGATAAACAGCGGCTGATGAGCTGGCTCAGTAGCATCATGCGCGGCAGGATGCTCACGCTGAGTCACAATGTGCTCGCGCTGAGTCAAAATATGCTCACGTAGGGGCAGAATCGGCGCGAACTCCGCACCCTCGCCACGCTCGCCCGCAATGGACGCCGCCAAAGCCTGCACGGTCGGATGCGCAAACAGCGCACCAATGCTCACGCTCAGACCCAGTTGCTCCTCAACCGCGGCAATCACCTCAAGAGCCGCCAGCGAATGACCACCCGAGGCGAAGAAATCCTCATCCACGCCGAAACGCTCACGACCCAGCACACCGGCAATAATCGAGCACAGCTGCTGCTCCAGCAGGCCGTGCGGGCCCTCAGCATCAGAAGTCTGCGGGGTCAGGTCCAGGGACGCCAACAGCTTGCGATCCGCCTTACCGGAGGGGCTCACCGGCAGAGCAGGCAGGGTATGCCACAGGGTCGGAACCATGTAGTCCGGCAGAACCTGCGCACAATGCTCGCGCGCCGCCTCCACCAGCTGCTCGGCACGCTCAGCGGACACGTCGCCGACCTCCAGCACCGCCGCCAGGGCAGGCTCACGCAGGCCGCGGTACAGCAGAGCCACCGAAGCGCTCACGCCCTCAACCGCGGAAAGAGCCATCTCAATATCGCCCAGCTCCAGGCGCTGACCGCGCACCTTAATCTGGTAGTCCGTGCGGCCGCGGTAGCCGATGACGGCACGACCATCAGGAAGAATCTCCCAGCACGCCAAATCGCCCGTACGGTACAGGCGCTGGCTCTCACCGTTCAGCAGCGCGAGCGCACCGGCAGGAGCCTGCTCCACGAAAGCCGCCGCGGTCGCCTGCGGGTTGTTCTTGTAGCCGCGCGCCAGTTGCACGCCCGACAGGTGCAGTTCACCCGTCACACCCACCGGCACGGGGTGGCCGGTCGGGTCAAGAATCAGGGTGCCGGTGTTCCAGACCGGCTCGCCAATGGGCACGCTCTCACGCTGCGGGTCGGTGGAGGTCTCCCAGAAGGTCACGTCCACTGCCGCTTCGGTGGGGCCGTACAGGTTCAGGGGGTACACGCCCAGAACCTCGCCCGCAGCCTGCACCTGGTCCTTCTGCAGTGCCTCGCCCGAGCAGACCACGTAGCGCAGGGGCTGGGTGGAATTCTGACCGAAGCCGGCATCAGCCAGGATGCGGCGCGCCGCCGGCGAAGAAATCAGCGCCGAAAGCATAGTCGGCACAAAGTGCACCGCCGTGACGGACTGCTCGGCAATCACGCGCGCCAGGTAGGCGGGGTCGCGGTGCCCATCCGGGGCGGCAATGACCACGGCGGCGCCCTCGGCAAGCGGCCAGTACAGCTCCCACACGTGCACGTCAAAGGAGATGGGGGTCTTGTGCAGAATGCGGTCACCCTCCCCTACCGGAATCTGGTGCTGCTGCCAGCGCAGGCGGTTATCAATCGCGCGGTGGCTGATGGCAACGCCCTTAGGCCTACCCGTGGAGCCGGAAGTGAAGAGCACGTAAGCATCCTCGTCCAGGCCGGTTTTCATGCCCGGAAGCTCCTCAGCGGCGGGTGCTGAGGAGGGGGCCAGGGCGGGATCGTTAGTGCTCAGCAACGGCAGGGTTTGTTCAGACAGCACGTGCTGGGGCAGGTTCGCGTGACGCTGCGGTTCCTGCGGGTTCAGCTCCTGCGCGCTCAGCGGATGCAGACCGGGGCCGTGCAACAGCAGGGAACATTCGGCGTCCTCCATCATCACGCCCACACGCTCGGCAGGTAGATCCGGAAGCACCGGAACATAGGTGGCACCAGCGTACAGCAGGGCGTACAGCGCCACGTACTGCTCCACACCGCGGTGCACACGCAGACCCACCGCATCGGAAGGGCGAACACCCCAGTCCAGCAGCTGCGAGGCAAGCGCACGGGCGCGCTCGTCCAGTTCCGCGTATGTGAGGGCGCGGTCAAAAGCGTAGGCGCGCTCCGCCTCGGGGGTGAGCACCTCACCGGGCGCGGGGGCAGAATCCAGCACCACGAGCGCCTGCGGATGCGCCGCCACCGCGTCACAGAAGCGACCCAGCAGGGTCTTGTACTCCATCGGGTGCTCGGTCAGCGTCGGGGCGGTCAGCTCGCGCAGGGTCGCAAGCTCCGCCTCGGTCGCCAAACCCAGGTTGTTCAGGGAAGCACCCTCTCGCTGCGCCTCCGCGGCGTAGGCGGGCAGCCACTCACTCAAGCGGGCGGCGTGGCGTTCCAGCTCCTTGGCGGTGTAGAGCGCCGGGTTCATGTCAATCTCGCAGGAGATACTGTTGCCGCGGCCGGGCATACCGCGCAGGGTGAAGGTCGCATCAGCAACGGGACCGGCAGCAATATTGTGAATGTGCGCGGTCGGTACCGGGGCTCCGGACTCATCCTTGGAGGGTACCGCCAGCGGCAACACTGCATCAAAGGGCACCACGTTAATCTGCGCACCAAACAGCCTGGACTGGGCATTACGCGCGGTACGTTCCAAATCTTCCTGACGAGTCAGCGGATGCTCAGCATTGCGGGCGTACTGCTCCTTCACCGAGTGCAGGGACTCCGCGATGGGACCGGTCGCCGCAACCTGCACCGGCAGAACGTTCACCGCGGTACAGCCGGTCTGCGCGCTCGCCGCACCCAGGGCGCGGGTCGCCTCCGGCAGGGTGCGGGCGAACATGCGGTTCATCTGCGGCACACCGAACGAAGCCTGCGAGTAGCCGCCCACACGCGCCAGGTACGAGCCCACGGCAGCGGTCGCCAACACCGGCCAGGAGACGGCGTGCTGCTTTGCCGCATCCAGCAGAGCCTGCTGGGTGGGCACGTCAATGCTGAACGCCAGGCGCACAGACCGCGCCGACGGGGAGGCGGTACGACCCGCCAGGGAGGTATCTTCCTGCTCCAGGGCGCCGCTCGCCTCCCAGAAGGCGACGTCTTCGTCACGGGAGGTTGAGGCAGCATCGTCGGCATCGAGTAGCTGTTGCAGGCTCATGCGGCGGGTTGCAGGAACCGGCTGGCCTGCGGACAGGGCACGGTATATCGCCGCCACGCGGGAGAGACCGTTGAACGCCGCGAACCCATCAGCAACCACATGGGAGAAAGAATGGTACACCCAGAGGAACCCGTAGTAACGCACTGCAGCGCTGCGTACGGTCACGCCCTCATCGGTGGTAAGGGGCTGGGCGAGCAGACGCTGTGCCCAGGTGCGCACCGGCGCAGGCAAGTCAGAGTTAGGCAGGTCAGAGATGTTCTCCTCCCCCGCCTCCGCGGTGTCGTTCAAATCCCCCTCATCCACGAGCAGGTCAATGCCCGCGAGGAATGCCTCAAGCGACAGAATCTGCTGGGAGGCGGCACCATCGGCAATGCGGGTGCGCACGCGGAAGCCCTCGTTCTCGCGGTAGAGCTGCTCAAAAGCCTCACGCAGCAGAGCGAGGTCGGTGTCTGCGGGGCATTGCAGAACCTCCGCGGTGTTGTAGCAGGGATTCGTCGGGTCAATCGCGGCGGCAAAATAGATGCCGCGCGCGTTAGTGGTCAGCGGCAGCCAGGGACTGTCAGCACTATGCTGTGCGGAGGGGTTCGCGGCGGTGCAAAGGTAGGAAGCAGTCCCGAAGCTAGCGGCTGCGGTAGTATCAGCTACGCCCATGGTGGCCTCTCAAGGTCTGGATCAGGGGTCTGAGTCAAGGATGATATGCGGTGTGTAAAAGGTAGGCTACTGCTCCGCCAATTCACGCTGGCAGAAGTAATCTGACAAGGGTAAACGAGGCGAGTAGCAAACACCCCGAGCACCCGTCTGCATTCGCGGCAGGTAGGCGCTCGGGGTACGATGAAACTTAGCCCAGGCGGGAAGCGATGAACTCCACAGTCGGGTTCTCCACCAGCTCGGTAAACTCAATCACGGCGCCCTCAGCGGCAAGGTCGTCGAGCAGGGCGAAGGAGCCCATCGAGTCCAGGCCCAGAGAAAACAGGTCGGTGGTCGGTTCGTCAAACGCGGTCTGCAGAGAGTCGGGCTCGACGATGTACTTCTCCATGATGGGGCGCAGGGTCTCAAGTGCGGACATTTTTCTCCTCAATAGGGGTAGGAATACGGGCTTAAGATTTAGCCAAAAATTTCGGCAAGCTTGGCGCGCAGTTCGCGGCGAGAAATCTTACCCACGTTCGTGGTGGGCAGCTTCTGCAGAACCTGCACGCGCTCGGGAATCTTGAAGTCAGCGAGCTTCTTCGAAGTGAAGAACTCATGCATCGTGCGGCGCGGGTTTTCACCCAGGTCGGCGCCTTCCTGCGGCACAATAACCAGGCCCACACGCTCGCCCACGGTCTCATCCGGGATGCCCAGAACCACGGCGTCAAAAACGTCGGGGTGGGTTAGCGCCAGCTCTTCAATTTCATCCACGGCAATCTTCTCGCCGTTGCGGTTAATCTGGTCCTTCGCGCGGCCGGTCACCTCAAGGTACTTAGCGGCAACCAGGCGCACAATATCACCGGTGCGGTAGAAGCCTTCCTCGGTGAAGCCGTAGCGGTTCGCGTTCTCCTCCAGGTAGTAGCCGCGAATCGTGTACGGGCCGCGGGTGAGTAGGTGGCCGCTCTCGCCGCGCTTAACCGGCTGGTCCTGATCATCAACAATCAGAATTTCATCGTCGGGGCTAATCGGGTAGCCCTGAGTCCTCAGGCGCATCTCAATCGGGTCGGTCGAACGGGTGTAGTTCACCAGGCCCTCAGCCATGCCGAACACCTGCTGAACGGTGCAGCCGAGCACCGACTCGATCTTGCCCGCAACCGCCGGAGCCAGCTTCGAGCCGCCCACCTGCAGGGTCTGCAGGGAGGGCAGGGACACTTCGCGCTTCTCCGCGGAGGCGACCCACGCCTGAGCCAGCGGCGGCACCAGCGCGGAGGTGGTCACACCTTCCATCTCAATGAGGTGGAACGCAGTCTGCGGGGACGGATCCGCCGCAAACACCAGCTTGCCGGAGGCGCACATGACGCCCAGAATACCGGGCGAGCTCATCGTGAAGTTATGAGCAGCGGGCAGCACCACGAGCATGGTCGTGTTGTTGTTCAGCTTGCAGATATCGACCGAACCGCGTACCGAGTACAGGTAGGCAGCGTGGGTGCGAGGAATCAGCTTCGAAATGCCGGTCGTACCGCCGGAAAGCTGCAGGAACGCCACCTGCTCGCTCGCACGCAGGTTCTCGGTGTTCTGAATGACGCCGGGCACGAACTCTTCAGCGAGCTCCTCTTCGGTCAGCGGGGTCAGCGGCTCCGCAACGTCAATAGCAACCGGCGGCTCTTGAAAGTTCTTGCGCAACTCGGCGGCAACATCCTCGTGCAGGGCGGAGAAATCTGCACCCGGGGTTAGCGAAGAGAACACATGCGCCGCCGCGTCGGTGCGGGTCGCAAAGTGCACGAGCTCAGTGGTGCGGTGCTGCGGCAGGCAGAACACCGGCAGAGCAGCCGCCCAGAAAATACCGAGCAGGTACACCAGGTACTCGGCGGTGTTACCCAGCTGCAGCAGCACGCGGTCACCGGGCTGCACGCCAGCCTGAATGAGGCGCACCGCAGCGGCACGACCTGCCGCTTCCAGCTCACCGTAGGAGAGGCGAATCTGCTGGGGCTTGCCCTCCTCATTAAGCTGCGCGTGCGAGATCGCCACCAGCGCAGGAAAGTGCGGCTTCGCTCGGCAGGCATCCAACAGGAACTCGGGGATGGTCTGGTCAATCCAGTAGCCGGCTTCGCGGTACTTCGCGGCAAAAGACTCGGGGATGAGCGGTGTGGGGGCCAGGGGGCTACGTTCTACGGTCATCTTCTCTCGATTTCTGTGTCGTTTGCGGTTTCTATAGCGCTCACGTGCTGCGTGCGTTCGCAGCGTGATGCCATCTCGTCAATGAGGGCGGGTGCGCAGCCTACACCGGGTACCCTTCGGTACCCCTCGTGGCACGGTAGTGCTACATCTACCAAGAGACTACGCATCTCTTAAGCTGTCCTTCTCTAGGATACGGGCGCGGCGGTGTTTACCCTAACGGGAACCCCGCATGCCCACCATGCGCCCCCAGCGTGCGGGGCAAACCTCAGCAGGCGAGGGGTCCGGGGCGCCCAATCATCGGCAGCGGTACAAGCTCTACGCTACTTTTCGTGCATCTTTCTCGTAGTTCTGCTCGCCACGCTCAATATTCCGCTGGTGAGCATCAATGATGCGTTCCAGGGTCGGCACAATCGCACCGCGCCAGCACGCATAATCGTGACCGCCGTTAAAGGTCGTGCAGCGCGCTCTCTCCAGACCAAGCTTTTCCAGGCGCACCTTCAGCTCACGGTGAGGAGGCACCAAAACCCACTCCTGCTCCCCCACCTCAATCTCAAGGTACAGGTGGCGCAGACGATCAATCTCTCCCGCCGCCTCCAGCTCGTCCAGGCGGTCCATGACCTGTGGCTGCCACAGCGACGATGACTGCGCGATCGCACCGCCAAAGGCCTCCGGGCGGCTCAGCACCGCCAACAGGGAGGACAGGCCACCCAGCGACTGACCGTTAATCACAATGTTCTGCGGCGCGGTCTTAATACCGTGCACCGCTTCCAGGTGCGGGAAGGCAATCTCCACCAGGTAGTCGGCAATCGGGTTGTCACCGTTCAGTTCCTTCCAGCGGTTCTCACGACCGCCAGAGTGAAGGAAGAACACGTGCATCGCCGGAATACGGCCCACCTCATGGGCGCGATTGAGGATACGCTCCATGCCCTGGCTAAACCACATTTCGCCGTCGAACTGGATGAACAACGGCGCATCCGGGGCGGGATCGCCCACGCGACCGAGCACGTACTGGTGGCCGTCAGGGGTATGCATCCACTCGGGGGCGGGCAGTGCGTCAATCTCTTCCTGAGTCAGGATGAACTCCTGCACCGGCGCGTGCTCAAGCTGCACCACACCCATGCAACGACCGATGCGGTTGCACACGGTCTCGGGGTTCAGCGGGTCGCCCTCACCGGAGTCCAGCGCGGCGCGCAGGCGCACCTGGTCGTCATCACCCAGCCAGGCGGGGCGCTCGCCGGGCAGCACCGGCAAGAAGTTGTAGGAGGCACGCCAGGTAGTTTCCATCTGCATGCTCAGCTGCCACCATCCGGTGCCCTCGATGCGGGTCATGAGGGAACGGTCAAGATTCTTCTCATCGGTCAGGCGGTTGATGAACATGAGCACCTGCTTCGCCTGCTCGTTGTGGTACAGGAAGGTAACGATGCGCTCGTTCTCACTGATGCTGCCGTCTTTACGGTGCACCGGCTCGATGATGGGGGTACCTTCGGAGACGACCTCAACGATGCGGGCGTTCAGCTCTTTGGAGCTGACTGCCTCGGCGATGAGGGCGCTGATGAGGGGGCTGTCCACGCGCGGTGCCGGTACGGGGCGCGGGGTTTTGGGAGGACTCGGGCGCACAGCCGGCGCAACGGTACACGGCTGCGCAGAGGTAGCCTGTACAGAAGCAGGCTGTTCAGAAGTGCCCTGTACAGAAATGCCCTGTACAGAAATGCTCTGTGCGGGAACGGTCTCGGTGGGTTCGTGCTCGCCCAACGGTTCCTCCTTGGTCTGTGGAAACACTCAATTGATGAGAATCGGTGAGGAGGCACATTATCGTTAGTTAGCCTCTACTACCTCACTCTATGGTATCCCTTACCCAAACTCCAGCCAAAGGGAAAAACGAAAGAACCAAAAGATGACAATCATGACAGCCAGCACACACTACTAAAACCCAAGCACGAAGCCACCACAACCCTGCCCAGCCCAGCCCCACCTAAAACCAGCCTGTCCACCCCAAAAGTTAAAAGAGATGAGGCACCGAGACCGTGCATCAAACCTCTCAAGTCGTAACTTTCAAAGCCTCATACGGCAGTCTCGGTGCCTCATCTACGGGTTCCCAAAATGGAACCTACCCAGTGCTCGGATCCGTTCATGCGTCAAAGACGGGCGAGCACCGGGTAGGCGCCCTACGCGCAGGGGATCCTGGGTCCCTCAGATCCTAACGTTCGCTACTCGGCGCAATGCCGAGCTTTTCCACCCGTACTGAGACGATTGGCGCCAACTCCCACGCGGCTTAGGGGCGAAAACTATTCGCTTTCGCGGGCCGCCGAAATAGCATCAGCGGCAATATGAATTGATTGGTTCTCCTTCGGAATAACCAAAGGAGTACCAGTGCACGGATCAGGAATAATAACCGATTGCAGGTCAAAAACTTCCTGAATAAGTTCCGGTGTAATTATCGCACGCGGATCACCCTGAGCGATAATCCGACCCTGCTTCATTAAAACAACATGAGTAGCATACCTGAAAGCAAGGTTCAGGTCATGCAACACCACGGCTACAGTCCGGCCTTCGGAATGCAATTTCTTCGTCAGGTTCAGCACCTCAATCTGGTGTGTGATGTCCAGGTAGGTGGTCGGCTCATCGAGAAGAATCAGCGGGGTCTGCTGCGCCAGGGTCATGGCAATCCACACGCGTTGACGCTGACCGCCCGAGAGCGCCTCAATGGGACGCTCCGCAAGCTCCAGCACGTTCGCTGCCTGCATCGCCTCCACGCAGGCTCGCTCGTCCTCATCAGACCAGGAACGCAGTAGCGACTGGTGCGGGTAGCGGCCGCGCGCCACCACATCCGCCACGGTCACGCCACTCGGCGCCTCCGGGGTCTGCGGCAACATCGCCAGGATCTTAGCAATGGCGCGGGACTTCATCTGCGGCAGCGGGGTGCCGTCTAGGCGAACCTCGCCCTCTTTGAGCGGGTTCACGCGGGCAAGAGCCTTCAATGTGGTCGACTTACCACAGGCGTTGGGGCCCAGGATAACGGTCAGCTCCCCCTCCGGCACCTGAAAATCTACCCCGTTGAGCACCGTATGCTCACCGTAGGCAACCACCATGTTCTCGCCTTCAAGGCGGGTCGTCACACTAGTGTTCACTAGCTCTTCTTCCTTTCGAGGTAAATCAGGTAAATCAGGTACAGGCCACCAATCGCGCCGGTCACCACACCCACCTGAATGATGCGTCCGGAAACAGCGAATCGGCCAATCAGGTCGGAGCCGAGCACCATGAACGCACCCATGAGTGCCGCGGAGGTGAAGCCCACCCCACCACTACGGGAGAGAGTCTTCGCAATGTGCGGCGCAGCCAGGGCGACGAAGGCAATCGGACCGGTCGTCGCGGTCGCCAGCGAAACCAGAAGCACACCGATGAACAGAGCCGCCACACGGTACGCATTCACGCTCACACCCAAACCGGATGCCACCTGGTCACCAAAACGAATCGCGCCCAGCGGGCGGACCAGCATCAGCAGCAGCGGAGTCACCACAAGCAGCAGACCCAGCAGCGCGTAGGTGCGCTCCCAGGTGATGTCATTGAGCGAACCGGCAAGCCAGGACGCCGCGGTCTGCGCCTGAGTCAGCGAAGCACGCACCACCAGCAGCGCGTTGAACGCCGCCAGAGTCGAACCCACACCAATACCGACCAGCACCAGACGGAAACCGTACAGGCCCGTGTGCCGCGTCAACAACCACACCAGCACCGAGGTCGCTAAGCCACCAACCACAGCGCCCAGGGCAACCTCAACGGGGCCAGAATTGAACACAATAATCTGCAATAGCGCACCGGTCGCGGCCCCATTCGTGAAGCCGATAATATCCGGTGATCCCAGGGCGTTACCCGAAATCACCTGGAAAATCGCACCCGACAGACCAAGCGCCGCGCCCACCAGAAGCGCCGCCACAATACGCGCCGCACGCTGCTGAGCGAAAGTCACCGTAATCTGCTTACCCTCACCTAGCAGCGCCGGGATGACCTTCTCCGGGGCGAGCTTATAATCACCCTGCAACATGCCCCAAAACGCCAGTGCCGCAATCAGCACCACCAACGCAACATTCAAAATCAGCACACGCCACGGCATCTGAGCACTCAGCGGACCGCGCACAGTCAACACCGGGCGGCCACCCAAATCGCGGCCACGACGACGCGCAGAACGATTAGCGGAGCTGGTGGCAGTCGCCGTCAAAAGAGCGGAAGAATTCGACATTAGAGAGCCTCCACCTTACGACGAGTCATCAAGAACAAGAACACCGGGGCACCGGCAAGAGTCGCCACAATACCCACCTGAGTCTCCTGCGGAGCCACCAGCACACGCGCCAACACGTCAGCACACAGCAGCCACACCGGACCCAACAGCGCCGAACCATAATTCACCCAGCGCACATCATTACCGAGCAAAGCACGCACCACAAACGGCACCGCCAAACCCACAAAACCAATCGGACCCACCGCAGCAGTCGCCGCACCGGCAAGCACCGTCACCGCCAGCAACGTCAAATTCTGGGTCGTACGCACACTCACGCCGAGGCTGGTCGCCGCCTCCTCGCCCATACTCAGAGCATTAATCGCAGGAGCCACAAAGAACGCCACCAACACACCCAGCACAATCACCGGACCCACCGTCGACGCAATATCCATACTGCGGCCCTCCAGCGAACCGGCAACCCACACACGGAACTCGTTATACGCATCCTGATCAGCCAAAATCAGGCCCTGCGCAATCGCCGACAACGCCGCAGAAATCGCCACACCCGCCAACGCAAGCTTCACAATCGACCCGTCACGGCCACGACCCAGCGTGTACACCAGCACCGCAGCCAACGCACCACCAACCGTCGCAGCAACCATGTACTGCCAAATGCCCATCACACCAAAAACCACCACGGAAGCAATCACAGCCACAGCAGCACCGGCATTCACACCCATCAGACCGGGCTCAGCCAGCGGGTTACGGGTCAACGACTGCATCAACGAACCGGCAACCGCCAACGCAGCACCCGCTGCAAGACCCACCAGGGTACGCGGAATACGCTGCTCCGTCACAATCGTCTGTGCCTGCTCAGAAGCAGTGCCATTGAAAACAGCCAGAACCTGATCCGGCGGAAGATTACTCGACCCGAACAGCAAAGAAGCAGCCACAGCACCCACCAAAAGCACCGCAAACAGGAACAGAAAAGCCAGGCGCTTACCCAACTTCTGCCCCTGAATCACAGAACCCTGACGGGACGTACTCTCCTGCTGAACATCTCGGGACAATGAGCTCGTGAGGGCCACTATGCTCCTTATGCTCGATACAAGAAAACTAAGGAGGCATACCCGGCGCACCCACACCACACGAGGGGCACCCGGCACACCGGTAGATAATGAGAGAAACGCCGGAGCGGGTGGGTTACTCCCCCACCCGCATCCGACGTTAAGTCTTAGCGCTTACGGGTCAGCAGCAACGCAGCGGCACCCACAACGCTTACGCCCAGAACCACCACGCCAATCCACGGGAACGCAGCACCGTAAGTCACGGTCTGAACGGTGGATGCGGTGTTAGCCGCGCCCGAAGCTGAAGCGCTCGGGTTCGACGCATTACCGCGCGCAACAGCCGAAGAAGATGCGCTCGCCGAAGCGGTAGCCTTCTTCTGGGCATTTGCAGAAGCCGAAGCAGCCGGCGCAGCGGAAGAGTCAGCTTCCACGTTCAGGCGGTCGTACTCCTCCTTGGTGATGGTGTTGCCGTCAGCGTCGGTGTACACAGTCTCAGCCTCAGCATTCGACTCATCACTCTGAGAGTTTGCGGAATCATCAGAACCCGAACGACGAGAGGAAGAGTTAGAAGATTCAGAACCGTTCTCGCCCACCACGGTGAACTCGGGGCTGCGGTTGCTGTACGCCTCGGTACCCAGGTACTTGCCGTCCTTGTCACGCTTCTCACGGGAAGCGAGGAAACGCAGAGTGTGGGTGCCAGGGCCTACATCCGGCAGCACGAAGGAACCGGAGACGTTACCGTTGCCATCGGTCTTCTGCTGATGCACCACGCAAGCGCCCTGAGCCGCATTGGAGGGGCACAGGTTGCCGTCGTCCACCTTCACGGACACCACAGCGTTCGCGGGGAAGCCGCTCACGCTAAAGGAAATCACGCCGTGCTCGCTCACAGAGGGGGAAACGGTTGAGGAGGTGTTATCGGTAGATGCCTTCGCACCACCCGGAGGCAGAGCGGATGCAGTGCCAACACCCAGGCCCAGTGCCAGGGTTGCGGCGGCGCAGGCGGTCAGTGCCTTAGAGGTCAGGGATGCCTTCGGGGTTCCCGAAAAAGGTGCACGCATGGTTGTCCTTTCAAATCTTTGCCAGGTTCATCTCTGGATATTCCGGTCCGTAGCAGAAACAACGGAGCGACGCTGTATATCTGAACCCAAGTAGTCGGAGGGGCACCCGGTTTACGCACCCCTTCTCCAGGGGGGGGTGAGCCGGTGCCGGTGTGAGTGTGCAGTCAGAAAATTTACTTCTTGGAGGTACGCAACACCAGAGCCGTAGTCAGAATCACCAAGCCAGCTGCCGAAAGCAGCAGGTTGTTGGCGTTATTGACTAGCCACTTGGTCATACCGGTTAGCTCAGTACCTTCAATGGTTGGCCCCTGCGCAGTCAGGGCCGTAGGGCTGGAGGTAGCACTTGCATTCGAACGCGGCGAGGCAGAAGCAGAAGGTGAGCTGATGGCTTTAACACTCGCATTAGCCTGGGGCGTCGAGGCAGCGCTTTGGGGAGCTGCTTCCTTCGCCTTAGCCTGCACTCGCTTCACAATAGGTTCGGCGGGAGTAACAACTGTGGCGAGTGACGGCTCCACATCGTAGGAGCCCTGGTCATCATTGGATACATCCTCGCGGGGTGCCACGACACGCTCGATAGTTATGTCAGCAAAACCAAGCACGGCATTCTCAGCATCCTGATTACCGTTGTGCACAACCACTCGGTAGGTGGTGGGAGACATAGTTCCGCTAGTCTCGTAGCTGAAACTGCGGTTGTTATCCAGGCGCTTCCAGCCGGAGCCGTAGAGGGTCTGCGGGGAGTTACCGAGATAGGTCGCGGCGTACACCCAGGTGCCCGGTTCAGCGTTCGGCACGGTCACGGTCACGGTGGAGCCGTCACGGCTCACCTGCACGCCATTACCAGCGGTCAGTTCGGAGGCGTTGACCGGCTCGGGTGCGTCACCGGGGGCGTACTCCGGAGCCTTGTCGCTGAGCTTAATCTTCTGTCGAATAGACACGCCGCGGTCGTAGTTTTTACCCTGCTCATCTGCTCCACCCAAGGAACCGGAGAGGATCTGCACGTTGTGCTCGGAATTTTCGGTAGCCCAGCCTGCCTCCACCAGTTTTTCGGCACTCAAACCGGTGTTTTCGGTGGTGGGCAGAGGAACCTCAACCTCAAAGGTACCGTCTTCATTGGCAATTGCCATGAAGTTTGCAGGCGAGTTGCCACCCTCCTTAGTCAGGGGATTAATGGCCTGGTGTGCTTTATCGGGGAGGGCATCCAGGAACTTGACCGCAAATATGGCGCCGCGGTCGGGGGCATTACTCACGAAGCCTTCACCGCGCACCACAATCTTGCCTTCGCGCCACTTTTCGGTGGAGATGGTCACACGTGCCTTCACAGGGTTCGCTGTCTTGGAGCTGGCAGACTTAGTCGGCTGAATACTCGATGACGCGGACGGGGTAGGCTCAGCGGTCTTGCTCGGCTCATCAGAGGGAGCAGCATTAGGGGTAGCCGAGGCTGACGGGGTCGCCGCCGGGTCCGAGGCGATACCAATCGGCAGGTTGGAATCCGCGAATGCGAGAGTGGTGCCGGTCAGCGCTGCTCCAGGGGTGATGAGCGCGCCGGCGAGAGCCACGACGGCACCGTAGCGGGCTGCGGTGCGCACGGGTCGAGTTTCGGTCATTGTGCTCCTTGAGGATGGTGTGGTGGGTCGTGCATCCCCTTCCCGCCGCGGTTTTCAGGTCGCGGTGGGAAGGGGTGTGGCGGAAGCTTCAGCGTGTGATTGCTTCACCGAGTGTTCAGAACGGGATGTTTAGAGCGGAAGCGCCTTCTTGACGTCTTCGATAATGCCCTCGAGCAGCAGCGGACCGCCGGTGGAGGTCCACTTGGAGCCGTCCACGAGAATCACGTGGTCGTCCTTGACGGCCTTCAGGTTGGTGAAGCCGGAGGTTTCCTTCGCCTTATTCAGTGCTTCTTCGGCGCCCTGCAGACCTGCGGAGCCCTGCGCGTTCGGGTTCTGCTGGCTTGCGCCGCCGAGGGTGCCCAGGAACATGTAGTCCGCGTCGATGGTTGCCAGGTTCTCCAGGGAGACGGGCTCGGAGTGACCCTGGCCGTTACGGTCCTGCGCCTCGGGGCGCTTAAGACCCAGGTCGTTGAGCACCTGGCCGGCGGGCAGTTCCTTGAGAATCAGGGCGGGGCCGTTGCCTGCCCAACGGACGATAGAGAAGGTCTTGTCGCCGTACTTGGGGGCGAGCTGACCCTTCAGCGCCGCGGCATTTGCCTCGTATGCCTTGATGACTTCTTCGCCCTTGTCGACCATGTTCATGGCGTTGGCGACGTTGCGGAAGTTGATTCGCCAGTCGCCACCCGCGTAGCCGCAGTAGACCACGGGGGCAATCTTCTTGAGGGTTTCGTAGGCATCGGAGCGCTTGTCCACGCCAGTGGAGTCGACGAGAATCAGGTCGGGTTCGAGGTTGCCGATCTGCTCGTAGTTGACCTGGGCGACGGTGCCGATGATCTGCACGTCCTTGGCGCGGTCGGCGAGGTAGTTGGGTACGCCGGACTGGCCGCGGCCAGAGACCGAACCGGCGGGGGTCACGCCGAGGGCGAGCAGGCCGTCGAGGGTGGGTTCGGAGAGGACGATAACCTTCTTCGGGCTGGCGGGAACTTCTACGTTCTCGTCGTCGATATCCTTGATGGTTCGGGTGCCGCCGTTGCCGCCCGAGGTGGAACCGCCGGAAGTGGTGGTCGTGGTGGTCTCGCTGCTGCATGCCGCGAGGGCGAGAGCAGCCGAGGAGGCAAGCGCCAAGCCGAAGAAGGCGCGGCGGTTAACGCCCGATGCGCCGTGGTTTTCGGTGTCGGTCAGATCGGTTTGGTTGAAAGGCATAGTTCCCCCTAGATATAACTAAACTATACCTAACCTTACAGATATCTGAGTGTTACATCAAGACGTATTCAGTTTGCATTCTCCGACCGTCAGGATGCCCAGGTTTGCCGCGGAATTCGGCGGGTTAACATATTTCACTCTTTGTCACTGTCTTGCTGACACTATGTCGCTTAAATGAGTGTCTCTCCCTCACCGTTATCTCGTTATAAAACCACGGTGGGCAAAAAGCAAGACATGCAAAACGCCCCGTTGCAAAGAACCGCGACGGGGTGCAGTCTTCGCAACGGGGCGTTGAGGTTTTATAGGTGCGGGGTTTTATAGATGCCGGGCGCCATTACTGGCCTACACCGTTATCGGCGAGTACCGCTAGCAGCCACAATCGGTGCCGGAGCGCTTGACCGATGCGGCCGCCGCACGCAGGGAGGCGATGGCCGCCTCCGGGCCGCCGAGCGCCTCGTCCACACCGTAGACCGAGCTGCCGGCAACGAAGCAGGTTGCGCCCGCCTCCGCAGCACGCAGAATGGTCTCTTCGGTGATGCCGCCGTCCACCTGTACGGTCACCGGCAGGTTCGCGCCCTCAATCGCCTTGGCAGCACGGGCAATCTTCGGCAGGGTTACGTCCAGGAACGCCTGGCCGCCGAAGCCCGGTTCCACGGTCATAATCAGCAGCATGTCCAGTTCGCTGAGCATGTCCAAGTAGGGTTCCACGGCGGTTGCCGGGCGTAGCGCCATACCTGCCTTCGCACCCTCAGCACGCAGGGTTCGCGCCAGCTTGATGGGTGCGATAGCCGCCTCCGCGTGGAAGGTCACCGATTCGCAGCCCATGCTGGCGTATTCGGGTGCCCAGCGGTCGGCCTCGTCAATCATCAGGTGCACATCGAACGGCACCGGGGAGATTTCGCGCAGACGCTTGACCACCGGTGGGCCCCAGGTGAGGTTGGGGACGAAGTGGTTGTCCATCACGTCAATATGCGCGGCGTCTGCGGTGGAAATGCGCTCCAGCTCGCGTTGCAGGTTCGCGAAATCCGCCGAGAGAATCGACGGGTTAATGGCAATACCCATGGGGTTCCTTTCAAATCCGTGCCGTATGGCGAATGATGCTAGGCGGTGAAGCGGCTAGTTCTTGCGCAGCAGGGCGAGGAACATTGCGTCGGTTCCATGCACATGCGGCCACAGCTGTGCCGTGGTCGGGTTCTGAGAAGCCTTCACGTCCGGGGCACCCTTCTTGACCTTGATCTCGGGGGTGTGGCCGGGGTCCTTCTCCCCCACTAGTACGCTCACGGGTTCGCCTTTCGCGCCTTCAGTGTGCTGGGCAACTTCACGCAGGGCGGCGGCGGAGTCGAGCAGGCTGACCGCGCCGCTTTCGAGCACCTCAGCCACAATGTTCTGAGTTTCTGCCGCGTGCGGGGAACAGGTCACGTACGCGATGACGCCGCCGGGGCGGGTCGCCTCAATCGCTGCATCCAAGAGCTGACGCTGCAGGGGCAGCAGCTCTGCAATATCGCGCGGGGACTTGCGCCAACGTGCTTCGGGGCGGCGGCGCAGGGCACCCAGGCCGGAGCAGGGCACATCCACCATGACGCGGTCGAACAGCTGACCGGGTTCAATGGAGCCGGGCAGGTCGGAGGTGTTCCTGCGCAGGGTCTCACGGATCTGGCGGCCGTCGCCGGTAAGTACCGTGTAGCTGTCCTCGGGAAGGGGGCGCATAGAGGATTCCACAAGCTGAGCGCGGTGCGGTGCCGCCTCGTTGGCGACCAGGGATGCGCCGCGCTGAATACCGAGCGCGCCGAGCAGCGCCGCTTTACCGCCGGGGCCTGCGCACAGGTCGAGCCAGGCGGTGTCGGCGCCGTCCAGGGGTGCTGCGGCGAGCGCGCGTGCTACCAGCTGGGAACCGGCATCCTGGGCGCGGACGGTGCCTTCACGTACGGATTCCAGGCGCGCTAAGTCGCCGGAGGCGTACAGTGCCGACCCGTCAACCAGTTCGCCGTCGACGGCGCCCTGGTCGCGTGCCTCGTCGAGGGTACCCAGACCGGGCAGTGCAACCAGGTTGACCACGGGGGCGAGGTTGTCCGCTTCGAGCAGCTGCTCAATTTCGGAGGCGGGGCGGCCATGCGCGACGAGTGCCTGGCGCATGGAACGCACAATCCAGCCGGGGTGCGAGGCGAGCAGTGCCATGCGCTCGGTGTCGTCTTTCGCGTCCTCAATGATGAGTTCGTACCACTCTTCAGGGGTGCGTTCAGAGACTCGGCGCAGCACCGCGTTGATGAAGCTTGCCGGGCCCGCACCAATCTTTTCGCGTGCCAGGGACACACTCTGGTTCAGTGCCGCGTGGGCGGGAACGCGCATGTTCAGCAACTGGTGCACGCCCATGCGCAGCACGATAAGGGTGGTGGTGCCGACCTTCTCGATGGAGCGATCTACACAGCGGCTGAGGATTGCGTCGTAGGTGCCTTGGTGGCGTAGCGTGCCGTAGGTTAGTTCGGTTGCGAAGCCTGCGTCTCGGTGGTCTAGACGGTAGCTACGAATCGTCTTGGGTAGCACGAGGTTCGCGTAGGCGTCAGATTCCGCCACGGAGCGCAGTACGTCGAAGACGGTTGCGCGTGCGATGTCTGCGGTACGCGCGCGTGCAGAGGGTGCCGCAGCGGAGAATTCGCGGGCAGACATGGAGCGGCGGTTGCGTTCGTGGCCGCTCTTATTGCGCTGGGAGGTGCCACCACCACCACGTTTGGTGTCGTCGTGCTCGGTCTTGGCGCGGCGTGCGGCGCGTTCGACGCTGGTCAGGCCGTCAAAGCGGCGACCGGTGCGCGATTCGGGGCGGGAGTTGTCATCCCACTTCTGCGGGCGGCTCTGAGAGCGCTGATTCTGCGAACGCTGATTCTGAGTGCGCTCGGAGTTCTGAGACTGCTGGCGGTTCTGCTCACTCACATCAGCACCCGAGCCGGAGCGGCGGCGACGCTTACGCTTCGCACCGCCCTCACCCTGGCCGTAACCCTGGCCGCCACCCTGATTGGGCTTGCCCTGGTTGAACTTGCCGTTACCGGAGTGACCGGACTTGCCGTGTCCACCCTTGTAGGGGCGCTTTTCGTTGCTCATGCGAGTACCACCAGGCCTTCCGCCATGTCCTTGCCAGCGCCGCGAGCCCACGCGGGCGCATCCATCATTTTCTTACCGGCAGGCTGAACCTGCAGCAGCATCAGCGGTTCGGTACCGGTGCCGACCAGTACCTTCTTCGCGTGCAGACGCACCGCACCGGGTGCGAGGGGGCCGCTGTTCGCCTCGGTCAGGGACTGTACCAGGCGCTCGTCGGCAACCGCCAGACCACCGATCTTGAAGCGGTTTTCTCCCAGTTCGCACCATGCGCCGGGCTCGGGGGTCACGCCGCGGAAGCGTGCCAGGATCTGCTCGGCGGGTTCGGTCCAGGTGAGGCGGCCGTCGGCAATGCTCATCTTGGAGGCGTAGCTGACCGACTCGTCCTCGACCTGCACGGTGCCGCTCTCGCCCGCTTCGAGGCGTTCGAAGGTGCGTTCAAGCAGTGCGCCACCGCTGGTGGCGAGGCGTATCAGCACGGTGCCTGCGGTGTCGTCGGCGGCTACGGGGGTGGATTCCTGTTCGAAGGTGGGGCCGGTGTCCAGGCCTTCTTCGAGCAGGAAGGTGGTGGAGAAAATTTCCCGCTCACCGGCGATGAGAGCGCGCTGTACGGGGGCGGCACCGCGCCATGCGGGTAGCTTGGAGAAGTGCAGGTTGACCCAACCGTATCGCAGGGATTCGAGCGCGGGCAGCGGCAGCAGGGCACCGTAGGCAACCACGGCGGCTGCGTCAGCGTTCAGTTCGGCAATGGCCGCGGCGGCTTCGTCGTTCCAACGATTTGCTTTCACGATGGGCAGACCGAGCTCTTCGGCACGCTGTGCCACCGGGGAGGGGGTGAGCACGCGCTTGCGGCCCACGGGGGCGTCTTCGCGGGTGAGCACGCCGACCACGCGCACCTTATCGGAGTTCGCCAGGTAGTCGAGCGGGGGCACGGCAACATCTGGAGTGCCTGCGTAAATAATGTTGAGCATGTGAGCCTACTTTCCGAAGCTACCGAGGGAGGAACCGGCATCGAAGGCGCCACCACCACCGAAGGCACCGCCCACGCGGGTTGCACGCTCGGTCACGGTCTTAGCTGCGACCGTGTTGTAGTCTGCGGCGCGCAGGGCACGCATCACGCGCTGCCGGTCTTCACCCACGAGACGGTCGATGAAGAGCTTGCCATGCAGGTGGTCAGTCTCGTGCTGCAGCATGCGCGCGAACAGGCCCTCCCCCTCCAGCACGAGGGGTTCACCGTGTCGGTCCACGCCGGTCACGCGCGCCCAGTTCTTGCGTGGGGTCGCGGATTTCTGACCGGGCACGGACAGACAACCTTCGCCACCTTCCTGATTTTCTTCGCCGACCTCAAGCACGGGGTTGATGATGTAGCCCTCGCGGTCGTCAATGCCTCCGAAGGTGAAAATCTGCTTGGAGATGCCAACCTGCGGGCCAGCAAGGCCCACGCCACCCACGTCGTACATGGTTTCTAGCATGTCGTCGATGAGTCGTGCCAGGTCGTCGTCGAAGACGGTGATGGGGTCACAGACGCTGCGTAGCACAGGGTCGCCTACGGTGCGGATGCTCAGGATGGTCATGATTCTCCTTTGCCGGCGGGTGCCGGGAATGTGCTTACGGATTTCAAAATGGTGGCAGAACTGCGCTGACGGTTTTCCCAGCAGGTTTTTCCCAGTGGGAGCGTGCCGTTCTGCCTATTGTTCTATTGTCGCCGATTCAGTAGCGCGAATCTAGAACGAATCGAGGCATTGGAGTGAGGACTGAGCCTCACCTCCCGGGGGTTACAGCCTCTCCCCTATACCGCAGGCGGGGGTACTGATCTATGCCGCGGGCGGAGGTACTGATCTATGCCGCGGGCGGAGGTACTACGGGCATGAGCGCGGGGTCTTCAAATTCTTGAACCTGGCGATCGAATTCCCAGACCCGGCGCAGGGCGCAGAACTTGTACCAGTTGCGTTCGAGTACGGCGGGGTTTGCCTGCTGCGGCAACACCTGCGTTTCGCCGAGTGCCACGCCCATGAGGACGGGTGCGTCGCCGTATTTCCAGGGTTCCCAGGTGCCTTCGTCGGGGTCGAGGAGGGATTCTTCGGCTTTGAGTCCGGCGACGAGTTGCATAACGACTTTTTCGTCAAGTGCTTTGACGCGACCGCGTTTGTCGGTGCCCTTGGTTTTGTAGTCGATAATGCAGGTTCGACCTGCGATCTCTGCGACGAGGTCGAGGGTGCCCGCGTAGCCGACGGTTTCGTTCCAGATGGTAACTTCGGCAGCGAGGGGTCGGGGCTTGAAGGCTTCCCACCATTCGTCGAAGCGGTCAGCGTAGGCTTGTTCCCCGTTGATGATGAGCTGTTCACGGCTTTCATCGAAGTTGTGTTCGCGTCCCATGGTGCGTAGGGCGACTGCTTCGGCGTAGTTGTGGACGCGGTCCCCTCGGGCAGCAGCTGCGTCGCGGTATCGTTCGGAGGCGCTGGCTGCGTCGCGGATGATGGCGAATTTGAGGCCGTGGGATCCGGTGGCGCGGTATGCGCGCTGGTCTTCGAGGGCGGCTTTGGCTGCCATATACCCGTGCCAGCCACTGAGATCGCTGGTGTGCTGCCCGATGACAGTGGTGATGGAGGGGACGAGGGGTTCTCCTCCGCGGACGCGTGCGTACATGCGTCCGTAGTCGGTGGCTGCGGCGAGTTCGGGTGTTGTCACGGGGTACCTCATTCTCGGGTGGTTGTGTCCGCGGCTGAGTTTGTACTGTTTGTGGGCACAAATACCGGTGGGCATAATAAAACCCCCGTTCCTTGAAACGGGGGTTATTGGTGCGTGATACTGGGTTCGAACCAGTGACCTCTTCGGTGTGAACGAAGCGCGCTACCACTGCGCCAATCACGCTTACGGATAAGACTATACCGGGGCTTGGCATGAAGGTCAAATTTTGCGCGCCACCCCCTTTTTATTCCTGTGTTGCTCCCCGCCGAGAAGCCACTTGAGTTTCGATGAGTACACGGCGGCACCGTAGAATCTAAAACCAGTTTCGCCGAATAAATAAATAAGCCCCCAGTCAGAAGACTGAGGGCTTATTTCCTAGTGGTGACCCCAACCGGATTTGAACCGGTGTTGCCGCCGTGAGAGGGCGGAGTACTAGGCCGCTATACGATGGGGCCGCAACCTCTGTTAGGAGGTTAGCTGGGATACCAGGACTCGAACCTAGAACAAAGGAACCAGAAACCTTCGTGTTGCCAATTACACCATATCCCATTACTCTACTGAGTTACCGTTCCGCTTCTTGCCTTTCGGCTTTTCACCGGAACGAGTAATAACTATACGGGTCTTTCAGGAGGCGTGCAAGCCGAAACCTGGAGAGACGTCTCACATTCACGGCTTTACACCCGCCAATTCCGCGTATTTCCGGGGTTTTTAGGGCTAAAAAGTTTTTTAAATTTCTTCAAAAAGAAGGTTTTGGGGCCACTTTTCACCCCTCAAAGCAGCTTCAAGGGAGCTCAGAGAGCAGCTTTAGTCTCTCCCCCGCACATTTTGCATCTCAAATTTTTTTGAAGATTTTTTCTTTCTGCACCACCTCCCGACAGCCGGGTATTCGGACAGTCAGTCAGGCAGAAAATCAGATAGCCAGACAGTCAGCTCACCCAAGCAGTCACCTCGAGAAGATCACAAGACCTCTATCTCACTCCCAACCCACGCCTTCAAAAGCTAAAACTTCTGCAGACAACAAAACCCAGAGACAACGAAAAAGCCCCGAGGCGAACCTCGGGGCTTCAGTGGAGCGGTTGACGAGACTTGAACTCGCGACATCCACCTTGGCAAGGTGGTGCTCTACCAACTGAGCTACAACCGCATGTTTTCGCTTTGAACTTTTCAGTTCGTCGCAACAACAGGTACTACTATACGAGTCTTTACTGGGGTACGCAAACTAAATTCTTGCCGCACTCCCCCAGATAGAACCAGATTAACCCCCATAAAATATACTGACTAGCAGTCTTGCAGGAAATACCCATCACAAAAAATATTCTCAAATTTATAAAAAATCCCCTTATCCACCGGGTTTCTTCAGACTTTTCGGTCCTCTGATTCCCGCTGGATAAGGGGATTCTCTTGAAACGTGGGTTCTCGCCGGGCTCTCACAGTACGCGCCACACACACCTGAGGTGCCTGCGAGCGCGCGCCATGAGTAACTACGCCATGTAGCTACGCAGAGAGTAGCTGCATCAAGAGTAGCTAGAGCTTAGTCGCTGCCTCCACCGGAGTCGCCTCCGCCAGAGTAGTCGGAGCTACTGGAGCTTCCAGCGTCGAAGTCGCCCGCCTCCGGGTCGGGGCCCGGGTCCACGAAGTCGTCGCTCTCTTCCTCTTCTTCGTCCGAAGGGTCCGAAGAATCAACAACAGACGAGGAGGTGCTTACGTCGCCGCCGTGAACCGCGTTCTGCATGGCGCGTGCCTCCAGGAATGCGGTCACGTAGGCGAGCGCCGCAGCGGCAATAATGATGACGACCATCCACACGGAGCGGTCAAAGCCAGCAATATAGGCGAACAGCCAGATAATGCAGGCGTTGGTGAGCGCCATGATGGAGCCCTTCAGCAGCGCCTTCCCCATGATCGGCTGTTTCATGGTTAGCTCAGTTCAGCGGCAAGCTTGCGCAGGCGTGCGAGGGAGGATTCCTTGCCCAGGATTTCCATGGATTCGAACAAAGGCGGGGAGATGCGCTCACCGGACACTGCGATACGCACGGGGCCGAATGCGAGGCGTGGCTTGATTGCCAGGCCGTCGACGATTGCGGCGCGCAGGGCTCCCTCAATGTTGGCTGCGGTGAAGTCCTCGAGGGGCTCCAGAGCCTCGATAGCGGCGGCAAGAACCTGCGGTGCGGATTCCTTGAGCTGCTTGCGTGCATCGTCTGCGGTGCTGATTTCTTCGTCAGCTTTAAAGAGGAATACGAGCAGGCCGGGTGCTTCGCCAAGCAGCTGCATACGCTCCTGAACGAGGGGGGCAGCTTCGGTGAGGACCTGCTCTTCACGCTCAGTGAGGGTTTCGCCGAGTACGCCTGCGGCCTGCAGATACGGGATGAGTCGGTCGCGGAAGTCCTTGGGATCGAGCGCACGGATGTGATCGCCGTTGATAGACTCTGCCTTCTTCACATCGAAGCGTGCGGGGTTGGCAACAACGTCGTGCACGTCGAAGTGCTCGACGAGCTCGTCGATGCTGAAGACGTCCTGGTCTGCGGAGAGGGACCAGCCCAGCAGCGACAGGTAGTTCAGCAGGCCTTCCTTGATGAAGCCGGAGTCACGCAGCAGGAAGAGGTTCGACTCGGGGTCACGCTTGGAGAGCTTCTTGTTACCCTGGCCCATGACGTAGGGCAGGTGGCCGAATTCGGGGATGAAGCTGGTCACGCCGGTGTCGATGAGCGCGCGGTATAGCGCGATCTGGCGCGGGGTAGAGGAGAGCAGGTCTTCGCCACGCAGCACGTGGGTGATGCCCATGAGTGCGTCGTCGACGGGGTTCACGAAGGTGTACAGCGGGTCGCCGTTGGAGCGGACGACCACGTAGTCGGGTACGGTGCCTGCCTTGAAGGTGATTTCGCCGCGAACGAGGTCCTTGAAGGTGATGTCCTCATCGGGCATGCGCAGACGCCACACGGGCTTGCGGCCTTCTGCGCGGTAGCCTTCCTTCTGCTCTTCGGTGAGGTTGCGGTCGTAGTTGTCGTAGCCGAGCTGCGGGTCCTGACCGGCTGCCTTGCGGCGTTCCTTCACCTCGTCGGGGGTGGAGAAGTCTTCGTACACGTAGCCGCCTTCAACGAGCTTTGCGAAGATCTCGTTGTAGATGCCTGCGGTCTTACGCTCGGACTGGCGGTAGGGCTCGTGGGGGCCGCCGACGCCAACGCCTTCATCCCAGTTGATGCCGAGCCAGTGCAGGGATTCGAGCACCTGGTTGAACGACTCTTCGGAGTCACGTGCCGCGTCGGTGTCTTCGATGCGGAAAATCAGCTTGCCGCCGGTGTGGCGCGCGTACGCCCAGTTGAAGAGGGCGGTACGGACCATGCCCACGTGCGGGGTGCCGGTGGGCGAGGGGCAGAAGCGGACGCGGGTGTCTGCGGGGCTGTTGAGTACGGGACCGTGGTATTCGGTCATGATGTCTCCTTAACGGTGTGTTTCAGGATGTACGTTACGTTGTTGGGCGCGGTCAGCTTAGTCGCGCACGCGGGTGACGAGAGAGCCGATGCCTTCGACTTCGACCTCTATTTCGTTGCCGTCGCGCAGTACGCTGATGCCGGCGGGGGTGCCGGTGAGCAGTACGTCGCCGGGCAGCAGGGTGAAAATTTCGGAGGCCGCGGCAACCTGTTCGGCTACAGAGTAGTGCATTTCGGAGGTGTTGCCTTCCTGCACGACGTCGCCGTCAACCCAGGTGGTAATATTCAGCGAGTCGGTGTCCAGGTCGGTTTCGATCCAGGGGCCGAGCGGGGTGGAGCCGTCGAAGCCCTTGGCGCGGGTCCACTGGCGGTCTTCGAGCAGGTCTCGGGCGGTGAGGTCGTTGGCTACGGTGTAGCCGAAGATGACTTCGTGCACGCGCTCAAGAGGCACAGACTTGGCGATACGACCGATAATGACGGCGAGTTCACCTTCTGCGCTGACAGCTTCGGAATACTCGGGCAGGGTCACGGGGTCACCGGGACCAATGACGGTGGTGTTGGGCTTGAGAAAGAACTGCGGGGAGGCAGGTGCTTCGGTTCCTGCCCAGTTTGCGATCGCTCCAATCACCTTGGATCGGGGGATGATCGGGGCGAGCAGGCGCACCTGGTCGATGCGGTAGGTGGTGCCGGTCTGTTCGATACCCGAGTAGAAGGGGTCTCCGGCGAGCACGCGCAGGGTTTCTTCGCCTGCATCGCCTTCTACCAGCCCGAAGTGGAGCTCATTATTTACGGTAAATCGTGCAATACGCATACCTTCTAGGGTACCAGCCTTCGAGGGCGGGGCGGCGGGTGGGGTTCGCCTCCCCTCCCCTATCTTCGGGGTAGCAACGCCGCACGCACTATTGACCGGGCACAGCATTTACCGGGTACAGCGAATCCCCGCGGGCTACTCGCCGCGCGACGTGCGGGGTCGGGCGGGGCATCCTGCGGGGATTTCGCGGGTTACGTTTGTTGAACGTTTAGATGAGGCAGGTCATCCAGCCGTGGCGGTCCTCAACGGTGCCCAGCTGAATACCGACGAGCTCTTCGCGCAGGCTCTTAGAGATTTCGCCGAAGTGCTCGGTGGGTGCCGGGATTTCGAAGTCTTCAGCCTTGAGCTTGCCGATGGGGGCGACCACTGCCGCTGTGCCGCAGGCGAAGATTTCGGTGATGTCGCCGTTTGCCACGCCTTCACGCCATTCGGTGAGGGTGATGGCGCGCTCTTCGACGGTCATGCCGCGGTCCTTGGCGAGCTGAATCAGCGAGGAGCGGGTCACGCCTTCGAGGATGGTGCCGGTCAGTTCGGGGGTGACGATCTTGTTTTCCTTGCCGAAGACGAAGAAGACGTTCATGCCGCCGAGCTCTTCGATGGCGTCGCCGCGGTGTGGGTCCTTGAAGATGACCTGCTTGCAGCCGTGTTTTTCGCCTTCGGTCTGGGCAATCATGGATGCTGCGTAGTTACCGCCGCATTTTGCCGCACCGGTGCCGCCTTCGCCTGCGCGGGCGTAAGTGGTGGAGAGCCAGATGTCTACGGGTTCGGGGGTGCCAAAGTAGTTACCTGCGGGCGAGCCGATGACGTGGTACTGCACGTGCTTTGCAGGGCGCACGCCGAGGTACGCTTCGGTTGCGATCATGAAGGGTCGGAAGTAGAAGGCTTCACCGTCGCCGGTGGGTACCCAGTTTTCGTCGACCTTCACGAGTTCACGCAGGGATTTGATGAACAGTTCTTCGGGCAGTTCGGGCAGGGAGAGGCGGCGTGCGGAGTTCGCGAAACGTGCCGCATTCTTCTCGGGACGGAAGGTCCATACGGAGCCGTCAGCGTGGCGGTAGCCCTTAATGCCTTCGAAGATTTCCTGACCGTAGTGGAAGATGGATGCTGCGGGGTCAAGGACGAGCGGGCCGTAGGGATGAACTCGTGCGTCGTACCAGGTACCGCCGGTCTTGTAGTCGCCTTCCCAGTCGATGGTGACCATGTGGTCGCTGAAGTAGTCGCCGAAGCCGGGGTTTGCAAGGATTTCAGTGCGGCGTTCGGCGGTGGCTGGTGACTGGTTTGCTTCGTGGCTGAATTCGATGGCCATCGTTCTGCGTTCCTCTTCGTCTAGTTGCCTCTGTGGGCGTTCTTTGAGTGGCGGTTCTCGCGGCGGGGCGAGGGACCAGTGTGTGCCGCCGGGCGCGTTGTCGTACGGGGCAGATGGTGCATCTAGCGGTCTGTGCTAGTCGGATGCATCAAAGCTAGTGGTGGATGGTGTCCACCGCCGAGGTGCCGGGCGGGTGTGCCTGACCTGTTTTAGAGTACCGGAAAGATGCGTTTGCCGCATGTGCGCCTTTTCTCCCATTCAGGATATGAACAGGTGAAGCCCGGAAGGTATGTTCCTTCCGGGCTTCACGGGTGTTTCGCATTCAGCTGCTACGGCTGATAAGTTTTAGCCGCGTGGATTTTAACCGAGGCGTGCGAGCACGTCTGCACCGACCTGATCGGTTCCGCGCATGCTCGCGCCGTTTTCGCGCATATCTGCTTCGACAGCGTCCTCAATGCGGGCTGCGGCAGCATCGTGACCAAGGTGACGCAGCAGCATCGCGCCGGCGAGGATTGCGGCGGTGGGGTTTGCTTTGTTCTGGCGGGCGATATCCGGTGCGGAGCCGTGTACGGGCTCGAACATGGAGGGAAACTCGCCGACGGCGTTAATATTGCCGCTTGCCGCGTAGCCGATACCACCGGTCACTGCACCGGCGAGGTCAGTTATGATGTCGCCGAAGAGGTTATCGGTGACAATCACGTCGAATCGGGCAGGGTCGGTGACCATGAAGATGGTGGTGGCGTCAATATGCAGGTAGTCGGTCTCAACCTCGGGGAATTCAGCCGCGATTTCGGTGAAGTAGCGGTTGTAGAGGCGGCCTGCGTGGGTGAGCACGTTGGTCTTGTGCACGAGGGTGACCTTCTTGCGGCGGGTGGAAGCCAGCTCGAAGGCGTAGCGCACTAGGCGCTCCACACCGTGTGCGGTGTTAAGGGAGACTTCGGTGGCGATTTCGTGGGGGGTGCCGCCGCGGATAACGCCGCCGTTGCCGATGTAGGGCCCTTCAGTGCCTTCACGCACGACGACGAAGTCGATGTTTCCGGGGTTGTCAAGCGGAGAAACTGCACCGGGGTACAGGCGGGAGGGGCGCAGGTTGATGTAGTGGTCAAAGGCGAAGCGCAGCTTCAGGAGCATTTCGCGTTCGATGAGACCGGAGGGAATCTTGCCGCTGCGCGGGTCTGCACCGATGGCACCAAAGAGGATCGCGTCGTGCTGCTTGAGGGCGTCCATGGTGGAGTCGGGCAGAGTTTCACCAGTTTCCAGCCAGTGCTCAGCACCGAGCTTGTAGTGGGTGGGGGTCACGGTGATATTTTCGAGCTCGCAGGCGCGGGCGAGGATGCGCTGGGCTTCGGTAATGATTTCGGGGCCGATGCCGTCACCGGGGATAACGGCGAGGTCGATGCTACGTGCTTCAGTCATGCCTCTACCGTAATACGCGCCGCAGGTGGGCGGTAGAGTGTACGGGCGGGGTCTCAGACTCTGGGCTAATCCCTATCCCTGCCCGGCAACACCTCCTGAATTCTGGGGGTTCTGGATTTTGTGGCGTTCAGATCCCACCGGTTAAAACGATATTCCTCGACTGAATAATCAGCCGGGGAATATCGTTATGATTTCTCACTCAGTGTGAGAGCCCTAAGGGTCTATGCAATTACGCGGTGCGCTTGCAGAGGGAGACCTTGACGTAGCCGTTACCACGTGCGCCACGAGCGGTCGGAGCGTTGCCTGCGGACTCGATAGTACCGCCGGAAAACACCGGGAGCCACGTAGGAGCCACCAGCACCACCGAACTGTGCGAAGCCGGAGCCACCCTTATCGCCAGCGGTGGAGGAGCTGAAGGGCTCCTGCTTGTTCTGCTGGTAAAGCTCAGAACACCGTAGATGTTAGCCCTTGCTGTACAGCAGGGGCTGCTCGCCACCGACGCCGCCGTTGCCGTAGTCCATACCGCCGGTTGCGGGGCGAGTCTGCCAAATCGCTGTGCTATCAATGCAGGGCTCGGACGCCAGGTAAGCTACACCACCTCGATACACTGGAAATATGCCCCTCAAGTACACCGAATCCCAGCAGAACCCACAACACAGCACAGCAACAGCCGAACCCGGCTACGCCGTAACGAATACCCGCGGCAGCTCAGAAAACAGCGACCTGCCCGCTGACGCAATCACTGCCTCCAGCCGCGTGCAAAGCTACCTCAGAGACAAACGTGGCTGGATGAACGTCATCGTCGTCGCACACATGCAGTTCTTCTGCTGCGTGCTCTCCACTGCCTTCATCAACAGCTACGGCTGGATCCCGGTCATCTCCGCGGTCTGCAGCACCACCGCACTCTACTTCCGCTACCGCTTCCCCTACGGAAGCATCTACGTGGTCATCGCGGCGCTCTGCATCACCCTCCTGTCTCCCTTCCCCGACTCACTCGCCATCACCTGCTACCCGCCGGTCAGCCTCGCCGCATACCACACCGGCAGGCACTGGGCCCGCCGCGCCCGCTTCCGCTCCCTCATTCTCGGCTGGGTCGGCGCACTCGCCGTCACCGTACAGACCTTACTCTCACTCCTCTACCACTGGGACGACATACCCGCCCGCATCTTCATCTCCCTGATGCTCGGCGTACTCTGCGGATCTATCTTCACCGTCTTCTGGTTCCTCGGCGACTCCCGCCGCATGCGCGAACTGCGCAGCGAAGAATTCGAAGAACGCGCCCGCCGCCTCGAATACGAGCAGAAACAGGAACGCCGCCTCGCCGCACAGGACGAACGCACCCGCATTGCCCGCGAAATGCACGATATTGTGGCGCACTCACTGTCCAGCATTATTTCTCAGGCGGATGGGGCACGCTACGCCGCCGCAAGCGCCCGCACCGCACGCGCACAGCAAACGCAACTGGAAGAGCAGGTTGAGCAGCCCGGTCAAGCTCAGCTGCAGAGCGCACCGGACATTGCGGAGCAGACCCTCGAACTCATCGCAGATACGGCACGCGACTCCCTCACCCAGATGCGTTCCCTACTCGGGCTACTGCGCACAGACGAGGCAACCTCCTACGTGCCCGTGCCCACCCTCAGCAATGTACCCGCCCTCGTGGAGCAGAGCCGCCGCGCCGGGCTACCCGTCACTTTCACCGGAATCACCGGCACCATGGCGCGCACCCTGCCGCAGGGTGCCGAGCTGGCGGCGTACCGAACCGTGCAGGAGGCGCTCACCAACGCGCTCAAGCACTCCCCCGGCGCGGCAACCGCCGTCACTATTCACTGGGGTGAGGACGGTCTGCACATGCGGGTGCAGAACGACCCGGTTTCTGCTGTTTCCTCTGTCTCGACCTCAGCCTCGAATCAGCACACCAGCAGCCCGGTACCCGGTAGCGGTAACGGTCTGCGCGGCATGAGCGAGCGCATCGCCCTCTACCACGGCACCCTCACCTACGGTCTGCAACCCGATGGCGGCTGGCTCGTTGAGGCAACGCTCCCCTACCGCAACCTCTAATACATCTATACCCTGTTCGCTCCTCTTATTCCTCTACCCCACCACTGTGACTAGGATTGAAACTATGTACTCTTCCGTACCGCAGAACGCCCAGCCGATCCGCGTGATGCTCGTTGACGACCAGCGCCTGGTGCGCGGCGGTCTGAGCATGCTCGTCAACTCCCAGCCGGACCTGCAGGTCGTCATGGAAGCTGATGACGGCCTGGCGGCTATTGACGTTTTTGACCGCATGGTCTCTGAGGGGCAGGCACCGCAGGTCATCCTCATGGATGTGCGCATGCCGCACTGCGACGGGCTAGAGGCGGCGCGCCACATTCTGGAGCGTGACACCCAGCGTGAAATTTCCGAAGATGAGCGGGTGCGCATTATTATGCTCACGACTTTCGATATTGATGAGTACGTGTATTCGGCGGTGCGTGCCGGGGCGAGCGGTTTTTTGTTGAAGGACACTCCGCCGGAGCAGCTGCTGGAGGCGATTCGTACGGTGCACCGCGGCGATGCGGTGATTGCGCCGTCTGCGACTCGCCGTCTATTGGAGCAGATGATTCCGGTGCTGGATTTTCCCGATCCTGCCGCTCCTGTTACCGAGTCTGTTGTTCCTGCCGCCGAGTCTGTGCAGGCTACTCCCCCGGCTGCTGGTCCTGAGATTCCTAAGGCGACGTTTATTCCGGCTGATTCTGCGAGCTTTGAGCCTGTTGCGGATTATCCGCATCGCGAGTTGATTGAGCAGTTGTCACCGCGTGAGTTTGAGGTGCTGGGTCTGATTGCGCGCGGCTTGTCGAATGCGGAGATTACGCGGGAGTTGGTACTTTCGGAGGCGACGGTGAAGACGCATGTGTCGCATGTGTTGGCGAAGCTGGGTGCGCGTGATCGTGTGCAGGCGGTCATTATGGCGTATGAGGCGGGTATTGCCCAGTAGCCGTTCCCTAATATATAGGAATACGGCAGGCTAGAGAGCACGGCAAGCTAGAGGACACAGCAAAGCCCCGGCGGGCGCCTCCTAATCGAGGCACCCTCCGGGGCTCTATTAGTTAGGTGATTTCTTGTATCGCGTCGATGATTCGTTCAAAGTCGCTCATCAGCTCAGGCAACTTATTCCGGGCGACGTCCCATAGGACAGCAAAATCAACACTCACATAGCTGTGAGAAATGATGTTACGAATAGCAATGAGGTACTGCCACTCAGCCCGTTCATACCGTTCATAATCTTCTGGGTATTTTGAACGAATTCTATTGAGGGTTTCGCCAATGACCTGAAAGCGCATGCAGAGCGCGTCCTGGACCACCCCGTTTGAGCCGTCTATCAGGTCTTCATATCGCTCGGGCGTAAAAGCGTAGATACGCTGAGCTGACTCAAGAATCAGAGAGAAGTCATCAAGCGAGCTTTTCATAGCGGCAGCTCCACCATGTCCGGTTCTGCTTCCGCATAGATGCGGGGGCGCAATTGGGTAGCCATATCAACGCTACGGCCGGTCAGTTGTTCAATGCGGTGCTGAGCATCCACCATCTGCATGAACTCATCAAAAGGGGCTACACCCGGCATCTGCACCAGAAAATCCAGGTCGCTGGTTTCGGTCAGCTCACCGCGGGCAGCGCTGCCGAAGAGTCGGGCACGGCGCACACCGGCATCACGGAGGATCTGAAGAACCTCCGCTTCATGGGGTAGCGTGTACCCGCGACGCAGATTGGGGTGGCTAGTGCTCATACACCCATCATACGCGCAAAGCCAGGCTACAGGTCTGCTCCAAGAGCCTGAGAGCACAGTAAAGCCCCGGCGGGCGCCTCCTAATCGAGGTACCCTCCGGGGCTTTACTATCTCACGCTGAGTATCCGGGTTTGCCGGGTACTGTGACTATGCCGGGTTAGCCGCGCATACCCTCAACCGGGGACATGCGAGCCGAACGAGCCGCAGGCAGCGCCGAAGCGAGCATCGCGGCGAGTACACCCACAATGAGGATGACCACGTACCAGATGTACGGCAGGTCAAGCACGAGCGGGGCGCTGGAGCTTACGGCAGCCATCACAATCTTCGCGGAGACCGCACCGATGACCGTACCGGCAATCATGCCGAGCACCACTGCGGCGAGCGTAATCAGAATCGCCTCAATGGAGATCATGCGGCGCAGCTGCTTGCGGGACAGACCCAGCGAGCGGAGCATCGCATTCTCACGGCGGCGTTCGTTGACCGACAGGGTCATCGTGTTCGCCACACCAATGATGGAGATAACCACTGCGAGCATGAGCATCACCAGGGTGAAGGTCAGCATGACGGTCAGCAGCTGGTCAAACGTCTGGCGTTCCTGCAAGCCACCGGTGAAGGAGCTGTCAGGGCTGGCACGGTTCAGTTCAGTCTGCAGGGTCACGTTCTCGCTACTGGTCAGCGGGGATACCGCACGCACCAGAATGACGGTGTCGTTACCGCGTGCCTGGCTGGTGACAGTCAGGTGTGCTGCCTTTGTCTGAGCTTCCTGGTCACCGCTCGCGATTGCTTCTTCCAGGCGCTTCTGAGCTTCCTCAGCGGCGGGGTTAGCAACTACCTGCGGGTTCTTGGCATCCTGTAGTTTAGCGGCGGTGGCAGGGTTGACAATCAGCAGGTTCTGTTTGGTTGCGGACTTGACGGGCTTGAGTTCCACTTCGCCTAGCGGGCCGCGCGCCTTCAGACGGCTGGACTCATTCAATCCAGCGGACTTCCAGAGCCCCTGCGGCACGAGCACGGTGTCGTCAGCAAGGTTCGAGTTTTCGTCGGGCAGGATTGCATTCAGATCGGAGGAGCTTAGCGCCACCAGATCGGAATTCTGGTTGGCGGTCTGGCCCTCGTACTCGACGGTGTAGTCAACCACACCGGCTGCGTAACCAACAGCGGATGCCTGAACGTTCTTAATGCCCTTGACCTTGGAGGCGATATCCTCCGCCTTGGTCACCGTGGAGGCAGCCTCAGACTGGTCGTACGAGCTGTAGTTCGCCTGCGCAGAAATCGGGTACTGCTGATCCAGTGCCTTGACGAACGATGCGCTCAGAACCGTGTAGCCGGTCAGCACAATCGACACGACCAGGGTGCCGACAAGCACAGCACGGCCGGTGGAGACGGTGCGCTTGGGCGAACGCAGAGCGTTGGCGAGCGCAAGCTTACCGGTCTGGGTGCGGGTAACCGTGCCGAGGGCCCGTACCAGCGGAGGTAGTACCAGCGGGGTGATGAGGAAGACCGCAATACCGAGCAGCAGTGCGGCGAGCATGCCGAGGAAGATCGCGGAGTTACCGTCACGTTCGGTGCTGGTTGCCTTATCGAGTGCAGCCACAACAGCGACCACGCCACCGATGGCGAAGAGGGCACCGATGATGGGGCCGATCTTGCCGGGCTTGCTGACTTCGCGGTTAGTGTGTTCGCTCATTGCGCTAATGGGCGAGATGCGCAGGGCGCTTCGTGCCGGGGAGAGTGACGCCAGAACCGTCACGATGGTGCAGAGGAGCACACTCACCAGAATCGGGGTGATCGAGTAGGAGATCATGATGGTGGTGAGGTTTGCACCAACAAGCGCGCCAACCGGGTAGGTCAGCAGCGCACCGATGAGGGAGAACACCACGCCCACGGTAATGGATTCGACGAGTAGCATCCGTACGAGAGAGCCGCCGCGGGCACCGAGGGTACGCAGCAGAGCCAGTTCACGAATGCGCTGGCCAACCAGCACCGCGAAGGTGTTGGAGATGACGAAGGAGGAAACCAACAGAGCCAGTGCCGCGAAGGCACCCAGGACCACGCTAATGGAGGTGAAGACCGTGGAGATACTCTTCTGGTAGTCTTCCAGCAGCTTCTGACCGGTCATGACGCGCGGGTCGTTCTTGGTGTCGCCGCTGCTGAGGGTATCCTGCAGGCTCTTGAGTTTGGCGTCGGTTACGCCGTCCTTGAACTTGAGGTAGATGAGGTTCGCTCCAGCCATGTTCCGGTAGCCTGCCGCGGAGCTCTTGTTTTCTGTCTCGGCTGCTTTCAGGGTGGCTTCGCCGAGGCTGGTGCCGCCAATGAAGACAGCCTGGTTGGTGGTGGAGCCTTCAAAACCGGGGTCGAACAGACCGACGACGGTGTATTCGGCGGTCTTGTCAGTACCGGGGGCGCTGACGGATTCTACAACGTCGGTGCTGGTGACCTTGCCGTTCAGCGAGAGGTTGTGCTTCTTCGCGAAGTAGGTAGAGACCATGATTTCGTGGTCGCTACTGGGGATTTTGCCCTGTACCTTGTACGGAAAGAGGCTCGAGTCGGCGGGCAGCTGGTTGTACTGCACGGGAGTTTTCTGGTCGCCGGTACCGATCGAACCCGTGACAGCGTACTGTACCCAGTAGCCGGAGAGCAGATCGCTCTTTTCTACTTTCTGAATCTGGTCACGAGTCAGGTAGATAGAGGTGCTGTCTTTACCGTCGCTGGTTGTGGCGGCGGAGGCGACGACCGCCTCGGCGCGGGAGAGCACGTCACCCACGGAGGAGTTAACGGTCGCCTGCAGCGAGTTGGTGAGCATCATAATGGCGGCGATGAAGAAGGATGAGATCGCGATGCCTATGCCCGTGAGGATGTATTTTCCTTTGGAAGCGCGCAGATTGGAGCGCGCCACCGTGTTCAATGTGGTTGCCACGGCTTATCGACCTTCCAGCTGTGCCATTGCGCCAAGGACGGCGTCGTAGGTGGGTTCGATCATTTCACCGGCGACCATGCCGTCCTTGATGAAGACCACGCGGTCTGCGTAGGAGGCGGCGTTTGCGTCGTGGGTAACCATGAGGATGGTCTGTGCGTGGTCGGTTGCGGCGGCACGCAACAGGCGTAGCACCTCGGCACCGGAGTTGGAGTCGAGGTTACCGGTCGGTTCGTCGGCGAAGACCACTTCGGGGCGTGCAAGCAGGGCACGCACGATGGCGACACGCTGCTGCTGACCGCCGGAGAGCTGTTCGGGGCGGTGGTCGAGTCGGGTTTCCAGGCCGAGGGTCTTGACCAGGTAGTCGCGCCACTGCGGGTCGGGCTTCTTACCGGCAAGGCCCAGAGGCAGGTCAATGTTCTGGCCCGCGGTGAGGGTGGGCACCAGGTTGAACGCCTGGAAGATGAAACCGATGTGTTCGCGGCGGAACTCGGTGAGGGCGTTGTCCTTCAGGCCGAAGAGCTCGGTACCGCCAATACGGATGGAGGTCGCCGGGTTCGGGTCGGGGGTGTCCAGGGTTGCGATGGTCTGCATCAGCGTGGACTTACCGGAACCGGAAGGACCCATAATTGCGGTGAACTTACCCTGCTCAAAGTCAACGGAGACGTTGTTGAGGGCATGGACAGTGGCTTCACCGATGCCGTAAGTTTTGGAAAGGTTTCGTGCGGAGACGGCAGGCTGTGCCGTCTGTGCGTGATGAGTTGTCGTAGTCATGCTTAAATTATTTCACACAGCGTGGCGCTGACTAGTGGTTTTTTCTCATCCTCCAGGTTGATTTTGGTGGGTGGGCACCGGGTCTTTATCTATGGATTCAGAGTGCCCCACTAACTCCGCGGGCTGAGCTGAGCCTGTGCCGGGCTGGGCTGGATGCAGGCCTCATCCTTAAGGATGAGTGGCGGCTCAATCGGCGTTCTCACAGTGCATCCTTACCCCGCTTCCCTTACCCCTGCTTCTCTGCCTCGTACCCGTACCTATATATGCGAAAACCCCCGGCTCCTCCCCCGTCTGGGGTGGGGAAGCCGGAGGCTTTCATAGACTATCCGTTATAGCGCTATCATTGCAGCGCTATCTCAGGCGCTGTCCACTAGTGTTCAGGCAGTTGTTATGCCTTGGGCGCTTCGTAGCGGGGGAACACCGGTGTGGGTGCGGGCAGTTCCGTGCCGGGCACGAGCGCGGTACCGATGGCTGCGAACTGGCGTGCGTCGCCTTCGGGTACGCCGAGCAGGGTCAGCAGCTTGGCGGTTGCGTCGGGCATGACGGGCTGCAGCAGCAGGGCGACCTTGCGTACGACTTCGAGGGTTACGTACAGTACGGTGTTCATGCGGTCGAGTTCGCCGTTCTTGCGCAAGGTCCAGGGTTCCTGCTCTGCGAAGTAGGCGTTGGTGTCTGCGAGCACAGTCCAGATGCGTTCCAAAGCGCGGTGGAATGCCTGCTCGTCGAAGTCTGCACGGACCGGCTTGTAGAGGGCTGCCGCCTCGTCGAGGATCTTGCGGTCGGCTTCGGTGAATTCGCCGTGGGTGGGCACCGCGCCGCCGCAGTTCTTGGCGACCATGGACAGGGAACGCTGGGCGAGGTTGCCGAGGTTGTTTGCCAGGTCGGAGTTGATGCGGTTGATGATGGACTCTTCGGAGTAGGAGCCGTCCTGGCCGAAGGATACCTCGCGCATGAGGAAGAAGCGTACGGCGTCCAGGCCGAATGCGTCGACGAGGTTTGCGGGGTCGACGACGTTGCCGACGGACTTGGACATCTTTTCGCCGTTCACGAGCAGGAAGCCGTGGCCGAAGACGCGTTTGGGTAGCTCCAGGCCGGCAGACCACAGGAATGCAGGCCAGTAGATGGAGTGGAATCGGGTGATGTCCTTACCGATGAGGTGCAGGTCGGCCGGCCAGTACTTGGTGAACAGTTCGTTGTCGGTATCGGGGTAGCCGAGGCCGGTGAGGTAGTTGGTGAGGGCGTCAACCCACACGTACATGACGTGCTTGTCGTTGCCGGGTACGGGTACGCCCCAGTCGAAGGTGGTGCGGGAGATGGACAGGTCGTTGAGGCCGCCCTTGACGAAGGAGATCAGCTCGTTACGGCGCGATTCGGGGTAGACGTAGCCTTCGTTAGCGTAGAGTTCAAGGAGCTTGTCACCGTACTTGGAGAGGCGGAAGAAGTAGGACTCTTCTTCGGTCCATTCGACTTCGGTGCCGGTGGCGATGGCGTAGCGCTGGCCGTCGCGCACTTCAGTTTCATCTTCTGCGTAGTAGGCTTCGTCGCGTACGGAGTACCAGCCGGCGTACTTGTCAAGGTAGATGTCGCCGTTTTCTTCCATGCGCTTCCAGATGGCCTGGGATGCGGTGTAGTGGTCGGGGTCGGTGGTGCGGATGAAGCGGTCATAGCTAATGTTCAACGCATCGTTCATTGCTTTGAAGCGTGCGGAGTTCTCGTCGGCAAGTTCCTTAGCGGTCTTACCGAGCTTCTCTGCGGTGGTCTGCATCTTCTGGCCGTGCTCGTCGGTGCCGGTCATGAAGCGCACGTCGAAGCCGTCGAGGCGCTTGAAGCGGGCTAGCACGTCGGCTGCGATGGTTTCGTAGGCGTGGCCGATGTGCGGGTTGCCATTAGGGTAGGAGATGGCGGTGGTGATGTAGAACGGAGTTGCAGTCATAACTTTCAGTTTACCGCAGTCTTAGGCTAGGCTCTCACCCTGGTTATGTATAGTCTGAAATGCGACGGCCCAAACACCAAGCCGCCAAGCAACAGACCAAACCGTGACAACCCTCCCCACCCGGTTCGCTAGGCACGGGGTGCACACGAAACTACCGTGCACCCCAACAAACCGGCGGGATAACGCGCCCCTGCCCAACCTGCAGAAACCACCTGAGGAATCGGTGTCGTCCGTAGTGACATCAGGGTGTCCGAGCTCTGCGAGGACAGGTCCCCCTGTAGGAACAAGGAGAACGCAAAAATCCCGCCAATTCCGAAGAATCAGCGGGATTTTCTTTGATGTGCGCCCCCTGGGACTCGAACCCAGAACCCATTGATTAAGAGTCAATTGCTCTGCCAATTGAGCTAGAGGCGCTTATTTATTTTTCAAGGTCTCCCTTGCAACGATTAAATACTATACGGCATTTTATGAATGCCTGCAACTCAATTAATAATGAACTGCATCACACATTTGCCAGGTGGTGCTTTTCAGCTTGAAATAGCAAAGAATCCGGCGCTCCACCCCTCCTCTATGTGGGGCGAGAGGTGAAACGCCGGATTCTTAGAAAGCTATTGCTGAGCTACCGTTTAGCGAGCGACGGAACCTTCGGTGTAGTCGTCGTCAACGGAGTTCCAGGAGAACAGCTCGCGCAGCTTGCGGCCGGTTGCCTCGATGGGGTGTGCCTCGCCCTTTGCGCGCAGTTCCTTGAACTCGGGTGCGCCTGCAGCCTGGTCTTCCATGAAGCGCTTTGCAAAGTTGCCATTCTGGATGTCTGCCAGGACAGCCTTCATGTTTTCCTTGACCTCGGGGGAAATCACGCGGGGGCCGGAGACGTAGTCGCCGTACTCTGCGGTGTCGGAGATGGACCAACGCTGCTTAGCGATGCCACCCTCAATCATCAGGTCAACGATGAGCTTGAGCTCGTGCAGAACCTCGAAGTATGCGATTTCGGGCTGGTAGCCAGCTTCGGTGAGGACCTCGAAGCCGTACTGGACAAGCTGAGAGGTGGAGCCGCAGAGGACTGCCTGCTCGCCGAACAGGTCGGACTCGGTCTCTTCGGTGAAGGTGGTCTTGATGACGCCTGCGCGGGTTGCGCCGAGGCCCTTTGCGTAAGACAGCGCCAGTGCGAGTGCTTCGCCGGATGCATCCTTCTCAACTGCGACCAGGGCGGGAACGCCGCGGCCTGCTTCAAATTCTCGGCGGACGGTGTGGCCGGGACCCTTGGGAGCAACCATTGCCACGTCGACACCCTCAGGTGCGGTGATGTAGCCGAAGCGGATATTGAAGCCGTGTGCGAAGAACAGTGCGTTGCCGGGCTTCAGGTGAGGTTCGATGCTTTCTGCGTAGACCTTTGCCTGGACCTGGTCCGGGGTCAGAATCATAATGACGTCTGCTTCTGCTGCTGCTTCTGCAACGGTTGCGACTCGCAGGCCTTCTGCCTCAGCCTTGGCACGGGACTTGGAGCCCTCGGACAGACCGACGATGACCTTCACGCCGGAGTCACGCAGGTTCAGTGCGTGTGCGTGGCCCTGGGAGCCGTAGCCGATAACTGCTACAGTGCGACCCTGAATCAGGGAGAGGTCTGCGTCGTCGTTGTAGAAAATGGTTGCTGCCATTTCTTCTCCTCAGTAAGTTTGGTATGCGGCCCAGGCTGGGCTCAACATTGACTATTCTACTTGATAGCTTTTGGGATGCAGGCTTACGAGAGTGCTTCTCAGATTTTGGCTGAAAGTATTTGTACCCTGCTTTATCGGGGGGGGGCCGGGGTTTTCGGTGCCGGATTTTCTGTACCGAGCTTTTCAGTACCTGGCACTCCCCCGCCCGCACTGTGAACTGGTGTGTTTCGGTGGTGCGGGCGGGACTGCTACAAGGGTAGCGTGGGGAGCACTAGATGCACTCGTGCTAGATACGTTCGCTCATGGCGCGCGGGCCGCGTGCCAGGGCGATGGTGCCTGCGCGAACAATTTCGCGAACACCATAGGGTTCCAGAACGTCCAGCAGTGCGTTGAGCTTCTCCGCAGAACCGGTTGCCTCGATCACAACAGACTCGGGGGAAACGTCAATCACAGATGCACGGAACAGGTCTGCCGCCTGGACGATCTGCAGACGTGCCACTGCATCCGCCTTAACCTTAATCAGGATGTGGCCGCGCTGGGTGGAGGATTCGGCAGGAAGCTCGACAACCTTCAGCACGTGAACGAGCTTGTTCAGCTGCTTGGTAATCTGCTCGATGGTATGGGCGTCACCCTCGGTCACGACGGTGATACGGGAAACACCGGGGTTTTCGGTGGGGCCCACAGCCAGGGAGAGGATGTTGAACAGACGGCGGGAGAACAGACCGGAGACGCGGGTGAGAACGCCCGGCTTATCTTCTACCAGAACGGACAGAGTGTGCAGAGCCATTAGTTCTCTCCCTCACGATCGAACTCGGGCGAAGTGTTCTTCGCAATCCAAATCTTGTCATTAGATACGCCTGCCGGGACCATGGGCCAGACAAGGGCGTGGGGGCTGACAGTGAAGTCAATGACGACAGGGCGGTCGTTGATTTCCAGGGCAGCCTTAATGGTGGCATCCACATCCTCGTCGCGCTCGCAACGGAAGGTTGCACAGCCATATGCTTCACCAAGCTTGACGAAGTCGGGGATACGTACGGTGCCGTGACCGTCCTTCAGGTCTGTGTTGGAATAGCGCTCGTTGTAGAACAGAGTCTGCCACTGACGCACCATACCGAGGGAGGAGTTGTTGATGATGGCAACCTTCACGGGAATGTTGTTATGTGCGCAAGTGACCAGTTCCTGGTTGGTCATCTGGAAGCAACCGTCACCGTCAATAATCCACACGGTGGATTCGGGGTGCGCAACCTTAGCACCCATACCTGCAGGAACGCCGTAGCCCATGGTGCCCAGACCAGCGGAGCTAATGAAGTGGCGGGGGTTCTCCTGCTGAATGTAGTGTGCACCCCACATCTGGTGCTGACCAACGCCGGTGACGTAGTATGCGTCAGGACCGGTCAGAGCGCTAATACGCTCGAGGACGTATTCGGGCGAGCCGAGACCGTCGGTGGGCTTCTCGTAGCCGAGCGGGTAATCCTTGCGGATAACATTCAGCTCGTTCCACCACTCGGTGAGATTCGGCAGCTGGTCTGCGAATTCGGTGGAGAGCAGGTCGGTCAGCTCAGGCAGGACATACTTGAGGTCGCCGACAATCGGAACATCCGCGAAGCGAATCTTCGAAATTTCTGCCGGGTCAACGTCAATGTGGATGACCTTAGCCTCGGGAGCGAAGGAGTCAAGCTTACCGGTAACGCGGTCATCGAAGCGTGCACCGAGGGTAATCAGCAGGTCAGACTTCTGCATTGCTGCGACGGCGGGGACGGTACCGTGCATACCGGGCATACCGAGATTCTGGGGGTCCGAGTCGGGGAACACGCCAATAGCGTTCAGGGTAGTGACGACGGGTGCACCGATGAGCTTAGCCAGCTTGTGGAACTCTTCGGAAGCACCTGCACGGACCAGGCCACCGCCAACGTAGAAGACGGGGTGCTTGGACTCGGTAATGTACTTTGCGGCTTCGTGGATCTGCTTGGAGTGGCCGCGAGTGACGGGGGTGTAGCCGCGCAATTCGAGGTCCTCAGGAATACCGCGGTATTCCATCATGCCAACCTGTGCATCCTTGGTGACGTCCACGAGCACGGGGCCGGGGCGGCCGGTAGATGCGATATGGAATGCTGCTGCGAGCGCACGGGGGATGTCTTGCGGGTCGGTAATCATGAAGGAATGCTTGGAGATGGGCATTGCCATGCCGACAATGTCAGCTTCCTGGAATGCGTCGGAGCCAAGCAACGCGGTGGACACCTGGCCGGTGATTGCGACCAGCGGGATGGAGTCCATGTTTGCGTCGGCGATTGCGGTCAGCAGGTTGGTTGCACCGGGGCCGGAGGTTGCGATGCACACGCCGGTCTTGCCGCTGGACACCGCGTAGCCCTGAGCTGCGTGGCCTGCACCCTGCTCATGGCGGACCAGGATGTGGCGAACCTTCTTAGAGTCATACAGTGGGTCATAGGTCGGCAGAATAGCTCCACCAGGCAGGCCGAATACGTCAGTCACACCCAAATCTTCGAGGGTGCGGACGATTGCCTGAGAACCGGTCATGCGTTCTGCGGGAGCGTTTACCGCGTCATCAGAAGTGGAAAATCCCATGGTCATGGAAATGCCTCGTGTCTTAATGGTTCTTCGTTATATTCAATGTTCTGCAGGAGGATTGTGTGGTCCTCACGCATCCTATGCCCGGGGGTACCAAGCTATAAAAAATGCCCCTCGCTGTTGGTGGTAGCGGTAGGGGCGCTCAGTCGCAGTGAATAGACCCTGCCACTCGCCCTAGGAGACGAATACAAGGTTGATAATTCGCTGGTGCATTGCTGTCTTCACCCTTCCATGATGAAGCCCTGGGCGGGGGTGAGTCAAATCTCTATGGGGTATCGTGGCGGTTTCTGCACGGAAACCCCCAAGTCAACCTTCTTCTTTCATGATGTGGACACTTTGCGTGTGTACGTGGATTTTAGCGCAGGTTTTTGAACAGGTGAGAAAAACTCGCTTTTTTGGATGTCATGGCGCGTAATATGTGCGAATACTCGTGACCTTCTTCCTTTGCCCCGGTAGACTGATTTCTATGACCGAACCGATTATCACGGTCGCTGATGAGCTGACCGAAGCAAGTAAGTACGCAGAGGTTATCGACCCCCGTAACTCTATTGAGAGTAGCGAGTTTTTGACGGGCGAGGAACTCATTCGGGTTCTGCACCCGGTTTTTGACGAGCAGATTATTAACTACGGTGCATACAATTTGGTGTATGCATCTGGCCGCGCGGTGTACCGTAATCCTGATTTGGCGTTGCATCAGCATCCTGATCAGGAGCATTTTATTGTGGGGTATCAGGATGCGCCTGATGAGGTGATTATTGCTCCGGTGAATTTGCCGGCGTTGACGCCTGCGGGTACTGCTACGACGATTGATAATACGAATGCGCTGCATGCGTATCGTGTGGGTGACGATGCGGTGACAATCGAGTCGGTGAATGGTAGCTCATTCTTCTTGTCTTTTGAGGATAATGCAGAGCTTTCGACTCGCTTTGGCACTGGACTTTTGGAGCAGGGTCGCGATGTTGAGGATTTCCGTGAGTTTGTGACGCGGATTTGGCCGGTCCTGTAGTCAAGACTTTTCGTATGGAAAGCCCACCGCACCCCTCTGGGTTTGCGGCGGGCTTTCCTATACCCAAACGCCAAGCCGCCAGGCAGCACGCTAAACCACGACAGCCTTCCCCCGCCCCGCATGCAAAACTCCCAACCGCCACGCAACACGCCAAACCGCGACAGCCCTCCCCCTCCCAAGTTTGCTAGGCACGGGGCGCACATGGTGAACCACCGCGTACCTGCCGCAACCCCGGCGGGACCGAGCGTACCTCAAATACCGATACACGCGGAGGTGCATATATCCTCTGTCGCGACATCAGGGTGTCCGAGCTCTGCGAGGACAGGTCCCCTGCAGGGGCAAAGAGGATAATATGCACCTCAAGCCATGAAGACTGTATTTCAAGGGAAACGCAAAAATCCCGCTGATTCCGAAGAATCAGCGGGATTTTCTTTGATGTGCGCCCCCTGGGACTCGAACCCAGAACCCATTGATTAAGAGTCAATTGCTCTGCCAATTGAGCTAGAGGCGCTTATTTATTTTTCAAGGTCTCCCTTGCAACAGAAAAATACTATACGCGAGTTTTCATGGTTCACGCAAGTTGATTTACAGTGAGGCTGGACACATTGTTTGAGTGAGGTGTGTGAGACACTAGTGTGTACACTGTGTGGGGCGCGTCCGCACCCCTCCCCTGTTGTTTTGAGGAGTTATTATGAGTGATCGTCTTGAGCCGGGTGCTCCGGCGCCTGCTTTTTCGTTGGTTGATTCGGCTGGTATTACTCATAGTCTAGGTGACTATGCGGGCAGTAAGGTGATTTTGTATTTTTATCCGAAGGCGTCGACTCCGGGTTGTACTAAGGAGGCGTGCGATTTCCGCGATAATTTGGCATCGTTGAAGTCGTTGGGTTACGTAGTGTTGGGTGTTTCTCCGGATTCGCCGGCGGCTATTGCACGTTTTGTGGAAAAGGAATCGTTGACGTTCCCACTGCTATCTGATGCTGATCATGCGGTTGCCGAGGCGTATGGCGCGTGGGGTGAGAAGAAGAATTACGGCAGGGTGTACGAGGGTCTGATTCGTTCGACGTTTGTGATTGATGAGCGGGGTATTGTTTCTGTGGCTCAGTACAATGTGCGTGCGACAGGTCATGTGGCGAAGCTGCGTCGTGATTTGGGTATTGACCCGAAGTAGGGGCATGTTTCCTAGAGCTTGCATATCGCCATTCTGATGCTTCTTAAGGGGGCTGCTATTCGGCATATTTTCGGGCTTTTCCCTATGGGGGCTTCTTTTACGGCTTGGAGAACCTTGGTTCCTGGTGTACACTAATTTTTTGTTGCCTCAGACGCATACATCTTCGGATGTGGGGTGACGCTACGCGCGAGTGGTGAAATTGGCAGACACGCAGGATTTAGGTTCCTGTGCCTTATGGCGTGGGGGTTCAAGTCCCCCCTCGCGCACAAACACATTTTACGTTGGGTCCGCCGTCACGGTTTTCGTGGCGGCGGGTTTTCTTGTATGTGCCTTGCCGGGGTGAGTGTGTCTCGCCCGGTTGGGTGTTGAACCGTTATCCTGAGAGGTAAGCATCCGCGACGGAAGAGAGGACGCTCCCGTGCAGCATCAGCCTTATGCATCATCAGCTGTTGGCAATTCTGGCGCACTGCTTCGAGCCACTGTCGGCTCGAGCGGCTTGAGTCGACGCGCCGTTTTGCGTTTTGGCGCACTTTTTAGTGCTGGTTTAGCACTTTCTGCGTGTTCTGGTCAGTCTTCTACTGGTTCGTCTGCTAGTTCATTGGCGAGTGCGTCGCCTGCTGATGTTCGTCGTATGTTCCGTTTTGCACAGGGTGCGGCGCCATTGGGTTTGGATCCGGCATTGTTTCCTGTGGCGAGTACGTATCAGGTGACGGCGCAGGTTTTGCAGACGTTATTGGTGGCGAATCATTACACGGGCGATCCTGAGGTTCAGGATTCTTTGTGTGCTGAGTGGACGGTTTCTGATGACCGTTTGGTGCATACGTTTGTGCTGCGTGAGGCGCATTTTAGTAGTGGCGTTGCATTGACTGCGGATGCTGTAGTGCAGAATTTCCAGAGATGGCAGGCGTTAGCTACGGGGCAGGATACTTCTGCTCATGCGGTGCCTGCTCAGCCTTTATTTGCATGGGGTTTTGGTGTGCCAAAGCCAGGTTCTATTGATTCTTCGGCAGTGGAGCCTGCGCCTGTTCAGGCGTCTCCGTCGGGTGCGACTACTCCGTCTGCTTCTGCTAGCGCGTCTGTTTCTCCAAGTGCTTCCGCGGCTGATTCTCCGCACGCTACTCCATCGGTTCCTGAGCCTGCACTGCCGGATGATAAGAAGAGCGCACAGAAGGCGAATGCCGCTCAGTCGCCTGCGGTGCAGTCGTTTTTGCCGTTGGTTTCGTCGGTGGTAGCGAAGGGCAACTCTGTGGTGGTAACCCTGTCGCGTCCTTCGTTGGCGTTCCCGCGTATTTTGACGCAGCAGGCATTCGGCATTATTGATCCTTCGCTTTTTGGTGCTGATCAGAAGCTGACGGGCAACCCGGTGGGTACGGGTGCGTTCCGTGTGGAGTCATTCGAGGCTGGCATGGTGCGCCTGCTGAAGAACACCCATTTTGACGGTCCGGTACCTGAGCTGGATGAGATTCAGATTTCGAGCCTCACTTCGTCGGATAAGCGTTATTTTGCGCTGATGGAGGGTCATATTGATGCGTGTGATCAAGTGAATTCTTCTGATCTGGGTCAGTTGGCGCGTGATGGTTATCAGACTCCTGGTCGTGACCCGTTCTCGCTGGTGTATTTGGGGTTGAATACAGCGCATCCGGTGTTGAAGAATATTTCGGTGCGGCGCGCTATTTCGCATGCGGTGGATCGTGGTGCGTTACATCAGTATTATCCGCAGGGCACCTCGGATGCGCAGACGCTGATTTCGCCGTCATTCCGTATTAAGGCTAATGATGCGAAGGATTACACGGACCGCAATCAGAATATGGCGCGCTCACTGTTAGCGGCTGCTGGTTATGAGAATCAGATGATTGAGTGCTACTACCCTGCCGATGTTTCTCTGCCGTGGATGGATACTCCGCAGAAGGTGTATTCGGAGATGGTGGGTTCGCTGATTGAGGTGGGTCTGAATATTAAACCGGTGCCGTTGCCGTGGGCTGAGTATTTGGAGAAGAGCCGTGATGTTTCTTCTGAGCGCGGTATTACGTTGGCTGGTTTCTACGGCATGTACCGTGACCCGTATGCGTTCTTTGGTCCGGTGTTGGCGCAGTTGATTGCGGAGCATCAGGTGCGTTCGTTGATTACGAATGCGCCGACGGATATGACGACAGGTTTGACAAAGAAGAATTCTGATTTTCCGTCGTCACATGGTGCGGATTCGAATGTGCAGATTTCTGCGACTCCGAGCCCGCAGCCGAGTTATTCGCCGGATCCGTTGTCTCCGGAGGAGGTTTCTGCTTCACCGAGCCTTTCGGCGACTCCTTCACCGTCGCCTACTGCTGCAGCGGTGGCGCCGTCGCCTCGTTTTACTGAGGTAATGGAGGCGATTCGTACTGCGGATTCTGCTGTTTCGGTGGATTCGCAGCGTGAGTTGTATGCGAAGGTTGTGTCTCAGTTGGGTCAGTTTATGCCGGCTGTTCCGTTGTTGAATGTGACGTCTAAAGTGGCTGTGAGCCGTGAGGTTCAGGGTTATCAGACGGAGCAGAATGCGATTGAGCTGTTTGGAAAACTGCGTAAGTTGTAGACAGTTCAGGTTTGAGTGTTGCATTGTGCGCGTGTTTGGCATGCCTTGAAGGGTCTATGCCCCCAAAGAAACTAGTGTGTGAACTGTAACACCCTCCTGTTATTTGCTGATTCTAGCTATGCCTCCCCCGCTAAAAGGAGTAGGCTAGATGATGTACCCCACAGTCATTGTGCCCAAGGACGGGCACCCTCACCCTAAGGGAGAATTCAGTGGTAGCACGTACTGAACGAACCGACGTCGTCCTGGTCGGCGGCGGCATCATGAGCGCCACCCTCGGTGTGTTCCTCAAGGAACTCGAACCGACCTGGAATATTATCCTGCTCGAACGCCTCGACAAGGTTGCTCAGGAATCCTCCAACCCCTGGAATAACGCAGGTACCGGCCACTCGGCACTGTGCGAGCTCAACTACGCTCCCGCTGGTCCTGACGGTACTGTCTCCGCTGCCAAGGCGCTAAACATTAACGAACAGTTCCAGATTTCTCGTCAGTTCTGGGCATCCCTGGTGGAGAAGAATATCCTGACAGACACCAGCTTCATCAACCCGGTCCCCCATATGTCCCTGGTCTTCGGTGAGGACCACTCCAAGTACCTCGCAGCACGCTACGACTCTTTCCGCAAGGAGAAACTCTTTGAGCGTATGCAGTTCTCCACCGACCGCGAGAAGATTGCTGAGTGGGCTCCGCTGACTGTCAAGGGTCGTAAGGAGAACGAGCCGATGGCAGCAACCTGGTCCCCCGAGGGTACTGACGTGAACTTCGGTTTCCTCACCGAGCAGCTGGTCGCTTACCTGCAGACCAAGGGTGTTGAGGTTCGCTATGGATATCAGGTCACCAACCTGAACCGTGAATCGAACGGCTCCTGGCAGGTTGAAGCGATTAACCGCATCAACAAGAATGAGCCCCTGAGCATCAACGCAAAGTTTGTCTTCCTCGGAGCCGGTGGTGGCGCCCTGAACCTGTTGCAGAAGTCCGGCATTGAAGAGGGTAAGGGCTACGGCGGCTTCCCCGTTTCCGGCCTATTCCTGCGCAACACCCACGAGGCGACCGCAAACCAGCACAACGCTAAGGTGTACGGTCAGGCTTCGGTGGGTGCACCTCCCATGTCTGTGCCTCACCTGGACACCCGCTACGTGGACGGCAAGCGTGCCCTGCTCTTCGGACCCTACGCCGGTTTCAAGACGAACTTCTTGAAGCAGGGTTCCGTACTGGATCTGCCGAAGTCCCTACGCCTGCACAACCTGTACCCCATGACCCGTGCAGGTCTGGATAACGTCTCCTTGGTCAAGTACCTGCTCACCGAGCTGTTGCAGAACAAGAACGCTCGCCTGGAGACCCTGCACCAGTACTACCCCGAGGCTATCGGCGACGAGTGGGAGCTCATCGAGGCGGGTCAGCGCGTCCAGATTATGAAGAAGGACCCGAAGAAGGGCGGCATCCTGCAGTTCGGTACCGAGGTTGTTTCTGCAGCGGACGGCTCCATTGCGGCTTTGCTGGGCGCTTCCCCCGGTGCTTCTACTGTGGCTTCGATTATGCTGAACCTGCTGGCGAAGTGCTTCCCCTCCAAGATTGCTGGTTGGGAGCCCCACCTGAAGGAGCTCATCCCCGGTTACGGTGTGAAGCTCAACGATAACCCTGACCTGGCTGATGAGCTGATGGCTCACACCGCTAAAGTTCTGGGTATTCACAACTAGTTTTCAGCTAGTCGCAAACAGCACCTGACGAGTCTTTTTGGAGTTTTTTCGGGGCGATAACCCTCTCTATCTGACTCACAGGCCAACTATCTGCATTCCCCGAAATATACGGGAGGGTCAGAAAAACCTATAATGTCACCGTAGGGGCGGGAAGGACAGCTCATTGTTCTCCTCGTCCCTTCTGTGCGCCCCACACGCTGAAGCTACTAGGCGCACCACTGTGTACACCCCACTCATTCAAGGAGCCCTATTGTCTGCACACACTGGCTCTTCCACTGATACCTCCTCAACCAAGGTATCCGCCGGAGCTCGACGCGGACTCTTCTCCCGTAAGAAGAAGCCCGCAGCCCCCAAGTACGCAAGCGTGAAACTGCGTGACTTCCCTAAGGGCAGCGTCCTCTACATCCTGCGCCGTGCTATCTTCACATTCGGTGCAAACGGCGCAAGCGACATGGCGGCAGCGCTCACTTACTTCACCGTGCTGTCCATCTTCCCTGCCCTGCTGGCGATTGTCTCCCTCCTGGGCGTATTCGGTCACGGTGAGGAAAGCGCCGCAGTCATCCTCGCATTCCTCAAGGACAACGCGCCCGCCCAGATGTACGCCATTATGGAAGACCCCATCAAACAGCTTACCGGCGACCAAGGCGCAGGCCTGGTGCTGTTGACCGGTATCCTCAGTGCGCTCTGGTCAGCCTCCGGGTACACCGGCTCATTCGGCCGAGCTCTCAACACGGTCTACAACGTACGTGAAGGCCGCCCCGGCTGGATTCTCAAGCCGCTGAATGTCTTCGTCACCACCGTGCTTATCATCCTCGTGGTACTCATGATCCTCATGATACTGCTGGGCGTAACCGTCCTCGATTTGATTGGTCAGTACCTACCCGAAACCGTCAATATGGAGCTCATCAAGCTCATCTGGCTCAACGGCCGCTGGGTGCTCATCCTGTTCATGGCAATCGCCCTGATCACTCTGCTCTACGCCGCCACCCCGAACGTACGCCACTTCAACCAGTGGAAGCTCTCCCCCGGTGCGGCGCTGGCGCTCTTCGGTATGAGCCTGGGCGGTTTCGGCTTCACCCTCTACACCAATAACTTCAGCAAGTACAACGCCACCTACGGCCTCATCGGTGGTGTGATTGTGATGCTACTGTTCATCTGGATTATGAACAATATGCTCCTCTTTGGAGCGCACTTGGACGCAGAAATCATGCTCATGCGTCAGGTCCTCGCCGGTGAAGACGATCAGGGGCGCCTGAAGGTTCAGCCGCGCAGCACCTCCGCGTCCCGTACGCTGGAAGAACAGCGCGAACGCCTCATGTACGCCGGACACGAACTGCAACAGCAGGCGGCAGGCCAGGGCATGCTCCCCAAGCCGAAGGGCCCCTCCATTGTGGCTCGCGTGAAGAAGGCAGTGGGCACCAGCACCACCAAGATTCGCACGTTCTTTGCCGGCGGTAAGAAGCAGCCCAAGCATGCGGAGGCAGACACCACGGCGGAAGCTACCGAATATAAGGCGAAGACTGACTCTCAGTAGCAGGCGCTCTTCGACCTCGGGCACCGATAAGTCCACCGGTGCGGCACAGAAGAACTAAGCGGCAGCTCAGCTAAGCGCATATCACCTCAATCTTTCAAGGGCGTGGGACAGAAACCCTGCGCTGGTCACTAAGATAGACATATGACCAGTGCAGATTTCTCTCCCGCGCCCTTTGCTGTACCCAACGCCTCTGCCTCCAATGTTGATGCACCCAATGCCGCCGCGCCCGCCATTGTTCTCCCCGACCTCGAGTACACCCTCTACCAGCCGCAGCAGCTTAAAAGCCGTATCCCCACCCTCATGATTCACGGCTTCGCCACCCGCGGCGAACAGCTCTACGGCGGCACCAGCTGGATCCGCCAATATCTGCGCGCCGGATACCCCGTACTGATCGTTGGCCTGCCCTACCACTCAGACGAATACCTCAAAGACCCCGAGTCCATGCAGGCCATCGACTGCAAGCTCCCCAACCACACGGGCGTGCGCAGCCACACAATTCCGTTCAATTCGGTGCTTTCTGTCGATGCTGCAGGTCAGCCGCTGCCCCCCATGCACCTGTTCACCAACCTGCTCGCCCAGTTGCTGCAAACAGTCGCCACCGAGAACGACCTCGGCGTTGAACTGGAGCCCCGCGCACACGTTATCGGTTTCTCCTTCGGTGCCCGCGTCGGCTGGGAACTCGCCCTCACCCACCCGGAAGCGGTCGCATCACTCACTCTGGGCGGTCTGCCTCTGCACGACCACCTCATCACCCTGCGCGCCATGCTCGAAGCGCACGAGGGTACCAGCGTCACGGCGGATAGTGAAACCCCGGCGGCAGACTCCACTGATGAGGCGATCGCCTCCTTCACCTCGATTATTGACGGGTCCCCCATTCAGCCCGACGCGCTGCTGAAGTTCGTTCGGATTCCCTTCGGCCCATTCTTCGACGTGCCCGCCCTGCGTGCTGGATCCCCGGACTTGCCGGCGGGCCACCCCGGCGCACATCCGCGTGTACCCGTTGCGGTCGTACTCGGTGACGCGGATACCATCGCCGCCGACGGTGCGGAACTCTACGATATGGTGCGCGAGGATGACCCGCTCAACCGTTTTATTCCCCTACCCGGCCGGGACCACGTGAACGCACTGACCTCGGGTGCGTTCCGACGCGGTGCGCTCGCCTTTGCTGCTGAGGTGGAGGCGGCAGAGGTAGAAACGGCAGAGTAAGCAGCCGCAGGCTACGGTGTCCGGGCTCCGGGCGGAGTATCCAACAACGTCATAAAACGTCAAATTCGCATGGGGGCTTCACTATCAGCTTTATCGTGCACCAGGTACGCCAATGCTCGTAGAATGGGAACGTATCAAAAAACCTTTATCTGCGGTTGGGCTTCAACCGCACCTCAGCAAAGGAGCACCATGCACAAGGTTAAGGCTGTTGTAGCCCTCTCCCAGGACGCACCCGTCACCGTCACCACTATCAACGTACCTGACCCGGGCAAGGGCGAAGCACTCGTCAAGGTCCTCACCTGTGGTGTCTGCCAGACCGATCACCACTACGTCACCGGCGGCGTCGGCCAGGACTTCCCCTACCTGCTCGGCCACGAATCTGCAGGTATCGTCGAGGCTGTCGGCGATGACGTCACCGACATCGCCCCCGGCGACCTGGTCATCCTCAACTGGCGTGCAGTCTGCGGTGAATGCCGCGCATGCCGCAAGGGTCAGCCGCAGTACTGCTTCGCAACCCACAACGCAACCCAGAAGATGACCCTCGAGGACGGTACCGAGCTCACCCCCGCACTGGGTATCGGCTCCTTCGCGGAAAAGACCCTCGTCGCAGCAGGTCAGTGCACCAAGATCACCGCTGACATCAGCCCTGAACAGTACGCAGCAATCGGTCTGCTCGGCTGCGGCGTCACCGCAGGTCTGGGCGCTGTGCTGAACACCGGTGAACTCAAGCGCGGCGAGTCCGTCGCAGTCATCGGCTGCGGCGGCGTCGGCACCGCAGCAATCGCAGGCGCACAGCTCGGCGGCGCAACCACCATCATCGCCGTCGACATCGACGAAGATAAGCTGGCACGCGCACGCAAGCACGGCGCAACCCACACCGTGAACTCCTCCAAGGTCGATCCCGTCGAGGCTGTCAAGGAACTCACCGGCGGCTTCGGTGCAGACCTCGTCATTGACGCTGTCGGCATCGCCCCCACCTTTAAGCAGGCATTCGAAGCACGCGACCTCGCTGGCCGCGTCGTCCTCGTCGGTGTGCCCGCCCCCGGCACCACCTGGGACATCCCTCTGGATGAGATCTTCGGCCGCGGCGGCTCCATCAAGAGCGCATGGTACGGCGACACTCTGCCCTCCCGCGACTTCCCCGAATTCGTGGACCAGTACCTGCTCGGCCGCCTCGACCTGGACGGCTTCGTCTCCGAGCGTATCCGCCTCGAAGACGTCAACGAAGCATTCGAAACCATGAAGACCGGCCGCGTGCTGCGCTCGGTCGTGGAACTCTAGGAGCGTAGTGTGAGCGAACGTATTGAACGAGTCGTCACCTCCGGTACCTTCTCGCTAGACGGCGGCTGCTGGGACGTCGACAACAACGTCTGGATTATCGGCAATGACTCCTCGGTGATCATCATTGACCCCGCCCACGACGTCGACAAGATTTCCCGTACCGTCGCAGGCCGCACCGTAGAGAAGATTCTGCTGACCCACGCCCACGACGACCACATCCGCAGCGCAAAGGAAGCGGCAGAACGCTTCGGCGCACCCGTCTACCTAAACCCCGCGGACCGTGTGCTCTGGGAAATGGTGTATCCCTCCTGGGACTTCGACCACGAACTGGCCGACGGCGATGTAGTACGCATCGGCGATACCGAGCTGAAGGTCCTCACCACCCCCGGCCACTCCCCCGGCTCCGTGTGCTTCTACGCCCCCACCCTCGGCTGGGAGAACAGCGAAGGCGTCGTCTTCTCCGGCGACACCCTCTTCAACGGCGGCCCCGGCGCAACCGGACGCTCCTACAGCGACTTCGACACCATCATCGAGTCGATTTCGACCCGTCTGCTGACCCTGCCCGAGTCCACTGCGGTCCTCACCGGCCACGGCGACAGCACCGGCATCGGGCTGGAGGCACCCGAGCTTCCGGCATGGATCAAGCGCGGTCACTAAACCGGTAGCCTCACGCTGAGGTTCTCGCGCGGAGACTCTCATGCTGAGGCTCCTCACCACAAACCGAGTACAGTACGCACAAGGCGGATGCCCCACCACCTGCAGAAGGTGGCGGGGCATCCGCCTTTACAACATGCTCTAATTGCGTTCCAACTGATCCCAAGGAGCCAGCTGCTCCTCACGCTCCTTACGCCACAAATAGCCAAACAAATGGCCCAAGGCAAAATACAGAGTCGCAATAATCACCGGAACCATAAACGCATTACGGTAATACGGAGCATCACCCATATAGCCGCCCCACATGCTACCCAACGCCATACCAATGCCCAGCATCGAACGGGTAAAGAAGCTCGCCTGAGCATCCGAAATATGCTTGATCGAACGGTTCAACGACAGCTCCTGACCGGCAAAAGCCACACCCAGCGCCACACCGCAGAACACCAAAGCATAGAAAATCGTGGACGTATCATCACTCGCCGGCAGATACAGGGCACCCATAATCAGCAGAACGCCGCTCACCAACCAACCATGCCACGGGTTCATCGAACGGGCGCCCAAAGCCACGGGCAAAGACACGAGCGCCATCGCGCCGGTACCGGTCGCAACCATCGCCATAAACAGGTTCATCGAACCATGAATCAGTGAGAAGCCCAGCAGACCCGAACCGACCGCACCCATATTCGCGCCCAGCAGCACCAGACCCAGGATCAGCACCACCGTCTGCTTATTCGGGCGGACCAGGTTCTTTGGCGAAGACATGCGAATACGCGAAATATCCGGCATCCACCTCGGCGCAGCCAGAACCACAGTGAACAGCAGCGCATCCAGAATCATAGTGATCCAGAAGCCCGCATACTCATGATTCGGGGTGATATATGCATCGCCCAGCCACACCAACAGAGCAGCCAGCGGGTGCATCGACAGGGTCGCCGTCGTACCCCAAGAAGCAGCTGTCGACAAGCGAACATCAGTGTACTTATAGTTGCGGCGGTACAGCGACTCCAACGCAAACGGCGTCCACGGCGGAGTCGTAAAACCCATCGCCACGCAAGAGAGCGCAGTGTACATCGTACTCACGTTATTCGGGTCAACCGTCAAACGCCAACCAATGACCAACATATTCAGCACCGCAGCAATATTCAGCACCGACGTAATCGCCAGCAACGCCCTCAAACCCAGGGCACGCACCAGCATCGGGCCGAGCATAACCTGGACCGAATACGCACTAGCAAACGCCGCCACAGCATAGCCTCCATCATGCACACTACCCAGGTGGCTCGCCAACAGAATATACAGCGCAAACGCCGAAGAAGCCGCCGGAATGTGCAACAGAATCGTCAACACATTACGGGGAAAACCCTCATCACGGAGCACACCGCGCAGATGGTAACGCTGCTCCTTACCGTCACGCAGGAACAACGCCCAATGCTGACGCAAAATATCCGGCAACGAGGCGTTCGTATTAACCTCATCCGTAGCCGCCACCGGTCGCGGCGGCAACTCCTGCAATACGTGGTCGTTACTGCGCACCACATCCGTCAGGGACGTACCCGGAACCGTAGGAATACCCGTACCCGAAGCACGCAACTTATCCGGCAAATCGGAGGCGGGTGTCACCTTCATGGTGCGCGGAGGAACCTCCGGCGCAGATGCCTTAGCGCGCGCATCAGCCGAAGGTTCCACACGATACGTTGAGCTCGGGTCCCTACCCTGAGATGTCGAGGTCATCATCTCTTTCACGAATGAACCGCCGGACATGCTACAACAGCAACCCGGAAGCGAATTTATGCCTAATAGGAGTTTACCCTCACCGACGAGCCGCTCTGACCCTTTTCAACCACAATCTGGGCGGGAATACGGTTCTTCATCTCCTCCACATGCGAAATCAGGCCAATAGTGCGTCCACTATCACGCAGGGACTCGATCGTGCCCATCACCAGGTCCAAGGTTTCAGCATCCAGCGTTCCAAAACCCTCATCAATGAAGAGGGTATCCAACTCGATACCGCCATTATTTGCTTGAACAACCTCAGCCAACCCCAATGCCAACGACAGCGACGCCAAGAACGACTCACCACCGGACAGCGAGGACGCCTCACGCGGCTCACCCGTCCAAGTGTCAGTAATCTCAAGGTTCAGGCCGCCACCGGAACGGCTACCCTTCGCACGGTGATCACTAAACGCCATACCGTAGCGGCCCTCACTCATACGATCCAGATGCAGCGACGCCGACTGCAGAATACGCTCAAACTCAGCACCCAGCACATAGCTGACCAGGTCAACCTGATGCTCATAACCACCCAGAGTGTCACCGCGGGCAGCCGCCGCCAGATTAGCCAGCATCTGCGCACGGTCATAACGCTGCGCCGTTTGCGCACGGAACGCCGCATACTCGCCACGAAGCACCTGCAAAGAACGCATCACGCTCTCCCGTTCACCCTCACGAAGAGTCAAACGGTGCGCCGCCGCACGCAACTGCTGAACCTGCTCACGCACACCCTGCAGATCATCCGGAGCCTGCTCACCAGCGGCAACACGCGCCACCACCGCAACAATCGCCTCTCGACCAAAGCCCTCAAGGAGGCGGGCATGCTCCAACTCATACGTGGCAACAGCCTGCTCCAGCGCATCAACACGCTCGGGAGTACGCACCGCTGCCTGCACCAGCTCAGCGCTCTCAAACGAAGACTCAGCCAGCAGACGCTCAGCCTGCGCCGCAGTCAAAGCATGACGCTCACGGTCCTGGCCCAACAGCAACACCGCACGAGCAAGACGCTGATGCACCGCACGGTAGCTTTCCACAGCCTCAACACGCTGCGCAAAACCCACCGCCGCACGAGCAGGCAGCAACTCAACCGCAGCTGCCTCACAGCGCGCCACAGCGTCACGGTGACGAGTCTGAGCCTCAACCGCCGCACCCTCGATGGTGCGTAGCGCCTCCTGAGCCTTCTGCTGCTCGGCCCGCACCCGCTCTACCCTCACCAGCACGCCGTCACGCGCGGTCACACGTGACTGAGCCTGCGCGAGGCGGGTCTGTGCCTGCTGCAGCTGGGTGGCAGTCTGCTCAATATCGCACTCGCCCTGAGCAACCAGGGTCTCGTACTGGGTGCGGGCGGCGGCAAGCGCCTCGGAGGCTTCCTGGTGTGTCCTGCTCGCCCGGTTCTTAGCCAGTTCGTGGGTGCGCGCCTGCTTGTGGGCCTTGTCTTCACGTTCCTTGGCGGCATCCAGGTCGGCGCGCTCAACCAGCTGCTCGCCCTCGGCAATCTGCGCTGGGGCAGGGTGCTCCACCGAGCCGCAGACCGCGCAGGGTTCACCGTCCTTGAGCTCGCGCGCTAGCAGCGAGGATGCCTGGGCAAGGCGCAGCACCTGCAGGTTCTTGAACTCCTCCGTCACGGCGAGCGCCTGCTGAGCCGAAGCCTGCCACTTTTCCAGTGCCTTCTGCTCAGCGGCGGCGGTGCGGTTGATCTGTTTCTGGGCCGCGGCGACCGCGGCAGAGGCGGCATCCAGCTTTTGCTGCATCTGCTGAGCGGCGTCATGCTTTTGCTGCGTCTCGGTGACCAGGTGCGCAGCGAGGGTGTGTTCCTGGTCGGCGGTGCTGTATCCCGCGAGTTCTTCGGCGAGCTGCCCGGCTTGGGCGGTGAGGTCACTCAGTGTCTTTTCGGCACGCGACTTGTCCTGTTCGAGGGAGTTAGCTTGCTTCAGCAGGGCGGCTGCGGCGGCTTCCTCCTCGGTAAGCTGCGCGTCCTTCTGCTGCAGGGCGCGCAGGGTGTCGAGGAGCGCCTCGAGCTTGGGTTCCTGTTCGGCGGGCTCAAGGGAAGGGAGTGCAGCGAAGATCGTCTCCTCGGGGAAGTTTATCTCCGGCGAAATGTCATGGTCGCGCAGTGCCGCAAGCAGGGCGTTGCCGTTCTCCTCCAGCACGGCAGCACAGGTTGTCTGCTCCTGCTGGCGGGCGGCGAGCGCCTGAGATTCGGCATGGACCTGCGCGTACTGTGTGTACAGGGGTGCGGCGGCACGTGCCTGCGCCAGCTCTTCACGCTGCGCCTTGTACTCGTCAGCGCGTTCGGTCAGGCGGATGCGGCGCTCGCAGAGCTGCTCGTATTCACGCCAGTCGGCCCGTAGCTGGGCGCGTTCGACGAGCAGGCGGGTGTTCCGGTCGGCTTCGTCGGTGAGGCGCTGCTGTTCCTGCTTTTCGCGCGCGGAGGTTTCTCGGGCGCGTTCTACCCCGCCGGCGACCCATGCGTCGAGGGTTTCGGCGGTGATGTTCTCAGCGGTGAGCTGTTCGGTAGTCTCCACCTCCGCTGAGCCTTCGGTAGCGGCACCCTCCTCTGCAGCATCTTCAGCGTCCGGATCCGCAGCATCCAGTAGCGCCTGCAGGGCAAGCATTTCTACACGCGCACGTTCAAGGTAGCCGCGCTGGGTATTTTCGTCCTGGGCGACTTCCTGCTGGGCGGTTTTCGCTTCTTCCGTGAGCTCGGCGAAGAGCTGCTCGTAGTGTTCGACGGGGAACATCTTTTTGAGCAGTTCTTTGCGTTCTTTGGGCTTGGACTTGAGGAATTGCGCGAACTGACCCTGCGGGAGGAGCACAACTTTGAGAAATTGTTCTTTGGTCAGGTGGGTGCGTTCGGCGATGGTGCGGTTGACTTCGGCGACGCTGCTAGAGATGGGGGTCCAGGCTTTTTCGTCAGCGGGGTCGGCGCCGGGTGCGAGTTCGGCAAGGGTTGCTTTGGCGCTTTCTTCACGCATCTGGCCTTTGCGGGCGCCTCGGGTGATGGGCTTGTTGTAGGCGGGGGTGCGGTCGATGCGCAGGCGCTTGCCGTGGAGGGTGACGTCGAGTAGCACGCGCGGTTTGGCGCCGCTGTGTGCCGCGTAGGTGGAGTGCAGCTTGGCGGATTCACGGTCGCTGCTGGTTTCGCCGTAGAGGGCGTAGCAGATGGCGTCGAGGATGGTGGTTTTACCGGCACCGGTGGGGCCATTGAGTAGGAATACACCGGCGTTGTTGAGGGTGTCGAAGTTGATTTCTTGGCGATTGGGGTATGCCATGAAGGCTTCGAATTCGAGGCTGTGCAGGATCATGCGTTGTCCTTGTGGCTTGTGATGTGGTCGTTGAGGGTGGTGATGACGTCGCGTTCTTCGTTGGTGAGGGAGCGGTTGCGTACGTATTGGTGGAATTGGTCGAAGACGTCCACGGGGTTGTCGTCGCGGGTGGGTGGTGCGGCGGCGGGTTTGTCGGCGGCGGGTTGTGTGCTGCGGTAGCTGAAGTGGGAGATAGTTTCGTAGCGGCTGCGTAGGCGGTCGACGGCACCGACGGGTAGGGTGTCGTCGGTGAGTTCGATGCGGCAGTAGTAGCCCTGCTCGTAGTCGGTGTGTTCTGGGCTATTGAGTAGCTGTTCCATGGTGCCGCGCAGGGTTTTCATGTGTACGCGGGTTGCCCATTCGTGACTGCTGATTGTGGGTTCTTCACCGGGGTTGAGTTCGATGAGGTAGGCGCCGTTGCGGTTGTGTTCTTCGCTGAATGAGAAGCCGAGCGGGGAGCCGCTGTAGCGGATGGTATGGGTGACGGGGTAGCGCTTATGGATGTGGCCGAGGGCTACGTAGTCGAAGCCGTCGAAGAGGGAGGCGGGTACCCAGTCGATGCCACCGACGCTGATGTCACGTTCGGAGTCACTGCGGGGTGTGGTGTCTGCGCTGCCGGTGGTGTCGCTGACGGTTGCGTGGCTCATGACGATGATGCGGTCGGCGCCTTCACCGCGGGCGTGACGTTCTGCGGCGTCGGTGCGGATGGCGTCGGTGACGGCACCGAGGACGGCGTGATGGGTGGGGTCTACGCCGAGGGCGGTGGCATGGAGGCGCGGCGCGAGGTAGGGGATGGCGTAGACGTGTACGCGCAAGGTGCCGTCAGTGAGTTCGACGGGGCGGGTGGCGTCTTCGAGGGTGGTGCGCAGGTGCACGCCGGAGGCTTCAAAGAAGGCGGCGCCGTAGCTAAGCCGGCGGAAGGAGTCGTGGTTGCCGGAGCTGAGGATGCCTTGCACGCCGGCGCGCATGAGGCGGGTGAGTGCTTGGTCGAGCAGAGTGGTGCTTTCGGCGGTGGGGATAGTGCTGTCATAGACATCGCCGCTGATGAGGAGAGTATCAACGCCTGCGGCGTGCACGTAGTTGAGCAGTTCGTCGATGAACTGCTGGTGTTCGCGGGTAAGGGGGCTGCGGTGGAAGGTGCGGCCGAGGTGCCAGTCGGAGGTGTGCAGAATCTTCATGGTTTCAGTATCGCACTGCATCATGTTTTGCGCCTCACAGTTCGTCATTCAGGGGTCAGAGCCCCACAACGGCGCTGGTACTCAATCCACGGCGTAGGTGCTCATGCGGAGCGGGGGCTCCGTCCGCAAGACATCCCGCGCCGCAGAGGGGACACTCCCCCGCGAGCGTAAGCACGAAACCGCCCGATACATCCCCCAGTGCATCCTAGCTACCCGTGGGATAATCACCCTATGAGTTTTTCTTCTGTTGAGTTCACACATGCACCTGAGGTTTCGGCTAAATTTGGGGGCAGAGTGCGTGGTTTGTTGTATGCGTCTGCGTTGGGTGATGCGTTGGGGTACCCGTTGGAGTTGTTGTCGGCGGAGCAGGTTGCGGAGCACGACCCTAAGCCGTGGGATTCGGCGTTTGGTGAGTTACTGGTCAGTGATGATACACAGCTGACCTGTTTCACTCTGGACGCTTTGACAGAGGTTTTGGAGTGGAATAATGAGGGTGCGGCGGCGGATGAGTTAGCGTGTCTGTGGTTGGCATATTTGCGGTGGTTCCGCGGTATTGGTGGGGCTCTGCCGGAGTCTGCACCGTTTTCGTTGGATCGTGAAATCGATGGTTCGTCGGAGCTGACGGCTCATCGTGGTCCGGGTGCGGCGACGTTGCGGGCGTTGGGTTCGGGTGAGATGCAGTTGGTATCAAAGTCGTTGAATCCTGATGCTTTGGGTAGTGGCGCATTGGTACGTTCGGCGGCGTTGGGTGTGTTGCCGGTAGCGCAGGAGCGTACGGTGGTTTTGTTGGCGGTGCGTGCGGCAGCATTGACACATGGGCATCCGGAGGCGTTGGCTTCGGCGGCGGCGTATGCGTTGCTGGTTCGTGACCTGTTGGCGTCTCCGTCTGGCACATTTGGTGCGTTATTGGAGGCGGCGCGCCGTGTGGTTTCGTGGTGTGGTTCAGTGGCGGCGGATGATTCGATTCCGGGTGATGCTTCGCGTACGGCGGCGGCGTTGAGTCGTGCCATCGAGCTGCTGGAGGGCGGTACGGTACCGGTTCCGGAGGCTGTGGCGGAGTATTTTGGTACGGGGTGGACAGCGCCTGAGCTGTTGGGGGTGGCGTTCTGGTGCTCGGCGGATGCCGCGAAGAGTCTACCAGCTGATGCTGACGATGCGACGGTGCGTGGTGCCCTGTTTGACGGGTTGTGCCGTGCGGTGTCGGTGGATTCCGATTCTGATTCGGTGGGTGCGATGACGGCGGCGTTGTGGGCGGCGGCTGGTTTCCCGGTGGGGGGCGATGAGGCTGATGCTTGGTCGGAGGCGCTGGGTCGTGTGCGTGGTTTGGATCAGGTGGAGGCGGTGGCAGAACGCTATCTGCACCAGCTGGGACTGTAGCGGCGCTAAACCTCAACGGCGTAGCGGACATGCGCAGCGCGGGGGCTCCGTCCTCAAGGCGCTCAGCGCCGCAGAGGGGGCACTCCTCCGCGAGCATTGTCCGCAAGCTGTCTTACGAACCCTACCCGCACGAATATCCTTCGCGACCTAATGTAGACATAGAAAGGGCTCTCCGGTATATCGGAGAGCCCTTTCTGTATGTGTTAGAACTAGCGAACCTGAACCTAGACGGCATAGCGGGCATGCATAGCGGGGGCTCCGTCCTCGAAGCGCCTCCAGTCGCTGAAGACGAGCATCGTCCGCGTGCCGGTCATGCGGAGCTGTACCGCGAGCGGGAACCTGTGCACCGTTATCGGAGTACTAGTCCAGGTAGTCGCGCAGTACCTGCGAACGCGACGGGTGACGGAGCTTAGACATGGTCTTGGACTCAATCTGACGGATTCGTTCGCGAGTCACGCCGTAGACCTTGCCGATTTCGTCGAGGGTCTTGGGCTGGCCGTCGGTCATGCCGAAGCGCATTGCAACCACGCCGGCTTCACGCTCAGAGAGGGTGTCGAGCACGGAGTGGAGCTGTTCCTGCAACAGAGTGAAGGACACTGCGTCTGCGGGTACGACTGCTTCGGAGTCTTCGATGAGGTCGCCGAATTCGGAGTCGCCGTCTTCACCGAGGGGGGTATGCAGGGAGATGGGTTCGCGGCCGTACTTCTGGACTTCGATGACCTTTTCGGGGGTCATGTCGAGTTCCTTGCCGAGTTCTTCGGGGGTGGGTTCGCGGCCGAGGTCCTGGAGCATCTGGCGCTGCACGCGGGCGAGCTTGTTGATGACCTCTACCATGTGCACGGGGATGCGGATGGTGCGAGCCTGGTCTGCCATTGCGCGGGTGATGGCCTGACGGATCCACCAGGTTGCGTAGGTGGAGAACTTGAAGCCCTTGGAGTAGTCGAACTTTTCGACAGCGCGGATGAGGCCGAGGTTGCCTTCCTGGATGAGGTCGAGGAAGAGCATGCCGCGGCCGGTGTAGCGCTTGGCGAGGGAGACAACGAGTCGCAGGTTGGCTTCTAGCAGGTGGTTTTTGGCTCGCTTACCGTCGTGGATGACCCAGCGCAGGGCTTTTTGGAGGTCTTTGTCCATGTCGGGGTTTTCGGCGAGCTTGTGTTCGGCGTAGAGGCCTGCTTCGATGCGCATGGCGAGGTCGACTTCCTGCTGTGCGTTGAGCAGGGAGACTTTGCCGATTTGCTTGAGGTAGTCCTTGACGGGGTCGGCGGTTGCGCCGGGGGTGACGACGCGCTGTGCGGGTGCGTCGTCTTCGTCGTTTGCGGTGAGGACGAAGCCCGAGCCCTTGGCTGCTACTGCTTCTGCGGCCTTCTTTTCTTCTATTTTGGCTGCGGTTTCTTCGTCTTCTTCGTCGATTTCGTCTTCGCCGTCGGTGGTTTCGAGTTCTTCGTCGAGTCCGAGGTCGAATTCGTCATCGTCGCTCTTTTTGCGGCGGCCACCGGTCTTTCGCTTGGTTGCGGTTTTGGTGGTAGTTTTGCGGGTGCGCTTGGGCTTGTCTGCCTCGGTTTCGGCGGTTGCACCGGTGGTGTCTTCGGTTGCCGCTGCGGCTTTGGTGGTTGCCTTCTTGGTGCGGGTGGTCTTGGTGGTGGTTTTTGCGACAGTTTCTTCGGTTGCGTCGCCGGTCGCGGTCTTCTTGCTGGTTGCAGGTGCCACTAGAACCCTTTCTGGCTTGTGGTGGGGTGCTTTGTCTGCAAAACACCTAAGACCCTGTCAAGTCTGCGCTGGCGTCCTCGGTCAGGGTGTTTGCTGCGTTTGTCCGGTTTAACGCTGTGGGGGCGGGTTTTATTCCGCGTGCGTTGGGCGGTTTGAGGGCGCGTTGTAGCGCATTGACTGTACGGGGTCAATATATAAGTATTGCAGATTTTTGGTGGCTTTCAACTTGACGCGCTGTTTGGGTGGCTTGTGGACCTGGTTTTGGGTGGGTGCGGTTGTGGGAGGGAGGAATCAATAGGAGGGGCGTGCCCGGTGGCGCGCCCCTCCCCTGTTTGCACCTCGCTTTTAGGTACCGGTTTTAGGGTTTTCGGGGTTTGAGGGCACTGATAGGTTCGCGTCGTGTTCCGGGTTCGCCGCAGATGGTGTGTTTGATCCAGTCTGGTAGGTTTCCTGCGTGAAGGTGTACATCGAGGATATTGAGGTCCTTTCCGAATGTGTGGCGGCAAGCTTCATGGCGGAGTAGGCGGGCGTAGGTGCTGTAGCCCTTGTACCAGTTGGTCCAGGCTTGAGTGTTGCGTAGTGCGGCGTATTCTCCGTCGGTGCTGTGGGGTGTGAGCAGGCTGGTTAGTAGTTCGAGTGCGTTGAGGCGTGCCCAGTAGGGGCTGTCTAGTTTTCCTTTGAGGGCATTGAGGTAGTGGGTGTAGGCGGCGTGGTGTTTGGTGAGGTATTCGCTGGTGGTGCAGCTTTCGTCGATTCGTTGTTGGAGGTTTTCGAGTTTGTTGTGGTCGTTGGGGTGTTCGTCGAGGCGCGGGAGCACGTCGCGGCTGATGGCGTTGAGTTTGGCGGCGCTGGCGTGGTCGGCGGGGGTGAGGTTTTCGAGTGCCCAGTCGTTGAGGTTGGTGTGTTTGATGCTGCGGTTCTGCTGAATGGTGCGGCTCTGTTGGATAGTACGGTGGGTGCGGCGGATCCAGTCTTGCCATTGCACGCATTTTTCGGGCACGGCGCGTACGTATGCCTGTTCGATGCCGGGGGCGGTGCTGAGTGCATGGGTGAAGCTGGCGGGTATATAGGTTTTGCGGGTGATGCGGGTGCCGTAGTGGGGTGGTTCGAGCGGCGCGGGGTTGGGGCTAGTGCTGGGGTATTCGCCGCCGAAGGCGTGGTAGGTGTATTGGGCGGAGTAGTGCAGGTAGGCGAGCGCTTTTTGGGCGTGGTTCAGCCTGTAGCTGGCGAGGTAGGTGAGCATTTCGGCGGTGATGGGGTTGAGAGTTACCGGTGCGATGGAGGCGCGTAGGTGCCCGGCGACTTCGGCGGGGATGAGTTCACGGAGTGTATCACCGATGGTGGGCACGTCACTGGTGGTGGGGTTACCGGTGTTATCGACCGGGTGGGTGGCGAGCAGATGCGCGGCGGCGTTGATGGCGGCGTCCCAGTAGCACAGGTCGATTTGGGCTTGGCGGTAGATGGTGCGGATGCTCTGGCGGGCTTCGTCATGGCGGGTGGTGTGGGTCTGGTCCCAGAGTTCTACGGCGTTTTCCCAGTCGTGGCGGGTTTCAGGGTTGGTTGTGGGGTCGGTATCCCAAGGGCTGTGGGCGTAGTTGTGTTGGGCGGTGTCTGCGATGGTGTCGCCGTGGCGGGTGAGCCAGGTGTAGTAGTTGCTGTGGCGGATTTCTTCGATGGGTGCGAGGAGGGTGAGCGCTTGCTGTTCGGGGTTAAGCGCCCAGATACTGGCGCCGCCTGCGTAGATGACGTCTTCGCAGCGTAGTTCGCTGACGATGCGAGGGTCGTGGAGCAGGTGGAGCCATGCATTGATGGGGGTTTGTGTGTCGACGTCCTGTTGGATTTCTTCAATGGCGGCCAGTTGTGCGGTCTTGGAGTGCAGTTGCCGTTGGCGTACAGTGTTGTCGCCGTCGATAATGATGGCGTAGAAGCGAGTGAGGGTTTCGCCGTTGTGACAGGTGGGGAGTTTGGTGAAGGTTTCGTGCAGGAAGTCGGCGCGTTCACTGTGGGGGCAGGGTTCGTCGGGTAGGTTGACGCGCAGGCTGGGGCCGAGGGTGTTGTCGGTTGCGGTGAGGATGATGAGTGAGCGGTCGGGCCAGTAGCCGTGCTGGTGGAGGGCGCAGCTGAGCACGTCGTATTCGTTGCGGATGGGCGGGGGCGTGTCGTAGCTGCCGTGGAGGTGGTTGTTGTTAGGGGTATTGCCGCTGGAGATGTTGTTTGCGTTCATGCTTTCACGGTGGCATGGTTTACGTGGGTGCGCAGATCATACAAATAATTCTGTGGATACTTCGGTTCATGTGTCCGAAGATTCCACAGATTTATTCGTATTGTTCGTTTGTGCACCGAGGTTTGTCCACAGCGGTGCGGGGTGCCGCGTCATAATCTGTCACACACTATCTGACGGGCGGTATTCGAAGGGCCAGATGGTAGCCCTGAGCCAGGTTCGTGGCGGGTACCCCTCCACTCCCCTATGACTCGCGCCCCCCGCAGTCTCCCCTACTGGACGCACCTATTGTTCGTCGAGGAACCGTTCGAAGAGCGCACCAATCTCATCGCGGCTGGGCACGTTGTGTGCATCGCGTCGCGAGAGGGGAACCGCAATGTCGGAGGTGCGGAAGTTCTCGTCGTAGTTCTCTTCCATGGTCGTAATCATCCGACCGATTTCGGGGTTCTGCTTGACCTGATCGTTGATCTGACTATGTACGTGGCGTGCGGCTTCGCGCAGGTTCTCGGTGGGTAGGGAGAGGTGCGCTGCCATACCCACGTGTTCGAGGGCAGTTAGGGTGCCCTGCGGCAGGTCCGCCTCCGAAATGTACTGGGGAATGTTCACTCCGAAGCCGACGGTGTCGATTCCGTTTTCAGTGAAGAGCACTTCCAGCAGGTTGGTGACGGTTGCGTGTACGTCCGCGCTGGGCTTCCACGGGGAGATGCCGCGAATCAGGTCCTTGCGGGAGCCGTGCGCGGTAATCGGGAAGGGGCGGGTGTGCGGCACCGGCATGGGGAATGCGGAGACCAGCACGACCAGGGAGGGCTTGACCCGCTGGGCGATGGTCAGCACCGCCTTTTCGAAGCGCTGCCACTGCAGATCCGGTTCGGCGCCGGTGAGCAACAGGAACGGCTTGTCGAGGCTATCTTCTGCGGCGTAGAGCTTCAGCTGCGGGTATTGCGGCTTTTCGAAGTGGTCTTTTTCGTAGCGGATGTAGGGGCGGCGGGCACGGTAGTTGTGCAACTGATCGCTGTCGAACTCGACGATTTCAATATTTTTGAGTTCGCTGAGCAGCACCTGTCCGAGCTGGCCTGCCGTGGAGCCTGCGTCTTGCGGGCTGGAAAGGGCGATGATGAGGGTTAGCCCGTGCATCCTGGGGTCGTCCAATATTTTGGTGTTGGCTAAGTAGAGATCTTCGGGGTTGAGCATTACGCCTCCTCACTTCTGTCTAGTTCGCACCGTGTTCGGGGTGGGGTTAGTGTTTCTGCCGGCACCCGAGGTATTGGGGCGAAGGGGCGTCTTCTGTTATCTGACGCTTTCCGTAGTCTTTCATTTTATGCCACTACCGCCCTGTCTCGACAGTGTGCGGACTTTTCTCGCAGTAGGTGAACTTGTTTGGTGTCTCGTCGACGTTCTTAAAGCGCCGCAGCTCCGCTTCTTGTGCATTTTTCTGTTCTGCCAGCTGTTCAGGGTGAGAGCTGAACCTCACATCCTCCTACATATCCGTGTAGAGTAGAAGCAGTAGTCCGCGCGGCTTTGCGCGGCGGTATTCATCCTCACTCGTCGCGGGCCTACAGTTGAGTTTTTCGGGCGCGAGGATTCGGGCGCGAGGATGTGCCCCCCATTATTTTGAGAAGACATACGCAAAGGAGTAACGATGTCTCTGTCTCTGTCTATTCACAGCACTGACCTTGAGGCGCTTGAAGCAGACGTTCTGGTTCTGGGCGTTCTGAAGGGTTCGGACGGCCCGTACCTGGCGCCGAGCTCCCTGTCTGAGGACTCTTTTGAGGGTATTAACGAGCTGTTGGAGGCGCTGGGCGCTTCGGGTGCCCCCGATCAGCTGCTGCGTCTGCCCGGCCTTGAGGACACCGGGGCCGGCATTGTGGCGCTGGCGGGTCTGGGCTCTGATGCTGCTGAGGGTCAGGAGCGCCTGGATGCTCTGCGTTATGCTGCCGGTTCTGCGGCTCGTCAGCTGGTTGGTTCTGCTGAGGAGATTGCTTTTGATTTCGGTGTTTCTTCGGTAGAGGAAATTGAGGCTATTGCTCACGGCGCTGTGCTGGGTAACTTCGTTGAGGAGGGTCTGCGCGGCAAGACTAAGGATTCGGTCAAGGAAGAGCTCGATTCCATTCTGATTGTTTCGTCGATTGATCAGGATGAGGCTGAAGAGGCTCTGGTGCACGGCCTAGTTCTGGGCGAGACCGCTAAGGACGCTCGCCGACTGGTGAACCTGCCTCCGTCGCACCTGTACCCGGAGACTTTCGCTGAGTTCGCTGCTGAGGTTGCTGAGGATTACTCGAACATTGAGATTGAGCTTTTCCACCACGACCGCCTGGCCGAGGAGGGCTTTGGCGGCATTTCCGGTGTTGGTCAGGGTTCACCGCGCAAGCCGGTTCTTGCCGTTGTAAAGTACACCCCGGAGAACCCGAAGGCTCACGTTGCTCTGGTTGGTAAGGGCATCACCTTCGATACCGGTGGTAACTCGCTGAAGCCTGCCGCTTCGATGATGACCATGAAGTGCGATATGGCTGGTGCCGCATCGGTTCTGAGCGCTGTGGTTGCTTCCGCGGAGCTGGATATTCCGGTTGCTGTGACCGGTTACCTGTGCTTGGCTGAGAATATGCCCGGCGGTCATGCACTGCGCCCGGAGGACATTATCACCATGCGTGATGGTCGCACCGTTGAGGTGCTGAACACTGACGCTGAGGGTCGCCTGGTCATGGCTGATGGTATCGCTCTGGCTTCTGAGTCGAACCCGGACGTCATCCTGGACATCGCTACCCTGACCGGTGCCGCTATGGCTGCTCTGGGTCTGCGCACTGCTGCTCTGCTCGGTGACGAGGAGATTCGTGGCCGCGTGATTGCAGCCGGCGCTGCTGCGGGTGAGTCTTACTGGCCGATGCCGCTAGAGTCCTATCTGCGAAAGAGCCTGGAGTCCCCTGTTGCCGACCTGAAGAACATTGGTTCCCGCTACGGTGGCGCGCTGACTGCGGGCCTGTTCCTGAAGGAGTTTGTGGGCGAGGGCATCCCCTGGGCTCATCTGGATATTGCAGGCCCCGCGTTCAATGAGGAGTCCCCGTACGGCTTCACTCCGAAGGAAGGCACCGGTTTCGGTACCGCTACCCTGGTGAACTTCATCGAGTCGTACGCTAAGTAGTCTGCTTGGCTAGGCGTGGCTCCTAGCTGGCGCATCCTAACTGGTGCTCCTTATCTGGTGCACGGCCGCACAGCATAGAGCAGATCTGAGGAGGGCTTTCCTGTATTTCTATCGGGGAGCCCTCCTCTTTGTTTTGTCTTGTTCTTGACTGCGTTATATGTTCCGACTGTGGTGGTGCTGTCATCTGACTGTTTTATGACCCGCCCTTTTCTTGCGTGGTGAAAAATTTGCGGTGTTTAGGCGATTAATCGGCTAAAACCGCCCTGAGTGAACTTAAACGACCCTCAACGGGGGTATTGTTGTATTAAGTGTTTTTCTGCGTGCGCGGAGAGGCGCGCAAGTTTTTCGAGCTCGCGGGCCTTTCGCGCATGCTGAGGAACCTACCAGTAAATTGGTAAAGAACTCATTGCAGGGGTTTCAGCCCCAACAACTATGCAAGGGAGCAATATCGTGGCTCAAGAATTCGACATCCTCATCCTCGGCGGCGGTTCCGCTGGCTACTCGGCAGCTATTCGCGCACGCCAGCTAGGCTTCACCGTCGGTCTGATCGAGAAGGAAAAGGTCGGCGGCACCTGCCTGCACACCGGCTGTATCCCCACCAAGGCGTACCTGCACGCTGCTGAACTGGCTGAAGAGGCACGCGAGGCGTCCAAGGTTGGCGTTAACGCTGTACTGCAGTCCATCGAGATGGGCAAGGTTCGCGATTACAAGGACGGCATCGTCTCCGGTAAGTTCAAGGGTCTTGCGGGCCTGCTGAAGATGAAGGGCGTAGAGGTTATCCCCGGCGAGGGTAAGCTGACCGCTCAGGACACCATCACCGTCGGTGGTGTTGAGTACAAGGGTAAGAACATTATCCTGGCATCCGGCTCGGTCTCCAAGACCTTTGGTCTGCCCATTGAGGGTCGCGTTCTGACCTCCACTGAGGCGCTGGAGATGGACTACCTGCCCAAGAGCGCTATCGTGCTCGGTGGCGGCGTGATTGGTTGCGAGTTCGCATCCATGTGGAACGCTATGGGTGTTGACGTCACCATCATCGAGGGCCTGCCGAACCTGGTTCCCAACGAGGATCCGGCCATCATCAAGGTTCTGGAGCGTGCGTTCAAGAAGCGCGGCATCAAGTTCAACACCGGCACCCTCTTCGAGAAGGTTGAGCAGGACGCTAACGGTGCTAAGGTCACCCTGGCTGACGGCAAGGTCTTCGAGGCAGAGATTGTTCTGGTCGCTGTTGGTCGTGGCCCGAACACTGCAAACATGGGCTACGAGGAGCAGGGCATCCCCATGGATCGCGGCTTCGTCTTGGCTAACGAGCGCCTGCACACCGGTGTTGGCAACATCTACGCTGTTGGCGACATCGTCCCCGGCGTTCAGCTGGCTCACCGCGGTTACCAGCAGGGTATCTTCGTTGCAGAAGAGATCGCTGGCCTGAACCCCACCATCGTTGAAGATGTCAACATCCCCAAGGTCACCTTCTGTGACCCGGAGATCGCTTCCGTTGGTTACTCCGAGCCCAAGGCTAAGGAGAAGTTCGGCGCTGAGAACGTTGAGACCGCTGAGTACAACCTGGCTGGTAACGGTAAGTCCGCTATCCTCGGTGCTACCGGCATCGTGAAGGTTGTCCGCCAGAAGGACGGCCCCATCGTTGGTGTTCACGCTATTGGTAAGCGCATGGGTGAGCAGATTGGTGAGGCTCAGATGTGGGTTGCTTGGGAAGCATTCCCCGAGGACGTCGCTAAGTTCATCCACGCACACCCGACTCAGAACGAGTCCCTGGGTGAGGCAGCAATGGTCCTGAACGGCACCCCGCTGCACAGCGCATAAATTTTGCTGACTGGCGTTAGCGCGTCAGCTTAGTATTGACGACCGTTGGTCGTTAGCGGTTGCGGGCGTATCCGCTGAACAACGCCCCCTATCCGGATGCGCGTCGACGTGCTTCGATGCATACGGCGCGCATCCGGGTCGCCGCTCACATTTTTCTAGTTCAAGCATTCACAAGGAGAACGGGAAAGATTATGTCCCACACCGTAGTACTGCCCGCACTGGGCGAGTCCGTGACCGAGGGTACCGTTACCCGCTGGCTCGTAGAGGTCGGCGACACCATTGAGGTTGACGCACCCCTGGTTGAGGTTTCCACTGACAAGGTTGATACCGAGGTTCCCTCCCCCGTAGCAGGCGTTGTTGAACAGATTCTCGTCCCCGAGGATGAGGACGTCGAGGTTGGCGCTGCTCTGGCTATCATTGGCGACGGTTCCGGCGCTGCTGCACCGGCTGCTCCCGCAGCTGCTGCTCCCGCTCCGGCTGCTGAGGCTCCCGCAGCACCCGCTGCTGCACCGGCTGCTCCCGCAGCTGCTGCTGCAGGCACCGAGGTTCTGCTGCCCGCACTGGGCGAGTCCGTCACCGAGGGCACCGTTACCCGCTGGCTGAAGGAAGTTGGCGAGCAGGTTGAGGTTGACGAGCCCCTGGTTGAGGTTTCCACCGACAAGGTTGACACCGAGGTTCCCTCCCCCGTAGCAGGTACCCTGCTCGAGATTCGCATCCCCGAGGATGAGGACGCAGAGGTTGGCCAGGTTCTGGCTATCATCGGCGACGCTTCCGCTGCTGCTGCACCGGCTGCTCCCGCTGCACCCGCTCCGGTTGCTGAGGCTCCCGCAGCACCCGCTGCTGCTCCGGCCGCTCCTGCTGCTCCCGCTGCACCTGCTGCTCCGGCAGCTGCTGAGGGCGAAGCATACGTGACCCCGCTGGTCCGTAAGCTCGCTAAGGACAACGGCATCGATCTGTCCACCGTCAAGGGCACCGGTGTTGGTGGCCGCATCCGCAAGCAGGATGTTCAGGCTGCTATCGCTGCTAAGGGTTCCGCTGCTCCCGCCGCTGCTGCACCCGCTGCAGCTGCTGCTCCGGCTGCTGGTTCCGCAAAGGCACCGCACACCTTCGAGGTTTCCCCCAAACGTGGCACCGTCGAGAAGACCGCACGTATCCGCCAGGTTATTGCAAAGCGTATGCGTGAGTCCCTGGACGTCTCCACTCAGCTGACCCAGGTCACCGAGGTTGACGTGACCCGCGTTGTTCAGCTGCGTGCAAAGGCTAAGGACGGCTTCGCTGCTCGTGAGGGCGCTAAGCTGACCTTCCTGCCCTTCTTCGTCCAGGCAACTGCTGAGGCTCTGCAGCAGCACCCCGCTCTGAACGCTTCCATGACTGAGGACTACAAGCAGATCACTTACCACGGCTCCGAGAACATCGCTATTGCTGTGGACACCCCCAAGGGTCTGCTGGTTCCGGTCATCAAGAATGCTTCTGACCTGGGCATTGCTGGCCTGGCAAAGGCTATTGGCGACCTGGGTGGCCGCGCACGTACCGGTGACATCTCCCCCGAGGAGCTGTCGGGTTCGACCTTCACCATCACCAACATTGGTTCCTTCGGTGCACTGTTCGACACCCCGATCATCAACCAGCCGAACGTTGCAATCCTCGGTACCGGTTCCATCGTGAAGCGCCCCATGGTTGTTAAGGATGTTGACGGTAACGACGTTATCGCTATCCGCTCCATGTGCTACCTGTCCCTCACCTACGACCACCGTGTGGTCGACGGTGCAGACGCAGGTCGCTTCCTCCACACCCTCAAGACCCGCCTGGAGGAGGCAAACTTCGAGTCTGAGCTCGGTCTCTAAGACCTGCAAAGACTCAAGGAAGTTTCCTTGTGGGGGTACCCTGATGGGTAGCCAAGCGTAACTTTCCGGGATTTGCCGGACAGCGAGCAAAAGGCGGCGGCTCCATCCATTTCGGTGGGTGGGGCCGCCGCTTTTGTTGTGTCCGCGTTTCTCGCAGTGTCAGTTACGCGGTGTCAGCTATGCTTGGATGGGTTCGGCACGGGCTATCTCCCAACCTTTCTCCCCGCGGTGCAGGTCGAAGATGACTTTCTGGCGAGTGACGCCGTTTTCTTCGCTGAGCTTACGGGCTTCTTGCTCAGTTTTATTGGCGCGGTAGCCGGATGCGGAGACCACCGCTATCACGCGGATATTCTCACTATCGCGGCTGAGTTCTTCGGCTGTATCTAGGGTGAGTTCTGCGCCGCCTCGCATGCGCCGTTCGTGGTTCCGCTGATCGATGAGGGCTCGTAGGATTTGTTCGCCCTTCGTTGTCTTGTCCTGTGCACTCTGATTCTGTGTTGCCATGCCGCCGGGTGCTTGCTCCCCCGCTGCGTTCATGGTTTGAGAGGATACGGACTGTGCCGTTGCCGGGGCGTTCTGACCGTAGAGGGTGAACCCAAGAGGCAGCATAATAGCCCCCAGCGCGAGCACAGCGATGCCCAGCCACGCAGCCAGTCCCAATCGCTCGGTGGGGCGGGTGAACGCACCACGTAGCATCATCGGGCGGGATGCATCCGTCGCATTTGCTTTCTTTGGGGCGGGTGTAGTCTTTACAGGGTTCTTTGTAAGGCTAGCCCCGGAGCTCGTTGCAGAGCTCAATGGTTTAGAACCTGCGACAGCTGCGAGCCCCAGCTTCTTCACGCCAAGCAAAGGTTCCGACAGGTAGCGTTGCGCCTTCTGAGCCTTTGAGAGCTTTTGCACCGGCGCAGGCTCCACAGCTGCGGGAATTAGGGCGCGGGCTCTTTCTGAACAGCTCAGGTACACGTTGAGTGGACGAGGCGGCACCTCCTCCGCGAGGGCGACCACGGAGCTGAGCCCTGCGAGCGCCGCCTCCTGGTCGGGTGCGTCAAGCAGGTATTCGAGGGCTCTACCGAGGCGCTCAATCCACTCGCTGCTGGGTGCTCCTTCGGGTGCGGTGCCGGTGGCTCCCATCCGCAGTGACACCATGCGCAGTGAGAGGGGTATGCGGGCAGCGGAGGGTTCCGGTGTGTGTCCGCATGCTGCTTGCCAGAGCAGGGCTGCTGCGGTGCGGGCGTAGTTGCCCCGAGCGGCGGTGAGCTGTTCCATATCTTGAGGAGCCGCTGCACGATAGGCCGTATCAGGAAGCAGAAGTTTGGGCACTCCGGAGGCGCTCAGAGCAATATATTCGGCGCTGAGTTCGGCGCGCCCCTCCCCTACCTTTTTGAGGGTGCCGAGCGCCCGGTGCAGGGTTCGCGCCAGGGTCATGATCTCGGCGGGTGTCAGGGTGCGAGCGCGCAGGAGCTTGTCGAGGGTGCCCGCGTCGAGGGGTTCGTACCAGAGGAACAGTCGATCGGTGCTATCGGCGCGGTCATCAGTAACGGCGTGGAGCTTGGCGAGTCCGGGCGCATTACGTAGGGCGGCGGCTACCTGTGGGGTCTGGGCGTGCCCTTGAGCAGATGCATCCGTGTTTTCCTCGAATCCATACCCGTTGAGTGCCGGCCGTAGAGCGGGAGCGGACAGGGCTGGCTGAGGAATGGTGCGCAGGGTGTAGCGTCCGGAGTGCGCAGAGATTACGGAGGGCGCACTCTCGGTAGCTTCACCCCGGTACTCGACAATCTGCAGAGTGGGTAGAGCCGGGTTGGCGATGCTTTCCAGAACGTGTGCTTCTTTGCTTATCATACCATTATGTTATCAAAACATATCAAATAATATCTTTAATCACACTAAAATACTTCAAGCACTCCAAAGAATCTTATGGGTGGATTCAGGTATTTATCTACCTCTTCAACCCTCCTGCCCCTAAGCACACCCTCATGTAACATTCCGAGGTGTTCGCTCATCACGTGATTCAGGGCGCCCTAATTTTCTTCCCTCCACTAGCAGTACTAAGGTAGAAAGTATGTCTGTGACGATTGAACGCGTGGGCTTCGCCCCGAACTATGTGAACTATGTTGAGTGCCTTGACGAGCAGTACCGCATCCACAATGAGGTGGCTAACCGCACCCGCCAGAATACGATTCTTCTACTTGAGCACGAGGCAGTGATTACCGCCGGTAAACGCACGGAAGACCACGAGTATCCCGCAGACAAGTCCACCCCCGTCGTCAAGATTGACCGCGGCGGCAAGCTGACCTGGCACGGCCCCGGCCAGCTGACCGGCTACCCGATTCTGCGTCTGCCCGAGCCCATTGACGTGGTGGCGTATGTGCGTATCATCGAGGAAATCATCATTAACGTCCTGGCTGGTCTGGGCATTAAGGGTGAGCGCGTTGAGGGCCGTAGCGGCGTGTGGATTCTGGGCGACGGCATCACCCAGGACAAGAAGATTGCGGCACTGGGCATGCGCGTTTCGCGTAACACCACCATGCACGGCTTCGCAATTAACTGCTGCAATGACACTGCACCTTTCCAGCAGTTCATTCCCTGCGGTATTAGCGATGCTGGTGTTACCACCATTTCGGAGCAGCTGGGCCGCACTGTCACCCCCGCCGATATTTTGGTGCCGCTGGAGGCGGAGCTTCTGAAGTATCAGAACCGCTTGGCGGAGTCCTTCGAACCCGTGGCGGCGCAGGACTAAACACAGAGTTAGACGCAGCCAATAAGCATCGAACGGGCCATACACGTAACGCGTCCGGCTTTGTTCGTCATATACGACAATCAGTTTCACCTATGCCCAAGCGGGCGTAAAATAAAAGGTGGCCCACCTGCACAGAGGGCACACCGAGACCAAGGAGAAGACTTTTGAGCACCGCACCTGAAGGACGCAAGCTACTGCGTGTGGAAGCCCGCAACGCTGAGGTTCCCATTGAGAAGAAGCCTCACTGGATTAAGACCAAGGCTATTGTTGGCCCCGAATACAACGAGATGCGCGAGCTGGCTCGCGGTCAGGGTCTGCACACCGTGTGTGAAGAGGCTGGTTGCCCCAATATTTACGAATGCTGGGAAGACCGTGAGGCAACCTACCTGATTGGTGGCTCCGAGTGCACCCGTCGTTGCGACTTCTGCAATATTGCGACCGGCAAGCCCGTCGCTGTTGACTACGCTGAGCCGTTCAAGGTTGCTAAGAACGTGAAGGTCATGGGTCTGCGTTACGCAACCGTGACCGGTGTTGCTCGTGACGACCTGGAAGACGGCGGCGCGTGGCTGTACGCAGAGACCACCCGCCAGATTCACAAGATGTGCCCGAACACCGGCGTTGAGATGCTCGTCCCTGACTTCAAGGGTGTTCCCGAGCATGTTCAGAAGGTGATTGACGCTAAGCCTGAGGTATTCGCGCACAACCTGGAGACCGTCCCCCGCATCTTCCGTCAGATTCGCCCAGCGTTCCGTTACGAGCGTTCCCTGGATGTTATTACTCAGGCAAAGGAAGGCGGCATGGTCACCAAGTCCAACCTAATTCTGGGTATGGGCGAGACCGACGACGAGATTTACGAGGCGCTGTGCGATCTGCACGATGCTGGCTGTGACATCATTACCCTCACCCAGTACCTGCGCCCCGGCCCGCTCTTCCACCCGATTGAGCGTTGGGTGAAGCCACAGCAGTTCGTGGACTTCGCGAACATGGCTGAGGAGATTGGTTTTGCTGGCGTTATGGCGGGCCCGATGGTTCGTTCTTCGTACCGTGCAGGTCGCCTGTGGGCTCGTGCAATGCGTAAGAACGGCTACCCGATCCCCGAGAACCTTGCCCACATTGAGAGTGAGGGCACAGCCCTGCAGGAAGCCTCCTCCCTGGTGGCTGCAGGCTACTAAGCCTTTTCAGAATCTTTCTGAGAGCGTTGAGGCTCCTCGAACCCGATGTTCGTTCGGTGTTCAAGGAGCCTCCCTTTATACCCCGTACCTTGTGTGGGTACGGTAAACTAGAAAAATTGCAGGCTACACTGCATCGTTACGTCACTATGGTTCCGTGAGCGTTTGAGGCGCTTCTCGGAGCCGCGGAAGAACCAGCCGAGGAAGAATCGTGGCAGATAAGCGCGAAGAGAAGAAAAAGAAGAAGGAACGCACTCCGGGCACTTTCGCCCAGATGAAGCAGGTCTACCAGATGACCAAGAAATCCGACCCGAATATCGGTTGGATTCTAACTCTGTCGGCTTTGGGTACCCTTTTGGTTTTCCTCCTCATCGGTATTGCCCTGAATAACTGGATTACTTTCCTGATTCTGGGTCTGGGCGTTGCCGCTATCGTGGCGATGCTTCTGCTGGGTCGGCGCGCGCAGACTGCAGCTTTTGCTCAGATTGAGAACCAGCCCGGTCGTAGTGGTGCGGCGATGAACTCGGTGCGTCGCGGCTGGATTGTTGAGGAGCAGCCCGTTGCTGCGAACCGCAACCAGGATCTAGTGTTCCGTGCGCTGGGCCGTCCCGGTATTGTGCTGGTGACCGAGGGTCCTCACAGCCGTGTGAGTTCCCTGGTTAACACCGAGAAAAAGCACCTGAACCGTGTAGCTCCCGGCGTTCCGGTTCACGTGATTGAGACTGGTCACGAAGAAGGTCAGGTTGAGCTCAAGGACGTTGTGAAGACTATGAACAAGCTTCCGAAGGCGCTGACTCAGCAGGAGATGCAGGTTATTTCGGGTCGTCTGAGCACTCTGAACACGATGCGTAACCCGATGAATGGACTGCCTAAGGGCGTTGACCCGATGCGTGCTCGTCCTGACCGTCGTGCAATGCGCGGCCGCTAATTGAGGATTTTATGTAAGTGTGAAGGCTCTGGTTTTTCCTTTCGGGGAAACTCCGGAGCCTTTTACCATGTCCAGTGACTGTTCTCGCAATCAGGGTGTCTATCTGGTGCCTTGCACTGTGGGTTTGCCTTTGACGCAACAGCTTTCCAAGATTTGTAACATTACCGAAACACGATAGTCACGCATACGCAAAAAATAACCACTATCCTGGATATGTCACAGGGTTTTGCCCGCGACCAACACTAACATCAAAGATTGACGCGTTACTCGGGAGATACCCTCCCCTACGTTCAATCGCACAAGGAGCAGTCCTCATGTTTACCAGCCCCCAGGAAGTTCTCGACTTTATCAAGAACGAAGAAGTAGTCTTCGTTGATATCCGATTCACCGACATGCCCGGCGTGCAGCAGCATTTCAACTTGCCCGCTAAGGCAATTGATGACGATTTCTTCATCAACGGCCAGCTTTTTGATGGCTCCTCTATCCGCGGCTTCCAGGGCATTGCAGAGTCTGACATGCAGCTGATCCCCGATGTTCAGTCTGCGTACGTTGACCCCTTCCGCATTGAGAAGACCCTGGTCATCATCTGCTCCATCGTGAACCCCCGCACCGGCGAGCCCTACCACCGTGACCCCCGCGGCGTTGCTGAGCGCGCTGAGGCTTACCTGCAGTCCACCGGCATTGCAGATACCGCGTTCTTCGCATCCGAGGCTGAATTCTTTGTCTTCGAGGATGTCCGCTACCAGGTTGAGCCGAATTCTGTGTTCTACAAGATTGATTCCGACGAGGCTCCCTGGAACACCGGCCGCAAGGAAGAGGGCGGCAACCTGGGCAACAAGACCCCCGTCAAGGGCGGCTACTTCCCCGTCTCCCCTGTCGACAAGCAGGCTGACCTGCGTGACGCAATGTGCGTAGCAATGGACGAAGTTGGTCTTGAGGTTGAGCGTAGCCACCACGAGGTGGGCGCAGCCGGCCAGGCAGAAATCAACTACAAGTTCGATACCCTCACCAAGGCAGCTGACGATTTGCTGAAGTTCAAGTACGTCATCAAGGGCACCGCAGACGCATGGGGCAAGTCCGTAACCTTCATGCCTAAGCCCGTCTTCGGCGACAATGGCTCCGGTATGCACTGCCATCAGTCGCTGTGGCAGGACGGTGAGCCTCTCTTCTACGATGAGCGCGGCTACGCTAACCTCTCTGACACTGCACGCTGGTACATTGGCGGTCTGATTGAGCACTCCTCCGCTGTGCTGGCATTCACTAACCCGACCGTGAACTCGTACAAGCGTCTGGTTCCCGGCTACGAGGCTCCCATCAACATGGTGTACTCGCAGGGTAACCGTTCTGCCGGGATCCGCATCCCGATTACCGGTACCAACCCGAAGGCTAAGCGTCTGGAGTTCCGTGCACCGGACCCCTCCGCTAACCCCTACTTCGCGTTCGCTGCTCAGCTGATGGCTGGTCTGGACGGTATCCGTAACCGCATTGAGCCGCCGGCACCGATCGATAAGGACCTGTACGAGCTGCCCGCTGAAGAGGCTAAGGACATCAAGAAGGCTCCGGCTAACCTGGAGGAGGCACTGGCTGCTCTGGAGGCTGACCACGACTTCCTGCTCGAGGGCGGTGTCTTCACCGAGGACCTGATTCAGGCGTGGATTGACTACAAGCGTAAGAACGAGCTGGAGCCGCTCTCGCTGATTCCGCACCCGCTTGAGTACCAGCTGTACTACGGCGTCTAATTCCAGGCTTCTAGATTTGAGCTCTGAGCCCGGCCCCGCATAGGGCTACGTTCCGAATAGTATGCAATGGCCTATATGTTCCCTTGGGGGAGCATATAGGCCATTGTTGTGTGTTCTGATGGGTATCTGCAGGGATTCTGTGGAGTGCAGGCTCACCGAACCATTTTGGTGACGGTTCGTGTCTAATATTTATCTTCCTCGATGAGCTTCGTGTGTCTTAGTTGCGCTTGGAGTCGCTCTAAGGGCTAAGCTGTTGATGCTGGCGGTCCCTCCCTTTTTTGTTCTGCAACCGGAGGAAACATCAGTCTTTTTATGCCGTCAGCTCCCACCTAATAAATATTGGCAGAGGTGGGCAGGACAGAGGTCGGTATCGAGCATGTGGAGATGCTGTTGAAGCTCTAAAATCTCATAGCGGACGCAAAGAGCATGAGAGCATACTATAAGATACTATCTTTGCAGGTCCCGGAATTTTTCGCAGACAGGCGTACAATGAAAGTGCAAGCGTCCGGCCGGTGGCACCTCCGAATTCCGCGAGAAGCGACATCACATGGCCGTGTTCTCTCGACTAGGTATCCGGGTTTTTCATACACCGAAGCTAGTATCGCCGATGACCGACCGACCCGTCTGACGCTACTTCCAATGTCAACAAGGAGAATTCTCATGGCTTACCAGCCGACCATCCTAAACGGTGAAACTGTCTTCCGTAACGAAGTTTTTCAGACCGGTCTTATGTCCCAGCTGCTGGACGGTATTTACGACGGTGAGATGACCATCGGTGAACTCCTGAGCCACGGCAGCTTCGGTGTAGGTACCTTCAACGGTCTCGACGGCGAAATGGTCGTCCTCGACGGAGTCTGCTACCAGGTGCGTCACGATGGTTCCGTATCTATGCCGGATCTGACTCAGCAGACCCCCTACGCCGTGGTCACTAATTTTGTGCCCATGATTAAGCGTGAGCTACCGCAGAACCTGCTCCGTAAGTCTGCCTCGCAGATTCTGGATGACTTCACCGTCTCCAAGAACTACATGTACGCCATCAAGATTTACGGCGAGTTCGAATGGGTCCGCACCCGCACCGTGAAGAAGCAGGAAAAGCCCTACCCGAAGATGGTAGACGCAACCGAAAATGAAGACATCGTCCAGTTTGACAACGTGACCGGTACGATTGTTGGTTTCCGTACACCCATCTACGAGCAGGGTATTTCGGTGCCGGGCTGCCACGCTCACTTCATCGACGACGAGCGCACCCGCGGCGGCCACGTGGTCGACTTCAAGCTGCGCTCCGCAAAGGTCGAGATTTGCCCCGGTACCGGTCTGCAGCTGCACCTGCCGCTGACCTCTGAGTTCTCCTCCGCTAATCTCTCCCCTGAGGATTTGGCAGAGCAGATTTCTAAGGCTGAAAAGCACTAAGCCCCCCCCCGGGATATAGCAACGAAGGGGCTGCCCTCTACAGATCTGTAGAGGGCAGCCCCTTCGTGTTTATACGCACTGTAAACGGCGCTTACGCCTCGGGCACGAACTCACCGTAACCGCGCTCGCGCAGGGCGGCACGCACCTTCTCGGCGGCCGCATCCAGCTCTTCAGTGGTTGCGTCCTTCTTTGCATTAGCCGGATCGTAATCAGCCATGCCGTCAGCCGGGAACAGGTGGATGTGGGTATGCGGCACGTCGAAGCCCGCAATCATCAGAGCCACACGGTCCTTATCAAACGCCTGATCCAGGGCACCAGAAATCTTGTGCGCTACAGCAAACAGGTGCGCTGCCAGTTCAGCCGGCAGATCGGGCCAACAGTCAATCTCAGCGCGGGGAACGAGCAGTAGGTGACCTTCCGACAGAGGCATGATATCCATGAACGCCACGCACTGGTCATCCTTCCAGACGAAACGACCCGGGATTTCGCCATCAATAATCTTAGTAAAAATCGTGCTCACGATACTCTCCTTCATGCGCCGTCATCAGCGCGTTTGAATCTCAAAATTCAGACTCTATGCCTGAACCTCAATACTCTCATCGGGGTTTAGATGCTTCAGCTCAGTACCGTACTTCGCACCGAAATTCGTCACCAGGCCCTCAATAATGCCGGTACCGTTCTGGTTAATCATGCCGTTGTGAATCGGAACCACACGCTGCGCGCCGGTCGCAATCACAAAATCGATGACTTCCTGAACCTTCGACCAGGGGGCATGAATCGGCACCAGGACGGTATTTGCACGCACCCGGTGAGGAACCACCAGTGAATCACCCGGGTGGTACACGGCACCGTTAATCAGGTAACCAACATTGGCGATCATCTGAATCAGCGGGTGAATCAGGGCGTGCTGACCGCCGTAGGTCTTCACCTCAAAACCGGGGATGCTGAACTCAGAATCAGAGGAAACAACGGTAACCTCGGCAGCAGGCACAGCCTCCTTAATAACCTGGGCGACAGCCTCGGGAGCCCAAATCTTCAACGGGTTCTGCGACTCGGCGCGCTGAGCAATCAGCGGCAGCACCGACGGTTCATCAAAATGGTCCGGATGCGCGTGTGTCACGAACAGGTAATCCGCGCCTTCCAGCACGGTGACATGTTCGCCTTCAGCAGCAAAGTTACCGGGGTCAAGAACGAGGGTGTGCCCCTCATTCTCAAGGCGGATACATGAGTGGGTGTACTTCGTCATTTTCATAGTTTTAGTCTACCGTTAACCCTCATTCATGCCTGTTGGTGACTTCACCTTTTGGAATAAAGCGCAAATCACTCACCTTTTGAACGCCTCTAGTGTAAAGTCGTAAGACAAGATCGACCACACAATGGGGCGGAGGTCCGCCCCGAAAGGTTCAGCAATGGACACTCATATTCCCGTACGGAGAATTACGAAGCCCGCCGAAGCCCGAAATACCCGCCAGCGTCGCATCATCAAAGCGACCATGGAAGAGCTCGGTGATTTCATCTCAGCACAGGATCTGCACCTGATCCTCGCGAACCGCAAGGAACAGGTCTCTCTCGCAACCACCTACCGTGTACTGCAGTCGCTAGCTAACGCCGGCGAGATCGACTCGGTCAAGGGCATTGAAGGTGAGACCCTGTACCGCCACTGCCAGGTGAAAGATCACCATCACCACCTGCTCTGCCGCCGATGCGGCACCGCCATTGAGCTGGAAGCACCCGCTCTCGAGGACTGGGCGCTGGCGATGGGCAAACAATACGGCTTCTCGGAGCTAGAGCATGTGGTAGAAGTGACCGGCTACTGCCCGGACTGCACTTTAGCACGTCGCCAGGAAGAATCGCAGGGCGGCGCTACACGCTAATGTTGCAGGCTAAGCCGCAACCTCTAAGCCCCTCATTCTGAGGAGCTATCCCCATCCAGGGAAAACCTTATCAACGAAGGAAACGGCACCTTCAAAGATCTTTGACGCCGCGACAGCACGACACACAGGGCATCTGTACAAGACAACACCACACATACTAAGCCCCCGCCGCACCGGGACCCCCCCCCCTTTTCACAGCGGCACCCATGCACGACAATGAAAGAGCCCCACCTCATTCCTGAGGGGGGCTCTTTCTTATAGGTTCTATGCCTTCTCAGTCAGCTGACGGCCCGACGCGCTATGGCGACGCTTCACGCCACCAATCACACGGCACACCACATAAATTAGGAAGGAAATACTGGTCACGTAGGGGCTAATGGGCAGGGAACCGGCAAGAGCCAGCAGAATACCACCCACAATGGACGCCTCCGCAAACAGCACCGACAGGATCAGGGTGCGTACCGGAGAGGCAGTCACCTGCATCGCCGCAGCCGCCGGAGTAATCAGTAGCGCCAGCACCAGCAGCGAACCGACTACCTGCACCGACAGCGCCACAGCAATACCCAGAATCACCATGAACACCAGGGACAAAAAGCGCATCGGCACGCCCTTAGCGCGCGCGACCTCCGGGTCCAGGGAGGCGAAGCTCAGCGGACGCCACACCATCACCAGCAGGGAAATAATAACCACCGCACCAATAATCATGGTGTGCAGCTGGTCAGCATCCACAGACACAATCTGACCGGTCAGCAGACCAAACTTATTGGCGCTACGACCCTGGTACAGGGAGAGGAAGAGAATACCCAAGCCCAAGCCGAACGGCATGAGTGCACCAATCACCGAGTTCGAGTTACTCGCCTTAGAGCCCAAAAAGGCAATCAGCAGAGCCGAGGCAATCGAACCAACCATGGAGCCGGTCACCACGTCATAGCCGAGCAACAGGGCAAGGGCGGCACCAGCGAAAGACATTTCAGAGATGCCGTGCACCGCAAAGGCGTGGTCGCGCATCATCACGAAAATACCGACGAAACCGCCGATAAGGCCCAGAACAGCGCCAGCAAAAATAGAGTTCTGCAGCATCTGCAGCAGCTCACCGTAGCGGTCAAAGACGAAGATACGGGAGAGCAAATCATTCTGCGCGACGGCAACCGGAGCCAGAGCAGGGAGGAAAGCAAGAATGGTCATCGAGTGGTTCCTCCCGGAAGGTGTAGGGTGCGCTGCGGTTCAGAAAGACCAGACTTCAGGTGAGAGCCATGAATGTTCTGGTCGGTGCCCACAAGATGGCAGTGGTCGCTGGCGTGAGTCTCACCCACCACCACATAGCGGCCGTTGGATTTGAGCACGCTCACCGGAGTTCCGTACAGGGAAGTGAGGGTCTCGCTGGTCATAACCTCTTCCACCGAGCCGACCGTGAAACGGCCATTCGCCAAGTAGAGGACACGATCCACATGTTCAATGATGGGGTTAATCTCGTGGGTCACGAACACTACCGCCACGCCGCGTTCACGATTGAAACGGTGAATCAGCTCAGCCACCGCGTACTGGTGGTTGAGGTCCAGGGAGAGGAGTGCCTCGTCAGCCAGCAGAATTTTCGGGTCGTTCGCGAGCGCCTGAGCAATACGCAGGCGCTGCTGCTCACCGCCGGAGAGAAGGCCCACCGGCACGTTCGCGTATTCGGTCGCGCCGACGGCTTCGAGGAGCTCGTCCACCTTGGCGCGGTATTTTCGGCCGTGCAGGCGGATGCCCCAGCGGGGCCCGTCCACGCCAAGTCCCACCAGGTCGCGGGCGCGCATCGGGGTGGAGGTAGGGATGGACTTCTGTTGCGGTACGTAGCCGACTCCGGCGTTGCCCAGGCGTGCGGGCTTGCCGAGCACAGAGATTTCGCCGGCGTTGAGTCCGGTCAGACCGAGAACGACTTTGAGGAAGGTGGACTTACCGGAGCCGTTGGGTCCGAGCACGGCGAAGTATTCGCCTGCACCGATGTCGAGGGTTAGATCTTTCCAGAGGGTGCGGGCCCCGAAAGCGAGGCTACCCCCGCGAATAGAAATCGCGGGGGTGGCACCGTTATTATTGCCAGTCACTTAGGAGAGCGCCTTTTCGAGGTTGCTGACGTTGGTCTTCATCCATGCCAGGTAGTTGGTGTTCTCCGGCAGGGTTTCGGTGAAGGATACGTAGTTCACCGAGGCGTCCTTAGCTGCCTGTAGCACCTCATTGGTCTGGGAGGTAGAGGTCTGCTCGTTGTATGCGAGTAGATGGACCTTCTTCTCGGTGACCATGTCCTTGGTTTCCTTCAGGACGAGGGCGGGAACGTCGTTGCCGGCTTCGGCCGCCTCAACGAATTCGCTGGGGGTTGCGTTCTCTGCGCCGGTGGAGGAAATCAGATAGTCCGGTACGGGCTCGGTGGACAGGTACTTCTTACCCTCGCCGGCGATTGCCTTAGCTGCTGCATCCAGTGCGTCCAGTTCCTTGGCGAAAGTGGATGCGTTGGTGCGGAACACCTCAGCATGTGCGGAGTCGAGGCCTGCAAGCTCTTCAGCGATCTGCTGGGCGATCTTCTTCATGGTTTCGAAGTCGTACCAGAGGTGCTCGTTGAATTCGTGTGCGTGGGCGTGGTCGTCGCCGTCTTCATGATGTTCACCGCCGCGGTGGTCCTCGACCAGGTGGGTGTATTCGGCGTCGGTGAGCTTACCGCTGATCTTGACCGCGTTCACAATCTTCTGGGAGGTGTTATCCTTGCCCGCGAGGTCTTCAAGGAACAGGTCGTAGCCTGCGCCGTTGATGACGATTAGGGATGCATCCTTTGCCTTAAGGCGGTCGGTGCTGGTGGCTTCATAGGAGTGGGGGTCGGTGCTGGTGGAGGCAATCAGCGCGGTCACCTCAATGTATTCGCCGCCAATCTGCTTAGCGATATCTGCGTAGACGTCGGTGGAGGCGACAACCTTGACCTTGCCTTTGGAACCAGCCGAGGAGGATGAACTGGAGGAGGTGTTGTTCTCGGTTGCGCAGCCTGCCAGCAGCAGGGAGGATGCGGCGAGTGAGCCCATTGCGGTGAGGAAGTGCTTACGGGTAATCTTCGGGTACGACATATGGGCTCTCTTTCGCTTCGTTCTGTTCTGTAGGTTTCTTAACTACATCATGAGCACACCCGTATAAACAACTCTTTATTGGTCTCATTATTGGTCTCATTGGGGTGATGTTGGGCGGCTCATTTCTCTGTCAGGAGCTTATGGAGCAGGGATATATAGCCAGGCCCATTCCGCTCCCCAATGCCGCTTCATACCGCCCCCCCTGAGACTACCTCTTACGTGCCACCATCAACCGTTTTTGGCAGTAAAACAGCCCGCCCCGCGCTCTTCTTCACGAGAGTGCCGGGCGGGCTGTGTGTTCAAGATTCCCCTGTTTTACTCAGGGGTATCTCACGATGCGGTTATTGGGCTTTACGCGACTGCTGTCGGCGCACACGTTCACGCACCGCGTCCTGGGTGGTGTCGTTGATTTCGCCGACGAGCTCCTCCAGCACATCTTCGAGGAAGACCACGCCGAGGGTTACGCCATGCTCATCCATAACCTGCGCGATATGGGTTCGGCTACGCTGCATGGAGGCGAGCGCGTCATCAATATCGGTGGTCGGGGTGAGCGTGTCCAGGGAACGCAGCTTGTACCAGGGGAAGGGCTCGTCGAACCGTTCGGAGGCGATGGCGAGGGCGTCCTTCACGTGCAGGTAGCCCATATAGGTTCCGTCGCTGTCGACAATGACGAAGCGGGAGTAGCCGCTGCGTGCCACGGCACGTTCCAGCTCGGCTGGGGTACTGCCGAAGGGCAGGGTGACGAGTTTATCGCCGGGCACCATGATTTCGTAGACGTCCTTCTCGGTGAATTCGAGAGCGCTTTCAATCACGCCTGCGTCGTCTTCCACTGTGCCTTCCGCGGTTGAGGTTGCCACGATGGTCTGCAGCTCACCCAGGGTGAAGGTGGAGGCGACTTCGTCCTTCACTTCGACCTTCATGAGCGCCAACAGCTTATTGGACAGATTGTTCAGCAGGGCAACCACGGGGGCGAAAATTTTGGAGACGGTCACCAGAGTCGGCACGATCCAGAGAGCCACACCGCGGGCGGCGAGGGTCACGGCGGCATTCTTGGGAACCATCTCGCCGAAAATCACGTGCAGGTAAGTGACCAGGATCAGGGTGATACCGAAGGCGAGCACATCCACGATTGTGTGGGGCAAGCCGACCAGGTGTAGGGGCACCTCCAGCATGTGGTGCAGCGCCGGTTCTGAAACGTTCAGGATCAGCAGGGAGCAGATGGTGATGCCCAGCTGGCAGGTGGCGAGCATGAGCGAGACATTTTCTAGCGCGTAGATGACGGTCTGCGCTCGTTTATTGCCTTCTTCGGCGAGCGGTTCGATTTGTGCTCGTCGGGTGGACATAATGGCGAATTCACCGGCGACGAAGAAGGCGTTTCCGGCGAGCAGGATGATGAGCAGTACTATGGCTACCCAGTCGTTCATGCGTTGCCTCCCTTTTCGGTCTGTTCCTGCGCACTAGGTGCGGGGGTGAATCGGATGCGGTCCACGCGGCGGCCTTCGAGGGTGTCCACGCGCAGGGTGCCGCCGGGCACGGGGACGCTGTCGCCTACTTCGGGGATGCGACCGAGCCGTTCCATCATAAAGCCGCCGACGGTTTCATATTCGGGGCTTTCCTCAACCTCGAGCCCGGGGATAAGGGTGTTGATTTCGTCGGGGCGGCGCAGACCGGAGAACACCCAGTCGCCGTTGCCGTAGCGTAGGGGGCGTTCGGTGCGGCCGCGGTCGTGTTCGTCGGAGACTTCGCCGACGATTTCTTCGACGAGGTCTTCAAGGGTTGCGATGCCCGCGGTTCCGCCGTATTCGTCGAGGACCACGGCAAGCTGCAGGGCGCCCTGGCGCAGCCGGGTGAGCAGCGCGTCCAGGTGCAGGGTTTCGGGCACCTGCAGCACGTCTTCTGCGAGGGCGCCGGCTTCAAGGGTTTCGCGGACCTCCGGGGGCACACCGACTGCCTTCTTCACGTGCACGACGCCCACAATGTTGTCGTGGTCGCCCTTGTAAAGGGGGAATCGGGAGTGGCCGGTGGAGCGTGCCAGCTTGATGACTTCGGTAACGGGGGCGGTGTCTTCGAGCATGGCGACCTGCCCGCGCGAGGTCATCACTTCGGAGGCGGTCAGCTCGGAGAAGCGCAGGGTGCGGTCCACAAAACGTGCCGTGTCGGAGTCAAGGGTGCCTTCTTCCGCGGAGCGGCGCACCATGGAGGAGAGCTCTTCTGGGGTGCGTGCCGCGGAGAGTTCTTCTTTGGCTTCCATGCCGAAGCGTCCGAGGATCCAGTTGGCGGAGCCGTTCATGAGGCGCACGAGTGGGGACATGACCCGGGTGAATGCCAGCTGTGCGGGGGCAACTCGGCGTGCCACGGTGTAGGGGGCAGCAATGGCGAGGCCTTTGGGCAACAGCTCGCCAATAATCATGGACAGCAGGGTTGCGACGAGCATTGCCAGCAGCAGGGTGAGCATATCGGTCACGCTGCTGGGCAACCCCATGCTGTTGATTACACCGGTGGTGAGCGCCTTGATGGCGGAATCGAGAGTGTAGCCGGTCAGCAGCGTGGTGATGGTGATGCCAATCTGGCAGCTGGACAGCTGAGTGGAGAGGGTTTTGAGGCAACGCAGGACAGCGTCTGCGGCTTTATCGCCGGAGTCTTTTGCCTGCTGCACGGTCGCAGTTTCGAGTGCCACGAGGGAGAACTCTACGGCTACAAAGAAGCCGGTACCCAGGATGAGGAGTAGACCGATGAGTAGGAGTATCAGATCCACGCAGTCACCGCCTCCGCGGGGTGATTTGCGCTGTGCTGGTTCTGGCGTAGAGATTCAACAGGCATCTTGTCCAGATGCTGAGCGCCCGAGGAGGGGCTATTTTCGGGTGCGCTGATGCCATAGGGCACAGCGTGTGCTGGCAGTATTCTGCATTGACTAGTAGTCAGAGTCTTACTCAAAGGGTCATCCATACCCCATATTTTAGCGAAGGTTTCGTCTCTTCCAGACGCCTTAGAGCGCCTGCTCACAAGTGCAAGACTGAGATTGTTATGCATGCGGCTCATAGCAAATCAGCAAGAGTAAAAAATTGTATTGCGGATATAGCGCGATGAGCTGGAAAGTTCACCGTGCTTCTCTTTACACTTATACATAGGAGCATGAGTGTGCCGCCATGCAAGCGGATGAACCCCGACGTTCACGGCACGCTAGGCAGGTTGGTACGGTGCACACCCGCACACACAACAGCCACCAAAGGCGATGCGCACATGCTCAGCGTGATGATTCGCCCCTCGAAGACGCGGGTCGTCTATGCCGGGCGAGCCCCGGACGCGACGGATAAATTCACACTAATTGGAAGAGGCGTTATAACGTGCCAAATCTGCCAGAACATCTGGTTCCTGAGGAATTTGCCGGTAACGAATGGTTCGTTGAAGAACAGTACGAGCGTTACCAGAAGGACAAGAACCTCGTGGACCATTCATGGTGGCCCATTTTTGAGACCATCGATAAGGCGCTGGGAGGCGCCGGTACCACTAGTGCAGCTCCTGCTGCGGCACCCGCTGTACCTGCTGCACCTGTAACACCTCCAGCTCCCGCGGCACCGAAGCCTGCGGCTGCGCCTGCTACCCCCACCCCTCCCGCTGCTACCAAGAAGGCTGAACCTGTGGAACCTGTTGAAGACAAGATTGTCCCCCTCCGCGGCCCTGCTAAGGCAGTCGTCACGACCATGGAAGAGTCGCTGACTGTCCCCACCGCAACCACCGTTCGTGCGGTCCCCGCAAAGTTGCTCATTGAGAACCGCACTGCCATCAACAAGTACCTGGCAAGTACCCGTGGCGGCAAGGTCTCCTTCACTCACATCATCGGTTACGCAGTAATTCGCGCGGTAGCAGCGATGCCTTCGATGAACGTGACCTACGGTGTGGATGAGAAGGGCAAGCCCGTTGCAATCCACAACGCACACGTGAACTTTGGTCTGGCTATTGACCTGCCCCGCCCCGATGGTTCCCGCAACCTGGTTGTTCCGAACCTGAAGGGTGCTGAACAGCTGAGCTTCCGCGAGTTCTGGGATGCGTACAACGACATCGTTAAGCGTGGCCGTAATGGCGCGCTGACCATTGAGGACTTCCGCGGCACCACTGTTTCGCTGACCAACCCCGGTGGTATTGGTACCGTCCACTCGGTGCCCCGCCTCTCCAAGGGCCAGGCGGCCATCATTGGTGTGGGTGCTTTGGAGTACCCGGCTGAGTTCCGCGGCCTGTCCGAGAAGCTCATCACTCAGCAGGGCCTATCCAAGATCATCACCCTGACCAGCACCTACGACCACCGCGTCATTCAGGGTGCAGGTTCCGGTGAGTTCCTGAAGCTGGTTGAGCACTACCTACTCGGCGGCGACGACTTCTACGATGCAATCTTCCGCGACCTGAAGGTTCCTTTCGAGCCGGTTCGTTGGGCCCGCGACAACCACGTCGATGACGCTCAGGAAATTTCCAAGGTTGCACGTATTCAGCAGCTGATTCACGCTTACCGTGTGCACGGCCACCTGACCGCAGCAACCAACCCCGTTGGTTACAAGATGCGTTCGCACCCGGACCTGAAGCTGGAGAACTACGGTCTGACCCTGTGGGATCTGGACCGCGTCTACCCGACCGGTGGCTTTGGCGGTTCTGAGCGTCTGCCGCTGCGCACCATCCTGGAGCGCCTGCACGAGGCATACTCCGGTTCTCTGTCCGTTGAGTACATGTACTCTGAGGACCCCGAGGTTCGTGCATGGTTCCAGGAACGTCTGGAGCGCGGTGCCGCTAAGCCCACCCGTGAGGAGCAGTTGCGTGTTCTTTCCAAGCTGGTTGAGGCTGAGGCGTTTGAAAACTTCCTGCAGACCAAGTACCTGGGCCAGAAGCGTTTCTCCCTGGAGGGCGGCGAGTCCCTGATTCCGCTGCTGGACGCTGTTCTGGACAAGGCCGCTAACAACGACCTAAAGGGCGTTGCGATTGGTATGGCACACCGCGGTCGCCTGAACGTGCTGACCAACATTGCCGGTAAGTCCTACGCTCAGATTTTCCGTGAGTTCTCCGGCACCGCAGCACCTTACGAGGGCGGCTCCGGTGACGTGAAGTACCACCTCGGTACCGAGGGTGTCTTCACCTCCGATTCCGGTAAGCAGACCCAGGTGTACGTGGCTGCTAACCCCTCGCACCTTGAGGCTGCAAATACCGTACTCGAAGGCATCGTCCGCGCTAAGCAGGACGTCTACCGCGAGCAGGGCATTGAAGGCCACCCGGTCCTGCCGATCCTGATTCACGGTGACGCAGCGTTCGCGGGCCAGGGCATCGTCATGGAGACCCTGCAGATGGCTGGTCTGAAGGCCTACACCACAGGCGGCACCCTGCACGTTGTGGTGAACAACCAGATTGGCTTCACTACCCTGCCGAACGATGGCCGCACCGCAACCCACGCCTCCGACATTGCGCGTATGACCAAGGCTCCGGTCTTCCACGTCAACGCTGATGATCCAGATGCTGTAGTTCGCGCCGCACGCCTGGCATTCGAGTACCGTGAGCGCTTCGGTTGCGACGTTGTCATTGACCTGATTTGCTACCGCCGCCGCGGTCACAACGAGGCTGACGATCCGTCGATGACCCAGCCGAAGATGTACCAGGATATTGACGTCCTGCCCTCGACCCGCACCCTGTACGCACAGGATTTGGTCGGTCGTGGCGATGTCTCTCAGGAAGAGGCAGACGAAGTTCTGAACTCCTACCACTCGAAGCTGGACGCTATCTTCGTCGAGACTCAGTCTTCGGCACCGGCTCCTGCTGGCGCACATGTTTCCGGTCTGGAACTGCCCGCATCCCAGCAGAATACCGAGGTCGTTCACTCCGGTAAGACTGCAATCTCCCGCGACACTCTGCAGCACATCGCTGACGCGTTCGGTAAGGCTCCCGAGGGCTTCACCATCCACAAGAAGCTAAAGAAGCTCATGGACCAGCGCGTTGAGATGGGCCGTAGCGGCAACGTGAACTGGGGTATGGGCGAACTGCTCGCCTTCGGTTCGCTGCTGATGGAGGGCACCGACGTTCGTATGAGCGGTCAGGATGTTCAGCGCGGTACCTTCGTTCAGCGTCACGCTGTTCTGCACGACCACATCACTGATGAGGAATGGTCGCCGCTGGAGCACCTCTCTGAGGATCAGGGCAAGTTCCGTATCTACAACTCTTTCCTCTCTGAGTACGGCGTTCTCGGCTTCGAGTACGGCTACTCGGTAGAGCGCCCCGACTCGCTCGTGGTGTGGGAGGCTCAGTTCGGTGACTTCGCAAACGGTGCTCAGACCATCATTGACGAGTTCGTGTCCTCCTCCGAGCAGAAGTGGGGTCAGCGTTCCTCGCTGGTTATGCTGCTTCCTCACGGCTACGAGGGTCAGGGTCCTGACCACTCCTCGGCTCGTGTTGAGCGTTACCTGCAGCTGTGCGCTGAAAACAACATGACTGTGGCTTGCCCGTCGACCCCGGCTTCGCACTTCCACCTGCTGCGTCGTCATGCTCAGCACCGTCCGTACAAGCCGCTGGTGGTGATCAGCCCCAAGCAGCTGTTGCGTCTGAAGGCTGCTGCATCCTCGATTGAGGACTTCACTGAGGGTTCGTTCCAGCCGGTGATTGGTGACCGTTCGGGCATCAACCCGGCTCAGGTTGAGCGTCTGGTCTTTGTTTCCGGTCGTCTCTACTACGATCTGGAGGCAGAGCGCGAGCGCCGCGGCGACACCAAGACCGCTATTGTCTCGGTGGAGCAGCTGTACCCGCTGCCTGAGCAGGAGATCAAGGAGCAGCTGGCTCTGTACTCGAACGCTACCGACATTGTGTGGGCTCAGGACGAGCCCGCTAACCAGGGTCAGTGGCCGTTCATGGCAGTGAACCTGTTGCCGTTGCTGGACCGCCGCGTGCGTCTTGCTTCCCGTGCTGCTGCGGCTTCCCCGGCTGCTGGTACCGGTAAGCTGCACACTGCTGAGGCTGAGGCCCTGTTCAACCAGGTCTTCGAAGGCTAAGGTCTTCTGCGGCTAAGCAGCTAAGGTTTTAGCTCTTCAAAACCCGTCTTCCCATCAGATGTTTCTGGTGCGAAGACGGGTTTTTTAGTCTCAGATACTTACCGGAGAGGATATTAAGTTCGAAAAGAGGCTCAATAGCGCTTATCCTAGATATGAAGACTATTACTCACGTGCCTTGCCGCCTCTACGGCGGGCGCATCCTGCTGAAGAAAGAATTCCGTGGAGCAACGCAATATTCGAATTGTGGCAGTCGGCGATGACCTGCTCGCCGGTGTTGGCGACCCCCGTACCCTCGGCTGGTTTGGCCGTGTTATGGCGCGCACCCCGCAGACCACTGCATCCATTGCGGCATATAACCTTGCCGCGCCCAATGAAGGTAGCGAGCAGCTGAATGCACGCTGGTTTGAGGAGGCGCGCCGCCGCTTCGTTCCCGGTGCTGATAACCGCCTCATTATTGCTCCGTCGACCTTTGACATTGATTTGGGTCTGACCAGCGCTCGTTCGCGTTTGAACCTGGCAAACATTGTGGACATGGCGTCGCAGAACAACATTAAGGTTCTGGTTGTTGGTCCGCCGCCGACCCTGGACGCTGAGCGTAACCGCCGTATCGCTGACCTGTCGGCGGCATACGCGGATGTGGTGACCCGCCGTAACCACGTGTACGTGGATACGTTCAACCCGCTGCTTCACCATGAGCAGTGGCGCAACGATCTTGCTGCAAATGATGGTCGCCCGGGTCAGTCCGGTTACGGTCTGATGGCGTGGCTGGTTCTGCACCGCGGTTGGTACAACTGGCTGAACATTCCTGAGCACGGCTAAGAGCCTGCTCCCCCGGCTGGGACTGCGAGTTGATGCGAAGAAAGTTCGTGTTTTTTAGCTCATATCCCGGTTCCAAGATGCAATCATGCCGTTTCTATGAAAAAATAGACGGCGTTGCCCTTATAGCGTGGGCCACCGGTTTTCGGTGGCCGCCTCTGCTAGGGCAGGTAATAGGGAGCGCGCACCGCGAAGGTGGGGCGTGCATCCATGAACACTATAAGGAGGCTCTGATGAGCAAGCGCGGTCGTAAGCGCAAGGACCGTCGTAAGGGCGGCGCAAACCACGGTAAGCGCCCCAACGCATAAGGTATCTTGTATACACTTTAAAACCCCGGCGTTTCGGATATTATTCGGACCCGGGGTTTTGCTTTACCCGTAGATGTTTGTGGGCGTTCTGCGGAATAAAGAGAAGAATTCTACGTTATGGATGTGAACGCCTGGCGCGTTCCTGTAGAGGAGAAACATGGCTGAAACCAACACCGCGGCGGATACCCGCGAGCTGCGCGAACGCTTTACCGCGGATGCTATGCAGTATGTGGATCAGCTCTACGCTGCCGCCCTGCGGATGAGCCGCAACTCTGCCGATGCTGAAGACTTGGTGCAGGAAACCTATATGAAGGCTTTTGCCTCGTACCACCAGTTCACCGAGGGTACGAACCTGAAGGCGTGGCTGTACCGCATCCTGACGAATACGTACATCAATCTGTACCGTAAGCGTAAACGTGAGCCACAGCAGTCTCAAGGTGAGACGGTGGAGGATTGGCAGCTAGCTCAGGCCGGCGAGCATGATGCGGTAGGTCTGCGTTCTGCTGAGGCGGAGGCGCTGAGCGCCCTGCCGAATACCGAGGTTCGTGAGGCTCTGAACGAGCTGTCTGAGGATTTCCGCATGGTGGTGTACTACTCCGATGTGGAGGGTTTCGCGTACAAGGATATTGCGGAGATTCTGGATATCCCCATGGGCACGGTGATGTCTCGTCTGCATCGTGGCCGCCGGATTTTGCGTGAAAAGCTACTCGATTATGCGCGAGAGAATGGTCTGCGCCCTTCGACTATCGCAAAGGTAGCAGCGAAGACACATGCTAAGGCGCAGCCGGCTAAGGCTACCACAGCCAAGGGCGTAAAGTCTCCGCCGGCGAGCTCTCGTTCCGAGGCGCCTGCGGATTCTTAACTCCGTTCTTCTACCGGTGAGATAGCCCCATGAGGTTAAGGCTAGACTTCCCCTAACGCTTTATACCTTCCGTGTGAAAGGAACCCCCGATGTCAAGCACAGACAAGAATTTTTCCGTCCCCCAAACCCCTGCAGCTTCCGTAGCTTCTGAGCCGCTAGAGGATTGCGGAGGCCTGCCCTGCTCATCGACCCTCAAGCGCCTCTACGAATTCCTCGATAGGGAGCTGAGCCCCGAGCAGCTACACACAATTCAGGCGCATCTGAATGCCTGCCCCGAGTGCGCGGATGTAAAGGACTTTGAGCTGATGGTGCGTGAGAAGATGCGTTCTTCGTGCGCTCAGCAGGCGCCCGAGCAGTTGAAGGTGAGACTGTTGCAGGATGTGCAGAATTTCTGCGCCAAAGCAAACCTCTAAACTGCCCCAAGTTGTTGTCCCGCTGAGGTAGAGAAATCGAATGATGAGTAAAGGTGGTGCACCAATGACGGTGCGCCGCCTTTACGCGTATTGGTTGGTTCACGCTGTCTAGCTCGTGTTACCTGGTTCGTTCGGGCCGCATATCTCAGCGTTGGAGCCCTCAGCGGCTCGCAAACCCTCAACCGGTAGAATAGTGGTAGACGTCAACGGGCGCAGCGTCTCTGAGTCTGCGCCCCCCATGATTTGAACCAGAAGAGGATGTATGAGCGACGCAGCAGTGCAACTTTCCCCCGGCGATTGGCCCGCTCCCCTGGTGCCCGCCTCCAGCGAAACCGCTGGCAAGAATGCGCTGGTGCATATTCCGGGTTCTAAGTCGCTCACGAACCGTTATCTGCTGCTTGCTGCTTTGGCCGATTCCCCTTCGTATTTGCGTGCGCCTCTACATTCGCGCGATTCGGCGCTGATGATTGAGGCGCTGCGTCAGCTGGGTGCGGGTATTGAGCTGGTGCCGACCGATTCGCCGTTTGGTCCGGATATCAAGGTCACTCCCCTCAACTTTGCGCAGGCAGATTCCATACAGCCGCAGGCGGTGTCGATTGAGTGCGGTCTTGCCGGTACCGTGATGCGTTTTGTACCCGCTCTGGCGGCACTGCTGCCGGGTGAGTTTGCTTTTGACGGTGACCCGCATGCCCGTCAGCGTCCGATGGGTCCTGCCCTAGAGGGTCTGCGTCAGCTGGGTGTGCAGGTGGATTATGAGCAGGGCGAGAACGCTCTGCCCTTCGTGCTACGCTCCCCCGGTCTGGCGAGCGCGGAGGGTGTCTCTGAGGCGCCTGTGGTTCGTATTGATGCTTCGACCTCGTCTCAGTTCGTTTCGGCTCTGCTGTTGATGGCCCCTCGCCTGCCGCAGGGCATGGTGCTGGTGCACGAGGGCTCTTCGGTGCCGTCCATCCCGCACATTCAGATGACCGTGGAGGCACTGCGTCAGATGGGCATCGAGGTTCAGGAGCACTACCCGAGCCAAGGCAACGAAGCAGAAGGTGGCGAGTACCGTTGGACGGTTCACCCCGGTTCTTTCCCCGGCTTTGAGATGACCATTGAGCCGGACCTGTCGAATGCCGGTCCGTTCCTTGCCGCTGCCGTGGTTACCGGCGAGTCGGTAACTATTCCCCACTGGCCGGAACCCGCGGCTGATTCTTCGGCGGGCACGACCCAGGTGGGCGATATGTGGCGTGAGCTTCTGCCCGCACTGGGTGCGCAGGTTCGCTACTCTGAGGGCCGTCTGACCGTAACCGGTCCGGTGCAGCTTCCCAAGGGTGATTTCTCCTTTGACCTGTCTGCCGGTGGTGAGTTGGCGCCGACTATGGCGGCTGCCTGTGCTTTCGTGAAGGGTCGCGTGGAGCTGACCGGTATTGCGCATCTGCGCGGTCATGAGACGGACCGCCTTGCCGCGCTCGCCACTGAGATTAACCGTCTGGGAGGCAGCGCCCACGACACCGCCGATTCGCTGGTGATTGAGGCGCCCATCCCCGCTACCGTTGAGGCTGCACAGGTTCTGGCTCGCACCTACGACGATCACCGTATGGCGACCTTCGCAGCGATTATTGGTCTGCGCCGCCCCAACGTGGTGGTGCAGAATGTGGCCACCGTGGCTAAGACCATGCCCGAATTTACCGTAATGTGGGAGGATATGCTGGTGCAATGGCAGACCGGCGCTTCCACCGTTACCGCCGACCAGGAGGTCTTCTAAATGGGTTCTTCCCGCATGAACGTGCGCGATTTCTCTGAATGGGATGAGTCGGATGTGCGCGTGCGCCCGAACAAGAAGGGCTCCCGCCCCCGCACGAAGGATCGCCCGACCTTCAAAGAAGCGATTCGTGGCAGGGTCATTACGGTGGACCGCGGCCGCTGGTCGGTCGTTGTTGATGAGGATACCGAGAAGGAGCGTATCCTCATTGCGGCGCGCGCTAAGGAGCTACGCCGCACCGCGATTGTGACCGGTGACTTTGTGGATTTGGTGGGTGACACCTCCGGCGCGAAGGATACCCTAGCGCGCATTGTGCGTCTGAGCGAGCGCACCTCGATTCTGCGCCGTAGCGCCGACGACACTGACCCGTCGGAGCGCGTGGTCGTGGCGAATGCTCAGCAGCTGGTGATTGTGGTTGCTGCGGCGAACCCGGAGCCGCGCACCGGCTTCATCGATCGTGCCGTGGTGGCGGCGTTTGATGCCGGTATTGAGCCGATTCTGTGCATTACGAAGACCGATGTGCGGTACCCGCAGAATCTACTGGATTACTATGCGGCAAGCGGTTTGAAGATTGTGCTGTCCTCTTCCTCAGATGGTTTGGCGCCAAGTCAGGAGGGCGCTGCCGGTTTGGAGTCTGCACCGGTTCAGGAGCTTCTGCAGGAGCTGCTGGGTCAGGTGTCGGTACTTCTGGGCCATTCGGGTGTGGGTAAGTCGACCCTGGTGAATGCGCTGACCGGCTCTGAGCGTGCGACTGGTCATGTGAACGCGGTGACGGGTCGTGGCCGCCACACATCCTCGTCGGCGTTGGCGTTGCGTCCGGTAAATGCGAATGGTGATCCGATGGAGCCAGGTACCTGGATTATTGATACTCCCGGTATTCGTTCTTTCGGTTTGGCGCATGTGCCGCAGGAGACCGTCGTGGAGGCATTCGCTGATTTGGCACCCGGTGCGGCGGATTGTCCGAAGGCGTGTACTCACGCAGCGCAGGCTCCCGAGTGCGGTCTGGAGGCCTACGTTGCTGCCGGTCATGCCGGTGAGAGCGGTCCCGCCCGTCTGGAGTCTTTGCGTAAGCTGCTGCTGTTGACTCCTGAAGAGGGCGATTCGGAGAAGAAACTAGGCGCTCTCGTCTAGGTTCTCTCCCCTGCACTACACACACATTTTTGCTGACTACATCACCGAACACTGAAGAAGATCATTACTATGAGCCGTTCCCAGCAGTACACCGACGATTTGCGTCTTGCGCATATTCTTGCCGATAGCGTCGATCGTGTGAGCGCCATGCGTTTTCGTGACCGCCCGGCCTTCTCCCCCGCATCCGAGGTGGTAGAGCCCGCCGAAGCGGCACCGGCTGCGGCACCGTTGGCACCGTGGCAGCAGGCTACTCAGCAGCCCGCGGAGCCGCAGGCACCAGTGCAGGAGCCTGCAGATTACGCCTCGGGTGTGGCCCAGGAGGTTGAGGAGCTTCTGCACGCGCAACTGTCGCGTGTGCGTACTCGTGACGGTATTGCCGGTACGCATGCCGGCTATAACGGTCAGGCGTCGCGCCAGTGGGTGATTGCACCGATTGCTGAGCTGGATAATTTTCGCCGCGGCGTGCCGGTGTGGGCGACTCTGATTGCTCTGCTGGATCAGGGTGAGCCGGTGGTGGGTGTGGTGTCTGCACCCGCGCTGGGTCGCCGCTGGTGGGCTGCTCGCGGCTCGGACGCGTACACGGGTAAGTCTTTGGCGCAGGCGACTCGTCTTGAGGTGTCTTCGCTGACTCAGCTGGATCAGCTGTCTGCCGCGTACACCGACCTCTCTTCCTGGAAGGCAGCTGCTGAAGGCGCTGTGGACCGCTCTGGGGAGCTTGTACAGCTTCTGGGTTCAGTGGGTCGTTCCCGTGCGTACGGTTCGTTCTGGGCGGCGTGTATGCTCGCTGAGGGTGCCGTGGACACCGTCGTGGACGCATCCCTGTCTTTCTACGAGGTGGCGGCGCTACTGCCGCTGATTCGTGAGGCTGGCGGCGTCGCCTCCACCCTAGAGGGCGATTTGCCGGAGCAAGCGGGCCTTTCAGTCTCCGGTGTGCACCCGGTGTCCCTGGTGGCAAGTAATACGGCGGCGGTCCAGCAGCAGGTACTGGAAGCGCTCGCACCCCGGCCCTAGTCGGTTCCTCCCTCTGAGCAGGAGATAGTAAAAATACAGCCAGGCGGCGGCTTTCCGATAGTGGAAAGCCGCCGCCTCGCTGTTATCGCTCTGAGAGCAAGTGTTGCCTGTTTTAGGACAGCATCGTGAGGGTGCCGAGCAGACCCAGCAGACTCAGACCCGAGATGATGTACGCCAGAATGTTGAAGATCGTCATCTTCGAGGTGTACTTGGTGGTGTGACCGACGTTCACCTTCGCCGAGTAGATGGCAAGCCAAATCGAGACGCCCACCGGGATCAGACCCACGAGCAGTAGCGCAATCACCATGATGTTGGGGCTCAGGCTCAGGCCGGAGCTATACGCAGAGCTGTAACCGCCGGAGCTGCCCATCGATTCGGTGTGGAGTGCCGCTACCTGAATCCACGCGTAGAGAGTCAGCGCCAGGGCTCCCAGGGAGGCACCGAACGCGCCGATGGAGTAGAAGTAGCCGGGGCCGCGGAAGTCGCCGGTGGTCTCGCCGTAGGGGCGGCGGTGCTCAGCCGGCACTCGGTACATGTCCGGGATGCGCTGGTAGCTGTCGTCGCGGTCGCGCACGTTAGCGGGTGCCACGCCCAGGGCGGGTGCGGGTGCTACGCCTGCAGGTACCGGCTGCGGGGAGTTTGCGTTGTTCTGCTCCGGGAAGGAGGGGGCGGGAATCTGGTTCTCCATGGTGTGTCCTTGAGTGGTCGTCATAGCGGCTGTGTGGCTACCGTATCGTAGCGTTGGCGTCACTATGAGCGGCTATGCTATATGACCGGCTACTTTGTGGCTCGTTTGGTGGCTCTGTGGTTGCTCTCTAACGTTGCCGGTGAGATTGAATAAACAATCAATACCGAACAACGGTATCTACCCTTCGATACTACGGCATAGGACGCGTTTTCGTCTTCTCTGATGGCGTTCTCATTACAATGCGGTCACCTGAGCGCCCTCGGGCACGCCGGTACACCCCAGAACGGACCGGCAATACAGGACCGACCAATTGGGTATAAAAATACCCGGCAGGTGACGCGGTGGGCGTTCTGCCGGGTGGTAGAAACCTACCACGGTTCTTCCTCTGGATTGGAACCGATAATCACCGCCGCACCCCATACGGGATAGCGGACGGCTGGGAGATCGTGGAGATGCGGGGAACGCGGTGTTCGTCAAAGACCAGGTGTTCTGTGGTGCTGATGGAGCAGGTGTTTTAAGACCAAACCAAGATAAAAGACTCATATATTACCTTTATATACAGCAAGATGTGGCAGCAGTTTTAAAACTGCTACCACATCTCGTTGACCACTTAGAAACTTCTAAGCGATGTTTTACACACTAGGTCCTTTAGGGGGTCCCTTAGGGAACTTTGAATCACTCTCAAGCGTCCTTCTGGCTGCAAAAGTGACCAAAAGACCTCCTAAAATTGCACTTAGAATTGATACTGGATTAAAGAACTCCCCGTCTCTGGCAAATGAGATAATCACCCAGAACACCGGAACAATAGTGAGAAAAAATCCTAGTGTAAATATATTCTTCGTACGCATTGGACCTCTCCCAGGTTAAAGAGTGAGAGCACAGGACACTGCTGCAACAGTATGATGAATGCATTCCCACACCATATAGTGATGCATCTCACATCACTAATTAATAGTTTACCAGAGAGTCTCATCAGATGCAACACGTAAATTGACATTACATGAAAAATATGCATTTGCTATCATACACGCTCTCAGTGGCGGGTCCACTACCGCATCTAATCGCACGGTCGAGGCCCATGATAGTGGCCACCACACCATCGATCTTCTCGGTGAATTTTTCTTTGTCGGGTTTGATGTTCCCGGCAGAGTCGGTGCGGACGAACATATTATCCATCATCCACTGCAAAACCGGGTGACCCTCATGAGCGAGCTTTCCCTCCATGACCAGGTTCATCAGTTCCTTTTGACGTTAGCCTAAACCTTTTGACGCCCAACCCACGAGCATGCCGGTACACCCCCGGAACAGACCGACAATTGGGCATAAAAAATACCCGGCAGGTGACGCCGTGGGGCGTCCTGCCGGGTGGTAGAAACCTACCGCAGTTCTTCCTCTGGATTGGAACCGATAATCACCACCGCACCCCATACGGAATAGCGGACGGTTGGGAGATCGTGGAGATGCGGGGAATCGAACCCCGGTCCGATGTGGCGTCAACGGGGCTTCTCCGTGCGCAGTTTATGCGAACGCTACTTTTCGGCTCCGGTACTTGCATAAACACATATACCGACGAACCTAGTCACGTAAAAGTCCCGCCAGCCCCCGCAACAAGGGCTAGCAGCAGTGGCCTTTTAAGTCGATGCCGGTAACTGAGCCAAAGGCATGCTCAGGCCGACAGACGGCAACTCGCGCTTAGGCAGCGAGTGCGAAGTCAGTGCGCTTAGATTCTGCACTTAATTTTTTGCAGAGGGCGTTAACGAGATAACCCTGCATCCTCGGCACGCTTCACCCATCTCAACTCACATCGTCGAAACCGATCATCCCCCTATGCTTTTATCAAAAAGCCCACCGTCTTCTGAAAGTTTTCCTCGACATACCTTGATGCCGCGGTGCCATTCAAACACGGTAGAGATTCAGTATATCTAAGATGTTTAACGGCGTGCAAGTCCCCTACCCCATCATGCAGGGTGCGCTCACTGACAGAGAACACCTCCAAAGAACCCGGTGCACGCGCCTCCAGCACACACCCGGTTCAACGGCGGGCGCAGAAAATCGGTGTAGAAAATCGACACAGAAGATCACGGGCACAGCAAACGGGGTGAGGCGCCCCAAATCTTCTGGGAGCCTCACCCCGTTCGCGTACCGCACTCGGCTGTCAAACCTTAGCGGTGAGCCGAAACAGTCATGCGGTTGTTCGGGTTGTCACCAATCTGGCAGACCACGTTACCGTGACCATCCTCGGTACCAACCTCAAGGCACTTCTGAGTAGCCTGAACTAAAGAAATGGCTACGAAAAGCATGCAAATCGAAATCAGGATAGACACCGCACCAGTGATAATACCGGTCAGGGCGAATGCCTTACCTGCGCCAACTTCCTTCGTCTTCTTGAGGGACAGCACGCCCAGAATAATCGCGGCGATACCCAACAGGGCACCAAACACAAGGAAACCTGTCAGTACAGCCGCGATACCGAGAATCATCGCCGCCAGTGCCATGCCGGGAGCCTTCTTCGTCACCGGAGCCGCATACGGGTAACGCGCGGGCTGGCCGTAACCGTAAGCATCCTGCTGGGGGTGCTGCTGGTAAGAGTTCTGCTGGTAGTTGTAGTCAGCGGGCTGCGCCTGGTAGGAGGCGTCCTGACCGTAGCCATACTGCTGCTGGACGGGCTGAGTCTGGCCGTAGGAGTTCTGCGCTGCAGCGCCCTGAGCCGAAGCGCCCTGGGCGGAGGTACCCTCAGCAGCGTTCAGGCCGTAAGCATTCTGCGAAGAAGACTTCGCGCCGAACTGACCGTACTGGTTCTGCTGGGGCGCGTTCTGCGCAGTAGTGTTCTGTTGAGTCTGGCCGTAGCTATTCTGGGCGGATGCGCTCTGACCGTAATCCTGGCCGTAAGTATTCTGCGTTGCAGGAGCCTGGCCGTAATTCTGACCGTAAGAGCTCTGGGCTGAAGAATTAGGCTGCTGAGCAGCGTAGGGGTTCTGTGCGTTTCCCTGGTTGTTTCCGTAGTTATTCTCAGACATCCGTCGTTCTTTCCATCACAGTTACAGCGAACAATTTATACTCACCCAATGCACCATTGCGCGCTGAGTTCAGTTCCATTATATGAATAAGCCATCACCTGGGGCATCTATGAAGTCTAAGATTCCAGAATCATCCCCCAGAATCCACCAATCGGGCAGATTCAGCGCCGAAAAAGAGCAAGGGACCGAATAGTTCACCACTATTCGGTCCCTCAACGTTTCAAAGACTCAACGTGACTTAACGGCGGACAGATTCATATTCCTTAGGGCTCATCGTCATGGTTTCACCATGAACGGTGCACACATAGTTACCGCTCGAATCCTGCACCGCATTCTCAGCGCAGTCGCTGAGCATACCAATGCCAATCAAGCCCAGAATCAGCACGCCAACAGCAACAATCATGCCCAGCGCACCGGTGACAATACCACCAATCGCCATACCCTTACCGGAGGCGGTACCATTCTTCACCTTCACCAGGGCAACAATACCCAGAATCACGCCAACCAGACCCAGCACGCCACCGAAAATCAGCCAGCCAGACAGCAGACCAATAATACCCAGAATCAGCGAAGCAATCGCCAGAGCCGAGCTCGGAGTCGGCTGGTAGCCGGGGTAGCCACCCTGCATATTGTATGCGGGGGCCTGCTGCGGTGCGGGGATGAACTCGCCCGGGTTCTGCTGGTAATTCGGGTTCTCAGACATATGTCTCCTCATAAAATATGGTGCTCGCGGTACGCCACGATTTTCCAACAATTATACGCGAGGAACCGTGCCCGCATCTACCAGAAGTCACCGACTAGATAGGTTCCCGCCGCCGCCTCAGCTCTAGCCGAGGTTGCGGTAACGCATCGCGCGGCGCGCCTCCAGGTCATCCTGACGCTCACGCAAAGCCTGACGCTTATCGTACTCACGCTTACCGGTCGCCAAAGCAATCTCAACCTTCGCACGACCATTCGAGAAGTACAGCTTCAACGGAACCACCGTGTAACCGGTCTCCTTCAGCTTCTGCGCCAACTTATTAATCTCAGAACGATGCAGCAGCAGCTTCCGGCGACGACGAGCTGCATGGTTCGTCCACGTACCGTAACCATACTCCGCGATATGAATACCCTCGAGCCACATCTCGTTATCGGTCACCTGGCAGAAACCGTCCACAATGGACGCCCCTCCATCACGCAGAGACTTCACCTCAGTACCCAGCAGAACAATGCCCGCCTCATAGGTATCCACAATGTTGTAGTTGTGGCGAGCCTTCTTATTCTGGGCAATAATCGCGTTATTCGGGTCCTTCTTTGCGTCTTTCTTCTTTTTCTGAGCCATCACTCAATCCTTATACGTCTTAGCTCTCTTCAACCGCGCGCCCCGAAGCACGCCAGCGAATACCAGCATCAATAAAGGCGTTCAAACCGCCATCCAAAACATTAGAGGTATTACCCTCCTCATAGCCGGTACGCAGATCCTTCACCATCTGGTATGGATGCAGAACATAGGAGCGCATCTGATCACCCCAGCTTGCCTTAATATCACCGGCAAGCTCCTTCCTCTTCGCATCCTCCTGCTCCTTACGCAACAGCAACAGGCGAGACTGTAGCACACGCAAAGCCGCCGCACGGTTCTGCAACTGAGACTTCTCATTCTGCATCGACACCACAATACCGGTCGGCAAGTGAGTCATACGCACCGCCGAATCCGTCGTGTTCACCGACTGGCCGCCCGGGCCCGACGAGCGGAACACATCCACCTTAATCTCGGACTCGGGGATCTCAATAGCATCTGTCTGCTCAATCAGAGGAATTACCTCAACCGCAGCAAACGACGTCTGACGGCGGCCCTGATTATCGAACGGAGAAATACGCACCAGGCGGTGAGTACCCGCCTCCACCGACAGGCGACCAAAAGCGTACGGCGCATTAACCTCAAAGGTCACCGACTTCAGGCCCGCCTCCTCAGCGTAGGAGGTATCCAGAACCTTCGTCGGGTAGCCGTTCTTCTCCGCCCAACGCACGTACATGCGCAGCAGCATCTCCGCGAAATCAGCAGCATCCACGCCACCGGCGCCCGAACGGATCGTCACCACAGCCTCACGCTGATCGTACTCACCCGACAGTAGCACCAGCACCTCAAGCTCTTCCAGTTTTGCGCGGATTTCACCGCACTCACGCTCAGCATCGGCGAGCAGCTCGGCGGCAGTCTCCTCATCCTCAGCTTCTGCAAGCTCCACCATCACCTCAACATCATCAATGCGAGAAGACAGCGAACGCAGACGATTCAGTTCCGATTGCTTATACGACAGTGCGCTCGTCACCTTCTGCGCATTCTCCACGTCATCCCACAAATCGGGTGCAGCAGCCTGCGCAGACAGGTCCTCAATGGCGCGCTCAATCCCCTCAATATCGCTCACAGCAGCAATAGAGGTGAAAATCGTGCGAAGCTCTTTAATCTCAGCAGAAAAGTCGAAGGATGCCATAGCTTTTAACACTATCGCGAAACTGCCAGAAAGTCCCGCCGTTACAGCCCGCAACAGCCCACAGCGCAGAAGGACAGGTGGGTAGAGGGCAAAGGCCGCGGAACGAAGATGTAAAAGAAGGCAAAAAACGAGGGTGCATCCGCTAGCCGTTACACTACCTTACGGATGCACCCTCGCAAGCTATGGGGGCTCACAACACACCAATAAGAGAGTGAGCTGATAAGCCCTTGCGCCGTTGATAGACGCACTAATCGGTGGAGGGGCCCTGGCTCATCTTCAAACGCGACGAACCATGAGCGGTCACCTCAATGCCATCAGGCACCAGAATCGACAGCAGCGGCGGACGAATACGAGCCGACAGGTACACGTGCACGCTGTGATCAGAATCCACGGACACGTTCTCCAGACGCAACCTATGAAAATCCTGTCCCGGCTGAACCTCAGCCAGGTACGCGCTCGCATACTCCCACGCCGCCGAACCATTCGTCTCCTCCGGAGTGCGGATCGTGCGGGTAATCGAGTTCGCCTGAGCGTCCGCCACATCCTGCAGATGCTGAGTCTGCAGATAGGCACCGGTAATCGCCACCGTCACCGAGCCGATGAGCAGAAGCAACGCCAGCATGCCCACAATCAGCGGGGCAATACTGCCCTCTTCCGGGTCTGAGGCGAGCGCCCGGCTCTGCACACCGGCATGAGCCGGTAAACCATTAGGAATCAGCATGACCAGACCCCCAACTCGTCGCATGAGAACTCACCGGAATCACACCGCCGCCCATAAACGAAGGCAACAGCGGCAAACGCGCCTGAACCGTCACCGTGGCGTACGCCTTCGTACCCGAGACGCACTCCCCCGACGAACAGCTCAACGACACGCTCACATCGGAGGGCTCAACCCCGTAATCAGCGGCAGCATGCACCGCCAGACGCTGAGCCAAATCCGGGCCAACCGACGAATCCTGCGGTTGCTCCTGCACATACAGCACCACCTGGGCGCTCGCAGCATGAGCCGCCATCACTGAAGACTGCAAGCTAAAGATCGTCAGAATGCCGTAGAGCACCGGGATGAGCAGAGTAATGCCCAACCCCAGGAACTCCACAATGGCGCTACCCTCTTCAGGATTGTACAAATCGGAGCGGTTCTTCAGGTGTTCCTTCACACACCGCCGAAGCGAAAAGCCACTAATCACCGGAACGATGCTCCGCATAAATCGCATGCCCCTTCACCTCAATGGAATCCGGAAAACCCCACGGGCCCAGCACCGGCAAAGGCGACTTCACCGTCACCTCCAAGGTGCGCACCCCCGTAGAATCACTACTCTGATGGTACGAAATATTCTCAGCATAGGAAGACGGAAGAACCCCCTCAATCATCTGACGGGTACGCTCCATGCCCTCCTGCGGAGTGCGGTCACGCATCGTACCGTAACGTGCCCCAGCCGCCGCAGCATCCACCAACATGGTTCGTGCATACAGAGCGAAAGAAACCTGCAGAATCGCCATGGTTAGCAACACCAACAGCGCACCGACCATGACGAATTCCGTGCTGGCGTCACCGCGCTCGCTATCCTCCACAGAATATTCCGCGGAGGATAGCTCAGCGGCAGTCAGCTCAGAAGCGATGCGGGGCTTACACATTACTGGTGAACCAGAGCAATCGCGTCGTTGAACATCTTGGTCAGAGCCGGCTGAGCGATCGCCAGGATAGCGGCAACCAGCACGGCACTCATCATGGTGATCATGACCCAGCCGGGAACGTCGCCGCGCTCGGGGTCACCCTGCTTGTTCTTCAGGCGCAGAGCCAGCACGGATGCGATAGCCAGGGCAATCAGCACGGTGAGGGTGGTGCGGAAACGACGGAACATGATTTTCTCCTTCATCAAAGGGTGTAGTGTGTGGTTGGTGCGGTGCACCGGGCAATCAGCCCAGCCCATCGCGGCGCGGCCGGTACGGTGTGTACCCGCCGCAAAATCTAAAAGTTCAAACGCATGAGCGACAGGCCCGGGAAGACCGCAAAAATTACGGTCAGCGGCAGGATGAAAAACACCACCGGGGCGAGCATCGCAATCTCCTTCTTACCGGCTGTTTCCATCAGCTCACGCTTAGCGTTATCGCGTACATCCTGAGCCTGCGCACGCAACACATCAGCCAGAGGGGTACCGCGCTCAATCGCAACAGCAATACCCTCAACAAAGCGGCTCAACACCGGAACGCGAGTACGCTCCGCGAACTCCTGCAACGCGCTCAAGAGCGAAACACCGGTGCGGGTCTGAGCCAAAATATCAGAAAACTCACGAGCCAACTCGCCGCGAGAAGTCAGGCAGATACGCTCCAAAGCCGCCAGGGCCGACTCGCCCGCCGTCACCGACAGCGCCATCATCTCCGCCAGCGCCGGGAACTCAGCGACCAGCTGCTTCTCGCGCTTAGTCACCGCCTCGCCCAGCCACCAGTCACGCGCCAGAAAGCCGCTCAAACCACTCACCAGCACCAGCACAAGAGCCACCAGAATGGAAAAACGCTCCTGCACCACGCCGATGACAGTCAGGGCACTCATGACGGTCACACCGGCAAGAGCCCACAGCAGCTGCTCAGCACGAAACGCGCTCACACTCTGCGAAGAGCCAGCCCGACGCAAACGCTCCTGCACCGAACTATCACTCAGCGACGAGCCGCTCAACGACGAGGACAGCGAACGCAGAAGCGGCGCACAGAACGCCGAAATCGCCTCCAGCAGGCTCGGCTCGCGGCGCTCCTGCTCCTTCAAGAGCGACTCACGCAGAGTCTCACCGCGCAGCTGCGACGCCACACGATCAGAGAACGAAATACTGCGAGTATTCAGCACCGATGAGAGAATCAGACCCACGCCGGTCGCTAACAGCAGACCAAAAATCAGAGGTAGGTTCATCCGAAAACCCTCCGTTCACGCGGCAACTCACCAATACGTAGCATCAGACGGTACGCTGCCAAAGAAATAGCGGCGCCGACAATCATCAGTGTCGCACCTGCAAACGAGTTATAAACCATGCGCGCGGCAGGCTGAGTTGCCATCAGACACAGCACAAACCAGGGCGCCACGCAGGAGAGGCGAGCCGCATTCACAGTCCACGACTGACGCGCCAGAAGCTCCGAACGGGTACGCGCATTCTCACGTAGAAAATCACTCAGCGTGCCCAGCAACTTACCCAGGTCCGACCCACCCACCTCGCGGGCAATCTTCAAGGCCTCGATAATGGTGTCTGCCACCGGGTCAGAGAGGTACTCCTTCAAACGGTTCAGTGAGGTCACAAACTCACCGGACGCGCGGTAGTCACGCGAGAAATGGGTGAAGGCATCACGCAACTCTTCCGGGCCGCGGTAAGAGAGCTGAATCAGCGCCTCGGGCAGGGACAAACCCGCACGAATCGCCGAACGCAGGTGGTCCACCGCATCCGGCCACAACTGCCAAATACGGGCATCCGCTGCGCGGGCACGATGATTCACGACTACGCGAGGCGCCACAAAACCACCAATCAGGCCCAGCAGACCCAGCGGCAAAAGCTGAGTAAGAATCAGCAACAGAACCGACGCGCTCACACCGCTGGCAACACTCACCCACATAAACGTTCGTGGAGTCAGCGAATGCATACCCGCCTTACGCAGTGCCACAACCAGCGCCGGGTCGTTACTCGGCTTCGGCGGCTTACCATTATCAGGAAAGCAGGAAAGGTAAATCAGGCAGACGCCCAACGCCAAAATCAGGCTCAGAAACAGAGGCATTACTGACCCGCCTTCGCCGCCGCCAGCACCTGCTCGGGATGGTGACCGACACGAACCCAACGGTCCGGGTTCGGCAGCTCCAATGCCACGCACACCATCTGCCCTTCACGACGCACAAACAACGGAGACATCTCAATCACGCCGTCCTCAACGCGGCCGCCCAGCATGCTAATCTCTTCGACCTGACGCTGACCGTGCGAATCGCGCCCGCAATGCACCACAATGTCAAAGCAGGACGCCACGGTCGGCACCACGAATGTCGAGGAAATATTCTCGCCCGCCAGCAACGGCAGAGTGCAAATCTTGGTCACCGCGTCACGCGCCGAGTTCGCGTGAATCGTGCACATACCCGGCAGACCTGCATTGAGCGCAATGAGCATATCCAGGGATTCCGCCTCACGCACCTCACCAATGAGGATGCGATCGGGGCGCATACGCAGAGCTTCCTTGACCAGGCGGCGCAGCTCAATCGCTCCGGTGCCCTCAAGGTTCGGTTGGCGGCACTGCAGACCCACCACATCGCGTAGCGGAACTGCGAGCTCAAAAATTTCTTCGCACGTAATCACACGCTCACGCGGCGGAATAGATGCCGATAGGCAGTTCAGCATCGTGGTCTTACCCGCTTGGGTTGCGCCCGAAACGAGGATGTTCATGCCGCTCTCCACCGCCGCGTGCAGCAGGGACGCCGCGCCGGCACTCAGCGAGTTCATGCGCACCAGGTCGGGCAGGCGGCGGGCACGCACCACGAACTTACGGATATTGATGCTCGTGTGCCTGCGGGTAATATCCGGAATCACCGCGTGCAGGCGGGAACCATCCGGCAGGGATGCATCAACAAACGGGGAGGAAAGGTCCACACGACGACCCGAAGGCTTGAGCATGCGCTCCAGCAGGCTATTAATCGCCTCGGCACTCAGATGCAGACCGGTCAATTCACTTTCGCCGTTGCGGGCAATAAAGATTTCGTCGGGAGAGTTGATCCAAATTTCTTCAACGCTCTCATCATCGAGGAACGGCTGAATCACGCCAAAGCCGCAGATTTCATTATGCAGGCGCTGAATCACGGATTCACGGTCACCCAAATCGGGCAGAGAAATGCGGGTACGTCGCTGTTCGTAATCGTTTAGGTGCTCGTCAATAAGCCCGCGAACGGCGTGCTGGTCCTCGTGCGGGTCCAGGCTGCGGTGGCGCATTGCCTCACGAATATTTTCTTCGAGCAGATTTAGATGCTCCGCCCGGGTATCCAGTACGGTATTCTCCATTGAAGTGATCCGATGCTGTGTGTGGTTATCTGGAATACGGCGAAGTAGTAATATCTCAACGCCACCATCATCCTACCCTCAGCGCATCAAATTTATCAAAATGTAATAAAACACCCCTTAATATTTACGAGTATAATATTTGAGTATTTTTGACGCATAGAAATGCACATATCGTTACCTAACGTGTGCTAAAACCCAAAACACCTAGTCGGTTGTGACTTGCAAAACAAATGCATGTGCATCCCTCGAACCAATTACCGTTGGCCACCGCCATATTGCGCACGGTGCACACGTAACATTTCGTCTTAAATCCCCGCAGCCGCCTCTGTTGAAACGCCAGAACCCTATCGAGCAACAATAGATTCTCAGGCACAACTTCCGGGCATAGCAAAGGGGCGTGCGCTCCCCCATCGGGAATACACGCCCCATCACCAGCAATCATTTAGCAGCTAGTCGCCACCGCGAATCACCTTCACAGCTTCCTTAATTGGGCCGTCAAAACGCAGGTTACCGTGCTCCAGCACCACGCCACGGTCACAAATCTTAGAGACCAAATCCAAGTCATGGCTCACCACGGCAAGAGTTCTACCGGCAGAGCACAGCTCCTGAATCTTCGCAATGCACTTCTTCTGGAAAGGCTCATCACCCACCGCAAGAATCTCATCCACCAGGAAGATATCCGGGTTCGTATGCACCGCAACCGAAAACGCCAGACGTAGGTACATACCTGAAGAGTAGAACTTCACCTCGGTATCAATAAAGTCGTGAATCTCAGCAAAATCCACGATCGAATCGAAGGAAGCCTCAATCTCTTCCTTGGACATACCCAAAATCGCACCGTTGAGGTACACGTTATCGCGACCGGTCAGATCCGGGTGGAAACCAGCGCCCACCTCAATCAGACCCGCAATATTGCCGCGAGTGAGAACCTCGCCCTCGTCGGCGCGCATCACGCCAGAAATCATCTTCAGCAGCGTAGACTTACCCGAACCGTTCAGACCGAGAAGAGCCACACGCTCACCCTGACGAATGTCCAGGCTCACGCCGTTGAGCGCATTGAACCTCTCCGAAAGATCGCCCTTGCGGCCCTTAATCAGCCACACAAAAGCTTCCTTCATCGAACGGGTGTGGCGCAGAACGAAGCGCTTCACCAAATTCTCCACGTGAATCACCACGGGAGCGTCCGGGCTCACCGGCGGGAACTCAAGCTTCTTAATATCCACAGAATCAGAGCTCCTGGGCGAAGTTGCCTTCAAACTTACGGAAGAGCAAATCACCAATTAAAACGGTCAGCAGAGAAATACCAAGGGCAATCGGAGTCCACAAGCTGAAGAGATGCGGAACCACCTGCGAAGCAGGAAGCGCCAAATCCTCAGGACGGAGCGTCGGATGCCAGAAGCCATAGTGGAACAGCTCCACCGCAACCGTCAACGGGTTCATCATGAACACGTTGAACACCCATGGGTAGAGAGTTTCACGCACCATGGTCCAGGAGTACAGCACCGGCGAGAACCAGGTAGCCACCATCAGCAGCATGTCCACAATGTTCTCCGAATCGCGGAAGAACACGTTCGCCACGCCAAAAATCAGACCCAGACCATAGGACAGCATCATCACGATAAGCATGCCCACCAGAATCGACCCAAATGCAAGGAAGGTCGGGGACCACCCCACCAAGAAGCAGGCCAGTAGCATCACAGCAATCTGAGGCACAAAATGCACCAGAGCCACCCACACCGTCGACAGCGAGAACAACTCACGCGGCAGGTAAATCTTACGAATCAGCGCGCTGTTAACCACCATTGCGCGAGCACCATTACCAAAACCCTCCGAGAAGAAGTTAATGGCAATCATGCCCGAGAACAGGTACACCGCATAGTTGTGCATACCGCGTTCCAAGCCAAGGAACATACCCATGGCAATGTAGAACACCAGGAACTGCACACCCGGCTTAATGTACGACCACAAGATGCCCAGCACCGAGCCGCGGTAGCGAACCTGGATTTCCTTATCAACCAGCAGTCGAAGCAGGTAGCGGTTCTTCACCGCATCCAGGATGCCGCGCCCACGGCCGGGCGCCTTCAGGGGAACAGACTTCAGATCGTTCATCGGGTCAGCTCAGAATCCGTGTGCTCAGCGAAGGTCTTAGCCCACGCATCGTAAGAGGCAACCTCAGCAGCCTTCGAACGGTACTGCTCACGCAACTTATCCCAACCGGTCACTAGCTGAACGTGCAGCTTAGCGGCCTGAGCCAGCTTCGACTTGAGCTGCTCGGGGTCGCGGCGGTACCAGAACAGACCGGTACCCTCAGCGTTAGTAGCCAGAGCCGAGTCGAACTTCGACAGGGTCCACCAGTTAGTCTCGCCGTAGTTCAGCTGAATCTGCGGGTGAGTCTTCGCCTCTTCACTCACCGGCTTGAGCAGCTGACGAGCAACAGTCTTCGCGGTCCACGAAGCAAGCTTCGTGTAGCCCGGAGACGAGAAGGAACGGCGACCACGGAACGGAGGCTTCTTTGTCTGAATAGCCGGGAAGTCATCCACGTTCGGCTTCACCTGAGATTCCGGGTACTCCTTAGCCATCGCACGAATCACCGGCAGACGCTGCGAGAGCGAGGGGTGCAGGTGATCGGGGCCGGAGAGCAGATCCTTCAGCGCCATCAGGCGGCCAGCCTCGGTGTAGTACTGCATGGACAGGGTATGCTTGACGTCCAAGAACAGGGAGTCCAGCAGCACGCGGCCGCCCTTATCGAAGGGCGAGTGTAGCAGCGCCGTAATGAGGCGGTTGCGCTCGTGGTAGTACGCCTGCCAGCCGACGGAGTCATCCTTATCGGTCCAGGACACGTGCCACACGCCCGCACCGGGAAAGGACACGGTAGCGAAGCCCGCAGCCTTAGCGCGCAGACCGTACTCAGCGTCATCCCACTTCAGGAACAGCGGTAGAGACAGACCGATTTCCTTAATGACAGTGGTCGGGATGAGGCACATCCACCAACCGTTGTAGTCCACGTCCACGCGGCGGTGCAACCACGGGGTGCTACGCAGGTTATGGTAGCCCAGGTTGTGACCCATGCCCATGTCTTGGTGCGGCTTAGCGTAAAAGTTGCGCCACGGGTCAACAACCTCACCAAATGCGTGCAGGACCGAACGGTCATACATGTCGAACATGTGCGCACCCACGATAGTAGGTTCCTTGCAGTAGTTCGCAAAAGTCACCATACGCAGAATCGACTCGGGCTCAACGATGACGTCGTCATCGAGCAGTAGCACGTAATCGGATCCATTGTTGACAGCCTCGAACATGCCACGCGAGAAGCCGCCGGAACCACCCAGGTTGCCCTGGTTGATAATGCGGAACTTACCGGAGAGGGGCTTGACAACCTCTTCGAAGTCCTCGTGGTCCTGCACCTTCTGGGTGCCCTGATCCACAATCAGGAACTCGTGCACAGCATCGAAAATCTCGGGGCTCTCACCCAGAGCACGAATGTTGTTGATGCAGTACTCCACCTTGTTCATGGTAGTAATCTGGACGGTCGCCTGACCAGCCTTCACGTCCGCGCGGGGCTCAATATTGCCCAACCAGTTCGCTTCAATCAGCTCAAGGTCACCGGTACCAGCCAGGTCGAACCAGTACCAGCCGCCGTCACCGAATGGTGCCAGGGGCAGGGTGAAGGTGCTGGTCTCCTCGCCGGAGAGCAACTTCGCATCTACGCGCTGAATCACGCCACGGCCATTGGACTTGTACACAATGACCATGCCCTCGCCGCGAGTCTGAACGCTCAGCACGACCTTCTGCAGGTCGGTCCAGCGGCGCCAGTACGAAGCGGGGAACGCGTTGAAGTACGTACCGAAAGACAAGCTTTGGCCTGCATTCACGGTGATGGAGCGGCGGCTATTCAGACTGTTCGCGGCATCACGGTTCGCTCTAGCGCTCGACACAGACTGACCGGAGATGTTCATAGCCTCCGTAATGGAGGTGGAAGCGTCACCGTCAATACGGGTGGGCATCTGAACGCCGGTTGCAACACCCGCATCCACATACAGGGGGACGACGTCGGTCTCAACTGCGCTCGGGAAAATAACCCGCTGCAGGTTCTTCAAAGTCTTATCAGCCATGGTTATGCGTCGACACCACCGGACTCGATCTTCGCACCGTTAGCGAAGTGCGGGCGGATCTTGTTGTCGAACATGGACAATGCAGCACCGATAGCCATGTGCATATCGAGGTACTTGTAGGTACCCAGGCGACCACCGAACAGCACGTTGTTCTCGCCCTTAGCCAGGTCGCGGTACGCCAGCAGCTTCTCACGGTCCACGGAGGTGTTGACCGGGTAGTACGGCTCATCCCCCTTGTTAGCGAAGCGAGAGTACTCGCGCATGATGACGGTTGCGTCCTTAGTGTAGTCACGCTCGGGGTGGAAGTGACGGAACTCGTGGATGCGGGTGAACGGAACATCAGCATCGGGGTAGTTCATCACGGAGCAGCCTTGGAAGTCCTCAATCGGCAGGACCTCTTCTTCCAGGTCGATGGTACGCCAGGACAGGTCGCCCTCAGCATAGTCGAAGTAGCGGTCAACCGGACCGGTGTAGACCACGGGAATCTGACCCAGGACGTTCTCGCGAGAGTACTGGTGGCCGGGCTCGAAGAAGTCAGTGTTCAGGTGCACCTCAATGTTCGGGTGCGCCGCCATACGCTCCAGCCATGCTGCGTAGCCGTCAACGGGCAGACCCTCGTACTTGTCGTTGAAGTAGCGGTTGTCGTAGTTGTAGCGAACCGGCAGACGGGAAATGATGGATGCGGGCAGCTCTTCCGGCGGGGTCTGCCACTGCTTAGCGGTGTAGTGCTTGATGAACGCCTCGTACAGGGGGCGACCAATCAAGGAGATACCCTTATCGTTCAGGTTCTGCGGGTCGGTGCCAGCCAGCTCACCAGCCTGCTCAGCGATGAGCGCCTTTGCTTCTGCGGGAGAGTAAGCTGCGTTGAAGAACTGGTTGATGGTACCCAGGTTAATGGGCATGGGGTATACGATGCCGTTGTGGCGGGTGTACACGCGGTGTACGTAGTTGGTGAACTTGGTGAAACGGTTCACATACTCCCAGACACGCTCGTTGGAGGTGTGGAACAGGTGCGCACCGTAGCGGTGCACCTCAATACCGGTCTGCTTCTCCTTCTCGCTGTATGCGTTACCACCGATGTGGGAACGGCGGTCCAGCAGGGCAACTTTCAGGCCCAGCTCAGTGGCAGCCTGTTCTGCGATGGTCAGACCAAAGAGGCCCGAACCGACTACTACGAGGTCAGCGGTCAATGTTTTCTCCTGTATTATCACGGCGCACCGCCGCTTCTGCGAGGGCGGTATTCACCTACCAGATTGGACACATCCGAGGGTTCTCAGTCGCGCCGCAATCCGCACGGGCGGGTACAAAAACCCCTCCCGTGATGGATATAGTCATAATCTAAGATACCTGTTTATCAAGCACTACACATACTTATGACGTGCTTTTAGGGACTTTTGGACTATTGTTCGCGCCCTCTTTCTCTGGGTGAATATTCTTCACAAGCCCCGAGGTCAAGCGGGTCTAAGAAAGTTCTTTCTTCTGCGCATTTTTACGGCCTGCTCACAATAAAAGAATTTTATTTATGGGTAAATATTCACCCCACTCTATTTACTACGGTAATTAGCCGCCACATAGGGCCGCAAACACAAGCAACAGATCAGAGCGAGCACTTCAACGCTCTCACCCGCTACAAGAAAGCACCCCTGCCGGCATATTTGGGGACGCGCGCCGGTGCATACGAGAGGTGATTGGGGCGGTTTATCCACAGCTTTTTGAAAATTGGGGTGAAAAATTCAAAAAATACGAACATATTAGTTTATTTACAGATAATTTATTGAGCTTTGATAGTTTTTAATATTTTCTGAGAGTATGACTCTCTTCTTTCTCGACCACCACAACACCACCGACGCGCTCCCCTACCCTCGCGTACTCCGACTCAACGGCGAGGTGGCATCCAACGGAATACAGCTGCACCCCGGTAGCGCAGGTAACGCAAACCAGCAGGCTCTAGAGCAGGCACTCAACCACGCTCTGCAACGCTCTGCACCCGGCGCGCGCGCTAAAGCACAGGAGACGACATTCCAGCTACACCCCGAGCACAATAAGGACCCCCTCAACGCCTCGACAACGCTAAATATCCACATTCCGAACGAATCTCAGTCCCTGAATTCTCAGCCACTGAACGCGCCCGCCGTCAGCCTCCTGAACATTCTGCGGGGCCCCAACGCGGGCACAACCTTCCCCATCAGCCGCGGCCGCACCAGCCTCGGCAGGGCAGCGCTAACTGCCCGCGGAGGAGAACAACCACACCATATCCATCTGCAGGACCCCTTCCTCAAGCCGGTGCACGGCAGCTTCTACGCCGATAGTTCCGGCATCCGTTGGATCGAGAAGCATCCCGCCACGAGCGAGGGTAGCGAGAAAATGCAGGGAAGTAAGAAGGTACAGGGCAGAATGAGGGGGCAGAACGCCGAGCCGCACATCCTGCACTGGAACGAGCCCTTCCGCCTCGGCTCTTCACTCTGCGTACTTACCTCCCCCAGCACCGACGGCGAACACACCGCACAGAAGGCAAGTGTCACCGCCGCTACCCCCGGCTCTTCCTCCGATTCTTCCTCCGGCGAGCCCGTGCAAACACTCGCTCCCCTGGGCAATACCAGCAATCCCTTTGAGCCGGTGGGGGTGAACCCTCCCGCACCGCGTAAGCTCAAGCAGATTCTGTTGAGCGTATGCCTGCCAATTGTGGTGGGTCTGATTATTGCGCTGGCGACAGGCATGTGGTTCCTTCTGCTGATGTCTGCGGCATCTTCACTGCTGATGCTTCTGCATTTCTTTGGTGGTCAGGCGGAGAACCGTGCCGCATCGCAGCAGACTCATCAGGCGGCGTTGCAAGAAAAGGAACGTGCTCTCGCCCTGCCGACCGCGGGAGACCTGGCGATTTCGGGTCCCTCTGCCCTGCATGATGCCGCCTACCTCGCTATTGTGCTCGGGTGCGGTCCTCGCCACCCCTACCTGCGCGGCCGCAACCTCCCGCTGGGCGCTCTGGAGAAGCAGGATGCACCCCACTATCTACCGCTCCCAACCCCGGCTCTCGGTCACTACCTGAAGCTGGAGGAAGCGCATCTGCGCGCCTACCTGGTGCAGCTAGTGGCAGGCTATCCCGGTTCGATGCACATTCTGCTGGGTAGCGCTGATAGCGCTGGCCAGCAGCGAACTAATCGTCTGATGCAGACTCTGGCTGTGGTGCCGGGGGTGAGTGTGCATTGTCTGCCGGGTGTACAGCAGGAGAAGTATCTGCAGGCCCTACAGAGCAGCTTGCAGTCGGAGCTTTCCGCATCTTGTCCGCCGCTGATTCTCATGCCCCAGCAGGCGAGCGCTATCTACGCTCCCCTGCTGACCTCGCTGACCTCTGAGGCGGTCGCGGAGTCTTCACAGTCCCGTGCGTTCACTTCCCCGCGTGAACAAAAGGTGAATGCCCCAGCGCTCTGCGTGCTGGATAGTGCTGAGGGAGATAGTTCCGCCCATGCACCCGGTGCGCTTTTTGGTGCCGCCTGGGTTGAGTGCGCGAGTGAAGGTAGCCATCATCAGAGCATCCGCTACCGCGCGCAGGGCTATGCGGCGCCTCCAGTGCAGCCCATCGAGGGTGTCTACCAGGTGCATCCTCTGGCGTGTGAGGGTCTGTGTCAGCACGCCGATGGGCTCAGCGTTAAGGCGTTCTGTGCCGCTCTTGAGAACCTGTACCGCGCCGGGTGCGAGCAGGAGCAGGGCGCGCTCAGTGAGGCGCAGGTGCACCAGTCGGCACATCTTTTCTCTTCTCTCCAGTCGCAGAGTGCACGGCAAAGGAACCGCGCCGATGACATGGCGGTGGAGTCTGTTCTGCAGCGCTGGTCGGCTCAGTGTTACGCCTCCGATATTCGCTGCTACCTAGGTGTTTCTTCGGGTGGCTCGCTGAATATTGGTTTGTCTGAGCACGGTCCGCACTGGTTACTCGGTGGCACGACCGGCGCAGGCAAGTCGCAGCTGTTGCGTTCGCTGGTGCTCAGCGCTGCGCTACGTTACCCGCCCGAGCGCCTCGGCCTGATTCTGGTGGATTTCAAGGGCTCGGCTGGTTTGGGCCCTCTGGCTCAGCTGCCGCATGCGCTCAGCGTGTTGAGTAATTTTGATGTATCCGCGGTGGAGCGTGCGCTCGAATTTTTGCGCGCCGATATTCACCGCCGCGAGGTGGATCTGCAGGCGCTCGGCGTAAACTCCTACCGCGATTACCTGGCCTCCTGTCAGGCGGCGGGCACGACTCCGCACTACCCCGAGCTGCTGATTGTGGTGGATGAGTTCCGAATGCTCATCGATTCCATGCCGGATGCTATGGCTGAGCTAATGCGCATCGCCACGATTGGTCGCTCGCTGGGTCTGCATCTGGTGTTGGCGACTCAACGTCCGCAGGGTGCTATTTCGCAGGATATTCGCGCCAATATTGCCACGAGTATTTGCTTGCGCGTGGCGAGCGCGCAGGATTCATACAACCTGCTGGAGCATGAGTCTGCGGCGTATATTTCGGCCGCGCATCCGGGTGCCGGGTATGTGCGCCTGCCGGATGGCCGTTCCCTACCGTTCCGCGCCCCGCTGGTGGATGCGGTCCCCTCGAGCAGCGATGCCCGCCCGGTGCAGGTGTTGAGTCTAGAGGAGGGCGGCTGGCGTGAGCTGACTGCCGCTTCTGCCATTCAGAAGGGCAGCAGAAATGAGGATGAGCTGCTGATTCGTTCGGCGCAGCAGATTCGTACGCTCTATGAACGCGAGTACGCGCCGAGGAGTCTTCAGAAGAATGCGGTGGTTCAGGGTGAGTATTGCCCGATTCCGCCGGAGCTTCCCGAGAACACCCTGCTGCCTGTGTTGGAGGCGCCGGTTAGCGAACCGGTAGCGTACGGCATTGACCGGGCCGCCACCCCGCAGGAACCTGCAAACTCTGGTGCTGCCTCCGAAGGGTATCTATTGGGTGAGCTGGAGATTGCCCGCTACGGCGTGCGCCGCCCGATCAGCTGGTCGGGTCAGCAGGCGCTGGCATTGCTGGCGCAGAGCGCCGAACGAGCCCCGATGCTCTACGGGCTTTTAGCTCAGGCGTTCGCCGCCCGCACGCCGGTTGTTCTGCTGACCTCTGACGGTGCGCTCTGCCGCGACCTGGAACCTTACGCCGGTGCCTTTGAGGCGCTCGTGGGTGCGCAGGAACTTTCACATCTGCGGTTCTGCCTGGAGGAGCTGCGCACCCCGAACCTGTGGGGTGCCGAGGCTTCCACCCGCCCGCTCATTGTCGTGGATGGTCTAGACACTTGGCTGGAGTCGCTAGTTCGCCAACCCGATACGGAGAACCTGCTCTATGATCTGCTCTCACAGGGGTGCCGCCGCGGCTATTCGGTGGCGTTCACCTCCGCGTTGAACCCGCGCGGTCGTTTCGCCGCTGCGGCGCATTCCACGCTGTTGAGCCGCCGCTTCCTGGATGCTGACCTGATGCGTTCAACAAACAAGGACTACCCGACTCCGGCACAGAGCCACTACTGCGTGGAGGGTGCCATTAATGAGGAGTTGATTGGGGATCAGCCGCTGAGCGCTTCAATTCTTTCGCCCTGCGTTGCGGGTTTCCAGGAGTTGGTTCAGGTTCTGCAGGGTAACGCCACGAGCGCTTCTAAAGGGTCAGACACTCGCCCTGGCACTCTTCTGCGGCAGTTCCCCGAGTACTATCGCATGCCCTCGACCGAGTACGTGACCGCCGCCCACGCCACCTGCAATCCACGGGGCGCTAAACTGTTGGTCGCCTTTGACCGCGGGCAGATGCCGGTCTGGTTGAGCGCCCCGGCTGGCGCGGTAGTTCCGGTGCAGGGTTCCCGGTCGGCGGGTAAAAGCACCCTGCTGGAAAGCATTGCTCAGCTCAACCCGCAGCTGAGCACCCTCGTCCTTGAGGGTTCGGGCGGCACCATGGATGAGCCACCGAGTGTGGAACATACCCGTGCGCTCCTGGACTCGGTAAAGAACCCCGCGCGCACGCTCGTATTCATCGATGACCTGCAGTATCTCTCCCCCGCCGTTCAGCAGCTACTTCTGGAGCGTCGCGGTGAGTTCCGCGCCATGCTGGTCGCCTACACGCCGTGGCCGAGGCGCGCCTCCTCACCCCTGCTGGCTGCGCTCATGGGATGCTCGCGTGCGCTTCTGCTCGCTCCCGCATCCTTGGCGGATGCTGACATGTGCACAGTGACCGCACTGCCTCTGGATCGATTCACACAGGGCGAGCAGCCCGCTGGTCGTCTTGTGGTAATGGATGGTGCCTCCGTGTGCGCGGCACAGGTTCCCCTGGCGCTGGCCACGGCTACACAGGCTGTAACAGCTACGCAGAAGGTGCCGGTAGCAGTCTAGAGCTGAGCACTCTAGAGCCAGCTATCTAGGGTTTAGCGGCGCTAGGGTTTTACGCTCTAGGGATTTAGCGGTATCGGCGGCTGTACTTCTCTGCTTCTTCGCCCGACGCCTCGGTGACCGCTTCAATATAGCGGCGGCTACTGGGCATAAGCACGAAGATGAAGGCAGCCGCTGCGCCAATAACACCCGCAATCGTGATGATCTGGCCGATATTCAGGCCGTAAGCGCTCACGTTCATGACGAGGGTGCTTGCGGTGACCCACAGGGCACAGAGGGTAATTAGGATCATGGGCAGGCGCGAACCGAAGCGGCCGCGGTAAAAACGCAGGCCGAAGTAGGTCATGCCCGCAGCGATAAGCACCTGGAGTACGCCGCCCACAATCGCCTGGGCTGTAGATATACCACTGACGATAAAGGGGTAGAGGATACCGCGAATCAGAATGTATGCCGCGAAGACTTCGGTCAGAACGAATGCATAGATGACGTTGAACGGGCGTGACGTCACGGTGGGCTCCTCATGGTAGTGTTGGGGCAGACCGGGGTGTATTCGGTCCGATGGGCTGGCATTTGTCCGATGCGCTAGTGCGTTAGCGGGGGTGCTCCCCCGTCTCAGGTTCACCGCCTCGTCATCGGTGCGGTATTTCAGGGGTAGGTACCGCTTTATATTATGCATGAGGCGCCGCTCCCCCAGCCGCCCGCATCTCATCTATGAGACGCGGCGCAGGATATGCGTGTCAGCATGCGATTCCCCATCCCCTCAATTAGACAAAGGTTTACCTAAGTGATAGATGACTCAGTGTAATACTGAAGTTTTTAGAGAAAAGTACTTGTCACATCCGCTCCAACATGCGAAAGTTGATAAGTCAATTTTCACCCTAACGCTGGGTGAGCATCCCATCAGCGGATGTATTTGACACGCGCACAGGAAAATAGATGTGTCTTGCCACCGCGTGAGACCGTAAATCATGAAGGAGGTCCACCGTGGATTGGCGTAGTCGTGCAGCTTGTTTGGATAAGGATCCGGAGCTGTTCTTCCCCGTAGGAAACACCGGACCTGCCCTGTTGCAGATTGAAGAGGCAAAGACCGTCTGCCGCTCTTGCGAGGTTGTAGACGTCTGCCTGAAGTGGGCCATCGAGACCGGCCAGGACTCCGGTGTATGGGGTGGCACCAGTGAAGACGAGCGTCGTGCGATGAAGCGTCGCGCAGCTCGTGCCCGCCGTGCATCCTAACTTCCGGAGTATTCAATAGGGCATCAAAAGCGTGGTGCAGTGATTTAGAGTTACTGCACCACGCTTTTGCCATATACAGAACCCTTCGAGACAGCAAACTGCCGCCACCCCGTACTCGGGGCGGCGGCAGTTCCATATGTCATGTAAGAAGAGGCTTAGATGAGCACCGCGGTAATGACCACGCGGGTACCGGTCGGTTCGTTAGCCTCCCAGCGGATCGAGCCGTTCAGCTCACTCGCTACCAGGGTGCGCACAATCTGCATACCAAGACCTTCCTTGCCGGTCACCGGGCGGTACGCGTCGGGGCCGGATTCTTCAATCTTCTTATCACCCATGCCCTTACCGTCATCGGTAATCACAACGGTGAGGATGTTCTCACCCTCATCATTGATACCGCGAATGCCCTCAAGGGTCACAGTGCCGGTCTCACCGTCCAGGCCGTGCTCCACGGCGTTCGCGACAACCTCGTTGATAACCAGTGCCAGAGGGGTGGCGAACTGGCTCGGCAAAGCTCCAAAGGATCCAATCAGCTTGGTGGACACGTGCTGACCGGGTGAAGCAAGCTCAGCGGCAAGGTGGAACTGACGCTCAATCAGCTCGTCAAAGTCGACGTTTTGGGTCAGACCCTGCGAGAGCGCCTCGTGCACGGTAGCAATCGTTGCCACGCGGCGCATCGCCTGCTCCAGGCCCTGACGCGCCTCGTCCGTGGCCATACGGCGCGACTGCAGGCGCAGCAGAGCAGACACAGTCTGTAAGTTATTCTTCACGCGGTGGTGAATTTCGCGAATGGTCGCATCCTTAGTCATGAGTTCCAGCTCGCGGCGGCGCAGCTCGGTCACATCGCGGCATAGAATCACGGCGCCTTCACGTTCGATACGGGTACGCTTCTGCGCCAGCAGTGGGATGGATCGCATGGTCACGCGGGCACGGGCAATGACCAGTTCGGTGCGCAAGTCACTACGACCGGCAAGGACCAGTTGCAGGGTTTCATCCGCCTGTTCACCGGCGGGGAGCATCGCGCGGGTGACATCGGCAAGGTTTCGCTTTTCGAGGTAGCCGGTCATGCCCATACGGTTGTACATGGAGTTTGCGTTCGGGGAAGCGACGACCACACGACCGGAAGGGTCGAGCACAATAATGCCATCAATTACGCGGGGATTGCCCTGAGTGTTGTTTCCCTCCGCGAGGGGATCGGGCCACAGACCGGAGTGCACCATGGAAAGCATGGTATCGGCAACATACTCGTAGACTTCGCCGCTGATGCTCGGGTAGCCGCTCGGGGCGGCGACTCGGTGGCTGGTCAGCAATGCGATGGTGCGGTTATTGCGCACGATGGGAACGAAGGTCACGTGTACGCGCGGGCGGGCGCCAAGGCCTTCACCGCTTCCTTCGTCGGTGTAAGTGCTGATGTTCTGGTCAATCCAGACGCGGTATGCCTCGTCGCGGATTGCCTCATCCATCTCGTGCTCAATGATGTCGTGGTGGAAGAGGGTTCGGACATTGGAGGGGCGCACGTGAGCAATGGCACAGAAATTACTGGTTGCGCTGGGGCCGGATACGGCATCCGGAGAGCTACCGTCGGCAACAATGTAGTTGGTGGGGAACCATAAAACCAGGTCACTCTGGGCAATATCAGAGATGACCTGCCATTCACCCTTGATGAGGTGAATGCGTTCAGTATCGCCAGGACCGAAGTCGTAGGCGCTCAGAGTCGCTTCTGTAAAAGACATATGTTTGTGTGCTTCCCATGAGTTCGGGTGGATTCAACCATTTTACGGCTTGTTCGCCGCAATTCCCATTCAAACGGCAATACGTGGAATAGTTTACAGAGCATTTCTTGGAGCGCACTTTTAATCGCATATATTACGCAGCGCAATGAGATACCCCCTCAATTTTAAGGTGAAATATTCGCGCTACTCCCCTACCCTCAATATGCGTGAGGCGCAGAAAACCCGACCTGGTGGCGCTCCCAATTTCGGAATCTTATACCGGTAGGTCGGGTCTTCTTGTGCTCGCTTCTAACAGACAATAATTTTAGCGCTTTAGGCTCACGCTACGCGCCGGGCTTGACGCATGCGCCGACGCGTACAGCGTACATGCCTTCAAGCATCACTTCCAAGGACTGCACAACCGCGTGGCGGGGCGACACCTCCAGCAGCGCTTCACCGTTACGGCGCAAACGGTCCATGACCTTACGCTCATACGGAATCACACCGGTAAGCGGAACCGACAGGTAGCGTGCCCAGTTATCACGCATCTTCGCCTCGGGGTTGAATCCGGCGGCTTCGCGGCGGCTGCGGTTGAGCCAGTACTGCACATCCGTTTCGGGGGCGAAAAGATCCGGGCGCGACTGCACCTCGCGGGCGAGGTTAATCAGGCGTGGCAGGCCGATAACGTCCGCTTCTCCAAGCGCAATCACGCGGTCGGCGCAACCGAGCGCGGTGAGGGTTGCGGCGTTACGGCGCGGTGCCGGACCATCAAAGGTCAGTTCCTCGTCGACCTCGATGGGGGCGGCAACATCGCAGATGACCAGATCATATCGGTGTTTGAGCCATTCGAGTACCTCGGCGAAGGCGCGGGAGCGCACCTCGGGCCAACGCGAGGAGGAAGTAATGCCGCTCAAGAAGTCGAAGGTGCCGTTTTTGAGGGGCACACGCTCCATAATGGCGCCGGCTTTTTTCTCGTCGAGCTGGGCGCGGTCGGCGTCCGAGCAGAGAATTGCCAGGCCGGAGCCGGTATCCTCGAGTGCCATGAGCGCATCCAGGCTGGGCGCGTAGGTGTCTGCGTCGATGAGGCAGACCTGCTGGCCCTGCTGCGCGGCGAGGGCGGCGAGGTTGAAGGCAATGGTGCTTCGACCGGGCGCACCGTGGGTACCCCAGACGGTCACAATTGTGCCGAGGCGGTGGCCGGGCTGGTAGGGGGAGGGCGCGGAGAGGTCCTGGTTGATGTCCGGGAGCTGAGGCAGGGTGCCGTCGTTATTGTCGTTCTGCACGTGCAGGGCGTAGTCATTACCGGGCGCGAAAGAGTCGACGATGGCGGCGGCCTGGCTGAGCACGGATTCTTCGTTGCTGGGCACAACAGAGGAGGCTTCTACCGGGTCGTGCACGCCGGGTGCGTTTCCAGCGGATACTGCGGGGTCGATTCCGTAACTTCCGTAGGGCACGACGGTATTTGAGGAAGTGCCTGCGGCGGAGTCGTAGCCGTAGCCGCCCGATCCATAGCCAGCAGCGCTATAATCCTGACCGTAGCCGTACCCTACATCGTAGCCGTAACCGGCATCCTGACCGTAGGTGGCCTCGGGACGGCGGGCAATAGGCTGATTGGGCAGCTGAGCCGGAATCTGCGCAGGCACGCCGTATCCTGCGGTGGGCCGGGCGAGCGCCGCATCCACAGCCTGTTCGAGCGAGCCCAGGATCTCTTCAAGGGCTGCTTCGGGGCGGATGCGGTGTGCCTGCGTAGACAGCGGCAAGTTATCCGGGGCAATAACCGCCAGGAGCACTTCAGAAGCGGCGAGAGCGTCTACGGTGGAGGCGCTCATTTCGGCAGGCACGTGGGCGCAAAGCAGTACACGGGCGATGCCTGTGTGCGCCATGCCGACGGCTTCACTGAAGTCCTGCACGGTGCGCGCCACGGAGACGCGGCCGCGCTGGGATTCGATGCGGTTCAGGAGCGAGCCGTCATCGCCGTAGAGGATAACGGGGATGTTCACTGACCCTCCCCGTAGGTGCCGGGGATGAGGCTGATCTTGGAATCGCTATTGCTTTCCTTGACGAGGGCGGCGAGGGCTTCTTCCTTGACCCACAGCTGCACGGTTGCCTTGCCGTTGGCCCCGAGCACGCCTTCATCAACCGTTACAGCAACGATTTCGGCGTTGGTGACGATGGCGCGGGCACCATTTTCGTTGCGGTTATCGCTCTTAGTGTCGGGGTTACGCGGGCCGGAGGTCCACACATCCACACGCTCACCTGCCTTCAATGCGGAGGCGGCGGTGCGGTCAACGCTGACGGTGGCAAGGCGGCGTCCCGGGGAGGTTTCGGTACCTACAGATTCTTTGCTGATAAAGTTGCCAGCGGGGATGCGCTGGGTGGCGATTTTACCGTTTATCTGTGCGGCTTCGGCGCTGGTGAAGTACTTGTCCTTGGCGGAGTCGATGCCCGCTTCGACTCGGGCGAGTTTATCTTCGGTGATCTTCTCGCCGAGGCGGATTTCGCTTTTAGCCGTGTAGTACTCAGTTTTGCTGTTGTTGGCTTGCACATAGAGCTGCACACCGGTGATGGAGACGAGCACAAGAAGTACACCGAGGATGAACCGCCAGTCTTTGACGGTGGGCTTTTTGAGGCGCTTGGTATGGGTTTCGGTGAGGGTGGAACGCTTCGTCGCGTTCTGTCGTATGCGCATGATGTGGTTGTGCCTTTCGGTGCGGAAGCCGGCGGTGATTCCGGTGTTGTTCAACTGATCGATGAGCGATTGGTGTGCTTTCGATAGCGCTTTGTCTGGTTCTGACACTAACCCTAACAGTATATTTCATTTAGTACTCTCTCTCAAGAGTCGCGTTTATGAAATATTTTTGAGTCTTGCCCCTTTTGAATGGGTAATTAGATAACTTTTCAGCTCATATAAGGCTTTTTGCGAGCAAATTTCACGGTGATGACATATACTGAAAGTACTCAATAGATGTTCAGTACGGACTCTATAGAAAAGGCCACTAACGTTGGCTAAGGGACCCAGGATTTCACTCACGGAAAGGAATAATTTGATGACTGCACCTCGTTTCCTCACTCTGAGCGACGTTGCCGAGGAACTGCAGGTTTCGCTTTCGCAGGTGCGTGCTCTAGTGCGCAGCGGCGAACTTCCCGCCATTCAGATTGGTGGACGTAACCAGTGGCGTATTGAACGCTCTCGCTTTGAAGAGTACATTACCGAGCGCCACGAGCAGACTCTGGAGGCGATTGCTTCCGGCAAGCTCACTGCTAAGGCTAAGGTTGATTAGCATTTCGATATGCACCTCGCGGGCGTAATGCTTGAGTGTTTTAGAAAGGTCCGCTCCTTTCGTTGAGATTTCAATGGAGAGGGGCGGACCTTTTTGTGTGTACTGTTGCTTCTATAAGGGCATTTATACTTCTCGAGGCGTTTTTACGGGAGTTCCCACGAATTGCACTGTCCAGTATTTACCCTATGCTTTTAGCGTGAGATACGGGCAATGACTGCGCTAATACGAGCCAGCGGAATGGTGCGCACGCCAGCACCGCGAGGTGCACGGGAGTACCCCGAGGCACCCTGACCGTAACCACCCTGCACGCCATAGGCTGCACGCGAGTACTGGTCGCGTTCATAGATGCGCGGGTACTGGCCACCGTTGAGTAGGCGCAATTCCAGGAAGTCGGCGCCGACTCGCTCAATCACACCATCGTAGCTGACGGTGCCACCTTCAAGGGAGAGGCGGACGGGCTCACGCGCCATTGCGAGGGAGCGGAGGGCGAGCTGGATTTTCATGCGGTAGCGTTCGGGGCGAACATCAGCACGTCCAGGAGCGATGCCACCTTCCCACCAGAGCATTCCACGCAGGGGGATGATAATGTTTTCGCCGCGCGCATCGATGCTGACCCATTCTTCGCCGACCATTTCGAGCTTACCTTCATAGGTTTGCATGTCGGTGGCGCAGATGCGGATGGGGCCACCAACCTGTGCGAGGAGGCGGTCGTCGAGGGTGATAGTTGAATAGTGGACACGGGCGACTTGGCGGGCGTCCTGTTCCATATCCCAGGCGCGTTCGGAGGCGAGGCGCGCCTCAATGTCTCGTAGGAACTTTTCCATGCTCATACTATGACCCTACCCGAGGAGGGGTGCAGATACGAACCGGAGCATTTTCTGGTCAGATGATGACTCTCAAGCCTGATTTTTGAAGCAAATTCCATCAAATTATATATTTTTCATACATTTTAATGCGTTTTGCTTTATTTTTTTGCGCACCCTCCTGTATAAATGAAGCAACATCAAAAGCTATCAAATACATCATTTGGAGGTCACTGTGGACCATCTTCCCACTCCAGGCTCAGCCCCCGCAGCCTTCGCTTTACGCCCTGTCACCGTCGCTTCACGCTCTGCAGCCGCGCCTCGTACTGTCAGTGCAGAGGTAGCCGCCGCAGCAGACTCTGCAACCGAGTCCAGTGCTAAGGCAAACTACCAGGACGCGCTACTCTTCATCATCCCTCCCCTGCTTTCGGCAGCGGTCTTGGGCGCGTTGAGCGTGAACCTGCACCGCATCCCTTCGGCGCACCCTCTTGCTGACGCTTCGTTGCTCTGCGCTGGCGCGGCGGCAATCCTCATTACCGCCTGGTGGTTCATCAGTTTTATCTACGCGCTCTTCTACGCTTGGTCTTTGCGCGTTTCGAGCCACAACGCTGACCGCGCAGTTCTGAAGGTTCCGGCGTTTTTCCGTCCGCGCTTTATGCGCCGCATCGTTCTGACGCTCGGTGGCACGGCTCTTGGAGTGGGGGCGGTCTTGGCTCCCGCTCAGGCTACGGTAGTTACGCCCAGCAACGCCGGGGCAAACGGCACGGATGGACTGTCTCAGACAACTATTTCGGCAGTCATGACCACAGATTCAATGGGTGCCGTAGCATCAACGAGCACCGCGGCGGCAGAGACCAGCCCAGCCACCGTCTCAGATGCGGATCCCGCCAGTACCACCATGGACAGCACCACCCCGGAAGCGCCCTCCGCTCCCCTGGCCCTCTCTGCTAAGATTCCCGATATTCCGTTGGCTCCTCACCCCACGGAAGTGGCAGGCTCACTGCAGGATCGCAGCCCGTTCTTCTCTCCTCTCCGCGCTGAGGCGGGCACCTACTCCTACACGGTCCAGACAGGCGATACCCTCTGGTCTATTGCCGCTGAGCAACTGGGGGAAGGCACCGACGCCTCCACCATTTACAACTACACTCTCGATATTTACGAGGTGAATAAGGACGCTCTGGGCCAGAACGCCGAACTGCTCTACGCAGGGCAGGTTCTGCAGATTCCCGAACAACCCGTTCATTAGCCTTTTCTCACCCGATAGCTTTTCAAACACTCAATCTCATTCGCTCAACCCACCTCACATTCCCTGCCTTGAAAGGAGCCGTCATGAGCTTCGCCAACCTTCTCCCCCGCGCCCCGTGGACGCCGCCGCATGCTCAGTCTGCATTGCCTGCCTCCCGTAACAATCAGCCCGTCCGCCCGTATTCAAAGCGTCAGGCGGCACGTACCTCCCACCCGGTGGCTCAGCCTGTGCCTGCCTCGCAGGTCGCTCCGCTACCGGAGCAAGGGCAGGGCACGATGGCACTGGTGCAGAGTAGGAACAACTCGTCGGTCTATTCACTATTGCCGCTGCCGCGTTATGAGCAGCATTCGGCGCAGCACCCGCCGACTGCGTTGAGGGGCCGTCCATTGCGCCCTGCGGATACGTTGACTCGCCAGCTGGAGGGTCGTTGCGCGGGTGTGGCAATTGCTTATCTGGAGATCATGTCGGCTCGTCGTTCACGTCAGCAGCTGGCGCAGTGGGTGTCAGCGGATTGTTTCCACCGTCTGCTACCATTTTTCCCCAAAAATCCGCGCCAGGTGCGCAAGGAGATGCTGTTGACTCTTCCGCCGGTTCTGTTGCGGGTACGAGCGCAGAAGGTGCACGAGGAGCTCTACGAAGTGGTGACGCTACTGCGTTGTGCGGATAAGGTTCGCGTGGTGACCATGCAGATGCGCCTGATTCACGGTATGTGGCTGATTACCGCGATTGAGCAGCCTCAGAGCCGAACGGACGAAGACTAAGGTATCCCGTACACAACACGCACAGACATGCAGAGACACGCAGAGAGGGTGCAAATCCGGTATTGGATTCGCACCCTCTCTGTTGCGTCTATAGCGTTTTCGAGTTTACGCCGAGGCTAGCTCTCCTTGGTGCGCTCAACGTGAACCTGCTCGTGGCCGTCCTCATCGGGGGCGGAGTACTGCAGGAACTTCGGGCGCGAAGGTTCAGCCAGACGTACGGCAGAAGCCTGAGTACGCTGCTTGGACAGGTCCAGGTTAAACAGGTAGGTTACGGTCTCTTCACGGACCGCGCCGAGCATCAACTGGTACATGTCGTAGCCTTCACGCTGGTACTCGACCAGCGGGTCACGCTGAGCCATTGCACGCAGGCCGATACCTTCCTTGAGGTATTCCATCTCGTACAGGTGCTCGGGCCAGCGCTCACCAATGACGGACAGCATGACGCGGCGTTCAATTTCACGCATGCTCTCTTCGCCGATGCTCTTTTCACGCTCATCGTAGATGAGGTGTGCGTCCGCCAAAACTTCCTTCACGATCTGGTCGCGAGTAATCTTGGTGCGGTCTCCAGCGTCCTCTGCTAAGTCGTCCACGGTGATGGAGATGGGGTACACCTGCTTGAGTGCATCCCAGAGTTCGTCGAAGTCCCAATCCTCGGCGTGACCTTCAGAGACACGGGCGTCAATGATGGTGGTCAGCACTTCGTCCATGAAACCGGAGATCTGGCCCTTCAGGTCGTCACCGTGCAGGATGCGGCCGCGGTCCTTGTAGATTGCTTCGCGCTGGCGGTTGAGCACATCGTCATACTTGAGCACGTTCTTACGCTGCTCAGCGTTACGGCCCTCAACGTTTGCCTGCGCGGTAGCGATAGCGCGGCTAACGATCTTGGAGTCCAGTGCGGAGTCCTCGGGGGCTGCCGACATGAGGCGGGTTGCCATGCCGGTGTTGAACAGGCGCATCAGTTCGTCGGTCAACGACAGGTAGAAGCGGGACTCCCCCGGGTCACCCTGACGGCCGGAACGACCGCGCAGCTGGTTGTCGATACGGCGGGACTCGTGACGCTCAGTACCGAGCACGTACAGGCCACCGAGCTCGGTGACTTCCTTATGCTCTTCTGCTGCGGCGTCTTCGCAGGCCTTCAGAACCTCGGGCCAGCGTGCCTCGTACGCCTCGGAGTTGGTGTTCGGGTCCAGGCCGAGCTCACGCATCTTCTCGACGGCCTCAAATTCGGGGTTACCGCCGAGCATAATGTCGGTACCACGACCAGCCATGTTGGTTGCCACGGTGACGGCGCCCTTACGGCCCGCCTGCGCAACAATAGCTGCCTCACGCTCGTTGTTCTTTGCATTTAGCACCTCGTGGCGCACGCCTGCCTTCGCCAGCTGGCGGGACAGGTATTCGGAGTTCTCCACGCTTGCGGTACCGACCAGAATCGGCTGGCCCTTTTCGTGGCGTTCCTTAATGTCCTTGACGACCGCCTTGAACTTGGCGATTTCGTCGCGGTACACCTTATCGGGGTTGTCGATGCGCTGCACACCCTTGTTGGTGGGGATGGGCACCACGCCGAGCTCGTAGGTGTTCATGAACTCTGCCGCTTCGGTTTCCGCGGTACCGGTCATACCGGACAGCTTGTCGTACATGCGGAAGTAGTTCTGCAGGGTCACAGTCGCCATGGTCTGGTTCTCAGGCTTGATTTCGACGCCTTCCTTCGCCTCAATCGCCTGGTGGATGCCGTCGTTGTAGCGGCGGCCCGGCAGAATACGACCGGTGTGCTCGTCAACAATCAGGACTTCACCGTCAATGACCACGTAGTCCTTGTTGTTGGTGAACAGCTCCTTCGCCTTGATGGAGTTGTTCAGGAAGCCAATAAGCGGGGTGTTCTTGGATTCGTAGAGATTCTTCACACCCAGGTGGTCTTCCACCTTGTCAATACCGGGTTCAAGGATACCGACGGTGCGCTTCTTCTCATCTACTTCGTAGTCTTCACCGCGCTTGAGCAGGGTTGCGGCAATACGCGCGAACTCTGCGTACCAGCGGTTCGCCTCACCGGCTGCGGGGCCGGAAATGATCAGAGGGGTACGCGCCTCATCGATCAGGATGGAGTCCACCTCATCGATAATGGCGAAGTTGTGACCGCGCTGAACCTGCTCCTCCACGGTCCATGCCATGTTGTCACGCAGGTAGTCGAAGCCAAACTCGTTATTCGTACCGTAGGTAATGTCTGCGGCGTACTGCTTACGACGCTCATCAGGTTCCATGGAGGAGAGAATAACGCCACACTCCATGCCGAGGAAGCGGAACACACGACCCATGAGGTTCGCCTGGTACTCAGCCAGGTAGTCGTTAACAGTCACAATGTGAACGCCCTTGCCGCTCAGCGCATTCAGGTACGCGGGCAGGGTCGCGACGAGGGTCTTACCCTCACCGGTCTTCATTTCGGCAATGTTACCCAGGTGCAGCGCTGCACCACCCATGAGCTGAACGTCGTAGTGGCGCTTGCCCAGGGTGCGCTTGGATGCTTCACGGACTACCGCAAAGGCCTCCGGCAGCATAATGTCGAGGGATTCGCCGTCGTTGACGCGCTCGCGGAACTTGTCAGTTTCCGCTCGCAGTTCCTCATCGGTCATAGATGCGAAGCTGTCCTCGAGCGAGTTCACCGCCTTAGTGTACGCTTCGAGCTGTCGCAGAACCCTCTTATCGCCGGTTCGGAGGATTTTCTCCAAGAAAGATGCCACTGAGCTTCTACTCCTTGCTTGTTTCGGTACCCTCACCAAGGGCGCGCAAAAGTGCGCGCGGTGAGGCCTTCCTACATATTGTATGGCAGAGCCGCCTAATTCACCCGTCCGAGCTATTTTTTACGCTGTACGCCCAGAGGTAACATTTTGTGACGTTGCGCGTCATTCATCCTCTGCTGAGGTGGAGGGAGCACCGGGTTCCGGGGTCGGGCGCAACCCCGTACTGAGAATCCGAGCTGAGAACCTCAGCTGTAGAAGGCAGAGAAAAACCCGGGAGCCTGAAGATTCACAGTGCGTGTTTCCAGACCGCCCGGGTCTTTAGCCTGCTCACTGGGCATGCCGCCTCAGCAGTTAGCAGGTACCTTGGATTTTACTCGTCGTCCAGAGTAATGATGCCGTAGCTCCAGCCCTTACGACGGTATGCCGCAGCCGGTGCCCCGGTCTCGCTGTCAATGTACAGGTAGAAGTCATGGCCGACCAATTCCATACGGTCAACAGCTTCTGCGGGAGTCAGACGCTCGCCCTTGAAGCTCTTGTGGCGAATCTCAATGGGAGATGCTGCCTCATCGGCGAGGGTCACCTCACTATTATCGAATGCTGCTTCTTCCACCGGAATATCCGGCAACAGAATCTCGGTAATTGCTTCGGTAACCACGGGAATCGAGCCGGTAGCGTCCGCCACGGATACGGGGTGCTTGCCACCGCGCTTGTGCAGCTTGCGGCGGTCACGTGCACGGCGCAGACGCTCCAGGAGCTTGCCGTAGGTTTCATCGAAGACCGCGAACTTATCGTTACCCTGGGCTTCGGAACGGAGGACAGGACCGGTACCAACGACGGTAATCTCAACGCGGATGGACTCGCCACCCAGATGACCGTCCTTGCTGAACTTGACGTCAATGTCCTTCACGTTATCGCCGAGCTGAGCGAACTTCTGAACCTTGTCGCTCACGTATTCTTCCAGGCGTTCGGTGACCTTGATATTGCGGCCGTAGATGTTGACTTCCACGATCATTCCCTCCAGGTTGGGGGCTTATACCGCGTCCGGTTGGACCCGGTACGGGGGATTCGACTCCGGTGCCGTTCCCTTACACACATTTTAGTACGAAACATGCCGTATATCACTGTATGTGACAAATATTTAGCCCAAATAATAGTTACTCGTCCGTCTGCGAACTTTAAGAGCTAAAAATCGTGTATCTCTTGCAACTAATTACAAGAAACGCTATGTCAGCATTCTTTTCGGTACCGCAGCAACCGCACACACACCCAGCACCCGCGAACCTGATTCCTGTAGCACGCGCACCATCTCAGAGGCGGTCGCTCCGGTGGTTACCACGTCATCACAAATAACACTGAGCTGCCCCGAACACAGGGCAGGCTCCATGACGCGTAAAGCACCGTGCATCCGCTCGGCACGGCCCACAGCGCCCAGGGTCTTCTGCTCGTTCTTTGCCTCAGAAGCACTCAGAAGAGAAGACACTATGTGAGAAGACCCCACACGTGAAGATAAGGAGGCGCCGCTCCCCTGCCGATTACGAGGCGCGTAACCAATGACGTCCACAACCCGCACCCGCACCGAGTCGGGCAGACGCTGATTGAGCTGACGCGCCGCCTCCTGCACCAAAAGATTCGCCGGCGCATACCCGCGGTGGCGCACACTCTGCGCCGAAGACGGTGCCGGAATCAGCAGCACCTCAACCGGTGCTGCAGAAGCATCTACAGGAGAGATAGAAGACGCCGGTGCGCTCTGAAGCTCAACCCGATGCGCCCGAAGAAGCTCATACACGCTACGCGCCAGCCCCTCGCCTAACAGTGGCAACAAATCAGTGCGACCAGCGTTCTTCAACGCCAACAGGGCACGCGGCATAATGCCCACGTAACGGGACGCCGCACGCACCTCAGGAGCAACCGCGCCTTCAAGAGGTTGCAGAACCTGCACACGTTCCACATGCGCCAACGCCGAACGTAGCTGCGGCAAGCATTGTTCACACAGCGGCGAGCCGACACCGTAGAGGACCGGCACCGCACAGCACGGGCAGGTACGCGGCATCAATACCTCGCCCAAAGCCCCGCTGGCATTCTTGAAAGCCCCGGCAAGGCGGGTCAAAGGCTCGTTCAAGGGCACGTTGCTAGAGCGCGCATTGTTTGAGGGCACGCTGGAGGAATCGTTCAAACCACGCTGTTCTGAAGTCACCGAGAGCACCCTTTCCTCGCTCGCGCCTGCCCACGGCTAACCGGCGTAACTAATCTCATGCAGAGTCGTGTCCAGACGGATCCAGCCGCGCTCCTCCATCAGGTAGCATGAACCGTCAGAACGGTGAGCAATAATATTCGACGTATTATCCGCTGTCGAAATGGTCATTACACCATCCAAACGGTCCAGCTTCGTCTCTTCACCACTGAGGGAAATCACCTCAGACTCACCATTCTTCACGTTCACCACCACTACGCTCTGGTCGCCAGCCCAACGGGCATTACGCGGAGTCACAGAAGAACTCAGACGCACTATCTCCGTCAGGCGCAGAGGCTTACCGGCATCATCACGCACAATACCGGAAATAATCACAGCTGACGCACCCTCAGTAGAGGCCACAATCGCCATGCGGGCACCATCATGCGAAACGTTCACGCTCGTAAAGATCAAATTACGCTGCCAGGACAGACCAATATCGACACCGCGCTCACGCTCGGTTGCATCCTCAGAACCCGGTTTGAAGGCACGAACAACACCCTCACCATCGGCAACCCACACCCAGCCATACGCATCAAAACTGGGAGCAGTCAGAGCGGTACTCTGCCACACACTGCGGACACTGCCCTGATACACCGTGTACAGGCTCGCGGCATCGTTCGCCAAGCAGGCGTAAACATCCGCAGAGTAGCCCATCGCTGGGGAACTCAACTGGCTCACACCACTCAGAAGCAACTGTTCGCCCGTATTGCTCATATAGTCATCGCGCGCCACCATCTGGCCGTTCGAATTAATAGCGACAGTGCGGGCGGGAACACCCGGATTCAGCTTCACCGCAGAGAATCCGCTCGGATCAGAGTCAGAAATCTGGGCGCCGTTATAGAACACGTCGGTCTTACCCAGACCTGAAAAGTTCGTCAGACCGTGCACAATCTGCTCACGCACACGCGCCAAACGGTTATCGTCTAAGTGTTCACCGGAGAGGCGAACCAGCATATCCTGGTTATCGCTCATGCTCACAGCTTCAAGGCGCATAGACTCGTTCAACGCGGAGAACGCAACATCCTTTAAATAAGACGCAGGGCCAGCCATCAGGGTACGCACCAGTAACTCAAAATAGCGGTCCGTATGCGGGAACCAACGGATATCCGGCACAGCATAACGGAACGCACGGTCATAGAAGTACAGGCGGCACGGGCTAAACACGCGCCAAACTCGGTACCGTCCAGCCACAGACCGTCCGGGCAGGAGCTAATACGCCACTGCTTGTCCTCCATGACCATCTTGAAATCATGGGTCTCAATCTGAGCCTCGGGGAAGGTGCTCGTAATACCCTGACTGCTCACCGTAGCAGTCTGCTGGAAACGCATATGATACGTACCCTCAGCATTGCCGCTATCGTCACTACGCGCCTGCACCGTATTACGGTACACGCGGGTGGCACCAATCGGGTTCCAACGGCCCGCAAAAGAAGAGCTCAAATACTGGCGCGCCACTGCATAGTTCTCGATGCTATCCACACCGGCACGCACAAAACCCTCAATAATCGCCTCTGGAGTCGCACCAGCCAGCGGACTGGGAGCACGAGCCGGAGAAGTGTTAACGCTCTTCACATCCAGGCCGCTGCTATACTGAGTCACTCGATTGTTTGACGGAAGACCCGCGCAAGAGCTCACGAGCGTCGCCAAGGACACCACCCCCAAAGACAGCGCGGCGCGTCGAGAAACAATAGCCCTGTGAGACATGGAGGTCTTAACCTTCCTCTACGACCCTTGATAAGAATCCACTCCATCTAACGTTGTAGGCCATCGCAACGGAGTGAAAATATATCTGCCTTGATTGTACTGGTTTGCCGGTGCAAATACGCAAGGATAAGCGCAAATGCTCATTAGTTAGCATCAGCACCCTAACCTGGACAGAGTCGAAAACCCTTATACCCGGCAGGAAAACCCACACTCGTTCGTGGAGCTTCCCACCAGTTTCAAACTCTGCCGCTAATACTGTCCATAATGCCTGTCGGTGTGAGTCGCTAAGCGTCATCCTCCACATTCACACGAGGAGAAATAGCCGGCAGCGTATCCTTCGCAGTCGCCGCACGATGTGCGCTTGCTTCAGGCTCACCAGTTACAAGAACCGGCGACTCGCCCAAAGGTGCACCGTGCACCAACGGCAGGTTCATCGTGAAGCAGGCGCCGCGGCCCTTCTCCCCCCACGCCTCAATCGTGCCGCCGTGCAGACGCACATCCTCGGCAGCAATCGACAAGCCCAGACCTGTACCGCCCAGGGTGCGCTTACGCGAAGTATCAGCACGCCAGAAACGGTTGAACACCTGAACGGCTTCATCCTCAGACAGACCGATACCGTGGTCACGCACCGCAACGCCCAGGTTCGTGGCGTTCGCGCCCACATACACATCAATCGGTCGGGATTCGCCGTGCTCAATCGCGTTATACAGCAGGTTACGGAGCACACGCTCAATACGCACACGGTCCATATCCACCATGATGCTCTCATAGCTCGTATGCACGTTCAGCTTCGTATTTGTACGCTCCAGGTGCGGCAGAGCCTCCTGCAGAATATTTGACAGCACCCATATGAAGTCTTCAGTATCGATGGTCAGCATTGCGCTACCGGCATCGAAGCGAGAAATTTCCAGCAGGTCAGTAAGCATCGACTGGAAACGATCCACCTGATCGCGCAGAAGCTCCACAGTGCGGCTCAGCGGCCGCTCCATATCCTCACGCGAGTCGTACAAAAGCTCGGTGCCCAAACGCACCGTTGCCAGCGGGGTACACAGTTCGTGCGAAACGTCAGAAACGAATCGCTGCTGCAGAGTCGACAGGCGCTCCAGCTGAACAATCTTCTGCTGCAGCGAGTCAGCCATCAGGTTGAAGGAATAACCCAGACGCGCCGCCTGATGCTCACCATGCACAGATACACGCTGATCCAGGTTACCGGCAGCCAGCTTTTCAGCGGTAATAGCGGTCTGAGTAATCGGGTGGACCACCAAACGAGTCACAATCCACACTACAGAAAGCACCACAGCAAGCAGTGCACAGAAACCACCAAAAAGAACAAAGTTAATATGCGCAATCGTGGCGGAAGAATCTGTCATGTCGTACACAAGGAACAAACCGTAATTAGGGTTCTGGGCAATAGAAATATGGGCACCAACAATAAGCACTGGATAGGTACGCTCACGGTTATTTTCAATAGTAGTCACCGTAGACGTCTGCCAAAAAACACCGTTCTTATCACGAACAGTTTCTTTAAAATCATTCGGAATGCTCGAAGAATTCAAAGAATTATTACTACTCTGCTCAGGAATAAAACCCTGTTTACCTTGACCTTCCAAAGGCACAAGAATCCAATTGCGCTTACCCGAACCGCCCGCGTCAAGAATGGTCAGGGTACGGCTCACGTTACGGCGAATTTCGCTATCACTACGAGCTTCAGAGGAGTCCAGCACACTCTGAACGTTGCGGAAACCGCTTGTCGATTCTTCCAGCGCCTGAGTCTTCTGATTCTCAAAAAGACTCGTCGCAATCTGGTTCGACAAGGACCAACCCACCATCAAGAAGCTCAGGAACATCATGATGCCCGCAGTGCCAAGAGCACGGAACTGCAGGGATTCTTTCCACAGACGCTGAACGCGCTGAGGTAGCCTCTTGCCCTGCTTCTGCACCTTACGCGGCTTAGATGAGCGGGTACGCGAAGAGGCGGAGGCGACCGCCTCCGCCGTCAAAGCGAGGTGCTCATGGCTCGACTTCGCAACAGACAATCAGGTTATCTCTTCGCCTATGAATAGCTTCCGCTTAGCTGCCGGAAGATCCTACTAGCTCGGCCGGAATCTTGTACCCAACACCGCGAACAGTCTGAATAAAACGCGCCGCACCCAACTCATCGAACTTAGCGCGCAGACGCTGGACATGCACGTTTACCAGAGAATCGCTCACATCAGTGTAGCCCCAAACCATTTCCAACAGCTCCTGGCGGCTCAACGCCTGGCCGGGGTGACGCACCAGCGCAGCCAACAGGTCAAACTCCAGAGGAGTCATGGGAACCTCGGCGCTGTGGTACTTGACGGTGCGACCGTCCATATCCATGGCAATATCGCCAATGGACACGACCAGCTGGCGGCTCTCACGCGGACGCAGACGAGTACGAATACGCGCCAAAAGCTCAGCATGCTTAAAAGGCTTAGCAATGTAATCATCAGCGCCAGCCTCAAGACCTTTCACAACATCTTCTGTGTCGCTTTTAGCAGTCAACATAATAATCGGCACATTAGAAGAGCGGCGAATTTGCTGACAAACTTCGATACCATTCATGCCAGGAAGCATCAAATCCAAAAGCACCAAATCAGGAGTGGAGCGCATAAAAGTTTCAAAAGCGCGGCCGCCATTTTCGCAGAAAACAGCGTTAAAGCCCTCTTGTGCGAGCACGAGGCCAATCATTTCCGCCAGAGCATCATCATCATCAACCACCAAAATGGTGTGTGTGTCGCTTGCGCTCACAGTACCTCTCTAAAGAAATATCGTAAATGCTTACATAAAAAATCTGATTCTCCAATCATACCGTGCACTCAGACAATGCACGGGCACACTCTGCCACCCGAGCCAGCGAAGCCGTGGCGTCCAGCACACTCACCGTACCCGGAGTGGAGGCAGAAGGCACCGAACCCGTTTGCGGACGCTCATCAGCCATTAAACCCACTGCACTCAACTGCTTCGGCTCAAGGCCAACCTCACGCCACAGGCTGTACAGACGGCGCACCTGATCAGGAACCCGTACAGAAGTCACCACCGGCAGCCATAGCTGAGCCTGAGCCTCCAAAAGCTGCGCCACAGGTTCCCAGGAACGAGGGTCACTTAGCGGCGGAACCTGCAGCATGCCCGGCCCCTTCAAACGGGCACGGTCAGGATGCAACAGCAAAGCACCAGGAGCAGCACCCTCAACCTGCATAGCTTTCAACAGCGCCAAAGTGTCAAGGGCGGGACGGGGCCGGGTGAGAAGCTTCAGCTCCTGCACCGGTTTGAGCACAGTGCCATCCACGTCCAGGATGAGCTGCAGATTGAGTTCAGCAAAACGATCCGCCACCCGACGGTACACCTGCTGATAGTAATGAGGCTGCAACACCGGCAGGGAGCGGAAACCACTGACGGTAGGAATGGAGCCCTCCATCAGACGCTGAAACTCCGATTCCTCCAGTTGCACGGCAATCAGCGCTTGGGGAGCCTGCAGAGCCTCACGTAGAGAGTCCGACCAGCGTTTCAGTCCTTCCAGGAACGATTCCAGTAGGTCACGGCTCGCCCCTGCATCACTGATGGCACGCTCGCCGCCGGGTAGGTAGATGCTGGCTGCAAGGGTCAGCGGACCAACCAGCTGAATCTTATACACCGCAGCGGAATCCTCAACACCGGAGGTGAACCTCTTCTTCTGCACACCCACACGGTCAGCTAGAAGGTTGATATCGGAGAGCAGACGGTCCTGCGCTAGGGCAGACTCGCGCGCTCCCCTGCCGCCGCTATGCACCATGCGCCAGCCAAACGAGGCACCGTCAAAGGCAAGTCCCTCGCACACCGCCAGGGTGCGTGCCAGCGGGGTAGTCCGCCAGCCCAGCGCCGGCAGATGCGGCAGGAACGGCAAGTGCGGGGAACCCAGCTCGCCTTCTACACGGGACATCGCCTCAGCCAAATCATTGCCGGGAAAATCGCCCCGACCGCTAGCACGCACCAGCGGACGCTCAGTAGCGAGTGCGGCAAGATCTTGCTCGGTCAGTTCGTCTCCTTCGGGGGCACGGTACTCACCGGGCAGTAGCAGGCGCTCTGGCACCGGCTCGGTACGGGCATTCTGGCGGGAGGAAGATTGAGGGGGCATAAACAGGTGAGGTTAAGACCGGTTAGGGAAAAGTGCGGGCAGGTCAAAGCTCTGCCGCTGGATGCTCAGCACGGATGAGAGCAGGGCTTTTCGAAGAGGCTGAGCTTTCAGAAAGTCATAGCCTTCCAGGCTCTTAGCTTTGAGACTTTTCAGTCTCTTTGTCATGGTCAGCATGCTCGTTCGCGATGCGCACGTGGTGGCGAATCACCTCAGAGATGATGAAGTTCAGGAACTTCTCCGCGAATTCCGGGTCCAGGCTGGATTCCTTCGCCATGGCACGCAGGCGAGCAATCTGTGCCTCTTCACGGCCGGGGTCACCGGCGGGCAGGTTGTGCTCAGCCTTCAGGACGCCCACGCGCTTGGTTGCCTGAAAACGCTCCGCAAGGATGTGCACCAACGCTGCATCGAAGTTGTCGATGGAGCGGCGCATGGCGAAGAGCTCCTCGTAAACCTCCGGCGCGACTTCATCGCCCATGGAGGTGGCGTGGGGGTCAAATTCGCAGGAAGTGTGTTCGGCAGTCATCGGTCTCTCCTCAGTTCGGTTGTGGTCTTCTGTGCGTTGTGTTCAAGCAGGTTATTGCGGCAACAGCTGGGGATAGCGGGGTGTGCAGCTATTCTGTGCGGCTAGTTGGCGCTGGTAGAGGCGCCACTAGACAGGGTTTCCTGAATGTCTTCGCGGTCCAGCGAGTAAGCGCGGGCGATGGTGGACTGACCCAGTACGCGGGTGCCCTGGTAGAGAACCATGGTCTGTCCCGGTGCCACACCGGAGAGCGGATCCAGTAGGCGCACTACGGTTTCCAGGCGCAACACATCTTCTTCTTCAGCTTCGGGGTCGGATGCCCAGGTCATGTATGCCTTGGCGCGGACCGGGTCGGCGTGCGCGCGCACCTGTGCGGTCACTTCGAACTCTTCGCTGCGAGTACCAGCCTGCGGGGGCTGTTCCAGGAAGCGTGCCGCCTGCTCTACGGGTACGCCCGCCCAGGTGGCGCGGATACCACGGATTTCGTGCACGGCAAGCAACTCACGGGAGCCGACGATAACTTCGTTTTCCTTGGGGCGCACCTCCAGAACGAAGCGGGGCTTGCCGTCGGCGGCGGGGCGGCCCAGTGCCAGGCCCTTGCGCTGACCTACGGTGTATGCCTGCGCGCCGGGGTGCTCGCCGAGCACCTCGCCGTGGGTGTCCTTAATGAGGCCGGGGCGCATCTTGATGTGGTCGCCCAGCCAGGCGCGAGTATCACCTTCGGGGATAAAGCAGATGTCGTAGGAGTCCGGCTTCTTCGCCACGGAGAAGCCGCGCTCTGCCGCCTCCGCACGTACCTGTGTCTTGGAGGGGGTGTCTGCAAGGGGGAACCAGGCGTGCTTAAGCTGTTCGTGGGTGAGCACACCAAGTACGTAGGACTGGTCTTTTGCCCAGTCGGCGGCGCGGTGAAGTTCGCGGTTGCCGTCTTCGGTGGTGATGACGCGGGCGTAGTGTCCGGTCACCACGGCGTCGAAGCCGAGTGCGAGGGCCCGTTCGAGTAGCGCGGCAAACTTAATCTTTTCGTTGCAACGCATGCAGGGGTTGGGGGTTCGTCCGGCTTCGTATTCGGAGATGAAGTCGTCGACGACATCTTCCTTGAAGCGTTCGGAGAAGTCCCAGACGAAGAAGGGGATGCCCAGCTGGGAGCAGACGCGGCGGGCGTCCATGGAGTCTTCGAGAGTGCAGCAGCCGCGGGAGCCGGTGCGCAGGGTGCCGGGCATGCGGGATAGGGCTAGGTGAACGCCGACTACTTCGTGTCCTGCTTCTACGGCGCGAGCTGCGGCGACTGCGGAGTCAACGCCGCCACTCATAGCTGCAAGAATTTTCACTGCCTATCCTTCTGTTGTGTTGAGCCTTTAGAAAGGTACGCCGTATTTGTGTGGGCGGACTTTCCGGTACTGTAGCTACCCATTGTACGCAGGGGCTCGGCGGAATATTGGGCAGTGCACCCTCAGCCAGCCCTCAGCGAACGCTGAGATTCCAGGCTGAGGGCAGTTGGGTCTCTTCTCTCCTGGTTTTCTAGTGCCAGCGGGAGGCGTCCGGCAGCTGCGAGGAAAGCCCGGCCTTTGCCGCCTGTTCGTAGGCGGCGGGTAGTGCCGCGATGAGGCGCGCAATATCGGCTCCGGTGGTGGAATGACCGAGGGTGAAGCGCTGGGCGCTGCGGGCGGTGTCTTCGCCCATTCCCATTGCCATGAGCACATGGGAGGGGCGGGTCACCCCGGCGTTGCAGGCGGAGCCGGTGGAGCTGCTGATGCCCTGCATGTCCAGCAGGAAGAGCAGGGTGTCACCTTCTGCGTTTTCGAAGGTGAAGTGGGCGTTACCGGGCAGTCGCTTCTGGCCGGGGTACTCTTCAGTGAGCGGATTTTCTCCGCTCAGGTGCGCCTGCGGGATGAGCGCGCTAATTGCCGCAATGAGTTCGTTGCGTAGCGCGGCGATACGGGCAGATTCTTTGTCAAGGTACTGAACCGAGTGTACGGCGGCCTCTGCAAAACCTGTTATCGCGGGTGCGTCGATGGTGCCGGAGCGCACGGAGCGTTCCTGGCCGCCTCCGTGTAGGACGGGGGTCATCTGTACGGCGCGGGTTGCAACGAGCGCGCCGATGCCCATGGGGCCACCGATTTTATGGCCTGAGATTGCGAGGGTCGCCACCTTGCTGGCGTGGAAGTCAATGGGGATTGCGCCGAATGCCTGTACCGCGTCCGAGTGCACGGGGATACCGTATTCGGCAGCGATAGCGGCGATCTCGGGGATGGGCTCTACGGTACCGACCTCATTGTTCGCCCACATGACGGTCACGAGTGCGACGTCTTCGGGGTTCTTTTCGATGAGCTCGCGGACGGTCTGCGGGTTGACGCTACCGTGCTCGTCTACGGGGATCCATTCAAGCTGCGCGCCTTCTGCCTTTTCGAGCCATTCGCAGGTTTCTTCCACGGCGTGGTGCTCGATGGAGGAGACGAGAATTCGGGTGCGCTGCGGGTCTTCTTCGCGGCGCTTCCAGTAGATGCCCTTGACGGCTAGGTTGTCCGCTTCGGTGCCGCCTGAGGTGAAAATAACCTCGGCGGGGTCGGCTCCGATGGCGCGGGCGATGCGTTCGCGGGCGTATTCGACGGTGGCGCGGGCGTCGCGTCCTACGGCGTGTAGGGAGGAGGGGTTGCCGCCGTTGCGCATCTGTTCGACCATGGCGTCGATGGCGGCGGGCAGTACGTCGGTGGTGGCGGCATGGTCGAGGTAGACCCGGCCGTTCTGAGGGTTGGTTTCTGCGCTCATGCTTCCTCCTGCTGGGTTGTCGGCGGTTTTTCGCCTTGCTTATTTTATCGCGCTCTATCCGCACTCTTCTAGACATGTTCATCTCGGCAGGGTCGGCGAGCGCTACTCTCCCGGGACGCTCAATGATGGTCGTGGGCTGCGCGGTACACTTAGGAACGTGTTCAAGATTCTTTTCTATACCCCTGAGATTCCCGGCAATACCGGCAACGCTATCCGTTTGGCGGCGATTACTGGCGCTGAGCTACACCTGGTGAAGCCGCTGGGCTTTAACTTTGATGATGCGCATCTGCGCCGCGCGGGTCTGGACTATCACGACCTGGCGGTGGTGACGGTGCATGAGACCCTTGAGGATGCGTGGGAGGCTCTGGCTCCGGAGCGTGTTTTTGCGTTCACGACCACTGCTTCGACTTCATATGCGGATATTGAGTACCGTCCCGATGATGTGTTCATGTTTGGTCCGGAGTCGGTGGGGCTCCCTGCTGAGGTTCAGCAGGACCCGCATGTGAGCGAGCGTGTGAAGATTCCGATGAAGCCGGGCCGTCGTTCGCTGAACCTGGCTAATTCTGCGTCCATTGCTGTGTTTGAGGCGTGGCGTCAGAACGGTTTTGAGGGAGGCGCCATCTAGCATGACTGCAACACACCATAATCTGCCGGAGCATCTGGTTCAGCAGATTCTGGAGACGGACCCTCCCCTGGCTGAGCAGATTCGTTTGGATCGGCAGAATAGGGAGTTTACGGGACGGGGCTGGGCGCCGGTCTTTTCAGCCTCCCCTCATGCTCGTATTGTGGTGATTGGCCAGGCACCTGGACGTGCCGCGCAGGAGAGCCGTATTCCATGGAATGACCAGAGCGGCGTGAAGCTGCGCGAGTGGATGGGCGTAACGGACGAGCAGTTCTATAATCCTGAGCTGATTTCGCTACTACCGATGGATTTTTACTACCCCGGCAAGGGCACACACGGTGATAACCCGCCGCGTAAGGATTTCGCCTCCAAGTGGCATCCGCACTTACTGGAGCTCATGCCGAATATTCAGCTGATTCTACTAGTGGGCGCATATTCCCAGAAGTATTACCTGGATGGTGTGCACGCCCCGAAGGCACAGAAGAACCTGACAGAGACGGTTCGTGCGTGGGAGTCTTATCTTCCGAAGTTCCTGCCTCTGGTGCATCCTTCGCCGCTGAATTTTAGGTGGCAGGCAAAGAACCCATGGTTCGAGCAGGAGGTTATCCCAGCTTTGAGGAGGCGTGTGGGAGAGGTCCTCAAGGACGCTTAGCCCGCCCGCTCTGCAGTATCACTATAGTTCTGCCTTACTAATAAAGATGCTCCCACCCCATATATGGGGTGGGAGCATCTTTATTATGCACGTTGTTTAGGCTAACTAAGCAGTCCCAGCTGAGCGGGTGTTTCTCAGCTACGCCGTACTGTTAGTTCAGACGCGAGGGGTTACTTCTGACTGTCGGCGTTGCCCAGAGTCACGGTGATGTCCTGGGTGGAGGAGCCGCGCTTGATCTTCAGCTTCAGGTCGGAGCCTGCCGCTGCGGCACGTACGGTACCGTTGAGCTCTTCGCTCTTGGTGACAGCATGGCCGTCGGCTTCAATCACGACGTCGCCGGATCGCAGACCTGCCTTGGCGGCGGGACTGTTGGATTCTACCGAGACAATTTCAACACCACCGGGGATGAGCTTGGACGAGCCCGAACCGGTGTCCGCGGGGGTGTTCTTTACGCTTGCGCCCAGGTAGCCGTGAGTTGCTTTACCCTTGGCAATAATCTCGGAGGAGATGCGCTTGGCGTAGTTGGAGGTAATGGAGAACGCCATACCATCAGCGGTGCCACCGTCCTGACTTGCCTGGCCCTGCGCGTTAATACCGATCAGTTCGCCCTTGAGGTTCACCAGCGGGCCGCCGGAGTTACCGTGGTTGATGGGCACATCAACCTGAATCATGGGGATGTAGTTCTGGCCCTTCGAGTCAGCAGGCTGCACGCGGTTTGCATTTGAGACTACGCCGGCAGTCACCGATTCGCTACGACGATACGGTGCACCGAGGGCAACCACAGCCTCGCCGGAGACCAGCTTGGAGGAGTCGCCCCAGGTGATGGGCTGCAGATCCAGGCCGGAAGGGTTAATCTTCAAAACCGCCAGGTCAGCTGCAGAGTCCAGGCCCACCACTGTTGCGGTGCGCACGGTGCCATCGCTTAGGCGAACCTCAATGATGTATGCTTCTCTGGAAGATTCGAGGGTGACCACGTGATGGTTGGTGAGGATGTGGCCGGCCTTATCGAGGACAACACCACTACCTCCGCCGGAGGCGGAGCCATTTGACGCCATGATGGTCACGGTGGAGGGCAGGACCTTCTTCGCGGTTTCTGCTACGCCTGCCACGGTGGAGGAGTTACTGATATTGGAGCTAACGGAGCCGCGGGAGGAGGTGCTGGAGGAGCTGTTGTTCGAGGCAGCGATACCGCCTCCGACGCCCGCACCGACACCACCACCGACGAGGGCTGCGAGTAGGGCTGCAGTGAGCACAACGCCGGCACCGTAACGCTTGTTGTTATGGGTATTCTGGGGTGCAGCCTGTGCCGCGCTAACCTGAGCGGCGGCTTGGGGGTAGGTGTATCCGGGAGAGGCGTATGCCTGCGGGTATGCGTTCTGGCCTTGCTGGTAGCTTGCCTGTCCGTTCACGTTCTGCATGGGACGGGTTGCATCCGTGACGCCGTCATTGCCCCCGTAAAACCATCCGTTGTTTTGAGTCATGAGTTCTCCTAGAGTTGAGCGTGTACCTCACCCTGAGCGCACGCTATGTTTCTACTGTAGAGGGTGTTTTATAGCATTCTGTATCTTTTTGCTGTTAGTAATCGGGGAGTTCGCTGGGAATTTTTCTCGCCCCTTTCATTTGGGGCAGATTAGCTGGTCTAAGCTACCCGGCGATTCATTCGGCGGCTAGTTTATTTTGGGGTTTTGTCCGCTACTCACTCTCAGGTTTGTCTTTTAAAGCGCCCAATTTTTCTTCACGGTTTACACAGCCTGATGCTTCTTGGTACACAGCTTGGTCACAGGGTTGCTCCGTAATGTTTCAGGTGCATAGAGACGAGGACAAAGGAGGAAACCCATGATGATCGGAACCCTGATTTTTTGTGCGATCTTGGCAAGCTCCATCGGTATCGGTGCGGGTATTGTGGCCTGTTGCTCGGGAACGGTGCACCGCCGTCATCGTGCGGAAAAAACTGCCGAGTTGACGCAGCCACTGGCTACACAGGTGTTGACCACCGGTAGGTAGCGCATAGAATTTGATAGTTTCCGGGGCGGGAGATAAGAGCCCTGCACCGGAAGGGGCGAGAATCCCCAGTATGTCCCGAAGGGGCGGTGTGAGGACCTGCCCGGGTACGATAGTGAGTTGAGTGATGATCGATGCGGCGTGAACCCTTGCATGAGGGCTTACGCCGCATCGTCTTTTAACCGTGGTGCGAGCGCAGGAGGCACTGGGCGAAAGCACCCGGTACCCGGGCTACTTCCCTTTTAGTATGCGGTAAGGCGACGGCGTTGCGGGCACCCAGGATTTAGCTGGGTTATGGTGAAGTTATGAGGATTATTTCTGCTGTTTTCGCTCTTGTTGGCGCGCTGCCGGTCACATCTGCGGCGGTGGCGTCTTCTGCGGACGGTACAACACGTCTGTACGCGTTGCTTATCTTTGTTCTGATCTACGTAGCGGTAGCGTTGTTCGCGTCGTTGAGCCCCTCGCGCCGTCGCGCGTGTGAGATTAGACAGCAAGTGTTGCAACAGCAACAGAACCAGTCGATGAATCAGCAGGTACCGCACCCGCAGGCACCCGATCAGCAGGGGCCTTCACAGCCTGCGCCGCAGCAGGCACAGTCTCAGCAGATTCAGGGCACGGTGAGCTACCCGATGCGCTACCAGCCGAAGCAGGCTCAGCCGGGTCATAGTGCTCAGCAGCCGGTGGCGGTGCCATCGCCTCTGGAGCCGATGCAGGTAGGTGGCGCCTCCGGTTCTTCAGCGCAGAGCCATTCAGCAGAAAGCCAGGTGCAACAGAGCACGCCCCTGAGCACCCTGGCGCAGCCTGAAGAGCGCCCGCAGCAGGAGGTTCCCCAGCAGGCGCCTGAGAGCAAGCCCTCCGATCGTTTCTCTTTGAGTACCAATCACAAGCTCATTCCCCCGCTAGAGGATGCGCAGCGCAGCCGCTACCCCATGGTGCTTTCTGTCAGTACATCAGAGGATGAAGTCTTTGCACTGCCGTCGATTAGCGGTGTACCGGAGCATCTGCTGGTGGGTGCGCAAGAGAATCATGTTCCGCTGAATCAGCGTCCGCGCTGGCAGCAGGTCGATATTCTAGAGAACTACCTCATGCGTGCGGTCATGAACCTGCAGACGCTGGAGCGTACGCAGTTTTCTCCGCTACACAGTTTCAAAGAGACTGCCCAGGCTGACCGTACGGGGCTTGCCGCCGAGCTGGAAGAAACCATCCGGATGTCTCAGCTGAAGCTGAGCGGGGCGTTAGAGTTCTATACGTCCCTACCTCGTCTGGCGGATGCCCCGAGTTCTTACGCTTTTGCTCGTGATCATGCGCTCTCCCTGAGCGCCGCCGTCATTAGCCTGACGGAACAGTGCTTTGAGCGTACCTTCAGTTGGCGTCTGTTGGAGGATACCCTCCCGGACTCTTTGAACGACCGCCTCTACGCGGTGCGTTATCTGCGTGAGAGCGCGCAGAAGCTGGCGGCTTCTGTGGAGCTGAGCGATTTTGACCGCGCCATGCAACTTGCCGAGACCTGGAAGAAGACTGTTCGTAAGGACTCGAATCTCGATGAGGTCAAGGTCTGGAATGAGATGACGGAAGTTGCCTTTGACGTTCTACCCCACTTGCGAGAGCGGGCGTTGAAGGGCGTTCAGTCTACGTTGGAGTTTAGCGAGCTTTTCTACCGTTCCAGCGAGGACGGTACGCACCGCATGCTCCACCCAGAACAGCTGAGTGAGTTTGAGCTCAAGGGCGTACAGTCCACGCTGGAAGAGCACCTGGAGAAGGTGCGTCTTGAGCTTCAGGATGCGGAGTTCTGCGCCGCAGTTTTGAGTCTGCAGGCGCGCTCTATCATTGAGCTTATCCAGGAGCTTCTGCAGGTTGAGCAGGAAGGCGTTCTGGCGGAGGTTGTAACCGATTTGCGGGCACTTGCTCATTACTCGCCCCACCTTGCCAAGCAGCCTATCCATACGTTGATGTTCAGGCGCGAACAGTACGCCCCCGATCGGGAGGATCTGCCAACCATTGGCGAGCGCATCCGTTCTCTCTCAAGTGTCCCCGAGGTTCTGGCGTTCGTTCATTATGAGGGAACGGTGCTTCTACTGGGGGTCTCAGATTCGTATCAGGCGTTTTCCGGGGAGGGTTCCCCCGAGGGGCTGCTTTCGGAAGAGATGAAGTTATCCTCCATGCCGCTGTCTGTATTGCGCACCCATTCGCGGCTTCTGCAGCAGGTGCTTCGCCTACAGAATCTGCGTTTAAAGCTGGCGTGGGTGAGTAGCTGTAGTGGCTACATGTCTTGGCCCCTGGTTGATCGTCATTTCGTTGGTCCCTCTGCCGCTGATGAGGATTTGAAGGAGCTGACTGAAAATATTGAGGCGCTCGCTGAGCTTCTGGACGCCCGTTCTAACTCCCAGATGTATAAGGGCCGTAGCGTGCCGACTACACCCTTTTTGTGGTCGCAGATGCGGGAACAGGCAGATTCCAGTTCTAGGTTGCTGAATTATGTGCAGTTCTTAGGCTGGATGTACACCTTGTCTTCGCGGGTTCAGGTGGTGAACGGTGTGGTACAGAGTATCCACGATGTTAGTGCCGCGGAGGTAGTGGAGCATCTGATAAGTAATCTGGAGATTGCGCGGCGGCGCTAATTAACTGAATAGCCGGTGAGCCGGGATCTAGCGTGAGGCTAGCCCCCGGCTTTCCTGTATAAATCCTGGGAAGTCGGTAAACGGGTGGCAAATAGCTGCGCAATATTCTCGTATCTGTGCGTCTGTGTGACTAGGCCACCGCTACACTAATAATGTGACCGGCACTAAGGTGTGCGATGAACAAGCACGCCGTGAAGTGCAGGTCCGTTCGTACTTCACGATAACGGAGGAAAGACCATGACCGAGCACGCCTTTGCGCGTCAGATTCGTCCCGCACGCCCTCGCCTGCGCACTATCTTGGGTGCCACCGTGCTGGCGGCTGGTCTTTCTTGTGCCCCGGTGGTTCTGCCGGCTGGTTCTGCATTTTTGAGCACGTCGGCGTTGGCTGTTGCCCCGATGCAGATTACGGGCACCACCGTATACGATTCCACGAACTCTTTGGGTGATACCGCTACCCTAAAGTCTAAGATTTCGGCTCTGTCGAAGAAGCACAACGTGGATTTGCACGTGGTGGTTATCGATAAGTTTGAGAACCCGTCTACTTCTTCAAGCTGGACGAAGGCGCTTGCTACGAAGAACAATTGGGGTTCTGCCGATGTGGTGTTGGTGATTGCTACCGAGTCTCGCCAGGCGTATTTCTTGGCGGGTAGCGCCAAGACTCTTTCGAGCGACCAGCAGACGAAGGTGTATCAGAACTACATCAAGCCGAAGCTGCAGAATAGCGACTATATGGGTGCGGCACTGGCTGCGGTTGAGGGTATCGAGGCTCAGAAGGGAGGTAGCTCTTCTGGCCTGGTGACCGGCGTGCTCGGTGTGGGCGCGGCGGCAACCGTGGGTGCCGGTGGTTACGCGATGTACCGCCGCCGCAAGAAGAATAACGCGCAGCAGCAGCCTCAGCGTTCCTACGGCACGCCTCGCAACTACTCCCCCATTCCGGAGGTTCCATTGGAGGAGCTGCACACTCGTGCCGGTAGCGCCCTGCTCCAGGCTGATACGACGATGAGCCACGCGAAGCAGGAGCTTGAGTTCGCGCGCGCCCAGTACAACGATCAGCAGGTCACCGAGTTCGCTCAGGAGATTGCGCGTGCTGAGGATCTGATGAGTAGGTCCTTCCAGCGTCAGCAGCTTCTAACCGATAACATCCCGGATACTGACGCTGAGCAGCGTGCTTGGTTGACTGAGATTATTGATAACTCTCAGGAAGTCACCCGCATTGCTCAGGAGCAGGACGCTAAGCTGGCTCAGTTGCGCAACCTGGAGCAGGAGGCACCTGCGGCTATTGAGGCTCTGGCTCAGCGCCTACCGCAGCTGCGTGCCTCGGTGGAAGAGATTGCCGCTCAGTACCGCGCACTGAAGGAACGTTACCTGCCCAGCGCCCTGGAGCCCATTTCCAAGACTCCTACCCTGTTGGAGTCGAATATGGTGCTGTGCGCTGCGGAGGTTGAGAAGGCTAAGGCAACCGTTGCTACGGCTCGTTCGGAGGCGGTTGCTCATCTGCGCACCGCCGAGGAAGCAGCCTCGCAGATTCAGGCGCTGGGTGCGGCCGTGAATACCCGTTCGCATGAGCTAGAGCAGGCTCAGCTGGGTCTGAGCACCGACCTGCTGAGCATTCAGCGTGACGTGGCTGAGGCGAAGAGCCTCGCGGCTTCTCGACGTCGCGATGATTTGGGTGCGGTCGCCGCCGGTATGGAGGCGGTACTCAACCAGGTCACCCAGAGCGCTTCGACTCGCCCGAATGACCCACTAACTCTGGTGAACCAGTTACATCAGCTCTCCGCTGAGCTGGATAAGGCAATGACGAATATGCGTGCTACCCGCGAGCGTTCTCGTGCGGCATCGCAGAACCTGGATCGTACAATGCGTTCTGCCTACGCTGCTGTGAACGGTGCGCGTAGCTACATCAATAACCGCCGTGCTGCGGTGGGCCCGATGACTCTGACTGCTGTTTCTGAGGCGGAGCGTCACCTGGATCAGGCTCAGCGCTTGGCTTCTTCGGATCCGCTGAACGCTATGAAGGAAGCCAATATGGCCATCCAGAAGGCAACCGATGCACAGAACCGCGCTCAGAGCGAGGTCGGCAACTACTACAACAACCATGACCGCGGCGGTGGCTTCGGCGGTGACCTTGCGAAGGGTCTGCTGCTGGGCGCTCTGATGACCGCGATGAACTCCGGCACCAGTAGCTGGGGTAGCAACGGTGGCCACAGCAGTGACGGTAGTAGCAGCGGAAGCTGGGGCGGTGGCTTCAGTGGAGGCGGCGATTGGGGCAGCGGCGGCGGTGACGGCGGTAGCTTCTAACCGCCTCCATGCTAACGATCCTGCCGGTCGGTTTCTGCAGATTTTTCTATACCCTGACTGGCGAGGGTACGTAGCTTACCTCACCGGTTTCTTCCCCAGCCGGAAAACACCTAAGGTAATTTACTAGAAGTTTAGGTAACAGAAATCAGGCGTGCATCATGTTCACAGCATGCACCCAGAAATCTGCCACATAATTAGCTATACGGGCACGGCTCACGAGGAGCGTAGTGCTCCCCCCGCAGCCCGTGAACAGAAAGTAGGAGATTATGGCTAAGCAGACCATCTTCGGCCGTATTGCACAGCTCGCTAAGGCAAACATCAACTCTCTGATTGATGCAGCTGAGGACCCGGAGAAGATGCTGGACCAGATGGTTCGTGACTACACCAACAACATCCGCGAGGCGGAGGCTGCAGTAGCACAGACCATCGGCAACCTGCGTCTGCTCGAGAAGGATCACGCAGAGGACGTCAAGGCCGCTCAGGAATGGGGCACCAAGGCTCTGGCAGCTTCTAACAAGGCTGATGAATTCCGCGCAGCTGGCGACGTTGCCAATGCTGACAAGTTCGACAACCTCGCTAAGATCGCTCTGAACAAGCAGTTGCTCGCTGAGAAGGCTGCACAGGCTGTTGAGCCCCAGCTGGCTTCCCAGACTCAGGTCGTCAACCAGCTCAAGGACGGCCTGGAGAAGATGCGCTCCAAGCTTGAAGAGGTCAAGTACAAGCGTGATGAGCTTACTGCACGTCAGAAGACTGCAGCAGCTCAGGCTCAGGTGAACGACGCTCTTAAGGCATTCGATGTCCTGGACCCGACCAGCGAGATGAGCCGCTTCGAAGAGAAGGTTCGCCGCGAAGAGGCACGCGTCATCGGTCAGCAGGAACTGGCAGCTTCCTCCCTGGACGCACAGTTCAACACCCTGGACCGGATGGAGCGCGAGACCGAGCTGGACGCTCGCCTGGCCGCTCTGAAGGCTAAGAACGCTCCAGCAGCTCCGGCTCCCCTGGCTGTGGAATCCCCCACCCAGACTCTCTAAGCCTGGTCTAGCGCATAGCTTCTTAGGCTAAACCTATAAAGATCCGCCCCGCTCCTGAACTCATCAGGAACGGGGCGGATCTTTATGCGTTAAGGGGTGCGAGCTTTAGTTCGCGTAGATGTACAGGTAGCCTGCCATAGCGTCACGGGTGACCGCAGCATTAGAGGTGGAACCGGTACCGATACCGTTGGAGGCAGCCCACGCCAGAGCCTGGGAGGCATAGCCGCCCTGGTCCTGTGCCGGGGAACCAGCTGCACGGTACATGAACTCAGCCATGGTGGACTCGGTGACGGCCTCCAGGGGGCGGAAGTCGCTACCGCTGATGCCCTGCTGGCTCAGCCAGAAAATCTCCTTGTATGCGGGGTGGTTGACCGGGACGTCGCTGAACGGCGAAACAGCCGGTACGTTCACTGCGGGGCGACCAGCCACGCGGTACAGGTAGGTTGCCAGCTGTGCACGGTTGACCGATGCGTTCGGGCGGAAGGTACCGTCCGCGAAGCCGATCATGATGCGGTGATCAGAGTGCCAGCTAATCTCGTTGTAGTTCGGGTTCGAATCGGACAGGTCGCTGTAGCCCAGTGCGGGGGTCTTACCCGCGAAGTCCAGGGAGGACGCTAGGATGTGCGGCAGATCGTAGTCGTGGTGGCTGAAGCCGTCAATCAGCTTCACACGGGCGTCGGAGAAGCCTGCGCCAAGGTATGCGTTGTAGCCGGACTCGACTGCGCCTCGTGCGCTCCAGGTGACGGGGTTGGTGTTACCGGAGGTGTCGTTCGCGCCAACCCACCAGTACATGGGCAGACCCTTGGTGGTTGCGTCAGCGTCGATGGAGCCGTCCGAGTCTCCACCTGCGACCATGATGGAGCCGCCACCGTTACGCCATGCGGTGTTGTGGTCGGTCAGCTCATAGGTGATGAACTCAGCGCCACCAGAATAGCCCATGGTCCACACCTGGGAAGCGTCCAGGTTGTTCTGGCTGATGAAGGACTTCGCGAAGGATCGGAAGAACTCACCGTTGGTGTTCATGTCTTCCCACCAGGTGATGCCGTCGCCGGATGCATTGGTGTCCGGGGAGATGACCGGCACGAAGACCATGTTGCGGGTGTTAGCGATCTTGCCCATTGCCGCGAGCATGCCCTCGTCGGGGGTGTAGACCTTGGACTCGTTACGCTGCCAGTAGTCACCGTCGAAGTAGAAGACCACGCCAACAGGCTTGGAGTAGTCTAGGTTGTTCGCGTACACGTGGTACTGGGAAGTAGTACCTGCCGGGGAGGTGTAGCTCTGGTAGGTTGCGGAGCGCATGGTGCGGGCACGCTGAGTGCTCTGTTGCTTCTGTTCGGTCTTCTGCTCGACCTTGGGGGCGGCGGTTTCCGTACCCTTGGTGAGCGAATTGCTCAGAATCTGCGAGAAGTTGTAGTCGAAGTGACCCGAGCCGTTCAAAACGGTCGCGGAAACGTTGGTGTAGCCGGCGTTGCGGTAGGCGTTGTAGCCGCCCTTAACCGCGCCTCGTGCGCTCCAAGTCTGCGGGTAGGTCTCGCCGGTACCGTCATTCGCATTGGCGTACCAGTACATGGGCTGGGACTTCAGCGCATCCGAGGGGGTGCCCTCGTCCAGGCCACCGCCGGCGACCATGATGGAGCCGCCGCCGTTACGCCAGGTCTGGGGTTTGGTGTTCAGTTCGTAGGTGATGAACTCAGCGCCGCCAGAGTAGCCCATGGTCCACACGTTGGAGGAGTCCACACCGTTAGCCGCGATGAAGGAGGATGCGAAGGCACGGAAGAACTCACCGTTACGATCCATGTCTTCCCACCAGGTCACGCCAGCATCGTAACGGTTGGTGTCCGGGGAGATGACGGGCACGAACAGCATGTTCTGTGCCGCTGCGGATGCAGCCATCTGAGCCAGCTCGCCGGAGGGGTCGTAGACCTTGGACTGATCGTTGCGCCAGTAGTCGCCGTCGAAGTAGAAGACCACGCCAACGGGCTTGGAGAAGTCCACGCCCTCAGCGTAGACGTGGTACTGCGAGGTGGTACCAGCCGGGGAGGTGTAGGACAGGAAAGTCTGGTTGGTGCGGGTTGCCGCCACACCGGATGCTGCCTGGGTAGCCTGTGCGCTCTGCGCGGGCTGAGCGGTGGGGGTTGCAGCATTCTGGGTAGCTGCGGGGGTCTGGGCAATCTGTGCCAGGGTGGGCTGAGCGGTGGGGGTTGCAGCATTCTGGGTAGCTGCGGGGGTCTGGGCAATCTGTGCCAGGGTGGGCTGAGCGGAAGGCTGAGCCGCCTGGGTAGCCTGAACAGCCTGTGCGGACTGGAAGGTAGCCGAGGGGGTCGCCTGCTGTGCTGCCTGCGTTGCCTGAGCAGTGTAGGTTTGCTGGATGGGCTGAACCGCGGTCGTTGCGGGAATCTGTTGAGTCTGCTTTGCCTGTTCTGCCTGCTGGCGGATCTGCACAGAAACCTGCGAGAGGGTGGGCTGCACAGTGGAGGTGAACAGGGGCTTGGGAGCGGTGGTTGCGGTAGCTGCGCCGGGGATGTCCTGAACAACGGGTGCGAATGCGGAAGCGGGTGCTACCAGGGTGCTACCGAGTACGGAGGGTACGGCGATAGCTGCCAGGGAGCCAGCCTTAACGGTACGGGGGCGAAGTGCCATGGGGTTGTCCTCATTGTTAATGTTTCTGGGGCGCAAAGGCCCGTAAGTGGTTGAGTGATAGATGGTCTATAGGTGAGACGTCCTATGGGCGGTCGGCCTGCGGATGTGACGCTACCCGGAACGCTTCCATCAACCAGCCGGTACGTGTTGCGGGGTGTCTGATGTGATGGAGGGCGCGGGGCCAATCCGGAGAACTGCGCGGTGGACCGCGGTGACCATGTACTCAAAGCTACCAGGTCAAAAAGCCTTTTCCAGCGGTTTTTTGGGGCTATTTTTGGGTATCGAACAAAATTAAATCTTAACTAGAGTTTTTCTTCAACTTCTAGCCGAACTTAAGCCACCCTCAAGTAGAGGTTGAATGGGCTGTTTTTCCTTGATTTTCCGGGGTTTTTGAATGTTTCTTGAACAATTTTCAAAAACCCTACAATTAACTCGAATGTTTTACCTGTGACTACAATCACTTTCATGGTGAATTGTTGCACTCGAAGTCCGTTTTCTACCAAAAACCGCGGAATTCCGGGATAAAACGGGTGATTTCCAAGCCAGGAATATAGGCAACTTTCGCATATTCCACTTTGAGAATGCACTTTGAGGCAAAAATATCCCCTCACCATTCCCCGACTCAGGTAACCTTTCGGACCCCTCATTATGCTCCTAAGACCCATCCCAGCCCTCCTTCAAAGCCCCTTTCGAGGGGCACAAAAAGCAGCAGCTCAAGAAGGTATAATGGCTCGCCAATAACCACCCAAAAGCAGCTCTGCCCCACCCATGAGCACACCCGCCTAAGCCTCGATAGAGACACTGAGGAACACCTCGAATGACACATCGGGAGACATTCAGAGGACCAGCCCAAGGTGCTTTCAAAGCAGTTCTCTAAGGAAATTTCGAGAGGCTCGAAGATCCACGTTAAGCACCTCTGAAGGGTCAGCAGGCAAGTCCCCATCAACCTCCCCAAAACACCCTCACAAGGGGCTGCAGACCCACCCGACGAGATACAGAAAACCATCTTCGATACGCACCCGAAAGAGTTTCAGGTGAGCTCCTATCAGCTTTCATACGCCCTCCCCTTCCCCGTGGCACCTAATGAGAGGCTACAGATGGACTCTACAAACCCTGCAAGGATACCTTCGAGAGACTTCACAAGATACACCTGGGGGAGTGAGCTACAGAGTGGATACATCCCTGTCAGTCTTCCCCTCCCTGTTTCTTCCTCTCCATCACACCTTCTGCAAGGATGAGCCTGTCCAAAATGAGCAACACTAACAGATACCGCCTAGAAGCCAGCAGGGATGCAAAGAGATAGGTGGGATATAAAAGAAAGCCATCCAACAGGCGGCAGGGGGGCAGGAGGGGTAGCAGAAGAAGATGAGTATGCAGCGGAAAAGTGATAGACAGCAACAATAAATAGGCAGCAGAATAGGTGGCAAAATAGGTTCTGGGGAATAAAAACTCCCGACAGCTACAGGCTATCGGGAGTTACATAAAACAGATATGAATACATATCTGCGTTTTAATTTATAAATTCAACATCTATGACTTAAAGCCTAAATATAGCTAAACTTACTCATGAAATCATCTTCAATTTTATTCATAGCCTTAGATAATTTTGTCATAAATAATAAAACATCGACTGGATCAAAATTAGAATCATTTGGATCAAGTGCCTCAAACCGAACAGAAATAAGATGCTGAGCTATAACAGATTCACCATCTGGAATATCAGGACTAGAGTACCCATTTCCATAATACTCACCAAATTTTGCATTAAATTCTTCCCCAGAATTCATGTTATATGAAATTGAACCTTCATGCCCAATGGGTGGGTGAACAGTAAATTTTCCACCATTAACCATCGGAATAGCCAAGCCAATATCAGCTTTCACATGAGGAATTGGCTCAATAGAAATTTGATGCTCGCTAATATTCCTCAACTTAGACAAATCAGAAAGACAGGAATATGTATCACTATCATAAAAAGGGGAATGCTTCTCGATAAAATCAAGAATTTCTTGCTTATGGATTTGGTCCCACCCTCGCCAGCCATTGATGCGATTCTCTAAATTAGCATGACTATCCCGAATTGGAAATCCAGATGATTTGTAATTCTGCTGATTATATATAGCGTAGCTATTAACCATCTGGTCAAGACCTGAGCGATACCCCCACATATATTGAGAAAAATAATATTCAAGTTTATTTTTATCAAACGGGTCGGCGCCCACCTTGAATCTAAATACGCCACCTTCCCTTACCCAGAGAGAAGCTTTATTTAGAACTTCAACTTCCTGATTAGCATATTCTCGAAAGTTACTTTCCATTTCTCGTGAAACCTTAAATCTAAGTCTCCAAGATTTCATAGTCATAGATTCCCCTATCAACTAGACGTTATCTACATATTTTAGCATGTGAGACACCAAACTTGTTGAGCTCAATTATTGCATTCCCAGGTTTAATGAAAGCCACACGAATACGTAGTTATAAAAAACTCCCGATAGCTAAAAGCTATCGGGAGTTATCCGTTGCGGGGACAGGATTTGAACCTGCGACCTCCGGGTTATGAGCCCGGCGAGCTACCGAACTGCTCCACCCCGCGGCGACTCATATAACTATACAGACCCAGAACCGGTCACGCAAGCCAAAATCATTATTTGTAACCAAGCACACAAAAACGGGGTGGAAGCGATTGCTTCCACCCCGTTCCACCAGAGACCGCTAGAGGTAGCCAGTAGGAGCCATACCCAGTGCAGGCTCCGGTTCTAGGTCGAGGACGCTAGACCCAGAAACCCAAGCACCTAGTGGGTGTGCTCCCCCACTACCCCAGCACCTTGTACTTCACAGCACCTTAACGAGAAGCCAAAGCGCTGGCGCTGGGCTTCGCGCTTGCGGGGGCGCTTGCAGAAGCCGCAGCGCTCGGAGTCGTAGAGGTACTGGGAGCTGCCGATGCAGAAGCCTTAGCGGAAGCTGTACTCTGCGCCTCCTCAGCCTCCAGAGCCTTCTTCACGGCTGCTTCCAGACGCTTCTGAGCCTCACCATAGGCTGCCCAGTCCCCCTTCTTCATTGCCGCATCAGCATCGGTCATCGCCTTCGAGGCATCCGTCAGAGCCTGCTTCAGCTCCGAAGACTGCGAAACAGACGAAGCCCCGGTCGAAGCGCCCGAAGAACCAGAAGCCGAGGGGCTAGCCGACGACGAACCGTCCAGCTTCGCACCCGAAGAGCCATCAAACACCTGGTTCAGCGCCTCCTCCAGAGTCGGTGCGAAACCGACCTTGTCGCCGAAGCTTACCAATACACGCTGCAAACGCGGGTACTTAGCGTCACCGCTCGACTGCACGTACACCGGCTGAACGTACAGCATGCCACCGCCCACCGGCAGAGTCAGCATATTGCCGTTAATAACCTCAGACGAACCGCGGCGCAGAAGGTTCAACTGGTTCGATACCTCAGCATCAGAGTTAAAAATGTTCTGAGCCTGACCCGGACCGGGAACCACCGAAGAACGTGGCAGCTCCAGCAGACGCAGCTTGCCGTAATCGGGGCTACGCTCGCCGTCCTTACCGGTACCAGCATCACCATTAGCGGCAAGGAAGCCGTACATCACGTTACGAGAGTTCGAATCGCTCTGCTGAGGAATGAACGTAGTCGTCAACGAGAAGTGCGCACGAGAATCCCCAGGCATCTGCAGGGACAGGTAGTAGGGCGAAATCGGCTGGTTACGATCATTGGTCGGGTCGTTCGGAATCGACCAGACATCGTCACCGGCGTAGAAGCTATTGGCGTTCGTCACGTGGTACTTGTTCAGCATGGTGCGCTGAATATTGAACATGTCAGTCGGGTAACGCACGTGGCTCATCAGCGAAGCGTTCATCTCACGGTAGCTCTTCACCGTGCCAGGGAAAACACCCTGCCACGCCTTCAGCACCGGGTCCTGCTCATCCCACGCATACAGGGTCACCGAACCGTCATACGCGTCCACGGTAGCCTTCACAGAGTTACGGATGTAGTTCACCGAGTTAGAACGCTGAGTACCCGCAGCAGTTGCTGCATCTTGGGAACTACCCTGCGCGTAGGGGAACTGATCGCTCGTGGTGTAAGCATCTACGATCCACTGCACGCGGTTATTCACAATCGCCGGATACGGCTTAGAATCCACGCTCAGGTACGGCGCCACCTTACGCACACGATCGAGCGGATTGCGTTCGTACAGAATCTGCGAACCCTCACGCACCGCATCCGAAAGCAGAATGTCAGAGGACTGGAACTTAATCGCGTAGGACAGGCGAGCCAGCAGCGAATCAACGCGCGGACCACCATAACCGGCGAAAGTGTACTTCGCATCGGAGGCGTTAGTTTCCTCAGCAGAGAGCGGACGGTCCAGCTCCAGGGTATCGCCCTTACCGCCCACAATCGAATACTCTGGTGAACTCATGCCAAAGTAAATACGAGGCTCGTAGTCCTCGCTCAGAGCACCGGTCGCCTTAATGCCGGACTGCAAAAACTTCGGGTTACCCGCAGAATCCACCTGGTTACCGTACGCGGCGATCACACCGTAACCGTGGGTGTACACCACGTGGCGGTTATACCAAGAATCGCCACTCGTCTGCGCCGGGTTCAGCTCACGAGCCGCCAGCACCGTATCCTGCGTGGTGTTACCCACCGAATAGCGGTCCACCGCCAGCTGCGAATCAAAACGGTAGTACGGACGGAACTGCTGCATCTGAGCAAACGCCGAGGACACAACATTCGGATCCAACAGACGAATATTCGCAATGGTCGCGCTCGAAGAGCTCAACGCACCGGCACGGGTATCAATCGTCGCGTCATACGGGGTGGCCTCAATCTTATCCAGACCGTACGCGTAACGGGTCGCATCAATATTGCGCTGAATGAACTTCGCCTGAGCACCCTGCTCATTCGGAACCACCTGGAACCGCTGAACGATCCACGGGTATAGGCCGCCAGCAACCACAGCAACAATTACCAGCATCGCGGTGCTAATCAGTGGCAAACGCCAACGATTCATCGAAGCCGCCACCACAAACATGAGTGCCACCAGCAGAGCAGAAATCGCCAAAATAGCGTTCACCGGGATTGACGAGTTCACGTCCGTGTACATTGCACCAGCCCAGCGGCCCACCTGCTGCTGAGTCGACGAATAACGATCCAGCCAGAAGCTCACCGCACGAGTCAGCAAGAACGCAGCCACCACAATCGCAGCGTGACGACGGAACGCCACGGTAGTGCTCATACCGCCCGGCTGCACCTTAATACCACCGTAGAAGTAGTGCATGAACAGGCCCGCGAGCGCCGATAGCACCACAGCGGAGGTCACCAGAGTCACCACCATGCGGAAGAACGGCAACGCAAACAGGAAGAACCCGTAATCCAGGCCGAACTCGGGGTCAGTCTTACCGAAGGACTGCTGGTTGAAGAACAGCGCGACGGTGCTCCACTGAGTCATCGTCGCCGAAGCAATGAACAGACCCAGCAGTAGCGGAACCGCAATCAGCAGAACCTTACGCGCCTTATCCACGCTCTCGTGATAGCGGCGCATGCTCTCTTCAGCACGCTGCTGACCAAATACGTCACGCAGCATCTGCTCGGCAGCATCCGTGCCGCTGGTCGGTACGCTCTGATTCGGGTTCGGCGTCGCCTGCGGCTTCTTCTCGGAGTCCGGCGCCACATCAGCATGACGGACCGCGTAGGACATCGAAGTCCACAGCGGCACAGAAACCACCAGGGCAGCCACAACAAATACAGCTGCCTTCAACAAAATCTGGGTAGTGAACACGGTGCTATAACCCAGCTGGTCAAACCACAGCCAGTCCGTGTACACCTGGGACGCACCCACAAACGCAGCAATGAGCACCGCCACCACAGCAATCGTTGCCTTCAGGGGGCTACGGCGCTTGGGGGCAGGATTCGTCGGCTTGGGATGCGCGGTGTTATTGGTCGATTCAGACACAATTCCTCGCTCATCATATGTTCAGAGAAAATAACTGCCTTTAAGTATCTCAGAGGTACAGCAGAAGGGCAGAAACTCGTAGAAGCTCGGGGCGAAATATGACCGGGTTAAGAGATTTTGAGGCGCGAAATAATGAGGTGAGGACAGAGAAAAGGACGCAGAACAGCCCCGGTACCGTAAAGTACCGGGGCTGACTTCTACGTTATACGGGTTAGAACCTCTCGGAGAGAAACGTTACGTTAGGAGCCGCAACGGGGCAGGGAATCATCCGGTGTACCGGACTTAATCGCCTCCACCGTCTTCACCGCCTCATCCAGGGTCGACACCGGAATCACAGTCATCGTGCCGCTCACCTGACCGGCGTGATAGTAGTTGAACAGGTCGGGGTCCTGCGCCTGCATCTTCACAATCGAATCGCAGTTCTCCTTCGGCGCCAAGAAATAACGCGCACCGTAACGGCCCGTCGCCAGGATCTTATACTTAATGCCGCCAATTGCGCCAACCTTACCGTCAGCATCAATCGTGCCAGTACCCGAAATGTAGCTACGGTATGGGTCGCCTCCGGCGTCCTCATCGGCGAGCAGAGTACCCTCACTCAGTTTATCGACCGTACCCAGCGCGAGCATCAGACCCGCGCTCGGACCGCCCACACCGTCCAGGTTGTACTGCACGTGCGCCGGCAGGTCATAGCTCTGCTTCAAGCCAGCACCCAGAATCCAGCGGCTATTGTCACTGGAACGAACCGGGGTCAGCTTAAACGTCTGCTGCGTGCCGTCACGTTCCACGGTCACGTCAATCGGCGAACCGTTCGAGGCGTTTACCGCCTTCGGAACATCGGTGAGGGTCTCAATTTGATTCTCCCCCACCTTCACGATGCGGTCATCAGCCTTCAGCGCGCTCGCGGCCGGGGAACCCTCGACCGTGGAAAGCACCTGAACCTTCTCATTCACTGCCATCTTCAGCTCGCGCATCGCCGCGACCTTCGCCTGAGTCTGCGAATCAGCCATCTGCGCGCCGGTCGCCGCCGTTGCCTGTTCATGGCTCACGTGCGGGTACAGGGCATCGGTCGGCACCACGAGACTACGGTTACCGTCAAACGCCAACCAGCTGTAGAAAGCCTCCGCGCCGGACAGCTCTGTGTACGGGCCACCCGAAACCGACACCGTGGTCATGTTCATCTTGCCAAACGTCTTATAGCTGGGAGCGCCAGAAACCTCAATGACATCCTTCTCCTGGTACGTTCCGAGCACGTCAAAGAGCGGGCCGGGGCCCTCCTTCACATAGGAACTGGGCAGAATAAAAGCACCAGCCAGCAGGGCGCACGTTGCCACAGCGCTGACCGAACGCAGGTTCACACGGCGCGGGGCAAAACGCGAAAAACGCTTAGCCGCCTTCTCATCACTCTTCACACTCGCGGAGACGGCGTTCGATTGTTGCTCAGCATCAGGGGTGGACTTAGTCATGGTTTCTACAGTACCGGATAAACCTGCTTTTCAACACGCGGGCGGTCACCGTTACCCCGCTAAAAATAGAGTAACCAGGAGGCGGTCACGCTCTGACCCGCACCACGCTTTGTCAGCACCTGACCGTGACAACGGCACGAAAAAACTCCCAAACCCTGACCCCAAAGACAAGATTGTGAGCCCTTAGCTGATTAACCCGCCTCCACAGCAATGACACGGGAAATTCTCAGCAAAAATCGGTAGGCTGGACAGCGAGCGGGCCAGCTACGCCCACCCCCGGATTACGAAAGGCTTCTACATGTCTGAGAACCCCACCGGCGGCGCCTCCAACGAGCGCGACCCCCTCGAAGAATTCATTAAGAAGATGCAGGAGCAGGGCTTCGACCCCTCCGCGGGGGCAACCGGCCAGGGCGGCAAGGGCACCTCCTCCAACGCGCAGAACCCCTTCAGCGCACTCTTCGGCGAAGGCGGTCAGAACCCCTTCGGCATCAGCATCGACCCTGAAGACCTGAAGAACATGGGCATGGGTTTCGACCCCGCAATGATGCAGAGCATGTTTGCGCAGGTGCAGGCGATGTTCTCCGGCGCGGGCGCATCCGACAGCTCCAGCGGCGTGAACTGGGACAACGTGAAGAACCAGACACGTCAGATGCTCGTCTCCATGGGTAAAGACCCCTCCGTACCCGAAAATCTCAAGCGCGCAGTAGAAGACGCGGCGAACCTCGCCGACCTCTGGCTGGATGCGGTGACCACCATTGAGCGCCACAACCACCCGGTGCAGGCATGGTCCAAGGCGGAATGGGTTGAGCATTCCTTCGACTCCTGGCGCGAAATGGTCGAGCCGGTCGCAGCCGAAGTCACCCAGTCCATGGTCATGCCCGGCGCGTCCGAAGACGTACCCGAAGAAATCTCTCAGATCCTTAACAGCGGCTTCTTGAACAACATTGGTTCCGTGATTTTTGGTGCGCAGATGGCGCAGGCACTCGCACAGCTCGCCGGTGAAGTCTACTCCTCCACCGACGTGGGCTTCCCCCTCGCGCCCGGTTCCTCCGCGCTACTACCCAACGGCTACCAGCAGCTCGCCGACAGCATCGAGGTTCCCCCACAGGAGGTCCTACTCTACCTCGCAGTGCGTGAATCTGCGCTGATTCGCCTGCACAAGGCAAACCCCTGGCTGCGTGAAGACCTGGTTCAGCTCGTGGCGCGCTACGCCCGCGGCATTCGCGTGGACATGAACCGCATGCAGGACGCCGCATCCCAGGTGGATATGAGCAACCCCGACGCCGTACAGGAAGCATTCGAAGGCGGCCTGTTCAGCCCCCAGCGCACCGAAGATCAGGAACTAGCGGTGCAACGTCTGGAGAGTCTGCTCGCGCTCATCGAAGGTTGGGTATCCGTCGTAACCGAGGACGCGACCCGCAACCTGCCCAAGGCACCGCAACTGACCGAAATTATGGCGCGCCGCCGCATCGACGGCGGCCCCAGCGAGCAGGTCTTCGAGAACCTGGTCGGCCTGGAACTGCGCCCCCGCCTAGTGCGTGAGGCACAGCAGTTCTGGCGCTGGTACGAAAACGCCCACGGCATTGAGGCGCGCGACGGCCTCTGGGACACCCCGGAGACCCTGCCCACCCCCGCCGAGCTGGAAGACTTCACCGCATACGATGCGCGCATGAACGAAATCAGCCTGGACGACGTAGACTTCGACTCGGAGCTACAGAAGCTACTGGACGGTGGCTTCGGCGACGCGCCCGAAGAAAAGTAACGCTGAGCGCAGTAACATCGCGGGAAACATCGGGATTTTGAGCCGCAAAAAGTAGAGCGGCACAAGTAGCGCGGCGAAAAGTAATTAGCTGACACCTTGAGCGGGGGTGGCTTGTGAATGTACAAGCCACCCCCGCTCAAGTGTTCGGTTGGTTTTTGCTTCGTTGATTTTCGGGAAGCGCTTTAGTCGGCGGTGTTTTCACCCTGCCCATCCCCAACGTGTTCGCCCTCAGCACGCGAGCGCCCCAGCGCGTAGCCCTCCAGGTAGGCTTGTGCCCGCAGCAGCTGCGGGTAGCGCGCCTCCAGAGTACGGAACGCCTCCGAATGATTCGGCTGCAGCAGGTGGCAGAGCTCGTGGTGAATCACCGAATCCAGCGCATACTCGGGTACGCCCTGCAGCTCCGAGGAGATGCGGATCTGCGTGTTCGCGTAGGTTGCCGAACCCCAGCGCTGACGCTGATTGCTTACCCAGCGAATCGACAGTCTCTCCAGCCTGCCCGAGGCAACCAGCTCCGGCAGATGCTTCTGCGCCAGATGCAGGGCACGGGAGCGCAGGTACTCGTCTGTGACCGTCAACTGTGTGGCACGCTCACGGCGGGCGGCACGACGCTGAATGCGCGGCAGCAGGCGGGCGATATGCTCGTCAATCTCTTCGCTCGTGCTGGCGGCGGGAATGAGCAGACGGTAGGCGGGGTTGCCGTGCTCATCCACGCCGTCGCGCTGCATACTGATGGTGCGGGTGCGGCGCGCCGAGCGGACCAGCTCAATCTGCGGGCGGTCCTCGGTGGCGGGCAGAATTTCACGCTTAAAACGCTGAGCCATATTCTCCTCTTCCCTTCGACGAACGGCGAGCCGGTGCCGAGCGAACCTGGCTATACGACGAGCCGGCGCTTTCAGCCCTGCGGCGGCGCTTCGCCGGATCAATATCGTCCAGGAAACGCGAACGCTTCCGCTGACCGCGACCACCCACGGTGCGAGTCATCGTCCAGGTCAGCCACAGATACTTGCGAGCACGCGTAATGCCCACATACAGCAGGCGGCGCTCCTCATCCACCTCATCCGGGGTGGTTGCAAAAGTGATCGGCATGAGGCCCTCGTTCAGGCCACATAGGAACACGGCATCCCATTCCAGGCCCTTAGCCGCGTGCAGAGAGGCGAGGGTTACGCCATTGACCTGCGGTGCATCATTGAATTCGCTGCGATGGTTCAGAGTCGCCACAACCTCGTGCATGGTCAAAGGTAGCGGCTCGGGCACACCCGGGCGCGGGTTTGCGCGATGCTCTTGAAGCTGCTCTTGGCGGTTCTGCGCCATCATGTCCACCATGTGCACGAGTGCGGCGAGGGATTCCCACTTCTGGCGGGTGGCGCCTCCCGAAAGGTGGGCTTCCTCCTTATAGCCGATGCCGCCGAGCACATCGCGGGTGTAACGGGTGACGTCCTCGGTACCGTCGGTGGACTTGGCCGAACCACGCAGGGCAAGCATCGCCTGCTTGACCTCGGGGCGCTCAAAGAAACGCTCCGCGCCGCGCAGCTGGTACGGAATGTGGGCGGTAGCCAGCGCAGATTCAATCGCCGCCGACTGCGCGTTCGTGCGGAACAGCACCGCAATCTCTGAAGGCGGCACACCGTCCTTCTCAATCAGGTCGCGGATATCCTCGGCGATGCCGGCGGCCTCCTGCTCATCGTCCGCGTAGCCGAACCATTCCACGTCCACGCCGGGGCCGCGCTGAGACATCAGCTCCAGCGGCGGCGCCCACGAATGCGGGCTCGAATCCGGATGCGGTCGACGCGCCGCCAACAGACGGTTCGCCAACTCCACCACCTGCGAATGGGAACGGTAGTCGCGGGTCAGCTTCACCGTATGCGCGCCGCGGTACCGGCGCGCAAAATTCAACAGGTAACGGCTGGTCGCGCCGGTAAAAGAGTAAATCGTCTGGGAGGCATCACCCACCACGCAAATATCCTCGCGGCCGCCCAGCCACACATCCAGCAGACGTTGCTGCAGCGGGGACACGTCCTGGTACTCGTCCACCACAAAATGGCGGTACTGGTTACGGACGGTCGCAGCAAGCTTCTCGTCCTCCTCCAGCATGGCGATGGTCAGCAACAGTACGTCCTCAAAGTCGATGAGGTTACGCTCATCCTTCAAATCCTCATACGCCTGGAAAATACGCTGCATATTCTGCGGGGTAATCGCCGAGGGCAGCTGCTTCTCACTCAGACGCTGCATGATGGTGTCCGGGGTCAGCAGCTGAACCTTCGCCCACTCAATCAGCGATGCCAAATCACGCAGCAGGGAACGGTCAGTGCTGATGCGCAGACGGTTCGCCGCCTCCGTAATGAGCGTTGCCTTATTCTGCACGATAGATGGGAAGGTACCGCCCACCACCTGCGGCCAGAAGTACACCAGCTGACGCAGTGCCGCCGAGTGGAAAGTACGTGCCTGCACTCCGTGCGCACCCAGCTGGTGCAGGCGGGTACGCATCTCCTCCGCAGCACGCAGGGTAAAGGTCAGGGCGAGTACGCGCGGGCCCTGGTAGCGACCAATCGCAATACCGTAGGCTATGCGGTGCGTAATCGCGCGGGTCTTACCGGTACCGGCACCGGCGAGCACGCGCATGGGGCCGTCCAGCTCGGTGGCGACCGCACGCTGATCCGGGTCGAGCCCGGCAAGAATGTCGTCTGCGGAGATCATATGCTGAGGCTGCTGAGGTGTGGCGGTCATAATGCTCCATCAGTAAGGCGGGCGGTACGGACAGGCGGTATACGCTCTCGCGGGGCATACGGGTGCGCGAGGCGGTGATAGCCGGTCTTCCATTGTATTCTCCCAGCCTGTGTTCTCCAGACCCACCGCGGCTTCTTAACTGTTGCTTTCGTTCAGGGCGTGAGGAATCAGGGTGTGAGGAACCCGCCTTGGACCCGCACGGTTAGAAGCTCAACGAAATGCGCAGGAATACGCAGATAAGCACGTTTAGGCTTGTCCACAAGTATCTTCACCGCTTGACATAAATATCCCAAAAACTACTAAACGGTACATATTGGTTTGGTAACCTTAACCCGTGACTTTATCTCCCCTTCAGCTAGCAGCCATTGTCTCCGCCGGAGTGCCCGGGATTTACCCTGTCGGCGCCGAACCAGTCCGCGAAGACAGCGACGACTTCGACTCGGCAATCATCGCCGACTCCACCGGTCGCCGCTGGCGAGTGCGCGCTCCACGCCGCCCCGACGCCAGCATGCGTCTTGAAGCTGAACACCTCATCCTGCAGTCGTTCAGCCCCGGCCTTCGCGCCCGACTGCCCTTCGCCGTACCCACCGTCGCCAGCACCGTACCCTACGCGAGTGGCAACGTATTCGTGTACACGCACATCCCCGGCACCATCTACGACGTGGACCAGCTCGCCGAGCTGAGCCGGCGCGAAGTTGCAGCGAACCGCCCTTCCCTGGCATCCATCATCGCCAAAGACATCGCGACCCTGCACGTGATGCCCGAAGACATTATTTACGAAGCCGACCTGCCCTCCTACTCTTCGGAGCAGATCCGTCGGCGTAAGAACGCCGAGCTCGAGCGTGCGGCCGCAACCGGCAAGGTTCCCGCCGATCTGCTCGCACACTGGCGTACCGTGCTCTCCCCCGGACCCCTGTGGCAGTTCCGCCCGCGCGTGGTCCACGGTGACATGGGCGCCGAGAACCTCGTACTGCACGTCACGCCCTCGACGGCACGCATCGTAGAAGTCACCGGCTGGTCCGATGTGCACGTGGGCGACCCCGCGCAGGACTTCGCCTGGCTGTACTCCTGCCAGGACATCGACTTCACCGACGAGTTAATCGAGGTGTACCGCCAGCAGATGCCTCAGCTACCCGACGCCTACCTGGCGCAGCGCGCGAACTTCTACGCGGAGTTTGCAATCGCCCAGTGGCTCACCCATACCGTAGAGATCGGCGACCGCGACGGCGCAACCCACGCAGTGTCCATGCTCCTGGACATTCAGGACGACCTGCGAGCTTCCGGCGAACTGCTCGGTCAGGAGGAGGTCGGCCCGCTGGTCGGTCCCACCGAGTAGCTGTTAGATTGCTGCCCGCTAGGTTATTGCCCGCCAGGGTGCCACCTACCGCATAGGTTTTCGTTTCAGCCCCGCAGTACTGCACTGCGGGGCTGAAGTGTATCTATCGGGTTTATATCCTCTGACCTGTGCCTAGTGAAATCAGTTGTCCTGGGTATCTGTCAAACCGGCAGAATCATGTCTATAAGGGCTAGCGGAGGGGCTTTAGCGGGCTTTTTATCAATATTTTTTATGTGTTTCCCATCACCTTTTGACTGCCAGTTTTGCATTTTTGTACAGGAATGGCTCAGATTAAGGCTGAGACTTAAAGGTGCGGTAAAGATGCTATTCACAATATTTCCTGAGCGCAAATGCACTATAAATCCACATAAACCAACTTTTGATTTCAAGAGTCCACAGAGCCTCAATTTGACCTTGAGCTACGCTCAAAATAGTGCATTTTGGGGCAAAAACTTTCCCTATAGATTTTTTCAAAAACTCCTGGAATACTTTTGCTGTGCCGCAAGAAAACCTGCGGACACATTCCCCATAGCGCACTGACCAGTGCTGATATCGTGGCAGCGATAAAAAGGGGAGACAGATTGGACGGGGCCCTGACCAGTCATGTCAGACCCGAGCCGGATTCATGCACCGCGCAACCAATCACCGATGGCAGAAAACTATAGAGCTACTTTCAAGGTTGTGTTTGAGAGTATAGACGCACGCAAACCCCACGGGGCGTCGGCGGCGCGAGTGAGGTCGCGAGAGCGGCAGTCGTTCGGCGCGATTCTTTCCCGGACAAGGGCACGAAGGAGCTCTATAGTTCTTCAGCGGCTGAGGACGCCTCCTCACCCTAATGCAGTGGGGTGAAGAGGCGTCCTCTGGCATTACCCCGTAAAAGTCCGCACAGAAAAGCAGCTCACGAGGCGCAAAGCCTACAGGAGCTGCTTTTTCTATATTCGGTGACAGCTTGTGCTCGCACTGCGCAGACTGGCACGGCGCATACTAGCGGGGCACGCTAGTACGCGAGCGCCGCCTACCTGACGCTGTTTAGACCTGCTACCTAGCCCTTGCGCGCCTCACGAATCACCTTCGCCAGCTGTGCCTCCGTGGGTAGGCCGCCATGGATCTGGTGATCCCACACCTCCGCAACGCCCTTGCCGCCCAGGTACACGAACACGGTGCTGATACGCTCCGGGTCCACGCCCATAATGCGGGAGAACGCGATACGGTACAGACCCAGCTGGAAGCGTCGAGACTGCATGGTCGCCATCTTTGGGCGGGAACCGCTCTTCCAGTCCACCAGGACCCAGCGTTCACCGTCCTCGTCCTCGGTACGGAACACCGCGTCAATACGGCCGCGCAGGCTTACGCCCTCAATATGGGTTTCGACCGGGTACTCGACCGCCCAGATGCGGTCCTTCCACTCGTCGCTGCCCCACTCGCTATCGGCGAAGCGCTCCCAGAGGCGCTGAACGGAGGCCTCCAATTCGCTCTCGGACTCCTCGTAGGCATCTTCGAAGGTGAACTCGTCCTGTTCCTGCAGGTCTGCAAAATCAGAGGAGTCTGCAGGCTCAGCGGGCGCGGTGGAGGCGGCAGCGGAACCAGGCAGGTCAACGCCCACCGTGTCCTCCGCATCGGGTGCTTCCAGCGGGTCAGCGCTCGGCACTACCCCGAAGTGCTCCTCAATCAGCGCGTGTACCGCCGTACCAATCGTTGCCGCACGCGAGGGACGCTGAGGCACCGGGCGCATCAGCTGATGCACCGTGCCCTGCGGGTCCTCGCTCAGGCGGATGAACGTGGAGGCGGACAGGTGCCCCGGCAGCTGATCGCTGAGCACCGGGTCTCTCTGACCCTTCATGAGCAGAAGCAGGTCGGCTTCGCGTTCCCAGTCCACCACCTGCTGGCGTAGGGATTCTGGAATGGCGGACTCACCATGCGCTGTGGATGCGGCGGGTACAGGGCTGCTTGCGCTCTCCCCTGCCGCCCCAAACTCGGTACCCTCATACGGAGTACCCTCGTCACCCGCGCCGACGGCGAGCTCCACCGCCAGGGCGGCACGCTCCACCGCCTCGCGACGGCTCGAGGAGTTAATTGCAATCTCACGCTCCAGGTGCTCATGCTGACCGCGGCGAAGCACCTCCTTCGTGCCCTGCGTGAGAGCGTCATCAGAAGCCCAACGCCAAATCACGGGGCGCTCCAGCGGGTCAAAAGGCCACATGGCGGTCAGCACCGCACCCAGGTTCGGGTTCCTGTCTTCGTAGTTCTTCTGGGCGAATTGGCCGCGCACCTCAATCGGCAGCGCCGCCACCACCGTGGGCGAAAAACCGGGCTGAGGCGGTTGCGCCTCACTCCATTTCTCCCGCTCGGTGGCTTCGATGATCCATTCGGGCACCGGCAGGTTCAGTCGGGTGCAGTTCTCCGCTACCGTGCGTGCTCGTACGGAAGGAGCCGCCAGCTGCCAATCCTGCGCGAGGGCGGGAGCCATGACCTCAACCAGCGCCCATGCGTAGCATTGCACCTGCTCGGCGTAGGTTGCCCGAGCGTTCGCGCGTGCCTCCACCTGCTCGGGGGTGAGCTCATCAGCGTCTACGGGGTAGAGGTCCAGACCCTCCAGCAAGGCCGCCTCATCAGGGGTGGGCGGCAGATTCGAGGGGTCCACGACCGTACCGTGCACCAGGGTCACCGGCTCGGTCAGGCGGTACTTCGACTCAGCCAGCTGATCAACCCAGCGGCGCACATGGTTCAGGTGCACCTTTTTGCGCTTATCAGCGGGGTTCGGAATCGTATACGACAGGCCCATACCCACCAGTTGGGGCGCCGCCCAGGGGGTATCCATCGTCTCCTCGAAGCGCACAGAGGGCGCATCTACCGTGGGCGTGCCCATGCTGAAGAGCGACTTGAAAAGCATCTCCATCAGCTCCTCCCAGAAGGGCTGCACCGGCTGAGGTTGCGTAGCGGAGCTCTTCCAGCGGTAGGCGCTCATCGCCAGCAGGTTACGGGCACGGGTCATCGCCACGTACATGAGGCGGCGGTCCTCCATGCCGGCGTGCTCGGCGGCATCTTCCTTATGCTCGTCCAGGTAGTCTTCTAGGTTCTTCGCCTTCTCGAAGGCGGTAATCTCCTCCGCACTCTCAAGGATTGACGGGAGGTACTCGCGGTCGCCACGCAGCGGCCAGGGCAGAGCCGCATTAGCCGACATCTGCCACAGGTTCGGGGTCTGCCCGCCGGTCGCAGTACCGCACAGACCAGGCAGAAGCACATGATCCCATTCCAGGCCCTTCGCGGCGTGCATGGTCATCAGCTGCACCGCGTTCGGGTCAGGTTCCACCGTGCCCAACGCCAAGCCCTTCTCCTCATCATCGGCACGCTCAAGCCAGGCGAGGAAGCCCATCACGTAGCTCACACCGCCCGAAGACAGCAGGAAGCGGCGCGCACCCGGATCGTCCTCCTCCGCGCTCACACCGTCAGAACCGGCGTAAATCATCGCGTTAATACGCGGTGCCGACATACCGTAGGCGGCAGCAACCTCGTGGAAAGCGTCCAAGTTCGCGCGCGAACCCAGCGGGTCGGTACCCGGGCGAACCGCCAACTCAATATCGAGAAGCATAGTCCGCTCAATCTCGTACAGCAGCGTGCCCAAATCCTCACTCAAACCGGCACGCAACACGCGCATCTGCTCAGCAAAAGCACGCAGACGTTCCAGCGCCGCCGGGGAGAAACGGCGGCCACGGTACTGCTCACCGTAGAGGGGTTCACCGTCCACACTGTCCTGCGGCAGGTTCTCCACCGCCTCGATGAGGGAGGCGTAACCGGAGGAATCCTCCACCGCGCCCTTGAGGGTTTCGTCCAGACGTTCCTGGGCGGCACGCAGGTGCTCCGCCTGCAGGTTGATAGCAGCTGCGTCGTCGGCGTCTTCAGCCTCGGCGAGCATACGCAACGCCATCTGCTCACGCAGGGCACGCTCACGCTCACGCACCAGAGACTGCGCCCAATCGCCCAGCGCCAACATATCCGCCGCACCCAAACGCCAACGCGCACCCGTCAGCAGGCGCGCCAGGGCATCCGAACGGTTCGGATCAGCCAGCACACGCAACGCCGACACCAAATCCACGACCTCCGGCTGGGAGAGCAAGCCGCCCAAACCCACCTGCTGCACCGGAATACCCAGGCGCTCACACTCCACACGAATCGGTTCCAGCTGACCGTGCACACGCGCCAACACCGCAATCTCGGGCATCTTCAGACACGGACGCACTGAACCATCACCGGAACGATGCGCCGCGTAGGCACGCTCATACTCGCGCACCGCCTGCGCACGCATCGCCGCAATACGCTCGGCGATAGCCACAGCCTCCTCGCGGTCAGAGTCATGGTACGTCAAATCAACACGCCCCACCATGCCCGCGGCAGCCTGCTCAAAAGCGGGCGAACCAGGCTCCCCCATCAGGGCGCAGCGCGGGCGCAGGTCAGGAACCTGAGCGGCGGTAATATCGCCGTCAGCGGCACGCACCCACTCGGGAACCTCCTTCAGCTTCTCCGCCACGTGGTTTGCTGCGTTCAGCACCGAAATGTCGTTACGCCACGCAATGGATAGGAACAGCGGTTGCACATGCTCAGTCGGGAAATGACGGTAGAAGCTGAACATCTGACCGTCCGAAGCACCACGGAAACCGTAAATCGACTGCTTTGGGTCGCCCACAGCCATCACCGGATGCGCCGGAATACCCGCCGCCTCATCGGCACCGTAAATCGAGGAGAACAAGCTCATCTGCGCGTGCGAAGTGTCCTGGAACTCATCCAGCAGAACCACCTTGAAACGGGCACGCTCACCCTCGCGAATCGCAGGGTCAGCCTCCGCAATGCGGGCGGCAAAACGCATCAGGTCACCGAAATCCAGCACCTGCATGCGCGACTTCACGCGGGCGTAGCTGACCGCCATACGCGCGTACACTCGGCGGTTCCGCAGCAGACGCTGAACCTTCAGGATGTCCTTCTCAGTCTTCGTCTCACGGCGAGGCTCGGGCACCGCCGCGTACGCCGCCAGTTGCTCGGTGCAGAAGTCAATGACCTGTTGCGGCTCCACCAGGTGCTCCGCGCACTCGTCAGAAAGCTGCAGCATCTGGTTAATCATGGTCGCCGCAGAGACCGGCACGCCGTCCTTATCGAGGGGAAGCTCCCCCTCCCAGTACTGCACAATCTGCGCGGCAAGCTGCCACTTCTGCGCATCGCCAAGCATCTGTGCGTCCTGCTCCACGCCCAGGCGCAGACCGTACTCCTTGACCAGGTTATTCGCGTAGGAGTGGTAAGTGAGCACGGTCGGGTCAGCGACGCCCTCGCGCAGCTCCTCATCGGTCGGGGCGACGCGACGGCTACGGCGCAGCGTATTCAGGCCGGCACGCATACGGCTGCGCAGCTCGGTTGCCGCCTTGCGGGTGAAGGTCACGCCGAGAACCTCTTCAGGGCGTACAAAACCGTTATCGACCAGCCAAATCACGCGGTCAACCATGGTCGCAGTCTTACCCGAACCGGCACCGGCAATGACGAGGGTCGGGGCAGGGCCCGCCTCAATCATGCGTACCTGCTCGGGGGTCGGTTTCTTACCGTCAGCGCCGTTGAGCATCTCGGCAATGTCAAGGGCACTGCGGTAGTCGGTAGGCTTCAGCGCGGGGTCATTCGTGACGGCTTCTGCCGAGAAGAGCACGCCGTTGGGCAGCTGCCAGCTATTGTGCTCGCACCACTGGGCGGGGGTGAGCATGTCGGTGCCAGAACCGGGTTGAGCGCCGAGGTTAGTAGCACTGTGCATATCAGCGCCGTATGCGCCAGAGTCAGTCATGATTCCTCTTCCTCATGGATCATTCTCATGGGAGGTTCGGGGTGAGTGATATCGAAAGTAAACGGGGGTACGCGGCTACTAGGGTTGCGTCACCTGACGGCCGCGCGTACAAATCGGGCAAATCTCCGGCAGACGGCACCCGTAGCCACCCTCACGGTGACGAGCCTGTACCTGCGAGCCAGCAATCAGCTCCGCGGCGTGCTGCACCAGCTCAGCCGCCCACGAATCGTGCTCCGTCAGGGCGGGCTGAACCTGCAGGCGAGTCTTGCTCTCATCGTTCACGCCCGAGGCGCCCAGCTGCACGAGCGCCGCGCCTCCGGAACGACCCGTATAGCCGGTGTACTCCAGCTCCTGGGGGCGGGCATCCGGTAGCGGTTCGCCCGCCTCCAAGGCGGCAGCTTCGGCACGGTAACGCTCCTCCAGCTGTTCACCCGCACCAGCCTCCACCGCAATCTGGTAGGCGGCAAGCTGCGGATGCGTCTCCATCTCCGACCCACTCGGCTTAGACTTGCCGGTTTTCAGGTCGACAATGGCGTAGCGGCGGGTGTCGTCCTCCGCCGGGGCGGTACCCTCGAGGCGGTCCACACGACCGGTGAGCAGCGCGTCCAGCTCGCCGACTTCACCGGCGGGGTCGAAGGGCACGGGCACACGCACCGCGAAGGAGCCTTCAACGCCGAGGTTCTGCCAGCCGGCGTCGCCCATGTGCTGACGGTAGTAGTAGCTCAGGCGCAGAATCATGCGCTTGGCGCGCTCGTAGAGGGCGTAGGATTCCCAGGGCACGCGCTCGCGGTACTCTTCGTCGGTTTCATCGTCCTTTCGGGCGGGAACGCCGAGGGAGCTAATGCGCTCGTCGAGGGCGGTTTGGAGCTCTTCGAGGGTGCCGGTCGGGTACTCCTCGGCGATGGCGTGAATAAGCGTGCCGAGGGAACGGGACAGGTCGGTCTGGGCTTCCGCGCGGGCGGCAGAAACCAGCCAATCCAGCGGGGAGCTGTGAATGGTTTCCAGGCGCGAGGGCGAGAGCATAATGGTGCGGCGGCCGGGGTTTTCGGCAGGCTCTTCGGCATGGTTTTCGGCCAGCTCAGCGTGGTCTGCCGGGTTATGCGCAAAGAGTAGTTCCGTGCTAGAAAGCGGCAGCAGACCCCACCACTCGTCGGGTGAGGCGCCGGGGGCCTGCGCATTCGCCAGGCGCGCCAGAATGCGGGAGGCGGCATCAAGTCGGTACGCGGAAGCCTCCGGGGTGAGTGCGTCTTCAGCCGGTGCGTTTCCGGCCTGTGTGCCGTCCTGAGCGTCTTCGGCACGCATCGCGTTCAGCGACTCCTCAACGAGGGTGCGGCGAAGCTCCGCCACCAGGGAACGCAGGGTGGCGGGGCGGCGTACGCGGGTAATGGGCACGTCCGTGGAGTCGCCGACCGCGTCGGCGGGTAGGACGAAGTCGAAGAACTCGCCGGGTGCTTCATCGTCGTTGCGTACGGCGGTGAGTACGAGGCGGGTGCTGGCTCGGGTGGCAGCGACGGCGAACATGCGCAGCTCGTCGTGGCGGGTGTCGCGCACGCGTTCGGGGTAGCTGCGGATGCGGGCAGGCGGCGTAGGCTCCTCCTCCCCCGCCTGCTGTTCTGTCTGCTGGGCACGCTGGCGGAGGCGCGCATCGCATAGGTCCACAAGGTCGCCGGTGCTCAGCAGGGAGCCGCGCACGGTGGTGTTGGGCCAGGTGCCTTCCTGCAGACCGCATACATATACGGTGCGCCAGGACTGACCTGCTGCGAGCGCGGGGGTAAGAATCTCGACTGCGTCTTGGCGTACGCCGCGGGCGGCGAGGGTGTCCATGGGTAGGTCCTGCGCGTCGATGAAGTCGAGGAACTGCTCGGCACCGGCGCCGCGCATCTGCTCGTCGAAGCGGTCGGCGGCTTCGAAGAGGCCAATCATGGCATCGAGGTTGCGGTGGGCTGCGTCGGCGTCGGGGCCTGCGCCGCGCGACTGGGTAACCCAGGTCTTTTCGAGGCCGCTGGCTTCCCAGAGCGCCCAGAGCACTTCGGTGCTGGTGGATTCGGGGCGCGCGAGTGCTTTACGTCCGGCGGAGAGCACGGCTGCGATGCGGTGCACGGCGCGTCCTACGCCCTCTTCGGGGAGGGTTTCGGGGTGTAGCAGTGCGCCGAGGAGCAGGTCGTCGCTGGGGCGGTGGCCGCCGCTTTGCAGTTCGATGGAACGTAGCTGCTGGCGGAGTCGTCGCACGTCCATGCTGGATGCGCCACCGAGTCGGGAGGTGAGCAGGGTGATAGCGCTCTGCGCGCCGCCGAGGGGGTTGGCGCGGCTTTCTTCGGCGATGACGTCATCGAGGCTTCGGCGCATGAGTTCTTCAGCTTCGGTTGCGCTGAGGGCTTCGTAGCCGCCGCGCTCCCCCGCCTCTGTAGCTTCTGCCGCGGGCATGTGCACGGCGGGGTTCAGTGCCTTCTCGCCGCGCTTACGGGCGTAGACGAGCAGATTAAGCGCATCGAGGAAGGGACGTACGGCGGGCTCGTCGCGCACCGGCACGAGCGCAGCGGAGGTACGCGAGGGAATACCGTTCGAGGAGAGCACACGGCGGATACGCGCCACATCCGCGCTACTGCGCACGATGATGGCGGACTCGCGGTAGGGGTGGTTGCCGTAGATGCGTTCTTCAAGCAGCATTTGAGCGATGAGGTTCGCCTCGTCCTGCGAGCTGGCGAGCGCATATTTATACACGCCGGCGGGTGCGGTGCGGTAGTGTGCGGGGTCGAGGATTTTACCGTCGGCGCCCAGGTGCAGCAGGGGTTCGTCGGCGGTGCCCCAGGTGAGGTTTTCGTCGGCGGGGGTGGTGTTGATGCGTCCGAAGGTTGCGGGCGCGCCGTTCTTTGACCCCTCCTGCGCGCTATTCTTTACCCCCTCTTGCTCGGGGGTGAGCGGCACGAATCGGGTGTAGCGCGGCAGGCGGCGGCGAATATCCGCCACGAGCGGCATCATAAGTGCGGGCAGGCGGTACGAGGTGGTGAGCGTGCGGGTGCACATGCTCGGGAAGCTTGCCTGCAGGGTGGTAACGAGGTCGGGGCGGGCGCCACGGAAGCCCTGGACGACGGCTTCGTCGCTGTAGGTCATGACAACCTGGGGACCTTCAGCGAAGAGGTCGGGGTGGGTTTCGGTCAGGTGCGCGGCGTCTGCGGGGGCGACTTCTGCGGCGATGAGGCGCAGCAGCCGGTAGATGGAGGGGCCGAGTTCCTGCACGTCGTCGATGAGGATTAGGTCGTAGCGGCGGCGTTCTTCGGCGAGGAATTCGGGGGCGCGCAGCAGCAGTCGGCAGGCATCGTTGATGAGTACTGCCGGGTCGTAGGCGTTTTTGGCGCGGAGGGCTCGCACGGCACGGTATTCGGTGTGCAGTTGGGCGAGGGCGTGCCAGGCGGGCTGGTTGTGTTCGGTGGCGAGGCGGTGTACGTCCTCGGCGGTGAGGTCGTATTCTGCCATGCGGTCGAAGAAGTCGCGGATTTCGTGGCGGAATCCGCGGGTTGCGAGGGCGTCGCGGAGTACGTCGGGCCAGGCGGGTCCGGGTGCGATGCCTTCGGCGTGGTTGGCGAGTAGTTCGCCGATGATGACGTCTTGTTCGGGGCCGGAGAGGAGTTTGAGGTTGCCTTCTACGCCGCTGAGTAGACCCCGGGTTTGGGCTCGTTTGAGCAGATCGAAGGCGTATGCTGCCCAGGCGCGGGTGGGTGCTACGGAGAGACTGCGGTCGCTGGATGCGGCGATGACGTCTCGCATACGGGTCGCGGCGGTGCGGGTGGGTGCGAGGATGAGCAGCCGAGCGGGGTCGTTCCCGTCGGCAAGGTAGCGCAGGGCGCGTTCGGTGAGGTGGTGGGTTTTACCGGTTCCGGGGATGCCGGTAAGAAGTTGGGTTGTCATGGTTTCAGTCTATCGGGTGGGCGGCGGGTACGCCCCGCCGCCCGTCAACTGACGTGTAGAAAAACACCGACTACGACACAATATAGAAAATAGTTTATTGGTAAGATTCTACACCTTCATAAACATAAAGCAGAGATTCAATAGTTACACAAAAGGTACATATTCTATTTCTTATCCTTCTCATAATTCAGAATATATTTCACATTTTCCCCTTCACAGTTTTCCATCCAATCGAGATAGCATACAACCTTCGCAAACTCTCCCCGATTTTTAACATAACTCATATTATTAATAAGATACTGTCTAAGATTTTGCGCATCCACTTCATCTGGACGCTTATCCAATACCCACTGGAGCTTATGGGTAGGTTCAATATAATCCTTTTGATTCTTACTACTAAACACATCACCAAAAACCATATCCCTTATATGAATTGGGGCATTGTATTTTTTGGGATCCACTTCTTCGGCACTGCAATCCCTCGGATTAGACACACCAAGCGCATCATAATTCGAAGACAAGAACTTCATTCTTTCCTGAAGGAATTCAATATCATCCTCTGAAAGTTGCCCCAATTCATCCGCCGTCAGTTTATTTATATAGTAAAAAATTGGAGTCCAGGTCCAGGAACCCTTTCGAGAAATAATTCCCTCAATACATGCATATGCCGGGTAGTCCTCTTTATGGAGGAATATCCTGCGCAAATCCTCTAGTTTCGTCAGTTTAAATGAGGGCTTCACTATACCAATTCCAGATACAAGAATTTCTGCATTTTCCTTATCGATTTTCTGCTCAAGGTCTGAAATTGGCATTGCATATATAGTCTCCAAGGCACCCTTTGCAGAAGCAATTCTAAATGCTTGCTCTTTAAACATTCGAACTAGTTTTGCAGGAACTTGAATTTTTGTTTCAGAAATAGCTTTAAACACTTCCCGAAAATCTCGTGCCTGAATCACAGTAACTTTCATCGAAATGTGATTTGAGAGGGACTTCTCAGTGGTATAGACCCGCTCTTCATCATCATTCGAAGGTCGATTAAGGAAAATAAATTTCCGCTCGTATGCCTCCCTAATATTCACACTACCTTCAAGACACTCTTGAATACCATTAAAAATGTTTTTGATATTTTCATCCGACAAGCTATAACCAATAAAAACAATTGGATTTTCAGTAAATATCGTCAACAGTTTAGCAATTAAGTATTTATTCCTTTGCTCAAAACGATCATAATCTTCACGAGTGAGCACTATAGACCCATGATTAGAAACCGTTCCATGAATTTTATATATCTCACCAATATTCTGCAAAGATGAGGAAATCATCTCTGACTGACTTCCATAAACTTGATACCCTTTATGTATAGTCTCAAGAGCCGAATCATAATTAGTGGTAATTATTGCAGGGGGATTCATTCTGGAAAAAATATCCAACTCTTCCCTCAATACATCATCCTCATAAAATTCATTTTTCCCTGTTGGGTTATTAGGCTTGAAATACATAGGAATACCATCTTTTACTCGGGTTTCCGTTAACTGGCAAGCTATGTATTTCAGTGCCATATCTACACCTAAACCTACAGCATCTTCTAGGCTATCAGGATTGCACCAATCATATTTTAAAAATTTTCCATCGTACCAAGAATTTTTAATATCGACAGCCATCGCAGAAGCAACTGCTGGAAGGTCATTGGGATCATCAACGTATTTCCCATACTGAATCCCAGAAGCTTTAGCTATTTCGCGTAAAAGTTCTTCCCAGCCAGGTGTCCCAAAATATCTTCTGGAAAAACCTGAGCCAACAAAAAGATAAGGAGTGCTCTGACCCTTAAATAGCTCTTTGAGATTTTCTTTAAAAGACATTTTAGTTCCTATCCAATATCTTCAAACGTAATTGCACGGTTCAACGAGAAGATTTCGCGAATCTCCGCATGGGTATATGGCTTTTTCTTGTGGCGTTCCACCATACGCACAATATCGCGTGCAGTAATCACAGATCCAGGAACTCCAGATTTCTCTGAGATAAGACGAATCTGAGGAGTTACCGAGTTCTTGTAGTCAGACACCACGTACGAGAAGAAGGCAAGAGCCGCAAAATCAGGCCCGTACTCCGGGTATCGCTCAATGTACTCAACCATACGGTTACGGTGGTCATGTCCGATGCTGTATCCCTTGGCATATGCTTTACTGTCTAAGATGCCTGACCAGCCCTCTTCACGAGAGGCAACAACTACGTCTGGGACGATACCCTTCTGACCGATGTGTTCAGCATAGAGCCCAAAGATATCGGCAAAAATTGAGGTCGTCGTTTTCTCAAATTTAGTAGCCCTATCACGTGAATCAAAGGCCATCTGAACATACTCAGAGAGGAAGGAATCGACAAGACCATTCGGATACTTAGCAGAAAGGATACGTTCAGTATCCTTAAGCGATACACCCGTTTCGAAAGAAATATCAGAGATAAGTTGCTCATCTACGCCGTTGATAAAACGCTGAGTAGCATACTTCTCAGCAGCAAGAAGAACATTCTTCTCCTCAATCATCTTCGAAGAGACGTTGCTCGGACTTTCAAGACGACGGGTATCTTTCAACTTGCCAGGTCGCAGACCATACCTGCGCTGGAAGTATTCCTCGTCTTCCGGCTTAGCAATCAAAGGCTTAGAAGCGTATTTCTCAACAATTTCTCGTGCTTCGTCCTCAGCTCCAGGAGCGATAGACCAAATATTGTTATACCTTTCAATGAGCTGCGTATAGCCCAGCCAATTGCCGAAGGTATTTGCAATACTCCCGTGATTCGAGAAAATTTTCTCAATATCACGTACCGTACGTTTTGTCGCGTACAAATCAACGTAGTTATCTTCCAGCGAGGCGTCCCCGATACGACGATATTTCAGGATACGAGTTACAACATCACCGACACATGATGCTTTATTCGATATACCGTGTGCAATGACAATCTTTCCAATTTCGTTCTTCTCATGAAGGTAGCCTTCTAGACGTTCATCTAGCAGGAGTTGCAGAAGAAAGATGGAGGGACGAACTTTAAAACGAGTATCAACAGATGACGCCCCCTTATACGCAAAAGCGTTAGGGAATTGGTACTCCAAAACCTGCTTTTTAAGGACAGCAAGAGGAGACGCCTCCTTCTGGACAAGCGCCTCCCCTGCATCGGTCAACCAAAGTTTCCCGTCCTTATCCATGAAGATAAGGCCGAGGCTTTTCAACCAGGCTCGATACGTGCGGGCTCCGCCACCCGTCTGATCTCGACGTTTGCCCTTTGTCTTGAGACCAGCCAATTCAAGGTTCTCCTCAATGGTGAGTTCCATTGTTTTACCGGATGATTTCCAGACTTTACCTTGAGCTTCATAGGCAATTGCCATCAGGCAACGAGGAACAGGGGGCAGAGCACGCTTTGGTCTAGTAGCCCACCACGTATTACGAGCCATAAAAACTACTCCTTCGCAGTTTCTTTAGGTTTAGAAAGAAGCTTCCTGATAAGGATATTCTTCACCCTTAAAAGTCTTCAAAATCGCTTCAAATATAACACGGGCTCCCTCAGCAGGAACTGCCATGCCAATCTGCTTACGAACAGACTCTTTACTACCCGCAAAGTTGTAGTCGTCAGGGAATGTCTGCAAACGCGCACGCTCACGGTTAGTGAGCGCTCGGTTCTCTGCCCAGTGGTACATATGAGTACCGCCGCCGCCAGAGCCAGTTACGGTATAAGCGGGCTTCTCGGGGTGAAGACGCTTATAAATCTGAGAGATTTTCGCGCCCTTAACCTTCAGCTGAAGATGCTCTGGAATATCCGCAGTAAAGGCATTCTGTCCCGGCTTAATATATGACAAACGCTCCTGAACGACCTGCGACTGCTTAGTCAGTTCGGTACCAGTCATCTCAGCTGTGATAGGTGGCTGCTCCAATGCGGTACGAGCCGACACATCATGATTTCGATAAGGCTCAGTAGAAGGAACCTTGAATTCTACATCCTGGTCATTACGAATGCCCACGATAATAATGCGGTGGCGAGCCTGGGGAACTCCGTATTCCTCAAACTTATAGAGATTGGTCACGAGCTTGTAACCAGCCTTCTCAAAGGTCTCAAGAATCTGGTTAAAAGCTTTACCCTCATTAGCGCTACGAAGGCCGCCGACATTCTCAGCAAGGAACCACAGAGGCTGGAACATCTCCAAGGCCTTAGCACCATAGGTATAAAGCGGACCGTAAGTGCCGTCCAATCCCTTCTGCTCACCCACAGTAGAGAAGTCATTGCAGGGGAAGCCGAAGGCTAGACCATCAATATCGCCAAGCTCTTTCAACACGGAGTAGTCAAGCTCTCGAATGTCTGCATGTACTACAGACTCAGGGCGGTCTGGGCAGATATTTTGGCGGTAAGTATTGCAAGTATCTTCGTCGTAGTCAGTCGCCCACTGGTGAACAATCTTCCAGTCGGGGTCAGAGATAGAAGCGCGAGTTGCGCCAATGGCAAGGCCGCCGGGGCCACAAAAAAGTTCACCTAGCTTAAATTCCATGCCCACAACTATACACTAATATATTCGAAAATATAACCATTAGCTGCACATATTTTCGAATATTGAAAACATTAAAATATCTAAAAATATATTTAATTGAAGCAAAAACCATATTATCACCATCCTCTCAGTATTCGAATGCACAAGCAACCACATGTATAGCCTCCCCCTTTCGTTCCGATGAGCGCCCAACTTACATGCCCTTGTTGGATGTCCCATATCTATATCTAGCTTCCAGCTCACTAGTCGGGGAGCCAATGACGACCGGGCGCGCGCCTCCTTCTCCGCTGGGTTAGTCTTATAGCATGACCTGGATGAACGGCCTGCGCGCCACTTTTGACCTTGAAACCACCGGTGTGGACGTCACCACCGCCCGCATCGTGACTGCTTCCCTGATTCTGCTGGATCCTCAGGGTAATGTGGTGCGCCGTGGCGAGTGGCTGGCTGACCCCGGCGTTGAGATTCCTGCCGGTGCCGCCGCCGTGCACGGTATTACGACCGAGTACGCACGTGAGCACGGTCGTCCCGCCCGCGAGGTCGTGTGGGAGCTTGCCGGCGCGATTGGTGCGCTAAACCTTGACGGCGTGCCGATTATTGCGTTCAATGCCGCCTACGATTTTTCGGTGCTGCACCACGAGATGCTGCGCCACAATATTGCCAACGGTGAGCTGCCGCCGGGTATGGTGCTCGACCCGTACGTTCTGCATAAGCACGTGATTCCGCGTAAGCGCGGCAAGCGCACCCTGGAGGTTCTCGCCGCCGAGTACGGTGTCTCCCTGGAGAACTCGCACACGTCCGCTGATGACGCCCTGGCAGCGGAGCGTCTGCTGGTGAAGCTCACCGAGCAGTTCCCGCAAGTTCTCAACGTGGATGCACGCCAGCTTCATGAGCAGCAGGTTCAGTGGGCGGCGGAGCAGGCGGCAAGCTTCCAGGCGTGGTTGCGTACGCAACCGGGTAAGGAATCTGAGGTCATTGACGGCCGCTGGCCGGTGCGTCGCTAAACTCACCTCGGCTACCCAACTATCTCGCCTTTGCTGACAGGCTGACGCTATCGTCGGCTGGCCATCTCCCCTATGCTAAAAAGAGTATGCACAACGCATTGACAGAAATTAGCCCGGGAGCGCCCTCAATGGACCATCACCGCAACCCTTCACACGAACCCTACCCGGATACAAACACGCGCAGTATCTATCTGGGCTCTACCCGCCTAGCGCATGAGCATTTGGTGGCGCAGTCTCAGGTGGTGCTCCGCCTGGGCCGCATCCTGATGAAGTCGGGTGCGAGTGCGTACCGTATTAAGGCGTCGATGGCGCGTTTGGCGAAGGCTGTGGGGTTAAAGGAGCATCACGCGCAGGTGACCTTCACCGAAATTTCGACCTCTTCGTACACGGACGGTAATTTCCGTACCGAGGTCGCTGAGCAACGCACGATGGGCATTAACGCTCATAAGCTGGATCAGTTGGGTAAGTTCATTTCTGAGCTTCCTGAAAAGATCACCCCTGCGGAGGCGAACGCTGAGCTGGACCGTATCGATTCGGCTAAGCCGCTGTACACCCGCTGGATGCTGGCGTTGGCGTCGGCTGTGGCCTGTGCCGGGTTCGCGTTCCTGAACCGTGGCGGCCTGGTGGAGTGCTCGGTTGTGTTCTTCGCGGCGGGTGCTGGCCAGTATTTGCGTTCGACTCTGCTCAAGCGCGGGGTGAGCCATATGGCCACGTGGATGGCGTGCGGCTTCCTGGCGGCGAGTCTGTACATTGCGATTGTTAATGTGCTGGTTGCGGCGGGTTGGATTAGCCCGAACCATATGATTGGTTTTATTTCGTCGGTACTGTTCTTGGTGCCGGGTTTCCCCATGGTGACGGGTATGCTCGACATTTCTCGTATGGACTTTTTGGCGGGTATTTCACGTCTGACGTATGTGGGCTTGTTGTTGCTGAGTGCGTCGTTTGCGGTGTGGGTTTTGGGTTCGCTCTTCCACCTGCCGTTGGCGGCTCCTGCGCCTCTTAACCTTGACCCGACCCTGTATTTGCTTCTGCAGGTGCTTTCCTCGGGTGTTGCGGCGGCTGGCTTTGCGATGCTTTTTGCTGCCTCTCCGGTGGCGTGCCTGTGGGGTGGCGTGATTGCTGCGGTGGCGAACCCCGCCCGTATTTACATGGTGGAGGCGGGTATGCCCGCGCATATGGCGGCGACGATTGCCGTGTTTGGGGTGGGTATTTTGGCAGAGATTGTGGCGCCGCTGCATCATCGTAAGTACACACGTATTTCGCTGTCGGTTCCGGCGGTCGTGACGATGGTTCCGGGTGTTCCGTTCTATCGTTCCATGTCGCATTTTGCCAGCGGTGACATGTATTCGGCGACGACCGGTTTTGTGCAGTCCATGCTGATTTTCATGGCGTTGGGTATGGGCTTGGCGTTTGTGCGTCTGCTCTTTGATAAGAACTGGTTGTTTGATCAGGACACTCAGGTGCTGCACCGTCTGGATACTGACCGGCATATGCGTTAGTTTCTGAGTTTCTTCACCTATCTGTTACCTAATCTGTCGGTTGTGTTTTATCGTCACCTTTCGGTACGTTCAGGTGCTTGTCACCTGCGGTTCATCTGTAGCGCCTATGATGGTTAGGTACGGGACGTTAGTAGCGTACAGGCTCTGTCGCCCGGTGTGTATCGTCCCCTGTAATTCTTTAGTTCGCCGTCCCTGTTGAAAGGCACCGATACGATGACTTCTTCCTCTACCCACCCGCTACACCACGAAGCCAGCGAGAAGCTGTTTGAGCGTTCTCGCGCGGTAATTCCTGGCGGTGTAAATTCCCCGGTGCGTGCTTTCAATTCTGTGGGCGGCACCCCTGCGTTTGCGGCAAAGGCTAAGGGCGCCTACCTGTACGATGCGGACGGCAACGAGTACGTTGACCTGGTCTGCTCGTGGGGTCCGTCGATTCTGGGGCACGCGCATCCGCAGGTGGTTGAGGCGGTTCAGCAGGCGGCTGAGCGCGGCCTGTCGTTTGGTGCGGCGAGCGCGCCGGAGGCTGAGCTGGCTGAGCTGGTGGTCAACCGTATTAACGCGGCAATTCCCGGTGCGATTGATCAGGTGCGTATGGTGTCCACCGGTACTGAGGCAACCATGACTGCGATTCGTCTGGCGCGTGGTGTGACCGGTCGCGACAAGGTTATTAAGTTCGCGGGCTGCTACCACGGTCACGTGGATGCGCTGCTTTCCGAGGCTGGTTCGGGTGTGGCTACCCTGGCGCTGCCGGGTTCTGCTGGCGTAACTGCCGCAACCGCCGCGGAGACCATCGTTCTGCCCTACAACAACCTGGATGCTGTGCGTGAGGCGTTCGCGAACCATGAGGGTCAAATTGCCGCAATTATTACTGAGGCGGCACCCTGCAACATGGGTGTTGTGACCCCCGAGCCCGGTTTCAACCGTGGCCTGCACGAGATTGCTCACGCGAATGGTGCGCTCGTCATTTTTGATGAGGTGCTGACCGGTTTCCGTGTGTCTTCGGCTGGTTACTGGGGTTACGCGGCTCCCGAGGATGGCGGCTGGGTTCCCGATATTTTCACGTTCGGCAAGGTCATTGGTGGCGGTATGCCCATCGCGGCGCTGGCCGGTAAGCGTGAGGTCATGGAGCACCTGGCGCCGGTCGGCCCCGTCTACCAGGCTGGTACCCTCTCCGGTAACCCGCTGTCGGTTGCGGCGGGTATTACGACCCTGACCCTGGCTGATGCCGCCGTTTACGCGCACCTGGATTCGCGTAGCGCCCAGCTGCAGCAGGCTCTGACCGAGGCGTTCAACGCCGCCGGTGTGGACCACTCCATCCAGAGCGCCGGTAACCTCTTCTCGGTAGCGTTTGGTACCTCCGAGGCGGGCGTGCACAACTACGCCGACATCAAGGCCTCGGCAACCAGCCGCTACAACGCGTTCTTCCACTCCATGCTCGAATCCGGAGTGTACCTGCCGCCGAGCGCATTCGAGGCATGGTTCGTTTCTGCCGCCCACAATGATGAGGCGATGGAACGTATCATCTCGGCTCTTCCGGTTGCCGCCGCCGCCGCATCCGCGTAAGGGTTTGCGAGAAGTAAGGAGGTGAGCCGCTCATGGATCTGAGCGCCTTGGGACTGCCCATGGAGCAGCTACGCGATGTGTGGCTGATCGCCTTCATGGTGTACTTGGGCTTGTGCCTGCTGGTAGATATCGCCTACCCGGTGCCCATCAAGAAGGAGAAGGCAGCCGACCTGTACCTTGAGGTATCCGGTTCGCCCGTTGATGAGGCGCTCCGCTCCACTGCGGAACGTACCGCGATGGGTGCGCCGTTGAGCTCTTCCCGTAAGGGTAACGCCACGAAGAAGGCGAAGAAGAAGCTGGATTCTATTGAGGGCGCTGGCGTGTTTAGCGGCTGGTTCCACGTGGTCATGTACCTGTGGGGCTGGATTGTGGCGGTCTCTATCTTCACCCTGTACTGGGATATCGTGTACGACGGCATTCTGTTGCCGGCGCTGATTCTGCCGTTCCTCATGGTGTACGTGGGGGCGCGCTGGGGTCGCCGCGGCTGGCGCGAAGCACGCGGTTACAGTAAGGACGACCGTGTGCTGGGCATGCCGCGCATCTACTCGGCGACGCTGGGTAAGCTGAGCGCACCGTTCCGTGTGCACGGCACCGTGCCGGGTGTGGAGCCGATTCGTAACGATCGCACCGCCTACTGGGTGCTCAACGGTATTGCGTTCCTGCTCGCCTCTGTCTTCTTGATGTCCTTGGCGGGCTGGAGCATCGACGAGGATTTGGAAGCGATCTATATCGGTCACGCCTCCTGGTTCTTGGCGGCGGCGTACATTCCGCTGATTCTCATGCTGCTGATGTACAACCGCGATTACATGGTGTACAACCCGGATTCGTTCCAGGCTGGGCGGCTGTTCCTTCCGGCGAAGTCCCGCCCCTACTCTGAGGTTCGCGCGTTCCGTGTGTACCCGAGGAACCCGGACGCTATCAAGCTGAATCCGAAGGACGCGAGCCAGTGGAGGCTGGAGATTCTGCTTCCCAGCGGCCGCAAGCACGACTATGCGCTCAATGATCACCAAATTGATTGTTTGGTGGCGCAGATTGCGTTCAATATTGAGCAGGAACGCTGGGCGGATGTGGATTCGCCGGCGGACCGTGAAATGTTGGCGAAGTACTTCGTGGACGGCCGCGTTATCTGTACGACCATGGGTTACAAGCCTGCCGGTAAGCATGCGGAGGAGGCGGCACGCCGCGCATCCTTCCAGAAGGCGCAGTACAAGTAAGCGGGCTACTCTTCACCGCTCTTATACCGTTCAGAAGCCACATACTGTTTGTACAGCATGTGGCTTCTCGGCATTAAATGAGGGAGGGGTTTAGGCGTCCAGATCGCGGAGCCAGCGTGCTGCCTCCGTACCGTAGTAGGTCAAGATGACATCCGCACCGGCACGGTGAATCGAACGCAGCGACTCCAGCACCACAGCCTTACGGTCAATCCAGCCGTTCGCAGCGGCTGCCTCAATCATCGCGTACTCACCCGACACCTGATACGCCGCCACCGGCACCGGCGAAAACTCCGCCACCTCACGCACAATATCCAGGTAGCTACCGGCAGGCTTCACCATCACCATATCCGCGCCCTCCTCCAGGTCAGCGCGCACCTCCAGCAGCGACTCGCGGCGGTTCGCCGGATCCTGCTGATAGGTCTTACGGTCACCCGTGAAGCTGGACTCCACCGCATCACGGAACGGACCAAAGAACGCCGAAGCGTACTTCGCCGAATACGCCAGAATCGACACATCCTCAAAGCCAGCCTCGTCCAGGGCGGTGCGCATCGCCGCAATCTGGCCGTCCATCATGCCTGACGGGGACACCGTATGCGTACCCGCACGAGCCTGCGAAACCGCCATCTTGCAGTACAGCTCCACTGTCTGATCGTTATCCACCACGGGCGTGCCGTGGCCGTTATCAACCAGCACGCCGCAGTGGCCGTGGCTCGTGAACTCATCCAGGCAGGTATCAGCCATAACCACCAGGTCATCGCCGAACTCCTCCCGGCACACCGCAATCGCACGGTTCAGGATGCCCTGCGGATCCCAGGCGGTCGAACCGACCTCGTCCTTATCCTCATCGCGGGGAATGCCGAACAGGTCAATGCAGCGGATGCCTGCCTCATACGCCTCACGCACGGCGGGGATGATGCTCTCCAGGGTGTGCTGGTACTGACCGGGCATGGAACGAATCGGCTGCGGCTCGTCGATGCCGTCGCGAACGAAGAACACCTGAATCAGCTGCGCGGGGCGCAGGGTGGTCTCAGCGACGAGGGAGCGCATGGCTGCGGTAGTGCGCAGGCGGCGCGGGCGGCGGGTGAGGTTCATGATCTCTCCTGAAAAGTTCTTTCGAAATAATGTGAAGTCTTAGCTGAAGGATGCGCCTAAATCAGGGCTACGGCGGCGCGCGCCAAATCCTGCGGTAAGGGCGAATCGGCCTGCACATGGCGCAAGTTCAGAGCGCGGCATGCGGAGGCGGTACTCGCCCCAATCGCCACCACCGGCGGCACGGATTCGGGCGCTAGTCCGGATGGGCCGTCCAGCAGGGCGTGCAGGCGGGAGGGGGCGGTCACCACCAGCACATCCGGCGCGGGGGTATCCGGGTCTGGTGTGTCTACGGCATTCCCCTGTATGAGCACGCGGGCGGCGGAAAGGCTCAGCTCTCCGGGTGCCACCTGCTCGGCGGGCACCATGTCGTAGAGCACGCAGCGGCGGCTGTCCCAGCCCAGGTTCTTGAGGCCCTCGCGCAGGGTCGGGCGGGCGTTGAAGCCTTCCAGAACCAGCACGGCGGCATAAGCTGCAGGCTGTTCAAACTCCGCGAGCATACCGGCGGCGCTCTGCACCTGCGGCTGAAAATCTGTGCCCAGCCCCAGCTGGGTGTGCACAGCGCGGGCGGTTGCCGCGCCCACGCAGGCGATGCGCACTCCCCCACTCGCGCAGGCGCGGGCGAACTTATCGCCCCACAGCTCGGTGCAGGCGCGGACCGTGTTGGCACTCGTGAAGCTCACCCACGCGTACTGGCCGGAGGCGAGCGCCTCCAACACGGCTGCGTGTTCTTCGCCCGGCTCGACGGTGCGTGCCTGCTGCAGCGGGGCAAAGAGTACCCGGGGCTCCCCCAACCCGTTCTGTGCGCGCTCCTCGGCGAGGGCGCGTGCGAAGGCGGCGCCCTGCGCGGCGGAGCGGGTCAACAGAACCGTGCACGGGGCTTCAGCAGGCGGGGTGTCGCCTTGCCAGGATTCAGAACGCGAAGCAGACATGGCGTCTACTTCGCCTCCAGCCCGGCCAGGGCAGCGGCACCCATCTGCAGCAGGTCTTCTGCCACGCGCACGCCCAGACGTTCGGCGCCGGGCACATCCAGCTCAGCAGTTGCCGAGGTGTGACGCAGCATGTCGGTACCGTCCGGGGAGGCCACCACAACGTTGAGCACCAGGTCGCCCTCAACCACCTGCGCGTAGGCACCGATGGGGGCGGCGCAGCCGGCTTCGAGGCGGCGCAGCAGGGCACGCTCGGCGCTGACGGCGAGGCGGGTTTCGTAGTGGTTTGCGGCAAGCAGGGCATGGCCCAGGGCACGCACCGGGCGCGCCACCTCGGCGTCGGCCAGCGCGGCAGGGTCCGGGTTTTCGAACTCGCTTTCGCGCACTTCCAGGGCAAGCGCACCCTGACCGGGGGCGGGCAGCATGCGGGTGGGGTCCAGGTACTCGGTGATGAGGTCTTCCTTGCCCAGGCGCTTCAGGCCGGAGACGGCAAGCACCACGGCGTCGCAGTCGCCGCTGCGTTCGGTGCCTACCCCGTGGTCGGCTCGTTCGGAGGTTTCAGCATTCTGGCGGAGTACGACCTGCTTGCCGGCGTGCTCTTCAAGGCCCTTCACGCGGCCGATGCGGGTGCCCACGTTACCGCGAATGTCCACGATTTCAAGGTCGTGTCGCAGCACACGTAGCTGGGCGGCACGGCGGGGTGAGCCGGTGCCCACGCGGGAGCCGGTGGGCAGGGTGTCGAGGGTCAGACCATCGCGTGCTACGAGGGCGTCGCGGGGGTCTTCTCGTTTGAGGGTTGCGGCGATGACCAGGCCGGGGCAGGGTGCGGAGGGCAGGTCCTTGAGGGAGTGTACTGCCATGTCCACGCGGTTTTCTTCGGAGGCGTTCTCGCCGTCGAGCAGACGCTGGCGCAGTGCCGCCGCGAATACGCCGGTGCCGCCGAGGGTTGCCAGGGGTCCGGTGAGTACGTCACCTTCAGTCTTGACGGTGCGCAGGGTGAAGTCCACGACCTCGGCATCTGCGGCGCTGTGGTGTGCCTGGTGTTCGGTGTAGAGGGAGGTAACGGTTTCAGCAGCAATACGGCTTTGGGTTAGGGCGAGAGCAGACCCGCGGGTGCCCAAGATGTACTCGTGGTGGCTCATATCTCTCCTTATCGGTGATGTGTGTGATAGCCCGTAGGCACATGCGCTCCGACCCGCCCGCGCACCCTCTTCAGGGGCGTTGGGGCGAGCCGGAGCTACAGGGGTGGTGTTAGTGGGAGCAGCATCCGCCGGAGCCGCAGCCACCGGAGCGGCTGGCCGGTGCGTTCTCAGAAGTGCTGGGTGCAGTAGCGCTGTTATCAGCACCGGCTGCATACTCAGCAATGACTGGCTTCGGCTCACCGCGACCGGGCTTACAGCAATCAGGTTCGCACTCGTCGAACCAGCCGTACTGACCGCTCGCGCTCGGGGCACAGACGCTCTCACGTTCGGGGCGTAGGTCGGCTGAAACGCCGTTCTCCACGCGCTCCTCAATCAGGCGGCGCAGCGACTCCACGTACGCCGGGTGCGTGCCGGGGGTGGGGGTGCGCACGGCGACCACGCCCAGGCGCTGGCAGGTGTCCAGCGCCTCGGTGTCCAAATCCCACTTGACTTCCATGTGGTCGGAGACGAATCCGAGGGGCACCAGCACGACGCCTTCCACGGGGGCTTCGCCATCCTCCGCCGGGTTGGCGGGGGTGGGCAGCGCCTCCAGGGCGTCGTTGACGTCCGGCTCGAGCCACGGCATGGACGGCGGGCCGGAACGAGACTGGTACACCAGCTCCCACTCGACGTTCTGCAGAAGCTGGGGAGCCTCATCACGCACGAGCGATAGCACGGCACGAGCGACCTGCAGGTGCTTCTCTACGTAGGCGGAGCCGCCCTCATAGTTCACACCGCGCGGGCCTGCCTCATTCGCCGCGGAGGTCGGCACTGAGTGAGTGCAGAACATGATGCGCAGGCGCGGGTTCAGCGAACCGCTATCGCGTGCGGCAAGCTGCTCACGCACCGTGGCGAGCCCGTCCTTCAGCCCGTCAGCAAAAGCGCGGGAGAATCCGGGCACGTCAAAGAACTGACGGATCTTACCCACGTGCACGTGCCCTTCCAGACCGAGCTGCTCAATCGCCACACCGTAGTCTTCACGGTACTGGCGGCAGCTCGAGTAGCCGGGGTAGGCGCTGGTCGCCAGCACGAGCACGTTACGGTGACCGTTCTCGTAGGCTTCGGCGAGCACGTCCTTCACGTAGGGCTTCCAGTTGCGGTTCGCCCAGGTGATCGGGATGTGCGGGCCGCGCTCGGCGAGTGCCTGCTGCAGTGCGGCGAGCAGGGCACGGTTCTGCTCGTTAATGGGCGAGACGCCGCCGTTGGCGCGGTAGTGGGTGGCGACCTCTTCGAGGCGCTCATCTGGGATGCCGCGGCCAGCGGTTACGTTGCGTAGGAACGGGATGACGTCCTCCTGCCCCTCGGGTCCGCCGAAGGAGGAGAGAATCACCAGGTCGTAGGGGCGTGCCTCTTCAGCACGTTCACGGGTGATACTGCGTTCGCTTCGGTAATCACCGAGGGTCTGCTCATTGAGTGCAGCGGGGCCGTTGGAGGCGGTGTTCGCCGGGTCGGTGTGGTTGGGTACCACGTCGTCCGGCAAGAGCGTGCCGTTGAGGGTTACGCCGCCGTTTGGCTGATGGCTCACGCCAGGACCTCAGCTACTTCGTCTGCGCCGATGCGGCGGCCGGTGTAGAAGGGGGTTTCCTCGCGCACATGCAGGCGTGCTTCGGTATTGCGGAAGTGGCGCATCATGTCGACCAGGTCGACCAGTTCGGGTGCTTCAAGGGCGAGGACCCATTCGTAGTCGTTCATGCCGAAGGTTGCGACGGTGTTTGCCAGTATCTGCGGGAAGTCGATTGCCTTCATGCCGTGGTTCTTGAGCATTTCTGCACGGCGTTCGGGGTTCATGTAGTACCAGTCGTAGGAGCGTACGAAGGGGTAGACGCAGACCCATGCTTCGGGTGCCTTGCCGCGCGCGTATGCGGGGGCGTGGTTGCGGGTGAATTCTGCTTCGCGGTGTACGCCCATGGTGGACCAGACGATGGTGGTACCGGTGAAGAGTGCAGTGCGGCGAATCTTGCGGACTGCTGCCTGCAGTTTTTCGGGGTTCTGGCCGTGGGTCCAGATCATGATGTCTGCGTTGTCGCGCATTGCGGAGACGTCGTAGATGCCGCGCAGGGTCACGCCCTCGGCTGCGAGCTGTTCGGTGAGCTGCTCGAATTCTGCGCGGGCTTCGTCGGTGTTAGCTTCTGCGGGGCGTGCGCCGGAGCGTGCGAAGACGGTGTAGAGGGCGTAGTGCAGGGTTTCGCCTTCTTCGCGGCCGCGGCGGTTCTCGTCAGCTGCGGAATGCTGGACTGCGTAGCCCTTGGGTGCGCCGCCGTAGCCGTGGCCGGAGTGGCTGTAGCTGCCGTGTGCACCGTGTGCACCGCTGTGGCCATGTGCTGCGTGGTCGTGAGACATTGTGTGTTCCTTTCTTCAGCGAGGGTTCGCTGTCTTAGAGGCGCAGCTTCCGTAGCCGCGCGTTTTCTCAAATTATGGTTTATGGTGCGCTGCGTATTACCGGTTATTGAGTGTCGGCAGCGTTGGGGGCGGTGACGCCTTCCCAGTCTTGTGCGGCGTGATAGATGAGGCGGTCCATCTGCTCGTAGGTGTCTTTGACGGTGAGGACTAGGCCGGAACCTGCGGCCCAGGAGCCAACGGTGCTGAGGGTTCCGAGTTCGCTGGCGCGTTCGCGGAATTCTTTGACTCGTTCGCGGTGGCCGGGAGTGGAGGCGGGCAGTACGCCGCGCCACCGTACAACGTCCGCGTCGACGAGGTTGCTGTGGGTGAGGGATACATCCATCATGCGGCTTGCATCACGCAGGGCGAGGGTGATGAGCTGCTCGTCGGCGAGTGCCACTTCAGAGAAGCGGGAGTCTTCGCCACCGCGGCCGTAGGAGAGGCGCACAACGTGGCGGCCGGGTTCTGCTGCGTCGGCGACCCACTGCCATTTGGCGGTGGCGTGGGTGAGGGCTTTGGCCCGGACGGCGGTTGCTTCTTCGGAGACGAGCAGGCCGGTACCGCGCGGGTGCTTGTTCAGGTCGGGGGCATCGGCGACAAGGGTGACGAGGGCGACTTCGGGGCCGGGCTCCAGGGCGGGTAGCGCCGTGGAGACATGCGGGCCGATAAGTCGGGCTACGGTCGGGCCATCAGTTGCGACTACCAGGTAGTCGGCGTAGAGGGGGGTGTTTTCGCCGTCGGTGGTGTGGCGCTGAATGATGAACCATTGGCCGGTGGATTCGTCGCGGTCTACGGCGATGACGTCGAATCCGGTGACGATGCGTACACCGGCTTCGTAGAGTTCCTCGACGAGACGTTCAGAGAGCTGGTTCATACCGCCGATAATGCCTGCTACCTGAGAGCCTGCAGGTGCTGCGGAGCGGAAGGCTGCCGCTGCTGCGGCAAGGGAGCGGTGCTTGCGCAGTGCCGCGCGCAGCCCGGGGATAGTGGCGTCCACGTCGAGCTTGTCGGGGTGGGTGGAGTACACGCCGGAGACGACGGGGGCGACCAGGTTGTCCAGGACCTTCTGACCCATGCGGATACGTACGAGCTCACCGAGAGTCTTTGCGTTTTCACCGGCGGAGATGGGTAGGAATTTGTCTACCTGGGCGCGGCGCAGGCCTTTCTTGCCGATGACGGGAATCAGTGATTTGTCGTTGACGTTGCCGGGGATACCCATGATGCCGGTGCTGGGGGTGCGGCGGGCGCCTTGCGGCAGGTATAGCCAGGAACCGTAGGAGTTGGGGGTGACAATCTGGTCACCCAGGCCGAGTTCTTTAACGAGGTCGCTGACGATGGGGCTGCGGGTTGCGAAGGATTCGGCGCCGGAGTCTAGGAGCAGGCCGCCAACTTCGTGGGCTCCGACAGCGCCGCCGAGGTGGTGCCGTTGTTCGAGCAGGGTGACGCGCATGCCGGCTGCGGCGAGGCGGCGTGCTGAGATGAGGCCGGAGGGGCCGCCACCGATAACGATGGCGGTGGGCACCTTCTCGTTACGGGTGAAAGTTCGTGCGGTCTGGGGCGCAGTGGAGGAGCTGGCCTGTGCGGTCCGGTTTGGTGCCTGGTTGGTGTGCTGGCCCATGGTGGTTCTCCTTCGGTCTGTCAGCGGGTCTGCCCTGTGGCGTTGGCGTTATCAGCGGGTGCGGTGGCTGGGGCGGTGTCTCGCAGCGCTGATATGTGTTAGCCCCGCGGGTCCGCTGCTTTAGCTTGCCGTTTTCTCGTGGATGTACGCCACGAGGTCGGTGAGCACCTGCGGGTCGGTAGTCGGGGGTACGCCGTGGCCAAGGTTGACCACGTGCGAGGGGGCGGCGTTGCCTTCGGCAAGCACTTCGTCTACGTGTGCGTAGAGGTTTTCGCTACCTGCGGCAAGCAGTGCCGGATCGATGTTGCCCTGCAGAGGTACGGCGCCGTTGAGCAGGGTGTTCGCTGCCGATAGCGGCAGGCGGTAGTCTACACCGATGACGTCTGCACCGGCTTCGTGCATGGCGGGCAGCAGTGCGGTGGTGCCGGTGCCGAAGTGGATGCGCGGCACACCGTATTCACGCACCATGTCGAGGGCGGTTGCGGAGTGTGCCTGCACGTAGCGGCGGTAGTCATTTTCACCGAGGGAGCCTGCCCAGGAGTCGAAGAGCTGCACGGCGGAGGCACCCGCCTCGATCTGGGCGCGCAGGAACTGGCCTGCGGTACGCGATGCCCAGGCGGCGAGTTCATGCCAGGCAGCGGGGTCGGCGTGCATCATGGTGCGCGGGTGCAGGTGGTCGCGGGAGGGGCCGCCTTCGACCATGTAGGCGGCAACGGTGAAGGGGGCTCCGGCGAAGCCAATGAGCGGGGTGTCGCCGAGCATTTCTACGGTGGCGGCTACGGCTTCGCGGATGGGGTCGAGGTCGCTGTCTTTGAGTTCGGGCAGGGCGCGCACCTCGTCGAGGGTGCGTACGGGCTGGTCGAGTACGGGGCCCCTGCCGGGCACGATATCGACGTTGACACCCGCAAGCTTCATGGGGATGACGATGTCGGAGAAGAAGATGCCGGCGTCGACCTTGTGGCGGCGGACGGGCTGCACGGTGATTTCTGCGGCGAGGTCGGGGGTGAGGCATGCGTCCAACATGGGGATGCCTTCGCGTACTTCACGGTATTCGGGCAGGGACCGGCCTGCCTGGCGCATGAACCAGACGGGTCGGTGACTGGAGGGGCGGCCGGTGAGGGCGCGGAGCATGGGCGAGTCGGCGGTGGTGCCTGCGCGCAGGGGGTGGTTGGCGGGTAGGTGTGCGAGCTGTTCGTCGGTGAGCAGGGGTCGCTGGGCGTCGGTGGGGTGTGCGGGCAGAACGGGTGCCTGTGCAGCAGCCGATGCGGGGCCCTTTTCCGATGCAGGAGTTGTGTGCTGGTTTTCGCTCATAGTGTCTAGTGTGACAGGTTTATGCGGGTGTTTTTGCGACACTATGTCATGGCGACTCTTACCTAATGGTAGCTTTCTTAGTGGTGAGGAAAACCTTAGTTTGTGTCTATTCATCGTACTCAGTTCCCCGACCGTGCAGATACTCTTGACCCCTACGATGGTGGAACTTAGGTTCTGTAAGCTTTACAGGGGCTTAGCCGGCGTGGTTATGATTAGTCTCTAGTGAGTACTTATGCATTTGTGGCATCGCACCACACCGTTGATTTGACCACCGTCGCTGCGTTGAGCGCCGGTGCTTCCGGCGTACCCGATGTTCTGGCGGGCGAGATGACGCGCCAGCTGGGTGTGAAGGGTGCAGTCGTTCTTGCCACCTGTAACCGTCTTGAAATGTATGTTCAACTACATGTGTCCGCCCATGTCCCCATGGTTCGTGAGCGGATTGTCGACTCTATTGCGCACACCTCCGGGCTAGACAAAGAACTGGTTAATTCCAGCTTCGACGTGTACGCCGATGATGAGGCTACACGCCACCTGCTGACGGTCGCCTCCGGCTTAGAATCTGCTGTGGTTGGCGAGCGTGAAATCACCGGTCAGGTGCGCCGCGCCCTGGCTGTTGCTCAGGCGAAAGCGCAAGAGGACGGCGTGCCCCTTCCCGGTGAGCTGGTTCAGCTATTTGAACACGCGGCGCATACCGCTCGTCAGGTGGGTCAGCATACGGCTCTTGGTGCTCAGGGCCGCTCCATTGTATCTGTCGCCCTCGATCTTGCGGATGAGGTTGCCGAGAAGGATTGGTCGACCCGCCGCGCCCTGATTTTTGGTACGGGTGCTTACGCCGGCGCGACCATTGCGGCTCTGCGCGACCGTGGTTGCACCGATATTTGGGTCAATTCCCGTTCGGGCCGTGCCGCCGAGTTCGCAGCAAAACGCGAGGTTTCTGCGGTGCCGGTGGACGGCATGGAGCAGGCCATGGCTTCTGCCGACGTCATTATTGGTTGCTCCGGCGGCTCTGATCCGTTGCTTCCCGAACAGATTCCGGGCGGTCACCACACGATCCTCGACCTGGCACTTTCGCGTGACTTTGATCCCTCGGTTGCTGACCTGCCGAACGTTGAGCTGATTACCCTCGAATCGGTGCGCCTTGCCGCGCCCGAGGAAACCGAGGAATCCGTGGCGACGGCTACGCGCATCGTGGAGTCTGAGCTGGCGGCGTTCCTGTCTCGTCAGCGTTCCCGCACGATTGATTCCGCGATTGTTGCGCTGCGCTCGCACACTATGGATGTGTTGGATTCCGAGCTGGAGAAGGTGCGTAGCCAGTTTGGTTGCGGTGCGGCGACGGAGCAGCTTGAGCTGGCGATGCGTCGCATGGTGAAATCCCTGTTGCACACCCCGACAGTGCGCGCCAAGAAACTTGCGGCGGAGGGCCGCACGGAGGATTACGTACAGGCACTGGAGACTCTCTACGGTATTCAGGTGGAGGACTCTTAAGAGCCTCTCCCCTGCTCTTTCTGGCATTCTTCGCATACCTAAACCCGTTTTCGCACGGGTTTTGTGTGGGTTTTCGCGCGCTTTTTCACGCGTCCGGTGGCGAGTATTTTATTAGCCCCCGGCGAAGTACCGCCCGTTCACGGTGCCGATGGGCGCATTCACGCTAGAGTAGATGCTAGATAAGACAGTTCCCATACCCGGCGCGCGTTTGGCGGCGCCGGACTATTCTGCGAGGAGACTCATGGAAATCAAGATTGGCGTTCGCCACATCGCCCGCGAAATCGTTGTTGAGACCACCGAATCCAAGGACGTTATCACCGAGAAGGTCGCAAAGGCAATTGAGGACGGATCCCTGTTGCAGATTACTGACGATAAGGGCAACACCACCCTGATTTCTGGCGCTCAAATTGGCTACGTTGAGCTGGGTTCCGACGCGAAGCGTCACGTTGGTTTCGGTATCAGCGCCTAATTACTTCGGTAGCAATTTCCCCTTTAGCTTTAGCTCTCCCCCCGCATCCGTCATGATGCGTAACCGCGCTTTATGCGCTGTGTGCGTGCGCTTTATGCGCCGTAAGGTTACGCCGTGCCGGATGCGGGGATTTGTGTTTTAAGCCGCCCACACAAAAACCTCGCGACACCCGGTTTTGGGGCGGTATATCGCCCATCACGGGCGCACGCCACAACCGCTTGGGGGTGCACCAGAAGCAAATCCGGGTTAATATTGAGGGGTTAAGTGAATGACCGGTCGTACCCCTTTCAAGACCCCGAGGCTGCACCGCCTTCTCATCATGAATGAACCATGCGTGCAGGCGGCGTCTCGGCAAGAATTTCCCGTGTAAGAATTTCCCGCGGCCGGCTTTCGACGCCCGCCCGTCACCGCCTCCACCGTTGGGGCGCTGGCTGGTACACCCCAATTCGGGGAGAAACACACCCCGAACAGGGGTAGAAAGATACGGTCCAGTGACTGAAACGAACACGCAGGAAACCACTCAGACTGCAAAGTCCTTCGCTGACTTCGGCGTTCGCCAGGATATTAGCGACGCCCTCACGGCGGTTGGCATTACCTCCCCCTTCCCCATCCAGGAGCTGACTCTTCCCGTGGCTCTGTCTGGCCAGGACATCATTGGTCAGGCGAAGACCGGTACCGGTAAGACCCTCGGCTTTGGTCTGCCAACCATTCAGCGTGTGGTCGGCCGCGACGATGAGGGTTGGGATGATTTGGAGTACCCCGGCGCACCTCAGGCGCTGATTCTGGTTCCGACCCGTGAGCTTGCTATTCAGGTGGGTGAGGATCTGGCGATTGCTGCGAAGCTGCGCAACGCCCGCATCGCTACCCTGTACGGTGGTGTGCCGATTGAGCCTCAGGCTGAGTTGCTGCGCCGCGGCCTGGAGGTTGCAGTAGGCACCCCCGGTCGCATTATCGACCTGTACCAGCAGGGCTTCCTGAACCTGAAGCAGGTCAAGATTGTGGTCCTCGATGAGGCTGACGAAATGCTGGATTTGGGTTTCCAGCCGTCGGTTGAGAAGATTCTCAGCTACCTGCCCGAGGACCGCCAGAGTATGCTGTTCTCCGCAACCATGCCCGGCCCGGTCATTGCGATGGCACGCCAGTACATGACCAAGCCCATGCGTATTAGTGCCGCTAGCCCCGAGGACGCATCGAAGACTAAGGCATCGATCCGCCAGGTCGTCTACCGTGCACATCACCTGGATAAGGACGAGATGATTGGCCGCATTCTGCGCGCTACCGGTCGCGGCCGCACCGTCATCTTCACCAAGACCAAGCGTGATGCTGCCCGCGTGGCGGAGGAGCTGGTGCACCGTGGCTTCGCTGCCGCGCCTCTGCACGGTGACCTGAATCAGGTTGCGCGTGAGCAGGCGCTGAAGGCGTTCCGTTCCGGCAAGGTCGATATTCTGGTCGCGACCGACGTGGCGGCTCGCGGTATTGACGTTGAAGATGTGACCCACGTGATTAACCACCGCGTGCCCGAGGATGAGAAGACTTACCTGCACCGTACCGGCCGTACCGGCCGTGCGGGCAATGAGGGTACCGCCGTGACCCTGGTGGACTGGGATGACCTGCCGCGCTGGAAGGTCATTAACGACGCCCTGGAGCTGGGCGTTCCTGAGCCTGTAGAAACTTACTCTTCCTCTGAGCACCTGTTCTACGACCTGAACATTCCGGCTGGCACCAAGGGCCGTCTGCCGCGCGAGGAGCGTGTGGCTGAGGGGATGGGTGAGGAGTTCTTTGAGAGCGCCCGTGATTCTCGTGATGGCCGCCCGGCTCGTTCTCGCGGAGGTCGTGATGGTGGCCGTTCTGGCGGTCGTGACGGTGAGGGCCGTGGCAAGCGCCGTAGCCGTTCCGAAGGCCGCAAGCGCACTGAGCGTACCGAGCATTCTTCTGAGCGTTCTGAGCGTGCGCCTCGTAAGCGTCGCCGTACCCGCCGTGTTGAGGGTCAGCCGCTGGAGGGTGAGGGTCGCCGCACCCGCCACCGCTCTGAAGGCTCGCGTGCTAAAGGTTCTCGTGCTGGGGACTCCGGTCCTGAGAGTTCTCGCAGTAAGGGCCGTGGCGCTGACCGTGCTGGTTCTGAAGGCTAGGGCCGGGGTTGGGTATTTCAGCATCCCCGGCACCTGCCGCGCCCTCCTCTACCGCTAAGACGCACCCCGCGGATTCGGCTGTTTTCGATCCGCAGGGTCCGTCGCTGCTAGTGCAGGCAGATAACCTAGGGTATCTGCGTGACCTGCCCAATGGTGCGTTCACCGTGATTTACATTGACCCGCCGTTCAATACGGGTAAGAAGCAAACGCGCCGCACTTTGAGCGCGGAGGCTTCTGAGAAGGGTGACCGCACCGGCTTTAAGGGCAAGAGCTATTCGAGCACCCTGCAGACTCTGGCGAGCTATAACGACTCGTTCGAGGATTATTGGGCATTCCTAGCACCGCGTATTGAGCAGGCGCATCGTCTGCTTGCGCAGGACGGCACCTTGTACCTGCACCTGGATTGGCGTGAGGTTCATTATGTGAAGATTATGTGCGACATGATTTTTGGTCGGGAGAACTTCATTAATGAGCTGATTTGGGCTTATGACTACGGTGCGAAGTCTACGCGCCGCTGGCCGACGAAGCACGACAATATTTTGGTGTACGCGAAGGATTACCGCAGCTATTACTTCAATACTGCGGAGGTTGATCGTGAACCGTATATGGCTCCCGGTTTGGTGACTGAGGAGAAGGCTTCTCGCGGTAAGCTCCCTACGGATGTGTGGTGGCATACTATTGTGTCGCCGACGGGTAAGGAGAAGACGGGGTATCCCACGCAAAAGCCTACAGGTTTGTTACGTCGTATGATTGCGGCGAGTTCCCGTCCGGGTGATTGGGTGTTGGATTTCTTCGCTGGTTCTGGTTCTACAGGTGCGGCGGCGGCTCAGTTGGGCCGTAAGTTCGTGTGTGTGGATCAGAATCCGCCGGCTATTGAGGTGATGGCTAAGCGCCTGGGTGTCGATCCGGTGTCGTTCGCTGAGTATCGCGGTGTGCCGCGTGGGGCGAGTGTGTTGTTCACACCGAAGCGTACGGTGGGTGTTCGTGGCGGTACGAGTCGTGATGCGTTGACGGCGGCGAGCCGTCATGCGCTAAAAGCTGTGTTGGATACGCTCACCGAGACTACGCAGCCGGTTGAGGGTGCGTCGTGCCGATTTGTGCGTCACCGGTCGATGGATGCGGTGGATAAGAAGATGCGTATTGATGGTCGTGATGAGTTACGTCGTCAGCGTCAGCATCAGGCGCGGGCTAAGGCTCGTGCGGCGCGGGCTCAGCGGGATGCGGTTGCTGCGGGTGCGGTGTTGCAACATCATGCCTCACGTGAGAGCGTCTAGGCTGTCTTTTCTGCGTATTCGTGAGAGCACGTGTTAAGAGTGTGGGGCGGGTTCCTTGGTTAGGAACCCGCCCCACACTCTTTCCCCTAGCTACTGGTCTTACTACCGGGTTGCCAGCAACTCGCGGATATGCGCCACCGTCGCCGCATCCGTCGTATTCTCACCCAGCAGGTTCGGCTTGCCCGCACCGTGATAATCACTCGAACCTGTCACCAGTACCTCACGGCCCGCCGCGCGCTGACCCTCAATGAACTCCAGCAGACGCGCACGGTCCTGAACCGAATTCTCACGGTGATACACCTCCACACCCGCCAGGCCAGCCTCCACCATCAAACCCAGATACTCCAGGCTCAACGCGGGCCCACGCATCGTACTCATCGGGTGCGCAATCACCGGCGCACCCCCAGCCTCACGCACCAGACGCACCGCCTCTAAAGGATCCAGCGCGCCCTGCGGCACATAGTAGGGGCTACCCGTGTACAGTAGCTTCGCAAAAGCCTCAGAACGATCAGCAACCACACCAGCAGCCACCAGCGCATCAGCAATATGAGGGCGGCCCACCGCTGTGTTCCCCGCCCCCACCTGCGCCAACACGTCATCCCATGTCAGCCGGTAGTCAGCGGCAAGACGGTCCACAATAGCCTGTGCACGGCCCGCACGGCTGGCGCGAATCGCCTCCACACGGCACGCCAACTCCGAACCCACCGGGTCAAAACCATAAGCGAGCAGGTGAATAGTCTTCGTGCGTGCGCGGCCCTCACCGTCGGTGTACCGGTAGCGGCAAGAGAACTCGGCACCCGGCAGAAAATCCAGACCGTACTCATCCGCCAGCTGAGCCGCCTGCGCCCATCCAGCCGTCGTATCGTGATCAGTCAGCGCAAAACCCGCCAACCCAGCGCGAGCAATCAGCGGCACCAGCTCGGCCAGGTTCTGCGTACCGTCAGAAATAGCGGAGTGAATATGCAGATCATAGCTCCCGGTAAGGTTCCGGTTTTCAGGCGCGCCCGATTCAGCGGGCTGCGGTGCCTGCTGCGCATTATTTTGCGGTGCACTATTTCGATGTTCTGTCTGCGTCATTTTCTCTCCTTCCCCGCCTTTGCTAGTTCCTCGCCACCTCAGCGGGGTTTTAAGGCATGTCATCTACTCTTCTGATTCAACCCTACCAATATCGGCGGCGCAATATCGGGTACCCGGTCGCAGGTCAAAGATATATTCTGCCCCACCGGTCCTCTCTTATAGTCAAAAGCGCTAAAACATCTGCCCACTTGTGGTGAAGGCGATATGATTAACCCATGACTGAGAACAATGAGAAGAGCACCGAAGCTCAGAAGAACGACCACCGCAGCACCCCTAAGGCATCTGCGTTCACCGAATTCATTGCCGCAAACTGGGCACCTGCCGAAGATGACGGCTACACTCGCGAGCCCGTAGCAGACTACGCGGCTGAGCGCCGTGCCAAGATCTCCAAGGCATTCCCCGGCGAGCGCCTCGTCCTGCCCGCAGGCCCGCTGAAGGTCCGCTCCAACGACTGCGACTACCGCTTCCGTCCCCACTCGGCGTTTGCGCACCAGACCGGTCTGGGCATCGACCACGAACCCGACGCTGTGCTGATCTTCGAGCCCGTCGAAGAGGGTACCGGTGACAACGGCTCCAACCACGAAGTCACCCTGTACTTCCGTCCGCTGGCTGGCCGCGACACCACCGAGTTCTACGCAGACGCCCGCTATGGCGAGTTCTGGGTTGGTCCCCGCCCCACCCTGAAGGAGTTCTCCGAACGCTTCGGCATCCGCACCCGAGACCTATCCGAGCTTGAGGTAGCTATCACTAAGAACGCCGGTAACCAGGGCCTGGGTGGTGTGAACATCCGCCTGGTCCGCAATGTTGACCCGGCTGTTGACGCACTGGTTGACACCTCCCGCTACAACACCGGCGTGGAGCTGGAGCAGGCTGACAAGCTGGACTCCGAACTGGCCGTGGCTCTCTCCGAGGCTCGCCTGATCAAGGACGCTATCGAGATTGAGAACCTGCAGCGTTCCGTTGATCTGACCGTCAAGGGCTTCGAAGAGGTCATTCGCTCCCTGCCGAAGGCTAAGGAACATCACCGTGGCGAACGCGTCGTTGAGACCGCGTTCTTCTCCGTGGCACGTACCGACGGTAACGACTTGGGCTACGACACCATCGCAGCGTGCGGTAACAACGCAACTATCCTGCACTGGATCCGCAACAACGGCACCGTCGACGACGGCAAGCTACTGTTGCTGGACGCAGGCGTTGAGGACGACACCCTGTACACCGCAGACGTGACCCGCACCTTCCCCGTGAACGGTAAGTTCACCGAGGTTCAGGCGAAGGTCTACAACGCTGTGCTGGAGGCTGCTGACGCCGCATTCGCTGTCGCTAAGCCGGGTGTCAAGTTCTACGAAATCCACGAGGCTGCCATGAACGTTCTTGCACACCGTCTGGAAGAATGGGGCCTGTTGCCTGTTTCCGCTGATGTTTCGCTCACCGTTGAGGGCGGTCAGCACCGCCGCTGGATGCCGCACGGCACCAGCCACCATCTGGGCCTGGACGTGCACGACTGTGCGCAGGCAAAGGCTGAACTGTACATGTGGGCTGAGCTGGAGCCGGGCATGGTCTTCACCATTGAGCCTGCACTGTACTTCAAGGACGAGGATCTGTCCGTTCCCGAAGAATACCGCGGTATCGGTATCCGCCTTGAGGACGACGTGCTCTGCACCAAGGACGGCAACGTGAATCTCTCCGCTGCACTGCCGCGCACCGTTGAGGGCATTGAGGAGTGGATGGCGAAGCTGGCGAAGTAACGCCTACCCCCAGATGCGTTAGTAACGGCTCATAGGGAAAGCCCCTTACCAACTCGTTCGGTGAGGGGCTTTCGCGTGTCTTCTATGGTTGTTTCCCACCGTGATGGGCGGCTACTGCCGTTGCGGGTTCGGTTATTCGTAGTCCTTCGAAGAATTATTGTGCGAGGACTTATCGTGCAGGCCCTGCGGGCGCGGGGTCGGACGCTGCGGCTTGGGCTGAATCAGCTTCGCGTACTCTTCCGGGTCGTCCACTCGCAGACCGTACCGCTGAGCCGGACGCTTCTGCGTATCTGACTTCTGACCGGTCGTCTGGTCAGTACTTGCCTGTTCCTGTTCGGCGGACTGTGTGGACTGTACGGGGGCAACCGGTGCGGGCATATTCTGCGCCGCGCTCTGAGCCACCGCGTTCTGCGCGGTCGCATCACGCACGGGCAGGTTCTGGTTCGGTGCCGGCTGACTACCCGCCTGCGCACGGTACGAGGGCGCCTTCGGGGCGCCGGTCGGAACCGGTGCACCATTCATCGAAACGGTGCTCTGTGCCGCACGAGCCTGCGAAGCATCCGGAGCTGCAGCCGCACGCGCAGCCGCAACCGCCGCCGAGAAGCGAGGATGCGCACCCAGCACGCGGCGCGCATCCTGAGCGTACTCCGGCAGAGCGTACATCACGGTGCGCGAGGGAATCGCCTCAGTACGCATCGGGTAACGAGCCCCGCGGCCGCGGCGCAAATCAAACATACGCCACAGGACAAAAATGGCCACAGAGATAGGCACCGTAGACATTGCCGCAGAGATAAAAGAGGTGCCGTTCAAAGACACAAATGCCGAATACAACAGGCCAATCACCACACCCTGAATCGCTGAAGAAATCAGGGCACGACCATAACCGGGCTGTACCGGGTACTCCACCTGGCGGATACCGTCATTGACCAGGTACAGCGCCGTGACCGGATAATCCTGCTCGCTGAGCACATCAAAAGCGGCGAGCGCATCATCGTGACGAACGAAGGAGGCAATCGCCTCACCGGCGGGCAGAGGCTTGCCCTGAGCCTGCGACAGGCGCGACGCCAGATATGAAGAAGGCGGGGTCGAGGGAATATTCGGCAGGTGAGAAGTCATGACTCCTATTCTACCGCCCACCCCAACCCTGGGCCCGGTGGGCAGTCAGCTCCTCTACAGGCGTAGCAAACACCTCTTCAATTAGGCTTCTCAAAGTGCGAATCCCCACGGCAGAGCGTACCCTAGAGAGGTGAGCAATTCGAAGTTCAGCACCCCCAGCAAGATTTACATTGCCCGCCTTCTGGGCCTCGACGTTTTTGACCCCTTCGGTGACCGCCTCGGACGTCTCCGAGATGTTGTCGTGCTCAAACGCGGCCTGGGCGCATCCATTGCGGGCGCCCGCCCCGCCAAGGGCAGCGAACCCATTGTTGTCGGCATCATTATTGAGGTGCTCGGCAAGAAACGCGTGTTCATGCCCATGACCCGTGTGCGAAGTATCGACGCTTCACAGATTATTTCGACCGGCCTGGTGAACCTGCGCCGCTTTGAACAACGCAACTCTGAGACTCTCATCGTTGGTGAGCTTTTTGACCGCCGTGTGCGCCTGCTCGACGGCAGCGGCGACGCCGTCATTGAGGACGTCGCCATTGAGCAGCGCCGCAACGGCGACTGGGGCGTGACCGAGCTGTTCGTTTCCCGCGTCAGTTCCTCCTCCAACACGTGGCGCCGCCGCTCTAAGGAGACCCTCATCGTCGACTGGGACGAAGCGGTGCTCTCCACCGATGTGGAACCGCAGGCAGCAACCGCGTTCGTGGCGAACCATGAGAACTCCAAGCCCGCCGACCTTGCGGACGCTATCCACGAGATGAGCGATAAGCGCATGGTCGAAATCGCCGCCGAACTGCAGGATGAGCGCCTCGCGGACGTTCTGCAGGAGTTGCCCGCCGAGGACCAGGTGCAGATCCTCTCGCACCTGGACGACGAGCGTGCCGCGCAGGTCCTCGAAGAAATGGAACCGGACGACGCCGCCGACCTGCTCATCGAGCTGGACGACGCCCAGCGTGAAAAGCTGCTCGAACTCATGGAACCCGACGAAGCAGACGATGTGCGTCGACTGCTCGAATACGACGAAGGTACCGCCGGTTCGCTCATGAACCCGGTACCGATTATCCTCTCCCCCGAGGCGACCGTCGCAGAGGCGCTCGCGCACATCCGCGCCGAGGAAATCCCTCCGGCGATGGCGGCTGCTGTGATGGTGACCCGCCCGCCTCTGGAAACGCCGACCGGCAAATACCTGGGCCTGGTGCACATGCAGAAGCTGCTGCGTGTGCCGCCGAGCGAGCCGATTGGTCACATCCTTGATACCGGCACTGAGCCCGTCTCTGACCAGGCCAGCTTGGAAGAGCTGGCACGCGTGCTGGCAACCTACGACCTGACCATCGTTCCCATTGTGAACGAATCGCACCGCCTGGTAGGCGCAGTGACCATCGACGACGTGCTCGATGCGCTTCTGCCCGAAGACTGGCGCACTTACGATGATGGAACTCCCGTACGAAAGGTAGGACGACGCTTTGCCTGATTCGAACCGCCGCGACGCAAACCGTACCGAAGAGAACCCCCGCATCGATAAGGCTCGCATTCTCAAAGACCGCTTGGAGAAGAAGTACGCTGAACGCAACCGCGAGCGCGGCGACTCCCGCCCGCAGCGTAACGACTCGCAGCTGAGCACCCCCGGTACCCGTAAGCCGAAGCTGTTCTCGAGCCCCAACCCGGATGCTTTCGGCCGCATGACCGAGGGCTTTGCACGCTACATGGGTACCCCGCAGTTCCTGATGTGGATGACCGTTTTCTGTGGCGTGTGGCTTGCCTGGAACTCCCTGGCACCGGAGGAGATGCAGTTCGACCCGCGTAGTCTGAACTTCACCCTGCTGACCCTGATGCTGTCCCTGCAGGCTTCTTACGCTGCTCCCCTGTTGCTGTTGGCGCAGAACCGTCAGGATGACCGCGACCGTGTGGTGGCATCTGAGGACCGTAAGCGCGACCAGCAGAACCTGGAGGAGACCCTGTACCTGACCCGCGAGATTGCTTCGCTGCGTATTGCTCTGCGTGAGGTTGCGACCCGTGACTTCGTCCGTAGCGAGCTGCGTGACATTCTTGAGGAACTGCAGAACATTGCGCAGGAGCAGGAGCGTCACGCCGAGCAGCTGCAGGACATCAGTGAAGACATTGAGGACTTGGAGGAGGCTATCGACGATATCGATATCTCCGAGGGCGAGGAAAAGGACGCTGAGGGCACCGAGAACGGCACCGAGCAGCCCTCTGACAAGTCTGAACGCTCTGCGAAGGACTCCGCACAGGATCATCCCCACCGCGGCGATCTGAGCCAGCCTCAGAGCCGCGAAGCTCAGCAGGCACAGCAGCAGGCAGAGCGCACCCGTGAAGGAGGCGCCCATGACCGCTAATTCACCCCTGCAGGATGCCCTCTACGCGGCGCTCGCCCGTGTCGAGGATCCCGAACTGCGCCGCCCCATTACGGAGCTGGGTATGGTTGACACTGCGCTCGTGCATCCTGAGCTGGATGAGCTGGGTGCGCCGATTCCCGGTCGCCACTGGGCTGAGGTCACGGTGCTACTCACCATTGAGGGTTGCCCGCTGAAGAACACCATCGAACAGCAAGTTCGTGACGCCGCCGCCACCGTTGAGGGTGTTGAGCGTGTGCAGTTGGTGGTGGGTGCGATGAACCCGCAGCAGCGTTCCGCCTTGCGTTCGATGCTCAAGCCGGAGCGTTCCAACCCGTTTACCGCACCCGGTTCGCTAACCCTCGTGTTCGGTGTGGTGTCCGGTAAGGGTGGCGTGGGTAAGTCCTCTATGACCGCAAATCTTGCCGCCGCGTTCGCTTCACGCGGGCTTGCGGTGGGCATTATTGACGCGGATGTGCACGGCTTCTCCATCCCGGGTCTGCTGGGTATTACTGACGCCCCGACCCGCCTGGATGATCTGATTCTTCCGCCGACCGTGGATGTTCCCGCCCCCGCCCAGCGTTGGGGTGAGCAGAAGGTCAGCGGCGGCTTTATTCGTGTGATTTCTATCGGCATGTTCCTCAAGGGCAACGAGCCGGTAGCGTGGCGCGGCCCCATGCTACACCGCGCCCTGGAGCAGTTCATCATGGACGTGCACTTCGGTGCCCTGGATGTGCTGCTGCTTGATTTACCGCCCGGTACCGGCGATATTGCCATCTCCATGGCTCAGCTACTGCCCAATGCGGAGCTGGTGCTTATTTCCACCCCGCAGCACGCCGCGGTGGATGTGGCGGAGCGTGCCGGCACCCTGAGCCTGCAGACCGGTCAGAAGGTCGTGGGCGTGGTCGAGAACATGGCTGCCATGACCCTACCGGACGGTACCGTACTCGACATGTTCGGTTCTGGCGGCGGTCAGGTGCTCGCTGAGCGTCTTTCGGAGGCGCTCTCCTGCCCGGTACCACTGCTCGGTTCGGTCCCGCTGGACGTAAACCTGCGTACCGGCGGCGACGAGGGCACCCCCGTGGTCTGGAGCCACCCGGATTCGTCCGCCGCCGAAGAGATTCAGTCCATTGCCTCGCAGCTACTGCACTCGGGCGAGTCGAGGGCGGGTCAGAGCCTGCCGCTCTTCGTCTAAAGCTGCAGCAGTCTAGGACCAAGCTTCTAGAAGCTGCGGCCAAACAGCAGATATACAAAGAACCCCGCACCATCACAGTGCGGGGTTCTTTCATGTCAAAATCTTAGGTTGCGTCCACATCGAAGGGGGCGTATGCGCCTCGCGGAAGAGCACGGCTCTCCGACTTTTCCTTCTCCTTCAGCAGCGCCTCTTCACGTTCCTTCGTCTCACGCTCACGCTCGGCGTCATCCTCAGCGAACGCCTGCTTCACAATCACGCGCGGGTCGTACTGGCGGGGGTCGTACTGGCGCCAGTTAATATCTTCCAAACCTGTCTCGCCCAGGGCTTCCTTGAAGTCGTCCTTCGCGTCGAACGCCATACGGCGCACCATCTTGACGAATTCACGGATCTGTCGGGCGTATTCAGGCATGCGTTCGGGACCGATCACAAAGAACGTGATAACGGCCAAAATAATAAACTCGGTGCCACTAATACCAAACACGGAATATAGATTATCAGTTCCGAGCCAGCACCGCCGAACCCGCGGCGCTTTCTGGACGTGTCTTTAAAATCTGGACAGGCAAAAGGCGTATGCTACAGCACCGCAAAGGGGCATTGCGCCCACGGCTAAGAACACAGGAGACTGCCGGCTACACACCGGCGGTCTCCTGACACAATATTCGGTTTACGGCGGGTAGTCTCCACCGCCGGGGAGCTGTTTCCAATGCCACAGCCAGCCAACCCAGCCCCACTGCGCGCACGCACCTGCCACCAGCAACGCCCAACGATACGCCCGCAAACGGCTCACCGCCGCCACCACAATCACCAGCGGGAATAACGGCAACAACAGACGGAACGTCGAAGACTGCGGATTCAAAAACAGAATCAAATACGCAAAATAGCTCAGACACCACAGGTTCAACGGAGCCGCCAAAACCCTACGTGCCAACGGGCTCAAGCACAGAGCGATAAAGCCCAGAATCAGCAGAGTCAGCAGTACCGGAGCTGCATACCCAAAGTACAGGTAACCCTGCGAAAGCCACGGCTGAATCAGCGCCAGATGGGTGCCGCGCCACGCCGTCTCCGTGGCGGTGTATGCATCCACACGGCCCGTAACCCACCATGCAATCGCAGGCCACACCAGCGCACACGCACACACCACCAGGGCGCTCACCAGCTGCCCCAGATGACGTACAAACGCCGTGCCCATACTCGACTGGCGGCTTGAACGAACCCAGCACGTAAACCACCACAGACCGGCAGTCGCGCCTAGGGGCACACCCACCGGGCGGGACAGGCACGCCAACGCCGCCACAGGAACCAGCAGACCGTAGCGTCCCTGAACCAGGCACAGCAGGGCGCCGGCAAGGAACACCAGATTCAGCGACTCCGCATAGGGCACCTGAAGCACCGGCGCAACCGGCAAGAATGACACCAACGCAACAGCCCACTTAGACAGCACAGAAGGCAACTCCTCACTCTTGAAACCGGTCGCCTTCAACGACGCCTCAAAGAGCAGGTAAATCACCCACGCGGCTGCGAAACCGGCAAGCAGAGCAACAGTCGCCGCCACCGGGTAGTACCCGATGCCTGTCGCATGGCTAATAGCACCGGAAAGCTGCGGGAAAATCGGATAAAAAGCCCACTGATTCTGCTGAACCACACCCGCTGCATTCACCGGCAACTCACTCGGGTAGCCCTGTACCGCAATCTGCTCATACCAGCCGGCATCCCAGATACTAATGAACGACAAATAATCCAGGTGCTCACCCCACGGACCTCGTAGCTGCTGCTGACCGACCACGGCAAACACAATGAAGCCCCACACGCGGGACAGACCATAAATCAGTAGCACCGACAGCCACGCGGGCAGGGCACACAGACGCTCCCACACACGGTGCAGGCGCTCACCGGCAGCGGCGTACGCCCAGGTCAGTAGCTGGTCAAAGGACTCACCCTGCTCCGAGGAGGTGCGGGGTGCCGAGTCAGCGGCAGAGTTAGCGCGGGCAAGCGGAACAGGGCTAGGGTGCTGAGAAGGAACACTCACAGACGCTAATTCCCCTCAGCCGGAGTAGCCACCCGACCGGAGGAAGCCGCCCGGACGTTCTTTCGCTTCTCCACAAGGTTATGCGCGCTCAAGGTGCTCTCCGCATCATCAGCCCGCGGAACCGCGACGCGACACACGGGTTTCTGCTCACCAGCAGTCTCAGCAGCACCCTCAGCGGATTCTGCAGTTGCTTCAGCAGAAGCATCACCGGATGCCGACTCACTCGCAGACGCCTTTTCGTCCTCGGGATCGCCGAAGAAACGAACCGCAGTAGTCAAATCCTCCACACGGTCGAAAGTACCCAAACCGTCACGGCCCACACCACTAAAGAATGCGGCACCGGGCACGGCACGCTCACCGGTGAGCGCCACAACGGAGAGCGCCGCGATGCCCGCAATCAGCAGGGCAAGCAGAATCAGCAGAATGTTCATCTCAATCTCATATCATGCAGGACCATCAACCCCTGACGGTCACCTAAATTCAAATAGTAGCGTCAGCACCGGCAGAATCAGCGCCGCGACTAGTCCTGTTATGTCTAATCCTCGTCACGGTCGCTGAGTAGCCAGGCACGCAAATCCGCGTGGCACCGGGTCAGCTGACTAAAGCTCACATGCTCATTATCGGTATGAGCCAGCAGAGCATCACCGGGGCCGAAGTTTACGGCGGGAATACCGATCTCACTCAGGCGCGCCACGTCCGTCCAACCATACTTCGGCTGCGGCTCCTGCCCCACCGCCTCAATCAGGGAAGCTGCCAGCGGGGTGTCCAGGCCGGGGCGAGCTGCCGGGGAAAGATCCACAAAATCCAGCTCGTAACCGGCGAAGACCTCACGCACATGGGCGACCGCCTCGTCCAGGTTCTTATCGGGTGCGAACCTGTAGTTCACGTGCATTGCCGCTGCATCAGGAATCACATTACCGGCAACACCGCCAGAAATCTGCACCGCGTTCAGGCCCTCACGATAATCCAGGCCCTCCACGGCAATAGTTTTCGGATTATAGGAGGCGAGCGCCGCCAATGCCGGTGCCAGGGCGTGAATCGCGTTCTCGCCGCGCCAAGCGCGTCCCGAGTGGGCGGCAAGGCCGCGGGTGCGCACGAAGAAACGCATGGTGCCGTTACAGCCGCCCTCAATGGTGCCGTTGGTCGGTTCAAGCAGCACACCGAAGTCTGCGTCAGTGATGAGTTCGCCGTGGTTGCGGATCAGACGTGCCAGGCCGGAGAGTTCGCTGGCAACCTCTTCATTGTCGTAGAAGATGTAGGTCAGGTTGTAGTCGGTGTCCTGCACGGTCAGTTCGGCGGCAAGCTTCAGTTGCACCGCCACACCGCCCTTCATATCGGTGGCACCGCGGCCGTAGAGCACGTACCCGTCCTCTTCTTCACGCACCGTGGACGGCACGGTACCCAGGGATCCCTCAACGGTGGGCAGGGGCACGGTGTCCAGGTGACCGGCAAGGATAATGCGGGTACGCTCGACCTTAGCACCGGGCGGCGGCGGGAATTCAGTGCGGGCAATAATGGCGTCCCCGTCACGAGTCAGGTGCAGGTGCGGGCAGAACGACAGCGCCGTGTGCACGGCGTCAGCAATTAGCTGCTCGTTGCCGGAAACCGACTCGTAATCCAGCAGGGCACGGGTCAGCTCGGGCATGGATACGTCCAAGTTCAGGGGCGGAGCCGGAACCGAGTGATGCTCAGAAATATTCGGGGAAACGCTCATCCTTCCACCTTACAGGTTCCCCCGCGCACACAGCGCCCATATCGAAGATATGGGACGCTCTTGAAGGGACACCAATCCCCAAAACTATAATGGACGGTATGTCTGAAAACACTCCCCGTTATGCCTCCGGCGTTGCACTGGTTAATGTTGTTATCTCTGGCGAGCACGCCGGCACCGTCCTGGATGCTTGGTTCCCCGCCCCCTCCCTCACCCAGACTCCTGACCTGTCCATCGCGGACGAGCTAGAGGAGCTGGCCGCTGAGCACCCGGCACGCAATGCTCGCACCGAGGTACGCACTGCCTCCATTAACCTGGATGAGGCACCCGAAGACGCAGTTGACGCATACCTGCGTCTGCACCTGCTCTCGCACACCCTGGTTCGCCCCAACGAGCTGAACCTGGACGGCTTGTTCGGTACCCTGGCGAATGTTGCCTGGACCAACCACGGCCCGGTGCTTGCCGCCGAGTTCCAGAAGCTTGCGATTGGTCTGCGCAAGCTGGGCCACCTGAGTGTGAGCCACATTGATAAGTTCCCTCGCCTGGTGGATTACGTGGTTCCCGCCGGTGTACGTATTGGTGACGGTGACCGCCTACGCCTGGGTGCGCACCTGGCGTCCGGCACGACCGTGATGCACGAGGGCTTCGTGAACTTCAACGCCGGTACCCTGGGCACCTCCATGGTTGAGGGCCGTATTTCTCAGGGGGTTGTGGTGGGTGACGGCTCGGATGTGGGTGGCGGCGCCTCGACGATGGGCACACTCTCCGGTGGAGGTACTCAGCGCGTGTCTATTGGTGAGCGTTCCCTGTTGGGTGCGGAGTCCGGTATCGGTATTGCCCTGGGCGATGACTGTGTGGTTGAGGCTGGCCTGTACGTGACCGCTGGTTCGCGCGTGAGCGTTCTGCTGCCCGGTCAGGAGGCGCGCGTGGTGAAGGCTGCGGAGCTGTCCGGTGTGTCGAACCTGCTGTTCCGCCGCAATTCGGTCAGCGGCGCGATCGAGGTTCTGCCGCGTGCTAAGAACACCGTGGAGCTGAACGAGGCACTGCACCTGAACTAGTCTGCACCTGGACTAGTCTGTACCTGGACTAGTCTGTACCTGGAATAGTACGGGTCCGCCCGTGAACTTTGGGGTCGGGATGTGTGAATCATCCCGGCCCCTTTTTCTCTGCCCGGTGCTCCCCTTTTTCGCCGCTCTCACAGGCTGGGAGCAGATCCATTGCGGTTACGATGACCATTTTCGGGGCGGGATGCGCGGGCTTTCGCTAGGCTGGTAGTATCGGGTACAGCCCACCCGCCATTGCAGGCGATAGGTACCGTTCAGAGAGGAGCCCCCATGTCCGAGTCAGCAGCGTCCGAATCAGTAGCATCCGAATCAGCAGCATCCGCGCCTGCGATGAGCGACACCTACCGGCACTTTACGCGCCTCTTCCCCTACCTGCACGAGCGTATTGCGGTGGGCGCTGCGGCTACTGATGCCATGGCCCGTTACGATGAGCTGGCTAAGCTGGGACGTGCGGAGGGGTTCGCCCCCCTTCTTCCTGAACCTGAATGATACGGTGCTTGAAAGCATGGTCATTGCGGTGTCCCTTGAACACGACATCATTGACGATGTTGAGACGCTGACCCCGGAGCAGGTGAGTGCCTACACTCGTGCTGTTCTGCAGCGTTACCGTACCGCCCGGGGTGGCGCCTCCGCCGAAGAGTATGGCAGCGCCGCCATTGCCCAACAGCTGCGCAGGGTTGTCGATGACGGCGAAGATACTAACGAGGACAACTCGGACGAGTTCAACCTCAATGAGTTTGTTGACGAGTTTATGAGCTCCGATTTTCTGCCCGATGAGGAGCCTGAAGATGAGGCCCCGACTCTTTCTGCTCTGCTCTGCTACGAGCTCCTGGATGAGGAGGAGCAAGGCGAGATGCTCCTGTTGCAGATTCCGACCGATGACCCCGCCGACATTCCCGCGTACTTGCCCTTTGGCGGCTGGAATGACTGCCCGGACGCTGAAACGCAGCTGGCGTTCACCCACTATTGGCGTGAAAAGTATGGTGCAATCCCGGCGGCTCTTGACGGTGCTAATTGTCTGGAATTTCTGGTGGAACGCCCCGTGGCAGACCCGCTGGAGGCGAAGAAGGTGGCGGTCGAGCAAATCGCGTTCTGTTCGGATCTTCCGTTCCAGGTGTTTGAAGATTTTGAGCCGCTGACGGAGTTTATTCACCAGAGCCGCCAGTGGTATTTCTGGTGGGATTAGAGGTCGGCTCAGAAATCAGCTGAGAGTCGGGTTCAGACGCTGTGTGAAGGCGAGCGTCGACACATCTAAATAACGCCTCCTACATGCTCACACCAGCGTGCACAAGCGCACAGTGTCCCGCAGTACTTACACATCGTGTGCGGCTGTACTATTAGATACAGCTCAACAGCTTTTGTCCCCCATCCGGAGCAATTGTTCCGGATATATAAAGCCCGAAAGGACATCATGAAGGTACTCGTTACCGGCGGCGCCGGCTACATCGGCTCCCACACTGTACTTGAACTGCTCAAGGCAGGTCACGACGTCGTCGTCATGGATAACCTCGCAAACTCTTCCGAGGAGTCCCTCAAGCGTGTCGCTGAACTCGCTGGCCGCGCCCCCGAGTTCCATAAGGTTGACCTGCTAGACTTTGAAGGCATGAAGGCTCTCTTCAAGCAGGTTCGCCCCGACGCTGTGATTCACTTTGCGGGTCTGAAGGCTGTGGGTGAGTCCGCAGAGAAGCCGCTGTGGTACTACCAGACCAATGTGGCTGGCACCCTGAACCTGCTGTACGCAATGGATGAGGCTGACTGCCACTCCATCGTGTTCTCCTCCTCCGCTACCGTGTACGGCGAGCCGGAGTCCATGCCTCTGATTGAGAAGATGAACATGGATGCGCAGTCCTGCTACGGCCGCACCAAGGAGCACATCGAGGATATGTTGGTCGACCTGGCTGCTTCTGACCCCAAGTGGAACATTGCTCTGCTACGTTATTTCAACCCCGTTGGTGCGCACGAGTCCGGCCGTATTGGGGAGGACCCGGCTGGTATCCCGAACAACCTGGTGCCCTTCATCGCGCAGGTTGCTGTGGGTCGCCGCGAGCACCTGAACGTCTTCGGTAACGACTACCCGACCGTTGACGGTACCGGCGTGCGTGATTACATTCACGTGGTTGACCTGGCTGACGGCCACTTGAAGGCGCTGAACTACATTACTGAGCACTGCGGCCTGCACACCTGGAACCTGGGTACCGGTAACGGCTACTCGGTTCTGCAGGTTCTGCACGCGTTCGAGGAGGCGTGCGGTAAGGAGCTGCCGTACAAGATTGTGGATCGTCGCCCCGGTGACGTTGCGGTCTCTTACGCTGATCCTTCCTCTGCTCTGGCGGATCTGGGTTGGAGCGCTAGCCGCGACATTAAGACCATGGTTCGCGACCACTGGAACTGGCAGAAGAACAACCCCAACGGTTACGAGGCCTAAGCTGTTTTAGCCCCTTGTGAGGGGTGTTGAAGAGTGCCCGATAGGTGTTATCTCACCTGTCGGGCACTTTTGTGCGCTTTTTTCGAAATTTTTGCCAGCTTGTGACGCATACCCTGGAAACAGTTGACAAGTCGTGGGAGAAAACGGAAAGGTGAAGCATTCCCCCTAGTCAGAGCCCTTTACATAGATGAGGTGTTTTTCACCCATATTTTTACGTCAAAAATACTATAACTATGCATTAGGGCTTAAAAATTCACATAACTTACACAGTAAAGCGAATATTTTACACACACGTTACCTGATGAGGCGTAATCTAAAATCTCAGCATATACACAACCCACATCATAGATGCACCTCACATGAAAGGGTTCATGATGTCCGCACAGACAACTCCCGTAGAGCAAAAAAACCTCATCGAAATTGCTGATGTCAACAAATACTACGGCACCAATCATGTTCTGAAAAACATCAACCTTTCCGTAGGCAAGGGCGAAGTTGTCATCCTTCTCGGCCCCTCTGGTTCCGGCAAGTCAACTCTCTGCCGAACCATTAACCGCCTCGAAACTATCACCAGCGGATCCATCACGATTGATGGCGAAGAGCTCCCCGCAGAAGGCCGAGCCCTCGCGAGGCTCCGCGCCGAAGTAGGTATGGTTTTCCAGTCCTACAACCTTTTCGCTCACAAGACCATTCTTGATAACGTAACCCTTGGACCTCGCCGAATCCGCAAAATGTCCAAGTCAGACGCAGAAGCAGAAGCTATGAAGCTACTCGCAAAGGTTGGTGTGGATTCCCAGGCACATAAAATGCCCGCAGAGCTTTCCGGTGGTCAGCAACAGCGCGTCGCTATCGCCCGCGCCCTCGCTATGAAGCCCAAGGTCATGCTCTTTGACGAACCCACCAGTGCACTTGACCCCGAAATGGTCAACGAAGTGCTCGACACCATGGTCTCCCTCGCAAAGGAAGGCATGACCATGATTGTTGTAACCCACGAAATGGGCTTTGCCCGTAAGGCGGCAGACCGCATCGTCTTCCTTGCCGACGGGGAGATAATCGAAGAAGCACACCCGGACGAGTTCTTCACTAACCCGAAGAGCGAGCGCGCCAAGGACTTCCTCTCCAAGATCATCAACCACTAAAGCGGAGGGCCCGACATGCAAAAATATTCACGCAAGCTCGCAGCACTCGCCGCGGCATCATCCCTCGCTCTAACCGGCGTCCTCACCGGATGTTCCAGCGCAGACAGCGGCAATAAGATCCGCATCGGCATTAAAGTAGACCAGCCCGGCCTCGGTTATCAGGACGGCAACACCTACACCGGCTTCGACGTGGAGGTAGCGCGCTACGTCGCCGGTAAGCTTGGATACTCCGAAAGCCAGATTGAATTCGTCGAGTCTCCAGCGTCTAACCGCGAAAATATGCTCAATACCGGCCAGGTAGACATGATTTTTGCGACCTACTCTATCTCTGAGAGCCGCAAGAAGACCGTAGACTTCGCAGGTCCCTACTACACTGCCGGTCAGGATTTGCTGGTTCGTGTCGATAACAATGACATCCACGGACCGGATGATTTGAACGGAAAGAACCTCTGTTCTGTAACCGGTTCTACGAGCGCCAAAAAAGTCCAGGACAAATTCGCCAAGAATGTGAACCTGGTCAAGCAGAATAGCTACTCCGACTGTGTGGTTGCCCTCAATGGTGGCGTGGTAGATGCCGTCACCACCGACGACATTACCCTCGCCGGTCTAGCAGCAACCAAGGCAAACAAGGGCAAGCTAAAAGTGGTCGGCTCCCCCTTTACCGCTGAACGCTACGGTGTGGGTCTGCCCAAGGGGACCGACAAATGTGAAGCTGTGAATAATGCCATCAACGAAATGGTAGCTGACGGTACCTGGGAGAAACTCATCACCAAGTACACCGAAGACACCGGCTACCACTACAACACGGAAACCAACCCACCGCACCTGGGCACCTCCTGCGCCTAGGCCTCTAGAGAGGTTCACGAATGTCATTCTTTGACCAACTCGGCGCTCTCCTGTCCAAGTACGATGTGGTTGGCGCCTTCATGACCAATATTCAGCTGACTTTCTGGGCGGCTATTGGATCGTTCGTCCTCGGTACCGTGCTGGCGCTCATGCGCATCAGCCCCGTCCCGTCCCTGCGCTGGGCGGGCACCGCCTACGTACACACTGTCCGTAATACTCCGCTCACCATCATGATGACTTTCGCCATTCTGGGTGTATGGACGCAGTTCCAGCTCTCCTTCTCACACGATTTCGACACGAACTTCTTCGTGTACGCGGTCATTGCCCTGTCAATCTACCATTCAGCATTTATCTGCGAGGCAATCCGTTCGGGTGTAAACACCGTGCCGAAGGGTCAAGCAGAAGCAGCCCGCGCTATCGGCCTGGGTTTCTTCGATACCGCCCGCCTGGTGATTTTCCCTCAGGCTCTACGCGGTGCCATTACCCCGCTTGGTAATACCCTAATTGCGTTGACGAAGAACAGCACTGTCGCCTCGGTCGCGTCGGTGGCTGAAGCCTCCGGGCTAATGAAAACCATGATTGAGTTCGATGCGAACATGGTGCTCGCTATCTTTATTATGTTTGCGATAGGCTTCGTCATCATTGTTGTTCCCATTGGTGCATTGACCACCTGGTCATCCCGTAAGCTGGCGGTGAAGAGATGAAAAACCCCTTTATCAGTGATGAAACCCGCGCCACTTCTTCGGTGCTTTTCGACGAGCCAGGTCCTATTGCTCAGCGTCGTATCCGTATCTTCAACATTGCTGCGGTAGTCCTTTTTGCACTATTTGCGGTCTATGTGCTGACCGTTATGGGTCAGAAGGGGCAGCTGGAGGCAGAAAAATGGACTGATTTGTTCACCGCCCGCGCCTGGAGTTCCTACTACCTGCCGGGCCTTGCCTCAACCCTGTCGGCGGCAGCGGTTTCGGTGGTTACCTCGGTTGCGTTCGGTGTGGTCTTCGGTATTGCTCGACTATCCCAGTACCGCATTACCCGCTGGTTCGGCACCGTGGTCGTGGAATTCTTCCGCGCCGTGCCGGTGCTGATCATGATGATCTTCTTCTGGCTCTTTTTGGGCAAGTACAGCGGTCTTCCGCCTGCTCAGCTACCTTTCATCGCCGTGGTTGTTGGTCTGACCCTGTACAACGGTTCGGTGATCGCTGAGCTACTCCGTTCGGGCGTGAAGCAGCTTCCACGCGGCCAGGGTGAGGCGGGTCTTGCGATTGGTCTAACCCCGACCCAGACGCTGATTCGGATTCTCCTTCCTCAGGCTTTCACTGCAATGATGCCGTCGATGCTCAGCCAGTTCGTGGTGATTCTGAAGGACACCGCGCTCGGTTACATCATCTCCTACCCGGAGCTGCTGGCTTCAGCCCGACGCATCGGTTCCGGTGACGGCAACGTACTGCAGACCCTGATTCTGGCGGCGGCGATCTTCGTGACGGTGAACTTCGTGCTGACCGCGGTAGCAACCGGCATTACGGATCGTTTGGCTTCACGAACCTCAGCTAAAGTGACCCGTAACCTGATCCCGGATGCCTTGGACAACCCGAACCCGCCAACCGTCCAGATGTTCGTTCTGCCCGGCGGCCGCAAGTAGCTTCCTCCCCTCCCTATCGTCCCGGCTCCCCAGCCAACGACGATATGCAGATACCGCAAAGCCCCCGCACTCCCCTTTCAGGAGGGTGCGGGGTTTTCTCTGTCTCTCGGGCTAGTTAGCTGCCGGGGCTACACAGCTACTGGAGCCGTACCGCTGCCCGGATTACAGAGCAGCAAAGCTACTGAGATACAGATGCCTTCAGACGCTCGGCAGCCTTCGCTACAGCCTCATCGGAGGCGGTCAGGGCGATACGTACGTAGCCTTCGCCGTCCTCGCCATAGAACACACCGGGACCAGCAATAATACCCAGCTCCGCCAGACGGCCAATTGAATCCCAGGTGGACTCACCGAAGGTGGTCCACAGGTACAGGCCCGCCTCAGAATTCTCGATGCGACCACCGGCGACAGTAATCGCCTCCTCCAGCACCTCACGGCGGGCACGGTACAGGTCCTTCTGCACCGCCACATGCGCCTCATCAGCCAGCGCCACCATCATGGCAGCCTGCACCGGGGCGGGCACAATCATGCCGGCGTGCTTGCGGCTATTAATCAGGTTCGGCATCAGCTCGGGGGCGCCGGCAATGAACGCGGCACGGTAACCGGCGAGGTTCGACTGCTTCGAAAGTGAATACACGGCGAACAGGCCAGTGAAGTCACCATCGCACACGCGAGGATCCAGGATGGACGGCACCGGCTGACCGCCGCACGCCTCATCCCAAGCACCCCAACCGAGCTCCGCGTAGCATTCATCAGATGCCACCACGGCACCAATTTCACGCGCCTGCGCCACAACCTCACGCAGCTGCTCCACGGTACGCACCACACCGTTCGGGTTCGCTGGTGAGTTCACCCAAATCAGCTTCACACGGCTACGGGTGTCAGCATCCAGCTCGTCCAGGCTGTCTGCGGGAACAGACTCGGCGCGAGCAAAACGGGCGCCCATATCGTAGGTGGGGTACGCAACGCGGGGATACACAATCACATCGCCCGGGCCCAGACCCAGCAGGAACGGCAGCCACGCAACGAGCTCCTTCGAACCAACCGTGGGCATAATAGCTTCCGGGTTCAGACCGGTCACGCCGCGACGGCGCGCAAACCATTCGGCGATAGCCTCACGCAGGGCGGGGGTGCCGTGGGTGGTCGGGTAGCCGGGTGCGTCGGAGGCTGCCGCCAGCGCCTCACGAATGGTCTGCGGGGTCGGGTCGACCGGGGTGCCGATGGACAGGTCCACCGGACCATCCGGGTGGGCGGCTGCGGTTGCGCGGTAGGGGGCGAGCGCCTCCCAGGGGTATTCGGGCAGGTTAAGGCCGTAAGTCATAGTGTCACCTGGTTGGTTGGGAATAGTTTTCGTCATTTTAGTCTAGCGTCCGGGCGCTGGCGTGCCTATAGCAAGAACCTCCATTCCAGCGCGTAGACGGTGTGTGGGCACCGGGTGCTAGATGGAGGCTCTTGGCACCCTATAGCGGGTGCGATCAGTCTATGCGGTTATAGCTATTATTCAACGCAGGTTATTATTCGCCACGAGGAGGCAGCGCCGCGATGAAGGGCACGTCCTTACCGGTAGGGCCGAGCTTTGCTGCGCCACCGGGGGAGCCCAGGTCATCGAAGAAGTCTGCGTTGGCGCTGATGTATTCGGTCCACTCTTCGGGGACGTCGTCTTCGTAGTAGATTGCTTCTACGGGGCAGACGGGTTCGCAGGCGCCACAGTCCACGCACTCATCCGGGTGGATGTACAGGGTGCGTTCGCCTTCGTAGATACAGTCGACGGGGCATTCTTCAACGCATGCGCGGTCTTTGACATCCACGCAGGGAAGCGCGATTACGTAGGTCATTGGTGTGCCTTTCTACAAGCTGTTCGCCCCGTGCCCGCCGTTCTGCGGGTCGTCTGCTGCAGGGCAGAATCTACAGAGTAAACCGCCGAGTAGTTGGTACCCGGCGGGGAAGTCTGTGTATAGTCTATCGCGCACCGGCTGTTTAACCGTATTTTCGTGGCGTATCAGACAGTGGTCTCATGGGTTTGTGGGGGTATTTTTTAGGCTAGGCTGACCTGGTATTTCTTTGCGTTATTGCTAGTCCGCAGGCTTTTAAAAATAGATTAAGCCAAAAATGAAATCTTCATCACATGAATTTTTTGATGAAGTCATCGCTATTTCCACCCCGCACAATTCACCGAATAACGCATATATTTTCTTTCCTATTGCCCTCTATCCGACGGGTTTAGAAGACAGCAGCGGTGTAGCACCCCAAAAACGTCAGACGGGTGTCCCGGCTAACCGGAACACCCCTCCCCTTAGATTATGACGTAGTGATAGGCTTCAGCCTACTTCTTGGCGCGAGCACGCTGATGCGCCGCACGCGGCGAGAAATACTGCGCGTCCTTCACGCGAGCGCGCGTGTACACGAGCATGCCAAGCATCGCCGCGACAGGGGCGCCGAACCACCACAGGGCACCGTACAGGCCAATCGCCGAATGGCCCGGATTCACCAGAACAAACGGCGAATCGGGACGACTGTAACCGAGCACGTACACGGTCACGAACACCGCAACAGCCACGACAGCCGCAGCGTAGCCGCGACGCAACGACAGGGCACACCACAGGGCAGTGAAGAAGACCGTCAGGTACGCGACCAGCAAGCCGAGGGGCAGGGCGGTTTCCCCCACGTATACAACCCAGGCGTGGTAGATCGACCCGGCAATACCAGCAAAAATACCCAGAATCGAGCCGGTCAGAACGCCCGCCACCAGACCAGCCTCCTGCGGCTTCGGGTGCACGGTCGCGGTCGGATTACCGTCGAGCACGCGGAAAGTCTCCACGGCAGAAATCTTCTGCGGCACCTTATTTGAGTACTCAAAAGTCTTCTCGTCCACGACCGTAATCTGGGTGCGGTGCGCCTCCATTGCCTTGCGCTTGGTGGTGCCGTCACCGTAAATAGCGGCCTGCAGGCGCTGATCATCCGCGTCAAACTCACCCTCAATACCCCACGTAAGAATTGGGCGGTCCTCGTCGTCTTCAAGGATCTGCAGGGCACGGCGCACAATCTCGTACACGCGCACGTGGTCGGGGTGGCCGTAGCCACCGTCCGAATCGTAAGTAACCAGAACATCCGGGGTGAGAGCACGGATAGCGGCAACCAAAGCCTGAGCCTGCGGTTCCAGCGGCTGGGCGGTCAACGACTCCTCCGCCGCTACCGGGTTAGCGACGGGTTTACCCTCCGGGCCCCACGCCATGCCGGAGTCACGGTACAGGGGCAGCGCACCCTCAGCGACAGCAGGCTCCTGGCCCAGGAAGAACTGCTTCCTCACGCCCAGAGCCTTAACAGCGCCGGCAAGCTCACCGGTACGGTACTCGCCCAGCGCCTCACCGTTATCACGGCAGCCGGGCTTACCGACCTCCAGGTGGTGCAGCTCCTCGGGGATGACCTCGCCCAGCTCACCGCGGGTAGCGGTCAGCAGGTACACCTCCGCACCCTTCTGTGCGTAGTACGCCATGGTCGCGCCGGTCGAGGAGGTTTCATCGTCCGGGTGCGCATGCACGAACAGGATGCGTGCCTTCTTCGCATCGTAGTTATTCGGCAGCAGGTCACGGCGCGAGCCGGGGGCGATGCGCTCACCCTGCGTGGGGTAGCTGGGGGTCGCAGAATCAGGCTGAGTGTTCTCGGTTTCAGACACAGGCTTTCCCTCTCATACGCAGGGTTGGGTTTCTTGGACGGTCAATAGGGCGCCGGCAATTTACATCGTTGGCGGCAGATGTTGAGCGGCGGACGGGTACCGCCACCTTGCAGGCGCATTATTTTTATCTTACACACTCGCATGTACAGCGCGAGGTGTTCGGGCTTCTCGGAAGGCGGTTTTTCGGCAGAAAGCAAAAGCACCGTCTCTCCTCTCCATTCTCCCCCGCCGTTATTTCCCAAACAGATCGTGGTGATTAAACAGAACCGCCGTTACCTCCTCTTCGGAAGGTAGCGGCGGCTCTTGGGTAACGACACGATTGAGCAACGACACCCGCTACAGCAGGTGAGTCGCTAACGCACTACTAACTCTCATAGTCGCGCTGTATTAATCGCTGGCGCTGTATTAGTCGTTCGCACGGGCGCGGCGGCGGAACTCGCGGACACGCTCGTTGGAATCCAGGATGACCTTACGGATACGAATTGCCTCGGGAGTCACCTCAACGCACTCGTCTTCGCGAGCGAATTCCAGGCTCTCTTCCAGGGTCAGCTTCTTCGGCGGGGTCAGGTTTTCGAAGTTATCCGCGGTCGAAGAACGCATGTTGGTCAGCTTCTTTTCCTTGGTGATGTTAACTTCCATGTCGTCTGCACGGGAGTTCATACCAACGATCATACCCTCGTACACCTCAGAGGTGGGCTCTACGAAGAAGGTGCCGCGCTCCTGCAGGTTAATCATCGCATAGGGGGTGACCACGCCGGCACGGTCAGCAATCAGCGAACCGTTGGTACGGTACTCAATGTCGCCAGCCCAAGGCTCGTGCTCAATCGAGTAGGAGGAAGAGATGCCGGCACCGCGGGTCTCAGTCAGGAACTGGGTGCGGAAACCAATCAGACCACGTGCGGGAACAGCGAACTCCATACGAACCCAGCCGGTACCGTGGTTCGCCATGTTCTCCATGCGGCCCTTACGTGCAGCCATCAGCTGGGTGACAGCGCCCAGGTACTCCTCGGGCACGTCAATAATCATGTGCTCCATGGGCTCGTAGACCTTGCCGTCGATGGTCTTGGTCACCACCTGGGGCTTACCCACAGTCAGCTCGAATCCTTCGCGGCGCATCTGCTCCACGAGGATAGCCAGGGCGAGCTCGCCACGACCCTGAACTTCCCACGCGTCCGGACGCTGGGTGGGCAGAACCTTGATGGACACGTTACCGATTAGCTCGCGGTCCAGGCGGTCCTTCACCTGACGTGCGGTGACCTTTGCGCCCTTGACGCGGCCAGCCAGCGGGGAGGTGTTAATACCGATGGTCATGGAGATCGCGGGATCGTCCACCTTGATTAGCGGCAGGGGCTTGGGGTTTTCAGCGTCGGTGAGGGTTTCACCAATGGTGATGTCCTCGATACCAGCCACTGCGACAATCTCGCCGGGGCCAGCGGACTCTGCGGGAACGCGCTCGAGAGCCTTGGTTGCCAGCAGTTCGGAGATGCGGACGTTCTTGATTTCACCGTCGTGACGTGCCCACGCAACGGTCTGGCCCTTCTTCAGGGTGCCATTGAAGATACGGACTAGTGCCAGACGGCCCAGGAACGGGGAGGAGTCCAGGTTGGTCACGTGTGCCTGCAGAACCTCATCCGGGTTGTAGGTGGGGGCGGGTACGTGCTCGATGATGGTCTTGAACAGCGGCTCCAGGTCATCATTGTCGGGCAGCTGGCCGTCTGCGGGCTGGTTCAGGGATGCAGCGCCAGCCTTACCGGATGCGTACACCACCGGAACGTTCAGCACAGCGTCCAGGTCCAGGTCGGGAACTTCGTCCGCCAGGTCAGATGCCAGGCCGAGCAGCAGGTCCATGGACTCGCCAACGACCTCGTCAATACGGGAGTCGGGGCGGTCAACCTTGTTCACCACGAGGATCACGGGCAGCTTAGCAGCCAGTGCCTTACGCAGCACGAAGCGGGTCTGGGGCAGCGGGCCTTCGGATGCGTCCACGAGCAGCACAACGCCGTCAACCATGGACAGGCCACGCTCCACCTCGCCACCGAAGTCGGCGTGGCCGGGGGTGTCAATCACGTTAATGGTGATGGTCTCACCGTTGGCGGAAGGGCCGTTGTAGAACACGGTGGTGTTCTTCGCCAGAATGGTGATGCCCTTTTCCTTTTCGAGGTCGCCGGAGTCCATGACTCGGTCTTCAACATCTGCGTGGGCAGAGAAGGCGTGGGTCTGCTGCAGCATCGCGTCGACGATGGTGGTCTTACCGTGGTCAACGTGTGCCACGATAGCCACATTGCGAAGGTCGGGGCGCGAAGCGGTGTTTTCAGACATGCGTTAAGTTTCTCGCTTAAATCTAGGGGATAGTCTTGCCAACGGGTGCGTTCTAGACAGCACAGGAGGTCACAGGGCAGTGCCTACAGATAGGTATCTGGTGGTCGTTTGCCGGTTTGGGTATTTGCCGATGGACCCGCTCTGCGATGAGAACGTTTCCGGGCACGCCAAAACGGACCCCCTCCGTTGGGCTTAGCTACCAGTGTATCACTAGGGCTTTTCCGTGAGCCACTCATCAATCATGCGGCGAGCGACAGCGTTCGTGCCGGGCAACTCCAGTTTGGCGGGGTCGTCCTCGTCGCTGTTGCCGCGCTCCTCCGAAAGAGCAATTGCCTCACGCAGCTCAGCGGCGGTGAACCAGCGTGCGGCACGAATCTCGCCATCGTGGTGGATGATGGTTTCGTTCTCATCCACGTGCACCCGGTAGCAAATCATGAGCGAACGCGGGAAAGGCCACACATCGCTCATGCGGTACTCGGTGCTGAGGGCGTGCAAGCCGGTTTCTTCGTAGACTTCGCGGGCGATTGCCTCCTCGAGGTTTTCGCCAGGGTCAACGAAACCGGCGATGAGAGCGAAGCGGTTGGGGTGCCACTGGCGGTTATTCGCCAATAGCACGCGCTCGCCGTCACGGCTGGTCACCAGCGCCATCACGGCGGGTTCAATGCGGGGGAACACCATTTCGCCCGAGGCGGTGCGGCGGATTCCCTTGGAACCGAGGGGCGCCTCCTCACCGCTGTAGGCGGAGTAGCGCATGTCGATGAGGTAGTCGCGGCGTGCCAGGGCGGTGGCGTAGTGGGCACGACCTTCCGGGTCCTCGTGGACCGGGTAGTAGCGGAAACCGCTGATGGAGGCGCGCACCCGAGGGTTGTTCAGCTCGGTGGCAACCTGCGCGAGGGTTTTGTCCTCGCAGTAAATCACGTGCACCTCTGCCGTGCCATTCTTCTTCACGTCATCGCTGTAAGCGGCGGGACGGATTATGCTGTGCGCCAGGATAGCTTCCTCAGGCAGCAGTTCGGCAGAATCACTACCGGTCAGATAGTGCACGGTTCCCTCATCGTTGAGGAGGGTTTCCCCTTCGCGAGAAATGAGCAGGTAGCGCAATGCGCTCTCAGAAATAGTCTCATGCGTGTGTTCAGGTGAAGAAGTCATGGGGTTTACTCTACATCTTGATACTGTAAGGCACACAATGGCGTGCCAGGTTTCGATTTTTTCGCAGTATCGTCCTCTCTCACCCTCGAAAGAGGTGACATAGGCACCCGAAAATAAGAGAATGGAACCATGACTACTTCTATTGACCCTACGACCACCTCCGCGTGGTCTGCCCTGTCCGCTCATCACAAGTCCCTCACTCCGAACCTGCGCGAATGGTTTGCCGCTGACCCGGAACGCGCGCAGAAGCTCAGCTTCACCGCCGACGAACTGCACGTCGACCTTTCCAAGAACCTGATTACCTCCGAAACCCTTGAACTGCTGGTCAAGCTCGCTGAAGAGGTCAAGCTGGAGCAGACTCGCGAGGCAATGTTCTCCGGCAAGCACATTAACGTCACCGAGGACCGCGCAGTACTGCACACCGCTCTGCGCCGCCCCGAGGGTTACACCCCGGCACTGACCGTTGACGGCCAGGACGTAGACGCAGACGTACACGCCGTACTGAAGAAGATTTACGCATTCGCTGAGCGCGTGCGCAACGGCCAGTGGACCGGCATCACCGGCAAGCGTATCGAGACCGTTGTGAACATCGGTATCGGTGGCTCCGACCTGGGCCCGGTCATGGTGTACGAGGCTCTCAAGCCCTACGCTGATGCAGGCATCACCGCACGCTTCATCTCCAATATTGACCCGACCGATGTGGCTGAGAAGGTCTCCGACCTAGATCCCGAGACCACCCTGTTCATCGTCGCATCTAAGACCTTCGGCACCCTCGAAACCCTAACCAACGCGCGCGTGGCACGCGAATGGCTGCTGTCCGCACTGGCTGAGGCTGACGCGCTGGAAGGTAAGGAAGCTTCCGAGGCTGTGGCTAAGCACTTCGTGGCTGTCTCCACCGCACTGGATAAGGTTGCAGCATTCGGCATTGACCCCGAGAACGCTTTCGGCTTCTGGGACTGGGTTGGCGGCCGCTACTCCGTAGACTCCGCTATCGGCACCTCCCTGGCTATCGTTTTCGGCCCGAAGGTTTTCGCTGACTTCCTCGCGGGCTTCCACGCAATAGATGAGCACTTCCGCACCGCTCCCCTGGCTCAGAACGTGCCCGTTCTGATGGGTCTACTGAACATCTGGAATGTGAACTTCCTCGGCGCAGAGACCCACGCGGTTCTGCCCTACGACCAGTACCTGCACCGCTTCCCCGCCTACCTGCAGCAGCTGACCATGGAGTCCAACGGTAAGTCCGTTCGAGCGGACGGCTCCTTTGTCAACTACGCAACCGGTGAAGTGTTCTGGGGCGAGCCCGGCACCAACGGCCAGCACGCTTTCTACCAGCTGATCCACCAGGGTACCCGCCTGATTCCCGCAGACTTCCTTGCCTTCGCTAACCCGGTCCACCCGACCAAGGACGGCGAGCAGGACGTTCACGAACTGTTCCTGGCTAACTTCTTCGCACAGTCTCAGGCTCTCGCATTCGGTAAGACCGAGGAAGAGGTTCGTGCAGAGGGCACCGCAGAGCACGTGGTCAACGCACGTATCTTCAGCGGTAACCGCCCCTCCACTTCCATTATGGCGCCGCGCCTGACCCCGCGCGTTCTGGGTTCCCTGATTGCCCTGTACGAGCACATCACCTTCGTTCAGGGTGTTGTTTGGGGCATTGATTCCTTCGACCAGTGGGGTGTTGAGCTGGGTAAGAAGCTGGCGCTGGATTTGGTTCCCGCTGTTGAAGGTGACCGTGAGGTTCTGGCTCGTCAGGATTCTTCGACCGCTTCTCTGATTGACTACTACCTGAAGAACCGCACCAAGTAGTAGTGTGAGCCTGCATGTGCCGGTGTTATAGCCCGGCTGTGTTGGCCCAGCGCAAATTAGCTCAGCACAAATGCACAAACCGCCGGATAGGATCCCAGTGAGGGAGGCTATCCGGCAGTTTTGTTGTACGGGTTCTAGCTCAATACCGTGCTGTTAGTCCACTGCGGGCAGGGTGTCGGAGGCGACCTCGGCAATAATGCGCACTACGGTGGATTCGGGTAGCTGCGGGATGCCCTGCTCGTCACGGACTACGCCACCGGCGTCACGGTGAGCGGTCATACCGATGCCTTCGGTACTCTCTTCGCCGTCGGCGCACGTTGCGGGCACGTGCACGAATCCGGCGGGAATGCTCAAACCCAGTTCACGGCTAATGCGCTGCCCCTCGTAGAACACGTGGTTACACACGTATGTTCCGGCTGTGTACGAAATCTCGACCGGCTCTCCCGCCGCACGCAGGCGCTCAAAACTGGCGCGCACCGGCAGGGAGGAGAAGTACGCCTCCTGACCTCCCGGGGCGATTGGCTCATCGCAACGTTGGTCGCCGTCGTTATCTTCAATACCGGCAGAATCCAGGTTGATAGCGACCTGTTCGAGGCTGAGCACGTCGCGGCCAACCGCCACGCCCAGGCTGATGAGCGCATCGGGCTGTACCTCCTGCAGGGCGGTACGCAGGGCGGTGCTGGAGCCGTCGTAGCTGACGGGCAGCTCGCGGATGATGACGTTCAAATCCGGGCGCATCTGAGTCAGCAGACGCTGAGCGCCTTCGGCGAGCACTACGGTGGGGTTCACGGGCACACCGGGGAACGGGCCGAAGAAAGTCAGCAGCAGGGTACGTGCCTGGCTGGGGGTGGTTACCATAGTCAATCTCGTTTTCTGCGTTGGTTTTATGCAGTGTTGGTTTTATTCAGCGGCGTTCTTGTTGGTGGCGCGGCGCTCCAGGTCCTTGGCGAGCGCCTCCAGTAGCTCTTCGGGGGTGGTGGCGATGATGAGCTCATCCAGGTAGCGTTCGTTGAGCAGGCCGGTGGACGCCATGTAGTGCATGGCGTCGATGAGCTTATTCCAGTAGCCGTTGACGTTCAGCAGGGCCACCGGCTTGGAGTGAATGTCAAGGAACTGCCAGCTAAAAACTTCAAAGAACTCTTCGAGGGTGCCGGGGCCGCCGGGCATGGCAACGAATGCGTCGGCTTTCTCAATCATGGCGATTTTGCGCTGGTGCATGGTGTCCACAATTTCGAGGGTGGTCTGGCCGGGGTACACGCCCTCCAATCCGACCAGTTTGTGGGTGACCACGCCGTAGACCACGCCGCCGGCATCCAGGGTTGCGCCCGCAATGGTGCCCATGAGGCCTGTGCGGCCGCCACCGTACACCACGCCAATATTGTTCTGGGCGCAGAGAGTGCCGAGCTCCTGGGCGCGGGTGGTGAAGAGCGGGTCGTTGCCGGAGCGTGCACCGCAGTAGACGGCAAGGTTGTAGTCAGTCTTCTTCATGGTTCTCCTTGAGGTGTATAAGGGTTTCCGGGGTGGAGCGCCTCTATGCGTTCTACCCGCGATAGATGTTGCCGTGTTGAGAGTACCGGATGCACCTGTGTACCTCATGTGTGCCACCCGCCAGTTCAGAGGCACGTTGGGCTCAACGGTTAAGGTAGCGGGGTACGCGCCAGTAGCGGGAAAATCTGCTCGGTATTCAGCGGTGCCTGCGCATCAGAATCGGAGGGGCTGCTCATGGCAGGGTTGACCCAGCGCAGCTCGGCGATTTCAGCCTGCGGCACCAGCGTAGCCAGCTGTTCGTGCTGCTCGTCGGTGGGTGAGTATTCGTAGGTTTCGGCGCGTACCGTAAAGCCGACCTCATTCAATGCCGCCGCCTTCAGAATGCCCAGGTAGTGCATCCGGATGGGGTCGGGGGTGAGTCCGATTTCTTCGCTTACTTCACGGCAGGCGGTCTGTAGCGGGGTCTCCCCCGGTTCAGGTTTGCCGCCGGGCATCATAAACCCGTCACTACCCTGCTTGCGCACGGTCAGAACAAGCCCGTCCTTAGTGCGGATGGCTACAGCGCACACGTTCACAATACGATGTGCATTATCGATAGCGCCATGTGTAGCGGCGGGCTGCCCGGTGTGTGACGCGCCGGCAGGGGTATAGGGGTTGTTCTGCATGCTTTCCACCCTAGCATCTGGACGCTTCAAATTCTTGACTCAGCCCACGGATAAAGACGTTCATCTCCTCGATGGGGAACTCTCTGCATCAGCAGAGCCGCCGGCTCCCCTCTTATGGGGGGAACCGGCGGCTCTTCACGTATCAGCTATTGCAGCCAATAGTTCTGCATGTTCGCATTACTTCGAAACCTTAACATCAATGCCGCTCACGTCAATCTGCTCCAGCGGAATGATGCGGTCACGAGTGACCACGCGGTGCACCAGCCAGACCGCAATAATCACGGGCAGACCAATGTAGGAGCTGAGCACGCCAGCCCAGTCACCGCTCAAGAACGCCTCATAGTTCTGGCCACCAATAACGACCAGGCACATGAGGAAGGCTATAATCGGGCCCACGGGGAAGAACGGCGCCACATAGGGCAGATCCTTCAAACTGTTGCCCTGCTTCAGGTATGCGCGGCGGAAACGGTAGTGAGCCACGGCGATACCCACCCAGGTAATGAAGCCAGCCAGACCGGACACGTTCACCAGCCACAGGTACGCACCATCCGGCGAGAGAAGTGCGGCGATAAAGCCGACCGCACCGATTGCGGCGGTGGCCAGTAGCGCATTCATGGGCACGCCACCGGAGTTGATGTGGGTGAACATCTTCGGTGCCTTACCCTCCTGGGCGAGCGCGAAGAGCATACGTGCCGAAACGTATAGGCCCGAGTTACCTGCAGAGAGCACTGCGGAGAGGATCACGGCATTCATGATGGCTGCCGCAAAAGCAATACCCGCACGTTCGAAAATGAGGGTGAACGGGGAGATGTTGATGTTGCCGTCCGCTGCAGTGAGCAGGTTCGGGTCGGTGTAAGGAATTAGGAAGCCAATGACGACCATCGCACCGATATAGAAGAGCATGATGCGCCAGAACACGCTGGTCAGTGCGCGGGGCACGTCGCGGCGGGGGTTCTCAGATTCGCCGGCTGCCACACCAATCATTTCGGTGCCTTGGAAGGAGAAACCAGCCACCATGAAGATGGCGAGTACGGCGGGTGCGCCGCCGACGAAGGGTGCCTCACCAACAGTCCAGTTGGAGACGCCCGGGGAGCTACCGCCCAGGATGCCGAAGATCATGGCGATACCTGCGATGAGGAAGACGACCACGGTGACGACCTTGATGGTGGCGAGCCAGAATTCACTCTCACCGTAGGAGCGTGCCGAGAGGGCGTTGATGCCGGTCAGCAGCACGAGGAATCCTGCCGCCCATACCCAGGATGGGACGTTCGGGAACCAGTACCTCATCACCTCGCCGACGGCTACGAGTTCGGCAGCGACGGTAATCGCCCAGTTGAACCAGTAGTTCCAGCCCATGGCGAAGCCGAAGGACGGAGACACGTAGCGTGCCGCGTAAGTCTGGAATGCGCCGGGGACGGGCAGGTGAGCAGCCATCTCGCCGAGGGACTGCATGAGGAAGAGCACCATGATGCCGATGAGGGCGTAGGCGAGGATTGCGCCGCCGGGGCCTGCGGTAGAGATGGTCTTACCGGAGGCAACGAAGAGGCCGGTGCCGATTGCGCCGCCGATTGCGATCATCTGCATGTGGCGGGCGGAGAGGCCTCGCTTCAGTTCACCCTCTGCGGAGGTGGCTTCCGATGCAACGCCGGAAGTCTCTGTAGGCTGTGCCATGTCAGGTCTTCTTTCTGAGGCTCTTGCTTCGTGCGTTTGCTAGCGGTCTAGTCTGGTGTCCAGTCTAGTCTTGCTGCGGGTGGTGTCGCCGAAGGTTTAGTCTGCTGTCAAGAAATTCTTCAATCATTAGGGTTTCTTACGTATCATAAGTTTTTCTAATCTGAGGGTCAATCCTACTCGCTTTTCAGGTTCTTTTCCACCCCAAAACCACAAAAACACAGAAAAACCCTCCCGCACCATCTCATCACAAGCGGTACAGGAGGGTTCAAAACCTGTTTACTAGGTTCCCCTGGCTTATCTACTTCGCCAGGCTTTAGTCAGCCAGGTTGTGGAACGAAACGTTCGTGGGGTGTTCCACGGTACGAGAAACGGTGCAGTCCTTCTGCTCGCTGAGCTGAATCAGACGGTTCACCATCTTCTGCGCCTTAGCACCCTGCTCATCCTCAGGGAAGCGCACGTCAAAGTCCACCTCAACGTCGTCGAGGCGCACCGCGCCATCTTCGGTCTGCTTCAGTGCTGAGGCGAGCACTTCGAACACCTCGAGGGTGGAGCGGCGGGAGGTGCCCGCGTCCACATCCACGGAGGAGCATCCGGCAATAGCGGCGAGTAGTAGCTCGACGGGGGTTAGCAGGCCCTCACCCACACCGAAGTCGAGTGTTGCGCCGTTGGCACCGTAGGCACGGTAGCGCAGGCGGTCGATGCGCTCAATCTTGGTCTGGCGGTAGTTGTCGAGTTTTCGGCGTTCCTGCTGGCGTTCATAGACTTTCTTCTGTTCTTCTGCAGTCTGCCCGGTGTTGTTCTGCTCAGCCATTGAGATTCCTTTCGGGTTGCTTGTGCGGTCGCCAGGTTATTCAGCGCCGCGCTGTTTAGTGTCATTCACTATAAGCGTGTTTCTCGTATTTTATTCCCGGTCTCTTTTTCTCGACGGCCATCTAAGCGCTCCTATACACTGGAAAACCGCGGTGGGGCTTCGAAGCCGCTCGCGCACACAGCAAATTTTTTGAAAAGCACAACGCACACAAGGAACTCTTTGATGGCACAGACCCCCGGCACTGAGCGTACGAGTACACATAATAATATCCGTCTGGCTATGGCGGATTCTTCCGTGGTGATGCTCGGTATCGCGGTGCTGGGTTTGGGTTTGGGTGTTATTTTGAGTGCGCACCATATGCCTTTTTGGGCGGCACCACTGATTTCTTCACTGGTGTTTGCCGGCTCGGTGGAGTTTTTGATGGTGGGCATGATTTCTGGTGGTGCCTCTATCACGTCGATTGCGTTGACAGTATTCCTCGTGAATGCCCGCCATCTAGTGTACGGTCTTTCCTATCCTCTACACAGGATCAAGGGTTTCTGGGCTAAGCTTTTCGCCATTCACACTCTCTGTGATGAGGCGTTTGCTCTCAACTCCGGCCCTGACCGCAATGACCGTTCCGGTGCACGCATCCTGTGGGTAAACACTCTGATTTACGTCTCATGGATTCTGAGCGTAATCCTCGGGTATGTGCTCGGTGCAAGCTTCTTGAGCGTTTTAAAGGGCGTTGATTTTGTGATGGTAGCACTCTTCACGGTGCTTGCCATGGACGGTTACCGTGCTAACCCGGATCGTGTGGCAGCATTATTTATGGCAATTTCTGCCACGGTAGCCCTAGTTTTTGCGCCGTCCTCTTTCCTGGTGATGGCGTTGGGTTCGTATGTGGTGCTACTGTTGGTGCGCTTCCCGGTAGCGAAGCGCCGCGGCACCCTGCCGCATCGTACTGTTTATGCAGAAACAACTGAGAGTAGCGACACCACCACTACCGCTGATGCGCCCGCTTCCACACAACAGTAAGAACATTACATATGTGTTCAAAACCCGCTAGGATAGATGAAGAGCACCGCTCTCCCCTCTTTCTATTTCTAGGATTCAAAAGACGCCTTCACATGCGAACCTGCACGGAGGCCCCCAGAAGTTGAGGTACCCATGACTCAGATGAAAGACACCGCTAAGGAAACTAGCGACGCAGAACGCTGTGCCGCCCCGGAGTAACACCGCACCGGGAGCGGCACCACCCGAGGTCATACAGAGATGTAGTCTCTGCCCGGAAGGAATACCCCTCCACCTCACTATTCGCGGCTTTCATCAACTCACGTACCTACCGCACTACTGAGCGCCTTCTCTATGAGTAGGCTCTCCCTGCCCTTTTTTCACGGCTTCACCCACACGCTTCGTTCAGGGTTCTTTCACTCTTTCATGGGTCTTTGGGGGAGGTAGTGCAGAAAGAGATAAACCTTATGAACAGTGAAGTAACCACCGGATATATTCTTGCTGCGGTGTTCATTGCTGCTGGAATTACTTTTCTGTTGCGCCTGCTCCCCTTCGGTCTGAAAAAGGCTCTGGCTGGCTCCGAACTACTGGATGCGCTCAGCCACTGGATTCCGCTCGGCGCGGTCGCACTACTTGCCATCTATGCGGTGGCGAAGATTAATTACTCCTCGTTCGCTACGGCAGCGCCGTACCTTGCGGGCCTGGTGGTGACCGTGGGGGTGCACCTGTGGCGTAAGAATATGGTGCTGAGCATGGTGGCGGGTACCGTCACCTGCGTTGTGTTGGCTAACTGGGTTTTCTAGGGGGTCATGATGAACATCTCTAAGAATTCTGCTTCTTCTCAGCCCTCACCTCAGCAGGCAACCCAGCAACAGGTTGAGCAGGTTATTGCCTCCGCTCTTCCGCTAACCGGTATGCTTCCCGTGGTGGAGGCGCCTACCTCCCCCGATGCGCAAGGCTCTCAGCAGCCGCGAGAGAGTGGCTTCACAGAGGCGGTGCGCATCGCCGGTGTGATTATGCTGGGTTTGTTCTTTGTCGGTATTGGTTTGGGTGTGCTTGTCCACAGCTACCATCTACCGTTCTGGGTGGCGCCTCTGCTACCTACCGTTGTTTTTGCTGGCTCGGTAGAGTTCGTGCTGATTGATATGGTGTCGAATCATGCCTCACTGTTCTCTATCGCCGTGATGACTCTGCTCATTAATTCACGTCACCTCATGTATGGTCTCTCGTATCCGATTGAGCGGGTGCGTGGTGGGTTGGCGAAGTTCTACACCGTGTACACGCTCATCGATGAGGCGTACGCGCTGAACACCGGCCCGGACCGCCATAAGCTGCGTGGTTCCCGTATCCTATGGATTCATGCGGGCCTACATCTGAGTGTTCTGGCGAGCGCAACGCTCGGCTATATGCTGGGTGCAAGCTTCTTGAGTGAGCTCAAGGGCGTGGATTTTGTGATGACGGCGCTCTTTGCGGTGCTCGCCATCGATGCTTACCAGGCGTCAAAGGATCATTTGATTGGTGTGATGGCTGCTGCGTCTGCGGCGGTTGGTTTGCTGGTGGCACCACAGTCGATGCTACTGATTTCGATGGTGGTGTACATTCTGTTGCTGGTGTCGCGTTTTGTTGTGGCTAAGCACCGCAGCACCCTGCCGGAGCATATGCTGGTCGCCGATGAGGAACCTGCCGAAGCCGGCGTTCCCGGTCATCCCGGCGCCCCCACACACTAAGTCTGGGTCGCGCACTAAGTCTGGATATAGTAAAGCGCCCCGCCGACCCGGTACTTCGGGTGGGCGGGGCGCTACGCTGTCGCCAGCCGCATGTGTGGATGAACCCCATCGTGATGCGCTGTAGACGTTCAGTATCTGCTGTGCTGTTACCGCCGAGCTGGTTCCTCGGGCGGAAGTACTGTGCGGGAGTCAACGCTTATTGCTTTGGCTCCCGCCGGATATTGGTTCGATAGCGACCAAATCTACGATTACTTGATAGCTGCCAGGGCTGCTTCGTAGTTGGGTTCGTTAGTGGTCTCGGGAACCAACTCGGTGTAGACAACCTCACCGTCGGGGTTCACAACAACCACGGAGCGTGCCAGCAGGCCAGCCAGGGGGCCGTCCACGAGCTTCACGCCGAAGTCCTCACCGAAGGAGGAGCGGAAAGCAGAGGAGGTGACGACATTCTCAATGCCCTCGGCTGCGCAGAAGCGGCCGATTGCGAAGGGCAAGTCGTTGGAGACGCACAGCACGACGGTGTTCTCCAGGCCTGCAGCCTGCTTGTTGAATGTGCGGACACTGGTTGCGCACACACCGGTGTCGACGGAGGGGAAGATGTTCAGCACCAGGTTCTTACCTGCGAAGTCTGCGGAGGAAATCTCGGAGAGATCAGCCGCGAGAACCGAGAATTCGGGCAGCTTTGCGCCGACTGCGGGAAGGTCACCGTTGGTGTGGATTACGAGTTCATTATGTAGAGTTACTTCAGCCATACCTTCATTGTCCCTTGGATGCGGCGGGTGTGCAAGGGGACACAGGTACTAGTGGGCGGAGTTTCCGCATAGCTGATTTCCTGCTACGTTACTTCACTTCTTCTGGCCCTGCTGTAGCGGCTGTCTAACGGTAATCCCGGTCTGTGACTCTACGGTAACGAACGGCACTGACCGCACGCACCGCGCGCCCGCCTCTTTTTCCCTATACTGGACGAGTTCACTATTCGCTTCATGACCAGTACTGATGTGCGCTGATGCGCATCTGAGGAGTATTCATGTCTTCTACACGCCGCCGCTTTACCGGTCGTACCTCTTTAGCTCTACCTGCGCTGGGCGCCGCTCTAGCTCTTGTTGTCACTTCTTGCTCGGCAAGCACTGATTCTGCTGTTTCTGGTACCGTGGTGTCTTCTTCTGGTAGCGCTTCTGCTTCAGCGAGCGCTACTTCTACGCAGGAGTTGTTCCCCACCCCGTCGGCGAGCCCGAGTGCATCCGTGAGTGCTTCGTCACCTGCTCCGGCGCCGTCGGTGGTGACGATTACAGTTCATGCTGAGCCGACCGCCTCCGAGTCGAAGAACGCTGATCCGGAGTCTGACCTGAAGAAGGACTCCACCTGTGCCTCTGATTCTGCATCGACCGTGGTGTCTAAGGCGCTGCGCAATTTGAAGAATAAGAGCAGGTGGGATCAGTGGACGAACGTTTCCAGCACTTATGAGGGCTATGACCCCTGTGCTGAGCTGTCGTGGATTGACGCGATTCCGGGTTCTTCCCCGTCTGATTGCTGTATCTCTTCGATGGCGCACCACATTCTGCTGTTCCACCGCGGCAAGTTCATTGGTACCGCAACCTATGAGCCGTACTCGTTCTCCCCGGTGATTACCCGCACCTCGGACAGCTCGATTAGCGTGACCTACCGCTATGTGAAGGGCGATGAGAGCTCCGCCAGCGCAAGCGGCCGCACGACCGCTGAGTTCAGCTGGAGCTCATCGCAGAACAAGGTTGTGATGACCGGTGAGGTTCCGCCGAGCTACTAGGCCGAGCTACTGGACAATCCGTCTCATAGTCTCGCAACCCAGAATCTACGCGTTTAAAACTCAGGAAGTTGGGCATACAAGAAACCCGCCGTCTCGCATATGGTGCATATGTGAGACGGCGGGTTTTTCGTTGCTTAAGGATATGTAGAGCGCCCGAGGGCTAGCTGTTTAGGCAACGAACTTCTTGTAACCGAAGTATGCGGCGCCTGCCAGGATAGCGATGCACAGAATCTTCTTCACGGTATAACTCCTTTGATTGTTCCGGTAGGCACCCGGTGTTTTGCTCCCCTGGCGACTCACCCAAAGGTGAGGGCAGGCGGGGCGTCATCCGCACGTGATGCCATCGCTTCCTATCTTACCTGCCTTTGAACAATGTTTTTCTGTGTGACGTGCTGAGTCCGCATTCTAGACAATCAAACACGCAGTGGTTCAACATGCCCTTGAACCAAGGAATACGCCTCTGACAGGCGCATAATGGGAGCATGAGTATTTTTAAGAAGAAAGAGTATAGCGCTGAGCGCTCGGCTACTCGCATGGCTCGCGCCCTCGCTGTGATGGGTGCTCTGCACTTCATCATCCCGGATCCCTTCGACTCGATTGTGCCGAAGTACCTGCCGGGTCCTCCCCACGCATACACTCACGGCTCGGGTGTAGCTGAGCTGGGCACCGCTGCCCTGCTGGCTAATGACAAGACCCGCCGTGCCGGTGGCCTGCTTGCGGCTCTGCTGTTTGTTGCAGTATTCCCCGCAAACATTCAGATGGCGCTGGATGCGCGTAACCAGTCCACTCAGCGTAAGGCTATTGCGTACGGTCGCCTACCCCTGCAGCTGCCGATGATTTGTAGCGCACTGAAGATTTGGCGTAAGTCGAAGTAGCCAATACATTCACCATTCGATACATTCGACACTCATCTCATTGAAGAGAAAAGCACCTTAGTGTTTTAGAGATAAAACATTAAGGTGCTTTTAGCTTAATAAAAGCTCTCATAAGTTCTTCTTGCATCATATTTACGTATAATTGATAATTGAAATCAACATACTATCTGCCACAGTGGCAGATATATTGACCCAAGGAGATGACAATGGGTACTTTTATTGGCACTATTATTACCGGCGCAATCATTGGTGCACTTGCACGCTTCTTTATGCGAGGCCGTCAGAATATTTCAATTCTTTGGACCATTATCTGCGGTGCTGTCGGCGCGGCTATCGGTACCTGGGCAGCAACCCAGCTGGGTGTTGCAGACACTAGCGGCATTGACTGGATCCGCTGGATTATCTCAATTATTGCTGCAATGCTAACTATTTCCCTGTACATGGGCTTGACCGGTAAAAAGTAAAGAGATATTTGTCAATTTCTTTTAAAACCTAAGCAATTTTTATAAAGCAAAAGGCGGCACCTCCCCTAGCGCGAGCTAGTGCGGTAGGTGCCGCCTTTTCTGCATCTAATGCGAAGCGCTTTATGCCTTCTTCACCACGGAGGACTTCAGGTACATCTGGCCTGCGCCAGGGACCTTCGCCTCAATGTCGTGGCCGTTCACGGGGGATTCGAGCAGGCGGATGCCACGCACCTTGGTGCCCGCCTTGATGTCTGCGCCGCCCTTAACCTTCAGGCCCTTGACGATGGTGACGGAGTCGCCGTCGACGAGCTCGTTACCGACGGAGTCCATAATCTTGGAGTCTGCTGCTTCTTCAGTTTCGCCGGCTGCAGTGCGTTCCCATTCGTGGCCGCACATGGGGCATGCCCAGAGTGCGCCCATTTCGTAGGTGTAGTTTTCGTTGCATTCGGGGCAGGCGGGTGCTTCGATTTCGTTGAGGTTTTCGCTCATGGTTCCTTCTTCGATCTGTGCGGATGTGCCGCTCTCCTGTTACCGCGGTGCTACTTGCGGTGGTGCTTCGGCGTGTGGGCGCGCGTCAGCCAGGCAAGGGGTGCGACGGTGGGGGGTACGAGGATTCTCGCGTTCGTGCTGACTATACCATTTGGCGGGTGTGAACCGCATGTGCGGGGCTGGTTTTTGTTGGTCTTTAGGGGCGGATTCGGGGCATGGGTAAATCCGAAAATAAGACTTGCATAGTTGGTGCGTAATATTTTGGTTGGAAGATAATTCTCAATGGCTACGGCGTGTAGAGTGCTTAGATTATTTTGTACGTTTATTGAGTGAAAGACGCGGCTTCATAAAGCTTTCTACAGGTAACCAGTTCGCTGGCAAGGTTGTTGAGATTACTGAGGGTGCAACTAACGGCATCGTTAAGATCGAGATCGCTCCCGAGGTTGTTATCTCTGCGTCCATCACCAACGAGTCCATCAAGGAGCTGGGCCTGAAGGTTGGCGAGACCGCTTACGCAGTGATTAAGGCGTCCAACGTGATGGTTGGTGCTGACCACTAATCCCGGTCAATAAGACTTACACCCGGTAGCTGCTTTTTGTGGCGCGCGAGGGTTAATAGGGCGGAGCCCCGCACTACGAGCTGTAGTGCGGGGCTCCGTTGTTTTCTGAGGTTGACCCCCCCCCTACAGGAGGGACTGGACCCTCACCCTAACCTGCGGGGTATTGTCGTTATCGCTACCGGTTGAGTCTAAGGTTTTAGAGTTTGTATGTTCTTCGTCGTATTGTTGCGATTGAGACAGCGAATGAATGACAGTCTCTTGGATATCTCGTACGATATCTTTGACCGGCCTGGATCCATCAATACTGACCTCAATAGTAGCTTGACGCGAGCCTGATTCAATGATTACGCCAAATCGGGCCTGCGGCATGCGGCTACCGATTACTTTCAGGGTGCTACCCAATCCAGGTTCGATTCCTCGTACTCCGGGAATGGCAGTGACAAGCCGGAGTAGCTCGGCAGCAGAGAAGTTAGTCGTCATGATGAATATCCTCGATATGTACGTTGACCGTCGGGGAGATTCCCAGGTTCTCATAGCAGGCTTCGCGGACGGCATCACGCACTTGCTGGGCCAGCTGCGGTAAGCTTTTAATGGGAGCATACGCCGAGATTCGGCAAGATACACCCTCCGGAACCCCCAGACCGCGATGTTCTTCGCTTGAAGGTGCGTGCTCGAAAGAAGAACGCAAGGAACGTGCACCGGGTACTGAGTCTACAATGCGGCGAATAAGGGCCCTCAACGAAAACTCAGACATGCTGTAGGGACCCAAATCTGTATCGGGCATTTCCACCTGAGTACCGTGTCGAGTCTCAGCGATAATAGCGTCCATTATGGAACGGGGCCGCGGCATAACCGAGGTACTTCCCATAGCCTCTAGCCGGTCCCATTCCTTGTGGAGGGAGGCGATGAGACTCAGATATTCATGGGTGTCCAGATTGTCCTGCTCATGCGAGCGTGAGAGTGATTTTGCCGACGCTGCTGAGTGTCGGACCTTATTTGAGAGGTTGTTGGATTTACTCAAGCCCACTCCTTCATCAGGCGTATGATGAGAGAACGGGCTCGTGCCAGCCTCCCACGGACGGTCGAAACTGTCAGGTTTAGTGTCTTGGCAATCTCTTCATATGACATTTCATCGATTTCTCGAAGAATCCACACTACACGCAGTTCAGGCTCCACGGACGCCAAAAGATTGGCAAGGGCCTGAATCTGCGCATTAACTTCACTGGAATCAGCCGGGTCAGCGGTACTGCTCGACGTCATCTCAGCCGCACCGCTCACGCCTTCGAGCCCTTCTGCGTCATAAGGATCAGTGGCTCGACGCTGACGCTTACGCACCATACTAGTAGCTTTATTAGTGCAAATCTGCATAATCCAGCCACGAAAAGCTGCCGGTTCCCGAACTAGATGAAGGCTACCCCAAGCTTGGACAAGGGTGTCTTGAACAATATCCTCACTGTCCTGACGGTTCCGAACAATCATATATGCAGAGCGAAAGAGACGCCCTTGATAACGCTTAACAAGCTTCTCAAAGGCGTCAATATCTCCGTCCTGAGCACGCAGAACGAGGTATCGATCCTCGTCCTGCGTTGAATCAGACAAAGCACTCAGCTGCGCAGTGGGGTACTGATGGGGCTGAGGTTCCAGCGTCACCTCGCTCTGAGGGTTACGCGCCAATGCTCTCTCCCGTGATTTCGGGTGCATGATGGCCAGTTACAGACTCGGAGACATTACGCTGCTTCGAAGAACGCTCCAGCCGTACTAGAACGTCAATCTGCTTGGGGGTCGCGCCGAAAGATACTGCCACATCATTGTTAAGTCGGTTCTTCAGTTCAGCAATAGCCCACTCAACCTCACACTCCTGAGAGACAGTAGCCTCTGCCTGAACCCACAGGCTCTTCGGGGAACCAGTAACCCAGACAGCGCACTTTTCCACACCAGGGACTTCTCGAGCACGCTCAGACAGAGCCTGCGCCAGAACCTCAGGTGCCAAAGTAGCCATCAGCACACCCTCAGAACCGCTAAACTTCAAAGGAGAAGTAGTAGCTTTACGGGGAACCTGTGCAACCAGCATGAACAAGCCAGCAATGATAATAAGTACTGATACCAGTGCTACTACAGGCAGGAACCAGGGTGTGTGCACCATGGGTCCGATAAAGCTAGCTATCGGGTCCTGTGCAGAGGCCAGGTAAGGTGCAATTTCAGGCCAAGTCTGACGAGCATTGAAACCCGAAGCTAAAAGCCAAAAGGACGCTACTACAAGGAGAAGCCCAAAGATGGCCAGGACAGTTCTATTCAAAACACCAGAAACTGAACGCATATTCCTATCTCCTTTAGCTAATATGCTTAATCCGCACGCGAGTACGTACAATACCCACGGGTGCAAGCATCTTTAGCACTTCGTTGGTCTTCTTCCGCGCAGCTTCACGCACGGGGCCGAGGTCGTCCAAGACGCTATAGACAATAACGTCTACGCGGGAGCCGTTAGCAGTAACGATAGCGGAGTGGACGCCGTCAAGCTGCTCAATCTGGGTCTGAATGAGGTTAGCCAAGTCTCGGCGTTTTGCGACAGTCTGACCGGGAATATCGTCGGGGAAAATTTCCAGGCGATCCGGAAGTCCAGGCCACACAGCGCCAATGATCATAGCCAGACCGCACCCCGCCAAGATGATGGCGAAGATAATAGCCGTGATGGAGCCAAGAGTGGTAGAACCAATAGCGGTGAGGGTACCCACCATAGACTCAGGCCAGGCACCGTTCACCATTCGGTGAACCGCAAGCCAAACCACCAGTCCTCCCAAGGCGAGCAATACCAGAGCCAACAGGATGTTAGGGATGCTTCGCGAGGGACGACGAATTAGTTTCGGAACAGGTGTACTCATTTAAGGCTCTTCCTAACGTGGCTACTCGGATTGAGCCAGGATATCTCAATGTTAATCTTGCCCACACTAAGCCCCGTGAGGTACTCAACGCGATTACGCACGTGTGTGCGTAGATGTTCGATGATGGGGGACAAAGGTGCGGGGAAGACCAGTCCGATGTCCAGGTGCAGGACTGCTACCTGGCCGTAGAGTTCACATTGGGCTTCAGGGCGCGAGTCGAAGTTGTGGCGGGTACCAATTCCCAGTACACCTCCAGCATTTGAGCCAACATTGGCGCTTTCGTTTGCAGCCTCAGCTGCAATCTTTGCAACGAGTCGCGCGGGGATGGTGGTGGTGCCGCGGTGCTCCCAGGAAGAACGTTCTTCCTGGGAAGCACTTAGCTGCGTGTTTATACGCTGGTTCGCGGTCACCATCGTCACTTCTTTCGCCCGTCCAGGAGGCTTCGGACATCGACCCGGCCCTCCATGCAGAGGCCTACGGCCCATCCGGCAAAGCCACACAGGGCTACCAGAACAAACGTTCCGAAAGAACCGAAGGCAAGAACGGCTCCAAGGAACAGGCCCACTAGGAGGGCCAGGTGCGTTGTCTTCATAAGAACTCCTTAGATTAAGGCGTTGGATGCGGGTTACTTGAGGTCGGTGTCCTCAGACTTGTCAGAGTCATCCTCGGGCAGGTGAACGTCGGTAACGTTGATGTTGACCTCAACAATCTCAAGACCGGTGGTGCCCTCAAGCTGCTCGATAACGTTGCGACGAATTGCGTCGGAAACCTCAACGATGGAGACACCATACTCGACGACTACGGTAACCTCGATAGCTGCCTGGGTCTCACCCTTCTGGACGCTAATGCCGCCAGCGACGTTGGTCTGAGCGTTGGGGATACGGTCGGTCACAGCGCTAAACGCACGGCGAACAGCATTGCCCATGTCGTAGACGCCGGGGATTTCACGAGCTGCCATGCCAGCAATCTTTGCGACGACGCTCTCATCAATGGTGGTAATACCGTGCTCGGTCTGGAGAGGACCGCGGGGTTCCTTGGTCTCTTCAGCCTTGTTCTCGTCGTGCTCGCGCTGCTTTGCAGTCTGGGGGATAGCGTTGTTGCTCATTTGGAGCCTCTTTCGTAAAAATCCGAGATGGTTAATAACGGTTATGCACGATGCAGTAAGCAATATAGTCAAGGTGCCCTCGGTGGCATCCACAATCAGCTTTCTCTGTTGACTGATCTGACTGGTTTTGCTGCCCGTCATATTTGCCGTGCTAATAGTTAGACGCTACCAGATGTGGTTTCGTCATAACTTTATTTTATGCAATGAATCACACAGCTCAAAAAAGGTCATATTTTGCGTGCAATAATCTGTCACAAATATTTCGGAAGACAGCTTTCTATCTTGTCATCCTATAGAGTCAAACAAGAAGATATCCCAACCAGATTCTTCAGAAGAAGCCAACAAACATAAAAGCGGAGCCCAGCACTGTGCACAGTGCTGGGCTCCGCTTTTATGTTTTTACGGCTTAGACGTTGAAACGGAACTCGACCACGTCGCCGTCCTGCATGACGTAGTCCTTGCCCTCCATACGGACCTTACCGCGAGCCTTCGCCTCCACCATGGAGCCAGCCTCATCCAGGTCAGTGAAAGACACAACCTCAGCCTTAATGAAGCCACGCTCAAAGTCAGAGTGAATCACGCCAGCAGCCTGCGGCGCAGTATCACCCTTATAAATAGTCCAGGCGCGGGCCTCCTTCGGGCCAGCAGTCAGATAAGTTTGCAGACCCAGGGTCGAGAAGCCCACACGAGCCAGCTGGTCCAGGCCGGACTCATCCTGACCGTTCATCTCCAGCATCTCGCGAGCCTCCTCCTCAGACAGCTCCACCAGATCAGCCTCCAGCTTCGCATCCAAGAACACAGCCTCAGCCGGTGCCACCATGTCACGCAGCTCCTGCTGCTTCTCCTCAGAGGCCAGAATGCCCTCATCAGCGTTGAAAACGTAAATGAACGGCTTAGCAGTCAGCAGGTTCAGCTCCTTCAAGTGAGCCAGCTCCAGCTTCGCGTCCTTCACACGAGAAATGATGGTGTCACCATCCTCCAGGATCTTCTGCGCGGCTTTGTAGGTCTCCAGCTGAGCGGCGTCACCCTTCTTAATCTTCACAGCCTTCTCCAGACGCGGAATAGCGTTCTCCAGAGTCTGCAGGTCAGCCAGAATCAGCTCAGTGTTAATGGTCTCCATATCGGAGGCGGGATCAACCTTGCCGTCCACGTGAATGACGTCCGGGTCATCAAACGCACGCACCACCTGGGCGATAGCGTGCGCCTCACGAATATTCGCGAGGAACTTGTTACCCAGGCCCTCACCCTCAGAAGCGCCCTTCACAATACCCGCAATATCAACAAACGAAACAGTCGCAGGCAGAATACGCTCCGAACCAAAAATCTCAGCCAGGCGGTTCAGACGCACATCCGGCAGGTTCACCACGCCCACGTTCGGGTCAATGGTCGCGAACGGGTAGTTAGCCGCCAGCACAGTGTTGCCGGTCAGAGCGTTGAACAGGGTGGACTTGCCCACATTAGGCAGGCCAACGATGCCGATAGTTAGAGCCACAAGTTTTCCTTCGAATCATGTACCCCGCCATACACTCAGGATGCGCCGCGTAAGTGATGCGGCGGGTGTGGGAGGGCACAGGGCGAAAATGGTGCCCGCTTCCAAGCGCGGCACCGCAAGTCTCAGGAAGAAACGGGTGCGGGGCGCCTGCGGACATAAACACTACCATTCTACCGTGTTCACGCAGGAGCCGCCCTGGTTGATGAGATCAGGGGGCTAGAGCCAGCCGTTCTCCGTGGCTATACGCACCGCATCCTGACGCGTCGACGCACCCGTCTTCGCCATTGCCGCCGACAAATAATTACGCACCGTACCAGCCGACAAAAACAACGCCGCTGCAATCTGCTGAGCCGTACCGCCCGATGCCGCCTCACGCAGCACCTGCGCCTCACGCTCCGTCAACGGAGAAGCACCCGTCACCAAAGAATCCGCCGCCAACGACGGATCCACCACACGCAACCCCGCATGCACACGACGAATCGCCTCCGCCAACTGGCGAGCACCCGTATCCTTCACTACAAAACCACTCGCACCAGCCTCCAGCGCGCGGCGCACATAGCCAGGGCGGCCAAAAGTCGTCACAATCAGAGTGCGCACCGGCTCACCCGACTCGCTCAAAGCACCCGCATTACGCAGCGCCGCAGCCGCCTCAATACCATCAGTCAGCAAAGTGCCGGGCATCTGCACGTCCAACAGCACCACGTCCGGCTGCAACAGTGCGACAGCACCCAGCACCTCGTCGCCACTACCGACCTGACCCACAATCTGCAGATCAACCTCCAGACCCAGTAGGGCGGCAAGAGCCTCACGGATGAGCTGCTGATCGTCAGCGAGCAGAACACGAATCATGGAAGCCTCCCAGGGCTGAAGACGGGCAGAACATACCGGGCGGAACAACCGTGATAGGTTGTCTACCACCACCATACAGGGGTGGGTAGCTTACCCGTCTAGGGCGCGGCACTAAGTTCCACAATCTGCAGCATCTACCTACAGCAGTGAGGTATCGCCATCCATGCTCACACGGATGCGGGTGCCCACCCCACCAGCAGGGTTCTCCTCCAGCCACTGCTCGGGTGCCGTCTCAATCACCACGCTACCGCCGGAGGCCGCCACACGCTGACCCATACCCGTCAGACCGTTACCACGGGCATCACCCACACCCACGCCGTTATCGATGATGTCCAGACCGGTTGCGCTCAGACGCACCCGAGCCGCGTTCGCGCCCGAGTGGCGCACCATGTTCGTCACCGCCTCACGCAGAACCCAGGAGAACAGCTTCGCGTTCACACCAGCCACCGCGAGCGCACTCTGAGCCTCCGGCAGTTCGGCGCGAATACCGGCAGTCTGTAGGGCACGACCCGCACCCTCAATCTCGCCCGAGAAATCAGGCACACGCAGACGCGTCACGGTTGAACGAACCTCCGCCAGGGATGCGCGGGACAGCTGCACGATAGCCTCCATCTCCGCACCGGCGCGGGCGGGGTCAATCTCCAGCAGGCGCTGTGCCAGCTCCGCTTTGAGGGTGATGACGGTCAGGGAGTGGCCCAGCACGTCGTGCACGTCACGGGCAATCTCTTCACGTTCCTCAGAGAGCGCCAGGGAGGCACGCGCTACGTCCGCACGTTCACCGAGCTCAATCAAGTAGGAGAAGCCCAGCAACCCCGCCATCGGCGCACCAATAAAGAGGGAACTACCGCCATGCGCGGTGACATCAAAACCGGTACCCGCCACAAAAATTAACCAGCAGGCCACGGCAATCGTCGCCGCTACGCCCAAGCGCAGGCGGTACGGGGCGATTGTGCCAAAAATCCAGAACGCCACAAAGTACATACTGAACGCCAGGAACACCATATATGCCGATTCCACCCGCAGTACCGTCAGACCAGCCACGGGCAGTGCCATCAGCATCGTCCAGATGACGTTTCGGCGCATTGTGGAGGCGACCGGAACCAGCCACGGCACCGCGTACGCTGAGCAGTTCACCACCGCGAACAGCGCCACCAGCGCCACACCGATCCAGCGTATATGCGCCAGCTCCGGGGCGGTGAGGAAGCTATCTAGCGGCATGAGCAGAAACACCAGCCACGGGGCGCTGAAGCCCAGCGCCAGCCAGTTCACGCTGCCGCGGCGTTCGCGGTGGAGGAAACGGAAGCGGTTCTTGCCCAGGGGGTGCTGCGCGGCGGAGGGGGCCGCCTCGTTCTCTGCATGAGGGTATTCGTTCGGGTGGGTGTGGGTTTCGGTCATGGGTCTAGCCTAACGTGCGGGTGCCTCGGGTGCAGATACCACCGGCGCGGCTGTGTTAGTAGATGTGGTGTGAGTGGGTATGGCTTCCGCCGCAGCCTCGGGAGCCCCTGATACTACGGAACTCTTGAGACTGCAGCGGAAAGAAGCATTTAGCGGCGGGTTGCGCGGCGCATCAGCAGGGCAGAAACACCCAGGAAGATCGCCGCCCACACGACCAGGCTCACCACGGCGTACCAGAGAGGCTCGGTGACGAACCAGTCCTCACCACCCAGAATAATGGTCTGACCTGCGGCGAAGGGGTAGCGGGCAATCTCAGCGGCACCGTACAGCGGAGTGAAGCGGGCGTAGTTCAGCAGGTCGGTGCTTAGTGGGGAGAACACGGTACCGAAAAAGCTCATAACCACCAGCAGACCGTTCGCAATAGACACGGCGTTCTCGTTACGAATCAGCAGACCCATCATGATGCCGTAGAAAGCGAATACCAGACCACACATCACCGTCAGGGCACCAGCCGCAAGCTGCTGGTTCAGCGGCATCTCCACACCGGTAAACATGCCCACAATATTCACCGCAATCACCGGCACCGCAGAAATCACCAGCGCGGTCAATGTCTTCGCACCCAGGTACTTGCCGGTGGTCAGCGGGGTCAATGCCAGCTGGCGGTTCCAGCCGCTCGACAGCTCGGTGACGGTGCTGCCGCTAATTGCTACGGTGTTCTGCACGGCACCGTATAGCGCCATGCCAATCATGACGTATGCAGCTACGTTGCCCTCGCCCATCGGCTGGGAGGCATACTCCTGCATCGCGCCAAAGAGCAGGAAGAAGACGATAGGCAGTGCCACGCCGAAGAAGAAACGGTCCATAGAGAAGAGAGAAGCGCGGATGTCGTAGAGTGCGTAGCGGAGCATGATATTTTCCTTGAAAGTATGTAACGGCGGTGTGATGTTGAGGCGGTGTGGTGTTTAGGCTTCGGATGCCTTGGAGGCGGCGGCCTGCTCAGTCAGCAGGGTGAAGGAATCGTCCAGGGAGGGCTTGGTGACCTCCAGGTCGGTGATGCTGTAGTTGTTCAGCAGAGTGCGCAGTACCTGTTCAATTTCCAGCACGGAGATGCGGTGGCGGTACCCGCCGGACTCTTCGGTAACCTCAACCGGCACGTCCAGGTCGGTGATGGGTGCGGCTGCGAGGAAGCTGAGGTGGCGGTGGCCGGTCAGTGCACGGATCTCGTCGGAGGAGCCGTCAGCGATGATAGAGCCGGATTCCATAAGCACAATGCGCTGGGCGAAATTCTGCGCTTCTTCCAGGTAGTGCGTCGCAAAAAGAATGGTCGTTCCACGCTCGGCGATGGCTTCCATACGCTCCCAGAAGGTACGGCGCGCATTCACGTCCATGCCGGAGGTCGGCTCGTCCAGGATTAGCAGTTCCGGCGAGTGCATAGTCGCCAAGGCGTAACGCAGACGCTGCTGCTGACCGCCCGAGCACTTGCCGACCTTGCGCTTAGCAATCTCGGTCAGGTCGGCGCCGGCGAGTACCTCATCCACATCAATGGGCTTGGGGTACAGGGCGGCAATCATCTCGACCGTGGCGCGAATCGTCAAGTCCTTGAGCAGGCCACCGGTCTGCTGAACCGCACCGAGTAGACCGGCGCGTGCCACCTCGGAGGCGTTGCGGCCGAAGACGCTCAACTCACCGCCGCTGGGCTGGGTCAAACCAAGAATCATGTCAATGAGGGTGGTCTTGCCTGCGCCGTTGGGGCCGAGCAATGCGATGATTTCGCCGCGCTTGATGGTCAGGTCAATCGAGTCGACAGCGACCACGGTGTCTGCCGCACGGGTGGAGAAAACCTGGCGGAGGGAGCGGGCGGAAATAACGGTTTCTGCGATATTTTGCGTGCTGTTCTGAAGTACTGCGGTGTTCATGTTTCTATTACACCGCCGGTTTTCACACCGGTGCGGTACAGAGTGTCATGACCTGCCCATGACAAATGTCATGAGTTGAGGATATGCGAACGTGTCGGTCAGTTACGCGAAGCGGGCACTCCGTCCTCAAGGCTCCCCAGCTCCGCAGAGGGTGCACTCTCCCGCGTAGCGTGAACGTGAAGCTGCGCAAGCGTCCTTGCCCGCTCATCCTCAGACACGAAAAACCCCGTGTCTTCTCCCCACACGGGGGAAGAGGACACGGGGTCATAAGCTAAAAAGTATTAGCGAGTGGGCTTAGCGCCGCGGCCACCGAGCTGGCGGCCCACGTTCTCATCGTTCTTCAGGGCGGAACGCAGTTCCTTCGGCAGGGAGAAGAGAATGTCTTCCTTCGCGGTCTCCACCTCTTCGATGGTGCTGTAGCCGTACTCGGCGAGCAGAGCCAGAACCTCCTGAACCAGGACCTCGGGCACGGACGCGCCGGAGGTCAGGCCCACGGTCGCCACGCCCTCGAACCAGGACTCGTCCACCTGGTGTGCGAAGTCCACACGCTCGGCACGCTTAGCGCCGTATTCAAGTGCTACTTCCTTCAGGCGCACGGAGTTCGAGGAGTTCGCCGAACCCACCACAATCACCAGGTCTGCGCGCGGAGCGATCTCCTTGATGGCGCCCTGGCGGTTGGAGGTTGCGTAGCAGATGTCGTCCGAGGGCGGATCCTGCAGGGAGGGGAAACGCTCACGCAGACGCGCCACGGTTTCCAGGGTCTCATCCACGGACAGGGTGGTCTGAGAAATCCAGACGACCTTCTCCGGGTTGCGAACGGTCACCTGGTCCACTTCGTCGGGCGAGTTCACGATCTGGATGTGCTCGGGCGCCTCACCGGCGGTACCCTCGACCTCTTCGTGGCCGGTGTGACCGATGAGCAGGATGTCGTAGTCCTGCTTAGCGAAGCGCACAGCCTCGCGGTGCACCTTGTTCACCAGCGGGCAGGTCGCGTCAATGGTGTTCAGGGCGCGCTCGCCGGCTGCGGAAACCACTGCCGGGGACACGCCGTGCGCCGAGAACACGGTCACGGAACCTTCGGGAACTTCATCCACTTCATCAACGAAGATAGCGCCCTGCTTTTCCAGGGTCTCCACCACGTGGCGATTGTGAACAATCTGCTTACGCACGTAGACGGGCGCACCGTAGTGCTCCAGCGCCTTCTCAACAGCAATCACGGCACGGTCAACGCCTGCGCAGTAACCGCGCGGAGTGGCGAGCAGGACTTTCTTCTCACCGGTGACGGGTGCGGCGGCTTCAACCTCGGCACGGCTGCGGCGCTCGCGGGGTACGGGCGGCAGGCCCAGGGCAATAGTTTCAGTGGACATGGTTACTATCCTACGTTGTTCGGACTTTTAGTGTGTGATGACTGTGGCACCGCTCGCAGGGCTACGGCCCAGGGCGGTGAGGCGAATCAGGATACCGAGCAGCAGGGCGAGAATTGCCAGGACCAGCCCGTAGCTTGCCGCCGCCTCCAGATGCCCGGTCAGTGACGGTGCGAGCTGGTTCCATATCCCGGTAATCAGCGCCGTTCCGGCGGTGCTGTGGCTGGTAATTCCTAGGGATTCGGGGCTCTGGCCGCCTAACCAGGCTGCGGCGCCCCATCCCAGCAGGGCGTAGAGCAGAGCCGTAACCACGGGCACCAGGATGCGGTGCCGGGGTGCCAGCAACATAGCCAGCAGCAGGCTCAGCACCGAGATGATGGTCAGCGGCACGGTGGACTTGCCCAGCGCGGCGGCACGGTTAATGCCGGCGTGCAGGTACCACTCCTGCTGGTCCTGCTGGCTGTTGCCGTCCTTCACCCGGTCAATGTTGAGGGTTTCAGGGCCGAGCTTCGTCAGGTCCGGGTCGAAGGAGCCGATAGAGCCGACCTTCGCATCCAGCGCACGGTAGAAGGGGGTGAGCACAATGACGGCGGGGCCGTCCTGGTGTTCAAGGTTGTAGCGGCGAGTTTCCTCGGCGATTTCCTTCCAGAGGCTTCGATATTCTTCAGTTTTTGACAGCTCAGCCGCGGAACGGTTGAGCAGGGAACGTATGCCGTCTTGTGTCGGCTTTACAAGAATGGAGTATAAGCCGCTTGCTTTGGTGCCGTCGAGGAAGGTTGTCATAGCCTCGGAGTTCATGAGGTCTTCTACCGCACCGTCCGCAATGCGCGAGGCAAGCTGCGAGTCCTCCGCCAGGTTGGAGGAAATCTGCGAGAAACCACGCTCTGACATGAGCTTTGAGTTCACCCAGGCACCCGTGGTTGCGCCCAGGCCGGTCACCAGGGCAAGGGCGCACAGCACAACGGTCAGGAACCTCCGCAAACCTGCCGCGAAGGGAGGCTCCGGGGCGGCCTGCAGTTCAGCCTTGGTGGGGGCTGCGGCGTGGCCGAGCGTGCGGGTAGGCTGTAGCAGGGTGGTGTCTTCATCCGCCGTATAGTAGCCGTCCGTGCGGGTAATCCGGGTGTCGACGACTCGGGTCGCGTCCGCCGGATAGTTTTGCGCGCCAGTACCCGCCGCTGACGAAGCCGCGGCGGTGTTGAGGGCGTTGTTCTGATGTGCTGACTGATCGGGTGAGCGCATGAGCCTAGGGTACCCGCTCACAGTGTTCAAAGCCGATTCAGACCCGCAGAATGCGCCAGAAGCTAAGTTCTGCCTGCACTGCGTGCAAGCTACCCGAGTCGCCAGGCTGACCTGTGCGCAGGCGCATAACCGACCAATCAGGGACAATAGAGAGTATGAACTTCTACAACCCCTCCGCAGCGCAGCCGGCACCCGCGCTGGTGGTGCCGCCCGTGCACGAGCGGCAGCTTCCCGGGAAGTCTCAGGAAACCACCGCCACCAACCCCTGGCCCCTCGCCCTGCTCGCGCAGAACCTCAAAAACTATGTAGACAAGGTTCCCGAGCTCTGGGTGGAGGCGCAGGTCGCCTCCCTCAACGGCCGCGGCGGCAACGTCTTCATGGAGCTCAAGGACCTCAACGAAGACTTCTCCTTCACCCTCGCACTCTTCGGGCGTGCCGGTAGCGGCCTGGCAGCTGATGTGACCGTAGGCGCTCGCATCGTCACCCGCGCCAAGCCGAGCCTGTGGAAGAACGGCAAACTCTCCCTCATCGGCAAGGAAGTGTACGCGGTCGGCACCGGCAACCTGCATGAGCAGCTGCAGCGTCTACGTGAAGCTCTCGCCGCCGAGGGGCTGTTCTCTGACGCGCGAAAGAAGCCGCTACCCATGCTACCGAACAGGGTCGGTCTAATCACCGGTCGCGATTCTGATGCGGAGAAGGACGTTATCCGCAACGCCTCCCTGCGCTGGCCCGGCGTGGTCTTCGAAGTGCGCAATACCCGCGTTCAAGGTGAAGGCGCGGCGGCTGAGGTCATTGCGGCTCTTACCGAGCTGGATGCCCACCCGGAAGTGGACGTCATCGTCATCGCCCGAGGCGGCGGATCCTTCGAGGACTTGTTGCCCTTCTCCGAGGAAGCCCTCATCCGCGCTGTCGCAGCAGCCACCACCCCGGTGGTCTCGGCAATCGGTCACGAGGCGGACTCCCCCATCCTCGATGCGGTCGCCGACCTGCGCGCCTCCACCCCCACCGATGCGGGTAAGCGCATTGTGCCCGATATTTCGGAGGAAACCGCCCGTATCATCGAGGCGCGCGCCCGCCTGGACCGAGCGGTGCTCGGCTACGTGGGCATGCAGATGAACTACATTGCCCAGCTGCGTAGCCGCCCGGTGCTCACCCATCCGGAGTCCTCCCTGCTCATGCGTGTGGAGGAGCTGAGCCAGCTGCGCGAGCGTGCGCACCGTTCGGTGCATCACCGTCTGGAGCGCGAGTCAGCAACCCTATCGCATACGTTGGCACGGGTGCGGTCGCTCTCACCTGCGCAGACGCTCAACCGCGGCTACTCCATCGTTCAGGATGCCGCGGGCGCTATTGTGCGTGACGCTTCGGCACTGAGCGAGGGCGAGCAGATTACGGTGCGCGCGGCGGTCGGTTCGGCGCAGGCGACCGTAAACTCCAGGGATCCCTCAAACATCTCCTAAACCTCGATACCCCTAAGTTTTACCCCTAGTTTTTACCTCTGAAAGGTTCCTCAATGAGCGAGAACATTAGCTTCAACAGCGCCGAACTGGGCGCACCCATCGAAACCCTCGGCTATGAGCAGGCGCGTGCCGAGCTGGAGCAGGTCGTGCGCCAGCTGGAGTCCGGCGCCAGTGACCTAGAAACCTCCATCGCCCTGTGGGAGCGTGGCGAGGCACTAGCCGCCCGCTGCGAGGCGTGGCTGCAGGGCGCACAGGAGCGCCTGAACGCGGCACGCGGTGTGCAGGCTGGTGCGCAGGGCGGGGAGCCTGCGGCGAACTAGCACGCCCCCCCGGCGCGTTCCTCGGCTCTCTGGCGCATCACGCATCCGCTAAGCCACTAAAAATAGCCTGCCCCGTAGCTCATCAGAACTGCGGGGCAGGCTACTTCTGTCTATATGTAGCAGAGGCGGGAGGGCTAGTGCTTCTGCTTGTAGTCAGCCATGAAGTTACCCAGACGCTCCAGGGCGCTGGTGAGGGTCTGCGTATCGGGCAGGAACACCAGGCGGAAGTGGTCCGGATCCTTCCAGTTGAAGGCGCGGCCGTGGCTGAAGAGGATCTTCTGGCTCTTAAGCAGGTCCAGGACGAACTGCTCATCGTCAGTAATGTCGAAGCGCTCAACATCAATCTTCGGAAACAGGTACAGTGCGCCTTCGGCGTTGGTGCAGCTGATGCCGTCAATCTCGTTGAGCATCTTGTGCGCCAGGGTGCGCTGCTCGTACAGGCGGCCGCCGGGAATAATCAGCTCGTTAATGGACTGGTAGCCGCCGAGCGCGGTCTGGATTGCGTGCTGTGCCGGAACGTTGGAGCACAGGCGCATGGAGGCGAGCAGGTGAATACCCTCAAGGTAGCTTGCGGCGTCCTTCTTCGGGCCGGTGATAGCGACCCAGCCTGCACGGTAACCGCAGACGCGGTATGCCTTGGACAGACCGGAGAAGGTCAGGCAGAGCACGTCGTCGCCGGTGAGGGTTGCCATGTTGACAACCTCAACATCGTCATAGGTAATCTTTTCGTAGATTTCATCAGCGAAGACCACCAGATTGTGCTCGAGTGCCACGTCCACAATCTGTTGCAGGACTGCGCGTGGGTACACGGCGCCGGTGGGGTTGTTCGGGTTAATAACCACGATGCCCTTGGTGCGCTCGGTAATCTTCGACTTAATGTCTTCAATATCCGGGTACCAGTTGTTTTCCTCATCGCAGAGGTAGTGCACGGGCTTGCCGGCAACCAGCGCAGTGGATGCGGTCCACAGCGGATAGTCAGGCATGGGAACCAGGATTTCGTCGCCGGTCTCGCACAGTGCCTGCAGGGTCATCGGGATTAGCTCAGACACGCCGTTGCCGAGGTAGACGGCGTCGGTGTCAAGATTCATAATGCCGCGGTTCTGGTAGTGCTGCACAATGGCGGTACGTGCCGAGTAGAGGCCGCGGGAGTCGGAGTAGCCCTGGGTTTCGGGCAGGTGACGAATGATGTCCATCATGATGGCGTCGGGCGCTTCAAAGCCGAAGGGGGCGGGGTTACCAATGTTCAGTTTGAGGATGCGGTGACCCATCGCCTCCATGCGATTGGCCTCGTCCAGAATGGGGCCGCGGATGTCGTACAGGACGTTGCTCAACTTTGAGGACTGACGGTACTTCGTCATGATGATTTACTTTCTAGGGTGATCCAAAATGAATTGCGCTGCGTCATCATCTGCGATGGGGTTGGATCCGCTGGTCAGACGCAATAGGAACGAGAGGTTACCCGTGTCTAATGTAGATGATACGCGGTTAATTGCCGTACGGGCGCTATCTGGCAGGGCACGACGAATAATGGGCACCAACTGCTGCTGCAAAAGTGCCGTTGACGGGTCTTCCAGGATAACCAGGCGGTTCTCTTCAATCGCGGAGTCGCTGCTGTGCAGCAGGGTCACCTGCACGCTGTCGGAGGTCAGGGCTTTAACGCGCTCGGCAGGGTTGTCCTGAATCTTCGGGTTGTGCACACGGTAGCGGTAGAGGCTATGCAAAGAATCCACGCCGTAGGTGCCGCTGGAGTACCCGGTCGGAATGGAGAACGCCAGAGAAGAGTGTACCTCACGCAGGTTCGCGAGGGAGTTGAGCTTGTGGCGGGCACTCACGGCGCGGGTGGTGACCAGTACATCCTTGTTGGTGGCATGGGCACCGTTGAGGAGCATGAGCTCTTCGGGCAGGATACGCGAGATGGCGTTGGTCATGTCGGTGGTGCTCATGGCACGCAGGTTGATGGGGTCTGCGGAGCGGGTAGAGCTTGCCGTGGGGCTCGCGGTTGCGTCCGTAGCATGCGCGGAGGCGGTGCTCTCCTCCGGGTTGGGGGTAGCTGCCGGGGGCAGGGTCACGCCTGCGGCTTGAGCGGAGGCGCTCATGGAGGCCGCGATGCGTTCGTTCTGCGCTGCGGCGGGGCTGATTTTTCCGTCGTCGGTCAGGTAAAGCAGCAGGTCGCCGCTGTAGTCGATAACCAGGTCCAACGATTCAAGCGCGGCTGCGGTGCTACCGGTTTCCTCATCGTCGGGCAAAGTTGCGGTAGGGGTGGCGGAGTTAGCCGAAGGAACCATGAGCCCGCGCAGGGCGGTAGCGCGGCTGTTGTCGGTGTCAACTAGTTCAACGGAGTAGCCAACCTGTCGCAGGGCGCGCGCGTACAGGTGCGCCACAGCACGCATTTCACGCAGGGCACCGTAGCCGATGCGCAGAGTACCGTAGCTGGATGCGGAAAGATCCATCTGGGGGGTTGCGTCATTATTCCCGCAGGCGGCGAGCAGCGGCATGAGCACCAGGGAGGTGAACACCGCACGGCGGGTGATGGTTAGTCGGTTCATTAGGGAAGCTTCCGTGCATTTTCGTCGGCAAGAAATTCGCGGTATTCGCGTGCCCAGCTGGCGGCATTGGAGTAGCCCATCATGGAGGCTACCTCGTCTATGAGAGTACCGTAGCGGATGGTATCTAGCTCAGCGATGGGTACCCAGCGTGCGGTGTCGGAGGAACCGTTAATTTCATGGCGCAGTTCGCCGGTGACAATATGGGCACGGAAAACCACCCGCAGGGCGCAGAAAGGCAGCGCTTGCGGGTCTTTCTGGGTGGAGCGCACGGGGAAGTGCCCGGCGTGCACGCCCAGAATGTCTTCAATAGCGACGCTATAGCCAGTCTCTTCAAGGGTTTCCCTCAGCGCGGTTTCATCGGCCTGTTCGCCGGGTTCCATGCCGCCTCCGGGCAGGGACCAGAGAGGGCTGAGTGCGCGGTCTTCGGGCACCCAGCGGGTCATGAGCAGCTTGCCCTGCTCAATGATGACTGCGTAGGCTGCGGGGCGGGTTTCCATTGCTAATGCCATGGTTTGATTTTACCGTCTATCGTTCTTTAGCGTTTCTTGCCGCGGCGTGCACTGGCGGCTTTGGCGGTCTGTCGGGAGTGCTGGCGTGCGTTACCGTTTTTCTTGGCGTTGGCGCGTTTTTTATCGCGTGCTTCACGGCGGGCGTTGGCGGCTCGTGCCTTCGCTTTTGCCTTTGCTTTTTCGGCGGCGACGCGTTCAGCGCGTGCCTGCCGGGTTTCGCTGCCGCGGTCACTGGTTGCGGTGCGGCCACGCACAATACCGATGAAGTCCTGCAGGAGCGCTTCAAGCTCTTCGCTGCGCGGCTCGCCCTTGGGGGCACGCGGCCACACCAGGTGCACCGGGTAGACGTCCAAGCCCGCAACGGGGCGGTAGGTGAGGTCCTTGCGGTGGTAGAAACGCGCAATGGACATGGGCACAATGTACAGGCCCACACCGGCGGCAACCAGCTCGATGGTTTCCTTATCGGTCAGACCTTCGGGCACAATGCGACCTGCGTTCTCACGCCAGGCGCGGGATACTTCCTCATAGGCGGGAATATCGGAGGCCGGTTGCAACAGGAACTCTTCGGCAAGCTCCTCCACGGGCACCTCATCAAGTACGGTGAGCACATGATCCACCGGCAGAATGACCACGGGCAGTTCCTCGTAGAGGCGGATGCTGTGGTACTTCTCGCCGTCGGTGCTTACCGGTTCGCGGTCGGGGCGCACAATGCTCATGTGTGCGAAGGGATTCTCGGGTACGTCCTTACACTCAATGGGAGAGTGCTCGGCAACTTCGGCAGGCACCTCGGAGGTTCCCTCTTCTGAAGATCCAGCAGGGAGGTTAGCGGCGGGATCAATCAGGCACAAATCCTGATGTAGGGAGTCCAGGCCGCGCGCCTCACGCACGGGTACCTCCGCCAGCTGCACGCGGTCGCCGTAACGCTCATGCCAGCGGTTGAACCACTTGCCGGGCATAATCGCCGGAACGTAGCTAACACGCAGCACAGAGCGCTGTATCACGGGGATGGGCAAAGCCTCCGGAGTCTGAATCATTGCCAGCTGCTCGGGATGCAGGTACACGCGGGTGGGGGCCTCGGTGAGCGCTTCGGTTTCTACCTCGTCGGTAGCGTTTTCAGGCGCGCTCAGCTCGGGGTCGATTGCGGTGAGAGCGGGGTCGTTGGCGGGCTGCTCTTCGGGGGTACCTACGGTGGAGGGTGCGGATGAAGTCATCCCTCCACGCTAGCACATCTTGGGCGGGGGTATTGGGGTCAGGTAAGCGGCCTCAACCCGGGGAGATAGTGCACCTATCCCCTGTTGGAGGCAGGACTAGTTCTCGGTAATGTTTGCCGTAGCGTTCTCAACGGTTTCGCGGTTAATGCGGCGTTCGCGCAGCTGAGCCGCAATGACCAGCACCGTAATAACAATGGCGAGGGCGACCGGGAACATCCACGGTTCCAGGCCGAGCGCGGCAAGAATTGCGAAACCGATGGTGGTGTAGATACACGCCCATATGAAGGTTCCGACCAGCATCGCGGGAACCCAGCGACGCAGCGGCATTTTCGTAAAGCCGGTCGTGATGATGACCGCGGTTTGCAGACCCACGGTAAGAAAGCAGAGGGGCACGGCAATAACGCCCCATCGGTTGATGAAGGCGCGCGCTTTGCGGTAGAGCGGGCTATCCATGGCTTTGCGGATGCGATCAAAGCGGGATCCCCCTTCTGCGGTCAACACTCCGAGGCCGTAGACAATGCTGGTGCGAACAATGCCGACACCCCACATGATTGCTAGGGCTACCTCAATCGGGAGTGCGTCAAACCAATCTTTCATCTGGCTATTTTCTCATGAGTGGGCAATATTAGCCTGATTGCAAGGTTCTTTGAGGCTTCTTATTCAACGTACGGAGGGGGCTAAAATTTTTTTAAATTTTTTTCAGCCAGGGGTTATTGCCCCTTGTCGCCTGCAATAACAAGGATTTTACTTAGGTAAACCTTAGTTTATTGACAGGGTGTCACTATTTTCAGCTTGTACCAGGTGCAGGAATTAGGATATATTTTTATTACCGAATAGGGCAGGTCTTGTGGGAAGGCCTTCCTAGTCGGTCTAGAAGGCTTTCTTCCTGTGTGTGATGCTAGAAAAGGAACCCCATAGACGGGGTTCCTTTTTCTTTTTAACCGTCCCTATTACCCAGGGACGCGAAACCCCCGACAGTACGACATGTCGGGGGTTTTACATGTAGTGACCGCAGAGCTTACTTCTTATCCTGATCCTGGCGGTGCAGGGCGCTCAGCGGCTTGGGCAACTGAACCGGGTTCCAGGTGTTGCTCACAGCCTCAAAGGAGGAGCCAGCACCAGGGTGACGGCTCGTCGAACGAACACCAACGGTCGAGGTAGCACCGGTCGAGAGAGCCGGGTCGTTCAGCGAGGCGATATCCAGCGTATCGAACTCGGAATCATCCAGGACATCCGGCAGAGGAATCTCTTCAGGAATCGGCTGAGCGGCAGGAGCCGCAGCTACCTGGCGGACGGGTGAACCGTCGCGCAGAGCCTGGCGAGCCACCGGCTGATCAGGATGAATTGCCGGCTGCTGTACGGCAGCTGCCATCGACTGTGCAGGTGCCTGAGCGGAATCCTGCTGAACCTGAGCAGGCTGAGGCGCTACCGGCTGGGCGACAGGTGCCGGAGCCTTCTGAACGGGCTGATGCTGTGAAATAGGAGTCTGTACCGCCTGAGCCTGCCCAACATACGCCTGTACAACCTGAGGTTGCCCCGCGGTACGAGGCGCAGCCGCGGAGGAAGTATCCGAGCCACTCTCCTGATCGAAGAGCACGCTACCCCGGCGAATCGGCTGGAAGCGGCTCGGACGCTGCTGGCGATGCTCAGGGCGATGAGCCGCAGGCGACTCGGCAGAGCTAGTTGCGGCAAAACGAGCGGGTGCCGGGCGAACAGGACGAACAGCCTGAGAAGGCGCGGGCGCCTCCTCGCGAGCAGCCACCTCGGGTGCACCCTCAGATGCCTCCACTGCAGCATGTGCGCGGCTCGGGCGTGCTGCCTCGCGGTTCATGCCGTGTACGGACTTGCGGGTAGCGGAGCGAGCGGGGGTTTTCTCTTCTTCGATCGGGTCCTGAACCCGCGCCTCCGCAGACTCGTCGGCACTACCGGCAGGCACTTCGTCCTCATCAGAATCTTCGGCATCCTCTTCACCGGGCTCCTCCTCAGATGCCGCAGCAAGACGAGCAGCACGACGAGCCTTAATCTGATCACTCGCAGACTCCAGCAGACCGAAGCGGCTCACAGCCCACACGCCACCGGCAAGAATCAGGAAGAGAACAGCCCAACCCCACGCCGCAACACCAAAGAGAGCAAGAACGCCACTCAGAAGGCCCAAACCAGCCAATGCAACAGCAACCAGCAGGCCAATACCACTCGGGCTTGAGGTGTCAAAGTAAGACAGGGCGGAGGGCTTTACCTCCTCCACTACAGGGATTCCATCGGTATAGGGCGCAGTGGGAGAAGATTCGCGAATCTGCGAAATAGAAGCCGTATCCAGAGCAGGCTGAGCGGAGTCATCGACAGCGTGAGAGGAAGAAGCCTGCGAAAGAGCAGAAGAGGGCAGAGAGGTACCCGGCGCCACCGCATAATCGGAAGACTGGTACGCATCCGACTCATTCAGCAGCACACCTGCAGAGGCAAGAATGTCCTCAGCGGTACGCTCGGCGCTAATCAAGGGACGCTCAGGCTCCATGACGGAACCTGCGGGCGCTCGATGGAGACTCCTGGGTACAAACCACAGCAGCAAAATCACGGTCAGAATTACCAACACACCAGAAGTGTTCAACAGCGTCATATCAGGTCGCCCTCTATAGTCCCTTTATCCCTAGACTTTAATCATACCCTTATATTCTCGATGCTTTCCATAAGGGGCAAGAATCGGTCTAAATATGCGCATATACCCTAGAAGGAATATGCATCCGAAGATGCAATACATGTTCGCAGCAGTACTCTCATTGACCCCTCACTCAACAATATCCCACGTACGACACAAAGGAAGGCGCCCCCTTCTTGGGCTAACGCCCACAAGAGAGAACACCTTCCTCAGCGTGGTTGGTATTTATCGGTTGCCCTCGCTAGAGAGCGGATGCAGAGTGCTTAGCAGTTCTCTGCGACAAAGTCCTTCAGCCATGCGCGCAGGTCCTCACCGAACTCGGGGCGCTCAGCAGCAAGAATAACGTTTGCCTTCAGGTAGGACAGCTTGTCACCGGTGTCGAAACGGCGGCCGGAGAAGACCACGCCGTAGACGCCTTCGCCTTCGCCCTCCCCCTGAGCCAGGGTCTGCAGAGCGTCGGTCAGCTGAATCTCGCCGCCGCGACCCGGAGCAGTGTTCTCCAGAACCTCGAAGACCTTCGAGCTCAGAACGTAACGACCAATCACAGCGTAGTTCGAGGGAGCCTCATCAGCAGCAGGCTTCTCAACCAGACCGGTAATCTTTACAAAATCGTCCTCACCCTCAACAGCCTCAATAGCAGCTGCACCGTAAGCAGAAATAGCCTCACGGGGAACCTCCATCAGAGCAACGACGGAACCGCCGGTACGCTCCTGGACCTCCACCATGCGAGCGAGCAGGTCTTCCTTCTCGTCAATCAGGTCATCGCCGAGCAGAACAGCGAATGCCTCATCGCCGACGTGGCGCTTTGCGCGCAGAACAGCGTGGCCCAGACCCTTGGGGTCACCCTGACGCACGTAGTGCAGGTCGCCGCCCATCTCATTGGTAGCTACCACGGATGCGAGCAGGGCGTCCTTACCCTGCTCAGCAAGCTGCTGCTCCAGAACGGGAACACGGTCAAAGTGATCCTCAAGAGCGCGCTTGTTACGGCCGGTAATCATCAGAACGTCGTTCAGACCGGCACGGATTGCTTCCTCCACCACGTACTGAATCGCGGGGCGATCGACGACGGGGAGCATTTCCTTCGGGGTTGCCTTCGTGGCGGGCAGGAATCGGGTGCCCAGACCAGCAGCAGGAATAACTGCCTTAGTAACAGACTTAATTTCAGTAGCCATGCCACAAGAATACCCTAAGTTATAAAGTACTTAAGCTGATTTATCGACACTATGACATGAAAAAATCTTCAACGTGACTAACTACATATCAGTGAAGCTACGTTCTTCGGGATGTAGAGAAAATACGTTCTTCAGAACCCAATGCTATTTTCTGTAATCCCTATACTAAAAAGTAGATTCTACAGCCCAGCAGAGTAGGTTACTTTTTGCCGCCCGCATAGATGTTTTCGCCCCACCTTAAACGCCCCTCAGAGCAGAGGCACCACGATTCAAACCAGCCAACCTAACCCATAGAGCCACTCTCCCCCGCCCCTATATTAAGACCTCACCCGCAAGACGATGGGACACACCATGCCTCTCAATACCGCAGCCGCAATCAGCAACTCCGACACCGGTGCCAGCGCAGAAGATATCTCCCTGGATAAAGACATTCTCCGTTCCCAGATTCGCCCGCACCGCCTCACCGCACGCAGCCGCCGCGGCGAACATGACCAGCAGCAGATGGCTGACCTTTTCACCCGCCACATTCTTGAGGCGGTCGCGCAGCGCCTCCACTCCCCCGGCACCATCGCGGCATACCTGCCCACCAAATCTGAACCGCCCATCGTTCAGTCACTAAACGCTCTCCATCAGCAGGGACACCGCATCCTCGTACCCGTCGTGCGTCCCGGCCGCAAGCTCGCCTGGGTGCACTGGGACCCCGCCGTTGAGCATCCGCTCAGTCCCATGGGAATCCCCGAACCCGAGGGCGAAGAACAGGACGAGCAAGCCTTCGTGAACGCCGATGTGCGCCTCATCCCCGCTCTCGCCTTTGATGCTGGCGGGCACCGCCTCGGTCAGGGAGGCGGCTACTACGACCGCATTATCCCCCTGCTCAGCGCACAGCAGCTGAATGAGCAGACCATCGGTGTGGTCTTTGCCGATGAAATTTATAAAGCTATTCCCTACGACCAGTGGGACGCTATTCTGCCAGTCATCCTCACCGAAGAAGGCATTTTCCATGCCTCTCAGCAGTCATCAGTGTAGCCGGTTGACCAGCACCGCCCACCTCCTGCTTGACACCCCAAATCTTCATGCAAAAGCTCAAAGATATGCAGGAACACTCCAACAAAGTCGCTCAAGAAAAAGGCAAAAAGAAACCAGCAATAGCTTTTGAGAAGAAACCGCAAATAGCCCAGAGCATTTCAAAAGCGGTACACTCAAACCACTGTTATTAAACCCGCTCAGCTAAAAAATCGATACAGAAGGACAATATGCCGGTCTACGTTTACCAGTGCAAGAATTGCAATCACGTCTTTGAACAGCGCCAGTCCTTTAGCGACGCCGCACTGCGCGTCTGCCCGCAGTGCGGCGAAGAAACCCTGCGCAAGCGCTATAACACCGTTGGCGTGACTTTCAAGGGTTCCGGCTTCTACAGCACCGATAAGGGCAACTCCTAAGCGAAAGTTCCACACCAGTCATAAGAGGGGCGGGGCAACACAAGTTGCCCCGCCCCTCGGCGTTCAAGAAGCACTCCCGGCTCGGATGCGCTACACGATATTGTTACCCCAGTGCGGAGGACACTGCTGACGCATCCACTCCAGACGCTCACGCTCCTCCGGTGGCAGTGGCTGCGCGGAGGTAGCCGCTTTCTGTGAACCCGCCTTCTGAGAGGTCCGCTTCTGAGCATCAGCTTTCTTCGCGGAAGTCCCCGCAACAGACGAGGTACCCGAAGCCACCGCCGGAGGCGTCGTTACACCCACCAGCAGAGGCTCAGCCCCACTCACCGAGCCGCCGCCGCTCACACGGCGGTGGCCGCGGCGAGGCTTCGGCGTCGACGAATAACTAGCCACGGACCTCAGCGCCCTCATCCATATCCAGGTAGTGCAGCACACGCGCCACCACAGCATCCGGGTCAGCGAACACCTCCAGGGTGCCCAGCGTAATGTAGTTCCAGCCCGTGCGGCTCAGACGCTCCGGCAGCAGACGGGTCCGCTCACGCACCGAAGCCCGCGCATAATTCTGCTCGCCATCAGAGCACGCCACCAGCGGCATAGCTGCCGGGACGCTCGGGTTCGACGAGACCACGGGAGCCACGCCCAACGCAGGCACCGGCTCAGCCGCCAGCTTCTCCGGGGCGTGCGCAATCAGAGCGATATCGCCCTCACCGCGGCTCACACGCACACCGCAATCCTGCAGACGCGCTACCAAATCGTTCAGCAGCCAGTCGCCCAAATCCGGGGTGTCCACATCGTCAGCTGCCAAGAATGCGTTACGCGGCAGGCTCTCCGGTACGCGCTGTGCCTTCGCCTCCACTTCTTCACGCTCCTGACGTTCCGCATGCTCACGCAGCAGATGGTAGAAGTCCACCGCACCATGATGTAGCTTCTGCGGGTCCAGCTCCGACGGGTCAATGCACGAAACGATGCGCAGGGCACGGCGTGCGCGAGTCAACGCAACCACAAAGCCCTGGCGACCGTGCTCGGCAGACAGTTGACCCAAATCGTACGACGCCTGGCCCAGGCGGGCACGGCCTACACCCAGGGAGAAAATCACAGTATCGCGTTCAAGGGTCTCAGCGCGGGTCAGGTCGACCACACGGAAAGACTCCTCGCCGGCGGCAAAGAACGGTGCCAGCTGCGGGTACAGGCTCAGGGCGTGACGCACCGACTCAGCCACACGCTGAGCGTGCTTCGGGCTAGCGGTCACAACCGCCAGCGAACGGTCCGGGGCGCGGTACGCGTGCTCCAGCACCAGGTTCGTGACGCGCTCCACCTCAACACCGGGCGAATCCAGGTTCGCATTATCGCTGACCTTACCGCGAGTATCAATGCACTCAACGGTCAGCGAACCGGCAGGCTGGGCGGAGGCGCGGCTCACCGGAGCCGCATGCAGCTGCGAACCGTAGAACTCACGGTTCAGGTAGTCGAGAATCACCGAGTCCATGCTGCGGTGCAGCATCGCCAGGGTACGGTTGGGCAGCACGGTAGCGAGCACGTCGAAGGTGCTGTCCAGCTGCTCATCGGTCGGCTCAGGTGCACCGAAAGTCGGCGCAGACACGATGAACGGCGAGGGGAAACCCGAATGCGGGTCGCCCAGGGCGATCACCTGGTCGGCGCGGGTAATCGCCGGCAGGTTCGCCGCCAGCGGGGTTGACTCGGAGTCCAGCAGCAGCACCGTATCAAAACGCATGGAGGAGGGAACCTTACGCGCCAGGGCGAAAGGGCTCGCAGTCCACAGCGGAAACAGGGTACGCACCATGACCGGGGCGTGAGTCAGCAACTCTTCGAGCATGAACTCGTAGCCACGCAGCTGACTCTTCAGGTACGCCGCCTGGTCATGCTCAGACTCAATACGCTCAGTCCACACGCGAGCAACCTTCGCCAGCAAACGGGCCGGAGCGCTAGTCATGTGGGCGTAATCGGCACGGCGGAAACGTGACTCTGCATCGCGCAGACGGTCACCGTCCAGCAGCTTACCTTCGTGATGCTGTAGCAAGAATTCCAAGGCAGACTGCCACCAGGCAAGCTCCAGCTCAGCGGAAACAACCTCGGTCGGAACCTGACGCGCGTACAGGTCATCGAGCAGTTCCGACAGACCGCGCTCACGCAGCTTCTGGGTCAGGGCGTCACGCTCCGGCAGGGTCATCAGCAGCACGCGGTCCGCCATGAGGGCGTCCAGACGCGCATCCAGTGTGTCAAGGTTGGTGCGCACAAAGTCGGTGCCTTCAATGGTGTCAGCCAGGACAATGCCCAGGCCCGCCAGCTCAGAAACCAGGGAGTTCAGGGCGTCAGCCAGCTGATCCAGGTTCTCCGGAATCTGCGGGGTGCGGGGCGCCTCAATGTGGCGAATCCACTCGGCACGCTCCGACTGAACCACCTTCAGCTGCTCGTGCAGCTCACCGATATTCACTCCGGGCAGGATGTACTCCTTCGCCGCGCGGCGCAGGCGGGAACGTTGCATACTGCTCATCTCGATGCCGTTCTCACGGCGCCACGAACCGGAGGCAGTCGCCGCGATTAGGTCGGTCACCGGGCGGTCGTAGACATCCGCACGGAAACGCTTGAGCGTCTCACGGATGCGCATCAGAATCGCCAGCTGCGACTCCCACTCAGCGATGGTACGACCCAGGCGCAAACCCAGCATGGCGCTGGTGTGGTTCATCGTCTCACGCAGGTTGAGCAAGGACGACTTGAGGGTAATGACCAGGGCGTATGCCTCGGCAGCTTCCTCGTCATTGACCAGGCGGGCACGGTACCACGGGGAGGTACGCGAAGCTGCCGCAAAACCATCAATCTCGCCCAGACGCACCAGCTCGGCACGCACCTGCTCACGCTCCATGAGCGAATCAAGCATAGGGCGGTCAAAACGCACGCGGGTTGCCGGGCCGTCCTCGGAGGCGGTCAGCTCAGCCAGACGCTGCAGCGCCGAGTAGACAGAAATCTGCCAGTTCGAGTCCTTGTTCAGCAGGGCACGAGTATGGTCAAGCAGCGCGGCACGGGTTGCCATGAGCTCTTCGTTCAGGTCCTCGGAGTTCGGTTCTTCGGCGCCCTCATTACGCACGATTGCGCGGATGAACTCGGCGCGCTGAGCCTCAGCATTATGCTCGGCAAGCAGATCGTAGCGCAGGTTCTCAATGCCGGTGCGCTTGAGCAGCGCCGAAAAATCGGCAAGAGTGGAGCGCTTCTCGCCCACCACCAGCACTGACTTGCCGCGCCCCATCAGGGCAGAAGCAATATTCACAGCAGTACGTAGCGGCTCGGTGCCGGGCGCCGCAGTGATAGTGAAGGAGAATCCACTGACCGCTGTGTCGACAATTTCCTGAGCGTTTGCGTCCGCATCCAGCAGGAGCATTTCCTCTGCAGGGTCACGCTGATCCAGGGGTGGTTGCAGGTTGTGGGCGTTGAGCTCGCGGGGCTTCACGCCGGGCACCTTCAGCGCCGCCAGGTCACGAACCAGCGGGGTGATGGCGGTATGCGGCAGCTCGCCCAGGCTTTCCTTCAGGTCAGCAAAGGTTGAGATAAAGTACTTCGACTCGATGGTCATGCCCGGAATACGGCCTGCAGAGGCGCGCATACGTTCGATGACCGGCTCAGGGTCCAGACGGGACATGGAGTTCGCCAGCTGCGCCACATCCATGGTGCCCAGATCGATACCGTATTCCTGCTTGATCTGTCGGACCATCGCGGGGTTCAGGCGTGCGGAACCGGCGAGGCGCAGCTCAAAGTCATCGTCCTTCGGGTGCGGAGTGATGCTCAGCGGTGCCATAAGAATCGGTGCGATGAAGCGCTTCTCGTAGGCGGCGGTATTCTCGCGGGTGTCGTGCGAAAGCCACGAGGCGGTACCCGCCACGAAGTAGCCGGAGTCCAGGCCGTGGTCGGTGGCAAGCTCGTAGATTTTGGTGCGCAGGGTGCGTGCGGAGCGCATGCCTGCCTCCAGCTGCGACTTTTCGCGCAGAATCGTGGAGAGGCGAGTCTTACGTCCAGCGAGTAGCTGAGCCAAACCGGAGGGGTTCGCCTCGGACAGGTCGATGTGCACGTAGTCGACCTGGTTGAAGTCGAGCATCGCGTCGGGACCGGTGTAAATGTCCATCTGTTCTGTCCAGCGCTCAAGCCCCGCCGAGGGGTCAAAGTCCTCGTGGGCGGGGTTCAGGTGTGCGGGCAGCTCGGCGATGTTGATTTCGTCGGATACTTCGTGGGTTTCCTCTGCTGAGGTCGCGGCGGCTACGGCGGGCTGAGCAGTATCAGCCGGAGTGCCGGGTGCGTGGTGCGCGTCGGTAGGCTCTGGAATCTGGTTCACGGTGCGAGTGTCCTTGTGGATCAGTACGGTGTACGTTTACGCGTACACACCGAAGATTGTAGTTCTTCCGGGGTCCTCTGCCCGGTGTGCCTCAAAAGGGCGAGTGTCAGTGTGTGCCTGTATGGTTACTGCACTTTTGTGCTTACTGTGCCTGTGCGCTTACTTCGACCACATTGCGATATTGACGGCGAACAGCACTACGGTCACCAATACGTAGAAGACCAGGGCAGGCAGAAGCACCCAACGGTACTTGGGCGCCAGTTCGCTTTCCAGGTTGCCGAAGCGCAGGGAGCGGAAGAGGAAGAAGCTCAGGATTGCGCCGGGCAGGTTACCGATAATGACCAGCAGTACGGTCAGGTACAGGGCGTAGGCCCGTTCGGTACGTTCGTTCTCTGCACCTGCGAGCTTGAGGGTGCCACCCAGCAGCAGGCTGAGGCAGGCATTCAGAAATGCCACGGTGAAGAAGGGAATCTTCAGGGCTGCTTGGAAGTCCATCTGGGAGTTCGCTGCGCCCAGCACAATCCACAGCAACAGCAGTGCGGGGATGATCATGAGGTACCAGAACAGGTACTTACGCATCTTCTCGGTGTTATCGATGAGCGCGAAAATTGCGGTCACAGGGTGTCTCTTTCAGATGGTCTCAGGCGGATTCGGTCGGATTCAGGAGGAGTGAGTAAAGGAGCAGACGGGCACAGTCACGCCTTGTCAGGCGTCGATTTCGCCCCCGCTGTTGAGAGCGTCGTCCACCTGGTCCTGCAGGGTTTCACGGCGCTCGTGTTCAACGAATTCAATGTAGCGGCGCACGATGTAGTCCAGCAGCACCGACAGCGCCACGAACGAATAGTAGGGCTTGCGGTGGGTGCTGATATGGGTGGGAGTGGTCTGGTAGTGCAGAGAGTACTCGGCGTGCGAGGACATGTAGTTCACGCCAATGGCGGTCACCGCAATCATTGGGATGCGGCGTAGCGCCAGCATCTTAATGTGTTCACGCATGTTCTCGGTCTGGCCGGAGAAGGACACAATGATGACCACGTCGTCCTGGGTCATATTGTTCATGGCACTTTCGAACTCATTACGTGCCGGAATGACGTGGCAGAACTTACCGCAAACCTGCATGGACTTGGCAAATTCCTGCACGGCGTTACGCTGAGCGTAGCCGGTACCGAAGCAGTACACTGTGCGAGCCTCATGAATGCGCTTAAGCAGTCCGCTCAGCTCCATATGCTCGAGGTAGTCGTAGGTCCGCTGAATGTCTTCGCGGCCGCTCTCAATGAACCGTGGATTGAAGGGTTCGCTGCGGTTCAGAGATGACTTAATGAAGTACTTCAGCTCAGCAAATCCGGAGAAGTTCAGTTTCTTCGTCAAACGGATAATTGAGCTGGTCGAAGTATAAGTTTTATGCGCCAGGGAGTTGATCGTTGACTCTGCAACGAACTCTTCATTTTCCAGCATGAATGCCAAAATTTCCCGCTCAGTTTCACTGAATCGGTGCTGGTTCGCATTCACGACGTCTTGTAAATCCACTCAAAGCTCCTGAATCCGATGGTGAGCAATATATAAATAGTACACGCTCTAGGGTTATCGGCCAGGGTGGGTGAGGATAGTCATCTCTCACTTAGGGTGAGTGTGTCTACAGATTTGAGCTGGGTATACGTCGGGTATGTATCCGGGTACAGCTTCGCCGGCGGTATCGGTGTTATCCGATACCGCCGGCGAAGTCTATACCTTATGAGGCGTCATGCCGTCAGGCGGCTGAAAGCTGAATCCTCTTAGGAGAGGGTCTTAGCTTCGTTCACCATGGTCTCGAAACGCTCGCGAACCTGGGGAACGTCCATGCCGACGATAACCTGGAATGCCTTACCCTTGCGGACCAGACCCAGAGCGCCTGCATTCTTGAAGTCTGCGTCCGAAGTGCTGACGAGAGACTCATCAGCAACGGAGACGCGCAGGCGGGTTGCGCAGTTGTTCACGGTGGTGATGTTCTCTGCGCCACCGAGCAGTTCGAGGAAGCCTGCTGCGCGAGGTGCGTAGAGGTCACCGTCAGCTGCGGGAGCTGCTGCGCCGCCGTCCTTCTCAGCAGCCTTAGCAGCCTTGTACTCTGCCTTGCTGTAGAGCTTGGTCTCGCCGCCGTCTTCTTCACGACCGGGGGTCTTGAAGTCGAACTTCAGAATCATGAAGCGGAAAATCACGAAGTACAGGACGGTGAAGCACAGGCCCACACCGATCTGCATGAGGTAGGTGCCGGAGTGGTTTGCCCACAGCGGGATCCAGTTCTGGAATAGGAAGTCCAGCAGACCGCCACCCATGTAACCAACCAGACCCAGCTGGTACATGATTGCTGCCATGGTTGCTGCCAGGATTGCGTGGACCAGGAACAGCGGGGGTGCCAGGAACAGGAAGGTGAACTCGAGGGGCTCGGTAATACCGATCAGGATTGCAGTGAGGCTGACGGGGATCAGCAGAGCAAGAACTTCCTTGCGCTTCTCCGGGCGAGCAGTGGTGTAGAACGCTGCGGCGATACCGATGGGTGCGAAGACCTTGGAGTTACCGTGCAGTGCAAAGCCGCCGCCGGGGAACAGTTCCTTCAGGGGCTTGTCGCTCTTAGCGAACTCGCTCAGGTGGCTCGGCCAGTCCTTAGCGATACCGTTCGGGGTAACAACGTTACCGAAGACGAACGGGGAGTAGATGAAGTGGTGCAGACCGGTAGGAATCAGGAAGCGCTCCAGGAAGGTGTAAACCCACACACCGATTGCGCCGGATGCGATGAAGAAGCCCTGCAGGGAGGAGATGCCGTGCTGAGCGTAGGGCCACAGCCAGGAGAACAGGAATGCCACGGGCATCATCAGGAAGAAGCAGACGCCGTAAACGTACTGCGAGCCCTGGAAGATACCGAGGAAGTCCGGCAACTTCTTGTCGAACCAGCGGTTGTGTACCCACACCACGATTGCGGAGATGATGATGGCACCGAAGATACCGGTGTCCATGGTCTTGATACCGGCAATCATCTTCAGACCGGTACCTGCCGCGCTCTCAGAAATGTCGGTGGTGTAGTCCAGGTCGAAGAAACCGGTGCCGCCTTCGCCCTTACCCCATACCTTGAGCATGGTGCCAACGAAGTAGTTGAAGGTCAGGTAGACCATGGCAGCTTCCATCACTGCACGTGCGTTAGCGGTCTTTGCCAGTGCAATGGGCAGACCGATCACGAAGAGCAGTTCCATCTGGTTGAAGACGGTCCATGCGCCAGACTCCCAAACAGACCAGAAGTGGTTCCAGGGGCTGTTCTTGTCAGCGGCGAGGGGGATTAGGTCGCCGTTCTGTGCAATGATCGCAATACCGACCGCGAGGCCAGCGAATGCGAAGAGAAGAACGGGTGCCAGCATGGCAGAGCCGAACCTCTGTACTTTTTCCATCATGAGGCTATACGCCCTTTCGGGTTGTCGAGTGCGCGGACGCAGGGGTTGGCGTTCATTGCCAACCTGCTGTTCATGCATTCGAGCGCCGTATCTTTATACCTCTAATTAATTGGAAGTGTATGAAATCGGCGCCACATGACCTGCGTGCGCTAAATGCCGAATGTGTTTTTAGACAGAAACAATAATGCCAGCTTTTACGTAGTCAGAGATACCAATTTATGAAGTTTTGAAAGAGTTTTTCAGAACCTGAAACATCTCCCGGCACTGGTTAAAAATACTTGCTGCAGATGAGACTTTTTCCCTATTACCCAGCGCACAGAATCGATAGCATAAACAGTGCACCCATAGGTCCAGAGCCCCCGCTGTGCTCCCAACCTTCAACAACGGGGTGCGTCCCTCAAACTTCTTTCTCATACACTACCCCGGACTTAGTTATATGCGCTTCCTCACCCTCAACACCCATAGCTGGTGCGAAATCCACCAGATTTTGAAAATCCGCATCCTTGCAAAGTTCATCATTGAACAGCAGGTGGATGTCATTGCGCTGCAGGAAGTCAACCAGCTCACCTCCACCCCCGTTGTGAAGGAGCCCCTGAACTACCGCGGCGGCGCAGGCGTGCCGGTCCGCGAAGATAACTACGCCCTGCTACTCGTACAGGCACTCAACGAAATGGGTGCAAGCTATGAGTGGACCCTCACCGAAACCCACATCGGTTGGAACCTCTACGACGAATGCGTCGCAATCCTCTCGCGCCTGCCGATTCGCGGCATCAAGCCCATCGAGATGTCCCCCCACTACGGCTACCACCAGGTACAGCGCCGTGCAGCCCAAGCTGCGCTCATCGAAACTGAGACGGGCACCTTCTGGTGTGCCACCACCCACATGTCCTGGTGGGACTTCGACGGCGAACCCCTCTTCGCGCAGGAATACACCCGTCTCTCGCAGGCACTCGCAGAATGCGCCCTCACCGCACCCGTGCTACTCGGCGGCGACTTTAACTCTGCCGCGCATCTGAGCGATGAAGGCTACGCATATGTGACTTCCAGCGGCATGATTGACACCCGCATGCTGGCTGAGCACACGGACGGTGAGAATACCGTCCACCGCGAAATCGCCGGTTGGGAAGGTAACACTGACGCCAAGCGCATCGACTTCGTTTTCGCCGACCGACTGCTCACGGTCAACTCTCACGCGGTAGTCTTCCGCGACAACTCCCCCGAAGCGATCTCCGATCACAGCGGTCTGCTCCTGGACATTGACCCCTCCAGCTGGGCACCGCAGAGCCTCCTTACGCCTCTCACCAACCAGCGCTAATCAGACTTTAGCCGCCCACAGAGCGGCCCCACGCAACCATACCAAGGGAAGGAACAATCATGACGACCCAAACCCAGTGGTGGCAGGAACCGGTGGTCTACCAGATCTACCCCCGCTCCTTCAACGATTCCAATGGCGACGGCATCGGCGATCTGCCCGGCATTACCGAGAAGATTCCGTACCTCGCCAAGCTGGGTATTCAGGTGCTGTGGCTCTCCCCCATCTACGCCTCGCCGAATGATGACAACGGCTACGACATCTCCGACTACCGCGCCATCATGACTGAGTTCGGCACCATGGAAGACTTCGATGAGCTACTCGAAACCGCGCACAAGCACGACATTAGGCTCATGATGGACCTGGTTGTCAACCACACCTCCGACGAACACGAATGGTTCAAGCAGGCACGCTCCTCCAAGGACAACCCCTACCGCGACTACTACATCTGGCGCGATCCCAAGGGCTTCGATGAGGACGGCAACCCGATTCCGCCGAACAACTGGATTTCCTGCTTCAGCCCCTCCGTGTGGGAATGGGACGAGGCGACCGGCCAGTTCTACCTGCACTACTTCTCCATCAAGCAGCCCGACCTGAACTGGGAGAACCCGAAGGTCCGCGAAGAGGTCTACGACATCATGCGCTTCTGGCTGGACAAGGGTGTGGACGGCTTCCGCATGGACGTCATCAACCTGATTTCTAAGGACCTCTCCTTCCCCGAGGACCCTGCGGTCCTCGCTGGCGGCCTCGACAACTCCCTGGCTGTCGCAGCTAACGGCCCGCGCGTGCACGAATTCCTGCAGGAGATGAACCGCGAGGTCTTGAGCAAGTACCCGGTCATGACCGTGGGGGAAACCCCCTGCGTGACCGTGGACGACGCCGCGCTCTACACCGGTTTCGACCGCAATGAGCTGCAGATGGTGTTCCAATTCGAGCACATGGACGTAGACGCCTCCGAAGGTGGCGTGACCGGCAAGTGGTCCGACCGCCGCTTCAACCTGGTTGACCTCAAGAAGGTCCTCACCCACTGGCAGGAGGGTCTGCACGGCCGCGGCTGGAACTCCCTGTACTGGAACAACCACGACCAGCCGCGCACCGTCTCCCGCTTCGGTAACGACTCCCCTGAGTACCGCACCGTCAGCGCCAAGATGCTGGGCACCGTACTGCATCTGATGCAGGGCACCCCCTACATCTACCAGGGTGAAGAACTGGGTATGACCAACGTCTTCTTTGACGATGTGAAGGACTACAACGACCTGGAGATTCACGACTCCTGGCGCAAGTACGTTGAAGAGTCGGGCCGCGTCTCCGCGGAGGATATGTTGCGCTACATCAGCGCCTCCGGTCGCGATAACGCACGCACCCCCATGCAGTGGACCGCCGGCGAGAACGCAGGATTCACCTCCGGCACCCCGTGGCTGAAGCTGAACCCGCGCTACACCGAAATCAACGCAGAGGCAGAGCTCGCTAACCCGGATTCCGTGTTCTACCACTACCGCGACCTGATTAGCTTGCGCCGCGAGCACCCGATTGTCCTGACCGGTGAGTACCGCCTGTTGGATGAAGAAGACGAGCAGGTCTACGCCTACCTGCGCGTGAACTCCGACGAGGACGCCGAAGCAACCGGCGAGCGCACCCTGCTGGTTGTCGCTAACTTTACCGATGACACCGTTCAGCTGAACTATGCGGGCGGCAACCTGGACTCAGTGGTGCTGACCAACTCGCAGGCTCTCTCCCCTGCTGAGCTGAAAGCAACTGAGAACAGCCCGAAGCTGATCAGCTCGAACTACCGCGACGAGAACCGCGAGTTCACCGACGAGGGTACCCTGTTGCGTCCCTACGAGGTGAAGGTTTACCTTTTCGGTAATGCGTAAGTAAGGCTCTTGCATTTGGGTGCGGGAAACCCCCATAGTTTGGGGTTTCCCGCACCGGCGTGGGTTTCTATCTTTTATTTTTCACCGTCTTTTATTTTTCACAGACAACTTGTTCTCTTTTTGGCTGGTTAGCCGGTATAGAAAGGCAATTATGAGCAACTCCGAGGCATACGAGGTTCCCTCCTACGAAGGCCGCCAGTGGTGGAAGGAAGCCGTGGTGTACCAGGTGTACCCCCGCTCCTTCAACGACGCAAACGGCGACGGTATCGGTGATCTTAAGGGCATCACCGAGAAGCTGCCCTACCTGGCTAAGCTGGGCATCAACGTCATCTGGCTCTCCCCCGTGTTCGATTCGCCGAATGTGGACAACGGCTACGACATCTCTGACTACTTCGCGATCATGAGTGACTTTGGCACCATGGAAGACTTCGACGAGATGCTCGAAACCGCTCACGAGCACGGTATCAAGATCCTGATGGACCTGGTCGCAAACCACACCTCCGATGAGCACCCCTGGTTCAAGGAGTCCCGTTCCTCGAAGGACAACCCCTACCGCGACTACTACATTTGGAAGGACCCGAAGGGCTTCGACGAGGACGGCAACCCAATTCCTCCGAACAACTGGGCATCCGAGTTCGGCGGCCCGGCGTGGGAGTGGGACGAGGCGACCGGCCAGTTCTACCTGCACATCTTCTTCAAGGAACAGCCCGATCTGAACTGGGAGAACGAGAAGGTTCGTGAGGACCTGTATTCCATGGTCCGCTGGTGGCTAGACAAGGGCGTTGACGGCTTCCGCCTGGACGCTATCAACATCATCTCCAAGCCCGAGGGCTACCCGGATGACCCCTCCACTGACTTTGAGAAGCACACTTCCTCGATTCCGTTCGTCATTGCGAACGGCACCATGGTGCACCCGTGGATGAAGGAGCTCACCCGTGAGACCTTCAGCCGCTACGATGTGATGACCGTGGGCGAGACCAGCGCAACCAGCCCCGAGGACGCTAAGCTGTGGGCTGGCTACCACACCGGTGAGCTGAACATGATCTTCCACTTCGATCACATGGGCGTGGATAACGACCCGAACGGCAATCTGGGCGGCAAGTGGTCCTACGCGCCGTACAAGCTGACCGAGCTCAAGCGCATCCTGAACGACTGGCAGACCACCTTGGCGGGTAACGCCTGGGGTTCGCTGTACTGGAACAACCACGACCAGCCGCGCGTTGTCTCTCGTTTCGGTAACGATTCGGATGAGTTCCGTACCCTGTCCGCTAAGCAGTTGGCGACCACCCTGCACTTCATGCAGGGCACCCCGTACATTTACCAGGGTGAAGAGCTGGGCATGACCAACGTGAAGTTCGATTCGATTGAGGATTACCGCGATGGTGACTCGATCCGCTTCTACGAGGATATGCACATTGACCACAAGCGTCTGAGCCACGAAGAGGCGATGCAGGCAATCTACGTTAAGGGCCGAGACAATGCTCGCACCCCGGTTCAGTGGGATGCATCCGCTAACGGTGGTTTCAGCCCCGAGGGTGTGACCCCGTGGATTGCCGTGAACCCGAACTACCCGGCGATTAACGCTGAGGCTGTTCTGGCTGATGAGGATTCGATCTTCTACCACTACCAGCAGCTGGTGGCTCTGCGCCGCGGCAAGCTGAAGGACCTGATGGTTTACGCGGCCTTCACTCCGGTGGACTCGGTTCAGGTTCCGCACAACGAAGACGAGGCTGTGTACGCGTACACCCGTACCGGTGGTGCGGACGGCAGCCCTGCGAACGAGTCTTTGCTGGTGGTTTCGAACTTCACTGCCGAGGAGCAGGAGCGCGACTTCGATGTGCTTGCTGAGGCTCGTGAGGCTGGTGCTCGTGTTGAGCTGGTGAGCTCGAACTACAAGGACGACGTGGATTCGACCCTGCGCCCCTACGAGGCGAAGGTGTACTACATCGTTCGATAAGCGCTGTAGCTCGTTGAGTGCTACCGCGTGCCGATAAGGTATTAGACAGCAGAAGGAGGGTGAGGCTTATGTCCCGCCCTCCTTTTGTGTTGTCCTTTATTATTCCGGCGTGCATTCTTAGTGCCGCTTAGCCGGAGAACATCAGCTGCAGAATCGGCACGGCGAGCGCTATCATTCCCAGGCTGACGACTGCCCCGGCAGCAATAACCGGAGCTGCAGTCCCCTCGTGCCGGTAGTGGGTTTCCAGAATGACGATATTAGCGGCTGGCGGTAGCACTCCGAGGATAAAAAGTACCTGCGGGTGTGCCAGTAGCTGATCGAGGTGCACTCCGGTATGCGTGTGCATCCAGTATGCAGCGGTTAGTATGCCGACACTGTAGACGCTCACGAGCACAACACGAAGTACTGCCCACCCGAGGGCTTGTTTTAGGTCGGTTCGGTGCAGTCGGGCGGTGCTCAGCCACATGCCTAGCACCATGAGCCCGACGAAGCTGAAGACCCAGGTGATGAGCCGGTAGATACCGGCGGCGTGGGTGTTGAGAAACGGTCCGGTGGGCATGCATATCAGCCCGATTGCTACGGCGACAATGGGGCGGTTAGTGAGCAGGGACCGTAGTACCGCACTAACGGCAGCTTTTTGTGTGGGCTTGGTGCGGCTAGTCGTGAGTCCATCTGTATTGGTTTCTCTGCGCATGAGTGAGGTGCCGAGAATATTACCCATGACGGAGTTGCCGATATACGCGCCGACGTATAGGCGTACGGCTTCCTCACCCCAGAAGCTGGCGACTACGGGGATTCCGAAGATTCCGGCGTTGAGGTAGACGAGGGCGAGCCGTTGCACCGGGTCGTTAGTGAAAAAGCCGGAGCAGCGTACGAGAAGCGCCATGAGCACCATGGTGGAGGCTGCCATGAAGAAGAGTTCGGGACGGCTGGTGGCGACGATATAAACGATGACGGTGGGGATAATCCAGCAGGTCAGCAGGGCGGAGGCGCTTTCTTTCAGGTGGTTGCCCCAGTGCTCGGGTAGCAACGTTGCGAGCCCGAAGCCTACCCCTAAGTAGAGGAGTGGGAGGATCATTCCCATGCTCGTTCCTTTCGCTGTTGCTGTGTCTGTGCCGTTGTTTTACGGTTAAGGTCCCTGTCTAATAACCCTACCCTGAACCTTCAGATTGAGGTTTATTAATTTTTCCTTGTATTTTTCGAAATTTTTGCGTCATATTGCATCTTATTCGCTGATACTCTCATTTTTTAGACGGTTCGCTTCTAATCTTGAAATATAGAGGGAATATATTTTCCACCATATTCTTTTGTTCTATCACTGACACTCATTCCTTACGAGATTAGGAACTAAGCTGTTTCTTCTCCCGTGAGGCTAAATATGCAGGAGCCCGCAATGCAACAGCCGTATCTTTCATCCCCTCCCGAATCTGGTGGTGTCCCGCAGCGTCCGGCGAAGGCTTCTAGCCAGCATGCTGATGCGCATATTCCGTGGCGTTCTCCCGCTATGTCTACTACCCCTGCTACAGCTTCTGTAGCCGCCGTGCCCGCCCCCGAGGGCCCTGAGCAGACCTTTAGGGTGCCTCACCCGGTATTGAGCATTATCTCGTGGCTGATTGCGGCTGCGAGCGCTATGTGGCTTGTGATCTTGGGTGTCTCTTTGGCCCTAATTGTGGCATCGGATGTGAACCATGATTCTGAGTTCATGATGCTGACCTATGGCGTCTACATGGCGTGCGCGTTTGGGTTCTGTTGCTTTGGAATATTCTTTGCGTTGCATTTTGGATTGGGTTCGAGCGCTCATTGGCGTGATTCGATTCGTCACCCGCATCACCCGCATTAAAGGGTTTTCATTTCCCCGTGTGGTTTTGTGGAGATTTTTTAGTTCTTTTATTTGAACTCTCGTTTTAAATATTTCGGCGTTTTTCTTTAAAATTTATGCGAAAAATCTAAGCTACGGAGTTTTTTTAGAAACGCTCACATGAAGAAAGCCGCCCAGCGCATCCACTAACAGGATGCACCGGGCGGCTTTCTTTATAGACTCTCACTACCTCAAGCAGCTACGAGCCTACCGGTGGAAGGATTACTCCCACTCAATGGTTCCCGGGGGCTTGGAGGTAACGTCCAGCACCACTCGGTTAACGTCCTTGACCTCGTTCGTAATACGGTTCGAGATCTTAGCCAGCAGGTCGTACGGCAGGCGCGACCAGTCAGCGGTCATTGCGTCTTCCGAAGAGACCGGGCGCAGCACAATCGGGTGACCGTAAGTACGGCCGTCACCCTGAACGCCCACGGAACGAACGCCAGCCAGCAGAACCACGGGGCACTGCCAGATGTGCTCGTCCTGACCTGCTGCGGTCAGCTCTTCACGCACGATAGCGTCAGCTGCACGCAGGGTCTCCAGGTTCTCGCGGTTAACCTCGCCGACAATGCGGATGCCCAGGCCGGGGCCGGGGAACGGCTGACGTGCCACAATCTTCTCGGGAACGCCGAGCTCACGACCGATAGCGCGCACCTCGTCCTTGAACAGGGTGCGCAGCGGCTCAACCAGTTCGAAGGTCAGGTCGTCAGGGAGGCCGCCCACGTTGTGGTGGCTCTTAATGTTTGCGGTGCCGTCGCCGCCGCCGGACTCGACAACGTCCGGGTACAGGGTGCCCTGGACCAGGAACTTGATGTCTGCGCCCTCTTCGCCTGCTTCAGCAATCAGCTTGCGCTGTGCCTCTTCGAAGGAGCGGATGAACTCGCGGCCGATAGCCTTACGCTTCGCTTCGGGCTCGGTGACACCCTCGAGGGCGGAGAGGAAACGCTCCGACTCGTCGATGGTGATGACCTTGATACCCATGGAGGCTGCGTAGTCCTGTTCGACCTGTTCACGCTCGCCCTCACGGAGCAGACCGTGGTCGATGAAGAAGCAGGTGAGCTGGTCGCCAACAGCCTTGTGCACCAGTGCTGCTGCCACGGAGGAGTCAACGCCGCCGGAGAGCGCGCAGATGACGCGGTCGCTACCGACCTGCTCGCGAATCTTTGAGACCTGCTCTTCGATGATGTTGCTGGTGGACCAGGTGGGCTTCAGGCCTGCCACGTTGTAGAGGAAGTTCTCCAGGGCAACCTGGCCATAGTCAGAGTGCTTCACCTCGGGGTGCCACTGCACGCCGCCGAGTTTGCGGGACTCGTCCACGAAGGCTGCCACGGATGCACCGGGGGTTTTTGCCAGCACCTCGAAGCCTTCGGGGGCTTCGGTCACGGAGTCACCGTGAGACATCCACACGTTCTGGGTAGTGGGGGTGCCGGTGAGGAAGGAAGAGTTCTCAGCGCAGACCACAGCGTCGGTTGCGCCGTATTCGCGCAGACCGGTCTGGGCGACGGTGCCGCCGAGGGTCTGGGCCATGACCTGGAAGCCGTAGCAGATACCGAAAATCGGCACGCCGGCTTCAAACAGGGTCTTGTCACCCTTGGGTGCACCATCGGCGTAGACCGAGGAGGGGCCACCGGAGAGCACGATGGCTGCCGGATTCTTGGCGAGCATCTTCTCGGTGCTCATGGAGTGGGGGACGATTTCGGAGTAGATACCGGCTTCACGCACGCGACGAGCAATGAGCTGTGCGTACTGTGCACCGTAATCTACCACCAGGACGGGACGCTCTTCGAGCTGGTCCAGGTTCACAGAGTTGGTCACGAAAATTACCTCAACGTGTTGGTACTAATCCGCGCACTTGCGCGGGGATATATCTATTTTACGCTATCGCGTTGTGGGGTTGAACGCCCGCGGCGCGGGAACCCTTCAGCGAATGACCGTTCTTTTCAGCAAGTAAAAATAAACCCTGTATAAGAAAGTACCGCCCGGCGACGGAGTTAACGACTCCATAGCCAGGCGGCACATTGCAAAAAAACAATCCTCTTCGTTTATCCCTTGAACTGAGACATATCAATACGCCGGTCGCAGAAGTCCGCCACCGCATCGCTGTGCGTAGCAATAATGGCACAGGCCCCGGCGTTCACCAGCTCTCGCAGAATATCAAGCACCTGCGCCTCGTTCTCGGCGTCCAGCGCGCCGGTCGGCTCATCTGCCAGAATCAGGGAAGGCTGCTTCAACATAAGCCCAGCAAGCGCCACGCGCTGCTGCTCACCACCCGAGAGTTGGTAGATAAGAGACTTCTCTCGCCCAGACAAACCGACCCGGGCGAGGACGGACTCTAGCTTTTTGCGGCTCGGACGCTGCGAACGCGGCATAACCGCGAGCGGTCCGAGGATATTCTTTTCAACGCTCTCCCCTTCTACTAAGGCATAGTTCTGGAAGAGATACCCTAGACTATCACGGCGGAAATGACGGCGGGTTCGCGCTGAAGCTCCGCTTAACCGTGCACCACGGAATGAATACTCGCCCTCACTGAAATCTGCGAGGGTTCCCAGGCAATTGAGTAGGGTGGTCTTACCGCTTCCCGAAGCACCGGTAAGGGCTATCATTTCCCCCGGAGCTACAGCAATATGGACATCAGCAAAATAGGATGTCCTGCAATACGCACAGACCCCCCGCTTACGGCCAGCAGATTCTCTGTTTTTAAGATGGACGTCATCAGTACATTTCCTTTCGCGCATGATTGGCAACAGTAACTCGGTAGCCTCTACCAAAGGACCATAAACTCGTACCAATCGACACAATAACAGTGGATGTGAAGAGTACCGTTGCCAGTACTGCAATAACAGATGCAGTCTCAGCCCCAGCATTGAGATACTGCTCGTGGGCCAAACTCGTTAGTTGGAGGACTCCATAGCTAATGACAAGAATCGTCAAAACCGCCTCCCCAATGAGAACCCCACGGAAAGTCCGGGTCGGATGCATACCGTAGGTAAAGGAACGAGCGATACGCTGCTGATGTTCTGCGCAGTACACACGTGCGTACTCCAGAAGGGTCACAAGACACAAAACGGAAAGGATGATGAGCGCATACAAGCTAATGCGTTGTTCGCTCTGCATCCTGCTTGTGAGACTAAAATATTTTTCGCTCACCGGCAGAATTTCACCTACGTAGCTTCGAGCTGCACTACCCTTCAGAGAATCAAGAGCTTTCTGCCGGTCCTTAATAAATGCCCCGTTCTGACTGAAGGCGGCAACGAGCATCTCCGTTCTGTCAGTCAGCACAGTTTTCGGGACATACACAATGATGGGGTTCTGCACAAAGTAGTTCGCTTTAGTACCGTCACCATATGTATAGGATCTCGTTACAGACTCATATGCCCTCAACTCCGAAAGCTCAGCACGTGAAGCTTCTAAATTATTCGAGGAAGAAGAGCTATCAGCCGAGTCAAAAGTACTAGAAGCAAGGTGCCTTATATCATCAGTGTGCTTTTCCAATTCCTGGGGATAGTAGACGCTAAGACCGCTACGACCTTCCAGGTCATCAAGAGGAGGTAAGCCTGCTGGCAGGGATTCAGGATTACTGTCCAGATATTCACGATTCACGTACAGGAAGGTACGGCCCAAGCTCTGATCAGATTTCAGAGAGCCTGATTCATTCTTTCCGGCTCTATAAGCTTCAATCGATTCATAGGATGTATAGACAAGGTTCTCTGCACTAGCGAGGATGACGTTATCAGATTCTATCTGTTCTTTACTCCAGCCTTGAAGGTTCTGGATGTCACTAGTCTTATATCGGAAACCATTAAAGGACACACTATATCCGTTACCCTGAAGCACCGCGGGGCGGGCTTGATTGAGTGCATGGACTTGTTGAGTCGTATAAGCCAAAGTGGTCAGAGTAGCAACAACAAGAATAAGCGCCAAAGAGCGGCACGCCCAGCTAGCCGCATAGGTAATACGCGTGGGTACCTTTCCTTTAAGGGCTTGTCCAATAGGTATAGCTACAGTAAGTGCACAAGCCACATAATGCAACAGAAGCATAAGGCCCAACATCCAGCACAGCAGAATAAGCTGAACTTTCAGTGTCAAAGCCGCAAAAGCCCACGAATTGTACAGGGCGAGGAATATATAGAAAAGGGCATAGAGGCCCAGAATTCCACAAAGAATAGCAGGCCCCGACTCTAGCAGCTGTGCACCGTAGACACGGTTTAAGGATGCTCCATGCAGACGCAGGCGCGCGCTTTTTTCGTCTGCCGGAATATGGCACCAATCAGAGCCGTACTAAGGGCTAGGCATGTTGCAATAAAGGCATACCCGCCTGGGGTTCCCATGTAGTACCCTGCAATACTTCGGAGATTGAGAACATCGTATTCCGTTGTATGCGCACCATTTTCACGCAGGGTAGCGAGTAGCTGGGCGCGTTGTTGCTCACTACCGCCATAAAGGTTGTAGAGACCTCGCGCTTCTGCAACCTTGCCCGGATTAAACCTTTTGACCTCAACGCGGTCTTCAGGAGTATAGGAAGGGTATCCTGTTTGTTCCCACCCACGTACAGTATTTTCGGCACCACAGAATTCGAGTACGATACCGTGCCGAGTATCTGACACATCAAGGGTGCGACGAGCTATAGCGATACTGTTCTTCTCCGCTTCCTGACACATATCCTCTAGAAATTTGCGAGTATCTACGCCTTCACTGATTGAAGGAATCTGGAGGTTACGGGTATGCCCAAGAGATATCTCCGAGTTGATACTCAGAAGCATGAAGAAAGGGAACACAATGGAGGCGAGGGTCGCCCATAGATAAACTGAGGTGAGGACCGATACATACCGGCCAAATCGGAATCGACACTTAAGCATGGGGATTCATTTCTGTCACATGGGCGGACCGTCTGATAGATTCACTCAGACGGCCCGCCAAATATTTTGTATATTAGCCGCCTGCATCATTTGCAGGACCATATTGCTAATACGTTATAGAACATCCAACGCGCTCATCTCTAACAATGGTTGTTATAGTAAGCCTCGTTAGTGTGGTTCCAAGAACGACCAGACCAAGCCCTAGCAGTGGTAAAGGGCTTCTGACATCCGGAGTAAACCCAGTCACTTCCCCAAACGGTTGCGCTATGCCGTTCTTCTTTGTGGTAATAACGAGACCACACACCCCAGACAGATGAGCCATAGTCCCAAGTACCACCATGCACATCAACAACAGTCGCCACAGCCGGGACAGTTGCGGCAGGAACGGCAGTCAGTGCCGTCGCGCTCAAGGCGATAGCGGCAAGCACCTTCTTAACAGGGGGGGGGGAGCGAAGATACCCATTTCTAATATCCTTCGATAGGTATATCCATATGGTATTGAACTTGCAGTTTTGCAGAAGTTCTTTCAAGGAATATAGACTTTAGCCATATCCTTACTAGGTATACTACAGTGAAAATATAATCTCAGTCACCATAAAATGAGAAAGTTTCACAACGTGGCATAAATTCCATTCTCCCAAAGGCAGTGACTCAACCCCTACCTAAAAGAGCAGGTCAAAACAACACCGCCCGGTAGTCGGAGGGATAAACCCACCAACCACCGGGCGGTGATTCTTGAAGCTACATTAGCCGCGGTAGGAGGGAACCACAGTCAGTTCAGCCTTCTGGAACTTCTTCAGGTCCAGGTAGCCGCAGTTAGCCATTGCGCGCTTGAGCGCACCGACAATGTTGCTGGTGCCGTTCACGTGGTGCGAAGGACCGTACAGGACCTCCTCCAGGGAGCCGACAACACCCAGCGGGGTGCGCACGCCGCGCGGGAAGTCCAGCGAGTGCGCCTCGTTGCCCCAGTACCAGCCCTGGCCGGGAGCCTCGGATGCGCGAGCCAGCGGAGCGCCCAGCATGACAGCGTCAGCGCCCAGTGCAAGCGCCTTCACCATGTCGCCGGAGCGACCCAGGGAGCCGTCAGCGATCACGTGCACGTAGCGGCCGCCGGACTCATCCAGGTAGTCCGAACGTGCTGCAGCCACATCAGCGATAGCGGTTGCCATCGGTGCAGAAATGCCCAGGCCCTGACGGGTGGTCTGTGCAGAACCGCCGCCGAAGCCCACCAGCACGCCGGCTGCGCCGGTACGCATCAGGTGCTTAGCCTGCGAGTAGCCAGCCACGCCACCAACGATGACCGGAACGTCCAGCTCGTAGATGAACTTCTTTAGGTTCAGCGGCTCGTGCGAGGTCGAAATGTGCTCAGCAGAGACAGATGCACCGCGGATGACGAACAGCTCAACGCCAGCCTTCACCACGGTTTCGTAGTGCTCCTGGGTGTTCTGCGGGCTCAGGGAGCCGGCAACAACCACGCCGGAGTCACGAATCTCTTCCAGGCGTGCAGTGATCAGTTCCGGTTTAATCGGCTCGGAGTAAATCTGCTGCATGCGGGTGGTCGCTGAGGCGGGGTCCGCCTCGGGCAGCTCAACAATCTCGTCCAGCAGCGGCTGCGGGTCCTCATAGCGGGTCCACAGGCCCTCGAGGTTTAGAACGCCCAGGCCACCCAGCTTACCCAGTGCGATGGCGGTCGCCGGGGACATGACCGAGTCCATGGGCGCACCAATAATCGGGGTGTCGAACTTGAAGGCATCAATCTGCCAGGAGGTGTCAACGTCACGGCGGTCGCGAGTACGGCGGGTAGGCACCAGCGCTACATCATCCAGGGAATAGGTGGGGCGGGCGTTCTTAGAGAGGCCAATCTGAATTTCAGACATGGGGTGAATCCTTTCGAATTCGGTTTGAGGGGTGCCGCTGGGCGTTATTCGCTCCGATGCCCGCCCGATCCCTGAACGGGTATGGGGCGGGCTCAACGGCGCATGGTGTGCACACCGTGCGGCGAATCATCGTTGGTGAGGCGTTTTAGCGGCGGTAGTTCGGTGCCTCAACGGTCATCATGATGTCGTGCGGGTGCGATTCCTTCAGACCTGCGGGGGTGATGCGCACGAACTGACCCTTGTACTTGAGCTCCTCGATAGTGCGGGAACCAACGTAGAACATGGTCTGACGCAGGCCACCTTCGAGCTGGTGAATCACTGCGGAGAGCGGGCCGCGGAAGGGAACCTGACCCTCAATACCCTCGGGAATTAGCTTCTCTTCGCTGGAGACGTCAGCCTGGAAGTAGCGGTCCTTGGAGAAGGACTTGTGGCGACCGCGGGTCTGCATCGCGCCAAGCGAACCCATGCCGCGGTATGCCTTGTACTGCTTACCGTTCATGAAGATCAGCTCACCGGGAGACTCGGTGGTACCAGCCAGCAGGGAGCCGAGCATCACGGAGTCAGCGCCGGCAACCAGTGCTTTGCCAATCTCGCCGGAGTGCTGCATACCGCCGTCAGCAATCAGCGGCACACCCGCCGGGATTGCTGCCTTAGCGGACTCGTTAATAGCGGTCACCTGGGGAACGCCAACACCGGCAATAATGCGGGTGGTGCAGATGGAGCCGGGGCCAACGCCAACCTTCACACCGTCAGCGCCAGCGTCGATGATTGCCTGCGCGCCCAGGCGGGTTGCAGCCTGGCCACCGATGACGTCCACGTGTGCTGCGGCGGGGTCCTTCTTCAGGCGGGCAATCATGTCGAGCACGCCCTGGGAGTGACCGTTTGCGGTGTCCACGAACAGTGCGTCAACGCCTGCCTCAACCAGGGTCATTGCGCGCTCGTAGCCGTCGCCGAAGAATCCGATAGCGGCGCCGGCACGCAGGCGGCCGTCCTCGTCCTTGGTGGCATTGGGGTACTGCTCAGTCTTGACGAAGTCCTTGAGGGTAATTAGACCGGCGAGCTTGCCTGCGTTGTCGACCAGAGGCAGACGCTCAATCTTGTTGTGGGACAGCAACGCAAATGCTTCGTCCTTGGTGACGCTGGGGTGCGCGGTGACCAGCGGCATGGGGGTCATGATATCGCGGACGCGAATGCCCTCGTAGTCGGAGCGGGAGATGTAGCGGATATCGCGGTTGGTGATGATACCTTCCAGCACGCCCTCTTCGCTAACGACGGGCAGACCGGAGACCTTGTAGTAGCCGCAGACCTCGTCGTATTCGGCAATGGTTGCGTCAGCACGGATGGTAACGGGGTTAATGATCATGCCGGACTCGGAGCGCTTGACGCGGTCCACATGTGCAGCCTGGTCCTCGATGGAAAGGTTGCGGTGGATAACGCCCATACCGCCCAGACGTGCCATAGAGATAGCCATAGCGGAGTCGGTCACGGTGTCCATTGCGGCGGAGATAATGGGGGTGTTCAGGGTGATGCGCTTGGACAGGCGGGTAGAGGTGTCCGCATCGGAGGGGATGACGTCGGTGTTACCGGGCAGCAGCAGCACGTCATCGTAGGTCAGGCCGGTGAAGCCGAAGGGATCCTCGGACAGAGCGGTGGGAATGGTCATTGTCTACCTTTCGGATGCTGGCTTCATCGGTGAGAAGCTCAGCCTATACGTTGCATATGTCAAGATGCGGTACGAACCGTCTGCTCGCACCCCACAAGGTGGTTTGAGCGCAAACGGGAACAGCTTACCTTCTATAGTAAACCGCTAAAGATTTCTTTGCTGAGAAGCACTCATAGTAAGCGTCCTTCAGCGGGAGGCTGTCGGCAGGTTCTAGCGCCCTTCGAACGCGAGCGCGCCCGAGCCTACCGACAGCGAGTGCCCGGTACCGCCTCCATGGTGGAGGGGGCGGTACCGGGCACACACACTATTTAGTCTTCTTCAGTTTCTTCAGGCTTCTCAACCACCAGGGTCTCGGTGGTCAGCACCAGAGCCGCGATGGAGGAGGCGTTCTGCAGAGCCGAACGGGTCACCTTCACCGGGTCAATCACGCCAGCTTCGATGAGGTCCACGTACTCGCCGGTCTTGGCATTGAAACCGTGACCCACGGGCAACTCGGAGACCTTGGAGACGATGACGTAGCCGTCTTCGCCAGCGTTCTCAGCAATCCAGCGCAGCGGCTGAGCCAGGGCACGGCGAACGATCTGTACACCCACGTTTGCGTCGTGATTACCCAGGTCCATGCCGTCCAGTGCCTTCAACGCGTGAACCAGTGCGGAACCGCCACCGGAGACGATGCCCTCTTCCAGAGCGGCACGGGTGGAGGACACAGCATCCTCGATACGGTGCTTGCGTTCCTTCGCCTCAACCTCGGTTGCGGCACCAACCTTGATGACCCCCACACCGCCGGCGAGCTTAGCCAGGCGCTCCTTGAGCTTCTCGCGGTCCCATTCGGAATCCACGCGCTCAATTTCGCGGCGTAGTTGCTGCACTCGATCCTCGATTGCCTCAGGGGCGCCGCCGCCATCCACGATGGTGGTGTGGGACTTGGTGACGGTCACGCGGCGTGCCGAGCCCAGGTGCTCCAAGGTGACCTGCGGCAGGTCGATGCCCAGCTCACCGGTCACGACGGTACCGCCGGTCAGAATTGCCAAATCCTGCATGATTGCCTTGCGGCGGTCACCGAAACCGGGAGCCTTCAGAGCAACCACGTTGATGGTGCCACGCAGCTTGTTCACGACCAGTGCGGAGAGCGCCTCACCGTCAACATCTTCTGCGATGATGGTCAGCGGCTTCTTGGCCTGAACAATCTTCTCGAGCACGGGCATGATTTCTGCGATGGTGGAAATCTTGCCCTGGTAGAGCAGCACGAGGCTGTTCTCCAGCACTGCTTCGCCGCGCTCAGCGTCGGTGACGAAGGAGGGCGAGAGGTAGCCCTTGTCGAACTGCATACCTTCGGTGATGTCCAGTTCGATTTTGGTGGAGGAGCCGTCTTCAATGGTGATGACGCCGTCCTGGCCGACCTTCTCGAAGGCGCGAGCCAGCAGCTCACCAATCTGCTCAGACTGGGCGGAGATAGCGGCAACGTGAGCCACCTCCGAGCCCTGCACAGGGCGTGCGTTCTCGAGCAGGCGTGCGGAGACCGCCTCCACGGCAGCCTCAATGCCGCGCTTGACGTCGGCGGGTGCCGCGCCGCTGGTGACGTTGCGCAGGCCCTCGTTGACCAGTGCCTGTGCGAGCACGGTTGCGGTGGTGGTGCCGTCACCGGCTACGTCGTTGGTCTTGGTGGCGACTTCTTTCGCCAGCTGGGCACCCAGGTTCTCGTACGGGTCATCCAGTTCAATTTCACGAGCAATGGACACGCCGTCGTTGGTGATGACGGGTGCACCCCACTGCTTGTCGAGCACAACGTTGCGCCCGCGCGGGCCGAGGGTTACCTTGACCGCGTTTGCCAGCTTATCGACGCCAGCCTGCAGGGACTTGCGGGCGGCATCGTTGAATTCAAGCTGCTTAGCCATGTGTTCGCTACTCCTAGTGCGTCACAGAAAAGGAAATTTTGAGGGGCAGATGATAGCTCATGCGCCGTACCGGATGAGCGGTACGGCGCATGAGCATCTGAAAGTATTAGTCGACGATTGCCAGAACGTCGCGTGCGGAAAGAATCAGGTATTCTTCGCCCTGGTACTTGACCTCGGTGCCACCGTAGCGGGAGAACACGACAACATCGCCTTCCTTGATGTCTACGGGAATGCGGTTGCCCTTCTCATCCACGCGGCCCGGGCCAACGGCGACAACGCGTGCTTCCTGCGGCTTTTCCTTCGCAGTTTCGGGGATGACCAGACCTGATGCGGTAGTCTGCTCAGCCTGCTCAATCTTGATAACGACGCGGTCTTCCAGGGGCTTGATAGCCATAATCGGTTCCTCCGGGTTGTGGATTTACGTTTGATGCGAGATAGCGGCGCAGTGGCGCGCCCGATAACTGTCTCGAGTGCTACCTCAACTCTAGTTTCACCTGTGCTTTCGGTCAAGAAAAGCGCCCCTCTGTCGGGGTGTTTCACCGCAAGGCGAACGCTGAGCAAAAAGCTGGGCGAATCAGGCTCCCCACCTGCCGAAACCGGCACCCCGTAAAATGAGGAGCATGCCTATTCCCGCATCCCCTTTTACTCCCGCCGCCACGCTTCCGTTCAGCGCCGAAGCGCTCGCGGCAGCCGATGAGCTCTATCCGCTGGGCTCGGATACGCTCAGCACCGTTACTTCTTTGCGTTCGCAAGGTTTCAGCCCCGAGGAGTCTGCACAGATTATTTCGCTGGCGCAGGCTCGTACCCGTGCACGCGCCAAATTCGGCGAGCGCGCCCGCACCCTCATGCTGACTCAGGAGGCGGCGGAGCAGGCGACCCGCCCGGTGATTGCGCATTATCGCGCCCAGCGTCTGCGCCCGGTTGCCGGCACGGTGGCTGATTTGGGTTGCGGTATTGCGTCAGATTCTGCCGTGTATGCGGCGGATCGCGGTGCCGTGGTTGCGGTGGAGTTGGACCCGCTGACGGCTTCTTTTGCGGCGAAGAACCTTGAGTTTTGCCCGCAGGCGCGCGTGTATTCGGGGGATGTGACCGGCTATGTGCACGGTGAGCTTCTGGACGCTGCCGGTGAGCCGGTGGGCATGGTGTGGATGGACCCGGCACGCCGCGAGTTGCGGGGTGCGAAGAAGGCTCATACGGAGCGTCTTTTTGATCCGGAGGCGTTCTCTCCCCCGTTCTCGTTCGTGCTGAATCTGGCTCGTACGGGCGTGCCGATGGGCGTGAAGTTGGGTCCCGGTTTTCCGCATGAGGGCATCCCCTCACCCGAAGATATTGCGTCGGAGGCAAACCCCAACCCGCGCGTTGAGGCGGAGTGGATTCAGTCGGAGGGTTCGCTTGCCGAGTTGGTGCTCTGGTTTAACGCGCTAGCTCAGGAGGGGGTGGCTCGCTCGGCCACCTCAGTGCATGAGCTGCCTATGGAAGAGACTATCCCTCATGAAGGCACCGCCGAAACCGGTGCCCTGTTGCCGGCGTATGAGGCGGTGAGCTTCCGTAGCCCATTGACGGCGGAAGAGGCGAAGCAGAGCGTTGATGTTCCGGCGTCTCTACCTCAGCCTGGTGATTACCTATTGGAGCCTGCCCCGGCGGTTGTGCGTTCACATCTGGTCGCTGAGTTTGCGCAGAGCATTGGCGCACATCTGCTGGATGAGCATCTTGCGTATCTGTGTTCTGCCGAGCTGGTGGAGCATCCGCTGGTTGCTTGCTACGAGGTGCTGGAGGAGATTCCTCTGCAGGAGAAGCAGCTGAAGCGTTGGGTGCGCGAGCAGGGCTTTACTGCGCTGACGATTAAGAAGCGTGGCGTGGATATTGTTCCGGAGCAGTTGCGTGCGCGTCTGCTGGGTTCTACGGGTTCTAAGCCTTTCAAGAGGAAAAAGAAAAAGAACAATATTTCTTCTTCAGATACACAGGCGGGTGCGCAGGAGTCCTCGTACCGTCCGGCAACGCTGGTCTTTACCCGCATCGGTTTGGGTAGGGATTCACGACGCGTCGGCTGGCATGTGCGCCCGCTCTAACCTCACCAAACCTAACTGCCCAGCCTTGACTACTCAACTCTGGCTGCTCAGCCCTGACTGCCCAGCCCCGAGGACGGGTTACCGTTCTTAACGATTCGTGACGTTTCCCGTTCCGGATTCTGCGCTCGACAGGGCGCTGGGCACCGCAAGACCGTACACTAGATACGGTGCCTAGTAGAGGTACTCCCCCGCGAAAGCGATCTCTCATCAGTTAGCGCACGACCGGGTAGAGCCCACCGATAATAACTTCCGCAGTCGGCACCATGCACGACCCTATTTCCAGACGCAGGAAAGGCAATATGATCGACTTTGCTACCTCCCCGCAGTCCACTCTCGGCGTGGAATGGGAGATTGCGCTCATCGACCGTGAAAGCGGCGAACTGACACAGCGCGCCAGCGAGGTGCTTTCCATTCTGCGCGAGCGCCACCCCGAACTGCTCGAGCCCGCCTCCGACCGGGCGCACGTAACCGGCGAATTCCTGGAGAACACCCTCGAGGTGGTGACCGGCATCTGCCGCACCGTCGCTGAGGCATGCCGTCAGCTGCAGGATTTGACGGATACCCTGCGTGAAATTACCGATGAGCTCGGCATTGAGTTCTACCCCGCCGGCACTCACCCCTTCTCCCATTGGACTGACCAGCCGGTCGTGGCGAAGGAACGCTACCAGCGTGTGGTCGAACGAGCCCAGTATTGGGGCCGTCACATGGTCATTTACGGTGTGCACGTGCACGTGGGCATTGACTCTCGCGATAAGGTTCTGCCGCTCGTTGACGCGCTGACCAACTACGGTCCGCACCTGCTGGCGCTTTCGTGTTCTTCCCCCTATTGGGACGGAGTCGATACCGGTTACGCTTCGCACCGCACCCAGCTTTACCAGCAGCTTCCGACGAACGGTTTGCCCTTCCACTTTGATACTTGGGAGCAGTACAGCGACTACCTGGATTCGCTCGTGGCAACTGACGTGATTACCGATTCGAGCGAAGACCGTTGGGATGTTCGCCCGGTTCCGCGTTACGGCACCATTGAGATGCGCTATTGCGATGGCCTCGCTTCCCTACCGGATGTTGCGGCGATCGTGGCGTTCACGCAGTGCCTGGTGGAATACTTCTCCCGCCGTATTGAGGCGGGTAAAAGCATTGAGGTGCTCGCCCCCTGGCACGCGCAGGAGAATAAGTGGCGCGTTGCCCGCTACGGCCTGGAGGCTAAGATCGTGGTCTCTAACGAGCCGACACAGCGTACTCTGCATGAAGATTTTGAGCTGCTTCTACCCAAGTTGGAGCCGGTGTCACGCGACCTTGACTGCGAGGTAGAGCTAACTCAGGTACGCCGCATCCTCGCCGAGGGTACGGGCGCGGATCGTCAGCGTGCAGTCTTTGAGAAGACCGGCTCTCTGCGTGAGGTGGCGCTAGATGTCGCCACGCAGTCCCGCGCGCGAGCACTGCGTTAGACCCTCCCCCGTAACTAAAGCTTGAATACAGAAAATGCCTCGGCGCAGTCCTTTGGGAGACTGTGCCGAGGCATTTCTATGAGCATTTTTGAGGCGAGCCGCTTCAACGTGCTCGCATTGCCGTTTAGAAGCAGACCGCTTAGAAACAAACGGTGGTCACCGGCAGCGAGGAATCCGTCGTGAATTCCACTCCCGAGGGCTCACGACCGGCGGCGACCAGGCGAGCGCCCAGCGCCGCAACCATCGCACCGTTATCGGTGCACAGGGTGAACTTCGGAATAATCAGGCGCACCTCCTCGGAGGCGCATCGAGCGGCAAGCAGCTCACGCAGGCGCGAGTTAGCCGCCACGCCGCCGCCAAGCAGCAGAGTCTTCATGCCCTGCTCGCGGCAGGCAAGCATCGCCTTCTTGGTGATGACGTCCACGACCGCCTCCTGGAAGGACGCGGCAATATCGGCAACCGGAACCTCTTCACCGGCTGCTTCAAAACTTTCTATCACGCGCGCCACAGCGGTCTTCAGACCGGAGAAGGAGAAATCGTAGCGGTGCGCGCCGGGCTCCTCGGCGGTGCCCATGAACTTGCGGTTCGACAGGCCGCGAGGGAACACGAAGGCGTTGCGGTTGCCGTCAGCGGCGGCGCGATCAATCGCGGGGCCGCCCGGGTAGTCCAGGCCGAGCAGTCGGGCGACCTTGTCATAGGCCTCGCCTGCGGCATCATCGAGGGTCGCGCCGAGCAGACGCACATCGGAGGTAATGTCGCGCACCTGCAGGATTTCGGTGTGACCGCCAGAGACCAGCAGTGCGCCCAGGCCACCGGAACCGGCGTTCGCCAACAGGTCGGAGCCGTCCTCGGTACCGTTATCTTCCAGCAGGCCAACACCAACGTGGGCGACCAGGTGGTTAATGCCGTAGAGGGGCTTACCGGTGGCAATAGCGAGCGCCTTGGCCGCGGAGACACCCACCATGAGTGCGCCCGCCAGTCCGGGGCCCGCGGTGACGGCGATAGCGTCCACCTGATCGAGGGTGATGTCCGCTTCGGCAAGTGCCGCTTTGAGCGCGGGAATCATGGCATCCAGGTGAGCGCGGGAGGCGATTTCGGGGATTACTCCACCAAAGCGCACGTGCTCCTCCATAGAGGAGGAGATGGTGTTGCTGAGCAGCTGTGCACCGCGCACAATGCCGATACCGGTCTCATCACAGGAGGATTCGATGCCCAGAACGAGGGGTTCGCGAGTGCTCATAGTTCGTCTTTCTGTTGCGCTGTCTGCGCGTAGTGCTTCTAGTTGCAGTGGTGTAGGGATGCTGTGATGCAGAGATGCTGAGATATAGAGGGCGGCGGAAGCATGCCCCTACTGCGGGGATTGCCGTTTAACCCAACGGACTATTTAGAACGTGCATTCCATAATGATGGCGTCTGTTCCGTCATCGTAGTAGCCGCGTCGTACGTGAATCGCGCGGTAGCCGTTGCGTTCGTAGAGGCGCTGGGCGCGCGGGTTGTCGGCACGCACCTCCAGCAGGATGCGCTCGGCACCCTGCTCGCGGGCGCGCTCGTGCATCTGCTCAAGCATGGTGCGACCGTAGCCGTGGCCCTCATACTCGGGAACCACACCGATGGTTTGAACATCGGCGGTGTCAGCTACGACCATGGTTCCGCAGTAGCCGACAGCGCGCCAGCTGCCCTCGTTATCTTCCGAACCTTCAGTTGGCAATTCAAGTATGTAGTAGGTGCGAGTCGGGTGGGTCAGCTCTTCGAGGAACATGTCGATGTGCCAGGCGTCGACGGGGAACAGGATGGTTTCCATGCGGTGCATGGCCTGCACGTCGGCAAGTTCGGCAATGCGCAGACGGGCACCCAGAGCCAGGTTATTCAGTGCCAGGTCATCTCGCGCGATATTTTCGGTAGCACTCATTTAGCTCTCCTCCTGCGCGGCAGTCTGTGCAGCAATTTGTGCGCCCTGCTTCTGCTGGCGGGCAAGCATTGCGGCGGGGATCTTCGCGTCCGAGTCGCGCAGGTACTGGGCGGAGGTGTCATCACTCAGGTTCTTTACGCCCAGGCGTGCCGCGGCGGCAACCAGGTACTCGGCGTGGGGGTGAACCTGACGGGCAGAATCGATGATGGCCCAGCCGTGCCCTTCGAGAGTTTCGGGGTACAGGCCAGCACCGTAACCGTATGCGTAGGCGGGATCCCCACCGGGCAGAATTTCGGAGGCGGGGCATACGTTTGGGCCGCCCACTAGGTTGTAACCTTCGGCGTTCACACGGTAGCGGGCGGAGTAGACTTCGCGGCGGCGCGCGTCGGAGAGTACGAGCAGTTCAGCACCTTCGACAAGATCAGCAGAAGCGAACGCTCGTTCTGTGTTTTCTTCCCCGGCGACTGCGCTAGCTTCCCCGGTAGCTGCGCCAGATACAGCACGCTCAGCCAGGGCGGTCAAGCTCATCAAGCCGTACACCGGCACCGACCAGGCAAAACCCAGAGTACGCGCAGTAACGATACCGGTACGCAAACCTGTAAAAGGCCCCGGGCCGGTACCGGTCAGAATCACATCCAATTCTTCTCCGCGCACGCCAGCGTCCTGCAGGGCAGCCTGCGCGTAGGGCCCCATCACCTCGGCATGGGAGCGGGTATCTTCACTCTCATAGCGGGCGAGGATTTCGAAGGATGCACCGGCTTCGGAGCCGTGCACACGGGCGAGCGCCACAGATGCGGTGGCGGATGAATCAAGGGCAAGTACTAGCACCCTATCATTCTAACGCGCGGGCTCTAGGCGCTCTGCAGGTCCTCTTTCAGAGCGTCGAAAGCATGCTCCCAGCGGGGGCCGAAGGCGCGCACCCGCAACAGGCGAGGTTCGGGGGTATCCGCGTCCTCGTCACTTTCGTCCTTGTCTTCGTCGTCCCAACTGAACTCTTCGGCACCCGAGTAGGCGAAGCGTGCATCCGCACCGGTCAGTCGGGTGAAGTCCAGCTCCAGGCGAGAATCGCTCAGGTGCTCAGCCTTATCGCGGCCCCACTCGATGACGGTCACAGAGCACGGCAGGGAGAACTCCAGGTCGAGGTCGTCGAGCTCTTCAGCGCTGGAGAGGCGATAGGCGTCCACATGCACCAGGTCGGGGCCACCGGGGCGGGGGCCATCCGTCAGGTTCGGGTGCACGCGCGAGAGCACGAAGGTCGGTGAGATAACGCCTTCGCGCACGCCCAGCCCTTCACCCAGGGAGCGGGTGAACGTGGTCTTACCCGCGCCAAGTTCACCCGAGAGCAACAGTACGTCCCCGGCATTCAGGTGCTGCGCCAGAGTGAGCGCCAGGCGGCGGGTATGGTCGGGGCCGGTCACATCCAGGTCGAAGACGGTAGAAATGTACTCAGTGCTCATTAGCCCTCCTGCTCCTGACCGGTGCCCCACAGCTCGTTCAGTTCAGCTTCAACCCAGGAGCCACCGATGTAGAGGCGCTCCACGCGGGGTGAAATACGGGTTACGATTTCATAGTTAATAGTCTGCGCGGCATCCGCCCACTCTTCCACGGGCGGGTTCTCACCGGCACCGAAGAGGACTGCGGGAGCACCAAGGTAACCCAGCTCGGGGTCGCTCAGGCCGGGTTCGCCCAGGTCAACGACCATCTGGTCCATGGCGATGCGACCAACCACGCGGTAGGTCTTACCCTCCGCGTTATTAGGCACGCAGCCGTTCTCCACGTTCTGCGCGCCCGGATAGATACGCACCGGCGCGTTCTCCGCAATACGCGGCACGCCGTCAGCGTAGCCGAGCGGCACCAGCGCCAGGGTGGTCGGCTTTCCGGTGTGGTAGCGCAGACCGTAGGAAACACCCTGACCTGCAGGAACTTCCTTCACAGCGGCAATATAGCTACCCACCGTCATGACGGGCTTTAGGCCTAGTTCCTCAGCGGTGACCTCCGGCAGCGGGGAAAGACCATACAGTGCAAGGCCGCAACGCACGCCGTCACCGAGCATACGCTCCTCCGTATCCCAACCATCCAGCGAGGCGGTCAGGGTCGCCGGAGAGTTCGCCAGATGCACAATCTTCGGGTCCAGGCCGGCTTCACGAGCCTGAGCCACAAAAGCATCCAGGGTATCGAGCTGCTGTGCAGTCTCGGCGCGGGTCGGCTCATCCGCAACCGCCAGGTGACTGAAAATACCCTCAACCGCAATCAGCCCAGACTCCTCCAAGGATGCGGCGCGAGCCACCAACGCCGGCCAATCCGAAGCGGTGGCACCGTTACGGCCCAGACCGGTATCAGCCTTCAGATGCACGATAGCGCGCTCGCCGGCGCGTTCAGCGGCGGCGGCTACCGCCTCCAGGTCCCAACCAGAAACACCCAGGCGGATTTTCTCCTGCAGTGCAGCCTCAAAATCGGTGGAGGGGGTGTGTAGCCACGCCATGAGCGGCGCATCAATACCGTCAGCACGCAGTTCCAGCGCCTCGTTCACGTGCACCACACCCAGCAGGTCAGCACCGGCGACAATAGCCGAACGTGCCACCGGGTACGCGCCGTGACCGTACGCATCCGCTTTAATCACTGCAATGAGCACGCGGTCGCCAATAAGTTCCTTGAGACGGCGCACATTATGTTCTAGCGCATCAAGGTCAATCGTGGCGCTTCGCTCTACCTCTACCGGGGTGCAGGGCGGGCAGTAGATCGGTTCGGCAGGCTGCTGAGGGTGAGTCACGGTCCTTCACGGTCCTTCTGACGGGCGGGTACTACAGGCTGTACTTGGGCAGCCTCTCTTGTACTAAATTCTAGACCTCCCGGTGTGCGAAAGTCCTATCGCGCTACACTAGGTCAGGTACACCTTTGAGAGAGGAAAGCATCGATGAGCACTCTGCCGCCGGTTCGGACGGTTCACGTGTATTCCATGCACACCGACCCTTTTGCGCAGCCCGGTAGCGGAGATGCAGGCGGCATGAACGTCTATATTGCCCGGTCGGTACATGCCATGCTGGAGCTGAATCCCGAGTTGCGGATTGAGGTTTTCACGCTGGACCGCGGTGAGGCGCTTCTGGCTGATTCGCTGTTCCATCAGCCTCCTCAGCCCAGCGAACGCATTGTGCACCACAGCCTTGATCTTCCATCCGCCCGTGGTCTTTCGAAGAACGAGTTGGTTGCGGTCACCGATGATTTTGCGCAGGCATGTGTGGAGCAGGCACTGTACACCCCGGATATTATTCACGCCCACTATTGGCTGTCGGGTCAGGCTGCGGCTCGTGCATCCCAGCTGTGGTCGGCTCAGGGCGTTGGATTCCCGATTCCTGTTCTTTTTACTCCGCATACGACGGCTGCCGCTAAGGATACGCGCCGCGGCGAAGGTGAAGCACCCGAGCCTGAGGAACGTTATACCGCCGAGCGCCTGATGAGTAGCTCCGCCAGCCGGGTGATTGTGAATACTCCCCTGGAGGCACAGCAGATGGGCGAGTACTACGGTACGGAGGCGCAGAAGCTGGCCATTATCCCACCGGGTGTTGATACCTCGATTTTCCATACGATTCCTGGCGTGCATCCGCTCAATGACACCTCTGAGACTCGTTCCCGCATTATTTTTGCCGGTAGGCCTCAGGCGTTGAAGGGCCCGCATCTGCTGGTGGAGGCGCTCGCGTTGCTCCCCGATGATTTGGAGGTAGACGTGGATATTATTGGTCGTTCCGGTTCGGATTATGAGCGCCGCCTGTTGCAACGTGCAGCTGAGCTGGGTGTCGTAGATCGGGTGCATTTGAAGGACCCAGTTCCGGCGTCTGAGTTGGCGAATATTTTCCGTGCCGCCGATATTGTGGCGTCCCCGTCGTCATCTGAGACGTTCGGTTTGGTGGCACTGGAGGCGCAGGCATGCGGCGCGGCGGTGCTCGCTACGGATGCTGACGGTCTGCGCTATGCGGTGGAGAACCACCGTACGGGTCTGCTGGTGGCACCTCGTACTCCGCAGCGTTGGGCTGCGGCTATTGAGCGTCTGGTGCGTGCCCCGTATCTGCGTCATTCGTTGGGTGCGAACGCCGCGGCGCGTGCCCGTACGATGGGTTGGGATCAGACGGCGCGCCGAACCCTTAAAGCTTATGCCGAGGTACGTCAGGGTATCTCGCAGTAATGTATTTTTCACGTTGTGAGGAGTTTTAATGTCTTTCTCCATGAACCGCGATGAGTTCGCCGCGTACCTGGATTCGGTGCGTATTACCGGTGAGGTGGCGACCGCCCGAGAGAATAACCTGGACCATATTCAGGGTTTCCTGGATGGTAATGAGCACCTTGAGTTTGGTGTGCAGTGGAACCGCAAATGGGATTATGATTCGGTGTTTGAGGTGATGGTCCGCCGCGCGGGCCTGAACCCGGATCGTTCGCATACTCACGGTCAGGACACTATTGGTGCCGAGCAGTGCATCAGCGCGCTGGAGGAGTACGCCCGCATCTTTGGCGATGCGGTGCGTGCGGGTTCTCGTATTCTGTTTGCGACCGGTCACCCGGCGGGTCTGTTCCCCATGTATGCGGTGATGGCAGCGGCGGCAAAGGCTGCCGGCGCTGAGGTTCTTCAGATTGAGGAGGGCGAGCGCTTCCTGGATGGCGATGTCCGCCAGATTATGGATGTCGTAATGTTTGAGCAGTACGGCAATCTGCAGCATACGCATTTCCCTGGCCCGATGCGCATCGCGCTGGATCAGTTGAAGGCTCGCGGTGTGACTCCGGATCTGGTGGTTTCGGATCACGGCATGGCTGGTTATGCTTCTTCGACCTGTAAGTTGTTGACGATTGGTATTGCGGATTGTAATGATCCGGGTTTGTTTGTGGCGGCTGAGCAGGGGGATCTGCCGGTGTGTGTGCCGATGGACGATAATGTTCCGCCGCGTCGTTATGAACCGATGATTGATTTCATTTTGGATCGTGCGGGGCTTGAACGTCCTTAATGTCCCTTGTGCACCCTGCACTTAGGGTTTGGGGATCTTCGGGATTTGCCTTTTAACTGTCGGTTATTTTTTCCTGCAAGTGCATGAAACATTCTGACGGTTTTGTGGGTTTTAGCTCCACTAGGCATTCTTCCAAAGACCATTTTTCTTCTTTTTCTGTGATTGATTTCATTACGCCCAAGAGTCTTTGAGTCTTCATTCTTCACGCAGCATGACCCCCCGACCCCGTAGAATAGTTTACGGAACACGTTTATGGACTCATTAGCTTTATATAGCGTTCCGCTAGGGCCTTACCAGCGCCTTTACTGTAGTCTCTGTCACTATTCACTCAGCAAGATTATTGGTTCACTCATTCATTCAGAACAATGACTAGGACACTATTCCCTATTCACCGATAATTAGGGGTAAATGTGCCTATTCGCCGCTCTCAGCCCACGACACAGGACAAATTTCCGGGGAAGATTACACCGTTGAAAGTACAAGATCGTCTTAAAAGAATGTGGGGTTCAGACTTCGTCGTCAAGCGAAGCTGGCATCCCAAGGTTCAGCGAGCCCTTTACCTTGGCGATTTTCTCGCCATCGCTATTGCGGTTATCGCTACGCATCTGATTCGTTTCGGGTGGGAGAATGCTGACCTGCCCTATGTGAACGTTTGGCCTATTAACACTCTGGATGGCCGTATTCCCGCTATTGATTACATCTTCCTGGGCGTTGGTATGGTTATTGGCTGGTGGTTTATTCTCCAGGTGAACAGCTCCCGCAGCCTGCGCATCATGGGTTTTGGCAACGAGGAGTACCGCCTCATTACTCGCGGTTCCACCTATTTCTTCTGCCTGCTGATTATTGTGGCGTTCTTCCTCAAGGTTGACGTCACCCGCATGTACCTACTGATTGCTTACCCGCTGGGTCTGTTCCTTCTGCTCGTTGAACGTTGGCTAGTTCGTCAGGCTCTGGTGCGTTCGCGTACTCGCGGTCGTGCGTTGACTCGCGTCATGATTATTTCTGATGTGACGACCGGTCAGCACCTGTACAAGAACCTGGAGGGTGTGGTTGCTTCCGGTCTGTCCCCCGCTGCGTTCTATCTGCCCGGTTTCACCCTGGGTACCACTGTTGCTGGCGCACCGATTCCGGTGCTTGGTTACAGCACTTCTCCGGCTGACATTATGGAGGCCATCCGCGAGAACGACATCCATATGGTCGCTGTTACGAATGGTCACCATTTGAGCCCGGATCAGGTTCGCCTGCTGGGTTGGAAGCTTGCTGACGCTCATATTTCGCTGATTATGGCTCCTGCGACGACCGATATTGCTGGTCCGCGTATGCACATGCAGCCGCTGAATGGTCTGCCGCTGGTGCACGTGTCGACGCCGCGTATTACCGGTCTGTCGGCGTTCTTCAAGCGCACTGTGGATGTTGTGTCTTCGAGTCTGGGTTTGATTCTGCTGTCTCCGCTGTTCCTGGTGGTGGCGTTGCTGGTCAAGCGTGATGGCGGTCCGGTCTTCTTCATGCAGAACCGTGTGGGTCTGAACGGTGAAATGTTCAAGATGGTGAAGTTCCGTTCGATGCGTACTGATGCCGAAGAGGTTAAGAAGCGCCTCATGGAGCAGAACGAGGGTAATGGTGTACTCTTCAAGATGAAGGACGACCCGCGTATTACCCCCATTGGCAAGTTCATCCGTAAGTACTCGATTGATGAGTTACCTCAGCTGTGGAACGTGTTCGTTGGCGATATGTCACTGGTGGGTCCGCGTCCTCCACTGGTTGAGGAAGTTGATCAGTACGAGGACATTGCGTACCGCCGCCTACTGGTGAAGCCCGGTATTACCGGTCTGTGGCAGGTTTCTGGCCGTAGTGACCTTTCTTGGGAAGAGTCGGTTCGTCTGGATCTCTACTATGTTGAGAACTGGTCGCTTACCGGTGACCTCATTATTCTTCTGCGTACTGTCCGTGCGGTTTTCGCTAAGGAAGGCGCGTACTAAGAAGAGTTGGGGGGTCTCCCACTGGAATGTATGCTGTTTTTGAAGACACTGTTCCGGCACAGGCAGCTTGGCATCATCCATTGATATAAACCCACAGAAGGGGCGTGAATCCATTTCCGGTGGATTCACGCCCCTTCTGTGTGGCATTCTGTTTAGTTCTCTTATAGACGCTCCAGGGCCTCTTGAAGGCATTAGGGTGAAGGCACGCTGGGTACCTCTGCCCTATTCGGCAATGAGTCGCGCAATAACTTCGGGGAGCATCTTCGCAACGCGGGTTGCCGGGGCGGGGCCCAACAGCTCGTCCTTGACACTTCCGGTGGCACTGGCACGTGCGGCTTCACCGTGCAGGTAGACTGCGAGCGCACCGATGGAGCCGTAGGTGCAGTCTTCCAAGATTTCTCCTCGGGCTTCGAAGGCGGCTACGGTCTGGGCAAGCAGCGCGCCGTAGATGCCGGTGAGGGTGTCTCCGCTGCCTGCGGTGGCGAGCCAGGGGCTTCCTCCGGCAACGCTGTAGGTGGCGCCGTTGGGTGCCGCAATGAGCGTGTAACCGCCCTTGAGCATGACGGTGGCGCCGGAGAGTTCGGAGGCGGCACGCACCCAGCGGAAGGGCTCTGCGTCAATGTCCTTGCGGCTAGGTACGATGGCGTCACCCAGGTGCTTCTTCCAGGTTTCGGGCGCGAGCTCGTGCACGATGCGCAGGAATCGTTCGAGCTCTGCCGCGTGCGGGGTGAGGATCTTGTGGGATCCGAGGTGCTTACCGGTTGCCATGTATTCTGCCGCCAGGTCGCAGGCACCAGCATCGAGGATTGCGGGTTCGGGTGAGTGGAGCAGGTAGCGGTTCTTGTCCAGCGAGTCGTAGCTGGAGCCAGAGCCGCCGGCCCACACGGTAACTCTCTGCAGGGCAGGTGCGCCGCTGAAGTAGACGGTTTCGGGGTTGTGAGCGATCATGAGCTGGCGGAGCTCGTGGGAGTTGGCGCCGAAGCGAACCATACCAACGCCGGTGTTGAGGGCAGCACGCACACTCATGAGGGCTGCACCGGGGTATTCGAGGCTTCCGGTGAGCATGCCGAGTACGCCACGGGTGTACTTGTGGGAGTGCTCGTCGGGGATTTCAATGAGTTCGCGGTAGTCTTCGCGGTCGAGAACGCGCAGGGCGGGCTTGTGGGCGTCGAGGGCTTCGGGCACACCCAGGTCGTAGAGTTTAATATCTCCGGAGTGGACGCTATGGCTGGTGCCTGCCGGTAGCTTGTGACCGATGAAGGTGACGGTGCGGTCGGCGCGTAAGGATGGTTCGTGCACGGTTCCGCGGTTGTTATCGACCCCGGAGGGGGTATCAACGGCGAGGACTGCGCTGAGCTTACCGTCGAGCTGCGCGGCGCGGAGGACTCCCAGGTATTCGCCGGCGTTACCGCGTACGGCACCGCTGGAGCCGGTACCTAGGATGCCATCGATGGTCAGGTCGTAGCCTACAAGCTGTTCAAGGGCGTGTTCGGGGTCGAGCACGCGGGTGCCTTCGCCGCCTTCGCGGGCGATGAGTTCGAGGTTCTTTTCGCTGGAGTCGAAAATGACTGCATCAACGCGGTGCCCCTTGGCGCTGAGGCGGGCGCCGGCGTAGATGGTGTCTGCACCGTTGTTGCCCGGACCGATGAGTAGCAGGATTTTTGCTTTGTCTTTACCGTGGAGCAGCTCCTGCGCTTCGGCTGCGACGGCGTCTGCGGCGCGTTGCATGAGGTAGCCGTCATAGTCGGCGGCTTCAATGTAGGGCTTTTCTGCTTCGCGTACCTGGGAAGCAGTATAGATGAGCTTCATTGCTGTCTCCTTGGGTTGCATCGTACGGGCCTTAGGGGGGGTCACCGGGTGTTGTGTTGATGTGACTCTGCGTTAGTTTTCGTCGGTAGTATCGTCACCGGCGATGACGCTGAGTCGGTAGCTTTCGGGGTTGAACTTTTGCAGGTGCGCCAGTTCTGCGTCACTGAGGTATTCGGCGGTTGCGATTGCGATGGCAACAGGTTCGTCGTGGGTCAGCGAGAGGTGGATGCGGTTGATGCCGAGTTCTTTGACACGGCGGGCGATGGTGCCCTGAACTATAAGGTAGGGCTGGCCGCTTTCGGCGGTGGCGACTTCGCAATCTTGCCAGTTGAGTCCGGCGGGTGCTCCGAGTACTTTTGCGACGGCTTCTTTGGCGGCAAATCGTACGGCTTGGGAGCGTACATTTCGGGTGCGTTCGTTGGGGGTGAAGATGCGGCGGACGAAGGCGGGTGTTTCGGTGACAATTCGTTCGAATCGTTCAATGTTGACGGTATCTACGCCGATTCCCATAATCATGAGCTGCACCTTTTACGTTAGGGGTGGTGACCGCGTCCTGTTTGCGGTTTCTCTTGTTTTAAGTCTAGCGAGATTCGTTTCTTTTAGGTGGGATGGCGTCAAATATGACGCATGATTGATACCTGTTTCACAGCGTCTATTTTTGTTGGGTCATCCACGAATAACCACCAGATTAAACGACAAGGGCGGTGGTTGAGTTTTTTAAGAACTCAACCACCGCCCTTTCGTTATCGCTGAGGCGATTTCCGAAGATTACTCCACGGTCACGGACTTTGCGAGGTTACGCGGCTGGTCAACGTCCAGGCCCTTAGCTTCTGCCAGTGCGCATGCGAAAATCTGCAGGGGCACCGTTGCCAGCAGGGGCTGCAACAGCGAGGGACATGCTGGGACGGTGATGAGGCGGTCCGCGTAGGGCTTGACGGCCTCGTCGCCTTCCTCGGCGATGACGATGGTGAAGGCGCCGCGAGCGCGCACTTCCTGGATGTTGGAGACGACCTTGCCGTGCAGAGAATCGCGACCGTTTGCGGAAGGAACCACTACGATGACCGGCTGGCCTTCATCGATCAGTGCGATGGGGCCGTGCTTGAGCTCGCCTGCTGCGAAGCCTTCAGCGTGGATATAGGTGATTTCCTTGAGCTTGAGTGCGCCTTCCATTGCGACGGGGAAGCCCACGTGGCGGCCGAGGAAGATCACGGAGGAGGCATCCTTCATTTCGACGCCCAGTTCCTTGACCTGGGTGTCGTTGTCGATGACCTTCTGGATCTTTGCGGGCATGTTCTGCAACTCGGCGAGGATCGAAGCAATTTCGTCCTTGTACTTGTTGCCGCGCAGCTGTGCTAGGTACAGGCCGAGCAGGTATGCTGCGGTAATCTGTGCCAGGAATGCCTTGGTGGATGCCACTGCGATTTCGGGGCCTGCGTGGGTGTACAACGCGGCGTCTGATTCGCGGGGCAGGGTCGAACCGTGGGTGTTGCAGATGGAGATAACCTTTGCGCCCTGTTCGCGTGCGTGGCGCACTGCCATCAGGGTGTCCATGGTTTCACCAGACTGCGAGAGTGCCACGATGAGGGTTTTCTCGTTCACGATGGGATCACGGTACCGGAACTCGTGTGCCAGCTCAACCTCGGTGGGGATGCGGCACCAGTGCTCGATGGCATAGCGTGCCACCTGGCCTGCGTATGCTGCGGTACCACATGCGACTACGATAATCTTGTCGATGGTGCGCAGCACCGAGTCGTCAATGTTCAGTTCGTCGAGGGTGAGGTTGCCGTTTTCGTCGAGGCGGCCCATGAGGGTTTGCTCAACTGCGGTGGGCTGCTCGTGGATTTCCTTCTCCATGAATGAATTGAAGCCGCCCTTTTCAGCTGCTGCTGCGTCCCATTCGATATGGAAGGGCTTGCCTTCTGCGGGGGTGCCTTCGAAGTCGATGATGGAGTAGTCGGTGCCGGTGATGGTCACAATCTGGTCCTGACCCATCTCGACGGCTTCCTTGGTGTAGTCAATGAACGCGGAGACGTCCGAACCGAGGAAGTTCTCGTTCTCGCCCAGGCCAATGACCAGCGGGGAGTTACGACGGGTTGCCACAACGCGGTCCGGGTGGTCTGCGTGCACTGCCAGGATGGTGAATGCACCTTCGAGGCGGTTGGATGCGACGCGCACTGCCTCGGTGAGGTCACCGGTGCCGAGCTTATTGTAGATGCTTGCGATGGTTGCTGCAGCTACCTCGGTGTCGGTCTGAGATGCGAACTCTACGCCTTCGGCGAGCAGTTCGGTACGCAGCTCTGCGAAGTTTTCGATAATGCCGTTGTGTACGACGGCGAGGCGGCCGTTGTCGACGACGTGGGGGTGAGCGTTGTTGTCGGTGGGTCCACCATGGGTTGCCCAACGGGTGTGACCGATACCAATCTGGGATTCCGGCAGGGGGTTTTCCTTGACCTCATTTTCGAGGTTCAGGAGCTTGCCTGCCTTCTTACGGAATACGATGCCGTCGGGGCATACGAGTGCCACACCGGCAGAGTCATAGCCGCGGTATTCCTGACGGCGCAGACCTTCGAGGACCACATCGTACGCGTTGTGGTCAAACTTGTTACCGTCCGGAGCAGTGTCCAGACCTACATATCCTACAATTCCACACATGCTATAAGTTTATCCCACAAGTATCCGAATATGCGCACGGTGAAAAACCGTTATGCGTCACGTTTACTATGGCTTTTCCTACCTTTTTCGGTTGTGTCCTTTTCTTCTCATAAATTTATTTCGTGAAACAAACGGTGAGGGCGGGTATTTTCCCCGCGGGCTGAAAGTTCGTACACTTAGATAAATGAGCACCGCACCGTATATTTCTGGCGATGACCGCTTCATGCATCTTGACCGTTCCCGTTGGTCGCACCTAGCCGATGAGATTTCTGTTCCCCTCAGCGCTGAGGAAATTGAGTCTCTTCGAGGTCTGGGTGAAACTGTCGACCTTGAAGAGGTGCAGCGTATTTATCTGCCGGTTTCTCGTCTTTTGAATCTGTATGTGACTGCTGCTTCTTCCCTAAACCATATGACAAATGATTTTCTGCATGTGTCTCAGCGGCGTGTCCCGTTCATTATTGGTGTGGCGGGTTCTGTTGCGGTGGGTAAGTCGACCACGGCGCGTATTTTGCAGGCTCTTTTGAGTCGTTGGCCGTCTACTCCTAATGTTCAGCTGGTGACGACGGATGGTTTCTTGTACCCGAACGCGGAGCTTCAGCGTCGCGGCATTATGCACCGTAAGGGTTTCCCGGAATCTTATGATCGCCGTGCTCTGTTGAATTTTGTGTCGCAGGTGAAGTCCGGTGCTGAGCGCGTGGTGGCGCCAAAGTATTCGCACCTGTATTACGACATCATGCCGGATGAGCATATTGAGGTCACGGCACCGGATGTGCTGATTCTTGAGGGTTTGAATGTTTTGGCGCCTTCTCATGCTGAGGGGCCGGAGACTTCTGATCTGACGCTGAGCGATTTCTTTGATTTCTCTATTTATGTGGATGCCCACACTGAGGATATTGAGCGCTGGTATGTGAGTCGTTTCTTGACTCTGCGTTCTTCGGCTTTTACGAATCCTCAGTCGTATTTCAAGCGTTATGCGGAGTTGAGCGATGAGCAGGCAGTTGAGGTTGCGACCGGCATTTGGAAGAGCGTGAATGAGCCGAATCTGTTGCAGAATATTTTGCCTACTCGTGCTCGTGCGCATTTGATTCTACAGAAGGGCGCCGAGCATACCGTGGAGCAGGTTCTTCTGCGTAAGAACTAGAGGTTCTTTAGGTTTTTATTGTTCGTGTGCGGCTTTAATTGCCCGTGTAGCGCGTTTGTGGTGCATTCTAGTAGAAGGCACCGGAGGCTCCACTCCCTCCCGGGGCGGGTTTAGGCTTCCGGCGCTTTTGTATGCATCTACGCCATGATGAGGAGTTATTGTGAAGTCCCTGCACCGTACGTCTACCGCCCAGGAGTCTTTTGATAGTTCTGCGGTGAACCGCCGTACTCTCTTGGGTGCCGCTTTGGGTGTTGGCGGTACCGCCTTATTGGCGGCTTGTGGTTCGCAGGGTCAGGGAGCGTCTTCTTCATCTTCTGCAGCGAGCGCTTCTGCCGCTGAGTCTGCGACGGCTTCGGCGGCCTCTTCTGCCGCACCCTCTCCTGTTGTTTCTGCTACCAGTGCTTCGGCTTCTGCGAGCGCATCTTCTTCCCCATTGGCGCTTGCACAGCCGAGTGTTGAGTCTCAGCCGCACTCATTGCGTTGCCTCGTGAATAAAATGCGCCCCTTTGCGCAGCAGGATTGGGAGCCGAGTGACCTGGTGGAGTTCTATGGTCATCAATTGCGCGCTGAGGCGGCTAAGGCGGCAGATACGATGATTGATGCGGCTGTTACTGATGGCGTGACTCTGCTTGTTTCTAGCGCGTATCGTTCGTATGCGGTGCAGCAGCAGACCTATCAGTATTGGGTTTCGGTGAACGGTCAGCAAGTGGCGGACCAGTTGTCGGCTCGTCCCGGCTATTCGGAGCATCAGACGGGCTTGGCGATTGATTTTGCCTCTCCTGAGGGTTGCCGCTTGGAGGAGTGTTACCGCGATACGCTGGCTGGTCAGTGGTTGGCGAAGAACGCTCCGCGTTACGGATATATTTTGCGCTTCCCTAATGGTCGGCAGTCGGTAACCGGTTATCATTTTGAGCCGTGGCATTATCGCTATGTGGGTGTGCAGATTGCTCAGGAGTATGTGTCTTCGGGCGCGAAGACTTTTGAGGAGTTTATCGGTACGGGTGCGACACCCGATTATGCAAGTGCGAACTAGGCTCTGAGCTAATCTTTCGGCTTTACCCGGTGCGCTGGGTGGTGATGCGTGTCATATTTCTAGCTTCCGTGTCGGAATTAAATAGGCACAGTAGATGTATATTTTTTCGCGTATAAGTCCTGCAAATCCGCGGTTTTTCGCAGGTTTTAGAGATTTTCACTCAGCTTCATGCGACCTAAACCTTAAGTACTGGGCACATTAGAAGTCCTGTGAAGAAAAACACATATTTTACAGCGAAAATTTTCTCAGAATATGGCATTTTGAACATCTAAAAGGCGCTATTCTATATCTCATGCTTAAGGGTTTTAAAGATTTTCTGATCCGCGGTAACGTCATCGACCTCGCAGTTGGTCTGATTATGGGTACGGCCTTCACCGCTGTGGTGACCTCGCTTGTCCAGGCAGTCCTGATGCCGGCTATCTCCATGCTGATTGGCTCCCCCAACTTCGACGACTTCCTGGTCTTCGGCCAGGTCAAGATTGGTGTGTTCCTGACCGCTGTTGTCAACTTCGTTCTGATTGCAGCTGCTGTATACTTCGCAGTTGTTATCCCGGTTCAGAAGCTGACTGAAATCGCACTGGCTAAGCAGAAAGCTGAAGACGAGGCTGTTGAAAAGGAAGAGACCGAGCTCGACCTTCTGAAGGAGATCCGCGACGCTCTGGCAAAGAAGTAATTTGCTCTGCTCTCTACCACTAAGTTTCAAACCCCCGTATCCCCTGTGGATGCGGGGGTTTTCCGTACCCTCTTCCCCCTGCACCCACTCAAGATAATGCAGAAGGGCTGGGAAAGTGTTACCTTCCCAACCCTTTCTCAATCCTCCGCTAGGGAAGAATACGTTTAGAGTGCCAGTTCCTTAGCCACCACGTCTGCCAGTTGCTGAGCAACCTCATCAGCCTGCTCCTGGGTTGCAGCTTCAACCATGACGCGAACGAGAGGCTCAGTGCCGGATGCACGCAGCAGCACGCGGCCGCTGTCACCCAGTATGCCTTCAGCCTTGCTCACAGCGGTAGCAAGTGCCTCGTTGGTCTTGACCGCCAGACGGTCAACGCCCTTAACATTGATCAGACGCTGCGGGGTGGGCTGCATGCGGGTTGCCAGCTCGGAGAGGGTCTGGCCGCTTCGGGCAACCTCTGCAGCCAGCTGGATGCCGGTCAGAACGCCGTCACCGGTGGTTGCGTAGTCGCTCATAATGACGTGGCCGGACTGCTCGCCGCCGAGGTTGTAGCCGTGCTCGCGCATAGACTCGAGGACGTAGCGATCGCCCACAGCGGTACGGCCGAGGGTAATGCCGTGCTCGCGCAGGTACAGTTCCAGACCAAGGCTGCTCATCACAGTTGCGACGAGGGTGTCCTTTACGAGCTTACCTTCGCGCTTAGCTGCAACAGCCAGAATAGCCATAATCTGGTCGCCGTCTACCAGGTTGCCCTTTTCGTCAACTGCCTGGCAACGGTCAGAGTCACCGTCGTGGGCAATACCGAGGTCCGCACTGTGCTCAACGACAGCTGCCTGCAACTTCTCGGGGTGAGTGGAACCCACGCCATCGTTGATGTTGGTGCCATTAGGCTCTACAGCCAGTGCGATAACCTCTGCACCCAGTGCTTCGAAGGTTTTCGGGGATGCCGTGTAGGCTGCACCGTTTGCGCAGTCCAGAACAATCTTCATACCTGCGAGGGGCGTGCCTTCGGGCAGGGTGGAGACCAGGTGCTCCACGTAAGCCTCGGTACCGTTCTCCAGGGGCTTGACGGTACCCACAGCACCACCGGTCGGGTAGCGGAAGGACTTATCGCGGTAAACACGCTCAATAGCGTCTTCAACCGAGTCTTCCAGCTTCTGGCCGCCGCGGGCCAGGAACTTAATACCGTTGTCCGCTGCGGGGTTGTGCGATGCAGAAATCATCACGCCGAAGTCAGCACCGGTGTGTGCCACCAGGTAAGCTGCTGCGGGGGTGGGGACAATACCGGCATCCAGCACGTCAACACCTGCGCTAGCGAAGCCAGCCTTCATCGCAGAGACAATAAAGTCTGCAGAGGATCGGGAGTCATTTGCGATCACGGCACGGGGGCGTACACCCTCTTCTACCGTGTCAAAGCCCAGAACAATAGAAGCCGCCTGCGCGAGCTCCATAGCCAGGGCGGGAGTAATTACATCGTTTGCCAGACCGCGTACGCCGTCGGTTCCAAAAAGTCGTTCAGTCACCCTTTTATTTTACGATGCGCATAACTCTGCTTAGGTGCATACACCGTAAATTCTTCATAATCAGAAAGTGATTTTCAGCGGCTACATATCTGCTTCATAGCTAATGTTTCTGCAGACGCACAAAGGTGCCTGCTCTCCGTTCCCGCGGTTGGGAAAAGAGAGACAGGCACCTTCATAATGCAAGCTGTTTAGCTGTTCTATCGCCGTAGGGTTGAGTTGTTGCTCTCCCCTATCTATCAACGCTTACTTGACGACGGGGAATCCGTCGGGGGAGTCACCGGACTCGTCCTCGAAGACGTGTGATGCGGAGCGGACAATCAGCGAATCGAGTTCACCCACGACACCCTCATCCTTGGAGGGGTAGTCGAACTGGGAGAGCACATAACGCATTGCTTCCAGACGTGCTCGCTTCTTGTCGTTGGACTTGATAACGGTCCAGGGGGCGTCACCGGTGTGGGTGTAGAAGAACATTGCTTCCTTCGCCGCGGTGTAGTCGTCCCACTTGTCCAAGGATGCTAGGTCGGTGGGGGAAAGCTTCCACTGACGAACCGGGTCGGTACGGCGGGAGGTGAAGCGTGCGAGCTGCTCTTCGCGGGTGACGGAGAACCAGAACTTGATGATGTGGATACCGGAGTTCACCAGCATGCGCTCCAGGTCCGGAACTTCGCGCATGAACTCGAAGTACTGTGCCTGGGTGCAGTAACCCATAACGCGCTCAACGCCGGCACGGTTGTACCAGGAGCGGTCCATCAGAACGATTTCGCCGCCGGAGGGCAGGTGCTTGATGTAACGCTGGAAGTACCACTGGGTCTGTTCGATATCGGTCGGCTTCTCCAGTGCGACAACGCGAGCACCACGGGGGTTCAGGTGCTCGGTGAAGCGTTTAATGGAGCCACCCTTACCTGCTGCGTCACGGCCTTCGAAAATGATGAGGATCTTCTGACCGGTGGACTTAGCCCAGAGCTGCAGCTTCAGCAGCTCGATCTGCAGGGCGCGCTTTTCCTTCTCGTATGCCTTGCGACTGAGCTTGGTGTCGTAGGGGTAGCCCTTCTTCCATGCCTGAGAGGTTTTGTCGTCCTTCTTGTCCTTGCCGAGGGCGCGGGTGAGGGAAGCCATTTCGTCCAGCTCTGCCGAGTAGTCTTCAACGACGGAGGTGCGGCGTGCCTGGGGCTTCAGAGCTTCCTTGATGGCTTGTTTCTTCTCAGAATCGGTGTATGCGTGTGCGCCTTCAGCGGTGTGCTGCTCGGCTTCAGTCTGAGGAGCCTCCACTGCCTGCTCTTCGGGCTTGGTGGAGGGATTCTGCTCTGCCATGAGTACTCTTTTCTTCCTGTCTGCTTTGACTCTTTAACTCTACCGGTGTGCTCTTCTATGAACAAACGTAACAGTTACAAACACCCTTAACGTTTAAGGCCGGTAGATACGCAGAACGCCCCGTCTCTCCCAATGGGATAGACGGGGCGTAGTGCTTCGTAAAACCAGCGATTAACGCTTGGAGAACTGCGAAGCCTTACGTGCCTTCTTAAGACCAGCCTTCTTACGCTCGATGACGCGTGCGTCACGGGTCAGGTAGCCAGCCTTCTTCAGTGCGGGGCGGTTATTCTCGCGGTCAATCTCGTTCAGTGCACGAGCGATACCCAGGCGCAGAGCGCCTGCCTGACCGGAAGGGCCACCACCGTTGATGCGTGCGATTACGTCGTATGCGCCCTCGAGCTCCAGGAGCTTGAAGGGCTGGTTGACGTCCTGCTGGTGAAGCTTGTTGGGGAAGTACTCTTCCAGGCTACGACCGTTGATGGTCCAGTTGCCGGAACCGGGCACAACGCGAACGCGTGCCACTGCTTCCTTGCGGCGACCAACTGCTGCGCCTGCAACGGTCAGTGCCGGACGTGCTGCCTTAGCCGCTGCGGGGGCAGCGGACTCCGAGGTGTAGCTGGTCAGCTCTTCCTCGACTACGATCTGCTCTTCGTTCTGAGCCACGATTTCTCCTATTGTTTCTTCGTAGGCCCGAATTACTGGGCGACCTGGTTGAATTCGTAGGTCTTGGGCTGCTGTGCCGCGTGCGGGTGCTCGGGGCCAGCGTAGACCTTCAGCTTCTTGAGCTGCTGTGCAGCAAGCTTGTTCTTGGGAAGCATGCCCTTAACAGCCTTCTCAACCGCGCGAACGGGGTTGGTCTCAAGCAGCTCTGCGTAGTTCACGGACTTCAGACCGCCGGGGTAACCCGAGTGGCGGTATGCACGCTTCTGCTCGAGCTTTGCACCGGTCAGGGCAACCTTCTCAGCGTTCACGATGATAACGAAGTCACCGGTGTCAACGTGGGGAGCAAAAGTCGGCTTGTGCTTACCGCGCAGCAGGATAGCGGTCTGGCTTGCGAGGCGGCCGAGAACAACGTCGGTGGCGTCAATGACGTGCCACTGGCGCTCGACTTCGCCGGGCTTGGGAGTATAAGTGCGCAAAATATTGGCCTTTGTCTCGAAATGTACATACGGCGCTTAGTTGGGTATCGCGCCTTTTACTTACGTGCATGACGAACACCCGGGTGAGGACCGAGCTGCCGCCCGTTCTGCCCGTACTCTACACCGCCTTAACGTCCTGCAACTAGACAGCGATTTAGAGTGCGCCCGGGTAGAACACGCACAACATATCAAGACTATACAGGACGTCGAGTGCTTAATCCACCGCCAAAGCCTTAAAAATAGGGCTTTTTTGTCTTAAACACATTTTTAAATTCCATTCGTGTAATTCACCCTCGACGGTTGTGCTCCTACGTTGAGCCCCTTATCACTTCCAGCACATGACGGTGCTCAATATACACAGGGCGTTAAACGCTCTGTGCCTCGTGGTCTTCACGCATTGCTCGAGCACGCTCAGCTTGTTCTCCGTACAACTCCGGCGCAGGGTAGTAAATCTCAGCCAGAGCAAGCGCGTGCGGAGGTGCCAAAGTCAGCGAAGCCTCGCGTCCAGGGTTCTCAATCCGCTCACGCAACCAGGCGGCGTCACGTTTACCTGTACCGTAGAGCACCAGAGCACCCACGAGCGAACGCACCATGTGATGGCAGAAGGCATCAGCCACCACGCGCACCTCAATAAGACCACTCTCTGTGCGAGTGAAGCTAAGCTCTCGCAGCTCACGAATCGTGGTCGCACCTTCACGCGGTTTGCAGAAAGAGAGAAAATCACGCAGACCGAGTAGCTGCTGTGCCGATTCATTAAGATTAGCGCAATCCAGATACTCAGGCACTGCCCAGGTGTAGGTGCGCTGCAGAGGGTTAAGACCGTCCGCCGCACCATCTACAATGCGATAAACGTAGCGGCGGCCGGTAGCAGAGAAGCGTGCATCAAAATCGAAGGGAACCTCAGCGACCCGGTGAATCTGAATAGCACCCCGCATAATACCGCGGACGTTCTTCGGCAAGTTCAACTGCTCTTCCGCATCGTAGAGGCAACGTTGCAAAGCACCGGTGAGGCGGCGACCTAGGGCAGCCGTCGGGTCATCCTCCCCCGTTCGACCTTGCAGGCGAGTCCAATCCTCATCGCTCAGATCGCAATGCAGGGTCTGAGCTTCCGCATGCACACCGGCATCAGTTCGGCCCGCGACCACCACGCGGTGAGATGCACGCAAAATCAGCTCAAGAGCGTTCTCAATAACTCCCTGCACCGTGACAAGGTTCGGTTGGGCAGCCCATCCGCTGAAAAGGGAACCGTCGTAGGCGCAATCAATTCGTACGCGGTGCGTAGCAATGAAAAGCTGCTCTTCGTAATTCTCTAAAGCAGTAGCATTCTGCATTGGTGTGCCTTTCAGCAGTAATAGTGTACGAAAATATTGGCAAAGTTCTTGAAGATTGGGTACCCTCAGGAATAGATTCATCTTAAAGTATGCAGATATGCCAATCCGCCGCCCACAATAGTGGACGGCGGATTGGCATATTTTAGGCTTAGCCTAAATCATCTGGAATCCGTATTACTCGGAAACCTTCTGTGCTGCTGCGCCACCTGCGGGGGCATAACCTGCAGCCTCTGCCGACTCAGCGGAGTCGAACCAGATTTCAGCCTTGGTGCTGGTGTACCAGCGGGAACCGGGCACGTGGTACTTCATGGAATCGGCGTTACCCTTAACCTCGAAGCCCTCGGGAGCCTCGCCGGACTCCAGGGGTGCGTGAGAACCTGCGGGCAGACCCTCAGCAGCTTCAGCCTTGGTACCCTCAGCTGCCTTCTCAGCAACCTTGGTTGCCTCAGCAACTGCACCCTGGGTTGCAACGGGCTCCATTACGAGCTCGATGACTGCCATGGGAGCGTTGTCACCCTTGCGGTTACCGATCTTGATGATGCGGGTGTAACCACCGGGGCGTTCTGCCATTGCCGGAGCAATAACGGTGAAGAGCTCGTGCACGACGGACTTGTCGGTGATGGAACGCAGCACGCGACGGCGAGCAGCCAGGTCGCCCTTCTTACCGAAGGTGATGAAGCGCTCTGCCACCGGACGCAGGCGCTTTGCCTTGGTCAGGGTGGTGGTGATGCGCTTGTGCTGGAACAGCTGCGCCGACAGGTTGTTAAGCATGTGGCGCTCGTGGGTCGGGGAACCGCCGAGGCGGGGACCCTTAGTGGGAGTAGGCATAGTTAAATCTCCATAGTTGCGTTCCCTAACGCCCCAGCAGCGGAGCCTCTTAGGGAATCAAGTTTGACTGATCCCGGTGGAACCGGGTGAACTATTCGGTCGAAATTATTCGCCGGAACCGTCTTCGTCATCAAGCGGGCGTGCAGCAGGCTCGAAACCGGGAGGGGAGTCCTTCAGGGACAGGCCGAGTTCGATGAGCTTTGCCTTGACCTCGTCAATGGACTTAGCACCGAAGTTACGGATATCCATCAGGTCAGCTTCACTGCGGGTCACGAGCTCACCCACAGTGTGGATACCCTCGCGCTTGAGGCAGTTGTAGGAACGAACGGACATATTCAGTTCCTCAATCGCCAGTGCCAGATCAGCTGCAATGGACTCGTCGGCGGGCGACGGGCCAACTTCGATACCCTCAGCGGCAATGTTCAGCTCACGTGCCAGGCCGAAGAGCTCGACCAGGGTGCTGCCTGCAGAAGCAACAGCGTCACGCGGTGCGATGGCTTCCTTGGTTTCGACATCCAGAGTCAGGCTGTCGAAGTCGGTGCGCTGCTCAACACGGGTCGCGTTCACACTGAAGGTAACCTTCAGAACCGGGGAGTAGATGGAGTCAACCGGGATACGGCCAATCTCGCCATCGCCGGCCTTGTTCTGAGCTGCAGTCACATAGCCGCGACCGCGCTCAATAACCAGCTCAGCGTTGAAGTTTGCCGAGGCGTTCAGGGTTGCCAGGTGCAGTTCCGGGTTGTGGATCTCCACGCCAGCGGGAACCTCGATGTTGCCTGCGGTCAGTTCACCTTCGCCCTGCTTGCGCAGGTAGGCCACTACGGGCTCGTCGTTCTCAGAAGAGATGGAGAGCTTCTTGATGTTCAAGATAATCTCAGTGACGTCCTCGGTCACGCCGGGAACGGTGCTGAACTCGTGCAGTACACCATCAATGCGGACGCTGGTAACAGCGGCGCCGGGGATGGAGGACAGCAGAGTACGGCGAAGGGAGTTACCCATGGTGTAGCCGAAACCGGGCTCCAGAGGCTCGATGGTGAAGCGCGAGCGGTTGGGCGCTACGACCTCTTCAGTCAGAGTGGGGCGCTGTGCAATAAGCACTTTGTTTCCTTTCGGTGAGCTCCGCTATATGAGCCCACAGGTTGGGGAAAACATATCTTAGGAAGCAGACGGGTGTCTGTACTCTCCGGGTACGGCTCCGTGCGGAGTGTGCCCGTCGAGGGATTAGGTCGAGACCTAATTAGACGCGGCGGCGCTTCGGGGGACGGCAACCGTTGTGTGCAACGGGGGTAACGTCCTGGATGGAACCGACCTCGAGGCCTGCAGCCTGCAGGGAGCGGATTGCGGTTTCGCGACCGGAACCGGGACCCTTGACGAACACGTCAACCTTGCGGACGCCGTGCTCCTTGGCGCGGTTTGCAGCAGCCTCAGCAGCCAGCTGTGCGGCGTAGGGGGTGGACTTACGGGAGCCCTTGAAGCCCATGTCGCCAGCGGAGGACCAGGAGATCACTGCACCGGTGGGATCGGTGATGGAGACGATGGTATTGTTGAAGGTCGACTTGATGTGAGCCTGACCAGCAACGATGTTCTTGCTAACCTTGCGGCGGTTGGTCTTACGAGCTGCCGCAGCGCGAGTCTTGGGAGGCATTTTTGATTCTCCTACAAAGGTTTTCTAATACGTTGGTCGGATAGGGATATCCAACAGAGCAACGTTGCTTACTTCTTCTTACCTGCGACGGTACGCTTCGGGCCCTTGCGGGTACGTGCGTTAGTCTTGGTGCGCTGACCGTGAACCGGCAGGCCGCGGCGGTGGCGCAGGCCCTGGTAGGAACCGATTTCAACCTTACGGCGGATGTCAGCTGCAACCTCGCGGCGAAGATCACCTTCAACCTTGTAGTTGCCTTCGATGAAGTCACGAAGTGCCACGAGCTCCTGGTCGGTCAGGTCCTTGACGCGGGTGTCAGGGTTGACGCCGGTAGCAGCGAGGGTTTCATGTGCACGGGTCTTGCCCACGCCGTAGATGTAAGTGAGAGCAACTTCCACGCGCTTTTCGCGGGGAATATCAACTCCAGCGAGACGTGCCATACTGGCTTCTCCTTGTTGTTTTCCAGAGGTCTATAGCATCACTGCCCGAGTTATTCTGGCTCGGTCCCCGGCCTCTGAGTCCGGAGGTATCCGAAGGCGCCCTTTTAGGTGTTGCTTCGGAGCGGTGCCTATGACAATTCCGCCCTCTGTTGGGGCGGTTACAAAGTCAGCTACTAGGGATTAGCCCTGGCGCTGCTTGTGGCGCGGGTTTTCGCAGATCACCATGACCACACCGTGACGGCGGATCACTTTGCACTTATCGCAGATCGGCTTAACGCTCGGCTTGACCTTCATCGCATTCCTTTTGATTGCAACTTGATTACTGGCGAGATAAGAGGTTCCCTCACTTACGTTGGGGAACTGCGTTATCCCTTTGAACACGATTTAAACGCCGCCAAAGGCGACGTTTATCTCGGGTTTACTTGTAACGGTAGACGATACGACCTCGGGAAAGGTCGTAGGGGCTCAGTTCCACTACTACTCGGTCCTCAGGCAGGATGCGAATGTAGTGCTGACGCATCTTGCCCGAGATGTGTGCGAGAACCTTGTGGCCGTTATCCAGCTCAACACGGAACATCGCGTTGGGCAGAGCTTCAACCACAGAGCCTTCAATCTCGATGACGCCGTCTTTCTTAGCCATATCCTCCGCTAACGTCGGTGCCCGTCGCAGGTGCGGCGGGCAAATGTATCTTCTGTCTGTGAGCTCACCGCGGTGAGGTGCTAGGGCGTTTTAAGGTGCACTTAACACTGGCACAAACAACCAACTCTTAACTCTACGGCAAAGAGCGCGGAAAAACAACCGTGATTTTTATGACATCAGGCACTTAAGGTTTAAAAGGTTTAAGCCCCTCCCCCCACGCTCCAGAAAGCCTTAAGGACTGCCAACCGGCGGAAAGGGGCACACCTTATCGAGCAAAGCTCAGTTGCCTAGTCTTCCTTAGCGGCAAGCTGACCGCATGCGCCATCAATATCGGAACCACGAGTATCACGAATAGTCGTCGGAATACCGTGGGCACGCAGACGCTCCACAAAGTTCTGCTCAACGCCCTTACGGGATGCCGTCCATTTCGAACCCGGGGTCGGGTTCAGCGGAATCGGATTCACGTGCACCCAGCCTCGGCCTCGCTGAGCCAGCTTCTTACCGAGCAGATCCGCACGCCAGCCCTGATCGTTAATATCGCGAATCAGCGCATACTCAATGGAGACGCGGCGACCGGTCGTACGGTAGTAGTCGTACGCAGCGTCCAGAGTCTCGTCGACCTTCCAACGCTGGTTAATCGGAATCAGCTCATCACGCAGCTCATCATCCGGAGCATGCAGAGACAGCGCCAAAGTAATGGGCAGCTTCTCCAGCTCGAACTTACGAATACCCGGCACCAGGCCCACGGTCGACATGGTCAGACCACGAGCAGAAATACCGAGGCCCTCCGGCGAAGGGTCAATCAGGCGATGCACAGCACCCATGGTTGCCTTGTAGTTAGCGAGCGCCTCGCCCATACCCATGAAGACAATATTGGAAACACGCAGCGGACGAGTATCCTCAGAACCACCTTCTGCTTCTTCCAGGCCCTTCATCTGCTTCAGATAGCGAGCACCGGCAACGACCTGCTCCACAATTTCTGCAGTGGAGAGGTTACGGGTCAAACCCTGCTGACCGGTCGCACAGAAGGGGCAGTTCATACCGCAACCAGCCTGCGAAGAGATGCACATGGTCACGCGGTTGTCATAGCGCATGATAACGGACTCAATGAGCGCACCATCGAAGAGGCGGTGCACAACCTTCAGAGTGTCGCCACCGTCAGCCTCGAGGGTACGGACCGGGGTCAGAAGCTGAGGCATCGCCTGTGCAACTATCTGCTCGCGGTCCTTAGCCGGCAGGTCAGTCATCTCGGCAGGGTCAGTGACTAAACGCTCAAAATAGTGCTTGGACAGCTGGGATGCACGGAACGACTGATGGCCAAGTTCCTTCAGAAATTCGCGGCGGCCAACCATGTCGAAGTCAGCGATATGCTTGGGCGGCTTCGTACGGCGCGGTGCTTTCAGGGCGATCTGGCCGGGTGCGGGGCGAATATTCGAGATTTCAACCGGCACCTTGGTCGCAGCGGGTGCGGTTGTCTCGCCGCTGTTGAGAGTTTCGCTCATGGAGCTTCTTCCTTGTGATGTGGATGCTTTCGGATACGTTATCACGCACCGGACCGGATTCGCCGGTTTCTTCAGGTGGAGGTGAGGCAGCTAAAGGTGGGTTCCCCTACCCTAGCGGTGAGACTTAGGCGGGAATCGGAACCGGGGTTACGCCAAAGCGAGCAAGTTCGCTTGCGCCACCGTCTTCTGCAGTCAGGACCCAGATACCTTCACTGTGCACAGCAACGGAGTGCTCCCACTGGCATGCATCGGAGCCATCAACGGTCACAACAGTCCAGTCGTCGGAGAGCACGTTAGTCTCGATGGAGCCGGTGACAAGCATCGGTTCGATAGCGAAAGCCATGCCGGGCTTAATCTTCGGACCCATGTCACGCACAGCGTAGTTCAGTACGTCCGGTGCCATGTGCATCTGGGAGCCGATACCGTGACCGACGTAGTCTTCAATGATGCCGTACTTATCGCCGTATTCTTCGGTCACATACGCTTCGATGGCAAGGCCGATTTCGCCAACCTTTTTTGCGGTTGCCAGAGCGGCAATACCATGCCACATTGCCTCGCGGGTGACGGCGGAAAGCTCGGCGCGTGCTTCGCTCACGTTACCAACCAGTACAGTACGCGCCGAATCGCCGTGCCACTGACGGTTGGTAGCGGGATCAATGACGTACGCGCCACCGTCGATGGAGAGAATATCACCGTCCTTGAGCACGTAGTCGCCGGGGATACCGTGAACAACCTCATGGTTGACGGAGGTACATACAGTTGCAGGGTAGTCGTAGTAGCCGTAGAAGTTGGAGGTTCCACCCAGTTCCAGCATGGTGCGCTCAAAGGCGGCGTTGACCTCTGCGGTGGTTATACCGGGGCGGGCTGCAGCCACTGCCGCATCGAGCGCGCGGCTGGTGATAACGCCTGCACGAGCCATCTGCTGAAGCTGTGCGTTGGTTTTAATTTCGACTCGTGCCATTCTGGCTCCTTAGGTATGTGGGGCGGTACGCCCAAGCTTAGAACTCTACAGACAGCACTGTACCCCCGCAAGTCTTTGTGATGCATCATGCACCTCAAATTGCGGGGGTACAGCAGAAGATTACTTCAGAGCGTCGAGGATGCGCTTGGTGACTTCAGCAATCTCGCCGAGGCCATTAACTTCCTTGACGATGCCGCGTTCGCGGTAGATTGCGATCAGCGGTGCGGTTTCTTCTTCGTAGACCTTCAGGCGGTGACGGATGACCTCTTCGTTGTCATCGGTACGACCCTGCTCTGCTGCGCGGTTGAGCAGACGCTCGACGAGTTCGTCGTTGTCTGCAACCAGCAGGAGAACGCGGTCGATATTCTCGCCCTTGGCCTCGAGGATGGAGTCCAGCTCGTGCACCTGGGAGGTGTTGCGGGGGTAGCCATCGAGCAGGAAGCCGTTGACGACGTCACTTTCCTCCAGGCGTGCGCGCACCATGTTGTTGGTGACAGAGTCGGGAACCAGGTTGCCGGAGTCGATGTACGACTTTGCTTCCTTGCCCAGTTCGGTCTCTTCCTTGATGTTCTTGCGGAAGATATCACCGGTAGAAATCGCGGGAATCTTCAGCGCTTCAGCAATCTTGACGGCCTGGGTGCCCTTACCTGCACCGGGAGGGCCGACGATGAGCAGACGGTTCATCGGAGCAGTCCTTCGTAGTTTCGTTGTTGGAGCTGAGCATTGATCTGCTTGAGAGTATCAAGACCAACACCCACCACGATCAGCAGCGAGGCGCCGCCGAACGGGAAATTCTGGTTTGCGTTGAATAGGATAAGCGCTACCAGGGGAATCATGGAAATTACACCCAGGTAAAGTGCACCAGGCAACGTAATTCGATTGAGTACGTAGCTGAGGTAACGCTCGGTGGGCTTACCGGCGCGAATACCGGGGATGAAGCCACCGTACTTCTTCATATTGTCCGCTACTTCTACCGGGTCGAAGGTGACCGCCACGTAGAAGTACGCGAAGCCAATAATCATGAAGAAGTAGAGAGCAATGTACAGCGGGTGGTCGCCGCGCACCAGGTATGCGTTGATCCAGTTAACCCAGTCCGGTGGAGTGGAGCCGTCGGTCGGGGTGTTGAACTGGGCAAGCAGACCGGGCAGGGTCAGCAGGGAGGAGGCGAAAATCAGCGGGATCACGCCGGCCATGTTGACCTTGAGTGGAATATAGGTGTTGGTGCCGCCAATGGTGCGTCGACCAATCATGCGCTTTGCGTACTGCACAGGGATACGGCGAACGGACTGCTCCACATAGACCACAGCGAGCATAACCAGCAGGCCGATGCCGCAGACAGCTGCGAAAATACCCCAACCGTGGGTGCGCTGGATGGAGCCCAGAGCGCTCGGGAAGGAGGAAGCAATGGAGGTGAAGATCAGCAGGGACATGCCGTTGCCGACGCCACGCTCGGTAATCTGCTCACCCATCCACATGATGACGGTGGTACCTGCACACAGGGTGACGATAATCAGCAGGATGTGCAGTACATCGTCCTGGGGGATGATGCCGGGGCAGTTACCCAGCAAAACGCCGGAGCGCGCCATCGAGACGATGGTGGTTGCGTTCAGCAGAGCAAGAGCAATGGTCAGGTAGCGGGTGTACTGGGTGAGCTTTGCCTGACCCTGAGCGCCTTCATCATGCAGCTCCTGGAATCGCGGGATGACCACGCGCAGCAGCTGGATAATAATGGACGCGGTAATGTACGGCATCACACCGAGGGCGAAGATCGAAAGCTGCAGCAGTGCGCCACCGCTGAAAAGGTTGACGATATCGTAGACGCCACCGCTCGTAACATTGGCGTTCAGACACTGCTGTACATTTCCGTAGGAAACGCCTGGCGCGGGGATGAAAGTGCCCACGCGGTACAGCACAATCATTGCCAGGGTAAACAGCAGCTTACGCCGCAAATCAGCGGTCTTAAAGACTCGCCCGAATGCGCTCAGCACATGTCCTCCTGTAAGTCTATGGGGCACCCTTTCCTCTGAAGGAGTTTTAGGGTGCAGTAAACACGTCTTCCAGTCTATCGTGTTTGGAGCAGGTAACAATAACTCCCTAGCAGATTATGTAGCTTTTATATTCTCTTAACGCGATTTTTGAACAATACATGTGGTACACATCAAGCATTCAAATATACGAATACAGGAATACATCCCTGTTGTGAGTCTTTTCGAGCGGCAAAAAGCCCCCGCCGTACAGTGTACAGACGGGGGCTCTCTCGTCTTGAAGACTACTTAACGGTTACAGAACCGCCAGCGGCCTCGATCTTCTCGATAGCGGAAGCCGATGCCTTGTCGACAACAACATTCACCTTGACGGAGATTTCGCCGTTGCCCAGAACCTTCACGAGCTCATTCTTACGAACAGCGCCCTTAGCAACCAGTGCCTCCACGGTGACGTCGCCACCGTTGGGGAACAGTTCCTGGATTCGGTCCAGGTTAACAACCTGGTACTCGGTGCGGAAGGGGTTCTTGAAGCCGCGCAGCTTCGGCAGGCGCATGTGCAGCGGCAGCTGGCCGCCTTCGAAGCCTACACGAACCTGGTAACGTGCCTTGGTACCCTTGGTACCGCGACCTGCGGTCTTACCCTTGGAGCCTTCACCGCGGCCAACGCGGGTCTTTGCCTTGTGGGCACCCGGTGCCGGGCGCAGATCGTGAATCTTGATAGCTTCTGCCATCTTTACTTGACCTCCTCAACCTTCACCAGGTGAGCAACGGTGTTAACCATGCCAACGGTGATGGGGTCAGCAGTGCGGACTACCTTGTTGCCGGGGCGCTTGAGGCCCAGGGAACGCAGGGTGTCGCGCATATTCTGCTTCTGACCAACATAGGACTTGACCTGGGTGATTTCCAGCTTTGCGTCGCTGGGCTGAATACGCTTGGCCATTACTACGCACCTGCCTTTTCAGACTTGGTGTTGCGCAGGTAGCTGGGGATAACCTCATCGGTGGGCAGGCCACGGCGGGCTGCCACTGCCAGGGGCTCCTCGAGCTGCTTGAGTGCTGCAACAGTTGCGTGAACGATGTTGATCTGGTTCGAGGAACCGAGCGACTTGGACAGCACATCGTGGATGCCTGCGCACTCGAGTACTGCACGCACGGGGCCACCTGCGATAACACCGGTACCAGCGGTTGCCGGACGGAGCATCACAACGCCTGCAGCTGCTTCACCCTGCACACGGTGCGGGATGGTGCGGCCTTCGATGCGGGGAACGCGGAAGAAGTTCTTCTTTGCTTCCTCGACACCCTTGGAGATTGCTGCGGGAACTTCCTTAGCCTTACCGTAGCCAACGCCGACCAGGCCGTTACCGTCACCAACGACGACCAGCGCGGTGAAGCTGAAGCGACGACCACCCTTGACGACCTTGGAAACGCGGTTGATGGTCACAACGCGCTCGATGTACTTGTCCTTCTCCTCCTCGCGAGCGCGGTTGTTGCGGCGCTCACCACGGCCACGACGCTCGCCGCGGTTGTTGCGGCGCTCCTCGCGCTGGTTGGAGGTCTCAGCGGTTTCAGCTACTACTGCTTCGCTCACCTGAGTTTCCTTTACGTTCTGCTCGCTCATTAGAGTGCAAGACCTCCCTCGCGTGCACCGTCTGCAACGGCTGCAACACGGCCGTGGTACTTGTTACCACCGCGGTCGAACACGACTGCCTCAACACCAGCTGCCTTGGCACGCTCTGCTACGAGCTCACCAACGCGCTTTGCCTTAGCGGTCTTGTCCAGGTCAGCTGCACGCAGCTCTGCTTCCATGGTGGAAGCGGATGCCAGGGTTACGCCCTTAACATCGTCGATAACCTGAACGAACATGTGACGGGTCGAACGGGTGACACACAGGCGCGGACGCGCAGCGGTACCCGAAACGTACTTGCGGACGCGAGCGTGACGACGTGCACGCTGCGCTGCCTTCGACTTGATAGCCATGTTTACTTACCAGCCTTTCCGACCTTGCGGCGGATGTGCTCACCTGCGTAGCGAACACCCTTACCCTTATAGGGATCGGGCTTACGCAGACCACGAATGTTTGCTGCAACCTGACCAACAAGCTGCTTGTCGATACCCGACACAGTCAGCTTGTTAGCACCCTCCACTGCGAAGGTAATACCCTCAGGAGCGGTGATGTTGATCGGGTGGGAGTAGCCCAGAGCGAACTCCAGGTCGTTACCCTTCGGGGTCACACGGTAACCGGTACCAACAATTTCCAGCTTCTTTTCATAACCGGAGGTAACGCCGATAATCAGGTTCTGAATCAGGGTACGAGTCAGACCGTGCAGCGAGCGAGACAGGCGCTCGTCGTTCGGACGAGATACAACGATCTCGTTTTCGTTCAGAGCCACGGTGATGGGGGAAGCTACCTTGTGGGAGAGCTCGCCCTTCGGGCCCTTAACAGTGACCAGGTTGCCATCGACCTTAACCTCAACGCCGGCGGGAACCGAGATGGGGAGACGTCCAATACGTGACATTATTCTCTTCCTTTCTCTTCTAACCGACTACCAGATGTAAGCGATGACTTCGCCGCCCACGCCCTTCTTCGCAGCCTGCTTGTCAGTGAGCAGACCCGAAGAGGTGGACAGGATTGCGATGCCGAGGCCACCCAGAACCTGGGGCAGGTTGGTGGACTTTGCGTAGGTACGCAGGCCCGGCTTGGAAATACGACGCACGCCAGCGATAGAACGCTCGCGGGACGGACCGTACTTGAGGACGAGGGTCAGGGTCTTGCCGACCTTTGCATCCTCAACCTTCACGTCGGCGATGTAGCCCTCAGCCTTCAGAATCTCAGCAATGCGAGCCTTCAGTTTGGAGTAGGGCATGGATACGGTGTCGTGGTATGCGGAGTTTGCGTTACGCAAACGGGTCAGCATATCTGCGACCGGATCAGTCATAGTCATTGTGGGCTTTAGCCCTTCCTCGTTGTGGTTTCCCTACCCCGCGGTAACGGGGTCTGGACCTACAACGTAGTCGTTAGTTGGTCTTGAACGGGAAGCCCAGTGCCTTCAGGATTGCACGGCCTTCCTCGTCGGTCTTCGCGGAGGTCACCACGGTGATGTCCATACCACGCACGCGGTCGATCGAGTCCTGATCGATTTCGTGGAACATGGACTGCTCGGTCAGACCGAAGGTGTAGTTACCGTTACCGTCGAACTGGCGGTCCGAGAGGCCGCGGAAGTCGCGGATTCGGGGCAGCGCCAGGGTGACGAGGCGATCCAGGAATTCCCACATGCGGTCGCCACGCAGGGTGACGTGTGCGCCGATGGGCATACCTTCGCGCAGCTTGAACTGTGCGATGGACTTCTTAGCGCGGGTAACAATCGGCTTCTGACCGGTGATTGCGGTGAGATCGCGGATTGCGCCGTCCATGAGCTTTGCGTCGCGAGCTGCCTCGCCAACACCCATGTTTACGACGACCTTAACGATCTTCGGGGTCTGCATGACGTTCTCGTACTTGAACTCTTCCTGCAGAGCGGGAACGACGACCTCAGCGTACTTGGTCTTGAAGCGGGGGGTGATCTTGGTTTCGGTCATTAGATGTCCTTACCCGAACGCTTAGCAACGCGCACGCGAACGGTGCGCTCCTTGCCGTCACGCTCTACAGTCTCGAGGCGGAAACCAACACGGGTCGGCTTCTTGGTCTCGGGGTCAACAATCGCAACGTTAGAAACGTGGATCGGTGCCTCAACCTTCTGGATGCCGCCTGCTGCGCCGGTCAGGGGGTTAGCCTTGGTGTGCTTGGTGACGACCTTGACGCCCTCAACAATCACGCGGTTTTCCTTGGGGAGAACCTTCAGAACCTTGCCCTGCTTGCCCTTATCTGCACCGGAAATAACCTGAACCAGGTCGCCGGACTTGATCTTAGCCATGAATTAGAGCACCTCCGGAGCCAGCGAAACGATCTTCATGAACTTCTTATCGCGAAGCTCACGACCCACGGGGCCGAAGATACGGGTACCACGGGGATCACCATCAGTGTTCTTCAGGATCACTGCGGAGTTCTCGTCGAACTTGATGTAGGAACCGTCGGGACGACGGGTTTCCTTCTTGGTGCGGACGACGACTGCCTTGACAACGTCACCCTTCTTTACGGTACCGCCGGGGATTGCATCCTTGACGGTTGCGACGATGATGTCGCCAATGCCTGCGTAGCGACGCGAGGAACCACCGAGAACACGGATGGTCAGGATTTCCTTCGCACCAGTGTTGTCGGCGACCTTCAGTCGCGACTCCTGCTGAATCATATTTCTCCTGTCGTCTCGCCGGTTCCGACTCGCTTTAGGCGCGAGCCAGCCTTGCGGAACATTTTTACGGGATTGGTTGACGTCCCGGGCCCCATCTCTATGGAAGGGGTTAGCGGAAACGCCTGGGGCAAACCCATGCCAGAAGCATTTGGACCCGCGTGAAGCGGGCGTATCCCACCCGTAAGTAGCGGCATTATGCACTGGCACGAGAAGCCCGTGGTTGTGCAGCTATTTGGATACAGCCACACAGTCTTAACACTGTACAGGAAGCAGGTATGTAGCGCAAGAGTTGATCGACTATGATTTCGGTCTCCTCCACCCTATCTCTGGGGATAGCCGGGTTTAGAGAGTAAAACCCCATATCCCACATCACCATCGATTGAGAAGGTCCATTATTTGACACTTAAAGCAGGAGGCCCCTTCGTGTAGTTCCTGACGCATAAGAAACTGAAGGGGCCTCGAGAAATCTATCAAACAATGTGTAAAACAAGGAAGATAGATATTTATATTTTACTACGCTTTACTGTACTTCCACGACAGACTTGCCGCAGCTAGCAAGAGATCACCCCAGTCCTACTCTCCCACCTCACAAGCGCACACACAGCATCAGAGGGAAGGCCGGGACTGTTTTTAGGTATATCGACCGCTCTTCACTCAGTAGCCAGGACACATATACTTCGCGGTACCGTCATGGACAAGAGGCTTCTCCCTACCAATTCTCTTCTAGAGCCTCGCAGTATTCATCAAAGCGCACATCCAGCACGCGGGGAACCTTAATCTGCAGGGTAGTCCTCTGCCTTGTTCATAGCAATGGCGCCATATTTCGCCACCCTTGAACTCCACCAAAGCAGTGCTCTGAAAAAATCTGCTTAAAAATTTAGAAATTAAGGGTCGTTTTTTCAAAAATCAAGTTTTTTGGTAATAAATGTGCTTCAAGGTGCGAAAATCAGCAAGATGTACCATAATAGAAGAGACGCATGCGTCAAATAAGAGGTTCGGTCCTTATCGGACAGATTTCTTGGGTCCCTTTTTCCTCGCTAATCCGTTTGTCTAGGGACCGAACCTCGCTTTGACACAAACCCGCACTTCGGTGCGGGTTTTCTTTATATCTGAGGTACCAGAACCCTACATTTCATCTTTTACGGGCTGTTAACTGGTCAAATATGGACGGGCGAATGCAGAAGGTCCGCCTCGCCCTCCCCTATTTCTCTCATTCCTTCTCTCTCCCCCGTCTCGCTGCTACTTCTGACTCTGGTCTAGGCCTTCCACCTCTATAACAGACATATGGACAAGCTGAAAGGGGCGGTACCCATCGCTTTGATGGGTACCGCCCCTTTCAATGTCTACCGGCAGTTTCAGAGGATAAATCGGGTTCTTAAATATCCTGCAGATCCCGCCCTACCTCTTTAGTTACTACAGAGCGGTAGTATCGTGAGCTACCGTGGGGTACGGACTATGCCTTGCGACGACGTGCTACAAGCACAGTTGCGCCAACGATCAGGGCAAGAACGCCAACTCCAGCTGCAACGACGACGCCCGAAGCACCGGTGTTAGCCAGTGAAGATTTCGAGGGGTTCGAAGAGGTGGAGCCGTTGCTGGAAGAGGTAACATTCTGCGACAAAGAGCCGGAGGTCTTCGGGGCGGTGCTGTCCTTCTTCTGCGCCTCGGACTTCAAAGAATCCGCGGGAGCCTTGGACTGATCATTAGCAGGCTGCTCCTTTGCCTGTTCCTTGGCATCTGCAGGTGCAGACGGAGCATCAGAGGGGTTGGTTACAGGTGCGTTGGCCGACTCGGATGCCTTCGGCTCCGATGCCTCAGGTGCAGGTACCTTATTTTCGGTGCTGAAGGTGTACTCTACAGCAACGCCGCCACGTGCGTTATCGTTCTCTGCCAGGGAACCGGAGAGCAGATAGATAGCAACGCTATCGCCGGTCTTCAGCTCTTCAGACAGGTTAGAGTTCGCTACAGTGGGGCGGTCGATGGTTGCGGTGAAGTTACCGTTTTCATCCGCCTTGATATAAGCCCAGATGCCTGCGCTATTGCCTTCAACACCTTCAAGCTTAGGCTCTTCCTTTGCAGAGATAGCGCCCTTGTTCAGCTTGACAGCGATAATGGAGCCCTTACCATCCCGAGTCTTGAAGCCTTCACCGCGGAAGGTCAGCTTCTGGCCGTCCCAGGTCTTGGGGAAGTAGACCTTTGCGCCATCCTTGTACTCGTGCACAATCTCGTTGGATTCTGCACTTTCGGAGGGTGCCGGGGTACTCGGTTCGGGCTTAGCAGACTCACTCGGAGCCGGAGTAGTCGGCTCAGGCTTAGCAGACTCACTCGGAGCCGGGGTGGGCTCGTTGCTATCAGGCAGACTCAGCTTAGTACCGACGGGGTAAGTGGTAGTCACGCCAGAAGGAGCAGCGGCGACCTGGGTGGTTTCCGCCGGTGCGCAGGTCTCAGTGGTGTCTGCCTTCTTCTCTGCAACAGTTGCGGAGAGCGCTTCACCACCACGTGCGGTATCACCTTCAACCATGGAGCCGGAGAGCAGGAAGACCGATACCTTATCGCCGTTCTTCAGGTTTTCCGTCAGGTTGGAGTTCTCAGTGGTCGGGTACGGCAGTTCAGCAGTAAAGTTACCATTCTCATCTGCCTGGATGTACGCCCAGACACCCGCACTGTTGCCGTCAACGCCGTTGAACTTCGGCTCTTCCTTGGCAGAGATGCGGCCCTTGTTGAGCTTGACTGCAAGTACGGAGCCCTTTGAACCGTCCTGAGTCTTGAAACCTTCACCACGCAGCTTCAGAGTTTCACCGGTGGTCCAGTCCTTCACAGCGTAGAGCTTAGCGCCGTCGGCGTAGGTCTTCACCAGTTCTTCAGAAGAAGTCTGCGCGGTAGGCTTCGCGGTGGTTTCAACGGTGGTGTTGATCTTCACCATAACGCCGGGAACGATCGGGGAATCTGCGTTGTCCTTGCCCTTGGGCTCCGTGCTAGAGGTGCGATATTCGCCGGTGGTCTTATCGATGGTGTAGTCGGTTTCGATAGCGGAAGTGCCTTCGATGCTGCGGGCTACAGCGTATGCGCTGCCATCTGCGGTGACCAGAACATCATTTGCACCGCTAGTTGCGCCGGTAGACACCTGAGAAACAACGGTACCAGTTCGTGCATCAATAACACCGACATTGCCGGTACCGTAATCGGTCACGTACAGCAGGTCACGGGCTTCATCGGAGGCGAGGGCGAGGGCCTGGGTACCGAAAGGAATGGTCTTCTTGTAGGCACCGGTTTCCAGGTCGTAGGCGGTGATACCGGAGTTAGTGCCCTTACGGTCACCCTGGGAGCTGACGTAAATTTCCTTCAGGGACTTGTCTACAGTGACGTCCGATGCGTTCAGAGCAGCTTCAGCATTTTCCTTGTGCAGCTGAATGGTCTTCTCGACCTCGTAGCTCTTGGTGTCAATCACCTTCACGGTGCCGGCGCTCAGGGAGGGCACGTAGAGCTTGCCATCGGCGGAGTCCACGTGCATGTTCATTGCGATGTCCGATTCTCCCTTGGCGTCGGTGAACTCAATCTTCTTGACCAGGGTGTGCGAGGTAGTATCGAAGACGCTAATGCCGCCAGAGCCAGATACAAAGACCTTGCCACTAGAGGGGTCGATGCGTACCTCACGCGGGTGATTGACGTCGCCTTCTGCGCTACTCCAAATAATCTTATTGGTCGCGGGATCGAAGACAGATACCTTGTTGACACGGGTCTGGGTCACCCATACGTATCCGGTTGCTTCGTCGTAGGCAATACCGTAGGGAGATTCGATCTGCTTACCGGTCGGTGCAGTAGCACCACGTCCAATAAAGTCCGCGGTCGGGAACTGGTAGACAGTAGAAAGGCTCGGGGTGGATGCAACGTTCCAGGTGCCGACGCCACCGGTCAGAATCGGCGGGCGTCCGGAAGAGAATGAAGTGTAGAGGGAGGAGGTTGCCGCCGAGTATGCCAGCTGGTACTGGCCGGGCAGACCCTGGTACTGGGTAGCGCTCACTGCAATGTGACGGCATTCCTCAGTAGAAGTCTGGGAGTTTCCGCCGGGAACGGATGCGGAAACGTTTGCCGCAAAGGTAGCGGGAACGGTAGCGAAAGAGCCTGCAACAACGGAAAGTGCGCCTGCAATGGCGAGCAGCTTACGTGAGGGCTTGGGCGAAGAAATCATGCTGATCCTCGATAATATGTAGTGGTACTTCTCCAAAGGTCGTGCAACCTCTAGAAGATGCAAAGCCACCCCACTGATTATTGGGCAAGGTTATGCTAAGCAACTATAAAGTTGATATTAAGTGCCTAGTTAGGTTATTTCAAGTGCTTTTCATCAGGTGTCATAGTTCCTAGACACCTTACTCCCGCATTATTCTTCATTTTTTCATCACAATTCCGTCTCCACATGCGCTTTCTTCTCTAGCAGCGTCTACGCATGGATTGCACCATCAAAACAAGAGAAAAATATTACTCTCTCGTATGACGTATCAAGACATTTATGACAAACATTGTCTTAGCGTCTGTTATTAGCCCATGCCATAGGGCGCGCCCCACCACAGTTCTTCTCGCACGAAGGTTACGAAAAGAACCCCTCTCCTACCTAGGTAGGAGAGGGGTTCTTTTACTGCTCTAACAGAGAATCATGAAAAGGGCTTACTTAGCCTTCTCGATGATCTCCACGATACGCCAGCGCTTGGAAGCGGACAGCGGACGGGTCTCTGCAATCAGAACGAGGTCACCGATGCCAGCAGCGTTCTGCTCATCGTGTGCCTTGATCTTGGAGCTACGGCGAACGACCTTACCGTACAGTGCGTGCTTCACGTGATCCTCGACCTCGACGACAACGGTCTTGTCCATCTTGTCGGAGACAACGTAGCCGCGGCGGGTCTTGCGGTAGCCGCGCTCTTCGTTCTTTACTTCACTCACTTGGACTCACCTTCAGTTGCGGGACGAATACCGAGCTCGCGCTCACGCAGCACGGTGTAGATACGTGCGATGTCGCGCTTGATAGTGCGGCGACGACCTGCGTTAGCCTGACCGGTGACTTCCTGGAAGCGGATGTTGAAGAGTTCCTTCTTCGCTTCGCTCAGCTTTGCAGCCAGCTCTTCGTTGGAGAGCTCTGCGAGCTTATCGATGCTCAGGTCCTTGGATCCTACTGCCATCTCGCTTATTCACCACCTTCGCGGCGACGCACAACACGTGCCTTCATCGGGAGCTTGTGGATTGCAAGGCGCATTGCCTCGCGAGCCACTTCTTCGGACACACCGGAGAGTTCAAACATGACTCGACCCGGCTTGACATTTGCGACCCACCACTCGGGCGAACCCTTACCGGAACCCATACGGGTTTCAGCGGGCTTCTTGGTCAGCGGACGGTCGGGATAAATGTTGATCCAAACCTTACCGCCACGCTTAATGTGACGGGTCATTGCAATACGTGCAGCCTCAATCTGGCGGTTGGTCACGTATGCGGGCGACAGGGCCTGAATGCCCCACTCACCGAAGCTAACCTCGGTGCCGCCCTTTGCGAGACCATTACGCTTGGGGTGGTGCTGCTTGCGGTACTTTACTCGACGGGGAATAAGCATTTATGCCTCACCGTTCTCTGCAGTCTTGGCCTCGACCTTTGCCGAAGCGTTCTCGTTGCGGCGCTCGCGACGAGGACCACGGTTGCCCTGGCGGCGGCGGTCACCATCGCGGCGGTTGCCACGGCGGTTGTTTGCTGCCTGCTGAGCTGCCAGCTCCTTGTCGGTCAGGTCGCCCTTGTAGATCCAGACCTTCACGCCGATGCGACCGAAGGTGGTCTTAGCCTCGAAGAAGCCGTAGTCGATGTTCGCACGCAGGGTGTGCAGGGGCACACGGCCTTCGCGGTAGAACTCGGAACGGGACATTTCAGCGCCACCCAGACGGCCGGAGCACTGGATACGGATACCCTTTGCACCTGCACGCTGTGCGGACTGGATTGCCTTCTTCATGGCACGGCGGAATGCAACACGCGATGCGAGCTGCTCTGCGATGCTCTGTGCAACCAGCTGAGCGGAGAGGTCGGGGTTAGCAACCTCGAGGATGTTCAGCTGAATCTGCTTGTTGGTGAGCTTCTCGAGCTCGCCGCGGATGCGGTCTGCTTCTGCGCCACGTCGGCCAATCACGATACCGGGACGAGCGGTGTGGATGTCCACACGCACGCGGTCACGGGTGCGCTCGATCTCGACCTTTGCAACGCCTGCGCGATCCAGGTTCTTTGCCAGCAGCTCGCGGATCTTTACGTCCTCGCGGACGAAGTCAGCGTAACGCTCGCCGGGCTTATTGGAATCAGCGAACCACTTGGAGACGTGGTCAGTGGTGATGCCCAGTCGGAAACCGTTCGGGTGAATTTTCTGACCCATTTAGCGGCCCTCCTCCTTCTCCGGGGTAGCAACTACCACGGTGATGTGGCTGGTGCGCTTGTTGATTCGGTATGCGCGACCCTGAGCGCGGGGCTGAATGCGCTTCATGGTCGGGCCCTCGTTCACGAATGCTTCGCTGATGAACAGCTCTTCCTCGCGGAAGGGCAGACCCTGCTGGGTTGCCTTCTGACGAGCGTTAGCTACTGCCGAAGCAACGATCTTGTATACCGGCTCCGAAGCTGCCTGGGGGGCGAACTTCAGAATCGCCAGAGCCTCTTCCGCCTGCTTACCACGGATCAGGTTGACGACACGGCGGGCCTTCATAGGCGTAACGCGAACGAAACGCGCTGATGCCTTGGCTTCCATTGCCTATCTCTCTTTCGTCTATTGCCGAAAGGGAAACGTTAGCTTATCGGTGTGAACCGATTAGCGACGCTTGCCCTTACGGTCGTCCTTCACGTGGCTGCGGAAAGTGCGGGTCGGAGCAAACTCACCGAGCTTGTGACCAACCATCGACTCGGTGATGAACACCGGCACGTGCTTGCGACCGTCGTACACTGCGATGGTGTGACCGAGCATGTCGGGGATAATCATCGAGCGACGCGACCAAGTCTTGATTACGTTCTTGGTGCCCTTCTCGTTCTGAGCTGCAACCTTCAGGTAGAGGTGCTGATCAACGAAAGGGCCCTTCTTCAAACTACGAGGCATGTTTCAGGCTCCTTAGCGCTTCTTGCCAGTACGACGGCGACGAACGATGAGCTTGTCGCTTTCCTTGTTGGGACGGCGGGTACGACCCTCGGGCTTACCGTTGGGGTTAACGGGGTGACGACCACCGGAGGTCTTACCCTCACCACCACCGTGCGGGTGGTCAACCGGGTTCATGACCACACCACGGACGGTCGGGCGGATGCCCTTCCAGCGGTTACGGCCTGCCTTACCCCAGTTGATGTTGGACTGCTCAGCGTTGCCAACTTCACCAACGGTTGCGCGGCAACGAACATCCACGTTGCGGATTTCGCCGGAGGGCAGACGGAGCTGACCGTACTTGCCTTCCTTAGCAACCAGCTGTACAGAAGCACCTGCGGAACGAGCCAGCTTTGCGCCGCCACCGGGACGGAGCTCGACACAGTGAATCACGGTACCAACGGGGATGTTGCGCAGGGGCAGGTTGTTACCGGGCTTGATGTCAGCTGCGGGGCCGGACTCGACGATGTCGCCCTGAGCGAGCTTGTTCGGAGCGATGATGTAGCGCTTGGAACCATCGAAGTAGTGCAGCAGCGCGATGCGAGCGGTACGGTTGGGATCGTACTCGATGTGTGCAACGCGTGCGTTAACGCCGTCCTTGTCGTGACGACGGAAGTCGATGAGACGGTACTGGCGCTTGTGGCCGCCACCCTTGTGACGGGTGGTGATGCGGCCGGTGTTGTTACGGCCGCCGGTCTTGTGAAGCGGACGAAGCAGGGACTTTTCCGGGGTGGAGCGGGTGATCTCGGAGAAATCAGCAACGCTCGAACCGCGGCGACCCGGGGTCGTCGGCTTGTACTTACGAATACCCATTTAGATATTTCTTCCTTCGTTAAAGTGGTCTCCGCGGGACTTATGCCTGCGGACCGCCGAAGATGTCGATGGTGCCTTCCTTGAGGGTCACAATCGCACGCTTGGTGTTCTTGCGAGCGCCCCAACCGAAACGGGTGCGCTTGCGCTTGCCCTGACGGTTGATGGTGTTGACGGAAGCAACCTTGACGTCAAAGATCTTCTCGATGGCCTGCTTGATTTCCAGCTTGTTGGAATCGGTTGCGACCTCGAAGGTGTACTTACCTTCGTCGAGCTGACCGTAGCTCTTCTCGGAAACGACGGGAGCGATGATCACGTCGTATACAGACTTGGTGGAAACGCTCATTACTTAGCGCCCTCCTTCTTCTGAGCTGCAGCAACGAATGCGTCGAATGCTGCCTTGGTGAAGACCACGTCGTCCGAAACCAGCACATCGTAGGTGTTGAGCTGATCTGCGTACAGAACGTGGACGTTCTCCAGGTTACGTGCGGACAGAGCCACAACGTCCTCTGCACGAGCAATCACAAGAAGGATGTTCTTGCGCTCGGTGATAGCTGCGAATGCAGCCTTTGCAGCCTTGGTCGAGGGGGTTTCACCGGAGATTAAGTTCTCGACAACGTGGACGCGGTCGTGACGAGCGCGATCGGAGAGAGCACCGCGCAGTGCAGCGGCAATCATCTTCTTGGGGGTGCGCTGTGCGTAGTTACGCGGGGTCGGACCGTGAACAACGCCACCGCCGGTCATGTGCGGTGCGCGGATGGAGCCCTGACGTGCGTTACCGGTACCCTTCTGCTTGAAGGGCTTACGGCCTGCACCGGAAACCTCGCCGCGGTTCTTGGTCTTGTGGGTGCCCTGGCGTGCAGCAGCGAGCTGTGCAACGACAACCTGGTGCAGCAGGGGCACGGATGCCTGCGCGTCGAAAATCTCTGCGGGCAGGTCTACCTTAAGGGTCTTAACAGCCATGATGTATTAGGCTCCCTTCACAGCGGTACGAACCAGAACAACGCCGCCCTTGGGACCGGGGATTGCGCCCTTGATCAGCAGGACATTGTTCTCTGCGTCCACACCCTGGATAGTCAGGTTCAAGGTAGTGTGACGTGCTGCGCCCATACGGCCAGCCATGCGCATACCCTTGAACACGCGTGCGGGGTAGGATGCGCCACCGATGGAACCGGGCTTACGGTGGTTCTTGTGCTGACCGTGAGACGCGCCAACACCCTTGAAGCCGTGACGCTTCATAACACCTGCGAAGCCCTTACCCTTGGTCTTACCAACGACGTCGACCTTCTGGCCTGCTTCGAAGAGCTCAACGGTCAGTTCCTGACCGAGGGAATACTCAGAAGCATCTGCGGTACGCAGCTCGACGATGTGGCGACGGGGGGTAACACCGGCCTTCTCGAAGTGACCAGCCAGGGGCTTGGTAACCTTGCGAGAGTCGATTGCACCGAAACCAATCTGAACAGCTTCGTAGCCGTCAGTTTCCTGGTTACGGATCTGGGTAACAACGTTAGAATCAGCCTTGACGACGGTGACGGGCACAAACTTGCCGTCCTCGTCCCAGACCTGGGTCATGCCGAGCTTGGTGCCCAACAGGCCCTTCACCTGGCGCTCGAATTTATTAGTCATTAGATGCGATCCTCTACAGCTTGATCTCGATGTTTACGTCTGCCGGCAGGTCGAGACGCATGAGGGCATCAACAGCCTTGGGGGTCGGATCAACAACGTCGATCAGACGCTTGTGCGTACGCATCTCGAAGTGCTCGCGGCTGTCCTTGTACTTGTGGGGAGAACGGATAACACAGTAAACGTTCTTCTCGGTCGGCAGCGGCACGGGGCCAACTACAGTTGCGCCTGCGCCCTTTACCGTTTCGACGATTTTCCGTGCCGAAGAATCGATGACCTCGTGGTCATAGGACTTCAGACGGATGCGGATTTTCTGTCCCGCCATCTGTCGGACTCTCTTTCTTGATGTATTCCCTGTATCGGAGCTTTTGCCCCTTTGTTATAGCGCTTAAGGAACGCGATATATTCATCACGTGCGCCACTCAGAACGGACTGAATCCGGCTTTGCCGGGTTCCTCACCCCGCCTGAGTACCGACCCCCGAACTCGGGCGTGTCGCCTATTTTCTAGACAGACTCATCCCGTCATCCTTCGGACCGGGTCATACGTGGGCCTACCTTTAGTGCAGGTAGACGCTTTGACAACGTCGTCAATTCTCTCAGAGATAGAGCGCTTGCGCAATACAAACACGAGTTAAGTGCTTAAGAACACTTAACTATCTCTATCAGCCGGGGGGGTGCCCCCCCCCGATGTAGCTCTCAGGGAGCTTTCAATCTATTTTCAGTAAGTTCCATGCGCTTTATGCCCGCAATAAAGGTTTTAGTGCTGAAAGCTCTCGTATTGTAGAAGTATCACTACAGCCTAAGGAGAAACTATGTCTCAGCCGACACAACCTCATCAGGCGCCCTCTAGCTCTCACTCATCAACCCAGAGCCCTCAGCATGTTCAGCAACCGGCTCTTGGTACGCATACTCCCTCTACGGTAGCGGGCGTATATTCTCAGCCTCCTGTACAACGACGCCGAGTCAATGAAGACATCTTCCTCAATATTGTTCTGTACATTGGCTCGCTCTTGCTTATAGGTGCCGCTGGTCTTTTCGTCACCTCGGTTACCTCTTCTAAGGATGAGACTGCTATTGTCCGCGTCGTCGCATTGGGTCTCGGAGCCGTCCTCTTCTATTCTGCCGGTCTGCTCACCTACCGTTTCGTTGAGCGTTTACGTATCGCCTCCTACTCTTTTGCAGCGACCGGTCTGGCGTTTATCCCTCTGACCGGTATCGCCGTCTATGTCCTTGAGATTTGGACAGAGGGACGTTACATCTGGTTTCTCACCTCCCTAGTTGGCACAGCCGCCATTGTGGGAGCCTGTACTCTCATGCGCAACCGCGTGATGGCGTACCTGCTGATTTCGTTTATCGTTTCGGACTCTCTGTCAGCAACAAAAGTCGCCTACCTGCCTTTTGTCTGGTATTTCGTCTCGTTGACCGTTGTTGCCACCGTACTGGGACTGATTTTGCACTTTGCGCCGAACGCTGCGCCGAAGGGCATCCGCGAAGGTCTCGTTGATTCTTCTCGTATTTTCGTTCCGGCTACGGCCATCGCTATTTTCTTCTTCACTAACGATCTGAGCTACACGGACGCGGGTATTGCTTTTGCGCTTATGTCTGTGCACGCCATTCTGTTCACCTGGCTGAACGGTACAGCGGATAACTACGCTCAGGCTCGTATCTACCCCATTGCTTCAGTCCTGTGCTTCGTTCTGGATTTGAATCACGGCCCATGGTTACCGAGTATTTTCTTTGTTTCAGTTCTGCTTGTGAACATAATTTCCGTATACGCTTTTGTCCCGCGTTTGCAGCAGAACATTGGTGAGATGGTTGACTCTCACGAGTATTATGTCGCTCCGAATCAGCAGATGCCCCCTATTCCCTGGGCTCAGGATGCTCTTCAGCCTCGTACTGGCAAGAAGGCATGGCTACCTGCCGTTGACGCGTGCATCGGTGTTTTCTTCTCCTTCTTGACGGTCCTGGATGCATTCTACGCAACTTATGCGACTCACAGCTCGGCACATGTAACACGCTGGAGCACTTTCCTTCCCTATGCAGAAGGCCAGCAGGGGCTCTTCCCCGCTCCCTGGGTTATTGGCGTCCTGTGCATTGTGAGTTTCTTGCTCTACCGCAAGGCAGTTCAGCCTCTGGTGCTCATGATTTTTGCGGCAGTCATTCCTGTGATTGCCATGTATCTCTCCCCCAATAGTCAGGGCACCTTCTATCTCTTCTTTGCCGCTGCTATTGTTATCTACCTGCTCAGTGCTAAAGCCCCTGAGATGCGAACTGCTGGAGCTGTGCTCAGCAATATTGGTTATGCCATCGGCATGATTCAGCTCTTCCTTGCTCTCATTCCCGAGATGCAAACTTCTGAATCGCCTCTGATGTTTGCTATGGTCTGCTCAGCTATCGCGCTACTGACCTTTGCGTTCTCTCAGAATGGGGCAGCGCAGAATGCGAGCTACCGACTCAATGAGATGGCGGCATACCTCATCTTGGGCGTCTTCGCGTTGTTTGCAGGATATAGCATCAGCATTATTGACGGTGCCGTACATGACCGCTTCTGGATCATTTTCTCCCTGTTCGCTGGAGCCGTTCTTTTCGTCAGCACTCTGAGCGCTCTTCTGCTGGGTCGGGCCCTGCAACTTCCGGATATTGTTGGTTCTGTCCGCTCCACCGTGGTCAGCGCCGTGCGTATCGCGCTCTACACAGCCCTCGCCATCGCTATGATTGGCTCTCGACACTATCTGCTCTTCGGTCCGCAGAAAGAATATGTTGCAGTAGCTTTGCCTGCCGTTCTGACGGTCATTTACGTGGCACTTGGCCTTTTCATTGCTGCAGGTTCTTCGGTCCGTTCCGAGCTACTCACTATTGCTCGTTTCCCCATCTGCTGGTCTGTTGTTCTGCTCGCCATCAGCGGCAACGTGAAGGATTCTGTAGTCAACTTCCTGTTCATTGTTCTGCTGGTTGGTCAAGCTCTGTGTAGCGTACTGCTCTACGCACGTTCCAAGCGAATCTACGAGGCGTACGCAGCAGCGAGCTTCTTCACCCTTGGCGCTGTACTGAGCGCAGTCCACACTATGGCAGATATTGATCAGCTTCTGCTTTCAGTAGCTGCTCCGGCTCTCCTGATTGTTCTCTGGGCGGTGGCAATCTTCTTCAAGGCGCCTTACATGCAGATTGGCGCTTCCACCAGCGTTACCATTTTCTGCATTGGCTCCCTGTGGAATCTCTTCCACGCTAAGAAGAGCATCATGGAAGTCACTCTTCTGGGGTACTACACGCTCTTTGCCGTTATTATCCTTTTCGTTCTGAAGGTGATGCTCCCGGTCGAGGTCTCTGGTGCAAAGGCTACTATTCGTCCGTACATCTCTGTCCCGGCCGGTAATAGGACGGTTAAGCTGCCGATGCACGGTCCGCTCGGTTCGCCCTATCCGCGTTTTACGCCGCGCCACTCCCTGGCCCAAGCGATCTACGCTCCGGTCAATACGTTGCTGATGATTCCGGCGCTGTGCGTGTTGGGATTCATGACGTTCTTCGGCTTGATTTTCGATTACGAGCAGGTGGAGCTCAACGCCCTTCTTTGGGGTTTGTTTGCTCTATCCTTCGTATCGGTCTCTAAGCCTAAGAGTCTGCCAGCTATTGGCACTGTTGCGTTCAGCCTTTTCATTGCCCGTCTGGTCCTTGATTACTTAGACTACAACCCGCTGAGTGTGATTCTTGAGGTTATTCTTCTGGCGCTCCTGGCGTTCACCGCTGCGAAGGTCCTCAGCAACCTCATTGTAAAGAAGCCGTTGGATACGCAGGTATCGGACGCTCCCTTGTACTGGGCTTTGGGTCTGCAGGTATTCCTCACCTTGGTAACATGGGCAGTTCCTGCTGACGGTCCGGATATCGTGGTCCTGGTACTCGGTATCGCGTTGACTCTTCTGAGCGCTCTGCTGCTCGACCGAGTCTGGACCTATATTGCGGCCGCCTTGGTCACCCTCGACCTAGCGATTTTGCTCACCGGTCTGAACCCGCTCACCCTGTTCATCATCTCTATTCTGCTCATCGCAGGCGTTATCTGGCGTCTGCTGGCTCGACAGAATAAGCAGGATGCTGTCGCATCCCAGCAAGGTCCCGCTCAGGTTGTTGGCTACCCCCAGGAGCCCCAGACTGAAGGTACCTACCCTCAGAACCAGGTGGCTAACGCTCAGGTGCAGCAACGCCAGGTTGCTCCGCAGGGCTACCAGCCTCGTGACGAAGAAAATATCTAGCCTGCTGCAGATATAGGTTATGCTACTGCAGCATTCTGTAGTAGGACTACCTATGTCCCTTCCGAGGGGGCAGTCATTCGAATTGCGGTTCCCAGCCTTCGGGCTGGGAACCGTTTTTCTTTACTCTCAAGCAACCAGCTTTAGTTTTCTCTGCACCAAGAAATCAGCTTTTGTTCTTCGCTTCTCAGATCCTCTATCTTCACCCTCTCCGTTTGTGCTCGGCAAGAGCGCTTGTATGGTTCCTGAGTGTCACTTATAGGGGGATAGTATTCTTTGCGCGTAGGGCCCTGTGAGGCTTCGCAGTAGGAGGAAAATAAGAAGATTCGGTACGGCTTGTAACTGCAGCCTCGGCGTCGGAGCCAGGGCTGTAGGAGGCCTTTGGTAAGTCCTTAAGAAGAAATATCAGCCGTACAGCATAGATGGCTCTCGCAACCCTTAGCTTTGGCGTTTTCTACCATGGCTTTCGGTTTTATTCTCTAGCTCCTCTCAGAGGTTTCTCAGCGGATCCCAGTGGCTTTTAGCGGCCGCTATAAGCCCATAACCGCTGTCGTGTATGGGTTCCACCGCTAAAAATCAGACAGCGCTTCGGCCTCCTTAGTTCTTCAAAAGGGCATAACAAAAGGACCCCCGCAGATGCGGGGGTCCTTGAGTATCGCTACCTGATGGAGAGTTTCCGCTCCGGCAGATCTTTAGCGAATTGTCGTAAATTTACGGCAATTACTTGATGATCTTGGTAACACGACCCGAACCAACGGTGCGGCCACCCTCACGGATAGCGAAGCCGAGGCCCTCTTCCATTGCGATTTCCTGGATCAGGGTAACGGTCATCTCGGTGTTGTCACCGGGCATAACCATCTCGGTGCCCTCGGGGAGGGTGATAACGCCGGTCACGTCAGTGGTACGGAAGTAGAACTGAGGACGGTAGTTGGAGTAGAAGGGGTTGTGACGGCCACCCTCATCCTTGGAGAGGATGTAGACGTTTGCCTCGAACTCGGTGTGGGGGGTGATGGAGCCCGGCTCCACGACAACCTGACCACGCTCAACATCGTCACGCTTCAGACCGCGCAGCAGCAGACCACAGTTCTCGCCTGCCCATGCTTCGTCGAGCTGCTTGTGGAACATCTCGATACCGGTAACGGTGGTCTTCTGGATCGGGCGGATACCGACAATCTCGACCTCGGAGTTGATCTTCAGGGTACCGCGCTCTGCACGACCGGTAACAACGGTGCCACGACCGGTAATGGTGAAGACGTCCTCGATGGGCATGAGGAAGGGCTTGTCCTTCTCACGAACGGGGTCCGGAATGTAGGTGTCGACTGCGTCCATGAGTTCCTCGACCTTAGCAACCCACTCGGGATCGCCTTCGAGAGCCTTCAGTGCGGAAACGCGAACAACGGGAGCGTTGTCGCCGTCGAACTCCTGCGAGGAGAGGAGGTCACGGACCTCCATCTCGACGAGGTCGAGGAGCTCTTCGTCGTCAACCATGTCTGCCTTGTTCAGTGCAACCAGCAGGGTGGGGACGCCAACCTGGCGAGCGAGCAGAACGTGCTCGCGGGTCTGTGCCATGGGGCCGTCGGTAGCTGCAACCACGAGGATTGCGCCGTCCATCTGAGCCGCACCGGTGATCATGTTCTTGACGTAGTCAGCGTGGCCGGGAGCGTCAACGTGTGCGTAGTGGCGCTTCTCGGTCTGGTACTCGATGTGAGCAATGTTAATGGTAATACCGCGCTGGCGCTCCTCGGGAGCGGAGTCGATCATACCGAAGTCGCGCTTCTCGTTCAGGTCCGGGTACTTGTCAGCCAGAACCTTGGAGATTGCTGCGGTCAGGGTGGTCTTACCGTGGTCAACGTGACCAATGGTACCGACGTTAACGTGAGGCTTGGAGCGCTCGAACTTAGCCTTAGCCAAGAGTGTTCCTCCTAGAACGATTGAAAACATGCACGCGGATCTTCGCTCCGGCGCATCCCGTTATAAAACGGTCTAGCGTCTACAATAGCGGATTACGCCGCAGAGATGAAACTGTTCATGCTCTCAATAATGGATTTAATTGAAAATTTTGGTGTGGGCCACAGGTTTTTAGCCCGTGGCCCACGGATAAGACGCGGAAATTACTCGCCGCGGCTCTTCTGAATGATCTCGTCAGCGACGTTCTTGGGAACCTCGCCATAGCTATCGAATGCCATCGAGAACACTGCACGACCCTGGGTCTTGCCGCGCAGGTCGCCAATGTAACCGAACATTTCGGTCAGGGGCACAATAGCCTTGATGATCTTAACGCCGGATGCGTCCTCCATAGAACGAACCTGGCCACGGCGGGAGTTCAGGTCGCCGATAACGTCGCCCATGTACTCCTCGGGGGTACGAACCTCAACGTCCATCAGCGGCTCGAGCAGGACCGGGTTAGCGCGCTTAGCGCCTTCCTTGAAGACCATCGAACCAGCGATCTTGAACGCCATTTCGGAGGAGTCGACGTCGTGGTACGCACCATCGATCAGGGTTGCCTTCACGCCTACCATCGGGTAGCCAGCGAGGACACCGAACTTCATAGCGTCCTGGATACCAGCGTCGACCGAAGGGATGTACTCGCGAGGAACGCGGCCACCGGTGACCTTGTCCTCGAACAGATACAGCTCTTCGCCATCCAGGGGCAGGGGCTCGAAGGAGACCTGCACCTTTGCGAACTGACCGGAACCGCCAGTCTGCTTCTTGTGGGTGTAGTCGACCTTCTCGACTGCCTTCTTGATGGTCTCGCGGTAAGCAACCTGAGGCTTACCAACGTTAGCCTCAACCTTGAACTCACGCTTCATACGGTCAACGATGATGTCCAGGTGCAGCTCACCCATACCACCAATTTCGGTCTGACCGGTTTCTTCGTTCAGCGAAACGGTGAAGGTGGGGTCCTCAGCGGAAAGCTTCTGGATAGCGGTGGACATCTTCTCCTGGTCACCCTTGGTCTTGGGCTCAATAGCCACGAAGATCACAGGATCGGGGAAGGTCATCGACTCAAGAACAATCGGGTGTGCGGGGTCGCACAGGGTGTCACCAGTAGTGGTGTCCTTCAGACCAATCGCAGCGTAAATGTGACCTGCGGTGATCTCTTCAACAGGGTTCTCCTTGTTGGAGTGCATCTGGAAGAGCTTACCGATGCGCTCCTTCTTACCCTTGGTGGAGTTCAGGACCTGCTGGCCCTGAGCTGCAACACCGGAGTAAACGCGGGTATAGGTTAGCTGACCGTAGAACGGGTGAGCTGCAACCTTGAACGCCAGCGCTGCGAAGGGCTCATCAGCAGATGCCTTACGGGTCAGCTTCTCTTCCTCGTTGGAGGGGTTGGAGCCGACAACGTCCGGAACGTCCAGCGGGGAGGGCAGGTACTCGATCACAGCGTCCAGCATGGGCTGAACACCGCGGTTCTTGAATGCAGAACCGCAGAGAACGGGGAATGCCTCGCCGGCGATAACCAGCTGACGGATACCCGACTTAATCTCGGGGATGGTCAGCTCGCCCTCTTCGAGGTACTTCTCCATGAGCTCTTCGCTGGACTCAGCAACAGCCTCAACCAGCTCAGCTCGGTACTGCTCAGCCTTCTCAACCAGGTCAGCAGGAATGTCCTGAACCTCGTAGGAGGAGCCCATGGTCACGTCGCCCTTGGCGTCGCCGGGCCAGACGTATGCCTTCATTTCGAGCAGGTCGACAACACCAAGGAAGTCGCTCTCAGCACCGATGGGGAGCTGAATAACCAGCGGGCGTGCGCCCAGGCGATCGATGATGGTCTGAACGGTGAAGTAGAAGTCAGCACCCATCTTGTCCATCTTGTTGACGAAGCAGATACGGGGGACATCGTACTTGTCAGCCTGGCGCCAAACGGTCTCAGACTGGGGCTCAACACCTTCCTTGCCGTCGAACACAGCAACTGCGCCGTCGAGGACGCGCAGGGAGCGCTCAACCTCAACGGTGAAGTCGACGTGACCGGGGGTGTCGATAATGTTGATCTGGTTGTCCTTCCAGAAGCAGGTGGTTGCTGCGGAGGTAATGGTAATACCTCGCTCCTGCTCCTGAGCCATCCAGTCCATAGTGGAAGCGCCGTCGTGGGTCTCACCGATCTTGTGGTTAATACCGGTGTAGAACAGAATGCGCTCAGTGGTGGTGGTCTTACCGGCGTCGATGTGCGCCATAATACCGATGTTGCGGACCTTGTTAAGGTCGGTGAACACGTCAAGTGCCACGTTATTCTCCCTAAATGAGATACTCCGAAAGCCTGCCGACTCGAATTGACTCGGCAGGCTCTAAACGGAGAATTACCAGCGGTAGTGTGCGAAGGCCTTGTTGGACTCGGCCATCTTGTGAGTGTCCTCGCGACGCTTCACAGCGGCACCAAGACCATTGGATGCATCCAGGATCTCGTTCATCAGACGCTCAGTCATGGTCTTCTCGCGGCGCTGCTTGGAGAAGCCAACGAGCCAGCGAAGAGCCAGAGCGGTGGAACGGCCGGGGCGAACCTCAACCGGAACCTGGTAGGTTGCACCGCCGACGCGGCGGGAGCGAACCTCGAGAGAAGGCTTGATGTTGTCCATAGCCTTCTTCAGAGTTGCGACCGGGTCAGAACCGGTCTTCTTCTCGACGCCCTCGAGGGCACCGTAGACGATGCGCTCTGCGACGGACTTCTTGCCGTCCAGCAGAACCTTGTTGATCAGCTGGGTGACCAGAGCAGAACCGTAAACAGGATCGTTTACGAGGGGACGCTTGGGAGCGGGACCCTTACGAGGCATTACTTCTTCTCCTTCTTAGCGCCGTAGCGGGAGCGAGCCTGGCCGCGACCCTTAACACCCTGGGTATCCAGAGCGCCACGAACGATCTTGTAGCGAACACCGGGGAGGTCCTTCACACGACCACCGCGAACGAGCACAATCGAGTGCTCCTGCAGGTTGTGACCCTCACCGGGAATGTATGCGGTAACCTCGACGCCGCCGTTGAGCTTGACACGAGCGACCTTACGCAGTGCCGAGTTCGGCTTCTTCGGGGTGGTGGTGTACACACGGGTGCACACGCCACGCTTCATGGGGTTGCCCTTCAGTGCGGGCGCCTTGGTCTTAACGACCTTGGGAGTCCGGCCCTTACGGACCAGCTGCTGAATAGTAGGCACGTTTTCTCCGTTGCTTGATCGGGTTCCTCGTTAGAAAATCCCGTATAAACTTACTGGCCCCCATCACGTTGGATGGGTGCTCTCGGTTATCAGAAACGCTCGGATGCATATCCGGTTGGTTTCTATAGGTTCCTCGACATCTCGGCGAGTTCTCAGGGCTAAAATTCCCCACCTTCAGAGGTGAAAAAGTTTTTGGGCACGCTTAAAAATGGCATTTAGGCGTCAGCAAAAAGCAACACCAAAGGACGGTATCCATACTGCCATTGATTCATCATGCCCGTACCCTCGGGAAATATCCCGCGTAAACCCACCGGGGGTGGATCCTTGTGCACCGAGCTCAAGTACTTCGCATAAGACTATACAGGTTAAATCCCACTTAATCTAGCGCCAGAGCGGGGATTCTTTGCTTTTAAGCCCCTACCTAAGAGCAAAAGCTGATGATTTGCCTCACTTAAATTACATTATTGGGATTTACTGCTCCCCCACTGCCTCTTCGGCTCGCTCTGTTTCTTTTGCCTCCTTGGAGTAAGTTAAAGCAGAAGACCACCCAGAACCCTCTCGATGATTCTCGGCAGCATCAACAGATGCGGGAGGCGAGCGCGTAGCTACATCCGCCTCCCGCAAGGGAGTATTCAGTTATAGGTCCACCACAGCGGCTGCTGGGCTACGCCACCTGGAAGACTCGAGTCTGGCCCTCAAACAGGGTAATAGTCTTCAAATTTTTATTGGCATTGCCGTAGTAGCGGATGCGGTACTACCCCTTATGAGTATTAGCCGACACCTTCCAGTGAACCGTCACCTGGGACGCCGAAGCTCATAATCTGCACTGGATACTTTTCCTGAATGACCGTTCCATTTTTTGCAGAGAAGAGAATGCCCTTCGGCTGCTGGCAACGCGTCTGCGCTGCACTCGAAGTGAACACCAAAGTAGCCAGCATAGAGGGGCAACCAGAGCCTTCCCTATAGGCATCCCAGCCACCACCGCCACCCTCAGTGGAACCAGAACCAAACGAAGTACTCAAGAAACCCTGACAGGTGCGCTCATTATGGCCACCACCGGTGTACTTGGCATCCACGTTCATACCCGAGAAATTGAAGTACGAAATACGCAAATCCAGCCCCTTACCCACCGGAGTACCCGCACTCTTGAGCTAAGAACGCACAGCATTAGACTGCTTCTCACCCTGAATCTTCACATTCTTGAACTGGTCATTAGTGGGACCCTGACCAGGCTTCAACCAAGTATTCGGGGAAACATCACCAGCATTAGCATTGAGCACCTCCTGATGGAAGCCCAGGGTCGTAATGTTGTACAGGCTCTGGTGCGTAATACCACCGGGGGGGGCGTGTGGGTGTGAGTCACGGTAATCATAATGTTCGACTCATCGTATGCGAAGCCAAACTATGCACGGATACTCTTGACCAGTTCATCACGCAGCGACTGCCACCCAGTCAGAGAGTCCAGGACAACAATGAGGTTGCGCTTACCGGAGGCGCGATCCACCGTATTAAAAGCGCGAGCATACTGACGATTATGCACACCACTACCCTTCTGGGAAGAGTCGTCATAACCCATGAAGCCGACTTCACTGGGCTCACCGATAACATCCGCCGCACCCGCATCTACCAGGTAGGGGGTAGCACTAGCGCTCTGAGAAACAGGGGCCGCGGTCGCAACCTGACCGGTAGAAGAACTGCGGAAGCCACAATAAGGCATGCTACACCAATGCAAGCAAGAGAGTGGGTGGGCGCCTTAAAACGCGAAAAACAGAGGAGTGCTTTCGCTCCCCTGCAGACATAGAAGAATCCTGTTCAGACATCTGAGATTGAGATGCTCCGGAAAGCAGTCGGGTACCGCGAAAATCACCCGTACGGAAGTGATTGGAGCGATATGCATGCCTTCAAGACTATAACCTAACCAAAAGGCTTTCCAGTTGAATTCGCATTGCTCAAATCAAGAATGTTTATTCTACATAAACTTCAAATAAAAACGAGTCAACATTCTATATATTGCAGTCCTGGTGTGTCTTCTAGGGAGATGGGGAATATTTGACTGACACCTAATTTCTTGCGCAGTCAAGTAATTTTCCCATTATAAAAAATAATGCACTTCAATATTTTTATAAATAAATTCACCCACTAGGCATAGAATATACAACCTCATATTGAAGGATAAAGAGTATTATAGCCACGCTTAAAAGAATCCTCCACCCCTCATAAAACAAAACGCGGATACCCGAGACAAACTCGAGTATCCGCGTTTCTAATGAAGACCAGGCCGGGAGTCTAAACCCTCAACCTGCCCCTCACGGCAGAAGCCTTAGTCCAGACCACGACCGTACTCATCCAGCGAAACAGCCATGAAGCCGCCGTTGCCGTAAGTGTACACCTCGTTATCCATCTGGAACGCACTCTGGTAACCACCGAAAGTGTCCAGAGTCTGCATACGCTCAGCAGTAGCCTGAGCGCTGGGCTCAACCTCAATATTGTTATAACGTGCCAGACCGGTACCGGCGGGAACCAGCTTACCGATAATCACGTTCTCCTTCAGGCCGAGCAGCGGGTCAGTCTTCGCTTCCATAGCAGCCTGAGTCAGGACGCGGGTGGTCTCCTGGAAGGAGGCCGCCGACAGCCAGGACTCGGTAGCCAGCGAAGCCTTGGTAATACCCATCATTTCCGGACGACCAGCTGCGGGCTTCTTACCCTCAACCAGTGCCTTACGGTTAGCAGTCTGGAAAGCAATGTTATCAACCAGCTCACCAGGCAGCAGATCGGTATCACCGGATTCAATCACGGTCACGCGACGCAGCATCTGGCGAACAATAACCTCAACGTGCTTGTCGTGGATTTCCACACCCTGCGATTTGTACACACCCTGAACCTCGCTCACCAGGTGCTTCTGAGCCTCACGAGGACCACGAATACGCAGAACCTCCTTCGGATCAACAGAACCGGTAGCCAGCTGATCGCCAACCTGAACGTGGTCGCCATTCTGCAGCTTAGAGGCCGCACGACGCAGAACAGTGTAGGACTGAGGCTCAGAACCATCGTCCGGGGTCACCACAATCTTGTAGGACTTCTCGGTATCCTCAATGGTCACGCGACCGGAGACCTCAGAAATCGGGGCAACACCCTTGGGAGTACGAGCCTCGAACAGCTCCTGAATACGGGGCAGACCCTGAGTAATATCGTCAGCCGAAGCCACACCACCGGTGTGGAAGGTACGCATGGTCAGCTGGGTACCGGGCTCACCAATCGACTGAGCCGCAATAATACCAACAGCCTCACCAATGTCCACCAGAACGTTCGAAGCCATCGAACGACCGTAGCACAGTGCACACACACCAATAGCAGACTCACAGGTCAGAACCGAACGGACGCGAACTTCCTTCACGCCTGCCTTGAAGAGCTTCTCAATGAGCTCATCAGAGACATCGGAACCCGCGGCAGCCAGAACGTTACCAGACTCATCCTTCACATCCACCGCAAGGGTACGACCGTGAATCGAAGTCTCGACGTCCGGATGCAGACCGCCGTCCTCATCAATCAGAGGCAGAACCAGACCACGGCGGGTGCCACAGTCGTGCTCACGAACGATAACATCCTGAGAAACGTCCACCAAACGACGGGTCAAGTAACCCGAGTTAGCGGTACGCAGCGCGGTATCAGCCAGACCCTTACGTGCACCGTGGGTTGCGATAAAGTACTCCAGAACCGACAGGCCTTCACGGTACGAGGACTTAATCGGGCGAGGCATAATCTCACCCTTCGGGTTCGACACCAGACCACGGATACCCGCAATCTGACGGACCTGCATCCAGTTACCACGTGCACCGGAGGTCACCATACGGTAAATAGTGTTCAGACCACCGTGAGAGCTCAAGTTCTCACGCATAGCCTCTGCAACCACGTCGGTAGCCTCGGTCCAAACCTTGATCAATTCCTGACGACGCTCTTCGTCATCGATGGTACCGATCTCGAAGTCATCCTGAATTGCAGCAGCCTGCTTCTCGTAGCGCTCCATAATTGCCGGCTTCTCAGAAGGAGTAGCAATATCGGAAACAGCCACGGTCACGCCTGAACGGGAAGCCCAGTAGAAACCGGAGTTCTTCAGGTTGTCTAGCGCACGAGCCACAACATCCATCGGGTAACGCTCAGCCAGATCATTAATCAGGCTACCCAGGCCCTTCTTATCTGCCACACCAGAGAACCAGGGGTAATCCTTCGGCAGAGCCTGGTTGAACAGAACCTGACCAACGGTGCAGTCCAGCAGCACAGAATCGCCGGGCTGGTAGCCCTCCGGTGCTTCCCAATCCTCGGGGGCAACGAACTGGTCACCATCAAGGCGAATCTTCACCTTGGTGTACAGCTCAATCTCGTGACGATCCATCGCCATCAGAGCCTCAGCCACCGAGGAGAATGCGTGACCCTCGTTCTTCTGACCGTCGCGGGAGCTAGTCAGGTGGTACAGACCAATGATCATATCCTGCGAAGGGACAGCCACAGGGCGGCCATCCGAAGGCTTCAGGATGTTGTTCGAGGACAGCATGAGGATACGAGCCTCAGCCTGAGCCTCGGGAGATAGCGGCAGGTGAACTGCCATCTGGTCACCATCGAAGTCAGCGTTGAACGCGGAGCAAACCAGCGGGTGCAGCTGAATAGCCTTACCCTCAACCAGCTTCGGCTCAAACGCCTGAATACCGAGACGGTGCAGGGTAGGTGCACGGTTCAGCAGAACCGGGTGCTCAGCAATAACCTCTTCCAGAACGTCCCAAACCTGCGGGCGGAAACGCTCAACCATACGCTTAGCGCTCTTAATGTTCTGAGCGTGGCTCAGCTCCACCAAACGCTTCATAACGAAGGGCTTGAACAGCTCCAGTGCCATCTGCTTGGGCAGACCACACTGGTGCATCTGCAGCTGAGGACCAACCACAATCACGGAACGACCCGAGTAATCAACACGCTTACCGAGCAGGTTCTGACGGAAACGACCCTGCTTACCCTTCAGCATGTCAGACAGAGACTTCAGGGGGCGGTTACCGGGGCCGGTCACCGGGCGACCACGACGACCGTTATCGAACAGCGAGTCCACAGCTTCCTGCAGCATACGCTTCTCGTTGTTCACGATAATCTCGGGAGCACCCAGCTCCAGCAGACGCTTCAAACGGTTGTTACGGTTGATCACACGACGGTACAGGTCGTTCAGGTCGGAAGTCGCGAAGCGGCCACCGTCCAGCTGAACCATCGGGCGCAGTTCCGGCGGAATAACCGGAACAACATCCAGGACCATACCCAGCGGGGAGTTATTAGTGGTCAGGAAGGCGTTAACAACCTTGAGACGCTTCAGAGCGCGGGTCTTCTTCTGACCCTTACCGGTCTGAATGATCTCCTTCAGAGCCTCAGACTCAGCCTCCAGGTCGAAGGACTCCAGACGCTTCTTAATAGCCTCTGCGCCCATTGCACCCTCAAAGTACAGGCCGTACTTATCAATCATGGAACGGTACAGAGCCTCGTCACCCTCAAGGTCAGCGACCTTCAGGTTCTTGAAGCGATCCCATACACGATCCAGGTGCTCAGCCTCACGCTCGTAACGCTTACGCACCGACGCGAGCTGACGCTCAGCGTTATCACGCAGCTTACGCTTCTCAGCAGCCTTGCCGCCCTCTGCCTCAATACGAGCCAGCTCCGCCTCAACCTCACGGCTAATGGCGTTCACATCAGCGTTCAGAGCAGCCTCAAGCTCTTGCTTCTCACGGTCGTGAGCAGCCTGCAGCATTGGCAGGTCCTCGTGACGAGCTTCCTCATCAACCTTAGTGATCATGTACGCAGCGAAGTAAATGACCTTCTCCAGGTCCTTCGGAGCCAGATCCAGCAGGTAACCCAGACGGGAAGGAACACCCTTGAAGTACCAAATGTGGGTAACAGGAGCAGCCAGCTCAATGTGACCCATACGCTCACGACGTACCTTAGAGCGGGTCACCTCAACACCACAGCGCTCACACACAATGCCCTTGAAGCGTACGCGCTTATACTTACCGCAGTAGCACTCCCAGTCCTTGGTGGGGCCGAAGATACGCTCGTCGAAGAGACCGTCCTTCTCGGGCTTCAGGGTACGGTAGTTGATGGTCTCGGGCTTCTTAACCTCACCAAAAGACCAACGACGGATGTCGTCGGCGGTGGCGAGGCCAATTCGCATCAAACCAAGCGAAGATTCGTTGGACATATCGGTCCTAATCTCTTTCTGTAAGTTTCTGAAGACTTAGGTTAGCGGGTGGGAACCCCACAACGCACGCGAGCGCATACGGGGTTCCCCACCCTAGAAGGAGGCGGTGCTTATGCCTCGTCGACGGAGCTAGGCTCGTCGTGGGTCAGGCTTACGCCCATATCTTCTGCTGCCCGGAAGCCTTCTTCCTCCGAGTCGCTCATCTCAATAGTCTTGCCGTCAGTGGAGAGCACCTCGACGTTCAGGCACAGAGACTGCATTTCCTTGATAAGAACCTTGAAGGATTCGGGGATACCCGGCTCAGGGATGTTCTCGCCCTTCACAATAGCCTCGTAAACCTTCACACGGCCCGCCACGTCATCGGACTTGACGGTCAGGATTTCCTGCAGGGTGTATGCGGCGCCGTATGCCTCCAGCGCCCACACTTCCATCTCACCGAAGCGCTGACCACCGAACTGCGCCTTACCACCCAGGGGCTGCTGGGTAATCATCGAGTACGGACCGGTGGAACGAGCGTGAATCTTGTCATCCACCAGGTGGTGCAGCTTCAGGATGTACTGGTAACCAACCGAAATCGGGTCCGGGAACGGCTCACCGGAACGGCCGTCAATCAGACGTGCCTTACCGGAGCGGTTAATCAGACGGTCACCATCGCGGTTCGGGTTTGAGTGATCCATGAGGTCAAACAGCTCGTCCTCGTGGGCACCGTCAAACACCGGGGTTGCCAGGCGGGTCGGGCCGGATTCCTTCGGGAAGTTCGGCATGTGCTTGAGCCACTCGGGCTCGCCTTCAATCTTCCAACCCTGCTTAGCCAGCCAACCGGTGTGGACTTCCAGAACCTGACCAATGTTCATACGACCGGGCACACCCAGCGGGTTCAGGATAACGTCCACGGGGGTACCGTCTTCCAGGAAGGGCATATCCTCGATCGGAAGGATCTTGGAAATAACACCCTTGTTACCGTGGCGGCCTGCAAGCTTGTCGCCGTCGGTAATCTTACGCTTCTGAGCCACGTACACACGGACCAGCTGGTTCACACCCGGGGGCAGATCGTCCTCATCATTGCTCTCGCGGTCGAAGATGCGGATACCAATGACGGTACCGGACTCGCCGTGAGGGACCTTCAGAGAGGTGTCACGAACCTCGCGAGACTTCTCACCGAAGATTGCGCGCAACAGGCGCTCCTCGGGGGTCAGCTCGGTCTCGCCCTTAGGAGTGACCTTACCAACGAGGATGTCGCCAGCCTCAACTTCAGCACCGATGTGAATGATGCCGCGCTCGTCCAGAGCCGAGAGAACGTCCTCGGACACGTTCGGGATGTCGCGGGTAATCTCCTCGGGGCCCAGCTTGGTGTCGCGAGCGTCAATCTCGTGCTCCTCAATGTGGATCGAGGTCAGCACGTCCTCAGACACCATGCGCTGGGAGAGGATGATCGCATCCTCGTAGTTCAGGCCTTCCCACGGCATATATGCCACGAGCAGGTTCTTACCCAGTGCCAGCTCACCACCGTCGGTGGAGGGGCCGTCAGCAATAACGTCGCGGTATTCGACGCGCTGGCCTTCCTTCACCACAACGCGCTGGTTGTAGCAGTTACCCGGGTTCGAACGGGAGAACTTCATAATCGGGTAGGTGGAGACAGAGCCGTCGTCGTTACGGACGATAACGGTCTTCGCGTCCACGGAGGAAACCACACCGGGCTTCTTCGCGAGCACAGAGTCACCGGAATCCAGTGCTGCATACTTCTCCATACCGGTACCAACCACGGGAGCCTCAGACTCCAGCAGGGGCACAGCCTGACGCTGCATGTTAGCACCCATCAGTGCTCGGTTAGCGTCATCATGCTCCAGGTAAGGAATCAGGGCGGTAGCCACAGACACCATCTGACGCGGGGAAACGTCCATGTACTGCACGGCGCCGGGAGCAACCATAACAGCTTCACCAGAACCGTCACCCGCACGGCAGAGAACCTCATTCTCAGCGAAGGTGCGGTCGGGGTTCAGCGGTGCGTTTGCCTGTGCGATAACGACGGACTTCTCGTCGTCAGCGGTTAGGTAGCGGACCTCGTCGGTCACGCGGCCGTCAGTCACCACGCGGTAGGGGGTCTCAATGAAACCGAAGGAGTTGATACGACCGTAGGTTGCCAGCGAACCAATCAGACCAATATTCGGGCCTTCAGGAGTTTCAATGGGGCACATACGACCGTAGTGCGAGGGATGGACGTCTCGAACTTCCATGCCTGCACGGTCACGGGACAGACCGCCCGGGCCCAGTGCGGACAGACGACGCTTGTGGGTCAGACCTGCCAGCGGGTTGTTCTGGTCCATGAACTGCGACAGCTGAGAAGTACCGAAGAACTCCTTGATAGCTGCCACGACGGGGCGGATGTTCACCAGGGACTGCGGGGTGATAGCGTCCACATCCTGGGTGGTCATGCGCTCACGAACCACGCGCTCCATACGAGACAGACCGGTACGGATCTGGTTCTCAATGAGCTCACCCACGGTGCGGATACGGCGGTTGCCGAAGTGGTCAATATCGTCGATATCGATCTTGAGGGAGATTTCCTCGCCGTCACGGACTCCGGGGATGGTGGTCTCACCTGCGTGCAGAGCGCAGAGGTAACGAATCATCTGAGCGATGTCGTCCTGGCTCAGAACGGAAGCCTCGGGGGAATCCATGGGAACGTCCACACCGAGCTTACGGTTCAGCTTGTAACGACCAACCTTCGCCAGGTCGTAGCGGCGCGGGGTGAAGTACATGTTGTCCAGCAGACCCTGAGCCGCTTCAACCGTCGGGGGTTCACCCGGACGCAGCTTGCGGTAGATATCCAGCAGAGCCTCGTCGCGGTCCTTAACGGAGTCCTTCTCCAGGGTTGCACGGATGGAGTCGTACTGACCGAACTCAGCCAGAATCTTAGACTCGGTCCAGCCCAGAGCCTTCAGCAGAACAGTCACAGACTGCTTACGCTTACGGTCCAGACGCACGCCTACCTGGTCGCGCTTATCAATCTCAAGCTCGAACCATGCACCGCGGGAAGGAATCACGCGGGCAGAGTAAATGTCCTTATCTGAGGTACGGTCCGGAGCCTTCTCAAAGTAAGCACCGGGGGAGCGCACCAGCTGAGAAACAACCACACGCTCAGTACCGTTAATAACGAAGGTACCAGCCTCGGTCATCAGGGGGAAGTCGCCCATGAACAGGGTCTGCTGCTTAACCTCGCCAGTAGCGAGGTTCATGAATTCAGCCTTAATGTACAGCGGAGCCGAGTAGGTTGCGTCGCGGTCCTTGCACTCCTCAACAGAGTACTTGGGGTCAGCAAACTCAGGCTCAGAGAAGGAGAGCTGCATAGTCTCCTGGAAGTCACGAATCGGGGAGATTTCTTCAAAAATCTCAGCCAGACCGGACTGAGCGGGGACAGAATTGTCACCTGCAGCCTGTGCTTTTTCCAGACGCTCCACCCAGCGCTCGTTACCCACGAGGCGGTCGAAGCTATCGGTCTGGATAGCAAGCAGGTTGGGAACCTTCAGTGGTTCATTAATCTTCGCGAATGAAATTCGGCGGGAGACGTTCTCCGCACCGTTAGCGGCATCATGATTCGAGGTGCTCGAAGCGACCAAAATGGGGATCCTTCCACAGACATGTCTGTTAGCAATCAGCCTCCCGGCGACATTACCGGCGACACGACAACCTCGGCCCCCGATATAAACGGTGCTAGAAGCTATAGAGTCGGACGGAAAAACGTCACCTTCAGCCCGTGCCCACCGCTATATGAAGGCACAAAGGTTAGGGAAAGCGTAAATACTAACAATACAGGAAGAAAGCCCATCTGTCTACCACACCCGCATCAGGAGTGCAAACCTGCCACGGCATGCACCTAGCATTCCACCACATTCACCGCCAAACCGCCCATAGACGTCTCCTTGTAACGGTGAGACATATCCAAACCGGTCTGACGCATCGTCTCAATCACCTGATCCAACGACACACGGTGCGTACCATCACCACGCAACGCCATACGTGCAGCCGTCACTGCATTCGACGCCGCCATCGCATTACGCTCAATACAAGGGATCTGCACCAAACCACCCACCGGGTCACAGGTCAGACCCAAGTTGTGTTCCATCGCAATCTCAGCAGCATTCTCAACCTGCTCAGGAGTACCACCCATCACCTGTGCCAAACCGGCAGCAGCCATCGAGGAGGCACTACCCACCTCACCCTGGCAACCAACCTCAGCACCAGAAATCGACGCACGCTTCTTATACAGCACACCCACAGCAGAAGAAGCCAAGAAGAAATCAACAACCGCCTGATCACGAGCAGCCTGACCACAATGTCGAATACCCTGCGTGTAGTTCATCGCATAATGCAACACCGCCGGAATAATGCCCGCAGCACCATTCGTCGGAGCGGTCACCACACGACCACCAAAAGCGTTCTCCTCATTGACCGCCAAAGCAATCAGATTCACCCAGTCAATAGCGAACTCAGGAGACTTCGAAGGATCCTCCACCATCAAATCGCGATGCCACGCACCCGCACGGCAACGCACCTTCAGCGGGCCCGGTAAATACCCCACACGTGCCAGAGAAGAGCCAATGCACTCCTTCATCACACGGTAGATATGCAAGATGCCATCGCGGACCTCTTGCTCAGAACGCAAAGAACACTCATTCGCCATTTTCAACTGCGCAATCGACAACCCAGCCTCATTCGCCATCTCCAGCAGCTCAGTAGCCGAACCGAACGGATACGGAGGGTTCATCAGCGACGCACCACCGGTCGCCTCCTCATCACCCTCAACAATGAAGCCGCCACCAATGGAATAGTAGGTACGCTCCAACAGCAGCTGCTCACCCGCAAACGCCGCGATCTTCATGCCGTTCGTATGGCGCGGAAGAACCGTCAGCGGACGCAGAGTCATATCCAGCTCACGGTACTTCACCACCGGACCATACACCTTCTGCTCCTCGCCACCAGGCGCAGTCACACCATAAGCAGAGGAGGGGTAACCTGCCAGAGGCAACGTGCCGTCCACACTATTACGCTCAATCATCGCCTCAGAATCAGCGATATTAATCGTCTCCGGAACAAAACCGCACAAACCCTTCAACACAGCGCTCATCGTGCCGTGACCAGCGCCCGTAGCCGCTAACGAACCATACAGGTCAACATGTACGCCCGTTACACAGTCCAGCATGCCCTCATCAATCAGCTCCGCCACAAAACGGTTCGAAGCGCGCATCGGCCCCACGGTATGTGAGCTCGAAGGACCCACACCAATGCTGAACATCTCAAAAACACTGATGTCGTACGGCAGAGCCTCTGCCTTCTTCTGGGCACTGCTGGGTGCACTCTGGTTAATAGCCATGTTCTGTCCTTCAAATAAAAATGTCTGTGCACCGCACCAAAAGATACGTGCACCTCAACAGAGGAAGCACACATCAATCTGCGGTCTCTACGTGCGGACAATCACCCTTGACTGACCGCTCTAATCCTAACGCACTTCAGAACCATCACAAACTAAGGCCTAGAACACCTCGACACTCCCCCACCACTCAGCACCGCAGCACATCGAATAAAAGGCGCCGTGCCTACACAGGGCACGACGCCTCTCCCCTACAGATTATCTGCAGAAAAACTCTTACTTCTCACGCTTGTAGAACGGCAGAGTCACAACATCAAACGGAGCACGCTTACCGCGGATATCAACATCCACGGTAGAGCCAACCTCAGAGAACTCACGGTTCACCAGTGCCATAGCAATCGGGAAACCCAAAGTCGGGGAAGGAATACCGGAGGTAACCTCACCAATCTCATTACCTTCAGCGTCCACCAGCTTAGAACCGGCACGAGCAGGACGTTTCGCCTGAGCCTTCAGACCAACCAGGATACGCTTCGACTCGCTCTTAGCCAGCTCAGCCAGAGCCTCACGACCAACGAAGTCAGCTGCCTTCTTCTCCAACGCAATCTCAACCAGACGACCCAGACCGGACTCAAAGGGAGTAATGTCCAGACCCAGCTCGTGACCGTACAGGGGCATACCAGCCTCAAGACGCAGGGAGTCGCGAGAAGCCAGACCGGCAGGAATCATGCCGAAAGGCTCGCCAGCAGCAGTCAGCTTATCCCACAGCTCAACAGCGTTCTCATTCGGAACAAACAGCTCGAAACCGTCCTCACCGGTGTAACCGGTACGAGCCAGCAGAACATCAACACCGGCAACAGTCAGCGGCACCGAAGCGTAGTACTTCAGCTCACGGACAGCCTCATCATCAGACATGCCAGCAGCCAGCAGAATCTCCTCAGCACGAGGACCCTGAACAGCCACCAGAGAAGTCTGCTCCGACTCATTCACAAACTCAACATTGAAATCACCCAGGCGCTCGCTCATCGCCGCAAAGTCAGTCTCAATATTCGAAGCATTCGGAACAACTAGGAACTCTTCATCGCCCAGACGGTAAGTAATCAGGTCGTCAATCACGCCGCCCTTGTCGTTGACCAGGATCGAGTACTTTGCCTTACCAACCTTCAGGATGGACATATTCGACACCAGAGCGTAATCCAGGAACGCGCCCGCATCCGGACCGGTCACGCGGAACTCACCCATATGAGACAAGTCGAAAATACCGGCACTAGTACGGACAGCCTCATGCTCAGCAACGTCATTAGCGTACTTCAGGGGCATATCCCAGCCGCCAAAGTCGGTGAAAGAAGCACCAAGCTTCTCGTGGACAGAGTACAGAGAGGTCTTCTTAGGGGACATTAGATTCTCCTCACGCACAGCCTTGTGCTGTTATCGTTCAATCGTCATAGATTTCATTCACCCCCACAGACACGAGATACGCTGCGGAGGCGACCCCCACCCGCCCCAGAAATCTGAGAACGGGTGAGGCAGGTAGACCGCTACAGTCTACCCAGGAGCGTTATAGGCTCCTTATGCTTCCAGGTCGAAAGCCTCCATCGGGGGGCATTCGCACACGAAGTTACGGTCACCGCCAGCGCCGTCGATACGACCCACCGAAGTGAAGTACTTATTAGCACGCAGACTCGGGACCGGGAAAGCTGCCTGGGTACGGCTGTAGGGGCGATCCCACTCATCGGCACTCACCACATCAACGGTGTGCGGTGCGTTGCGCAGAACCGAATCCTCCACAGCGACCTTACCCTCAGCCACCTCGATGATCTCGTCGTAGATGGTCTCCATTGCCTCAATAAAGCGGTCCAATTCTTCCTTCGACTCAGACTCAGTCGGCTCAACCATCAGGGTGCCCGGAACCGGGAACGCCAGGGTCGGAGCGTGGAAGCCGAAGTCCATCAGACGCTTGCAGACATCCTCAGCAGTCACGTGAGTCTGATCGGTCAGCTGACGCAAGTCCAGGATGCACTCGTGAGCGACCAGACCGCCGGGGCCGGTGTACAGCACCGGGTACTTGTCATTGAGCTTCTTCGCAATATAGTTAGCGTTCAGAACCGCGTACTGCGAAGAGTCCTTCAGACCCTGAGCACCAGTCATCGCAATGTACATCCAGCTAATCGGCAGAACGCCTGCAGAACCGAAGAACGCCTGCGAAATCGGCAGTGCAGCGTCATTGGGGAGCTTACCCTCAGCATCAGCATGGTATGCGTCACCGGGCAGGAACTTCGCCAAGTGCTCACGAACAGCCAGAGGGCCCACACCGGGGCCGCCGCCGCCATGAGGAATGGAGAAGGTCTTGTGCAGGTTCAGGTGCGAAACATCGCCACCAAACTTACCGGGCTGAGCGAAGCCCATCTGAGCGTTCAGGTTCGCACCATCCAGGTATACCTGGCCACCTGCCTCGTGAACCAACTGGCAGACCTCAGCAACCTGCTCCTCAAACACACCGTGGGTAGAGGGGTAGGTAATCATGATGCCGGCAACCTTGGGGCCGTACTTCTCAATCTTTACCTTCAGGTCGTCAACATCAATCGAACCGTCAGCCGCAGTTGCCACACCGGCAACCTTCAGACCAGCCAGAGCGGCAGATGCTGCGTTGGTACCGTGAGCAGACAGCGGAATCAGTACAGTGTCACGCTCGTGGTCACCATTAGCCTCGTGGAAGGAACGGATAGCGCGCAGACCAGCGTACTCACCGGTTGCACCCGAGTTCGGCTGCAAGGAGATAGCATCATAACCGGTAATAGCAACCAGCCACTCGCTCAGGTCCTTAATCAACTCGTGCCAGCCCACAGCCTGGTCCTCCGGGACCAGCGGGTGAATGTTTGCGAACTCAGGCCAGGAGATAGGCTCCATCTCAGCCGCTGCATTCAGCTTCATGGTGCACGAACCCAGCGGAATCATGGTGCGGTCAAGCGCCAGGTCCTTATCAGCGAGGTGACGCAGGTAGCGCATCATCTCGGTCTCAGAACGGTACTTGTGGAAAATCGGGTGCTGCATGTAGTCATCGGTACGCAGCAGCTCAGCGGGCAGATCATACTGTGCATCTGCCTCGCCCAGGGTGCCGCCCAGAGCCTCAACCAGGCTCTTGAGCAGTTCCTCACCGTGAGACTCACCCACGGAAATGCCAACACGGTTCTCGTCGAAGCGGCGGATGTTCACGCCAACTTCCAGAGCCTTCGCAACCAGCTCGTCAGCACGGCCAGTAGCCTCCACCACGACGGTGTCGAAGAAAGTATCGTGAGCGATACCGTAGCCCGCAGCCTTCAGCGCGGCAGCAACACGAGCGGCGTTGGTGTGCAGGCGGTTCGCGATAGCGCGCAGGCCCTCAGGACCGTGGTACATCGCGTAAGCGCCAGCAACAATCGCCAGCAGAGCCTGAGCAGTACAAATATTGGAAGTAGCCTTCTCACGGCGGATGTGCTGCTCACGAGTCTGCAGAGCCAGACGGTACGCAGGCTTACCAGCAGAATCCTTAGAAACACCCACCAGACGGCCAGGCATGGTGCGCTCCATACCCTTGTGAACAGCCATGTACGCAGCGTGGGGGCCGCCGAAGAAGAAAGGCAGACCGAAACGCTGAGTGTTACCCACAGCGATATCAGCGCCCAGCTCACCCGGGGACTTCAGCAGGGTCAGAGCCAGCAGGTCAGCAGCAACGGTAACCAGAGCGTTACGCTCCTTAGCAGCCTTGATCAGCGGCTCAATATCGCGGATATCGCCTTCATTGCCGGGGTACGCCAGGATGACACCGTACAGGTCACCCTCGGGCAGACCCTCAGAGAAATCAGTGATTACGAAAGGAATGCCGAGCATCTCTGCACGACCACGAGTCACCGAAATAACCTGAGGCAGGCAGCGGGAGTCAATAGCGAAGAAGCCGTTCTTCACCTTTCGGTTTGCACGGTGCATCATGACAGCTGCTTCAGCCACCGCGGATGCCTCATCCAGCAGGGAGGAGTTTGCAATCTCCATACCGGTCAGCTCCATCACAGTGTTCTGGAAGTTCAGCAGAGCCTCCAGACGACCCTGAGAAATCTCAGCCTGGTACGGGGTGTAAGAAGTGTAGAAACCGGGGTTTTCCAGAATGTTACGGCGCAGAACCGCGGGAGTTACTGCATCGTAGTATCCGGCACCAATCATCTGGGCGAGAACCTTATTCTTCGCAGCATAGCCGGCAATCTTTACCTGCGCCTCATGCTCCGACAGCGGAGCGGGCAGCTGCAGATCGCCGTCAAGGCGAATCTGGGAGGGGACGACAGCGTCCATCAGCGCATCCAGGGAAGAATATCCGAGGGTTTCGAGCATCTGCTCTGCGTCTGCGGAACGGGGGCCGAGATGACGTTCAATAAAGGACATAGGACTCTCCTATTGGTTGGCGCAAACCGTAGAGGGGGCACGTCGCACTATTGCGACGAGTCGAACACTTTAAGTGTCCCACATCTCCACAAAGTTTCGCTAGCTTTACCAACATTCGACATGCCTAAACATCAAACTCTTCTGCCGCGCCGAAGCCCACCCCTGTTAGACGACAAGACAGCAGAAAAGCACAAAGTCCGGCTCGTTCCCTCCGAGGAGAAAACGAGCCGGACTCAGTCAAAGCAAACTTCACATACATCCTGCAGAAGGATGTACTAGAAGAACCTACTTAGCGTGCTTAGCGTGGTCAGGCTTGCCACCGTGCGGCACCAGGAACGCCGACAGGAAAGCCAGAGCCGCAGTCACAGCCAGCAGCATCAGACCGATGAAGTAGTTGTTGTGCTCCTGGTTGTAGGTTGCACCCATCACCAGCGGCGGGAAGAAACCACCCAGAGCGCCAGCAGCAGCAACCACACCGGACACCGCACCAACGTTCTTCGGATCAGCCGCACGAGCCACCCAGCCGAAGACCGAGCCGTGGCCCAGACCCAGAAGAGCACCCATCAGGATGAAGACAGCACCATACACGTGCTCAGCATCAGGCTGGAACGCGGTAATAACTGCCAGAATCACCACACCGCCCAGGGAGATGAGGGAGATAATCTTCGGACCGAACTTATCAGCCAGAACACCACCGAAGGGACGAGCAATCACGGTAGCAGCCACGAAGCCAGCCGCACGCATACCAGCGTCGTTAGCGTTGAAGCTGTAGATGTTGCTCAGGTAAGTGGGCAGGTAGTTCGAGAATGCCACGAACGCACCGAACACAACAGCGTAGAGGAAGCCCAGCTGCCAAGTGGTCTTCACCTTGAATGCCTGAACAATCTTCGGCATCAGCGGAGTAACCTCACGGCCGATGGTTGCCGGAGAATCCTTCAAGAAGAAGAAAGAAATAGCAGCGGTTACAGCACAGATAACAGCAATCAGAACATGAGTCTGGAAGTAACCAATACCCTGCACCAGGCGGGGGGTAGCGAATGCAGAAATTGCAGTACCCACCATGCCGGCACCGAACACACCGGTCGCAAAACCCTTCTTGGAAGCGTCATACCATGCGGAGCTGAAGGGAATACCCACAGCGAACACGGTACCCGCAATACCCAGGAAGAACGCCACAACAAGCAGCATGGGCAGCGAGTTCATCTGACCAGCAACACCAACCAGGAAGACCAGGGGTGCGCTAATCGCCAGAACAGCGGTGAACATAATACGACCACCGTAGCGGTCGGTCAGACCACCAACGGGAATACGGCCGATAGCGCCGATGAAAATCGGCATAGCAACCAGAAGGCTGGTCATACCAGCGTCCAGGTGCATCTGCTTTGCATACATCTTGGCCAGCGGGCCAACAACGGTCCACGCCCAGAAACCAATGGTAGAGGCGAAGGTTGCAAGCAGAACGTTACGGAGCTGACCATTCTTCAGGTCGTAGCTCGGTGCAGCAGGGGTGCTCATATTTCCTCTTTTGCAATATGGATATGTGTATTAGCGGTCGGCGCGCTCACGCGGGAGAGTGCCTACCGGATCCCAACCTCGACGTGCACCAACACGCTGGCCGCCACGAGAGCGGTACACGGTGTAGGGGCGGAAGAGGTAGTGCAGGGGCACAGTCAGTGCGTGCACCAAGCGGGTAAAGGGCCAAATGATGAACAGAACCATAGCCACCACGATGTGAATCTTGAAAGCCACGGGAATATTCACCATCAAAGCTACCTCAGGGTGGAAGTAGAACAGCGAACGGAACCAAACAGCGATGGTCTCACGGTAGTTGAAGTGAACCTCGTGACCATTCACCGGAGGCAAACCGCCCGAGGGGTTCACAGCCGAAAGCAGAGTAGCCGCAGTGCCAGCGAGAATCACTAGAACCAAAACGACATACATTAGGACGTCATTACGAGTGGTAGCCGAACGAACACGAGAGTTCGAAGCACGGCGACCAATCAGAATGAACATACCAATAATGGTCGCAATCGCTGCTGCAGAACCTGCAACCAGCGCCGTCATGTGGTAAGCATCTTCCGACAAGAACAGGTCGGTAAACGACTTGGGAACCACCAGGCCACCAACGTGACCAAGGAAAACGGCCGCAAGACCGTAATGGAACAGGGGCGAAGCGATGCGCAGCAGCTTCGATTCATAGACCTGGGACGAGCGGGTAGTCCATCCGAACTGGTCAGTACGGTAACGCCAGATGGTGCCACCAATCAGAACCACCAGCGCAACATAGGGCAGAACGCCCCACAGCAGGATGTCCACAATACCCGGATCGGTTACAGCCTGTGCAGCATGTCCTGCGTTCTCAGAAGCAAGTACGTACACGTGTTGTCTCCTCACAAGGGATAAAACTAGTTAGAACGAGCCGAAGCCTGCTGGAGCAGCTGATGATCAGCGTAACCATTCAAGCCAACGGTCTCGACGGGAGGGCCGTAGCCAGCCATCTTCTGAACCTCCTCCTGAGTCTCCGGAGAGACGCCAGGAAGGGTATCGCAGATGCTCTGCAACAACCCGTAGTGGGGCAGATTTCCGTCCTTCATGGACAGACGAAGAAGCTCAAGGGACGGACGGTACGCCTGCAAAGCGGAACGGCCCTTACGGCGATCCACCAACGCACAAAACTCCAGCACCAGCGGCAGGTAGTCCGGAAGCTCACCGTTCAAAACGGTCAACATACCGGAGTCGCGGTACATCTGCTTAAAACGCAGAAGAGTCTCACCACGGCGGCGGGTATCACCATCGGTCCAGTAGGACAGGTGCAGAGAATGACGACGCGAAAGGTCGTATTCCTGCACGTACTCGGACTGCACATCCTCCAGGTCTTTAGAAGTCAGCCACTGCTGAACCGCATCAACGGCAGCAATGAAAGCCTCATTCTGGGTGGAAGCGGTAATCCCCACCAGTTCAGGCAGAACCCTCAGAGTTTCCTCATCGGGGTAGCCCAGGAGCATACCGCTCACCTGGTAGATTACCGAGTCCATATCCTCGCCGGGACCGTAATCGATATCGAACGGGTTCTCCGGCTGAGCCGGCTCCGAGACAGCAGCCTCGGAACCGGCTTTGCCCATGAGCTTGGAAAAGAATCCAGCCACTTATTACTTCTTTCCGGTGGTGTTCGGGAAGAGGCCATCAGGACGGGAAGAACCGTCCCAGCTGAACAAGCTAACCTTGTTGTTAGCCTCGTAGACACCGGTGGACACGGGAGTCGGGCGACCCTCCATGTCGTTGAACGCATCGCCGTACATGCCGGGTCCGCCATCCACGCTCAGGGAGCAACCCATTTCCTCAAGGTTGTGGGCGTCCTCCATGTGAGCCTTCGGAATGACGTAACGCTCGTTGTACTTAGCGATAGCCATCAGGCGGTACATCTCGTACACCTGCTGACCGGTCATACCAACAGCCTGAGCAATCTCTTCGTTGCCTTCGCCACCGAGGTTGATATCACGCATGTACGAACGCATCGCAGCCAGGCGGCGCAGAACGTTAGTAATAACCTCAGTGTCGCCTGCGGTGAACAGCTCAGCAAGGTACTCAACCGGAATACGGAGAGACTCAATAGCACCGAACAGGTTGTTGCTGTTCTCCGCATCGTGGCCCTGCTCCTTGAGCAGGTCAACAATCGGAGACAGCGGGGGTACGTACCAAACCATGGGCATGGTGCGGTACTCGGGGTGCAGGGGCAGAGCCACCTTCCACTCCTTCGCCAGCTTGTACACGGGCGACTTCTGAGCCGCAGTAATCCACGCATCGGGGATGTCGTTCTTACGAGCCTGCTCAATCACAGCAGGATCCGAAGGATCAAGCATCAGCGACAGCTGAGCCTCGTAGAGGTCCTTCTCATCCTCAACCGAAGCAGCTTCAGTCACGCGGTCTGCATCGTAGAGGAAGATGCCGATGTAGCGCATACGACCAACACAGGTCTCAGCACATACAGTCGGGATACCAGCCTCAATACGGGGGTAGCAGAAGGTACACTTCTCAGCCTTACCCGTCTTGTGGTTGAAGTACACCTTCTTGTAGGGGCAACCAGTGATGCACTGACGCCAACCACGGCAACGGTCCTGGTCAACCAGCACGATACCGTCCTCAGCGCGCTTGTAGATAGCGCCGGAGGGGCAAGAAGCCATGCAGGAGGGGTTCAAGCAGTGCTCACAAATACGAGGCAGGTAGAACATGAAGGTCTGCTCGAACTCGAACTTAATCTTGTCCTCAGCCTTCTTACGGACCTTCTCCACCAGCGGGTCCTGATGACCGTACTCGGTCGCACCAGCCAGGTTGTCGTCCCAGTTCATACCCCACTCAACCTTGGTGTCCTCACCGGTGATGAGGGAGACCGGCTTAGCAGCCGGGAAATCATCACCCAGAGGAGCACTGGTCAGGTTCTGGTAGTCGTAGGTCCAGGGCTCGTAGTAGTCGTTCAGCTCGGGCTGAATCGGGGAAGCGAAAATCGTGAAGAGCTTCTGGAAGCGGTTACCGCTCTTGAGCTCCAGACGACCGCGCTTGTTCAGCACCCAGCCGCCCTTCCACTTCTCCTGATCCTCGTAACGGCGGGGGTAACCCTGACCGGGACGAGTCTCAACATTGTTGAACCAGACGTATTCGGTACCGGCTCGGTTCGTCCATGCCTGCTTACAGGTCACGGAGCAGGTGTGGCAGCCGATGCACTTATCGAGCGCCATCACCATAGCAACTTGTGCCATAACGCGCATTAGAAAGTTACCTCCTGGGACTTACGGCGACGGATGTACGAGACGATGTCTCGCTGGTTACCGGTCGGTCCAAGATAGTTGAAGGCGAACGCCTGGTGAGCGTAGCCACCAATCATGTGGGTGGGCTTCAGAAGAATACGGGTCACCGAGTTGTGAATACCACCGCGCTTACCGGTGACTTCAGACTTCGGGCTAACCATACGCTCCTGAGCGTGGTAAACGAAGCAGACGCCCTCGGGCATACGGTGCGAAACAACCGCACGGCCCACGAAGACACCGTTGGTGTTCACACACTCAATCCACTCGCCGTCCTTGACGCCAATCTTCTCAGCATCCTGCGGGCTCATCCACGCAGTCGGACCGCCACGGAACATGCTGAGCATGTAGTGGTTGTCGAAGTACTGCGAGTGAATTGCCCACTTATTGTGCGGGGTCAGGTAGCGAACAGCAACCGAAACACCGTCGGTAGTACCGAGCTCAGGCTCGTTGTACAGGCCAGTCATATCCAGCGGCGGACGGTAAATCGGCAGAGCCTCGCCCATTTCGTGCATCCAGTCATGGTCGAGGAAGAAGTGCATACGGCCGGTCAGAGTGTGGAACGGCTTCTTCTTCTCGATGTTGACGGTAAACGGAGCGTATCGGCGACCACCGGTCTCCGAACCGGACCACTCGGGGGAAGTCATCACGGGCTGCGGTGCGGCCTGGGTCATGGGGAAGGTAATACGACGTTCCTCGTTACCTTCTGCCAGGTCCATCAGGTGCAGACCGGTCTGCTTCTCGAGCTCCTTGAAGCCCTTAACAGCAACCTCACCGTTAGAGGTACCGGAAATCATGAGGATTGCTTCAGAAATCTTCACGTCGGTATCCAGTGCCGGACGGCCTGCGCCCTTACCGGAGTCCATCACACCGAATTCCTTAGCCATCTTCGCGACTTCGTCCTTCAGATCGTAAGTGATGAACTTGGTGGTGGCACCGAGCTTATCGAACAGCGGGCCAACGGTGGTGTACATATCGTACAGTGCGCCGTAGTCACGCTCGACGGTGACGAAGTTCGGCATGTTCTTGCCGGGCACGCCCACCATACCGGGGGTGTTCTTCCAGTCGGGTGCGTGACCGCCAGGCTGAGCAATCTGGCCGGGAGTGTCGTGCAGCAGCGGAACCGAAACGATGTCCTTGCGGACGCCGAGGTGCTTCTTAGCCAGGCGAGTGAACTCGTATGCCAGAGCCTTGAAGGTCTCGTGGTCGGTCTTTGCCTCCCACGGCGGATCAATTGCCGGGGAGAACGCGTGCAGGAACGGGTGCATATCGGTCGAGGAGATATCGTGCTTCTCGTACCAGGTAGCAGTCGGCAGAACGATGTCAGACAGCAGGGTCGAGGAGGTCATACGGAAGTCCGAGGTGACCAGCAGATCCAGCTTGCCCTGAGGTGCGTCGTCGACCCACTTCACTTCGTTCGGGTGCTTCTCCGAGTCGGAACCCTGGACGTTGTCCATGCTACCGACCAGGTGCTTCAGGAAGTAGCTCTCACCCTTAGCGGAGGAACCGAACAGGTTCGAACGCCACAGGGTCAGGGTACGAGGCCAGTTGATGGGGTTGTCGACGTCCTCAACGGAGAACTCCAAGTCACCGGAGTTCAGGCGCTGTGCAATGTAGTCCGCGTTCGAGGAAGCCTCGCCGCGTGCCACTGCCTGCTCTGCCTTATCAGCCAGTTCCAGCGAGTTCTCGGGGAACTGCGGGAAGAACGGCATCCAGCCCATGCGCACGGAGCGTGCCACAACGTCAGCAGTGTGAACATCGCGCAACTCACCCTTAGCCAGCGGGGACTGCAGGTAATCGGTGGAGTATGCATCCTGACGGAACTGGTCAGTGTGCATGTACCAGAAGCCGGTACCGATCATGTGACGCGGCGGGCGGCTCCAGTCCAGAGCGTTAGCAATGTTGGTCAGACCAGTCAGCGGACGTGCCTTCTCCTGGCCCACGTAGTGAGCCCAACCGCCACCGTTACGGCCCTGGGAACCGGTCAGGTTCAGCAAGGCGAGGATAGCGCGGTAGGTGGTATCAGCGTGGTACCACTGGCAGATACCTGCACCGAAGATAATCATGGAGCGGCCACCGGAATCCAGGGCGCTCTTAGCGAACTCACGGGCAACGCGGATAACAGCCTCGGCGGGGACAGAAGTAATCTGCTCCTGCCATGCCGGGGTGTTCTGAACGTTCCAGTCCTCGTAGTCCTTAGCCCAGGTACCGGGCAGGCCCTCGCGGCCCACACCGTACTGTGCAAGCATGATGTCGAAGACAGTGGTGACTTCGTGGCCTTCAACGTATGCTACAGGCACACCGCGGGTAATGACGTCGCCGTGACCCTTCGGGTTATCGAAGGTCGGCATCTTAATCTCTGCAGCTGCTGTCTGGCCCTGGGGCAGGTCGCGAATCGACAGAATCGGCTTACGACCCTGCAGATCCAGGTTCCACTTGCCCTGGTCTTCCTGAGCGTAACGGTGACCCATGGTGCCGTTGGGCACGAAGACCTCACCGGTCTCGCGGTCCATCAGCACGGGCTTAAAGTCAGCGTTCGGCTGCTCAGCCTCACCAGCGAGCTTTGCTGCGGTCAGGAACTTGGAGGGGACCTTCACGCCGTCCTCGCGGGTTTCCAGGGTGACCAGGAAGGGAAGATCGGTGTAAGTCAGGGAGAAGTCCTCGAAGAACTCGACACGCTGGTCGACGTAGTTCTCCTTGAGGATAACGTGACCCATCGCCATAGCCAGTGCTGCGTCGGTACCTGCCTGGGCGGGCAGCCACTCGTCAGCGAACTTGGTGTTATCGGCGTAGTCGGGGCTCACGGTGACAACCTTGGTACCGCGGTAGCGGACCTCAGAGACCCAGTGAGCATCCGGGGTACGGGTCAGCGGAACGTTTGCACCCCACATGATGAGGTATGCAGCGTCCCACCAGTCGCCAGACTCGGGCACATCGGTCTGGTCGCCGAAGACCTGCGGGGAAGCCACGGGAAGGTCGGCGTACCAGTCGTAGAAGCTGGTCATCACGCCACCGGTCAGCTGGATGTAGCGAACACCCGCACTGAAGGAGGTCATGGACATTGCCGGAATCGGGGTGAAGCCGGTGTTACGGTCGGGGCCGTAGTACTTGATGGTGTGCACGTGAGCAGCCGCCATCAGCTCGAGAGCCTCAGCCCAGGTCGAGCGCACCAGACCACCCTTACCGCGTGCGTTCACGTAGCGTGCACGCTTGGCGGGGTCGGACACGATGGAGTGGAAGGCGTCCACGGGATCGTTATGGATTGCCTTCGCTTCGCGGTACATCTCCAGCAAGAGACCGCGAACGTAGGGGTATTTAACGCGAGTGGGAGAGTAGGTGTACCACGAGAATGATGCACCGCGGGGGCAACCACGGGGCTCGTACTCGGGGCGGTCGGGACCAACCGAGGGGTAGTCGGTTTCCTGTGCTTCCCAGGTGATAATGCCGTCCTTGACGTACACCTTCCAGGAGCAGGAGCCGGTGCAGTTCACGCCGTGGGTAGAGCGAACTTCCTTATCGTGGCTCCAACGGTCGCGGTAGAAGGCGTCACCTTCGCGGCCGCCTTCACGGAAGACGGCGCGGCCGTCTTCAGTCTCATCCCAGCGGGAGAAGAACTTACCGAACTTGATCAGCTGATCGGTAAGGGGGCCGTCCGGGCCCTTAATCTGTGATGCTTGTTCCATACTGCCCAATATATCGGAAATTTGGCATGGAAAATACGAGATAAAAACCTTGCCTAATTCATGCAAAATAAGGGTGTTTTAGACCGTAAGCCAGGCGGAAATTCCACCCTCAAGCATGTACACAGAACGCTCCTCCAGGGGCGCTATTTCACGAGCTGCCTCAACCGTTCGAGTGTATCCGGTGCAGTAAATAACGATTTCCTGGGCGTTTGTGGGAATTTTACGCTCAATCAGGGCCTTTAAACCACTATTTCGACTGGCCTCCAGCAACTCAGTCAGAGGAAGATTAATAGCGCCTTCAATAGCAAAAGCTTTGAATTCCACCTGCTCACGAACGTCCAAAAGGGCAATATTTTCATCCGATGACAGCTTTTTAAAGTCCTGGGCACTTATGGGACGAGGCATCGAATCCGTCGAAGAGCTAGCAAAATCCTGAGAAATATTACGAATTGTTACAGAATTTTTGGGCATATAACTCGTTTCTTGGGACAAAACGACACTTTTCTTAGGTACAGCTTGCACACTAGCCACAAGAGGTATATATTCCCACCTCCCACTTAACGCCGAATATAGGCCAACCTCACCCATGAGCGGCTCCCCCACCCCGGTCAGCAGCTTCACTGCCTCCATAGCCATAGCAGCACCCACCACACCAGCCATAGCACCCACCACACCAGCGGTACTACACGAAGGCACACTACCGGCAGCAGGAGCATGAGGGTACAAATCCTCATATACCGGACCGTGCCCCGCCCAAAACACACTCAACTGCGCATCGAAACCAAGAATCGCAGCCCACACATGCGCAATCCCAGCACGCGCAGCCGCCGCCGACACCACATAACGCGATTCAAAATTATCGCTACCATCCAGCACCAAATCAGCGTCAGACAAAAGCGCATCAACATTCGCCTCTGTCAAACGCTCACGCACCGGTACAACCTCAATAAAAGGATTTAGCGAGCGCAAAGACTCAGCGGCAGACTCAGCCTTAGAATTACCCACCCTGGCGTGCGTATGAATCACCTGGCGGTGCAGATTCGAATCATCCACGACGTCATCATCAACCACCACAATCTGACCGACACCAGCACCCGCCAGGTACAACAGCGCGGGAGCACCCAAACCACCAGCGCCCAACACCACAACACGTGCACCCTTGAGTGCCAGCTGAGCCTCATACCCCATTTCGGGCAGAATCAGCTGACGAGAGTAGAACGCACGCTCAGCGGCAGAGAGCTCGCTCGCGCTACGAGAGGTGTGAGAAGACATGGGGGGGTTCCTCGCATCAAATAGTAGAGGTGGCTTGAACTTTATTAGGGATCCAAGCATCAAGGAGAATAAGCCTGCCCGAGAGAAATCCCCCTGACAGGCTTATATTCAGAATATTCAGAAGGCTAAGCAGGCGAAGTATCCACACCAACCCACTCGATGCTTCCATCGAGCAGTTCCTGTTCCTTCCAAATCGGCACACGAGCCTTCACCCGATCAGCCACCAGCTCGCAGGCATCAAATGCACGGCCACGGTGAGCCGCTGCCGCCATTACGGTCAGAGCCGACTCGCCAATAGCAATCGGACCCACACGGTGCACAGCCCACAGACGTACACCGTCCAGCTCGGTAGCAACCTCGGCGGCAACCTCCGCAATATACTCACGAGCCTGCGGATGCGCGCTATAGGACAACCCACGCACCGCGCTACCGTGATCATGGTTGCGCACAATGCCGTCAAAAATTACCAGGGCACCCATGGCATCAGTCATGACCTCAGCTTTAGCCGCCGCGTACAGCGGTTCCAGGGGCGCCTCCGTAATATCGGTGAACACCACGGTCGAGCCGCTCGGCTCGGCACCGTGCGCGCCCGAGTGGTCCAGTGATTCTTCGTTCTGCGACTTAGTGGTCATGGTAGTCCTCCATCTGACGGCAAATGTGCTCAACGAGCGGATCGAGGGTTGCCACGCCGTCCTTCACGCCACCGCGCGAACCGGGCAGAGTCATCACGAAGGTACGGTCAATCACGCCCGCCACGCCGCGTGAAAGCACCGCCGCGGGAACATTTTTCAGACCGTTCATCCAGAAGGCATGCATAATGCCGGGCACTTCCTTATCCAGGTGGGGGCGAACCGCCTCCACGGTCTGGTCGTCAGAGTTCAGACCGGTACCACCGCTGGTCAGAATGAACGTCGGCAGGTTACCGTTCTTCTTACCCTCGGCCACTAAGGCGTTGAAGTACTCGATAATATCGCGGTCTTCAATGACCACTGCGTCCGGGGTGTCAAAGCCGCGCGAGCGCAACCACTCCACAGCGATAGGGCCGGACTTATCCTCATATACGCCGCGGGCTGCGCGGGTGGAGGCGACAATAACCAGGCCGGTGAGGTTCTCCTGCATGGTGTAGTCTTCGCTACTCATTGGAATTCCTTTTCTATATCTGTCAGGTGACGGGGGGGGTGCGCCGCCGCAGCTTAGGAGTCCTTGCAGACGGACCAGTCGCCGGACTTGCCGCCGCTCTTCTCCAGAACACGAATGTCGGTGATGACGGCGTACTTATCGACTGCCTTGATCATATCGAAAACAGTCAGTGCCGCCGAGGAAACGGCGGTCAGTGCTTCCATCTCCACGCCGGTGACGCCACGGGTCTTCACTGAAGCCTCAATACGCACGAAGTCGGTGCCGCGCTCAAAGTCCACCGTAATCTTGCCCAGGGGCAGCGGGTGACAGAGGGGAATGATTTCCGGGGTGCGCTTAGCGCCCATGATGCCGGCAACACGTGCAACCGGAAGCGCATCACCCTTGGGAAGGTCAGCGTCAAAAATCATGGCGATAACGTCTTCGCGGGTGCGTACGATTGCCTCAGCCAGGGCAGTGCGGGTGGTGACCGACTTCTCCGTAACGTCCACCATGTGTGCTGAGCCGTCGGCGCGCACGTGGGTCAGTTCCTGGTTGGGCTGCGAGGTAGAGGTCATCGTTTCTCCTGGCTTCTGCGCGGTATTCTTCTGCCGCGAATCATTACTTAGTATGAGTCTCAATTATTCCTTGTCGTTCACGCAAGGAACAATGGGGGGGGTATTTCGCTAGTGATCGGTGAGGCGAATACGGTGGTAGGGTACTGCCTCTCCCCCGGTGTAGGTAGTTCCGGGTGCCAGCTCAATGAGCACATCTGCTTGTGCTGCGCGGTGCAGCAGATGCGAGCCTGAGAGGACGTCCGGATAGAGCTCCACCCGGTAGGTTCCGGGCTCGACCTCGACCATGGCGAGGGTGCCGCGCAGGAACTGGCGCTTGGTCGCCGGAGCGGTAAGCGGGGTTTCGGTGACCAGCACGCCTCGCGGTGCGTTATTCAAGGTCGCTTGTTCGGAGGCAACCGCGTAGGGCACACCGTAGGGGCCGCCGGCACGCAAGTAAGGGCGCAGAATTAGCGCGTACGAGATGAGCGTGCTCACTGGGTTTCCGGGGAAGGAAATCATGGGCACACGGTGCCCCTTGAAGTCGAGCAGGTTCACGCCTTGGGGGCCGCCGGGCTGTTGGCTGACGTGTCCAAACCAAGAGACGGGCACCAGAATGTCCGCTTCGTGCACCTTGGCGATGGCGTTGCGGACCACCTCATACTTGCCGTGGCTGATACCACCCGAGGTGATGATGATGTCCGGTTTGAAGCTTTCGTATTCTGCCGTGAGGCGGTGCAGTAGCTCAATAGGGTCATCACCGATAGCAATACGGCGTACTTGAGCGCCATCTTCGCGGAGCATAGCAGTGAGCATGGGGCCATTGGCGTCAAAAATCTGGCCTTGAGCGAGTTCCTGAGTGGTGGCGTTTCCATCTTCTTCAACGCCGGAGAGAATCTCATCGCCGCCAGTGCACACGAGCACACGGGGACCCGCCGCGACGGTCAGGCGTGCGTATCCCTGGGAGGCTAGCGCACCAAGCAGAGCGGGAGTAATGCGTTCACCGGCGCGTGCAAGGACCTGGCCAGTGACGACGTCTTCGCCGCGGCGGCGCACGAATTGTCCGGGTTTACCGGGAGCAAGTTTGACCTTTTCGCTGGAGCGGCCAAAGGATTCGGGTAAATCGGGGTATTCGATGCGTTCGGACTGTTCAACAGGGATGACTGCGTCGTATCCCTTGGGGATGGGTGCGCCGGTCATGATGGGGTAGGTCAGGTCGTCAGAGGATCGGGAACGCTGGAGGGGGCGTCCGGCGGGAATTTCGCGCCCGACGGTGAAGATGCGGTCTTCGCGGTCTGCGGCTTCGGCGGTGAGTGCGTAGCCGTCCATTTGGGAGTTGTCGAAGCTGGGTACATCCATGCGTGCGGTGATGTCTTGGGCGAGTATGCGTCCTGCCGCGTGGTAGAGGGGAACCGTTTCTGCGGTGCCGATGAAGACTTCACGCAGCAGTAGCGCCAGGTAGGCGCGGTATTCCTCGGTGCTGGGGGTTCCGTTGAATTCGGGGGAAATCATGGCGATTCCAATCGTGCGGCGGTGGTTATGACTAGTGTAGGTGTGTTTTTGTGGGCTGGTAAATGCAGTTTTGCCTAAGGACCGGTGTGTGTCGGGTGGCGTGCGGTGCAAGCGGCGGAGCAGCTTATCGAGTGCTTTCGCGTAGTTTTTTTAGAGCGCGAATTAGGCCGAGGACCCCGAAGATTCCCAAGTAGAGGCTAATGAGAATCAGGGCGCTTCCGAGGGCGCTGGGAATGTCGCTGCTGTTAATGGCTAGGTCGATGGCCAGGGGTATAGTTTGGGTTTTACCTTGGACGTTACCAGCGAAGGTGACGGTTGCACCGTATTCGCCGAGCGCTCGGGCGAAGGAGAGCAGGAATGCGGTAACGAGACCGGGAGCGGCGAGGGGTAGTAGCACTTTGAAGGTGATTTCTGCGGGTTTAGCGCCTTCAACGAGGGCAATTTCTTCGTATTCGCGGGGAATAGCCTGCAGGGTGGTGACCGCGGTGGCAACGAAGAAGGGTAGGGCGACGAAGACCTGGGCGATAATTACCGCGTTGGGGGTGAAGGGGATGGAGATTCCTGCCTGGTAGAGGTAGGTGCCAATCATGCCTTTGCGTCCCCAGAAGAAGAGTAGCCCGAGGCCGGAGACCACCGGGGAGAGAATGACCGGGGTGTAGATGATGGCGTAGAGCACCGACCCAAACCGGTGTAGCCGTGAGCGGTTGAGCACTTTGGAGAGCACAAGCGCCAGAGGCGCACCGAGAAGCCCGCAGATGAGGGTGGAGGCGGCGGCGGTGTTAAGGGAGAGATTCGCCGCCCCGAGCACCTGCGGGGTGAAGATACTACCGAGCTGGCTCCAGGGGATGTTAAGGAAGAGCCCGAGGAGCGGTCCGGCAATGAGAAAAATACCCAGCGACGCCGGAACCAGGGAGAGCACAGGCACGGAGGCGAAGAGTCTGCTTCCGGGTGTGCGTGAGGTTCCGGCATTGCGATGGGTAGCGGTGGTGTCTGTCATGGGTGATGAGACTCGGGTTGTTCCCTACTGAGTTGAATTACTTTGCGGTGCTGAAGCCGTACTCGGTGAGAATCTTCTTCGCCTCGTCGGAATTCTTCAACCATTCGTTGAACTTCTTCGCGGTCTCGGAGGAGGAGCCGGTCTTGCTCAGCGCTGCGGGGTATTCGTTGCGTTCCACGTCGGTTAGTTCGACCGAGCCGAGGTTGGCGCCCTTCTTCTTGGCTGCGGCGAGGTCAGTGGTGTAGATGAAGCCCGCATCGGCGTTGCCGGTGGTGACCTTGGTTGCTACGTCGGTGACCTTACTTTCGGTGGTTGCGTTCTTGAGGGTAATGTCGTGCTTCTTCAGTTCCTGGTGGGCGATGGTGCCGCAGGGAACATCTTCTTTGCAGATGGCGACGACACCTTCGGTGGTCTTGAGGTCTTCGAGGCTGTTGATTTTGCCGGGGTTACCTTCGGCGGTGACGAGCACGAGCTTATTGGTGACCAGAACGTTGGTTTCGGAATTGGAGAACTGGTCGAGCTTCTTTGCCTTGTCCATGTTCTTGGTGTCTGCGGTAATGAGCAGGTCGGGGGTTGCACCCTGCTCGATCTGGTTGACGAGCTTTGCGGAGCCTTCGTAGACGAAGGTGATGTCTACGCCGGGGTTGGCGGCTTCGTACGCCTTTTCGAGGTCTGCACCGGCGTTGTTCAGGGAGGCTGCGGCAAAGACCTCAATCTTGCCGGAGGTAGTCTGGCTGGTCGTTGCAGATGCGGAGGAGGAGCCCTGGGTGGCGCCGCATCCGGTGAGGGCGAGGGTTGCAGCAGCGAGCGCACTGAGAGCTGCGAGGGGGGTCTTCATGAAATTTGTTTCCTTAGTGGTTCGTACTCTTGCGGTGGTGAGGTGTTTCCCCGTCCGGGCTCTGTGCGAGGTTTTGCGTACGTCCCTAGCTTGTACGTGTTGTTTTCCTCGTGATGGTCTGCGGTGGCGCAGTTGTAACTTACCCTGCACACACTATGTACCGGGCGCCGGAACATGGAATAATCATATTGTCACCTGAAATATGCAAATTTTCCACATAGGTTTTACATGGCGTACACGGCAAATTCGGCCTCTTCTGAGCTCATTGCGGGCCCAATGTTAAGCACCTTATCTTCTGCGGAGGATAATGGGGCTGCTTTTGTGACGCCCAAAAAATCTGAGAGTGGCGTCAAGGTACAGCGTAAGCTCCCGAATATTACGAATAGCGGTCCGCTCTTGGACCGTTGGGGTCGTGTGGCGACTGATCTTCGTATCTCTCTGACCGATAAATGTAATCTTCGTTGCATTTATTGCATGCCGGCGGATGGTTTACAGTGGCTCCCGAAGGAGAATCTGCTCTCCGCCGAGGAGATTGCGCGCCTTGCCGACATTGCGATTACTGAGCTGGGCGTTGAGGAGATCCGCTTTACCGGTGGCGAGCCGCTGGTGCGCGCCGATTTAGTGGATATTATTTCCCGCATCCATCAGGCGCATCCGGATGTTCCGCTTGCTATTACGACGAACGGTATTGGTTTGGAGAAGCGTGCCTCCGCGCTGGCGGAGGCTGGTCTGACTCGTATCAATGTTTCTCTGGATACGATTTGCCGTGAGACCTTTGCCGAGCTGACCCGCCGAGATAAGCTCGACGCCGTGCTCAAGGGTATTGACGGTGCAGCGGAGGCTGGCCTGTGGCCCATCAAGATTAATGCTGTGCTGATGCCGGGTCTGAATGATGACCAGGCTCCGGAGCTTCTGCGCTGGGCGTTGGCGGGCGGCTATCAGCTGCGTTTCATTGAGCAGATGCCGTTGGACGCTGATAACCGTTGGACCCGTGAGGGCACGATTACTGCCGCTGAAATTCGCGAGAAACTCTCGGCTGAGTACGTTCTGGGTTCGGTGGCGGAGGCGCGTGGCGACTCCCCCGCCCAGCTGTGGGAGGTATACCCGCTCGGTACTGCCCTGGATGAGGCTGGCTTCCCGGCTGACGATACCGAGTCGCTGGGGCGTGTGGGTATTATTGCCTCGGTGACGGAGTCGTTCTGCAATGCGTGCACACGCACCCGCCTAACGGCGGACGGTAAGATTCGCTCCTGTTTGTTCTCCGACACCGAGACCGATTTGATGCAGCTTCTGCGTTCTGGTGCCAACGATAAGCAGCTAGCTCTGCGTTGGCGTGAGGGCATGTGGTTTAAGCCGCGCGCCCACGGTAAAGAAGACGCTGACTTCGATATTGAGGAGTTCGCTAAGGCGAGCCGCTCGATGAGCGCTATTGGTGGCTAGAAAAACCGCTGATTCATCAGCCGAAGGTGCCGGATAAGGCTTTTTACCGGCATCTTGCACCCGTGATTTTCGGCTGTTCCCTGACTTAGGATTGAGGAGCATTATGCAGGTTCATTTTTTTGCTGCCGCACGTTCAGCGGCGGGTATCGCGCAGCTGTCGGTGCCCCTGGCGCAGCTGTCGTCTGCGACTCTTGGTGCGCTGATTGAGTATCTGGGTCAGAGTTTGGAGGGTACGACCCCTTCGGGTCTGACTCTTGCGCAGGTGATGGAGCAGTGCTCGTTCCTGGTCAATGGTGCCCGTTCGGATACTCAGGCGCCCCTACAGGATGCCGATCGTGTGGACGTTCTGCCTCCCTTTGCGGGTGGATAATGCGGGCGGATAAGATGCCCGGTTCTGTACTTCCCGCTGAGGGCGATTTTTCATGCGCCGCAGTCGTTGTCGCCGGAGGCGCTTCTCGCCGCCTGAACCACGTGCCGAAGGCGTCCTTGTCTGATGGTACGAGCACTCTGCTGGATTGTGCTCTGAAGGCGGTGGCCGCCGCATCCCCACGCGTGGTGGTGGGCCCTGAGAGCTTGCCATTGCCGTCGGGGGTGTTACGTACTCGTGAGGATCCGCCGTTTTCCGGGCCTGCCGCGGCGATTCATGCCGGTTTGGAGTGTATTGCGGCCGATTGTGAGCGCTCGCAGATTCCTGTGCCCGACTGGTGTCTGATTTTGGGTGTGGATACTCCGCGTATTGCCCCGGCGGTTCAGCAACTAATCACTGCGGCGCAGAGTGTCGAGCAGGCTTATGCAGAACAGTCAGCTCTCTCCCTCACTGATTCTGAAACATCGGCAGGTTTCTGGGGGGTTTCTGAGGGTATCTATCAGCCGCTGGTTGGTATTTACCGTTTTGGGGCGATTCGCTCGGTGTTTTCGGCCGGCACCACCGACGCTTCTGTTCGTTCTTTTTTGCGTCGTCTGAACCCTACTGCGGTTCAGATGTCTGCCGCTGATACCGCCGATGTTGATACGTGGGAGCAGGCGCAGGCGCTGGGTTATACGACGTCGCTCTGGTCAAGCTATTAGCAGCTGAGATACCGCAGTGTGATATTAGGGTCTGACTACGAGTACCCTAGGTGATAAGTCTTGGCTTTAGATGCCGTGTACATGTAGCGTTTTTGAGCTCGCGCGCTGTTGCGCGTCCCGCACACACTTTTACGAGGTACGATGTCTCACCATATTCCTTCTGTTTCGTGGCAGCAGGCCCGCCAGATTTTGCATGAGCAGGGCCTGGAGATTGCTCACCATGTGAAGACGGAGTCTTTACCGCTGCTGGTGACGATTGGCCACTATTTGGCGGATGATGTTTATTCGATGATGCCGGTGCCCCACTACAGCTCTTCGGCGATGGACGGTTACGCTGTGGCGGGTACGCCTCCGTGGCGTCTGGTGACCCCGGCGTATCCGGAGGATTCTCGCGCAAATATTCACCGTCTGACAGTTCCTATTGCGCCGGGGGAAGCCACCCCGATTCTGACGGGTGGGTTGATTCCTGAGGGTACTGAGGCAATTGTGCGCGAGGAGCATTCGCGCCTGTATGAGGGTGCGGAGGCTTCGTCTCGCCCTGGTGTAGCTGCTCATTTGGAGACTCAGTCCAGTATTCATTACCTGGATATGGCGGAGGGTTTTGAGCCTCCGGCTCCTGGTACTGATATTCGCCATGCTGGTGTTGAGTTGGAACGTGGCGAGTTGTTGGCGCGCCATGGTGACCGTATTTCTGCGCGTATGGCGGCGTTTTTGGGCATGAATGGTTTTGATGAGTTGCCGGTGTACGCCCCGATTCCGGTGCGTTGTGCGTTTACGGGTAACGAGGTTATTACCTTTGGTGTGCCTGCGCCGGGTCAGGTACGTGATGCTTTTGGCGGCTTTATGGAGCATGCGATTATTTCTGCAGGCTGTGAGGCACGCCCTTCAACTCGTTTGGCGGATGTTGAGTCTGAGTTCCGCACGTTCTTAGCTACATCTACGGCTCGTGTGCTGGTGTTTACAGGCGGGTCAAGCACCTCGGGTATTGATTTGGTGCGTAAGGTGCTCAACGATATGGGTGCGACGTACCTGTTTGAGTCGGTGGATGTGCGTCCGGGTCATCCTGCTTTGGCCGCGCGCTTGCAGGTTCCGGAGACGGGCCCAAATTCTGGTCGTGAGCGTTTTGTGTTGGGTCTGCCGGGTAATCCTTTGGCAGCATACACGGCTTTGTATTCGTATTTGCCACCGCTTTTGGCTGGTATGAGGGACATGTCCCTACCGGAGCTGGATTCGGCTGTTTTGGGTGAGCCGGTTGATACTTTGCGTAAGCCAGCGGGGGTTCGTCTGTTACCGGTGTTGGTGCGTGATGGTGTGGCGTATCCTCTACCGAAGTCAGCGTCGCATATGTTGTCGTCGTTGGCAGCAGCTACTCATTGTGCGGTGTTAGATGATTCTTCGGTCTGCGGTTCTGCCCATGAGGTGGGGGCTCGAGTGCCGATTATTCCGGTACTGTAGACCGGGGTTGCCAACCGGTGGGGTGGAAGGCACAGTAGAAAAGCGCTTTTTCATGTTTTCTGGGCTCAGGTAGATTCTGTGGAGAGGGTATAGTAGAGAGATATGTCAATCGTTTAGCACACCGAAGGGAGCCCCTGTGGCTAAGCCCAAACTCAGCGATGTTGCAGCCCGCGCAGGGGTCTCTCCCACCACTGTATCCCGCGTCCTCAATAATCGCGGCTACCTCAGCGAAAGCACCCGCACCAAAGTCCACAACGCAATGCGGGAACTCGGCTACCGGCCCAACGCTATCGCCCGCAGCCTGCAGGGTCAGCGCTCACAGACGGTCGGCCTCATCTTCCCGACGGTCGCAAACCCCTTCTACGGGGAGATGGTGTACCGTCTCGAGAGCTACCTGGCCGAAGCAGGCTACCGGGTCATTCTCTGCAATAGCGATGACCACCCCGAACAAGAGAAGCGCTACCTGGAGATGCTCTTCTCCAACCAGGTAGACGGCATTATCAGCGGCGCCCATTCCGATGCGCTGGTGAACATTCCCCACGCCCAAGCTCCCCTGGTGACCGTAGACCGCCTTGAAAGCGGCTTCTACCCGAACATCCGCTCCGACAACTACGGAGGTGCTCGCGCCGCCACGGAGCATCTGATCGCCACAGGCGCGCAGAGTATTGTGCACGTGACTTCGACCCTGGGTGAACACAATGAGCGTCAGGGCGGCTACCGTGAGGCAATGCTTGAGACTAATCTAATGCCGGAGTTCGTGGAGCTGGGCTTCCGCCCCCCACTGGGCATCAAGCGTGAGGTGCTCTACCGCTACCTGGATGAGCGTGCGGAGAGCCCCGAGTCAGTGGAGGCGGTCTTCGCCTCGAACGATAATTACGCCGCTCTCACCCTGGGCTGGGCGCGTGCGCGCGGAATCCGCGTTCCCGAGGATTTCCAAGTGATTGGCTACGACGGCACTCAGAGCATTCAGCTGCTCATGCCGGAGCTTGCGACCGTGGTTCAGCCGATTGAGGGTATAGCGAAGCGTACCGCACAGCGTCTGTTGGAGCTCATTGAGCTACAGCAGAGAGAATCTACTGAGGCAGACACTCCCCCAATCAGCCAGCCTGAAGATATACTTCCCGTTGAGCTCTACCTGGGAGCAACGGTGCGTTCTATCCCGAATCTGGATCAGATTCAGCCTGATATGTCTGCCCCTGATGAGCTCCAATAAGAAGCTCCTCCATCCTTTAAAGATAAAAATCCGCCCCACCGTGCGAGTACTCACAGTGGGGCGGATTTTTTATATACATTTATTGGTTTGTGTTAGCGCCCGGAAGTTTTAGGAGTTACACTGAACAATCTCGGTCGAGCCGGTGCCGGGTGTGGACCATGTCGACGGCGTATGCGTCAGAGAAGATGCCGTGTAGCGGCCCAAGAGAGTGGAATCCGTAGCACTCGTAGAGGCGTGCACTGTCATAGGCTGACGTCTCGAGGTAGGCGGGGTAGTCGCCGATGCGTTCGGTACCGTAGTCGAGTAGCTGGGAGCCAATGCCCCGGCCTCGATACTCTTCGAGAACACCAATGTTGAAGAGGTACCAGTGCTTGTACGCGGGGCGGTACTTGAGCAGGTGTAGCTCCATCATGACTGCCCGTAGCAGGCTCTTACAACCGAGGGCCTTGTAGTAGGCGCCAATCTGCTTGAGTTCGTTCAGGAAGGAACCTTCGTGGGATTCGGGGGTGCTCCAGAGGCAGACGCCTACGATCTTGCCGGTGGATTCTTCGATGCCGATATCGATGCGGCCACGGTCGGAAAAGTTGCCGTAGACCTGAAGGGTCATGATGGCGCGGAGCCTGGCGAGTTCCTGTCGGCGGCTACCGCCTGCGATGACTGCCATCATGGCGGGATCCCCGTCGAATGCGGCAATCAGTACTTCGAGCGCTTCGGCATATTCATGAGGCTCGGCGGTGCGGACGGTATAGGAAGCTGAGGTCATATTCACCCTTTACAAAAGCTTGAAACTATACATAAATATTAGCTGGATTATTCACTCCTGGCTAATAGATTGTGCCTTATCAAGACATTTTTCATGACCATGCACCATTGTGCGCTAGCTAATATTGCACCATTATGCATAATTTTTACGCATATTTATTCACGCACTTTTTTCACGCTTTTGCAGGAAAAATTGAACACCCCGCACCAGCTCTAGGAAGAGTGGTACGGGGTGTACATCACATTGAGGTTATCTACTCACTAAGAGTGCAGACTATGCGTTAGCCTTTGCCTTCAGTGCAACCTTCAGGAGCGAATCTGCGTTGGTGACAGATGCGCCCGAAGCCTGGACATCTTCAACCGAAGCAGCAGCCTTCTTGGCGTTGGTGATCACCATGGGGGTTGCCAGCGGGTAGCCAGCCGCCTTGATGGCGGGGATATCAAACTCAGCGATGACGTCGCCGCGCTTGACGGTATCACCCTTAGCAACCTTGGGCTCGAAGTGCTTGCCGTCGAGCTCCACGGTGTCCATACCGATGTGCATCAGCAGATCCAGGCCGTCTTCGGTGCGCAGACCGTATGCGTGGCCGGTGGGGAATGCAACGGTGATCTTGCCGTCAGCCGGTGCGTAGAGCTTACCTTCGGTGGGCTCCACTGCGGTGCCTGCACCCAGTGCGCCGGAGGAGAAGGTGGGATCCTTGACGTCAGCCAGCAGAACCACGGAACCGACCATGTGGGAACCGATTTCGACGCTCTCGCCAGCCTCAGATGCTACAGCGGCGGCGGGAGCTGCGGCAGCAGCTACGGTGGCAACGGGAGCGGCTGCAGCGGGTGCCTCAGCTTCCTCAGTGTTGCCGGCTTCGACCTTCTTACCCCAGATGAAGGAGGCAACGAAGGCGATGACGGTGGTCAGGACGAGGCAGCCCAAGAAGCCCGGGATACCGGCGCCGACGGTTGCTTCAATCGAGGGGAAGCCAAGGTAACCAGCAGCGCCCAGCTTACCTGCCTTAATTCCAAGGATAGAGGTAACCATCGAGCCAATACCCGCGGAAACGATTGCGATGTAGAAGGGCCAGCGCAGAGCCAGGTTCACACCGAACATTGCGGGCTCGGTAATGCCCAGGAATGCGGAGGGTGCGGCTGCCGAAGCAATACCCTTAATCTTCTTGTTCTTGGTGGTCAGTGCGACACCGGCTGCGGCAGCACCCTGAGCCACGTTAGACATGGAAGCAACGACGAAGATGAAGGAACCGCCGGTTGCCCACAGGCTCATCTCGATGGGCGGGAATGCCTGGTGCATACCGGTCATCACGATGAATGCGTAGAAGGTACCGAAAATCAGACCACCCAGCGGACCGGCAACGGTGTAGAGCCAGTTGATACCTTCACCCAGCCAGGTACCCAGCTGGAACATCGGCGGGCCGACCAGCAGGAAGGTCAGGAAGCCGGTGATGAGGATGGTGAGGGTCGGGGTGAAGATGAAGTCGATGGTGCCCTTGAGGATCTTATGGAAGAACTTCTCAATGTGGGAGAGGATGAAGGCAACCAGCATGATGGGCAGCACGGTGCCCTGGTAGCCCGCCTGCTGAACCTGCAGACCGAAGAGGTTCCAGTACTTCATGGGGTCGGTACCCTCGGCACCTGCCAGGGATGCTGCGACGTTGTAGCCGTTCATCAGTGCCGGGGAGACCATTGCGGCACCCATGGTCAGACCGAGGTAGGGGTTACCGCCGAAGACCTTGGTGGCGGAGAAGCCAACCAGCACGGGCAGGAAGGCGAAGGGAGCAGCGGAGAGCAGGTTGACAATGTCTGCAAAGTCAGCCCATTCGGGGAAAAGTTCAATAACAGCCTGAGGACCGAAAATACCCTTAGAGGTCAGGAGGCTATTGAGCGCCATCAGCATACCGCCGCCGACCAGCACCGGGATCAGCGGCACGAAGATGTCGGCAATGGTCTTGATGAAGCGGGAGACAATGTTACCCTGCTTCGCAGCGATGCTCTTGAGGTCATCCTTGGATGCCTCGGGTGCGCCAGCGGCAATCAGGTGCTTGTGCACCTCGTTGACGTCGCCGGGGCCAACGATGATCTGGAACTGGCCAGCGTTGAGGAAGCTACCCTTGAGGTCCTCGTCGTTGTCGATTGCTGCCTGGTCGACCTTGTCCTGGTTCTTCAGGACGAGGCGAAGGCGGGTTGCGCAGTGTGCGGCTGCAAGAATGTTGCCGACGCCACCGACGTCCTTCAGCACGCGCTGTGCCACTGACTTGTGGTCCACGCTCGCTCTCCTTTGTTTGGAGCACCACCGGATGATGCTTTGTGAATGAGTTGGGGCGATATGTCTGTGTGTGCATGTCATGCATATGTCATACGTTTGACATATCGAATGTAAAACATGGTATCACGGGAAAGTTCTTAAAAGCGAGAGCCCACCCTCCACACGGAGAGTAGGCTTTTATGCTTATGCAATAGCCAGCAATATCTCTTCACGCTATTTTTCTAAAGACAAATCATTATCCTCCCATATTTTTACTGTCTCCAACCTAGGTCTCTGTTAGAATAGAGACATCAATTTACACGGAGGTGCAACGATGCGTCATATTTTTAAGGTACTTGCTACACTCGGATTTTTTATTGGTATCTGCATATCGCCAGCTCAAGCGGTATGGATTCCTCCCACTACGTGGAACGACGTACGTTCCACTCAGTACCACATGGGCTATAACTTGGGGCCTGGCCGAGGATGGGTTCTTAGTGGCGGTTACAGCGCCTGTATGGACCGTTATGGGTACATCTCTCACTACGGAGTGTACAAAATTACTTTTGTCCAACGGTATGTTGTAGGTAGTGCAGATATTGTAGGTTTTCCACCACGCAACTACACTTGTACTCTTTACTACAACGGCAATGGGTCTGGCCATATGACTGCCCCCAGCAGGTACGAATAAGCATATACATATAAAAAGATGGGGCGGTACCGATGTTATCGGTACCACCCTATCTTATTTTGTTGCTTAGTCTTAGAGGCGGCCGTACTCCAGGGACAGCACCTCGCCACCGGTCAGGCGGACGCGGCGCTTATCGCCCTTGAAGAAGGTGCGAGCGGTCATAACCTCAGCGCCCATGGAGGCAACCAGCTTGCCACCCACGTACAGTTCGGTAGCCGAACCGTCCACAAGCAGGTCAAACTCGCGAATCTTCGAACGCTTCAGGGTTCGACGGCGCAGGCTACCACCCTCGGTGTAGCGGGTACCGCCACGGTCCATCTGCACAAAGTCCTTATCCAGAACGATGCTCAGTGCCACGCCGTGAGTGTCCTTAATCTTCAGCTTCACGCGCTCATCAGAGACGTTCACGCGGCCACGCAGACGGAAGGTCAGGGCGTTCTTCAGCTCCACGAGCTTGCCCTTCTCCTCCTCACGGTACAGCGGGTTCATCTCCATCGCGTCATTGAGCTGCGGCACCGGGCGCTGGAAAATCTTGCCGTTGCGCAGGTGCAGCTCACGCGGGTAGGTGAACATGTGCACCCAGCGGTGGCTCCACGAGGGCAGGTCGTCCTGATCAGCGTTACCCAGCCACGCGATCATCACCGGGGCGTCGCCGCATACATCGTGCGGTGCCTTCGGGTCAGCGGTCAGGCCGGTACCGGAGATGGTCTGCGGGGCGTAGAACTCGAAACCTGCATCCAGCTCGGTAAAGGGGGTCTCCACGGTGAACTTGAGGGTCTCGTTATCCAGCGAACCAACAATGTAGCCGCTCTGGAAAATGTTGTTGTATTTCTCGCCGAGGGGCTGCATGCCCTGCGGGCTGAAAATCAGCACGTCGCGGATTTCGCCGGTCAGCTCATCGCGCATGCTCAGCAGGGAGGGGCACTCGTACATGTAGGTGCCCTTGAGGGTCTTATCCTTGATGCCCAACTCACCGCGGAAAGTCCACTCGCGGCGGTCCTTGGAGGTGTACACGACCACGGCGCCGGTCAGGTCCTCACGCTGAGCGCCAATGACCATCCACCATTCGCCGTTACGCTCGAAGACGTGCGGGTCGCGGTAGTGCGCGGTGTAGCCCTTCGCGGGGCCGGAAATCAGCGGGGGCAGCTGACGGGTCGGCTTCGCATCCTCACCTGCGGTAGCAAGAATCTGGTAGGTTTCGCGGTTGCCTTCTTCGTCCTTCACGTTACCGGTGTAGAAGAACTCAAAACCGCCGGGAACCTTAATGCCGGAGCCGGAGTAGCAGCCGTGCGAATCGTAGCGGCTATCGGGAACCAGCGCGGTACCCTCATCGGTCCAGTGGGTCAGGTCCTCACTGACGGCGTGGCGCCAGTAAACCATACGCTCCGGGTGCAGGGGCGAGTACTGGTAGAAGGCGTGGTAGCGCTTGCCGTCGAAGACCAGGCCGTTCGGGTCGTTCAGACGGCCCACGGGAGGTGCCAGGTGCAGAGCCGGGTAGTCGCGGTCTTCACGAACACCGGCACCGAAAGCGTCCAGGATCTGCTGTGCTTCAGCCGCCAAGTCGCGGGCGGGTCGCTCGGTTGCGCTCTTCTTCTTTTTCTTCTGCTCGCTCATGTCTATCCGCTTTCGTGCAAAGGAATGTCTGGGTTGTCTCATCCCATCATACGGCACCTCTCCCCCATTGCCGGGCTCCAGGAGAGAGGAACCACAGTGCTCTCAGCCTCTCTCATCCGAGGCACAGGGCGGCCACAGCGGCTTATACCGCCACCTGCCGATTATGTGGCGCATGCCCCGTTTGCTACAGGAGAAAAGAGCGGGCACGACGAAGCCCCGAACCTCCCCCAGTCTTCATACCGGAGTAGGTGCGGGGCCGTTAAATGCCGCGAGGCGGCGCATCCGATGGATGCACCGCCCGCGTAAGAATCGAGAAGAAGTCGATTACTTGAGGGTGATGGTTGCGCCAGCAGCCTCGAGCTGCTCCTTAGCCTTCTCAGCGTCTTCCTTGGAAACGCCCTCGAGCAGAGCCTTGGGAGCGCTGTCAACCAGGTCCTTTGCTTCCTTCAGGCCGAGGGAGGTCAGGGCACGAACTTCCTTGATCACTGCGATCTTCTTGTCGCCAGCGGACTCCAGGATAACGTCGAACTCGGACTTCTCTTCAGCAGCCTCGCCTGCTGCGCCGCCTGCTACAACTGCAACGGGAGCAGCTGCGGTGACGTCGAACTCTTCCTCGAATGCCTTGACGAACTCGGAAACCTCAACGAGGGACAGTTCCTTGAATGCTGCAATGAGTTCTTCGATGGACAGCTTAGCCATTGTTTGGCTCCTTCACTATCTGGTGCGGGCTGACGCCCGCGGTGTAAAACTTCAGTACCTACCCCGAAAGGGTCGGTCAAATTTAGGATGCGTTACACGCTATTCGCGTTCACGCTGCTGAGTATCTCAGCGCTGGTGCAGTAGCACGAAAGGGGCTTATGCCTCTTCCGAAGCTTCCTCGGCAGCAGCGGGAGCTGCGCCTTCCTGCTCCTCCAGCTTGACGCGCAGTGCGTCTGCAACCTGTGCGATGCGTGCGATGGCTGCCTTTGCGCCACCTGCAACCTTGGACAGCAGAACCTCGCGGGATTCCAGGTCAGCGTAGCGCTTGACGTCGTCCTCGGTCAGAGCGGCACCTTCGTAGTAACCGTTCTTCACGATCAGCTGGGGGTTAGCCTTGGCAAAGTCACGCAGGCCCTTAGCAGCATCAATCAGGTCGCCCTTGATGAATGCCAGTGCGGAGGGACCCTGGAGGTGGCCTTCGAATGCGTCGATGCCAGCTTCCTTAGCTGCGATAGCAGCCAGCGTGTTCTTCACCACGGCGTATTCGGTCTCTGCACCGAGTGCGCGGCGCAGCTCCTTGAGCTGTGCAACAGTGAGACCGCGGTATTCGGTCAGGATGACTGCGTTCGAAGCTTCGAAGAGTTCCTTCAGCTCGGATACTGCAGCGATCTTTTCCTGAGTCGCCATGGTAGTTCCTTCTTCCGATTCTTGTAAGGTCGCCGGTAGAGCCTCGAAGCACTTATTGCAAGCAATAAAAAATGCCCCGACGCGTAGGCGTACGAGGCACGATAGACGGCACCCTACATGAGGGCAACGGCTATTCACTTCGAGTTACCTACGCGGGCGGCGATTTCTAGTGAAATCTGCTCTTATCAGAACTCTGTTCTTCGTCTCCATCGAGGTGGCGATAAAGGACATAGTTCTAGACCGGCGGTCTTTGGTTCATTTATCATCTCAGGTTAAAGCCCGAGTCGCAAGTTAAAAACGTGATTAAGCGGGGTTAATCACTTAAAGCCCCTCTTTAAGTCGATTAACCCGCGCTTTCTCCCCTCTGAAAGGCCCGGCGCACTCTGCTTTAGAGGTAAAAACGCTTTCCGTCCGAGAACAAGAAACACCGCTCAGCAACCACACCCAGGTGCACCCGCTCCCCCACGTTTAGGGAGGCGGTGCCCTGCGCATCCGGGATAAAGAACTCAAGCTCCTGACCCGCACGCACTCGGGCATACATTTGGGTGCTCAGCTCCGTTTCCACTGAAGCTCGCGGGGATTTCAGCGGTAGGGAAACCGCATCCAGCAGACGCCCGCGGTACAGCATGCCACCGACCAGGTGACGGCAGCCGAGAACCTGCACCGGCAGGGGGTGAGCAGCATCTGCCGCCACGGGGTGCAAAGCAGTCGCACGAATCGCAAGCTCACACCCGGCAGGAAGAAACTCCGAGTCCTCAAGCTCCAATAGGTTCAGCGCGGGAGCCGCCAAAAGCTTCGCCACCTGCAGAGTATGCGGATGCGCCAGCAGACGCTCCGGAGTATCAACCTGCACCAGGTAACCGGAATCCATCACCGCGACCCGCTGCCCCAGCATGAGCGCCTCATTCTGATCGTGGGTCACGTACAGGCCCGTAAAACCGTAGCGCTCGTGCAGACGCACAATATCCGCACGGATACTCGCGCTCATCTCCTCATCCACGCTCGCCAGCGGCTCATCAAAAAGCACCACCGGAGCACGGCGAATCAGTGCACGCGCAATGCCCACGCGCTGAGCCTGACCACCCGATAGCTGCGAGGGCTTACGGGACTCCAGACCCTCAAGCTTCAACGCATCCAGCAGCTCGCGGTAGTAGTCCATATCGACCCCACCGGAGAACGCTCCCAGCCGCGTCGGGAACAGGATATTGTCCTTCACGCTCAGGTGCGGGTACAGAATCGGGCGCTGAAACACCACGCCCACCGAGCCACGTTCCAGCGGCTGGCCGGCATAGGTCACTCGACCCGCGCTCGGCTCCTCCAGACCGGCAATGATGCGCAACAGAGTCGACTTGCCCGTACCCGAAGAACCCACCAGGGAAATCAACTCGCCGGGGTGAACATCCAGGTCAATCTCGTTCAGAACCGTCGTATCGGTGCCAAAGGTCTTAGCGACGCCTCGAATGCGCAGGCCCTCAAAGGGCTCCGCCACGGCAGATGAGTAGGATGCAGAAGTCATTCCCCCATTATCGCCGAAACTCGCACCCGGTACGGGCGCAGAAGATAAGCGCCGTCATAAAAAGGTGCGTGAACCTCACACCGGAGTCTCATGCGAGCACCCTAGCTCGGGCGCACCAGCAGACGACCCTGCGACGTAACATACGCCACACCGCCCCACAGGAAGACCAAGAAACCGGTACCAATCACCATCAGCACAATACCCAGCGGGTTCACCACGTTCGCGGCGCTTAAATGCACGCCGGTAGAAACCATTGCACCCATACCGAAGGAGAAACCCCACAGGCTCATGGAGAAGCCGCCCTCCATAATCCAGGGCAGCAGGCGCATCAGGAAAATCAGCTGCAAAATGCCGTAACCGGTCATGATGAGGAAGAACCAGTCCACCATGCCACCATTAGCCGCAAGATACGCGTTACCTCCTACAAACGGCGGAGCCAACTGCACACCCATCAGACCGCGCTCACTAACATTCATCGGAGCCAGGTTACGCAGACGATTCAAGATCGCAGACTCAACGCTGAACCACGAGATCAGGCCCGCGCCGAAGAAAAACATCGCCGCGTCCTTCCAACCCATCATGCCCATCGCGGTTGCCGTCGCAAAGTTCGTCGCAACTGTCGGCAGGTAGAGTACCGGAGTGGTCGCCTCCGCCACATGGGTACCGCGCCACATACCCGCTATACGGTGGGAGGCAAAGTACAGCTGCCCCAGAGCACCAAGAATCGCCAGAGCATAACCCAGGTAGGACAGGTACGGGAAGACCGTTGCGCCCATCTGCGCGGTCGTCGCCGGAATCAGCGAAAAGAAGCAGCACCGGACCGGATGCGCCCACTGCTCCCGCAACCACTGGCGGAAATTCAACAGCGCAACAACCATGGCGGCAATCAGAATCAGCCACACCACAGCGGTGAAGGCAAGAATCGCCTCACCCACCCAGGCGGGAGTCATACCCGCGGAGGCGGCAGCACGCCATGCCGCACCCAGGGCGCCGGTACCCAGTGCCATCGCAAAGTAGTTGACCGGAATCGGGAAGGGACGAGCGGTAGCCTGCGCCGAGGGAGTAGAAGAAGCCGGTAAAGGCTGAGTCATGAATAAATCCTTGAGGTCTGTTTTAGCCCGCCCATCAGGCGAGCTGAACTAGGCTGATAAGAACGAGGTGAGTGCACTGTTTGCTTTAACGGGCTCGTCGCAGATATATTCCAGAACATACGAGCAGAGCGGCAGAGAGCAGGCATAAAAAATCGCCCCCGACGCCTAAACGTCGAGGGCGACTACTAGCTCATGCTAGAAGCTACAGGTACATATCTTATGCAGCAACGGCAGCCGGATCAACCGGGATGCCGGGGCCGAAGGTGGTAGCAACGGTTGCCTTGGAGATGTAACGACCCTTAGCCGAAGAGGGCTTCAGGCGGTTAACCTCTTCCAGAGCTGCCTGGAAGTTCTCCTCCAGCTGCTCAGCGGTGAAGGAAGCCTTACCGATAATGAAGTGCAGGTTGGAGTTACGGTCAACGCGGAAGTCAATCTTACCGCCCTTGATGTCTGCAACAGCCTTTGCAACATCCATGGTCACGGTACCGGTCTTGGGGTTCGGCATCAGGTTACGGGGACCCAGGATCTTACCCAGGCGGCCGACCTTACCCATCATGTCCGGGGTTGCAACCGCTGCGTCGAAGTCGGTCCAGCCGCCAGCGATCTTTGCAATCAGCTCGTCGGAACCAACGAAGTCAGCGCCAGCTGCCTCAGCCTCAGCAGCCTTGGGGCCTGCTGCGATAACGACCACACGAGCGGTCTTACCGGTGCCGTTGGGCAGGTTCACGGTGCCGCGAACCATCTGATCTGCCTTACGGGGGTCAACGGACAGACGCATTGCAACCTCAACGGTTGCGTCGGTCTTGGTGGAAGAGGTTTCCTTCGCCAGGGCGACTGCCTCAGCGGGGGTGTAGAGCTTACCCTCTTCAATCTTGGCTACAGCTGCCTGGTACGCCTTGCTGCGCTTTGCCATCTGCTTTTCTCCTTATGCAGTTGTGGTCTCGTGAGCCGCGCTCGGCTCTGCCACATCCCGTCCATATGACGGGCATTTACAAGTTCTGTGTAGAAAAATCTACGATGCCGGTTACTCGGCTATTCGGCGAACCGAAATTACTCGACGGTGATACCCATGGAACGAGCGGTACCTGCGATGATCTTGGAAGCAGCATCCAGGTCGTTTGCGTTCAGGTCGGGCATCTTGGTCTCAGCGATCTCGCGCACCTGAGCTTCGGTCAGCGAACCAACCTTGGTGGTGTGAGGAACAGCGGAGCCCTTAGCAACGCCAGCAGCCTTCTTGATCAGCTGGGAAGCCGGAGGAGTCTTGGTGATGAAGGTAAAGGAGCGATCCTCGTAGACGGTAATCTCAACGGGGATGATGTTACCGCGCTGTGACTCAGTTGCAGCGTTGTATGCCTTGCAGAACTCCATGATGTTTACACCGTGCGAGCCCAGTGCGGGGCCGACGGGGGGAGCCGGGTTAGCGGCGCCTGCCTGGATCTGCAGCTTGATGAGGCCAGTGACCTTCTTCTTGGGAGCCAATGTAGGGTCCTTTTCTTAGCTGGGAACCGACGCACAGGAGCGTACGCCGGCAAGACGGTGACCGTGGCGCGGTCACCCGTGCATCCACATGAAAGCGTGACATGCGCATACACAAACCAACATTCTAGCGTTAATCAACGACTTAATCCAGCGCCAGCTGGTAGAAAGACTAAACCCCGTCTGCACAGCTAATACCGCCTATGAAGCCGACACAAAATATGAGCCCCGCACCAACAGTGCGAGGCTCATATTCACACGCTAGAAGCGTTAAATCTTTTCGATCTCGGTGAAGCTCAAGGTCACCGGGGTGTCGCGACCGAAGACGGAAATCATCACGACAATCTGCTGGGACTCGCCCTTAATCTCCGAAACGGTAGCGTCCATACCCTCGAAAGCACCGGACTTCACGCGGACGTTCTCGCCCACAGTGTAGTCAGACTCGATAACGGGCTTGGAAACGGGAAGGCCCTGACTCTGCTGCTGCTCTTCGAAGACCGGCAGGAGCATGTCGAAAACTTCGTCCATGCGCAGCGGGACCGGGTTGTATGCATCCTGACCCACGAAGCCAGTGACACCGGGGGTGTGGCGGACAACGCCCCAGGAGTGGTCCGTCAGTTCCATACGCACCAGAACGTAACCGGGAACGCGTACTCGGCGGATGGTCTTCTTCACGGTGTTCTTGAACTCAACCACGGTCTCCATGGGAACCTGAACCTCGAAGATCTCATCTTCAGCCTCCAGGTTCTGGATACGGGTCTCGATACCGGTCTTCACCTTGTTCTCGTAACCGGAGTAGGTGTGCACCACATACCAGTCGCCCATCTGACGGCGCAGCTTAGACATAAATTCTTCCAGAGCGTCGACTTCCTCAGCCGCCTCAGTAGCTGCTTCAGCTACCTCGACAGCCTCGGTAGCTTCCTCAGCCTGCTGCTCAATAGTCTCAGACTCCTCAGTAGCCTCAGCAGCGGCTACCTCGACCTCTTCAATCTCGGATACCAGTTCCTGCTCGGACACGTCGCTCCTACTTTCTATCGTTAATCATCTAGAGGGGACTCCCACTCGCCAATGGACTGAGGGAAATCACTGATGGGGCACCCCAGATAAGGATGCAACCGGTACTAGTTACGCTGAATCGTTCCGTTACCAAAAATCCAGAATGCTCCCTGGCCGAAAAGATAATCCAGACCAGAAATGAGCAAGAGCATCACCACGACGAAGAACAGAACAGCAAAGAAGTAGCCAACCAGTTCGCGTCCGGTAGGAGTAGTAACCTTCTTCAACTCCGCAATAACTTCACGGAGGAATGCAAAAATACGGCCGAAGAAACCAAGCTTCTTATCGCTCTTCAACGATGCGCCGGACTTAACAGCCTTCTCGGCGGTAGCAGACGATGCCATTTCTTCTGCCCCTTTCTGAGTCTAAAAAAGTACGCCCGGGGAACGGGCGTACGAAGATGTTATTGAGGCAATAAAAGCAGGGCGGACAGGACTCGAACCTGCAACCTGCGGTTTTGGAGACCGCTGCTCTACCAATTGAGCCACCACCCTTCGAAGCGTTAACTTCAGGTGTGAGAGTTGCTTCTCACTTGCTGCTCCTCCATTGCCTCCTAGGCCACGGCTTTAGAGGGGCAAACAATTACACCCTTGCGGGTGCAGAACTAACTCTAAACCATCTTTCGGGGCCGATGCAACTTTAGAGTGTAATATTTTTCGAAAAACCTCTTGAGATACATTCACGAAGGGTTCCGCATCACCACTGGTGACCCTTATCCTATTACAAGGAACGCCGCCCACACCCGCGCCTATCACGCGCAGATTGGTCCTACACGCGCATTCCCATCACCTATTTCCTTGTCGACTTCACGCCGGCAGCGCACACGAAGAAAGAGAAGAGAGCCCTATGGCGCGTATTTCAAGCCGCATCGGTGCCATCGCACCCTCCGCCACCCTTGCCGTCGATGCAAAGGCAAAAGCACTCAAGGCTCAGGGACGCCCCGTCATTGGTTTCGGTGCAGGCGAACCGGACTTCCCCACCCCCGCGCACATTGTGGATGCCGCACGCGAAGCGCTCAACGACCCTAAGAACTTCCGCTACTCCCCCGCATCCGGTCTTCCCGAACTGAAGAAGGCAATTGCCGAAAAGACCCTGCGCGACTCCGGTGTGGAGATTGACCCCTCCCAGGTCGTCATCACCAACGGCGGCAAGCAGGCCGTCTACCAGGCATTCGCAACCGTCATCGACGAAGGTGACGACGTCCTACTACCCGCGCCCTACTGGACCACCTACCCCGAATGCATCCGCCTGGCAGGCGGTAACCCCATCGAGGTATTCGCCGGTAGCGACCAGCACTATAAGGTCACCGTCGAACAGCTCGAAGCCGCCTACACCCCCGCCACCAAAGCACTCATCTTCGTCTCCCCCTCCAACCCGACCGGCGCCGTCTACACCGAAGAGGAAACCCGCGCCATCGGCGAATGGGCACTGTCCAAGGGGATTTTCGTGCTGACCGATGAGATTTACGAGCATCTTACCTATGACGGTGTTGAGGCAGTCTCCATCCTGAAGGCAGTACCCGAGCTCGCTAACCTGTGCGTCATTCTCAACGGCGTGGCAAAGACCTACGCCATGACCGGTTGGCGTGTGGGCTGGATGATTGGCCCGCGCGACGTCATCGCTGCAGCCTCCAACCTGCAGTCCCACATGACCTCCAACGTCAACAACATCGCCCAGCGCGCAGCCCTTGCCGCGCTGACCGGCCCGCAGGACGACGTAGAAATTATGCACGCCGCCTTCGACCGCCGCCGCCGCACCATCGTAGATGGCCTGAACGCTATTGAAGGCGTGCACTGCCCCGTACCCACCGGCGCGTTCTACGCCTACCCGGATGTACGCGAACTGCTCGGCAAGGAAATTGAAGGCGTACGCCCGCAGACCACCGCAGAACTGGCTGAGCTCATCCTCGAAAAGGCTGAGGTCGCTGTGGTTCCCGGTGAGGCATTCGGCCCCAGCGGCTACCTGCGCCTCTCCTACGCGCTGAGCGACGAGGACCTGACGGAGGGTCTGGACCGCCTGCAGAAGTTCCTCGGTCAGGCACGCGACTAGTTCCGTCCCCCTCTGACCACGCCCGCTGAACCGTACAACTCACCTCGGTAGGGACTGCAGTTCAGTGGGGACAGCGGTTCAGGTGTGGGATGAACCGGTACAAAACGATCAATCACAGGGCTATTGACCGTTTTTTGTCCTAAAAACCGAGAACCCCACAAAGATTTAAAAATATTTTTAAAACTGCGGAGGCCTCCTACATCTTTTCAGGTGTGTGGAGGCCTCCGCTGCTTTTTTGGTGTCATACGTGGGAAGAGGCGGCTATTTGTATATCAAACCCAAACATACAGGTATAAAATACCTGAACTTTTATACAGAAATCCTGGCGTTCCCACGCCTCTCCACCACTACCCACACAACCCAAACACCGCTAAAATAGAGACTAAGAGAACGACCTCCCGACCAGTACGCATTCCGGTACCAGATTCGCGGAGGTCATAGTTATATACGCGCGCACAACACCCCAAGGCGCAAACATCCACAAGGAGCCAATATGAAGATCGGTCTGCTTACTTCCGGCGGCGACTGCCCCGGCCTGAACGCTGTCATCCGCGGCGCTGTCCTCAACGGCGTCAAGAAGTACGGCTACGAGTTCGTCGGCTTCCGTGATGGCTGGCGCGGAGTCGTTGAAGGCGACTACATGGACCTGCCCCGCCAGAAGGTCCGCGGTCTGGCGTCCCAGGGCGGCACCATCATCGGCACCTCCCGTACCAACCCCTTCGACGGCCCCAACGGTGGCCCCGAAAATATCGAAATCATGATGGAACGCCACGGTATCGACGCCATCGTCGCCATCGGCGGTGAAGGCACCCTCGCAGGCGCAAAGCGTCTAGCAGACGCAGGCCTGCCCGTCATCGGTGTCCCCAAGACCATTGACAACGACCTGCGCGCAACCGACTACACCTTCGGCTTCGACACCGCAGTGTCCATCGCAACCGAGGCGATGGACCGCATCCGCACCACCGGTGAATCGCACCACCGCTGCATGGTCGCGGAGGTCATGGGCCGCCACGTCGGCTGGATTGCACTGCACTCCGGCATGGCTGCAGGCGCACACGCAATCCTGATCCCCGAAGTCAAGGTCTCCATGGAGCAGGTTGCAAGCTGGGTCAAGGAAGTACACGACCGCGGCCGCTCTCCCCTGGTTGTTGTTGCTGAAGGCTTCATCCCCGAAGGCTTTGACGAGGTCATGGCAAACAAGGGTACTGAGAAGGACGGTCGTCCCCGCCTCGGTGGTATCGGTGACTACATCACCCACGAAATCGAGAAGATGACCGGCATCGAAACCCGCAACACCATCCTGGGTCACATCCAGCGCGGTGGCGCCCCCACCGGCTATGACCGTGTGCTGGCAACCCGCCTGGGCATGGGCGCAGTAGACATGGTTGCTCAGAAGCAGTGGGGCAAGATGGTCTCCGTTCAGGGTACCGAGGTCAAGTACGTACCCCTCGAAGAGGCACTGGACGGTCTGAAGTCCGTACCTCAGGAACGCTGGGACGAAGCATCCGTACTCTTCGGCCGCTAAACTCCTCAACCTCAGCATATTAGCTGGGCGCACATACTAAAACCGCGGAGGCGGGCACTCACAACGAATGTCCGCCTCCGCGGTTTTATGTAGGTCGTCAGATGCTATTGCCTAGCCAGATACTCTAGCGCTTCAAGAAATCTTGACCCGCCAAAGAACGACGCGCCACCTCACCGGACTCCGGCGAAACCACCGTCGTCTGAGCTACCGCATACTCAGTCGTCGGCGCCGGCGAACCATCGGGCAGGAAGTCGCCGCCATCAACCGCACGCAAAGGCGCCTGTGGATCAATACCGCGCTTGATCACAGCCAATGCAATCGGGCCCGCCTCATAATGCAACGCCACCGAGGTAATACGACCAACCGGGCGGGACTTACCCTCCACAAACAGCTCACTACCTACCGCCGGAAGGGTGTGCTCCGAACCGTCAATATCCAAGAACACCAGACGGCGCGGTGGACGACCCAGGTTATGCACGCGAGCCACCGTCTCCTGGCCCTTGTAGCAGCCCTTATCGAAATGCACCGCGGTACGGGTATAATCCAGCTCCTGCGGAATGGTCTTATCGTCAGCTTCAGTGCCGTAGCGCGGGCGCCACGCCTCAATACGCAGAGCCTCCGCAGCCCACAGACCGGCAAAGCGGGCATCCGAAGATTCAGCCAGGGCGGGCAGAACAGCGCGCGGCACAATGCTCAAGAAACGCACATAGTCCGCACCCGGGTGATGATCGCCCGCCTCATCGTAACGGTAGCTGCCCGGTGCCGGAGTGTGCCAAGGGTCTTCCCACACCAGCGGCTTACCCTCAGCAAGCGCCGGATGCACCGAACCGTCCTGCAGGATCGGGTTGCGGGCGCTCTCCAGCACCGCATACTCATCACTGAGGTTCTGCACCTCAACGCGCATCATGAACTTCATGCGGTTCAGGTAATCGGTCAGCAGCTGCGCCTGGTCGCCCTCCACAATTAGCCAGAGTGCCTCGCCGTCTTCAATTGCGGCGGGTGCATACTCCACGCGGCCCTGAGGGGAAAGCAGCAGGAACTCACGACTCTCCCCGGCGGTCATGCCGGTCAGAATCTGCGAGGCAATGGAGGTCAGCCAGGTCTGGCGATCCGGCCCCTCAACACGCACCACGCCCAGGCAGGAGCGATCCACCAACACTAGCGGCTCCTGATCCTGTGCGGAGCGGTCAAAGCTGAGGGCGCGCTGCTCCAGCATCGGATTGCCGTAGTGTACGGCAACGCCAGTATCCAGTCCGGAGGCCGCAAAAGCGCCATGCAGGCTCAACAAGGGGCTCACCGGGCGGGCAGTCTCAGGTTGGGATACCTCAGCCTGAGACGCTTCAAACAAAGATTCAGTCACGGATGGTGCACCTTTCACGCAAAGAGTCTACCCCGCCACGTAGCGGGGCAGACAGAAGTTAACTACTCAGCACCGGGCTCGCCTACTCAGCACCGGGCTCGCCGGTAGGCTCGCCACCGCCCAAAGGCCCGAACATCGAAGTACCCAAGGAAGCACCGGTCATCGAGGAGGTCTTACGCAGCTCGGCGGAGGCGTGCTTGTGCAGCTTGCCCTCGGTATCTGCGATTTCCCAGTCCCACATGAGGTTACCGTTGACCAGGCCCCATAGTCGCACGGAGCCTGCGTACTCATGGGAAATCTCATCGCGCAACAGGTTACCGGTCTGCATACGAATCACAGGGCCCTTGACCATGCCCACGTAGTTTTCGCTAATGCCGCCGGGGTGCGCAATGGTCGCCAGCAGGGAGAAGCCGTCGTCGGCGTTGCGGAGAGTCTCTACGCTTGCCGCGTCAGCGAAGGCGGGAACAATGTCCTTGGGGACGATACCGAAGCCGCCGTCAGCATCGGTGAGGGGGCGGTCAATCTGCCAGAAGCCAGTCTCAACGGTGATGGGGCGCAGCTTCTGGCCCTCATCGTCGAGCAGGAAAGACTCGGCGCGGTATTCGATAAAAGGCAGGCCTTCCTGCTCAAAAGTAATGATCTGGCCGAAGGGGGTGTTTTCCTGACCTTCGTACCACATGGTTCCGGTACCTTCCCAGGTACCCAGCAGCCAGGAAAGGGGAACAAGTTCGGGGGTTAGATTCGTCGGAATTTCAATAGCCATACCCACCATTTTAGTGCCTGGATCATGACAAGCGCCCATTATGTCCACCTGTTCGCCCAAGGCACCGGGCGGGTTACGGGGCTTTATGATCCGCGCTATTAAGCAAACCCGGCAAAAATAAAACCCCCAACCGGAAGGGACCGGTGGGGGTTTACGCCGTCATTGGCGAGGCGGTACGAACCATATGGGGACACCACCTAAGCCCTGTGTGGGCGATACTTCTGCTCTGTGCAGGAAGACTACTTCTGACCGCTGAAGAGGCCACGCAGTACTGCGAATGCACCGATACCGATGCACACGGAGATAATAGCCATCAGCGACATGAAGAGAGCTTCGAGAGCCATAAGATTGTTATCCATGCCTTAAACCTACCATAGACTCCCCCTGAAAAGGGCGCAGAATCAGTGCTAAAGACATACTGGACAGAGCTCTCGGCAACAACCTACTCAGACGAATAAGTAACCAGTCCGGCATACGATACCTGCTCCTGCTCTTTGCCGCTTCCACAGCTGCAGCATAGGCGGGCGAGTACACTAGAAAGAGCCTAATATTTTACCGGGGAAGGAGAGGGTGTGTACCGTATTGCGCTTCTGAGTGATACCGCCGCACAGGATATGATCCCCTCGCTGAGTCTACTTAGCCACAAGGTACACATTTTCTCCCTCGACACCGCCCATACAGCCCTTGAAACCGAGACATTCGACCTGTTCATGGTCGATGCCCGCACCGCCCTCGTCAAAGCACACCGCTGCGCCCAGCTACTGCGCGTCGCAGGTGTACAACTGCCGCTCATCGCGCTCCTAAATGAAGGTGGCATGGCTGCTGTTGCCGCCTCCTGGCAGGTGGACGATATTGTCTCTGACCAGGCCTCCCCTTCCGAAATGGATGCGCGTCTACGTCTTGCCGTTAAAAGGGAAGCAACCACCGAAGAAGAAAACCAGCAGGAACGAGTGGTACGCGCAGGCAACCTCGTGATTGACACCCAGGCGTACTCCGCGCATCTTTCTGGTACAGCACTGAACCTGACCTTCAAAGAGTTTGAACTGCTCAAATTCATGGCGCTACACCCCGGACGGGTCTTCTCCCGTGCCCAGCTACTCTCCGAAGTGTGGGGTTATGACTCCTACTACGGCGGCACCCGCACCGTGGATGTACATGTACGTCGTCTGCGTTCCAAGCTAGGAACCGAGTACGAGCAGATGATCTCGACCGTCCGTAATGTTGGGTATTCCTTCAATATCACCCGCTAAATTTCGCGGCACCAACCACTCATTTGGTGTACCCACTCTGCCAGTTGCCCCGGTGCTGCACCGAGTACCAGAATGCGTAAATGTTCCGGTTCTTGTCATATTCGCCCAGGACGGAGAACAAACTCTCCAAAGAGCAACTATCCCCGGTAGAGTTGAACCAGAAGGCTACGAAAGAAGGCGATGATGGTACACAACCAGACACCCGATTCCTCCACCCTGCCCGATGCAAGCACCCCGGTCTACGCAGAACCGCAGCTCACCGAAGAGCTACTAGAACGCTTCGATTCCTTCGCGCAGAAGGTTGCCCGCCATGACGGCGTCTCGGCGTTCTCTGAGCAGACCCGCATTGAGCTGAGTAAGGCACTCCACGAAAGCACCCTGACCCCTCCGCGTTTCTTTATCGCAGAGGACGAGGGCACCCTCGCAGCCGTCTTTGTGGCGCTTACCCCCACCAATGACGAAGATACCGGCGTGATTGAGGCAGCTGTCGCCCCCGAATATCGCGGACGAGGCGCCGGCAGTGCATTCTTCGACCATGCTGTCCGCCAGCTGGGCAATGACGCGACGCGACACCGTCTCTGGGTGCACGGTACCGCCACCGACACCGGCATTGAAAGCCCCGCCCACACCTTTGCGACCCTGCACGGCTTCAAGCCGGTGCGTGTGCTTTACAAGATGGTTCTGCCTCTGGACGCTCAAACTCGTGAAGACCTTGTGGAACGCTCCGACGCGCGAACCCTGCCCGAAAACCTACGCATGCGCACCTTCACCAGTGTGGACGAGTTTCCCTGGCTACGCGTGAACGCTGCAGCGTTTGCGCACCACCCCGAGCAGGGCAAGCTCACCCTTGCTGATTTGCGCGAGCGCACCGGCTCCTCCTGGTTTCGTCCCGAGGGTTTCTTCATCGCCTCCGAGGTGGATGATGACTCCGCCATTGCGGCATTCACCTGGACTAAGATTCCGACCGGTCAGGAGCAGGGCAAGCTGTCCCCCTCCGGCGAGATTTACGTGGTGGGCGTGAACCCGCAAGCTCAGGGATGCGGTTTGGGCCGCACCCTCACTCTGCGTGCGCTGGCGTACCTGGCGTGCGCTGAGGATGAGAATGGCGAGCCGCTGCGCGCGATTGACCTGTACGTGGACGCCGATAATGACACCGCCTATGCCCTCTACACTTCCTTGGGCTTTGGTGTGGCGACGGTTGATCGCATGTACGCTCCCGAGCAGCAGGATGAGCCTGCCGCATAGTTTCTGTACGCAGTCTTTGGCGTGCTTCTTTACGACTTATCCCCGATCAGAAAGGCAAGTACAGTATGGTACCCGCCCCCAATGGCCTGAATAAGGCGCCTAAGCCCAAGCCGTCTGAGCCTGCGCCCATGACCGGTGTCATTCACATTGGCCACGATATTTCAAAGATTGAGCGCGCCGAATCTCGCGGTGACCGCATTGAGAAGGGTGAGAAGCGCTCCTATTTCAGCTTAGAAGAGGAGTTTGGCCCGGAGCGTTTCTTCGACCGTGAGAGCAGCTGGCTAGATTTCAATACCCGCGTGTTGGAGTTGGCGGAGGACCCAAACCTGTTTCTGCTGGAGCGTCTGAACTTCCTGTCGATTGTGGCGTCTAACCTGGACGAGTTCTTCATGGTGCGCGTGGCCGGTTTGAAGCGCCGTATCGCCACTGGCTTGGCGGTGCCTTCGGCAGCCGGGCTGAGCCCCGAGGAGCAGATGGAAGAGATTGCTGAACGCGCTCACCAGCTGCAGGCTCGTCACGCTGATGTATTCCATAATCAGGTTCTACCTGCTCTGGAGGAGCAGAACATCCGTATCGTGGGTTGGAACGATCTGGATACGGACGCTAAGCAGCGTCTACGCCAGGAGTTTATGCAGGATATCTTCCCGATTCTGACCCCGCTGGCGGTTGACCCGGCACACCCCTTCCCGTACATTTCGGGTCTGTCGCTGAACCTTGCGGTGCTGGTGCGTAACCCCCAGACCGGCAAGGAGCTGTTCGCTCGCGTGAAGGTGCCCGATCAGCTGGACCGTATGGTCTCTGTGGATGGTTCGCGCGCCGCCAACACTGCGGGCCGCGAAAGCCGCTACATTGCGCTCGAAGACATCATTGCTGAGCACCTGGATACCCTCTTCCCGGGCATGGAGGTTGTAGAGCACCACGTCTTCCGCGTGACCCGTAATGAGGATCTTGAGGTAGAAGAGGACGACGCCGAGAACCTGCTGAAGGCTCTGGAGAAGGAGCTTCTGCGCCGTCGTTTCGGCCCGCCGGTCCGCCTGGAGGTTGAGGACACCATCAACCCGACCATCCTGGATTTGCTGATTTCTGAGCTGAACATCCACGAGTCCGAGGTGTACCGTCTGCCGGCTCCGTTGGATTTGCGGGGCATGAGTGCGATTGTTCGTGCGAACCGTCCGGCTCTGCACTATCCCAAGCACATTGCGCACACGTCCCGCTGGCTCAACGCCACCGAGACTGCGAAGGCTGCGGACGTTTTCGCTGCCGCCCGCGATCACGACGTGCTGCTGCACCACCCGTACGATTCCTTCGCAACCAGTGTGCAGGCGTTCTTGGCGCAGGCTGCCGCCGACCCGCGTGTTCAGGCGATTAAGCAGACCCTGTACCGCACCAGTGGCGATTCCCCCATCGTGGATGCGCTGATTGAGGCAGCCGAGGCTGGCAAGCAGGTTGTGGCGCTGGTGGAGATTAAAGCTCGCTTTGATGAGGAAGCGAACATCTCCTGGGCTCGTAAGCTGGAACGCGCTGGCGTGCACGTGGTGTACGGCATCGTGGGTTTGAAGACTCACTGCAAGCTGTCGCTGGTGGTGCGCCGCGAGGGTAACCACCTGCGTCGTTACGCGCATATTGGTACCGGTAACTACCACCCATCGACCGCTCGTTTCTACGAGGACTTGGGGCTCATTACATGCAATGAGCAGATCTGTGAGGATGTTTCCCGCCTGTTCAACCAGCTGTCCGGTTACGCGCCGAAGACCAACTACCAGTCGCTACTGGTGGCGCCGCGTACTCTGCGTAGCGGCCTGATTGAGTGCATCGATCAGGAGATTGAGAACCACAAGGCGGGCCGTCCAGCGAAGATTCAAATTAAGTGCAACTCCATGGTGGATGAGGCCGTCATCGATTCGCTGTACCGTGCTTCGCAGGCCGATGTGCCGGTGGATGTGGTGGTTCGCGGTATTTGCGCGCTGCGCCCGGGCGTTAAGGGTCTGAGCGAGAATATTCGCGTCCGTTCGGTGCTGGGCCGCTTCTTGGAGCACTCACGCGTATTTGCGTTTGAAAACGGTGGCGACCCGATTGTCTATATTGGCTCTGCCGATATGATGCACCGCAACCTGGACCGCCGTATTGAGGCTCTGGTACCGGTGAAGGATCCGCGCCACGTGAAGTACCTACGTGACATGTTCACCATCTACATGAGTGATTCTTCGCGTACTTGGCACCTGGATTCTGAGGGTAACTGGACCCGCCACGATACCGATGACCAGGGCAACCCGCTGCAGGATGTGCAATCCTACTACCTGAGCTCGCGTTCTCGTAAGAACGTGGTGGATAAGGTCTAAGGATTTGCCGCTGGACTGCCAGTAATTTCTGGTGGTGAGCCCCGTCTATTCTCACACTTGATAGCGTAGAGCAGGCGGGGTTTGCCGTGTGCCGTGCAAAATCTTGGGGTGGACTAGTGCACTTAGCGCAAAAGTAAACAACAGGTTACGTTGAGATTACAACTTGACGCTTCTCTCCCCTACAATTAGACGTGGAGCATGGTGCCCGCTGGCATTGTGCGCAGCCTAGCGAAGAGGATCAGAGAGAGATATGGCACCGCTGAATTCCCCCTCCATCTACTACTCCGCACGACGTTTTGATGCGGTCAACAGCATTGACCGCACCCCCGCGAACACTGCGGATATTGTTGCTTCTGGCGCTCTGATTTGGCGCATGCGCAATGGTGCGCTTGAGGTTCTAATTATTCACCGTCCCCGCTACGATGACTGGTCCTGGCCTAAGGGCAAGCAGGATCCGGGCGAGTCCCTGGCAGAGACCGCTATTCGCGAGATTCGCGAAGAGGTCGGCCTGCAGGTTATTCTGGGCGTGCCCCTGGCGGTAACCGCTTATCCGGTGGGTGGCCGTCCGAAGGATGTTTTCTATTGGGCTGCTGAACTGCCCGATGGTGCCCGTGCCCTGGCTGATGAGGGTGAAGTGGATGAGTTGCGCTGGGTAACCACCGACGTGGCTCGCGCTCTGCTGACCAACCAGGATGATCTGGCACCTCTGGAGTCTCTGGAAGCCCTGGCTGAGGCGGATGCGCTGCGTACCCACCCGATTCTGATTGCCCGCCATGCGAAGGCCAAGCCGCGTTCGAACTGGGCTGCTGCTGAGGATGACCGTCCGCTCGCGGCGACCGGCAAGCGTCAGGCGCTGGCTTCTAGCCGTCTCTTTGCGGCGTGGTCTCCGAGCCGTATTATTTCTTCTCCGTGGTTGCGCTGCGTGCAGACCGTGACCCCGTACTCGGTGGATTACGGTGTTTCGGTGAAGGAGAAGAAGTCCCTGTCAGAGGCTGGCGCTCAGCGTCACCCGGCGCGCGTTGCCCGTACCGTGGCGTCGCTATTCGATAAGGATTCTTCCTCGCTACTGTGCACTCACCGCCCGGTACTACCCCAGGTGATGGATGTGCTGCGTGAGTACCTGTTTGAGGGTTCCGCGGAGGTTCTTCCGACCGAGGACCCGTACCTGGAACCCGGCGATACCCTGGTACTGCAGGTGACTGAGGGCGATGCCCCGCGTATTGTCTCGGTGGAGCGAGTACGCGCGGCTCTGGACTAGCATCCATATACTTTTATCTTCTAACGGCGAGCGCGCTGGGCTTTATGCTCAGCGCGTTTGCTCTACCTGCGCCCATTCGAGGGTTTTACAATAGAGGGGCGGCTGATTGTGCCGCTTCTGACGCTTACTAACAGGATTCAAGGTTTTTCTTATGACTCATGCAATCCCCACCCCTTACGAAGATCTTCTGCGCGAAATCCTCGAGGAGAACAAGGACGCTATCGCGGCGGACGCGCAGCGTTCCGACCGTACCGGCACCGGCACCTTCGGCGTGTTTGGTCGTCAGATGCGTTTTGATTTGCGTGAGTCGTTCCCGCTGATTACCACCAAACGTGTGCATTTTAAGTCAGTTGCCATTGAGTTGCTGTGGTTCTTGCGTGGTTCCTCGAATGTGCGCTGGTTGCAGGAGCGCGGCGTGACCATTTGGGATGAGTGGGCTGATGAGAACGGCGATTTGGGCCCGGTCTACGGTGTGCAGTGGCGTTCGTGGCCAACCCCCGATGGTGGCACGATTGACCAGATTGCGAAGGTTATCGATTCGTTGAAGAATAACCCGAGCTCGCGTCGTCATATTGTTTCAGCGTGGAACCCCGCTGAGGTGGACAACATGGCGCTTCCGCCCTGCCACGCGCTCTTCCAGTTCTATGTACACGAGCGCCAGGACGGTGTGAAGGAGCTGTCCTGCCAGCTGTACCAGCGCAGCGCGGACATGTTCCTGGGCGTGCCCTTCAACATCGCCTCGTACGCTCTGCTGACCTACCTGATTGCGCAGGAGGTGGGTATGGAGCCCGGCGAGTTCGTGTGGACCGGCGGTGACTGCCACATCTATTCAAACCACCTTGAGCAGGTGAAGAAGCAGCTGGGCTACGGCACCGACCCGGAAGGTAACCCCTACCCGCCGCGTGAGCCGTACCCTTACCCGAAGCTAGTTATTAAGACCAAGAAACCTTCTATTTTCGATTACGAGTATGAAGACTTTGAGCTGGTGGATTACAAGCACCACCCCGGTATTGCCGCCCCGATTGCGGTCTAACTACAGATTGTAAGGAGGCATGATGTACCGTCTGGGCGCTATTTGGGCTCAAACTGATGCCGGCATCATTGGTCGTAACGGGGATATGCCCTGGTACGCGCCGGAGGATTTGGCGCATTTCAAGAAGGTGACACTGGGTGCTCCGGTGATCATGGGTCGCCGCACCTGGGAGTCGTTCCCGCCGCGTTTCCGTCCCCTGCCGGGCCGTACAAATATTGTGATTAGCCGTTCGGTCACCGAGGCTAAAGAACGCGATGGTGCGCTGTGGGTGCCTTCGCTGAATGCGGCGCTATACGCGGCTCGTGACGCCGCGGGCACGGCGGTCGAAGATACCTCAGCAGATACCGCCGCAGTTGATGCTTGGATTATTGGTGGCGGCTCCGTCTACGCGGAGGCGCTCTCCCGCGCCGATCTGCCCGCCTTCGGTCGGGTGGAGACGGTGGAGCGTACCCTCTTCTACTGCCAGGAAGGCAACGAGATTACCGGCGATACGCGAGCGCCCGAACTACAGCTTGCAGATTCTCATGGTAACTGCGAAGGCGGCTCCCCGAACGGGTGCTGGCAGGTCACCTCCGAGAGTGCCTGGGAGAACAGCGAGAAGGGCTACCTGCTCGATGAGGCGGGCACAAAGAACCCCATGTACTTCTCGTTCCAGCGGCTCGAGCGTCTGTAGCTCTCGCATACGTACCGGGCCGTTCCGAATATCAGATTTTTTGTACGGTGTTAGTCCCCACTCACCAGCCTGCGAGTACACTGGGAAGCATGAACTTTAATCCCGGTGACTCTGTAGGTTTTGTTGGCTGGCGCGGCATGGTGGGCTCCGTCCTCATGAAGCGCATGGTTGAGGAAGGCGACTTCGAGGGCATTACCCCCGTCTTCTTCACTACCTCTAATGTTGGTGGCGCAGCGCCCACCTTCGACGGTGTGATTGAGCCGTCCGAGCTGAAGGACGCATACGACATTGATGAGCTGCGTAAGCACTCGATTATTGTGACCGCTCAGGGCGGCGGCTACACCGAGGCTGTGCACCCGAAGCTGCGTGCGGCTGGCTGGGACGGCCTGTGGATTGACGCCGCTTCTACCCTGCGCATGAACGATGACTCCATCATCGTGCTGGACCCCATCAACCGCGAGGTCATCGACCGCGGCCTGGCATCCGGCGTGAAGGACTTCGTCGGCGGCAACTGCACCGTCTCCTGCCTGCTGATGGGTCTGGGCGGCCTCTTCAAGAACGACCTGGTCGAGTGGGCTACCTCCATGACCTACCAGGCTGCTTCCGGCGGCGGCGCCCGCCACATGCGCGAGGTGCTCGCGCAGTTCCGCGACCTGGGCAACGAGGTCTCTAAGGAGCTGAACGACCCCGCATCCGCAATCCTGGACATCGACCGCAAGATTCTTGCGAAACAGCGCTCCGGTGAGCTGGATTCTACCCAGTTCGGTGTGCCGCTCTCCGGCTCCCTGATTCCTTGGATTGACTCGGATTTGGGTAACGGCCAGTCTCGTGAAGAGTGGAAGGCTGAGGTCGAGACCAACAAGATTCTGGGCCGTTCCGACGATAACAAGATCACTATGGACGGCCTGTGTGTCCGGATCGCTGCGATGCGCTCGCACTCTCAGGCGCTGACCATCAAACTCAAGAAGGACCTACCGCTGGAGGAGATTGAGCGTATTATCGCTGAGGATAACCCCTGGGTCCGCTTCGTGCCGAATGAGCGTGAGGCTTCTATGGAGCAGTTGACCCCCGTGGCAGCTTCGGGTGCTCTGGAGATTCCGGTTGGTCGCGTGCGTAAGCTCGCTATGGGCCCCGAGTACATTAGCGCATTTACCGTGGGTGACCAGCTGCTCTGGGGTGCTGCTGAGCCGATTCGCCGTATGCTGCAGATTGCTATTGGCAAGCTCTAAAGCTCGCTGACAAGCTATAGAAAAGCCCTCGCTCTCATTCTCTTATCGGATGGGTGCGAGGGCTTTGTGTGTCTGCGTATAGCTTGCGCGGACCGGGTTAGTGCGGGCCTGGTTAGCGTGAGTAGGTTAGCGCTGGTTTGTGGCGGCCGCCTTACGTTCTGCCTGACGTACGGCTTTGCGTTCCTTACGCTGCTGTCGCCAGGCGCGGTAGCGGTACCAGGCGGTGAGCACCACGTGCTTCATGAAAATATTGGCGCGGTGTGCCCAGGTGAATTCAGTACCCCAAATGCCCAGGCCGATAAAGATGAACAGCCAGCCGGGGCCGGGGGTGACGAGCATAATCAGCCCGGTGATAAAGCAGAAGGTGCCTATGCCGATGACGAGTGGCTTGTAGAGATGACGCATGACCGGATGCGCGTGCATGCGCTCCTTGCGGGCTTCAAGCCAGCGGTGAAAGCGGCTGGTTTCGCTTTCCTTGACTTCATCTTCAATGGTTTTCAGGAGTGGTCCTTCCAAACATGCCGTAGGTGGCTTTCACCAGGCGGCGGTGGTTAGAGAATAGCATTCACTGCTGTATAGCGGCTGTGAAAGATTTCGTCATGTATGAGATTTTTCGTCATCTTCAAAGTTTTTTCATTTAGCGGCGTTCAAGTCGAAAATACCTTTATATACTGTAAGGGAACAATTCACCCGGCACTACGCCTAAACACTATGGAAGCGACCCAATACCGTGTCCTCCTCACGTCCCGTATCAACGGACTCACCCCGCACCAACGCTGTTGCACCCGCTGGTACCTCTGCGCCCGCCACTGAACGCAACGTCGCCCCGACTCTCAACGAACGCCTCGAAAACCTGCCCTTCACCCGCGCCCACGGCAAGCTCCTGGGTATCTCGGGTCTCGGCTGGGCGCTGGATGCCATGGACGTCGGCCTCATCTCCTTCGTCATGGCGGCACTCATCAAGGAGTGGCAACTCAGTCCCACCGAAGCCTCCTGGCTCGGATCCATCGGATTCGTCGGCATGGCGCTCGGTGCGACCTTCGGCGGTCTACTCGCCGATAAGCTCGGCCGCCGCTACATCTTCGCCCTCACCCTGCTGGTGTACGGTCTGGCGACCGGCGCCTCCGCCCTAGCAACCTCCCTGGGCGTGCTGCTCGTCTTCCGTTTCTTGGTCGGTCTAGGTCTGGGAGCGGAACTTCCCGTGGCATCCACCCTGATTTCTGAGTTCTCGCCGCGCGCTATTCGTGGCCGCGTCGTGGTTGCTCTGGAGGCTTTCTGGGCTCTCGGTTGGATTCTCGCCGCTCTCATCGGCACCTTCATCGTTCCGCAAGCGAACGGCTGGCGCTGGGCGCTTGCCATCGGTCTGATTCCAGCCATCTACTCGCTGGTAGTCCGCATGGGCACTCCCGAATCAGTGCGCTTCCTGGAGTCAGTCGGCAAGCACGACCAGGCACGCCAAATCGTTGAACGTTTCGAGGCGTCCCCCGCGCTCTTCTCCCGAACCGGCAAGAAGCAGACCGAAGATGCTTCCGTACACGGCGCGGTAGAAAGCGCCGACAATGCAGAATCTGCGAAGATTCACTCCATCTGGGCTACCGGTCAGCGCCGCAAGACCATCGCCCTGTGCGTCATCTGGTTCTGTATCAACCTCTCCTACTACGGTGCCTTCATCTGGATTCCGGCGCTGCTGAACGCCCAGGGATTCAGCCTCGTGAAGTCCTTCGCGTTCACGCTCATCATGACCCTCGCCCAGCTACCCGGCTACGCGGTCGCCGCCTATCTCATCGAAAAGTGGGGTCGACGCGCAACTCTGGCGACCTTCCTGCTTGGCTCCGCACTGGCGGCGGCTGGTTACGGCATGGCGCACACCGAGGTATTCATTATCCTCGCCGGATGCATGCTCTCCTTCTTCAACCTGGGTGCATGGGGTGCTCTCTACGCCCTGAGCCCGGAAATCTTCCCGACCCACCTGCGCGGAACCGGCACCGGTGCCGCCGCCGGTATTGGCCGTATCGCTTCCATCACGGCACCGCTCATTGTGCCGCCGCTGGTCGCGTTCGGTGGAACTCCGCTACTCTTCACGCTCTTCTCCACCGCGTTCCTGGTAGCGGCGACCACCGTGTTCTTCCTCCCTGAACGCCGCGGCAAATCCCTCTAACGAGCTGCCCCCCTACACGATGAGCTGTCCCTCCTGAACGCTCTTTCCTAGCAATCAGAAGGGGACAGCTCATTTGTCATTTAAGCCCCTCTAACCGTGCACCACAACCTTAAACTATGAGAGGATACGTTCTATGCTCGATTCCTTCCTCTCAAACCCCTACCGCACAGAGTTCAGCCCCTGGCCTGTGAGCGAGCACTACGCTGCAGAACGTGCCGCAGGCGTGCCTGAAGCCATACTGCTACCCGGCGAACTCACTGTGTACCGCAACGATGGGGCAACCATGAGCTACTACTTGGATTGGCCCGAGGAATTCAACGAATACACCCGAGCAATTCCTCTACGCCCCCGCACCAAGAATGGCTACCCGCAGGACTTCATACTCAGCGTTGCCGTGCGCGATGGCCAAGCAATTTTTACTGTAACCACCCTCAGCTTCTGGGAGCAGCGCGACGGCCGACCCTATGAGCGTGAACCCATCGCCCGCGGTTACGTGGACGTCGCCTCCTATGAATCCTGCGGGGAATACGCAGGCAATTCCGCTGTGCCTGCACTCATCGGCTGGGATATCGCCGACCTCTACCCGGCACGCATGACGCTCATCCACGCCCTCTGCGAAGGAATCGCCAGCAGCATCATGATGGGCACCCGAATCCTCGCAGACGGAGAAGTACACATCAACCACAAGGACGGGGAATTCCTCGCTCTGCACGTCAACGCGGTGAGCACCGTAGGCGGCATAGTCCGCGCCCTCGTCATTGAGCAGGACCGTGTACCCAGCGGCGTATATACCGGCACCTCCGAGCGTACCGACCTGCAGACGCGCGCCTACTACGCCAACGTACTCTCTCCCGTTCCCGGCGAGTTCGGCAACCTTGTCTGGTCCCACAGCGAGGACGCGGAATACTACCCGTACCGCCCCACGCGCCATAAGCCGATTTTCCACGCCCCCAGCCCACCACAGAAGCTTCCCCTCGCGGTTCAGGTGCTGATGGAGCACCTTCCTGCCGCACCCCTGGCGGCAACGCGCACAGCGCCCAAGCGCAGGCCCTACCTGCCGGGGCAGGTGCGTATCTCTTCCCCTCGCCATTAGCTCAGCGGTCAATACTACGCTTCGGGCGGTCTCCAATAAAGAGACCGCCCGAAGCGTTTATTCTATGTGTCCTCGCGCCATGAGAGGCGAGAAGTTAAGCGTTTAGATTTCGCCATTGACCACGACAGGCTCAGGAACCAGGGTCACACCAAAACGTTCACGCACGCCGTCGCGCACAGCACGGGCAATAGCGAAGATATCCTCAGCGGATGCGCCGCCGCGGTTCGTAATCGCAAGGGTGTGCTTGGTCGACAGGCTTGCGCGACCCTGAGCAATCTCACGAGACTCACCCTCCAGGCCGAAACCCTTATCGAAGCCTGCGTGCTGAATCAGCCAAGCGGCCGAGAGCTTCACGTGATCGGGGTCCTCAACACCCGCGGTGAACGGGGAAGTCTTCACGACCACCGGGAAGTTCGGGGCACCCTCAGGCAGGGACTCCAGGGTAGAGCGCGGAACGATCGGGTTGGTGAAGAAGGAACCGGTGGAGAAGGTGTCACGGTCCTCGGGGTTGAGCACCATGCCCTTGGAGCCGCGCAGCTCCAGCACCTTCTGGCGCACCAGAGCGGATTCGGCACGCTGACCAGGCTCAACGCCCAGGCTCCTCGCCAGCTCAGCGTAACGAATCGGGGAGGACAGGCTACCGAGGGTGAACTGGAAATCAACGGTCAGCACCACGTAGCGGGGCGAGCCATTGACGGTTGCGCGCTTGAGTACCGAGTCGCGGTAGCCGAAGCGCAAATCTGCGCTCGCGAAGGTCTTCTGAGTATTCTTTTCGCGGTCCCAGGTACGTACGGAGGCAATGAACTCGCCCACCTCAACGCCGTATGCACCGACGTTCTGCACGGGGGTTGCACCCACGGTGCCGGGGATGCCGGAGAGAGCCGCAGGGCCAACCCATTCATTATCGATGCTGAGCTTCACGAAGTCGTCCCAGATGGTGCCCGCCTGCACGCGCACGTTCGCGCCGCCGCATGCGGGGATGGGCAGCACCTCTACGCCTTCTGAGGCGATGTGCACGACGGTTCCGTTGAAGCCTTCGTCGGAAACCAGCAGGTTGGAGCCGCCACCCACGATGAGGACGGGTTCGCCTGCGGCATCTGCAGCGGAGACTGCTTCGATAATTTCTGCTTCGGAGGTGGCGCGGACGTAGGTCTTGGCGGGGCCACCTACCTGGGCGGTGGTCAGTTCGCTCAACAGCTTTTCAGTCATAACTTAAGAATACCGGCCGTTGTGCGGGGTCAGCACCCACCACACGTTAAAGTCACGAAAACCTTATGATGATTTTATCTTCATTTTCCGGCGCGCCTCCCACAAAAAAGAAGTGCTACCACCCGCCGGCGAGTGCGCAGCCGAACGCACAAAAGCCCCGGCACTACCGCATCGGGGTAGCGCAGGGGCTTTCACACTGTTGCTTTTACAGGGTTGCTTTCACACGGCTATCTGCAAGCGCAGAAACTCTATGCCGAGAGACGAACCACAGCCTGGCTCTTCATCAGAACCTTCTGCTCCTTGCCTTCCTCATCACGAGCGGTGACTGTCAGGTCAATGCGGGCGGTACACTCTTCCTCATTCAGGGCACCCACCTTACCGCTGATGGTCAGGGCGTTCGTGGGGGTGTCGGGGTTTTCACCGCCAGGTGCATCCGCCACGGGAACGGGCTTGGTGAATCGAGTCTGGTAGTCCACAATCGCGCCGGGATCACCCACCCAGTCACTCACGAGCTGCACTGCGGTACCCATGGTCAGCATGCCGTGAGCAATCACGCCGGACAGTCCCACAGACTGAGCGAAACGCTCGTTCCAGTGAATCGGGTTGAAGTCACCGGATGCGCCAGCATAACGCACCAGCGAAGCGCGGGAGATCTCCACGGTACGCGAACCGATGTCCTGGCTCTTTTCAAGATCTTCAAAACGCACCATTAGTTTTCCTCCTCAGCACGAACCAGCAGGGAAGAGATGCAGGTGGTGACCGGCTCGCCCTGCGCGTCAACGATTTCTTCGCGGGTGGTCAGCATTGCGCCAGCACCCATGACGCGTACGGAGTCCACGTGAACTTCGGTGCGCAGCTCATCACCGGCAACGATGGGGCGGTGGTGGGTGAAGCGCTGGTCGGCGTGCACCACGCGAGAGAAATCAATACCGGCGGAATCATCGTTGATGAGTGCCGCGTCAGCTGCCTGCGCCAGGATAATGGCGAAGGTCGGCGGGGCAATCACATCTGCGTACCCTGCCGCGCGGGCTGCCTCAACGTCGTGGTGGAGGGGGTTTTCTGCGTGAACTGCTCGGGCAAATTCGCGGATCTTTTCACGGCCGACAACGTAGGTGTTCTCGGACGGGTAGACCCTGCCTACAATCTCAGGGTTAATGCTCATGGTTTCAGTCTACCGTTCTTATGCACAGTGTTCAGCTCAAATGCACAGAGTGGACAGACCACTGTGCAGATAACCGGTATGCAGGCAGCCAGAATGTAGGCGTGCAGTATTTCGTCGCATTTTTACCTACTAGCGAAGGCGCCCGGCACACCCCTACCCCTACAGCCTGAGCAAGCGTATGCTGAACGGGTACCCGCAATCAATCAAGAAGGAAAAATTATGTCTTCCAACATAAAAATTTCGGTGCTTGACCTGATGCCGCACCGCCCCGATCAGCGTCAGCACCAGACCATGCTCAATACCATCGATGCCGCCCGCGCGGCTGAATCCTACGGCTACGAGCGTTTCTGGGTCGCCGAGCACCACAATGCCGGCTCCCTGCTGTCCTCTGCAACCGTCGTGGTCATGGCGGAGATTGCCGCCGCAACCGAGCGTATTCGCGTGGGTTCGGGCGGCATTATGCTTCCCAACCATGCACCCTACGTGGTGGCTGAACAGTTCGGTACCCTCAACGCGTTCCACCCCGGTCGTATTGATCTGGGTGTGGGCCGTGCGCCCGGCACTGACCCGATGACCGCCGCCGCTCTGCGCCGCGACGATTCTGCCGCCATGAGCTTCCCCTCCGAAGTACAGCAGCTGCAGCGTTTCCTGGGTGAGCCCTCCCCCATGCACCGTGTGCACGCCATTCCTGGTCAGGGCTCGAATGTGCCCCTGTACATTCTGGGTTCTTCCCTGTTCGGTGCGCAGCTTGCCGCGCAGCTGGGTCTACCCTACGCGTTCGCTTCGCATTTTGCACCCGCGATGCTACAGGAGGCGGTGGACACCTACCGTGCGAACTTCAAGCCCTCGGAGCACCTGGAACAGCCCTACGTCATGGTGGGTGCAACCGCGATGCTCGCCGATACCGATGAGCAAGCACGCTACCTGTACACGACCCAGCAGCAGCATTTCCTGGGTGTGGTGCGAGGCAATCTGTCTTTTGCACCTCCCGTGAAAGATATGGACGCCATCTGGACCGACTCTGAGAAGATGCACATTGAACGTATGACCGCCGAGGCAATCGTAGGTTCCCCCACCACCGCGCAGGCTCGTATTGAGGACCTGGTGGCGCGCACAGGCGCTGACGAGCTTATCGTCATGACCGAGGCATGGGAGCACGAGGACCGTCTGCGCTCCTACGAGCTACTGTCCCAGCTGCCGGTTGTGCGCCGCACCTCCTAACGCTTAGATTAGAGCATAAAGATGAAGCCCCCGATTTTTTCTCGGGGGCTTTGCTTTACCCGGCATCGAGCCGTTCGCTAAGCGCCTGCAGACTGGGCTTTGGGTAAATAAAATAGGTAAACAAAAAAGCCTGCCTCCGAAGAGACAGGCTTATCTGAGCCCCGACCGGGAATCGATCCCGGGACCTCCATCTTACCAAGATGGCGCTCTACCACTGAGCTATCGGGGCGTAGCGGTGGACGGGCTCGATCCGTCGACCTCACGATTATGAGTCGTGCGCTCTAACCAGCTGAGCTACACCGCCACATCATTAATACGTGCTCTCGCATGAATTAATGAGAGAGCCCCGACCGGGAATCGATCCCGGGACCTCCATCTTACCAAGATGGCGCTCTACCACTGAGCTATCGGGGCAACAGGTAAAACTATACAGGTCTTCACGAATGCTCGCAAGCGGAAAAGATATGGCATACGCCACATTTTATGCTTGATTGTTCTCCGCATTGCCGCATGAGAGCCCAGTGAAGACCAGGAGCCCAGCATTGACCAGATGCCACCGCAACAGCTGCTGGAAACACATCAACACACAAATACATAAAGACCGGCAGGAGAGCTCATCACTCCCCTGCCGGTCTTGAATCATATGCGGATGACAAGGCTACTAACCGATAGCCTCAGCAAGCCCTCATACCGCAGGTTCAAGCTTAGCCGAAATCTTAGTAGCGCTTGCCGCGGCCGCCAAAGTTACGGCCACCATCACGGTTACCGCGGTAGCCGCCATCGCGGCGGTTATCACGGCCACCGAAGTCGCGATCACCGAAGTCACGGTCATTGCGCTTGCCACCGAAGTCACGGCCACCGTCACGGTTACCGCGGTAGCCACCTTCACGACGGCCACCCTCACGACGATCAAAGTCGCGGAAACCGCCCTCACGACGACCACCACCGAAGCTGCGGCCGCCACCCCTGGGACCGTTGTCCTTGCGGATGTTGATGAACTCGCCAGCAATCTTGGTGTCGCGCAGGCGATCGAAGAAGTCGCGGGGCAGGTCCTCGGGCAGGCCAACAATGGTGAAGTGCTGGCGAATGTCGATGGAGCCAATCTGGGAGCCCTTAATGCCACCCTCGTTAGCCAGCGCACCCACAATAGCACCTGCGGTCACGCGGGAGGAACGGCCAACGTTCAGTTTGTAGTTGACCATACCCTCGTCGTTGTGCGCGCGCTTTGCCTTACGTCCGCCGCGGTCCGAATCATCGTCAGAGAAGGGGCGAGAGTTACGGGCAATATCTTCCTCCTCATCCAGGAAGAAGGGGCGACCCTGCTGAGCGATAATAGCCAGTGCGGCTGCAATGTCCTCAGCGGTGGTGTCGTGCTCGTTCTCATAGTCCTCGATAATCTGGCGGAAGAAGCTCAGGTCCTCAGACTCGATGGTCTCGGTAATCTGCTGAGCGAAGCGCTGCTTACGGGTCTCATTCACTGCCTCTGCGGTGGGCATATGCATCGGCTCGACCTTCTGGCGGGTTGCCTTCTCGATCTGACGCAGCATGTACTTCTCACGCGGGGTGACAAAGAGGATTGCTGCACCCTCGCGACCTGCACGGCCGGTACGACCGATACGGTGCACGTAGGACTCGGTGTCGTGGGGGATGTCGTAGTTGACGACCAGGGAGATGCGTTCAACATCCAGACCGCGTGCCGCTACATCGGTTGCAACGAGGATGTCGATGCGGCCGTCACGCAGGGCGTCAACGGTGCGCTCACGCAGCTGCTGGGGGATGTCACCGTTAATCGCTGCTGCCGCGAAACCACGTGCCTTCAGCTTGTCGGCAACTTCCTCGGTTTCCTTCTTGGTGCGCACGAAGACGATAATGCCGTCGTAGTTTTCGACCTCGAGCACGCGGGTCATTGCATCCAGCTTGTGGGAGTGCATGACCTGCATGTAGCGCTGAGTAATATTTGCGCTAGTGGTGGTCTTAGCTTTGACACGAATCTCAGTGGGATCATTCAGGTACTGCTGAGCGATCTTGCGGATCGAGTTGGGCATGGTTGCGGAGAAGAGTGCAACCTGCTTGGTGTCGGGGGTGCCTTCGAGGATCTTTTCCACGTCTTCGGCGAAGCCCATGCGCAGCATTTCGTCTGCCTCATCCAGCACCAGGTACTGCAGGTTGGACAGGTCCAGGGAGCCCTTTTCCAGGTGGTCAATCACGCGGCCAGGGGTACCGACAACGACCTGTGCGCCGCGGCGCAGACCGGCCAGCTGCGGGCCATAGGGGGAGCCACCGTAGATAGGCAGAACGGTGAAGTCCGCCATGTGGGTTGCGTAGGAGGAGAAGGCTTCTGCAACCTGCAGAGCCAGCTCACGGGTGGGTGCCAGAACCAGAACCTGGGTGTCGCGGGAGACGCCGTTGATGTCGGCGAGTTCAGCCATGCGGGACAGTGCCGGCAACGCGAATGCTGCGGTCTTACCGGTACCAGTCTGTGCCAGACCAACCACGTCGTGGCTCTCAAGCAGCAGGGGGATAGTCTGTTCCTGGATGGGGGACGGCTTCTCGTAGCCAACCTCTTCCAGGGCAGCCAGGACGCGGCCATCCAGGCCCAGGTCGGTGAAGCGTACGCCTTCTTCTTCAGCCTTTTCGGCGGTTTCTTCTGCGGCGGGTGCTTCTGCAGTAGTTTCTACGGTGGTTTCTTCTGCTTCTACAGCAGTGCTCTCAAGGGTATTCTCGGTGGTCACAACGGCCTCTGCCTCGGCATTCAGTTCGGCCGGGGTAGCAGTATTCTCAGTCAATTTTTCCTCTATACGGTAGGGGTGGAAGCGCACGCTTTTCGGCGCTTACCGGGTGTCCCCTTCACGGCCCAGCCACACATCATCCCCTGGGGAGTAGAACGTCCAGGGAGCCTCCGTTACCGGCACATTCTGCAGAGGTATTCTGCGGATGCTACGGGTAGCGGCTTTTGCTGGGGGTGGTCTTGAATTTCTCTGCACATTATCCGCACGTCTACTCATACTCTACGCTCGGCGCACAGTAGTCCCTGTGATACAGGGGTGTACAGGGTGGGTAATGCTCACATGTAATATCACGTATTCCTGGTGGTTCGCCTTCTCGCTCTACGGCGGTGGTGTGTCTGTTACAGCAGACGTAGCAAAGACGCTGGACCAGAGATCGTTAAGAGAAGCCCGCGTGTACGGTGTAAACCGCAAGTTTATGGGGCGTATCAATCGGTGATGGTGAGTACGGCGCACCTACAATTCCAGCACCACCTTGGGTGCTGGGTGCGCACAAGACCTTCATCGGGGGTTCCCGTGTTCTACCTAGTGTACCGTAGCGGCACCTATCTGACCTCAAAAGGTGCTTAAAACCTCATCTCTTAACGGCGAGCACCCACCCTCACAGCCGGAGGGCGGGCGCTTTTTCAGGCACGCATCATGCCTATGTAGTCCTCGGATTAATCTACGCGCCGCACAATATCAATCGTGCCAACGGTCGCGTACTTCGCGTAGGAGTGGCGGTAGCGGTCAGCCGCATACTGTGCGGCGTTGGTCGGCGGGTTGCCACCCCAGGAGTTGCTCATGCGGTCGATGACCACGTAGTCGGGGGCAGGCTCACCATCATGTCCAATCCAGTAGACGGTACGACCAGGAATCAGCTGAGTCAGAATCGACAGGTCAGATGCGACCGATACCCCTTCGGGTACCTTCTGGACGGCGTCCTGCTTCATCTGGTCAGTCCTAGTCAGCGCGGAGGCGGTGAACTGCACATTACCCAGGGATGCGAGGGGCTGCTGGGAGCCGGGCATAAAAATCGGGGATGCAGCAAGGAAGAGCGCCACGGCGGGTAGAGCCCACACGGGCATGCGGCGTACCGTGGCGGTGAGGCGGCTGGGCTGGGTGTTGGTCTGAGGTTTCTGTGCGGAGGCGCTATCGATTGCGCGCGTAGCCGAGCGTATCGGAACCACTGCGGGAACCACGCCGTAGCGTATCCGCATGACGGCGTCAAGCAGGGCGAGGAAGACGATGGGCATGAGCACGAGCGAGTAGTGCCAGGTGCTTGCCCAGTAGGACTCCATGGTGGAGAGCAGACGCCACGCAAGGGTCGGTAGAACTATTGCCGCGAGCGGAGAAATCACCCAGAGGACTGCCCCGGTAATGAGTAGCAGGCTGAGGGTTGCCAGCTTGGTGTTGTTGCTGAGCATCTGCAGTGCCGAACCGAAGGGGTCGCCCAGAGCCGCAGAGAAGTTCACCTTGTCTGCATAGTCGAAGTGTCCCCCACTGTTGAAGTAGGGCAGAATCACGTAGATGGCAACGGCCGACCAGAATACGCCCCAAATCATGACCATGGTCGATTCGGCGACGGCGGGGGTGCGAGCCCAGGAGGAGTAGAGCTGATGCACGCGGATTCGCATCGGGGCCGGGGTGCCCACAGAGAGGCGCGGCATCAGAATGTCTACGGCGGTGCTCAGCCAGCCGGTGCGGATAAAGATAATGAGGCCGATGGCTGCGACAGTAATGCCCATATCTTCTTTGACGAAGGCAATGGGTAGAGCCCACCAGCAAGCATAGGCGAGGTAGCGTGCGCGTTCGGTGCCGCTCACGCGAGAGGCGAGCACCAGGTAACCGAGGCTCATGGCGAGCAGCGGCACGGCGAAGGCTACTTCGTGGAATTGGGCGGCGATAGCTTGCTGAACGCCAAAGCTGAGGGCGAATCCGGCGCCGAGTAGCAGACCGGTGATGGTCGGGATAACGCCCTGAAGTTTTGCGGATTGAACGTTCTGCGTCGGTTCGCTCTTCTGCGCATCTTCAGTTTTCTGCGTATCTTCAGTTTTCTGGGCGAGCGCGAAGGCACGCTGAGTGAAGCGCACAATGGCAAAGCTTGCGAAGGCAACCAGGGCGTTCTGCACCACCAGTAGCGTGGTCGGTGAGGGGAACAACGCATAGACAGGTCCCAGGAGTACCAGAATCGGGTGGAAGTGATCACCCCAGAGGTTAAAATTGGGCCCCTTAATAGGCACGATGGGTACAGAGAAGTGCGAGTACGCCTGTGCCATCTGGGTAAAAATCGCTAGATCCCAAGAGGGGGTAATCCAGTGCTTCATCTGTTGCAGCGAATAGTAGGTGTACAACGCCATAACGGCGGCGGATAGCAACAGACCGGGTAGTAGTTCTAGGGGGCGGATGCTCTTGACGCGCTCGGTAAGGGACTGACGCGACTGTTTCTTGGCGCGCTGAGTACGGCCCGCGCTGGTGGCGGTACTGTTCTTCTGTTCAGGTGCGTCAGTATTCGAGGATGCTTCTTGTGCTTCCGCTGCCATAGGCGTCCTTCTCTCGGGGTGCATGTCCGGGCTGTAGGCGCCCTTGTGAACGGGCAGAACGCATAGCCTATATAGTGCCGGTGGCGGTGTTTGCGTTCATTTCTGCTCTATCTTTTAGGGTATCGCATTAGCGGTGTGACTGCTCTGCCGGGTATTTCTGTCACTTTAGCTGAGGGGCGTATATTGGTTGGGCATCGTCAATGAGGGAATAGACTGGTGGGGTGAGTACGATTCCTCCTGTTTCTCCGCATGGCCGCTCCGAAGCGGATGCACGGCACACCCGGCATCCTTTGGCGGCAGCTGGTGTACCCTATGCACCGGCGCTTGCGGATGCTCTTTACGAACCACGCATTCAGATTCGTACTCTCTCCCCCGCTGTTTCGTCTCTTCCGGGCGTTCTGAGCCCGGAGGTGTGCGAGGTTGTGATTGAGCCGCATGTTCCGGTGCAGTTGGTGCAGACGTTGGGGTCGCTACGCCGCGGTGCCCAGGATCTTTCGTATCGTGCGCTGAGCCGCGCGGATGGTGCCGAAAGGATTTGGTTGACGGCTCGCACGCCGTTTCATGAGTTCCCGGCAGTGCTGTACGCCGAACGATTGGGGCAGCCCGCTAAGCTTCCCGAGGCCCTCCCCTCCCTACATCGCCTGCTGATGCGCCCGATGCGTATTCGCATCTGGGTTTCTTATAGTGCCGCTAATCAGCAGATGCAGGCGCGAGCCGACCTTCAGGCGTTAGCGCAGGAAATGACGTACTGGCTGGGGTTGCACGACCCCGCTGAGCAGTTCGGCGCGCTGTCTTCTTTTGAGTCTCTTCCGTCCCGTGTTCAGCAGGCCTGGCGGCAGAATCCGGGGCTCCGCCTCAGCGCCTCGGGGCAGCTGGACCGGCAGATGCTCAACGCCATTGTGGAGCAGCGCATCACCCAGACCGAAGCGTTCAGAGCCCTGGGCTGGGTTCTGCGAAAGTACGGTTCCCCCGCCCCTTTAACCGGGTTGGGGCATCAGCCGGAAGGAATGCGCGTCTACCCAAGCGCCCGGACCCTGGCGATGATTCCTACCTGGGATTGGCATCGGGCCGGCGTTGATAAAAGCCGCTACGACGCTGTGTACGCTTACGCTCGTTCCGCAGAATCTCTAAAAAACATTGCGGCAGAAGGCGACATCGCGCTACTGGCGCGAAGCCTGCACACTGTGCGCGGTGTGGGCCCGTGGAGTATTTCCGAGGCCCTGCAACGGGTGTGCGGGCACCCTGACGCCATCAGCGTGGGCGACTACCATCTGGCGCACGCGGTCGGTGAGCTGTTCACCGGTCAGCGCACCGATGATGCGGGAATGCTCACTCTGCTGGCGCCCTTTAGCCCGCATCGGCAGCGTCTGGTGCGGCTCATGCATGCTTCAGGCTTTTCGAAGCAGCGCTACGGGGCGCGCATGACCATTGAGGATCACCGCGACCGCTAATGCTCCTGCACCCTCACGAGGTTAAAAAGGGGGCGGGGCGCCCCTGCCGGTTGTGCCGGCGGGTACACCCCGTTCAAGCTCTTTTGTAGTGTTGAGCCTTACTTCTTCTCTGCAGAGCCCTCTGCTGCTGCGATCTCTGCACGGACCTTGTCCATGTCGAGCTCGCGGATCGAACCGATTACGGTCTCCAGCTGGTCTTCGCGCAGTGCGCCAGCCTGCTGGTAAACCAGGATACCGCCACGGAAGCCCATGATGGTGGGAATGGAGGTGATGCCTGCTGCCTGAGCAAGCTGGCCCTGGTCCTCGGTGTCGACCTTGCCGAAAACAATGTCACTGTGCTTCTCCGAAGCCGCCTCGTAGACGGGAGAGAACTGCTTGCAGGGACCGCACCAATCTGCCCAGAAGTCCAGGAAGACGATGTCGTTGCTCTCGACGGTAGCAGTCAGGTTCTGCTGAGTAATTTCAATAGTAGCCATGAGATAAAGCTACACCCTCAAGACCCCAATCGCTAATTGTTCGCCCTGGGATTCAAACATTGTGAAAGATATGACAAATTGCGGTCATAGTAAGTACTTTTCGCGGCTGTTTCAGCCGGTTTACGGGCGTGCCGCGAATACTCTGGCGAATGCCCTCATAGCCGAATAATGGAGGCGCCCGACTCGGCAGGCGAAGCCCCTTGGTTATCCCCTACAGCGTCCTGGGGAAAGCCCCCAATGTGGGCACCAAGAAAATACGGGCTCAACCGTGGAAGACCACTATGGTAGAAGATCTTCGCAGTGGAAAGCGGCTTGGCTAGAAAGCGGCTACGGGATCCACCCTGAAACTAGTTTTAGATACACAAAAACCCGGTTACTTTTGTAACCGGGCTATTTGTGGCAGGTGAGGGATTCGAACCCCCGTAGGCAGTGCCAGCTGATTTACAGTCAGCCCCCTTTGGCCGCTCGGGTAACCTGCCGCCTAGCTAAGTGCTAGTTGCTCGCTCAAGCGAACAGAGACTACTCTACAGCAGTTTTAGAGACTTGTACACTTCACATAGGGTTTTGTGACGAAGGTTATATATCTGGTTGCATTTATCGTCTTTTCATCACGCAAGAGCATCATCACACGCTCACCGCGCACCCATATCTATCGCACACATCTATCGCAGCGCGCGTGCTCTCACCTTATGAATAAAGCCGTGAATAAAGCCACCACCTACAGCAGTTTTAGAAGGAACGGGAAGGAATATCGCCATCCTGTTCAAGCAGAAGCACAATCTCCAGGTGCTCCAGGTAGCGGCGCGCCTGCTCAACAGTACACATGTCACCGGCAATCTCACGTTCCAGATCACGGCGAACACCACGGAAACGTGCCACCAGCGAAGGCTCAGTCAGAGTAATACCAATGCCTTCAAAGGGAGAATCTTTAGATTCTTGCGAATGTTGGTCAAGGTGAATATCGTTGTGGTCAGACTCGCTGAGGCGCTCAGCCTCAGGAATATCTTCGGGCTCAGCACCCAGAGAGGTATGTAAGTCAATGAAGAGCAGGGTTTGCAGATCGCGAGCTTCCTCGCTCGTGTGTGCGTCCGTTACAGACAGATTATGAATGGTCATATCTCTATTGTCCTCTTTTTAGGTTGGTAACACCTGTAAAACAGGCCCGTATTTCTGTTAGTTAGCTGTGAACAAGAGCCCCAACCCGGTAGGCTAGTACTAACCGGTGCCAGAAGCACCTCATTCACGAAAGGAAAGCCCATGGCTAGCGAATCGTCATTCGACATTGTGTCCAAGGTGGACAAGCAGGAAGTTTCCAACGCACTGCACCAAGCGCAGAAGGAGATCTCCCAGCGTTACGACTTCCGCGGCGTTGGCGCAGAAATCGATTACTCCGGCGACAAAATCCTCATCAAGGCAAACGCCGAAGAGCGCGCACTGGCAGTGCTGGATGTTTTCCAGTCCAAACTGGTCAAGCGCGGCATCTCCCTGAAGTCCCTGGACTCCGGCAAACCCTACGCATCCGGCAAGGAAACCCGCATCGAGTGCTCCATCAAGGAAGGCATCGCACAGGATCAGGCAAAGAAAATCTCCAAGATGATTCGCGAAGAGGGCCCCAAGGGCGTGAAGGCGAACATCCAGGGCGATGAGCTGCGCGTCTCCTCCAAGTCCCGCGATGACCTGCAGGAAGTCATTGCAATGCTCAAGTCCGCCGACCTTGAGGTTGACCTGCAGTTCACCAACTACCGCTAAGCTCATGCACTCCCCCGCGAGGGAGCACGGTTAGAGACCAATACATAAAAAACCTCGGGGTAACTACTTCCACAGTAGCCACCCCGAGGATTTTTTGTCTGCCGACCCGTCATCGCGGGTCACAATCGTCACCCCGGGTCATATTCATGCAACGCCATATTCATAGAGCGTCACATTCAAGCCCGGAGACGAGGGCGAGAAAAGACTTAGTACTGACCCATCTCACGAGCCTGCTGCTGCAGACGCGCAATACGCTGATCCATCGGCGGGTGAGTAGAGAGCATATTCTTCAACGAACCGAAGGGATTCGCAATCATCATAGCGCTTGCCGCCTCGGTATTGCGGTTGTTCGGATCCATCGGATACATGGACACACCGCTCTCCAGCTTGTGCAGCGCCGAGGCCAGAGCCAGCGGGTCGCCGGTCAGACGTGCGCCGTCCTCGTCGGCGTCAAATTCACGGGTGCGACTAATAGCCATCTGAATGACCTGCGTAGCAATGGGAGCGAGCATGGCAACCACGAACATGGCGAGGGGGTTGGTGCGTTCACCATCGCGGTTGGATCCACCGAACATCGCCCCAAACGAGAGGAACTGAGCCACAGTACCGATGATAGAGGCGATACCCGCCGCAACGGAGGAGGTGAGGATATCGCGGTTGTACACGTGCATCAGCTCGTGGCCGAGCACGCCGCGCATCTCGCGCTCATCCAGCAGCTGCAGAATACCCTCGGTGCAGCACACCGCCGCATTCTGCGGGTTACGACCGGTTGCGAACGCATTCGGGGTCATAGTCGGCGCCACGTAGAGGGCAGGCATGGGCTGACCCGCGCGGGAGGACAGCTCCTCCACAATGTCGTAAAGCACCGGAACCTCTTCACGACTAACCGGGTATGCATCCATGGAACGCAGGGCGAGCTTATCGGAATTCCAGTAGGTGTACGCGACCGAAGCCAAACCGAACAAACCCATAATCCAGATGAAAATGGAGGAGCGGAAGCTCACCGAGAGCAGACCGCCAATGAGCAACATCATGCCCACCATGGAGCCCATCAGCAGGGCAGTTTTAAATCCATTGTTATGACTGTGCATGGGTATCCTCCTGAGCAAATAGGTCAGCGTGTACTTGACTCTATAGAGTACGTGTAAGCACCCGCCAGCGCACCTTATGGCACGCAGATTCACCCAGAGCGTCACCGGCGCACCGATCTATGCGGAAGGTGTTAGGGAATGGCACCCGGGATATTCACCAGGGGCACCTGCTCCATTACCTGAGCCGTAGCAGTCGGGAAAATACCGAGCAGCAGAATCGTGCCGTAAGCACCCAGGAAAAGGGTGAAGAGCAGACCAAGCATCAGCTGCCCCTCCAGATCAAAACCGGTGGTAGTACTGCGGTATTGACCGTAAATTACGGGGGTCACGATGGGTACACCAAAGAGCAAAACCATCAGCAGAATGTAAATGGGATTTGTGAAGTCGTATACCATGCCCCTATCCTCCTTGATGGTAATCGCCGGTGCGGGTTACTCTAGGTTCTTTGATTGTACGGCATCTTTTTACACCCGAAGCAGAGGGGGGCGGAGGGGCACCACAGAGTGGATGAAAAGGACACTTCACCGGCTTATTATGAGTTTTTCATAAGATAATTATGAACTTCTCATAATAATGTGTAGACTTATACCTATGACCGACGCAAAGACAACCTCCGATACGAAGAAGACCCAGCATCCAGAACACCACAATACTGGCTGTGCCCACACCACCGGCCTACCTCTACTCCCCGCAATGAGCCCCGAACAGCTCGAAGAAGCATGGACCACCGGCCTGCGCGCCAAGGGCCGCCGCGTCACCAAGCAGCGCCTCGCCGTACTCCATGCAGTACAGGATCACCCGCACTCCACCGCCGACACCATTGTGCAGGCAGTCCGCGAGCGCATCCCCGCCATCACTGTTCAGTCGGTCTACGTGATTCTTGCCGATCTGACCGATATCGACCTGTTGCGCAAGTTTGAGCCGCCGGGAACCCCCGCCCTCTACGAAACCCGAACGGGCGACAACCACCACCACGCCTTCTGCGTACGTTGCGGCAAGGTCGAAGACGTGGACTGTGCGGTCGGTTCCGCGCCTTGCCTGACTCCCAGTAATTTTCATGGCATGGCGCTCTTTAGCGCAGATGTACTGTATCGAGGCGTCTGCGCAGGCTGTCAAACTGAGGCAGAAGCAGAACTGGCGAAGAGCCAGATGCAAGCCGCAGCGAGCGTTCAGCACTAACGAACCACATTCCCACACCTTACTCCGGGCGTGAAAACAGCCCCTCGGTGTTCGTTAGTTGCACCCTAAAACAGGAAGAATGCTCGTCGAAAACCACATAGCATCACCAAAAACACAAGGAGAAGCAAATATGTATCAGACCCCGCAGAACCCCATTCATCCCGGTTCTTACACCACCACGAGCACTGGCACGCCGGTGGCTTCAGATGATCATTCGCTCACCGTGGGCGCCGATGGTCCCATCGTTCTGCACGATGCTTACGCTGTTGAAAAGCTCGCTCAGTTCAACCGTGAGCGTGTGCCCGAGCGTGTGGTGCACGCGAAGGGAACCGGCGCATACGGCTACTTTGAAACCACCGAAGACGTTTCGCAGTACACCCGTGCGGCGCTCTTTCAGCCCGGCGTTAAAACCGAGCTGCTGATTCGTTTCTCAACCGTGGCGGGCGAATCCGGCTCCCCCGATACCTGGCGTGACCCACGCGGTTTCGCGGTGAAATTCTACACCACCGAAGGCAACTACGACCTGGTAGGCAACAACACTCCTATCTTCTTCATTCGCGATGCCATTAAGTTCCCCGACTTCATCCACTCGCAGAAGCGTATGCCCGGTTCGGGTCTGCGCGATCACGATATGCAGTGGGATTTCTGGAGCCTCAATCCGGCATCGGCGCACCAGGTAACCTGGCTGATGGGCGACCGCGGCCTGCCCCGCACCCTGCGCCACATGGACGGCTTCGGCTCTCACACCTACCAGTGGATTAACGCCGAGGGCGAGCGCTTCTGGGTTAAGTACCACTTCAAGACCGAGCAGGGCAACGAGTTCTTCACCCAGGCTCAGGCCGATGAAATGGCGGGTAAGGATGCTGACTTCCACCGCCGCGACCTGCGCGAGGCTATCGAGCGTGGCAACTACCCCGCCTGGACGCTCTATGTGCAGATTATGCCCTATGAGAGCGCGAAGACCTACCGTATTAACCCCTTCGATCTGACGAAGGTGTGGCCGCACTCGGATTACCCGCTGATCAAGGTGGGCCGCATGGTGCTGGATCGCAACCCGCAGAATTTCTTCGCTGAAATCGAGCAGGCAGCCTTCTCCCCCTCGAATTTTGTGCCCGGTATCGCGGCTTCGCCCGATAAGATGCTGCTCGGTCGTATCTTCTCCTACCCGGATGCGCATCGCTACCGCATCGGCACCAACTTCGCACAGCTGCCCGTGAACGCACCACACGCAGCGCCGGTGAACAACTATTCGCATGACGGTTCGATGCGTTATAACTTCAACGACCCCTCCGTTCCGACCTACGCGCCGAATAGTCTGGGTGGACCGCATGCGGATGCGGAACGCGCTGGCGAAGGTAGCTGGGAGTCTGATGGCGAGCTGGTACGCACCGCCTACACCCTGCGCCCGGATGATGATGATTTCTCGCAGGCTCGCACCCTCTACGAGGTAACCATGAACGACGAAGAACGCGAACGCCTGATCAGCAACATCTCCGGTCACGTAGGCGCTGTTCGTTCCGACGAGATTCGTGAACGCGCGTTCCAATACTGGGATAGCGTTCACCCTGAGCTCGGTTCTCGCGTTCGCGAGGCCGTGGCAGCCGCCGCATCTGGTTCATAAGATACGGTAGCGTCTGTTCTCCTGTAGATTCGAGAACATGACGCACAGCTGGCTACTACTATGGGGTCGGTAACTTTCAGTGAGGTTGAGTCACCGGCCCCATATTTTAAACCCGTTTGCAGGATTACAACCCTCTCCAAACACAAAAATCGCCCGGAAGAGACAACACCGTGTGGGTGTTTCTTCCGGGCGATTTTACGTGACGGGTTTTACGAACTATGCGGATGCACTAGCGCCAGGGGGAGAAGCGCCGAAGACCGCTTCCTGTCCACGCACAATATCGAGGAGCTCGCGAATCTGCGCCGCGCTCAACACAGTGGAAGGGTTAATTGCGTTCACCTTCACGCTCGGTGCGCCAATATCCAGGGCGTAACGCAGAATATCCAAGGCATTTGCCGAACGCGCCTCAACATGCGGGTCCAGTGCCGCAATCTCAATGGGCGAGGTGAACACCAGTAGGCTCTGCGGGTTGCCATTCTCATCCGGGTCAAACACGAAGGAGGTACCAGACGGGTCGGCCGGGTCAACACCCATCAGCAGCACGGACGCCGGGGACGCCAGCGAGCCGAGCAGCATCTGCATGTTGTCCTGCACAAGCGCCATTTTTGCACCGTCATTGCGGGGAGAAGTGACAATCCAGTGCACCTGAGCGCGCTCAATGTAGCACTCATGGTCAGTACCGGGGTCAACCACGATCAAGTCCAGCACCTCATTGCTGAGGAAGTCAATGAAGACCTTCATCGCCGGTTCACGCAGAATCAGCTCATCCCCCTCGGATTCCTGACGCACGTAGCTCTTGCCAATGTGCTCGGAGGAGGAGAACACGCACAGCGCCTGCATGCTGGTCTCTGGCATCCGAATGACCTGGTGGGCCAGCACCGATTCGGGGCCCATTGCGTCCGTCTCGGAAGGAATCAGCAGGGAACCGGTCGCGTCGAGCAGAACGTCACCACCGAGCATTGTACGAACCACGTTAATGAGGGTTCGCTCCTGCACGTCGTTACGGAAGGTTTCCAGAGCGGAGACCAAGTACGGGTTCGGAATCTCATGCTCGTTCGAAGACAGCGCAGCTACGGCAGAGTGGCGGGCACGGCCCTCCATACGCTCACGAGCCCATGCGGGGACAAGCGAAGCATCACGTGGGAACTCAGCCAAGTGCTCACGCACGTCGGTTGCGGTCAGGGTGCCTTCATTCTTCCAGCTAGCAGGCTCGTCGTCACGGTTGTAGGAGGCACCCACGCTGAACTGCGGGTTGGGCCAGTCAGTAGCCGCAACCACGATGGAGGCGGTAAACCAGGTGCCGCGGTTACCGTCGTAGGCAGCGCGCTGCAGCTTGCGGACCTCAGCAATAATGGGTGATCCGTCCTTGAGCGGGCCGATGGTACCGATGAACTCTTCACCGTTGCGGAATTCACGCACGCGCACGAAAATCTGACCTACCAGAGGTTTGACGTCCAGCACTATTTCGCTCCAGCCGGGGTCAACACTAACGACATCCAGCAGCCAGCTTCCAATGTTGTTCAGCGCGTCCTGGATGCGCGCGGCACGGCTACTCGTCTCGGCGAGGCGGGGTTCAGTCATAGTTCATATATCCTTGAGTGTGATTACGGCGCGGCTGGAAGCATCCGTGTCCGGTCGTAGTGTCGGCTTACAGGGTGCCGGAAGAAGCCGTCCCTTCGATTCTAACGAACACGGGCACTCCACGCAGATAGTTTACGCCGGAAGATATATGCTCTACCTCTCCCTCAGAGCTCTTGGATACGGCTCAATCAGGCACCTTAGAGCCCAATACGCCTAAAGCGCACATTAAAACCGGGGATACACGGCATGGTGAACGCTAAAAGGTTGATAATCTTGAAGCATGACGAATTCTCTGCAGGACCTTATCGACGCATCGATTTTTATCTCTACCGAGTACCAGGCTCGACTCGCCGAGCTCGTGGGTACCTCCGAGTGGAATGTGGATTTCACCTCCCAGTCTCTGGATTTTGACTCCACTCCCCCGCTCTCGCTCAAGCCGCATCTACTGGGCACTGAATCTGAGAACCGCGGTACTTGGATTTGGTCTTGGCAGCAGCTGGGCTACTTCCCCGACTCCGTTGTTTCTGCCGCTATTCAGGCTCGTGAAACAGGTGAGCGTGACGGCTTGGTTGAGCTGACCACCGACGAGCTGCCCCTCTCCGAGTCTCTGGCACGCCGTCTGACCCTGGCGACCAAGACCATTAGCGGCCTGTACGCACACTACCCGCTGCCCGCAGGTGCTGGTGTGCGCGCATGGACCTTGCTAGAGGGCGCTGAGCTGACCCTCGAGGCACCGACCTACAAGGGTATTGGCCGCGTCATTGCTAAGACCCTGCAGAGCGAAGAGGTACACAACCAGGTTCTGGCGGTGGACTCCTACGCTCAGCAGCGTGGCTTCCACATTGCCTGGGATACCGAAGCAACCGCAGTGCTGACTGCAACCGACGGCGCCCTGCGCCTGTGGTTCGACGAGGGCCGAATCAGTGGCATCGAGCAGGCTGAACCTCAGGTTGGCCCCGAAGTTCTGGAGCAGTGCGCAGCCGCTGCCGCACAGCGTCGCGAATCCCTTGCAGCACTTCGGGCCGAGATTGAGCGCGTGGCAGCTGCTGAGGCAGCGGCTCAGAACGCACAGCGCGAGCAGGAGGCGGCAGAACGCGCCGCTGCACGTGCCGAAGCTGAGGCTGAGCGTGCCGCAGAAATTGCCGAGCACGCACCGGTCGCAGAGACCGAGGTTGCCGGCGTTGAGAGCACCGAGAACCTCTACCCCACCGACGAGGCTCCCTTCGATCAGGACCCGGCAGAGCACGTAGAGCCCGGCCTGGTTACCGTGGAGACCCTGCCTGGCGAGTACGAAGCAGAAGAGACCGAGCAGGCTCGCGTCTACACCGACGAATCCATCGGTACCGAGCAGCCCGAGCACAAGACCGTTGAGGCTTCTGGCGAGTACGTTAATGTTAAGGAGCCGGTCGCAGCTGAACCTGTTGCTGAGCAGCCCGTCGAGGTTGAGCAGAAGGAAGCAGAGTACGAGGAGCAGCACGTGGAGCCCATCCGCAGCTCTGGTGCAACTCCCGACCTGCAGGCAGAGCACGAAGAGGCAGCCCGCCGCGAGCAGGAAGAATCTGCACGCCACAAGGCAGCGCAGCCCAAGAAGAAGGGCTTCTTCTCCCGCTTCTTCGGCCTCTAAACCGAATACGCAACATTCCTCAGGCGCGGTATCCTCGTGGTACCGCGCCTGAGGCGTGCCCGGCAGGTAGAGTACCCCCAGTGCTATTCAAAGCCCCCGCTGGCGCATCCCGAGGACTAGCATTAGAAGAACGTAACCGAGAACTTAGTTCAGAAGAAGAAACCATGTCAGAAACACAGAAGCACACCACCCGCAACGGGTTCATCGCCATCATCGGCACCTACATTATTTGGGGTCTGCTCCCCCTGTATTTTGTGATGATGGCGCCGGCAGGCCCTATTGAGATTGTCGTGGCGCGTGTGGTCTTCTCCCTCATCTTCTGCGCCCTGCTGCTACCGATTTTGAGGGTAACTGCAGACTTCCTCCGTGCGCTACGGGACCGCCGCATCATGCTGGTGCTGACGGCGGCATCATTCCTCATCTGTGCGAACTGGCTTATCTACGTGATGGCGACAACCAGCGGCCACACCATTGACGTGTCCCTGGGATATTTCATTAACCCACTGGTCTCCGTGGTGCTGGGCGTCATCTTCCTGCATGAGCGCCTACGCCCGGCACAGTGGGTATCTGTGGCGATTTCCTGTATTGCGGTGCTGATCATGAGCCTCATCTATGGCCAGGTGCCGTGGACGGGTCTGGGCGTGGCGTTCACCTTCGGCATCTACGGTCTGCTGAAGGCGCGCATCGCCCACGATGTCAGCCCCATTATTTCGCTGTCTCTAGAGACTTTCATCCTGGCGCCCTTCGGCGTTGCCGCCCTCTTGGTGCTCAACGCGCAGGGACAGATGACTCTCCTCAGTGAGGGTCCCGGACACTTCTGGCTTCTCGCCTCCACGGGTGTGGTCACCGTTGTGCCGCTCATGCTCTTTGCTGCGGCCACCAAAGCTCTTCCGCTTTCCGTCATCGGCATGGTGCAGTACCTGGGCCCGACCATCCAGTTCGTTCTGGCACTGACCGTTCTGCACGAGCAGATGAGCGCCGATAAGGTGCTGGGTCTGAGCCTCATCTGGGTCGCTCTCGTCATTTTCACTGTGGATGCGTTGCGTGCCTCCCGTGCCTACCGCGTCTCCGCGCTGTCCGACCCGGAAACCGGCATGATCCCGCTCGTGCAGGCTGAAGACGTACAGAGTAAGTAGCTCTCCCTACCCCGCGCAAAACGCAGTCCCGCATAAAACACCGTGATGCCCCGCAGGCGTTAGCCTGCGGGGCATCACTGTGTATCGCGTTCACACTCTAAAGCTCAGAACCCTGAGCTTCAGCAGCATCATCGAGAGCATCCAGATCCGGCTGACGGTGCAGGTTCAGCAGAGCCAAACCCAGGCCACCCCAGATAATCAGGATTGCCACAATGAGCATCACAATTGCGGAGATAGACATGAGGGCTCCTAACGGGTAATGGTCGAATCAACGTGGCCGTGCTCCACCTGACCGGCAATCACCGGAGGCGCCGGAGGCTCTTCAGCAGCACGAGACTTCTTCGACCAGGGCAAGAGAGAAACAACAATCGCGCCAACCAGCAGGAGTGCACTCATACCCCAACCGAAAATAGCCAGCATATCTGCCGGGTAACCCTCATAGGGGGTTGCCACAAGCTTAATGACGCTCTGAATCAGGGAGTAGCCCAGAATCAGCGGGGTCACGACAGCCAGCAGAATCATCCAAATCTTGCCAGCCTTGATGGAGGAGTAGCGGTTCAGGTGCTCAGCCAGAGCCGGCAGTGCACGCACCACGTATGCAACCACGATAATGGCGCACAAGCCAGCTGCCAGAATACCGAAGAGGTTCACGAAGTTATCGAGAATATCAAGCACGTACAGACCGGTGGTGGTCGGCATCAGCAGTAGCGAAATCAGAGCCATCGGAACAACCACCAGAATGGTAGATGCCAGGCGGGACGTCGCGAACTTGTCCTGAATACCGGCAATAATCACCTCAAGAATCGAGATGAGGGAGGTGAAACCAGCAAAGAGCAGGGAGCCGAAGAAAAGGATACCAATCAGCACGCCGCCGGGCGCCTGAGAAATAATGGTCGGGAACGCGATGAACGCCAGACCAATACCGCTGGTTGCAACCTCGCTCACCTGGGTGCCAGCAGCCTGAGCCATGAAACCCAGAGCAGCGAACACACCGATACCCGCAAGAAGCTCAAAACCGGAGTTTGCGAAACCAACCACAGCACCGGAACCGGTCAGGTCAGTCTTAGGCTTCAGGTAGGAGGAGTAGGTAATCATAATGCCGAAGCCGATAGACAGGGAGTAGAAAATCTGTCCATAAGCTGCAACCCACACATCGGGGTTAGCCAGGGAGTCCCAGCTGGGAGTGAACAGAGCATTCAGACCATCAGCAGCACCGGGCAGGGTCAGCGAGTAAATCACCAGACCAACAAACATGACCAGCAGCAGCGGGATAAAGATGATGTTGGCTGCACCCACACCCTTCTGAACGCCCAGAGCCATCACAGCAAGCAGGACGCCCCACACAAGAACCATGGGAATCAGGACGTTCATGTTGAAGTCCAGGGAGACACCGGGAGTGTCTGCAACCTTCAGGAACTCCCCCTGGAAGAACGCCTTCGGATTGTCGCCCCACTCATTGGTGAAGGAGAAAACCATGTAACGCAGCGACCACGCCACAATAGCGGCGTAGTAGATAGCGATGACGAAATTAATACCCATGTGCCACCAGCCGATGAACTCGGTCTTACGGTTCAGACGGCGGAAAGCTAGCGGGGACGACGCACGCGCACGGTGACCGATAGCGTAGTCAAAGAAAAGGAAAGTCAGACCGGCGGTCAGCAGGGCGACAATGTAGGGGATCATGAAGGCGCCGCCGCCATTATCAAATGCGATGTAGGGGAAACGCCAAATATTGCCCAGACCAACAGCAGAACCGATGGCGGCAAAGATAAAGACGCGACGGCTAGAGAAGCCTTCGCGCTTCGTGGGCGCCTTAGGGGTAGATGCTCCCATAGTTGTAAACCTCGAATGTGTGGGGACGCGGATGGTTGGTGCGAGAATAACCCGTTGGAGTGGTTGGGTTCTACTCGCGTCCAGAAATAGTAAACGGCTCTCCAACACGGGTTGGGTGTGGGAGCCGTCAGGCTTCTGAGGGGTGGATGTGCACCTCGGACATTCCATAAGGTTTACCTTAAAGGCGGAGAGCTGGTCAAAAAGGCCCCAGTATGCGGAACTTCTTGGGGTAAAGCACATACCCCTAGCTATCCCATAAATCGGCGCGGACTAGCCAAAAGACAGAAAACCCCCGCCAAATCCAGGCAGATTTAGCGGGGGTTTTGAAGTGTGAGACGCCCGGAGTCGTTAGACTCGGGCACACGCTAAACGGCAGGTTTTAGCCTTCGCGGTGAACCACAGCGTGAGCAAAAGACTCCAGTGCAGCCTTTGCTGTAGACTCGGGCAGCGGAGCAATCGCGGCAATCGCGCGGTCCGCCCAGTCGTAGGCAATCTGCCATGCTTCCTGGGTGACCGGGTGGGCGGCGAGCGCCTCCACTGCAGTCTCCAAGGCCTCATCGGAGCTCAAATCGGCATCCAGCAGGGCGCGAACAGCAATAGCGGATTCTTTGTTGGCAGCTACCGCACGGTCCAGCAGGATGGTCGGCAGGGTGGGCACACCCTCGCGCAGGTCGGTGCCGCGGGTCTTACCGCTGGTCTTGCCGTCACTGACAATGTCAATCACATCGTCGGCCAGCTGGAAAGCCACGCCTACCAGCTCGCCGTACGCCTTGACCATAGAGATAACGTCTTCGGAAGCACCCGAAAGCAGGGAGCCGTACTCACCGGCTGCGGCAATCAGGGAGCCGGTCTTGCCCTCAATGACAGCAATGTAGTGGTCGAGTAGGTCCTGACCCTCGCGCGGACCGGTGGTTTCGAAGAGCTGGCCGAGCACCAGACGCTCAAAAGTCTGGGACTGAATCTTCATGGGGCGGGTGCCCAGCTCGGACACCAGTAGGGATGCACGGGAGAAGATCAGATCGCCGGTCAGAATCGCGACGGAGTTGCCCCAAATCATCTGGGCGCTGTCCACGCCGCGGCGCTTGGGCGCATCATCCATCACGTCATCGTGGTAGAGGGTTGCCAGGTGGGTCAGCTCAACGACCACAGCAGCTTCTATGACGTCATCGTTGATTTCGCCGTCGACCGCTGCGCAGAGCAGTGCCAGCAGTGGGCGCACGCGCTTGCCGCCCGCCGAGAGCAGGTGACGGGATGCGACGTCTGCCAGATGGTCAGTCTGTTCAATGGCTTCTGCCAGGCGCTCCTCAATACGTGCGAGAGAGGAGAGAATTTGCGGACCCAGCTTGGGGTCTGCGGCGATGAGTTCGAAGCCTGCAGGAAGCTTCAGGTCGAGATCTCCCAGCAGGTCGGTTGCGGCAATGGGTTGCTCTGCGTTGCTCACGGTGTCTTCTATCTTCTTGGTGTTGGTATCTTCGGTAGGGTGTGAAGGCGGTGTCTATGCGTTATGGGCTCCAGGCTTGAAACCGCGGTGAATGGCGACGATGCCGCCGGTAAGGTTGCGGTACTGCACGGAGGTGAAGCCCGCTTCCTTGAACTTCTGCGCCAGTTCCTGCTGGTTGGGCCATGTGATGATGGACTCGGCGAGGTATTCGTAGGATTCGGGGTTGGAGGAGATTGCGCGGGCGATCGGCGGGATTGCCTTCATAATGTAGTTCTTGTAGACCGCGCCGAAGGGGGCGAAGGTTGGGGTGGAGAACTCGAGGATAACGATGCGGCCGCCGGGCTTGAGCACGCGGTAGATTTCGCTCAGTGCTTTGGGGTAGTCAGCGACATTGCGCAGGCCGTAGGACATCGTGACTGCGTCGAAGGTTTCATCTTCGAAGGGCAGGGCGGTGACGTCTGCCTGCACGAAGGTCATGTCGGGACGACGGCGGCGGCCCACGTCGAGCATGCCTTCGGAGAGGTCTGCTGCGATGACATCCACGCCGGCGTCGGCGAAGGGTTCGGAGGAGACGCCGGTACCTGCGGCTACGTCCAGTACTTTCTGGCCGGGGCGCGCGTCGACGGCGGCGACGGCCTGTTTGCGCCAGTAGATGTGCTGACCAAGCGAGAGGATGCCGTTCATGAGGTCGTAGCGTTCAGCGACGGTATCAAACATGGCGGCGATATCGCTGGTTTTCTTGTCTAGGGTTGCGCGGGTTGCGCGGGTATTCTTCTCTGCGTTCACGCTCTCAATTGTGGCATGGAGGTTACTAGATTCAATAGTTGGGTAACCCGTAGTAGTGTCGCACGGTGTGTTAAGGTGCGTTCTGAAGTTATTTTTGAGTCGCCAATTCGGGGTTTTATTCAGTTTTTTCGATGGGATTTATGCGCATTCAGCAAAATTTATGAATATTTATGTATATTCTTGCATTTTTTAACATAGGGGCGCACAATGGAGCCTAGAGTTCATAGAACACACCTCACACAGGAGCATCCCAATGAACACCGCAATCTTCAACAAGGTATTCCTCAAACCCCTCGCACTGCTGGCAGTGCTCCCCCTGGCACTGACCGGCTGCGTCTCCACCGCCAATGAGAACACCGACCCTAACGGCGAGGTCAGCCTCGTAAAGTCCGGCACCCTCAGCGTCTGCACCAACACCCCCTACAAGCCCTTCGAATACGAAGAAAACGGTAGCATCGTCGGTCTGGATGCAGACATCGCCAACGCTATCGCCTCCGACCTGGGTGTGAAGGCTCAGCTGACCTCCATCAGCTTCGAGGGTCTGGACTCCGGTACCGGCCTTGTCACCGGTCAGTGCGATATCGCTCTGGCGGGTATCGGAGTAACCGATGAACGTAAGAGCAAGATGGAATTCACCACCGTCTACTTTGACGACAACCTGGCAATCCTGGTCCCCAAGGGTTCCTCCATCACCTCCGCAGCAGACCTAAAGGGTGTCAGCGTTGGTGCACAGCAGGCAACCAGCGGCGAATCCTACGCCAAGGAAAACGGTGCAGAGGTCATCCAGTACGAAGACACCTCCCTCATGTTCTCCGCTCTGAAGACCGGCCAGATCAAGGCAGTCGCAGCGAACCTCTCCGTGGTTTCCGAGGCGCTGACCAACAACCCGGACTCCTTCAAGATCGCCTACCAGGATTCCGATAACACCGAGCAGATTGCCGCAGCAGTTTCCTCCAACAACAAGGCCCTGCTGACCAAGGCAAACGCCACCATTACCAAGCTCAAGGAAAACGGCGAGCTCGACAAGATGAAGGCCAAGTGGGTTGGTGTCACCTCCACGAGCGCCTCTTCCTCCACTTCCTAAGCGTCTAGCCGGTTAGCTTCTCCCCCAATTCAGGAGTACCCTTACTACTTTTGGGTTGGGGGATTCTCCGGCCTTTACCCTTGTGAGCGTATAAAACGCTCTTGACCGAATAGCACACGGATAAGAAAGCGCATGTCCTCTAAACTCTCACCCCGCCAGAAGCAGAAGCTCTTCAGCTACGCACAGTACGCCCTTCTGTCAGTTATCGCCCTGACGGCCATTCTGCTGGCTGACTGGAAGACCCTCAGCCAGCAGGTATTCAACCTTGATGTTGCGGCTCAGCAGTTCCCCGACGTCATCACCGTGGCATTGAAGAACACCCTGCTGTACACCACCTTGGGCTTTATCGTGGGCCTCTCCGGCGGTCTGCTGCTGGCGCTCATGCGTATTTCTTCCATCGCCCCCTACCGTTGGATTGCGACCCTGTACGTGGAGCTTTTCCGTGGTATCCCGGCGCTGCTGGTCTTCTTCGCCTTCGGTTACGGTATTCCCCTGGCGTTCAAGATCCGCTTCGTGGATAACCTGATTCCGGTGACCCTGTCCCTGGGTATGGTTTCGGCAGCTTACATTAGTGAGGTTCTGCGTGCGGGTCTGCAGGCGATTCCGAAGGGCCAGATGGAGGCGGCACGTTCCCTGGGTATGTCCCACACTCGTGCAATGATTTCGATCATTATTCCGCAGGCGTTCCGCGTGGTTCTGCCCCCGCTGACCAACGAGGTTATCCTGCTAACCAAGGACTCCTCCCTCGTGTACCTGCTGGGCGTGACGGTTTCTCAGTACGAGCTGGCAAAGTTCGGCCGTGAGGGCCTGACCGCCGCTAACGCGGGTCTGACTCCCCTGGTGGTTGCGGGTCTGTGCTACCTGATTATCACTGTTCCGCTGGGCCAGCTCTCCGCATATTTTGAGCGCCGCACCCAGCTTGCGGGCCGCAAGTAAGCGCAACGACAGATACGGATTACGGAAGATACTATGACTGCTTCAACTTCATCCATGGCCGCCTCCTCGGTGCGCATCTCCAACCTGCACAAGTCCTACGGCAAGGTTCAGGTTCTTAAGGGCATTGACATGCAGGTCGAGCCGGGCGAGGTCGTGTGCCTTATCGGCCCTTCGGGTTCCGGTAAGTCCACCCTGCTGCGTTGCGTGAACCTGCTGGAGGAGCCGAACGACGGCACCATCATGGTGGGCGATACCGAGGTCACCGACCCGGACGTAGACATTAACCGCGTGCGTACCCACATGGGTATGGTGTTCCAGCAGTTCAACCTGTTCGGTCACCTGAACATTCTTGATAACTGCACGATCGCTCAGATTAAGGTTCTGGGCCGTTCCACGGCGGAGGCGGAGGCGGTTGCCCTCGAGCAGCTCGCCAAGGTGGGTCTGGAAGGCAAGGAAGACCGTTTCCCGGCTCAGCTGTCCGGTGGTCAGCAGCAGCGTGTGGCTATTGCACGCGCGCTGTCCATGAACCCGGACCTAATGCTCTTTGACGAGCCGACCAGTGCGCTCGACCCGGAGATGGTCGGCGAGGTTCTGAGTATTATGCGCAACCTTGCTAACGAGGGCATGACCATGATCGTGGTGACTCACGAGATGGCATTCGCCCGCGAGGTCGCCGATAAGGTCGTCTTCATGGCCGACGGCGTGGTCGTGGAGGAGGGCCCCGCCGATCAGGTGATTGGCAACCCCCAGCACGAACGTACTCAGGCTTTCTTGGCGCGCGTGCTCGATCCGACCCACACCGTAGTAGACTAGTACTAGCTCTTGAAAAACATAGCGGGCGGTGCTGTACGAAACATTCTGTTTCGCGCAGCACCGCCCGCTTTTTAATGCTCTAGTTCGCGGCTATTTCGGTTCTAGAAGATACGGCGCGCCACCTTGTCAAAGAGACGGTCCGGCAGCACGGTATGCAGGAACACGGAGGGCTTAGCACCGAAACCCACCAGGTAGCGGGTCTTGGGTTGGCACGCCTCCAGGGCTCGCAGAATAGTCCTAGAGATCACTTTGGGCTCTGAGAGGTTGGAGGACGGCGAGTAGAGCCTACGCATATTTGCAGCAACACGCTGCGCCTGCTCAGCGTAGACACCGTTTCGGGAAGGTTCCTCCAGGTGGTCTGCCGCGATGAGGCCCCAAGGGGTCTTAATACCGCCGGGCTCGATAATGACCACGTCAATACCGAACTCTTCAACTTCCATGCGCAATGCATCGCTGAACGCTTCGAGGGCGTACTTGGTGGCGTGGTACCAGGCTCCGAGGGGCATGGTAATACGCCCCGCCATCGAGGAGAGGTTCAGGATGCGCCCGCGACCCCGTGCGCGCATATGCGGCAACACCAGCTGGGTGAGGCGCGCCAGGCCGAAGAGATTCACCTCGAACTGGCGACGTGCCTCGTTGATGGGGACGTCTTCAATAGCGCCGTAAAATCCGTAGCCCGCGTTGTTGATGAGCACGTCAATGCGGCCTTCTGCGTCAATGATCTGCTGTACGGCGGCTTCCATGGATGCCTCATCGGTAACGTCCAGGCTCAGCGCTTTCACACCCTCGGAGGCGAGCTCTTCAATCTTCTCAACGCGGCGGGCGGCACCGTATACGGTGTAGCCGTAGCGCACCAGTAGCGGCGCCACGTCGTATCCAATACCGGAGCTGGCGCCGGTGAGAAGAACGACGGGGCGTTGTACTGATTTGGGCATTGCGTATCCTTTCGGGTTGTCCTCTGCAGTATTAGCGGGAGTGTACTTCTCAGGGTACGCTACACGCGGTGTATAAGCATGCAGAGAGCTCGGGGTGTAGCGTGAGGGTATTCTCACCGGCATACGTAAGGGCATGAAGGCATACAAAAAGCTCGCCGCGGCATCCTGTGCAGATGCGGCGGCGAGCTAATGTTTTGGGGTCAGGGGTTTAGAGACCGGGGTTTAGACCTCTTCGACGTCAATATTGACCTTGGGTTCGGGGTGCGATTCGCCGGTCAGCATAGTCACCAGCAGGGTGGAGTCCTGAACGGCGCGCAGGGAGTGCAGCAGCTTGGCAGTCACATGGATGGGCTTGCCGGGCACCAGGGTAATATCGCGGTCCTTCACGTGGAAGAGGACCTCGCCCTTGAGCACCTGCACGAAGATGGGGTGTACGCTATGGTGCTCGTGCCAGGACTGGCCTGCAGCCAGTTCCATGAGGGTCAGGTTACCGCCGTCGGCATCAACGATCTTGCGTGCCTGGGGTTTATCGTCAAAGGGGGTCAGCGCTTCGGTGAGCTGGGGAAATACGAGGACGCGGCCTTCATGGGTACCTGCCATGGTACGCACCTTTCTCTTCAGGGGTGAGCGAAAGGGGGAACACAATCCCCTCCCTATATTTGGTATAGAAAATACTAAATTATTTATTATTGTATTCCCCTGCTAGCAACGAAACAATGCCTCAGCTCACATCAAACTGAAACACCCGCGCAGGAAGGGGAACAATATTTACTGGTAACTCCACACCTTAGAATAGGCGGAGCGATTACTATTACGCGGACGCAACAGGCTCACCAACATCGCCGTCGTACCAAAGCTCACCGCAGTAATCATGCAGGTTGCCGCGGTAAATGCACCACCGGGAATCGGCGCAAAAATCGCAATCAGATACAGGATGACCGCGCAGAACGACAGGAACAGCGTTGCAATCGTCATCAACGGCACCAGCACCAAACCACCACGCGCCGGAACCGCAAAATCTGCTGGACGCACATAACGCAGCACACCCATACCCACAACCGTCCAGATGGCGGTAACCAGAATAGCGGTCACAACATCCGCCGGGCGATGCCACCCGTTAATAATGGTGGAGGCACCCGTCAGACAGGTCGCCAACGCCGCACACAGCGCTACCGTAGGCCGCAAAAAACGAGGTGCCGCCAAGAACAGAGCCGCACCCGCTGCTGCCGCGAAGGTCGTGTGGCCGCTGGGTGCCGAGTTGATCAGTGCCTCCTGAACGCCCAGATCAGGCTTCACAATCAGATAGTGCTTGAGCAGATACGTACTCGTCACCGCGGCAACCCCGACCAACACACCAATCAGCAAGGGCAGGAACCGATGCTTCCAAATCAGCACCGCGACCAGACCCAAGACGGCAATCATGCCGACAACCGCGGGGAGAGAATCCAGCGCGGTCAGGGTCGGACCGCTGTAGCTCTTGAACTGGTTTGCATACTCGGTGTACGCCTGCTCATCAACCTGCTGGCCGGTCGTCGTGTAAATGAAGAACGCGAACACACCGTAGAGCAACAGCCCCAAGAACAGCAACGCCATCACGTGACGCATCAGAATACCGCTACTCGGAAGATGGTGCCCTTGCTCTTCGCCGGGACGATCCACCGGGCGGCCCGAAGCATCCACGGGGACCTGACCGGTCTGAACATACGCACCGTTCGGGTAGGCAGCTGCAGGATACGCCTCGGGCGGATAAGCCACCGGCTGCGGAGGCGCCTGCGGGGGCATCTGCGGAGGAACAGGCTGCTGCGCGCCCATCTGAGGCACACCCATCTGGCGCGCACCCATTGGGGAGGCGCCCGTCTGATTGTTTAGCGGAAAACCGCTCACCGGAGGCTTCGGTGGATTGAGACGGCGAGTAGCCTGCATCGGCTCATCCGCACTGTAGTTGCCCTGGGAATCACGTTCCTGTAGCGAGGGAATCGTCTCAGGAATCTTGATGGGGGCGCGGTAGGCACGCGGCAGAGGACGGGTTGCACCTATAACCTCTGAAAGTTCGGGGTGCAAAGAAATAACTTCGGTATTCGCGGATTCAGCGTTCGCGGAACCCTCATTTGTGGGACCTACAGACGCAGCTTCGTGAGCCAGCGATAAACCGTAATCCTTCAGAACTTTCGTACGGTCATCACTGTGCCTTGCAGCAGGGGTGGCCGTTTCGTGGGCTCTAAGCACCTGGGTAGGGTCCTGATAGTCAGAGAGCACTGCAGCGGCATCAGAGCTAAAAGCCGTGGTAGGCGCGTTATCAGAAGGGTGAAGAGCGCGAGTAGCATCCAGGTTCTCCGAATCACCCCAACCGGGATTCCCCGCACCTGTTGCTTGCTCTTTTGATGTCTTCTTCATAACCTCTCCGTACCTTCTGACCCTCATATCTATTAGCGGTATTCACCCTGCCGGTACCCACTGTTTGGGCGGTAGCCCCCAAGCCACCGATTTCACGTACCACAGCGCCGGTTCTTTCGGGCGAATTACTACCTACTATTCCAGGTTAAGCTATGAAAAACTAAAGTTTTTTCGACCATAACCTGAGAGTTTCCAGAGAATGCGTGATAGGGTGCGAGCGCGCCCACCCGCCCCCAGAATGCTATGGTGAGCTCATAGCGCATCCAAGAAGGGCAGATACCTTGAACACCAGTATGAGCGTGCCACCTCTCGGCTACGGTTTTCGCCTCACAAACATTCCCCTGCCGCCCCTGCGGGAAGTCCTGGAGAACCTGTTCACGGTCGAAATTCCGATGACCGTGACCTTCCGCGGGGTCAATAGCCGCCAGAGCGCACTGATCCGCGGCCCGCACGGTTGGGGCGAGTTCGCACCCTTCCTCGAGTACGGCGTGCAGGAGTCTGCCGCGTGGCTTGCCTGCGCTCTGGAGGCAGCATGGTTACCCGCACCGGAGCCGGTGCGTACGCGCATCCCGCTGAACGCGACCCTGCCGGCGGTAGCAGCGGAGCGTGTTCCGCAGGTGCTCACCAAGTACGAGGGTGAGATTCAGGAACTCAAAATCAAGGTGGCGGAGAAGGGTCAGAGCCTCGCCGACGATATTGCGCGTGTGGCGGCAGCACGAGATGCTCTCCCGAATGCCCGTCTGAAGGTGGACGCGAACATGGGCTACACCCTCGGTGGCGCCCTTGAGGCACTGCACAAGCTCTGCGACTACGGCATTATTTACGCCGAGCAGCCGGTGGCATCCATTGAGGACATGGCTGCACTCCGCTTTGCCATTGCTAAGGAGGGGCTGCCCGTCCGAATTGCCGCAGACGAGTCGATTCGTAAGGCGGAAGACCCACTGAAGCTGGCCCGTGCGAACGCCGCGGACCTGATGGTTGTTAAGGCGGCGCCGCTGGGCGGTGTACGTCGTGCGCTCGCACTGGTGAAGCAGGCGCAGCTTCCGGCAGTGGTTTCTTCTGCACTGGAGTCTTCGGTGGGCATTGCCACCGGTGCCTCCCTGGCAGCTTCCCTACCGACTTTGAGGTACGGGTGCGGCCTGGGCACGGTCTCCCTCATGGCTGAAGACGTCACCGATGAGCCGCTTATCGCCCACGACGGGTTTATGGACCTGCGTGCCATCACCCCCAGCCCGCAGCGTCTGGAGCGTCTTGCCACCGATGAACAGACCCGCCAGTGGTGGGTAAACCGCGTCACCGACTGCTACCGGGTGCTGGAACGCGCCGCCGGGCTATGAAGACTGTTAGTTGTCAAGGTCGCACCTGTGAAGGGTAACCATAACTGAATGAAAGACCTTACGGCTTTAGAATGGTACGGTGACTGAGAACCGCTCAACCCCCGCCATGCTCACCGCAGTATCCGTACTCGACTCGCTGATTCGTGCCGGTATGCGGCATGTTGTTGTGTCTCCGGGTTCCCGTAGTGCACCTCTTGCCTACGCTATTGCCGCCGCCGCTGAAGCCGGCGCGCTCATTGCGCATGTGCGCGTGGACGAGCGAAGTGCAGCCTTTACCGCCCTGGGTATTGCCAAGGCATCCGGTCAGCCCGTCGGCCTGGTGTGCACCTCCGGTACGGCACTGGGCGAGTACGTACCCGCCGTCATGGAGGCGTACCACGCTGGCGTGCCCCTGGCGGTGCTGAGCGCGGACCGTCCGGAGCATCTGCGCGGTAGCGGCGTGAATCAGACGACCCGTCAGGCAAGTTTCTTCCATCCTTTTGTGCGCGCTGAAGCTGATTTGACTTCCTACCCCGAGCAGGTGGAGGGTGAGCAGACTCAGGCTTTTGCCGCCTGTCTGAATGCGCTGACCGGTCGTAGCGCCGAGCACTGGCGCAAGCACTCGACGGAGCCGATTGGCCCTGTGCACCTGAATATTTGTTTCGATACGCCGCTGACCCCCTCGGGTCGTTTTGCGCAGATGCTTCCGCAGTGGGCGCTGAGCCTACTGGATGATTACGACCCGCAGGCTGAGGGCCGCGCCCGCGCCGCCCGCGCTGAGAGTCCCGGGCTCTCCAGCGCTGAGCAGCGTTGGCTTCTGGATTCTTTGGAGTCGCAGGCGGACCTGGCGGAGTTAACTCCGACGCATCGCACCGTGGTGGTTGCCGCTGACGGTGCCGGCGAGTTTGCGGCGGAGTTCGCGCGCGTGCTGAACCTGCCGCTATTTGCGGAGCCTTCCTCCGAGGCACGCCACGGCGTGACCTCCATTCCTCACTACCCGCAGCTACTCGCTGATGGTTCGTTCGCCCCCGCCGCGCAGATTGAGCATGTGGTGCTCTTCGGACACCCTACGCTCTCGCGCCCGATTACGGCGCTATTGGAACGCGAAGATATTCAGTGCGCGTTCTACGCCCCGCGCCGCGCCAGCTGGTACGAGCCGGGGGTTCGCTCCTTCGTGGAGTTGTCGACCCCGCACGAGCTTGCTGAGTTTGCGTGCGCATCCTCTGTTGCCGCTAATGAGCAGGTTGACGAGCTGAGCTGGCTGGAGCAGTGGGTTACCCCGGCACGCAAGCTACAGGAGAAATGCCTGCGCGCCATTGCCGCCTACGAACACCCCGATGCTAAAAGTTCGGTTGACTACACTAATTACCGCAACCGCACAGCTGGCCGCTCCTACGCCCGCCGTGTCTGGCAGGATGCGGTGACTCAGCGCCGCCTCATGGTTCTGGGATCCTCAAACCTGGTGCGTGATTTGGATGCGGCAGCCCCCGCCCTGGGCGAGCCCGCCCCCACGCGCGTATTTGCTAATCGCGGTCTTGCCGGTATTGACGGCACCATTGCGACCGCTATTGGCGTGTCCCTGTCGGGCTATTACCCTGCCGGCATGGATGAGAATTCCCGCCCGGTCATTGGCGGCGCCGCGCTGCCGGTGACTCTGCTGTGCGGTGACCTAACCTTCCAGCACGATGTGTCCTCGCTGAACCTGCCAAATACTGAGCTTCTGCCCGAACTACGCGTTGAGGTCTTTGACGATGCCGGCGGCGGTATTTTCACGACCCTTGAACACGGCGATATAGCTCGTCAGAAGCAGTTCACCGCCGCTGTGGATCGTTTCTTTACGGTGGCTGCCGCCCCGAATACTGATCTGGCGCGCATGGCTGCCGGTTTTGGTACCGAATCAGGCATTGAGGTGTGCATTCACACACCCTAAAGCCGTTTCTAAAGGTTGCAGGTAAGCCCCATCCGCAGAGTTGACCGATATACTGAAAACTACCTGTGCCGTAGCCTTCCGTGGCTGAATCTAGCCGGTCGTAGCGGTTTCACTCGCCGCTACATTCGCGTTTTTCTGCGCGCCTGCTGATGCAAGGCACCTTATCTATCTTTTATTGACATTCACGCTCTCGCCGCTGATGCACACCGCACACAACCCGAGGTTTTACCCCGGTGAGCCCGGTGTATGCGGCGGGCGTTGCTCCCAAGGATTCTCATGAGCTCACTCGATATTATTGTCGCTGTCCCCTCCGGAGCCGGTTGGGTTCCCGTACACGCTATGGCGGAGCTTCTCGCTCGCTACACCGGCGGTACTGTACACACCGTGGATGTGGGCGCATCCCTCAGCAAGGAAACGAAGCTTCTGGCACGTCTGCCCCGCCTCAAGGGCGGTTCCAATCGATGCGTGGTGATTGCTTCTGATCCCGGTCAGCTGTACGCCATTTCGCAGCGTTCCTTCGTTTTCCGCCGCTACGGCGCTATCTACGGCTGGGTGATTGATAGCTTCTGGGATGACCGTATTCCCGCGGTGGCTAAGTCCTCCACCTACGACCGTATTTTCGTTGCCGACGTTGATGACGTTCAGCCCTGGACCGCTGCGGGTGTGAAGACTCCCGGCGTTCTGCCCTGGGGCGCGGATGTTTGGAGCAAGTTCAGTGACCGTCTGGCTTCGCTGGAGTCGAAGAGCACCGATCTGTTGCGTGTGGGTCGTCAGCCCGCCGCATACGAAGATGACGAGGCAACTGCCGCCCTCGCCACGGAGCTGAGTCTGAGTTTTGAGGGCCGCCCGCCCTTCGGTGCAAACGACCGCGAATCGGCTCAGCACCTGCAGGATTCTCTAAACCGTGCGAAGTTCCTGCTGGCATTCTCCACTTCGGTCAGCCCGGCATCCTACACTCACCCGACCAAGGAGTACATCACCGGCCGTTGGACCGATGCTCTGGCTTCGGGCGTGACCGTTGTCGGCAAGGTCCCGAACACCACCACCGTACGTGAAATCCTTTGGGACGGCGCGACCATCGACATTGATCACGCGGATGCACGCGCCGGCCTTACGCAGGTTGCAGAAGCCACCTGCCGCTGGACCCCCGCGCAGGGTGAACATCAGATTCGTCAGGCTCTGCAGCATCTAGATTGGCGTCACCGTTTTATGCAGCTCTGCAAGGCAATGGGCGATATCCCCGCTTCCTTGGCGACTGATTGCGAGGCAATGCGCACCCAGTACGTTCAGCGCTAAATACGTACCCTAAGGTTATGAGCATATAAAAGGTGAGGACTGGTTTCCGTCATAGAAACCAGTCCTCACCTGTATTTATGCTCCATTAGGCATATTGCATATAGAGGTTTAGGGCAAAGCCTGACCCAGAGTAATCGGACCGGTGAAGCCACTGGTATCCGGGTGATTCGCTTCGAGGTACGCCGCTACCGGTGCGTCTTCAAGCTGAGCCAAACGATCCAGCAGGAAGCGAGTAGCACCCGGCGCATACGGCAGCTTATACATTGCTGCGGTCGTCGCCTCGTCATCACGATCTAAAGTGGAGGAACGAATCGACTCAATAGCGGTCACCATGGTGTTCCGTTCACGCTCCACGAAGGTGCGGTCCACCGGCTCACCGTTACCGGGCACAAACACGCGGTAGCGATCAAATTCGAGCACCGCACCGAGAGTATCAATCCAACGATCGGGGAAAGAATCCTCAAAGTAGGGGTCGGTACCCTCTTCAATCAGACCACCCATGAACAGCACGTCTTCAACACCGACCATAATGTCACCATCGGTGTGACCGGGTCCCATGTACATCAGGGTCGCGCTACGCTCACCCAGGTCGATGGGGGTGAAAGTGATGCCGTCGCCCCTATTGGCGACCAAGCGGTTGGGAATAACAATATTAGTGGCGGCACCCTGGTTATGTGCCATTTCCGGTTCCAGCGTCTCGACATAGGGACGCTGCGCCTCACCGTATTTACGGATTGCACGCGCGGCGCGAGGATGCGCCCAGAATTCTTCGGCACCCATTGCCGCGAAAACATCGTTGCCGAAGAAACGCTCATAGTGACCGTGAGTGTTTACGACGGTAATAGGAAGGCGCGTGAGACGGCGAACCTCATCATAAATTTCGGTTGCCTGACGGGGACCAGCGCCGGTATCTACGACTAGTGCACGTTCCAGCCCGAGGACCAATCCGGTGTTCAGTCGGTAGTTATCGGTCGCAATGCGGTACACACCGTCTGCGAGTTCAATAGTACGAGCCATAAATACAACCCTACTGGAATTTTTAGCGTCTGAGGGGTTATTCAGGCTTCAGAGAACAGAAATTTACTGTTCGTTAACGATTCAAGGCAATGAAAGTGCATTATTTTGCACAAACTTATCTTTAGCAACAGGAACGTGGTGAGCCTTATCAACCTCTCCGGATTGTTTGAACAGCGCAGCATCGCCAAAGGAGCTCCTCAAAGAGTCCGGCGTGCATCCATAGACGCAATATTTATGCCACGATGCCACTCAATCTAGAGTTGTGCGTACGGTTAAACCCGCATCTAACACCCCTATAGGATAGGAGTATGACTTCTTCCCCTACCCCATTTTCTAACCCCTCAGCTCAGCCTTTCCCCAGCGGCACCGGACGCTACGCTCCTTCCCCTTCGGGGGATTTGCATCTGGGTAATTTGCGTACCGCTATTTTGGCGTGGGCGATGGCGCGCCGCGGTGGCAATCCCTTCTATCTGCGTGTGGAGGATTTGGATCGCGTGCGTCCGGGTGCTGCGGAGCGTCAGATTGCTGATTTGGCGGCTCTGGGTTTGGATTGGGATGCGAGCCCCGGCGCCCCGACAGGGCGTATTGAGGGCAGCGAAAGCACCGAGGGCAAGGAAGCAGGCGTACTGTACCAGAGCACGCGCATTGCCGCCTACGCGCAGGCGGTTCAACTGCTACGCGAGGCGGGACTCGTCTATGAGTGTTTCTGTACTCGCCGCGAAATTCAGGAGGCCTCAAGTGCCCCGCACGGCGCGCCGGGCGCATACCCGGGTACCTGCCGTGGGCTGACAGAAGCACAACGGAAGGAGCGTGGCGTTCAGCGTCCGCCAGCTCTGCGCCTGCGCGCTGAGCACACGAGCTACACGGTGCAGGATGATTTTTACGGTGCCTACACGGGGCTGGTGGATGATTTTGTGCTGGTACGCAATGACGGCACCTACGCCTATAACCTGACTTCCGTGGTGGATGATGCCTTTGTGGGGGTTGAGCAGATTGTGCGCGGTGATGATCTACTCCCTTCTGCGCCTCGCCAGTCGTATTTGGCGCAGCTTTTGGGTTTGGCACAGCCGCGTTACGCTCACGTACCACTGGCACTCAACGAGGAAGGTAAGCGTCTGGCAAAGCGTGATGGTGCGGTGACCCTGCCGCAGCTGCGTGAGGCGGGCATTGAAATCCCGACGATTTTGGGGTGGATTGCCGCTTCTATTCCGGTGTATAACGTCGATGGCTCTGTCCATTCGGCGGATGCTCCGGTGCCCAATGCCGCGGCAATTTTGGAGCGTTTTGACCCGGCTCGTATGGCTTCTGAGCCGTGGGTCGTGAAGGATTTCTAAGCTTCTGTGACATTGTTTTACGACAGTTCAACACTCTGAACGGCTTTTAAATTTTTCGTTTAATCCGTTTTATATGCATATGCCATTGAGCGTTTGCGTTGCTTTTCAAGTACATATCTTTGACTCAAGTGCCCGAAACCCTGAAATTCAGGGATTTTTAGGGCACTTTTTCGCACATGCTCCCACAGCCCCCCACCTGTACGACCATAAAATTTACACAGCAAATACATATTTATTCCACAACTTCTCATCTCTAACCGTCAAATAGACTTTATTTTCAGCCTTTCAAAGCCTAGACTGTATCCTATGCCACTCATAAAGTTATGGCGTAGTGCATAAATACACACAGACACGTATTATCACCAGGAGAGAAGGAACATTATGGCCGCGAGTACATACCAGGTCATCGCGCTGGCGATTTATTTTGTTGCCATGATCGCAATCGGCCTATGGGCAAATAGCAAAAACAACAGCCTCGACGACTACGTGCTGGGCGGGCGGCAGCTCTCCCCCACGGTCGCCGCTCTCTCAGCAGGCGCCTCCGATATGTCCGGTTGGCTCCTCATGGGTCTGCCCGGCGCCGTCTACCTCAGCGGTCTCTCCCAGGCATGGCTCGCCGTCGGTCTGACCATTGGCGCATGGTGCAACTGGAAGTTCGTGGCACCGAGACTGCGTAGCTACACCGAAGTAGCAGGCGACGCCGTGACCGTCCCCGTCTTCCTGAGCAACCGCCTCCATGACACCAAGCGCGTGCTGCGCATCGTCTCCGGCATCGTGATTCTGGTGTTCTTCACCTTCTACGTCTCCTCCGGTATGGTGTCCGGTGGTCTGTTCTTCAAGTCCTCCTTCGGCCAGGAATACCACACCGGCATGCTCCTGCTGGCAGGCATTACCGTGTTCTACACCCTTTTCGGCGGCTTCATGGGCGCCTCCTACACCGACATGGTTCAGGGTCTGCTCATGCTTGCAGCACTCATTGCCGTGCCGATTATCACCATCATCGATCTTGGCGGTGTGGACCCGGTGGTTGAATCCATCAGCCAGGTTCGCCCCGACGCACTCAGCATCTTCGCAGGCACCACTTTCGCCGGCATTGTTTCATCCCTCGCATGGGGTTTGGGATACTTCGGCCAGCCTCACATTATCGTGCGCTTCATGGCAATGCGCACCCCCGAAGACGCAAAGTCCGGCCGCCGCATCGGCATCAGCTGGATGGTCCTGACCGTGTTCGGTGCGCTCAGCGGTGCATTCATGGGTATCGCCTACTTTGCACGCCACCCCGAGGCATCCCTCACCAACCCCGAAACCGCGGAGTCGGTCTTCCTGGACCTCTCGCAGATTCTCTTCCACCCCTTTATTGCAGGTCTCATCTTGGCTGCGGTTCTGGCGGCAATTATGTCCACCCTCTCCTCACAGCTGATCGTGTGCTCCTCCGCTCTGGTGGAGGACCTCTACGGTATCTTCTCCTCAAAGAAGCTCAGCGCCGCCAAGTCCCTGTGGCTCGGCCGTGCAGGCGTGGCAATCGTGGCACTGGTCGCCGGTGCCCTGGCATGGAACCCCAACAGCTCCATTCTGCAGCTGGTCGCATTCGCGTGGGCTGGTTTCGGTTCGGCATTCGGACCGACCGTTCTACTCTCCCTCTACTGGCGTAAGCTAACCACCCAGGGCGCACTTGCCTCCATGATTACCGGTGCCGTTGTGGCGTTCGCATGGGGTCAGAGCCCGATGAAGTCCGTACTCTACGAAATGGTTCCCGGCTTTGCTTCGGCGATGCTGGTCGCAATCATTGTCTCCCTGATCACCTACAAGAAGAACCAGGTCATTGAGGAAGAGTTCGACCGCGCAGCAGAGCTCGCAAAGGTCGAGTAGCCTACAAATAAGGGTAAGGTTCCTTACCCAACTTCTAAGGCCCGGGCCGCACACACGCGGTCCGGGCCTTCTTATATGCGGGCACCCCATGCCACAACCTCAGGCAATGCCCGGGCAACGTAGAATAGGGTCTATGACTGCACAACTTCCCGAAAAGGTCTCGGACATCTTCAACCCCGCCAACTGGCGCGTCGTCGAAGGCTTCGAAGACTTCACCGACATCACCTACCACCGCCAGGTTGAGCGCGACGAAAACGGCGAAATCCTCCGCGATCTGCCCACCGTGCGCATCGCATTCGACCGCCCCGAGGTCCGCAACGCATTCCGCCCGCACACCGTGGACGAACTATACCGCGCCCTCGACCATGCCCGCATGACCTCCAACGTAGGCACCGTACTACTCACCGGCAACGGCCCCTCCGCCAAGGACGGCGGCTGGGCATTCTGTTCCGGCGGCGACCAGCGCATCCGCGGCCGCGACGGCTACCACTACGCCAGCGGCGACACCGCAGAAAGCATCGACCCGGCACGCGCAGGCCGACTGCACATCCTAGAAGTGCAGCGCCTCATCCGCACCATGCCCAAGGTCGTTATCGCCCTCGTCTCCGGCTGGGCTGCAGGCGGCGGCCACTCCCTGCACGTGGTAGCCGACCTGACCATCGCTTCCGAAGAGTACGGCAAGTTCAAGCAGACCGACGCAACCGTCGGCTCCTTCGACGCAGGCTACGGTTCGGCGCTGCTTGCACGCCAGGTGGGTCAGAAGTTCGCCCGCGAAATCTTCTTCCTCGCCAAGGAATACGACGCACAGCGCATGTACGAAATGGGCGCAGTCAACGACGTAGTCCCCCACGCAGAGCTTGAGAATAAGGGCCTGGAATACGCGGCGCACATTGCCCGCCAGTCCCCGCAGGCAATTCGCATGCTCAAGTACGCCTTCAACCTGCCTGATGACGGCATGCTCGGCCAGCAGGTCTTCGCCGGTGAGGCAACCCGCATGGCGTACATGACCGACGAGGCTGTGGAGGGTCGCGACGCGTTCTTGCAGAAGCGTGACCCGGACTGGTCCAACTACCCCTACTACTTCTAAGAGGCAGCCCCTTTCCGCAGAAGTAATTTCAGATGCATAGGCTCGGAGCCGGATTCAACCCCTGATACCTTCAGCTAAGAATCCGGCTCCGGCGCATTTGATGCCTCCCCAACCCGGCATAACCCCCCGGCGCACACAACCACTCAAGGATCTCTTATGATGAACACCCCCGTACCCGGGCTCGTGCCTTCCCCCGCCCCGCAGGAGGCTACCCTGCACCCGCAGGCGGTACAGGTGCGTGCCAATCAGCCCGCCGACCCTCACGCCATGCTAGGAGCCTTTGAGCAGCTGCTGGGTGGGTACGCGGCGGGTGCTGGTACGGAGAGTGCAGAGGCGGAAAGCCCGGGCTCCGAGGGCGTAGAGGCTGTGGACCCTATTGCCCTGGTGGTGGGCACCTCCGGATCCACCGGAACCCCCAAACGCACCGCACTGACCGCGCGAGCTCTTGCCGCCAGTGCGGCAGCCACCGAGAACTTCTTCGGCTCAAACTCCGATGCTGCCTCGCAATGGCTCCTGGCCCTTCCGGCGCACTATATTGCCGGTGCACAGGTGCTCGCCCGCTCCGTACTTGCCGGTACCGCCCCAGTCATTGCCCGCTCCGTGACCGAATCGGTGCACTTTAGCCCCGAAGTTTTCCTGCAGGCGGTTCAGCAGATGAACTCAGCACGCCGGTTTATCTCCCTGGTGCCCACCCAGCTCCATAAGCTCCTTGAAAGCGCGGACGCCGACCCGCACCTGGGCTCTGAGATTCACGAGGCACTCGGCTCCTTCACCGGAATCCTGCTCGGAGGCGCCCCCGCCAGCGCTGACCTGCTCGCCGTCTCCACCACGCTGGGTCTGACCACGGTGACCACCTACGGTAGTGCCGAAACCGCCGGCGGTTGTGTCTATTCCGGCTCTGTTCTGCCCGGTATGCGGGTGGAGCTCGTGCCCGAAGAAGGTATGCCCGCCGTGCCGGATATTGAGGGGAAGCCCGCACAGGTTGGTCGTATTTGGATCAGCGGCACGCACCTCGCCAGCGGCTACATTGGCGATACCGCCCGCACCGCCGAGCACTTCTTCACCGCCGCTAACGGCACCCGCTGGTACCGCACCGACGACTACGGTCGGTTGGCTCCCGACAGCAACAAGAACTGTAGCGAGCAGCGCCTGCAGGTGCTCGGCCGTAGCGACGACGTGCTCATCAGCGGAGGCATAAAAATCTCCGCCCGCGCCGTGGCAACCGTCCTCGAAGAGCATCCTGCCGTACGCGAAGCCTGCGTAGTCGGCCTACCCGATGCCCGCTGGGGTACCGCCATTGCCGCCGCGGTCACGCTGGTACCCTCTATCGATACCGTAGCTGCCTCTACCGAGAATAGCCCCGCCCTAAACGAAGAACTCTGCACCCTGCTACGTGCCCGCTGCACTGAAAAGCTCGGCGCCCCCGCCGCACCCAAGCAGCTGAGCATCCTGCCGGATTTCCCTCTTACCAGCACCGGCAAGCCGGATCGCGCAAAAATATACAGTATCCTGGACAGAGACTATCGTCAGGGCTAAAGCAGGCTCATCCGCGGGTTTTCACCCCGTACACGCAACCGCCCGCACGCCCTAACCGTCACCGTCACAACACCCACGCATCATACGCACTTAGACCCGGAAGGAACCCCCGTGGCAACTGCCGCCCAATGGATTGAAGGCGCTCGCCTGCGCACCCTGCCGCTCGCCGTCGCCCCCATTATTGCCGGCTCAGCTGCCGCCTACGAGATCAACGAGTTCAAGCCACTCTACGCGTTCTTGGCATTCCTCGTAGCGTTCTTCCTGCAGGTCGGCGTGAACTACGCCAACGACTACTCCGACGGCATCAAGGGCACCGACGAAGACCGCGTGGGTCCGCTACGCCTCGTCGGTTCCGGCGCGGCAAGCCCCCGCTCCGTCAAGTTCGCCGCCTTCGCCTGCTTCGGTCTAGCGATGCTTGCGGGTCTTGCCCTGGTGGCACTGGCGAACCAGTGGTGGTTCCTGGCGATTGGCGCCTCCAGCGTCTTTGCGGCGTGGGGCTACACTGGTGGCAAGCATCCCTACGGCTACATGGGCCTGGGCGACGTGTTCGTCTTCGTCTACTTTGGTCTAGTCGCCACCCTGGGCACTCTCTACACGCAGGCGCACACCCTGACCCTGCTCGGCTGGGTTGGCGCTATCGGCGTTGGTCTGATTTCTTGTGCCTTGCTGATGGCTAATAATGTGCGTGACATTCCCACCGATATTGAGGCGGGCAAGCTGACCTTGGCGGTCCGCCTGGGCGAACGCTGGTCGCGCATCACCTACATTGTGGAGATGGCCCTGGCACTGGGTCTGGTAGTGCTTCTGCTCGATGAGAACCCCTGGTTCCTGCTAATTTTCCTGCTGGTCGGCCCGACCATCCACTCCTGCTTGACCGTGTGGACACGCGGCGGCCGCGAGCTGATTCCGGTCCTCAAACAGGCGGGTATTGTGGCGCTCGTGTACTCCGTGATTCTTGCCCTCGCCGTATGGCTGGGTTCGCTGGATATTATTAGCCACGAAATTCAGGTGTTCACCGGATACTAAGCCGACGCACGAATCTGCACCGGATTACCGCGCTGTTACGCCGCTAGCGGGCACCCGGTTCATAGTTCCGCAATAACGCGGCGGTATGTCATAGTAGTGCTTATGATTCGAGCCATGCTGATTATTGGCGGCGCCGCCCTCATCGTGGGGCTGACCCTATACACCTTCTTGGATGCCGTCCGCACCCCCGCACACGAGGCGCGAACCCTGCCCAAGTGGCTGTGGATTCTCGTCACCCTGTTCTTCCCCATGGTGGGCCCGATCATGTGGCTCATCCTGGGCCGCCCCAAGGCACAGCCCGCAGCAGGCGCTCCTCGCCCCAGCTTCAGTCAGCGACGCAACACCCCGGTGCCCCCGGTATCTTCCCCCGACGACGATGAAGAGTACCTGCGCTGGCTCAAGGCAAAAGCAGAACGCGAACGCCGCAGCCGCCAAGCAGAATCGAACAACAAGCAGGGTTCTGATCATAAGGATTCCGAACCTAATGACCCCGAGCTTAAGGATCCTGAGCATAGAGATCCTGGGGACGGCACCCCGACTCAGGGTAACGGGCAGAACTAGTTAAGACAGCTAGATTTGTAGCTCCTGTGCCCCTCAAGGTTTACAGTAAGAGGCTGTGAGCACATCCGTAACGGATATGCTCACAGCCTCTTACTACGCTCAAAAACAGCTTCAGGAACTAGCTACCAGGTTTGTTAGCTGCCGGGCAGCTGAATCACACCACCGTACAGCGGCGCAGCAGGCTCCGAATACTCCACAAAATGCGGCATCTCATGCTCAAAATCAGTGGTGCTAAACGCCAAAGTCGTAATCGACGCCAGGTTACACTCACGGGCACGCGGGTCATGTTGAAGCATGCGACCCTCAACACCCAGGCGAGTAATCCAAATCGGCAGCTGGTGCGACACAATAATCGCCTCCGCACCCTCACCGCCGCGCTCATAGGCGGTACGCGCCGCATCCTGAACAGCCGCAGCCATACGGCGAATCTGGTCCATGTACGACTCACCCCAGGAGGGGCGCGCCGGGTTGTACAGCTTAGTCCAGTGACGCGGGTTCCTCAGCAGCTCCTGCGAGTTCACGTGCAGACCCTCAAAGTAGTTATCCGCCTCAATGACGCGCTCATCCGGCTGCGCAGTCAGGCCCAGCAGCTTTTCAACCGGGGCAGCAGACTCACGGGTACGCTGCAACGGCGAGCAGACTAGATGCACGAAACGGGTGCCGCGCTCAGCACGAGCCGCAAACTCCTCAGCGCTCAGACGCACCATCTGCTGGCCCTTATCGGACAGACGGTAGCCGGGCAAACGGCCGTACACGATACGCTCGGGGTTGTGCACCTCGCCGTGACGCATGAGGTGAACTTTAATGGTGGAAGTTTCAGTCATAATCCCAGTCTCTCAAATAGCGCGCCCCACCCCAAACAGGTGACCCGCACATACGCTCTACAAATACAAAAACACGACATAAAACCCAGCCCGCAAAACCGCAGGAACATAAAAACCCCGCCTCTCCATACGGAGGGCGGGGCAAAAGAAGTCTTTTTACTTCTTGTTGCGGCGCTGGTGGCGGGTCTTGCGAAGCAGCTTGCGGTGCTTCTTCTTGGACATACGCTTGCGGCGCTTCTTGATAACGGAACCCATAGGATTTCCTCACTTTACTCGTACCCGGCCGAGCCATTCGACTCGGTAGCTACCCGGGGATATTTATACCGGTATAACCGATCCAAAACGCATTTTAGGCACAGAAATACCCTTGCGTTTTAGAGCGCTACCTACCTAGAGTACTAGGTTTACCCCCATTTTCACCATTCGAGAGCGACTTTTCAGGAGTTTTTCCCTGAATTTCCGCTTTTCCCACGGGTATGTCGAGGGTATATGCGGGTCAAATTGGGGATTCGGCAGCCCTAACGACGCTTCTTCTTAGACTTCTTCGAGCCCTTAGCGCGGCCATGAGACAGCACCGAACCGGAAGAAGCTACAGCAGTGCCCTCAGATATGCTCTCCTCAGTCTGGGAGTCGACCTCTACCGGCTCCTCAGCCGATTCCTGCGCGGGGTTATATTCCTCAGCAGGTTCTTCAACCGGCTCTTCTACAGAACCCTCCTCAGCAGAGCTTTCCGCTGCGGCTTCTTCCTCAGCCGCCACGTGCAACGCCTTCAAACGCTCAACGCGCTCAGCCTCGGCACGAGCCAACGCCCCCACACCCACAGCGGACTTCTCAGGCTTCGCCTCGGTGTTAGCCTCGGGTTGAGCCTTCTCAGTACTATCCTCAACCTCAGGCTCGTAGACATCCACACCGAAGAAACGCTTCATCTTGGAGAAGATGCCGCGGTACTCCTGCACCGGCTCATCATGCGGAAGCTTCTCATAGGTGTCGTGGATGGTCGCTGCCGCCTCAAGACGGGTAGGTTCAGCAGGCTGAACGGCGGGCGCCTCCTGGCGCGCCGGAGCACGCATAACATTCTCCGGCTCAGTCTCCGCAGGAGCCGCGGCAGTCACAACAGCCGCAGGACGCGCGGTACGGGCAGGCGCAGTCAGCATCTTGCTACGATCCACCGGCTTAATGATGGTCGCACGCACCGGAGAAATGATCTGACCGCTACGACGACGCGGAGCCGCCGTAGAAGCACGCAGAACCTTTGCGGGGCCCTCAGCCTCTTCCTGCGCGTACGCGGCAGAGACGCTCGGCAACTGACCGTTGAGAGTCCGCGAGCTGAGAGTCTGCGAGACAGGAGCCTGGGCGGCGGGTGTCTGGGCACCAGATACCGAAGCTGCAGAAGCAACGGGGGCGGTGCTACGGCGCGGGGTGCCAAAGCTCAGCGGCACATCCGGGCTCACCGAATGAGCGGCAGGCTGTGCGGGGGCTGCAGAAGCCGCAGCAGGTGCGGCCTGAGACGCAGCGGGACTGGAGCGTTCCACCTTGTCAAAAGTATAAATATCCGCACCAGTTGTAGTATCAGTCGGCTCGGAGGGAACCTCAGACACCGCCTCATCGCCATGGGCAACCTCGTGTTCAGACTGCTCAGACACCGCAGCAGAAACCTGAGTCGGCTCAGCAGATGCCGCAACAGGAGCATGCGGGGCAGGCAATGCCCCCACATCGGCGAAGGACGCATCGTCCTGCATCAAATCATCAAAGTCATCGGTGGTAAACTCATCCACATCAACCGGCGCAAATTCAGAAGCAACCGGCTCACCCGGCAGACCGTTCGCAGAGGTCGCCTCCTGCTCCAAATCAATACCGGCATCGGAATACATGCCGCGCAACTGAGCAATCACCATGGCACGAGCCGTCGCCGAATCGCCAGCCTTCAAAGCCTCCGCAATAGCGCGGCTCTCAGCACGCAGACGTTCCACAGCACTACTCCACAGCGGCATGCGACCCACCAGCGATAGCATCGACTCAAAGCTCGGTTGACGCACCGACGCGAGCATACCCACCAGCAGTTCATTCCCCGCACAACGCATCACCTGGTGGTGGAAAGTCAGCAGAAGCTCCAGGAAATCACGAATCGACAGGTCGAAATCTTCCATCTGCGCCAGGACCTCGTCCATCTCCGCGAAGGAGGCGGTCTTCGGGTCAATACGCGCAATCGCCCAGCTTTCCAGCAAAATACGGGTCTGCACCAGATCGCGAGTCGGGTAACGCGAGCTGGACATGTGCAGGCGTAGAGCAGCACTCGCCGCGGAAGCCGGCTCCTCACTCAAATGCACAAGAATTTCCTTACCGCGACCGTTGTACAGCTGCACCAAATCCATATCTTCCAAGGTGCGTAGAGCCTCGCGGGTACGGGAACGATTCACACCAATAGCGCGCGCAATTTCACTATCACTAGGCAGGTCCTGGCCCAGCTGAATGTTGCCCTCGAACAGTTCGTTCTCGAGCCAGCGCAGAATTTTACGATGAATAGCCACGTGAATGCGTCTTTCGGTCAAAAAGTGAGTGAAAGTGTGTGCGTTTTACAGAGAGTTAATATCGGAAGCGATTGGCGGGGCAGTCCCCAGCCGCCTGTCTTAGCGGCGGCGGCCACGCAGGAAGCCGAACAGGCCACCGCGGTGGTTGTCCTTCGCCTCAGCACTGTTCGCCTCAGTGTTGGGGCGGTACACAGAATCGTAGGAGGGCATGGTCTGATACTCGGGCTCCTCAGCAGAGGTTTCAGCCTTAGCAGACTCACCCTCGACAGACTCATCATTGGCAGGCTCGACCTTACCGAGCTCAGCCTTCTCAGTAGATTCTACCGGCCAAGCTACTTCCTCAGCAGATTCAGCCTTCACAGGTTCAGCATTCATGGGCTCTTCTGCCGCGGCTTCATCCACTACGTTCTTCTCAATCACAGACTTTTCAGTTGCAGAATCCTTAATTGCAGATTCCTCAGCTGCACATTCCTTGCGTGTTGTCTCTTCCCTGACGGATTCAGCGGGTGCAACAGGCTTCTCAACAGCAACCTTTTCGTCGGCGACCTTTTCAGACGCAGCAGCCTCGGGGGTGGCAGCAATAGGCTGAATCGAACCACCCACAACCGTGGAAGGGTCGACACCATAAGACACCGCAGCCGCAGACTGAGCGATTACCACCGGATTCTCCGCTACCACGGGCTTAGCCTCAGCAGGCGCCGCGGGGGTCACCCCAGCGTCGTACCCGTAGGATGCGGGAGTGAAGGGGCGCATCGGGGTGCTATCCACTACCTCTTCCTGCGAGGTGGGCTCAGCAGCCCCTGCCTTCTCAACGACAGGTTCGGAAGCGGCACTATCAGCAGTCTGCTCCGCAGGGCGCGAGTAGATACGCACACTGGGGGTCAGGTGCTGTGCGCGGACGCGCTGAATACGAGCCTGCTCGATTTCCTCGGGGGTGGGTGCCTCAACAGCGAAAGTCTCAGAGTCGGTCTCCGCGGTTGCGTTCTTCTCGGATGCAGCAGGTGCAGTTGTAGCTGGTACAGTTGCGGCGGGCGCAAGATTCTGAGTGGGTTCTTCAACTTCGGGCTTCGGAGCATTCTTTTCAGAGGTATTCTCGACCGGCTTCTCGCCTGCGTTCTCAGCCGTCGCCTTATCGGAGCCAGACGCAGTTACGCCACCGGGCAGTGCCACGGGTACGTGCGCCTCATTGGACTGGCGCGCAATCTGAACGGTCTCATTAATCCACTCGGTCACGGTGGCGAATACATCCGGGTTCAGGGAGTAGAGGCGACGCTGTCCTTCCACGGTCACGGAGACCACATCTGCATCACGAAGGACTTTCAGGTGCTTCGAAATGGTCGGCTGGCTCATACCCAGCTTTTCAACCACTGCACCCACCGTGTGGGTTTGCTCAGCGAGAATACGCACAATTCGGCGGCGAGTCGAATCCGCGATGACAGAAAAAACATCAGAATGCATATAGCGATTATGACATATAAAGTGGCGTCTCAAGCTTAGAATGAGGCTGATACAGAAATTACCTTCAAAAATTCTGAATAGCCCCTGAGCACTAGCCCAACATGAATTTCTGAAAGGGAGAAAAGCATGAAGTGTCTATCACATCTAATGTTGATTTCCTGTATCTCATCCCAGGCATATGCGAACCAACCAGCCTCTCAATACTTATATAGCTAATGCAGAATATATAGTTTTCGTGGTTCCACCCACAAAACCAGTCACACGCCTTCTCCAAGCTCACATATTTAGCCCCAAACCACCAAAGCCTCAACCCCCTCAGCAGGCACCCAGCGCGATACACTAGAAGGCGTTAAACACAGGCTCAAACCGCCACCCAACGTACCAACACCCAGACACCGCTGAAGGAGGCGCATGGGACGCATCATCCGCCGCACCCGGCGCCGACACCACCACCCCCAGGGCCAGCTCAACCGCCGCTGGGATACCCTCAGCGGCACCACCTCCGAGCCTCAAAAGCAGCAGACTCGCCAAAGCCGCCGCGACCGTCTCGAAGCTGAAAACCTCAGTATCCTCACCAGCGTACCCGGCATTAAGCTCGACCGCATGCCCGCCCTGAGCGACCACACCCACGAGAGTCCCGATGCTCAGCACAAACGCAACCTGCTAGAGCTCGACCGGAAAACCCTCGAACGCTTCCGCGACTTCATCGACTCCTCTGTTCTGGCGTCCCCCTCGCGCACCGCAATCAGCGCCTTCATCCTGGTCATTAGCTTCTTCACCATCATGCTGTCCCTGCCAATTTCTTCGGCAGACGGGCAGCGCATCGCGCTACACAACGCAGTCTTCACCTCAACCAGCGCGGTCACCGTGACCGGTCTGACCACGGTCTCCACAGCAGATCAGTGGTCAACCTTCGGTCAGGCAATAATTCTTCTCGCCTGCCAAGTGGGTGGCCTGGGCACGCTGACCATCACCTCCCTACTCGCGCTGGCTATCGGCCGCAAAATGGGTCTGCGCACTAAACTCATCGCGCAGGAAGACCTCAACATCAGCCGACTCGGTGAGGTCGGCGGCATCGTCAAAGCAGTAGCGTACGCATCTTTCTCCATCGAAGCGTTCATTGCTATGCTCCTCACCCCGCGCTTCCTCGCGCTCGGTGAAGCACCACACGAGGCTCTATGGCACGGCGTTTTCTACGCCATCTCCGCCTTCAACAACGCCGGATTTACCCCACACTCGGACGGTATCGTACCCTACGGCCACGACCTGTTCATTCTCGGACCCATCTGCGCCGCCGTATTCCTGGGTTCACTCGGGTTCCCCGTATTCATTGCGATTCAGCGTAGCCCCTTGCACCCCTCACGCTGGCAGCTGACCGCAAAACTGACCGTGGTCACAACCCTCTTCTTCTTCGGTCTTGGCGCCTTCTTCTGGGGTCTTTTCGAATGGAATAACCCCGCAACCATCGGCTCCTACTCCCCCGGCGATAAAATCCTCAACGCCATCTTTGCCTCCGTGATGATGCGTTCGGGCGGGTTCAACCTAGTTGATATGGACACCATCACGCCCGTCTCCACCCTGCTGACGGACATGCTCATGTTTATTGGTGGCGGCTCTGGCTCAACCGCGGGCGGCGTGAAGGTCACCACCATTGCCGTGATTGCTCTGTCCATCCTTGCCGAAGCGCGAGGCGACCAGAAGGTCGTCGCGTTCAACCGCACCATCCCCGAGTCATCCCTACGCATTGCTATCTCGGTGCTTGTTATGAGCGCTACCATGGTGTGTATCGGCGCAGCGACTCTGGTTATGATTAGCGGCGCAGACCTCAAGGAAGTCATGTTCGAGGTCATCTCCGCCTTTGGCACCTGCGGCCTATCCAGCGGGCTCTCCTCAAGCCTGCCACCTGCGGGCGTGTACGTGCTCAGCGTGCTCATGCTTATTGGCCGTATCGGCACGACCACCGCCGCAACCGGCTTGGCGATGCGTTCACGCCGCCGCCTCTACAAGTTCCCCGAAGAAAGGCCCACCATTGGCTAGTGCACATAACGCCCCCGTCCTCGTGATCGGTTTGGGCCGTTTCGGTGCTGCTGTTGCCGCGCAGCTGCGTGTGCAGAATAAAGAGGTCCTCGCCATCGAGAAGGACCCCGAACTGGTACAGAAATGGTCCGGCGTGCTGACCCACGTGGTCTCCGCAGACGCGACCGATATCAACACCCTGCACCAGTTGGGTGCTGACGAGTTCGGCTCCGCCGTCGTGGGTGTGGGCACCTCCGTGGAGGCGTCTGTGCTGATTACCGCAAACCTCGTAGACATTGGTGTGGAGCGTATCTGGGCGAAGGCTATCACCCCCGCACACGGCAAGATTCTGGAACGTATTGGCGCACACCACGTGATCTACCCGGAGGCGGATGCCGGCCGCCGCACCGCGCACCTCGTCTCGGGTCGATTGCTGGACTACATTGAGTTTGATGACGACTTCGCGATTGCGAAGATGCGCCCGCCGAAGGAAACCCACGGCTTCACCCTCGCCGAGTCGGATATCCGCTCCAAGTACGGCGTGTCCGTGGTCGGCATTAAGTCCCCCGGTGAGGACTTCACCTACGCGGACGCGACCACCAGCATTCACTCGCGCGACATTCTGATTGTGTCCGGCCAGGTGGATTTGATTGAGCGTTTCGCGGCACGCCCCTAAGAATATTTTTCCTCGCTACCTTGAGGAGCCCGCGTTTGAGCAACCCGCGAATAGACACAGAAAACAGCCTCTTCCCGTTCTGCCGGGAGGAGGCTGTTTTTTCTATAGTTTTACCCAATCAGAGGGATGCTACCGGGCAGTATTAGTCCCCGCTGGTTAATTCCCGCTGATTAGTCCTCGTCAGCGGTGTACAGCTGACTCATTTCCGCCGAACGGGTGGTGCAAGCGCGCATCGCATCATTGGTCAGCTGGAAGAGGCCACCGTCCACGAAGGTGTTCAGTGCACGCTCGGTGGTGCCGTTCGGGCTGGTCACGGCGCGACGCAGGGCGGGCGCATCCGGGTTGGTATCGAGCAAGAAACCCGCTCCGGCGACAGTTGCGCTGGCAAGCTTGAGAGCGGTCTCATGATCCAGACCGAGCTCCGCGCCCGCGGCAGCCATCGCCTCCGCGAGCAGGAACGCGTATGCCGGACCGGAACCGGAGACAGCGGTGACCGCATCCATCTGGTCCTCGCGAACCTCAACGACCAGACCGACGGTGCCCAGGATCTCTTCGACGAGCTTCTTCTGCTCATCCTTCACGGATTCGGTGGTGGAGATCGCGAGCACGCCCTTGCCCACGGAGGAGGGGGTGTTCGGCATGCAGCGAATAATGGGCTGACCTGCAGGAAGGCACGCGGCGAGGGTTTCGAGGGTCACACCAGCAGCAACGGACACCACGACAGTATTCGGTGCGAGAGCGGGCGCAATATCGCGGGCAAGCTCGACGATGCCGTAGGGCTTCACGCCGAGCAGCACGACGTCTGCGTGGGCGGTTGCCTTGTGGTTGCCGTCTGCTTCGCCGCCGGTAGTGATGATTTCGACCTTGTCGCCAAGGCGCTGTGCGAGGGCGGCGCGAGATTCTTCGCTACGCACGGTGGCGCGGATGTGGGCGGGGTCGTGGCCTGCAGCGAGCAGACCTGCGGCGATGGAGCCGTTCATGGAGCCGGTGCCGAGAAAAGCAATAGTTGCGGTCATCATTGATCCTTCCTAATGGGGTGCCTGCGCCGGATGCCGGCAGGCGTGCCGCCGGTGTGTTCCGGGGGCTACTGTTCGGTGCGCGGCGGGCGCGTGGAGGCGTACCCTTCCAGCATAGCGGGTGCGGCTACGGGCATGTGACCTGGCTCGTGTTTCTTCCGCGTTTTCTGGGCGGCAGACTCACTCTGCGTGCCCCCACCATGTACCGCCCCATTTCTCAGCTTGTGGCCCGCCCACGAGCCGTAGAACGCGCGGGCGTAGAATGAAAGCAGCTTCAGCGGCAGCAGTTTTGTGCCGGGTATGAAGCGCCCAACCAACACACGACACCCCTCATTTTTCTATGTCTTCCCATACTGCTTCCTCCTCAAATAGCCCGCATATTCCTGCGGGTTCCCACTCTTTTTCGTTTCGCCTCCTGATGGGGCTGACCCTTGCCGCACTGGTCACGGGCGTGTTCAGCGGTCTGGGTGCAATTGCCCTGCACTATGTTCTGGACTTTATGCAGGAGCTGACTTTCGGTCAGGCCGAGGGACATCACCCGATGGTCACTGACGGCGCTGACCCGGCACGCCGCGCCTTGATTTTGGCGGCATTGGGCCCGTTTGTGGCGTTGGTGTGGTACTACCTGCAGTCGGGCGGTCGGCGTGTAGTCGGCGTGAATTCGCAGATTGCCGGTGCTACCGAGGAGGACCGTACCCCTTCGCTGTGGCAGCAGATTTCGCATTCGGTGATTCAGATTGTTGCGGTGGGTGCGGGTTCCCCGGTGGGTAAGGAGGTCGCGCCTCGTGAGCTGGGTGCGCTGGCTGCGGGTCGGTGCGCGTGTTTTCTGGAGCGTGGGGGTGGTACTCGCCCGGATGGTGCCCCGCTGCTGGGTGATCGTGAGCGTCGTCTGCTGGTGGCGGCGGGTGCGGCGTCCGGTTTGGCGGCGGTGTATCAGGTTCCGATTGGCGGCCTGGTGTACCTTGTGGAGGCGATGGCTGCGGGTTTGAGCCTGTGGTCGCTGTATGTGGGTGCGGTGACGGTGTGGACGGCGACGGTCACGGCGAATCTAGTGATTGCAAATGAGCCGACGTACCCGGTGCCGCAGCTTCCGCTGGATGCGACGACGCTGACGGTAGCGGCGTTGACGGGTGTGGTGTTGACTCCGTTGGCGTTGGGTTTTAGGGCGTTGTCGCAGCGTGCGGAGAAGATTAAGGCGAAAGACCGTTCTCTTTTGTGGCGTATTCCGGTGGCGTTTGCGCTGGTCGCGGTGGTTTCGCTGTGGATTCCAGAGATTCTGGGTAATGGTCGTCTGCTGACTCAGCACACTTTTAATGAGGCACTGGCGGGCGGCCTGGGTGCTGGGGCGGTAGGTTATGTGGCGGCATTGACTGTTGCGAAGGCTGCCGTGGTGGTGTTGAGCCTGCGTTCAGGTTCGTATGGCGGTACGTTGACGCCGGGGTTGGCGTTGGGTGCGGCGGTTGCGTTTTGTGTGGCGGCGCTGGTGCTGTGGGCGTTCCCGGGTTTGGGCGGGGTGCCGGGTGGTGCGTCGATGGTGTTGTATGCGGCGGCGTTGACGGGTACGGCGGCATTTTTGGGTGTGTCGATGAATGCGCCGTTGTCTGCGTTGACGTTGTTGATTGGTTTTACGGGTCAGGGTGCGAGTGCGTGGTTGCCGATGGCGGTTGCGGTGGGTACGGCGGTGCTGACCCGCTGGGCGTGGACGCGGGCGTTTGGTGCTAAGAAGTAGGTTCTGACAGGTGGCGGGCGGCCCCGGATGCGTGTGTGCGTCCGGGGCCGCCTGCTTTTTAGACCGAGGTTTTCGATAGGTTAGTGTCTTCTCCGTGGGTCTTTAACCCGCATTAAAGTCACTAACCTATCGACGAAAAGGCAAGGCATAACCCATAACCAGCTCTCACCTACCTGACGCAGCCGGAGATTCCGGTCATAGGTTACGGATTTATGCCATAGGTTAGCGTCTTTGGTCGTAGTTAAAAGCCATGGTCGAAGACGCTAAACCATGGCACAAATGCTGCACGGGTTACAGACCAATAGCGAGAAGCCACATGTGTTTACCCTTGCGGATGCGTAGGCTGGGATTCTTCTTGAATATCATAATTCGGCGTTTGAGTGTCTTTACACCCCCGCTACTCACCCAGGAGGGTCTTCGGGTTGACCGGAGTACCCGTACCCTCCGCCAGATGCTCAATACGCTTCAGGATCAGGCCCTCACGCAGCGCCCACGGGCACACACGCATCGTCTCAATGCCGAACGCCTCCATCGCCGCCTCCGCAGCAATAGCGCCCGCCAACATCTGCTCCGCACGTGCCTTCGAAACACCCGGCAAATCAGCACGCTCAGACACCGTCATCGCCTCCATGCGACGAGTCCACAAACGCAAATCCTGCAGATGCATCTCACGCTTCACATGCGGGCCCGCCGAATACGGCGCCGCACCACAAATACGCGCCAACGAACGGAACGTCTTCGACGTACCCACCGTCATATCCGGCGCACCATAACGCAACAGATTCTCCGCCACCGGGGCAATCTGCTCACGCACATACTTACGCAGACGCTTCACCTGCTTCGGCTTCGGCGGCTGCTCATCAAAAAACTCACGCGTCAAACGGCCCGCACCCAACGGCACGCTCATCGCCGCATCCGGCAACGCATTCGTGCCCGTCGAGAACTCAAACGAGCCGCCACCAATATCAAAATCAAGGATGCGGCCCGCACCCCAACCCTGCCAGCGGCGCACCGCAAAGTACGTAATCGCCGCCTCCTGGTCGCCCGAAATACCGTTCAGGCTCACACCGGTCTGCTCACGCACCTGATGCAGCACCGCCGCACCATTACCCGCCTCACGGATAGCGCTCGTGGAGAACGCCAGCAGGTCCTCCGCCTCATTCTCGATAGCGAAGTCGCGGGCACTGGTTACGAAGTGGGTCAACGCATCCGCACCTTCCTGCGAGATATTGCCCTCAGCGTCGAGGTACTGCACGAGCTGCAGCGGAATCTTGTGCGACGCGTACGGCTCGGGGCGCGCTCCAGGGCGGCCGTCAATCAGTAGCAGGTGGACCGTATTCGACCCGACATCCAGAACTCCCAGGCGCACGATGCGCTCCCCTCCCCCCCCGCCGCGCGGCGGGATATTGTCTGTGTGCGGTACCGCAGGTGCGGCGCCTCTTCCAGTCTGTCAGAGGCGCGGCTCACTCCGCAAACAATCCGGGCGGATGCCCAGCATCAGCACAGCGCAAGCCTAAGAAACACGGCGCGGGCACAAAACGCGCCGGACCTCCGAACGCGCCAGGCACGCATTCCTCGGGTATCCGTTCCCCGGGCATGCAAAAGACGCAGGAGGTGCCCCACCCCTACGCGGGGAATCAGGGGCGCATCCTGCGCCTTCAGTTCAGATAGAACTACGCTCGGCTACTCGGCGGTCTTCTTCGCCGCGGTCTTACGAGTGGTCGTCTTCTTCGCGGTAGTGGACTTCGCCGCAGTCTTGCGGGTAGTCGTCTTCTTAGCGGCAGTGGTCTTCTTCGCGGCGGTCTTACGCTTGACCGGGCCCTTCGCACGCTTGTCAGCAAGCAGCTGCACCGCACGCTCGTGGGTCAGAGACTCCACCGACTCCGCACGCGGAACCGTAATGTTCGTAATACCGTCGGTGATGTACGGGCCAAAGCGGCCGTCCTTTACCACGATCTTCTTCTCGCTGACCGGGTCCACGCCCAGCTCAGCCAGCGGAGGCTTAGCCGCCGCACGACCGCGCTGCTTCGGCTGGGAGTAAATCTCCAGCGCCTGCTCCAGCGTAATCGTGAAGATCTCGTCCTCGCTGCCAATCGAGCGGGAATCCGTGCCCTTCTTCAGGTACGGGCCAAAGCGGCCGTTCTGCACGGTAATTTCCGCGCCCTCAGCGTCGGTACCGAGTACGCGCGGCAGGCTCATCAGCTGCAGTGCCTGCTCGAGGGTCACGGTCGCCAGGTCCATGGACTTGAACAGGGACGCGGTACGCGGCTTGACGGGCTTCGGCTTCTTCTTCGGCTTGGGCTTGCCGTTCTTGTAGTATTCGGTCGGCTGCGCGTCCAGGTACGCCTGAATCTGCTCCTCAGTCATCTCTTCGATAACTTCGGTGACGTAGGGGCCGTAGCGGCCGTCGCGTGCCACAATCTGGTTGCCGGAGACGGGGTCCACGCCGAGCACGCGGCCGTCGGACTTGCCCTGTTCGAGCAGTTCACGTGCCTTCGCTTCGGTCAGTTCGTCCGGTGCCAGGTCGGCGGGTACGTTCGCGCGGATTGGTTCGGTCAGTTCGCCGGTCTCGGTGTCGAGGGTGCCTTCGGCTTCCAGGTAGGGGCCGAACTTGCCCACACGTAGCACAATGCCGTCCGCAATCGGGATGGAGTTGATGCTGCGGGCATCAATCTCGCCGAGGTTGTCGACGATGGGCTTCAGGCCGCGCTTGGAGCCACCGCCGAAGTAGAACTCGCCCAGCCATTCGACGCGAGATTCTTCGCCGCGTGCGATGCGGTCGAGGTCTTCTTCCATCTGCGCGGTGAACTCGTAGTTCACGTAGGGTCCGAAGCTGGATTCGAGCAGGCGCACCACGGAGAACGCGATCCAGGATGGAATCAGCGAACCAGAAGGAACGTTCACGTATCCGCGGTCCATGATGGTCGAGATAACCGCCGCGTAGGTGGACGGGCGGCCAATGCCCAGCTCGTCCAGGGTCTTCACGAGGGACGCCTCGGTGTAGCGCGGGGGCGGCAGGGTCTCGTGACCGGCGGGCTCAATCGCCTCGGCGGTCAGTGCCTCGCCGGTGGTCAGGTTCGGCAGGCGCTTCTCAGCGTCCTTCGCCTCACGCTCAGCCACGCGGGATGCGTCAACGCCCTCCTCGTAGGCGGCAAGGAAGCCGCGGAAGGTGATGACGGTACCGGATGCGGCGAACTCGGCGTCCTGGCCGTTAGATGCCACGGCGCCCAGGCGTACGGAGGCGGTGGAACCGGTCGCGTCAGCCATCTGGGAGGCGACGGTACGCTTCCAGATTAGTTCGTAGAGGCGGAATTCATCGTTGGACAGGGAGCCGCGCACAGCGTCCGGGGTGCGGAACGTGTCACCGGCGGGGCGGATTGCTTCGTGGGCTTCCTGGGCGTTCTTGCTCTTGGAGGTGTACACGCGCGGTGCGGAGGGCACGAACTCGGCGCCGTACAGCTCGGATGCCTGGCGGCGTGCGGCGGAGATTGCCTGCTCGCTCAGTGCCACCGAGTCGGTACGCATGTAGGTGATGTAACCGTTTTCGTAGAGGCGCTGCGCCACCTGCATGGTCACGCGGGAGGAGAAACGCAGCTTACGTGCGGCTTCCTGCTGTAGGGTGGAGGTGGTGAACGGCGCTGCCGGGCGGCGCTTGTACGGCTTGGTCTCAACGGAGCGCACCGAGAACGCGGCGGGCTGCAGGGCTGTGGCGAGAGCACGGGCGGCTTCCTCGTTCAGGTGGGTGACCTTGGAGGTGTTGAGGGTGCCGTCGTCGGCGAAGTCCTTGCCGGTGGCGATGCGGTTGCCGTCTACAGCGACCAGCTTGGCGTCGAAGCCTTCGGAGGATGCGGTCAGGAAGCGTCCGGACAGGTTCCAGTAGTTGGCGGCGACGAATGCCATGCGTTCGCGTTCGCGCTCAACAACGAGGCGGGTTGCGACGGACTGCACGCGACCTGCGGAGAGGCCGCGGCCGACCTTGCGCCAGAGCACGGGGGAGATTTCGTAACCGTAGATTCGGTCGAGGATACGGCGGGTTTCCTGTGCGTCAACCAGGTGCAGGTCGATGTCGCGCAGTTCACCGAAGGCACGCTGAATGGCTTCCCGGGTGATTTCGGGGAAGGTCATGCGGTAGACGGGTACCTTGGGCTTGAGGACTTCCTTCAGATGCCACGCAATGGCTTCACCTTCGCGGTCACCATCGGTTGCCAGGTAGAGCGCATCTACTTCTTTGAGCTTGCGCTTGAGTTCGGCGACCTTTTTCTTTTTATCGGGGTTGACCACGTAGTAGGGTTCGAAGTTCTCTTCAACGTTGACAGCGAACTTGCCCACGGGGCTCTTTTTGAGGTTTTCGGGCAGTTCGGAGGGCTGCGGAAGGTCACGGATATGGCCCATGGACGAGTCGACAAGGTAGTCCTCGCCGAGGTAGCTGCTAATGGTTTTGACCTTGGAGGGAGACTCCACAATCAGCAGGGCTTTTCCGGTCTTTGCCTGAGCGGGCACGGCACTCCTCTATCTGTGTATTGAAAAGCTACATATTCAACCATAACCTACGCTGGCGCTTGTGAGCGTCGGCAGGTTGTGATGTACGTGGGTGAGTGGTGGGTGGGGATGTAGTTTGTGTTGAGTTGATGTGGTGCGTTCGGGGCATTTCATGCGGCGAGCGCGCGGTGTCCCGGCGCGAGGCTAGCTGACCCGGTTCTGGTTTATGTGGGCCGGGAGTGTTGAGCTTGCATGAGTGCGCGGGGTACTCGGTACATCATACGGTACCGGAGCGGTGGTGTGTGCACGGGTACTGGAGCGCACCGCACCCGCTTACCTGCGCTTCTAGCTGGTGAGAGTGTCAGAGTCTGGGTGGGTTCCGTCCAGGTATGCGGGCAGCAGCGGGTATTCGCGGCCGTACACAGTCTGCGGCACGATACGCACCCACTGCATTTCGTGGGTTTCGGAGTCTGGCAGGTCGAAGGTGCGCACGATCTGCGGGGTCATTTCCGGCGGCAGCCAGTGGGCTATACCGACCACGATGACGGAGCGGATGCCGTCTTCGAGGGTTTCGTCGATTTCGAAGGCGACGCGGCGGCTGACCACCACGGAGGAGAACTTGTTGCCGCGGGTAGTGCGGATGTAGATTTCCTGTTTGCCGTCTTGGTGGGCGATGGCGTAGAGCACGGGCAGCACATCGACGTGCTGTCCGTCAGTGAGGATGAGGCGGCCGAGAGTGTTCGCGTGCAGACGCTCCCAGCACTTGTCGACGCTAATACTTTCATCGGGGTACAGGTTACTCATGGTTTCAGTGTATGCGATGGGGTGGCTGCTCTTGGAGTAGGTTACAGTTTTGGTCAGCAAGTGGAGCGCTGTTCGAGTGCGTAGAATGGTGTGCATGACTATTTCTGCCGCCACTTTCGCTCCCGAGTACGCCGCTGTTGCGGATGCTCCCCGCAGCGATGATTACGCCCGCCTGACCCGCATCCGTGAACGCCTGCTGGCGTTGAACTACAGCTATGACGCTGTGCAGGAGCTACTGGGCGTTGAGGCGGCTGAGGCATTGGCTCGTGACCAGGTGGTGCCGGGCCTGTGGCGTGTGGAGCAGATTCTGCGCGGCGATTACAGCGTGGAGCAGAAGAACCTGGCGCGCCTGCTGGCGTTTTTCCTGCTGGCTCGCCCGCTCACTGAGGCTGAGGCAACCGAGGTTTTCGGCAAGGCTCTGGTTGATTTCGAGGATGCCGCGCTGATTGAGCGCGACACTGCGGATTCTGCCCGCTGGACTGCAAGCGTTGATGTGCGCCCGCACGCCGCCGATGACGGCACCGAAATCTTTGTTGCCGCTGACCTGGCTGCGCATCAGCGCCCCGGCATCCTCCGTAAGGATCACGTGCTCGGCATTGGTCAGGCCTCCCTGACTCTTGCGCAGATTACCGAGCGCGCCCCCGTCAAGCGTGCTCTGGATGTGGGTACCGGTTGCGGTATTCAGACATTCCACCTGCTCGCACACGCTGAGCATGTGACCGCCACCGATATTTCGGAGCGTGCCCTGGCGTTCACCCGTTTTAATCTGCTGCTGAACGCGCAGACGCTGAACATTGATCCGCAGAACCCGCAGGCGCGCGTGAGCCTGCGTGAAGGTTCCCTGCTGGAGCCGGTTGCCGGTGAGCTTTTCAATCTGGTGGTGTCGAACCCGCCGTTCGTGATTACCCCGCGTGTTGCCGGTGAGAACGCACAGGAGCAGTTCACCTACCGTGACGGCGGCCTGCCCGGTGACGAAATTGTGAGCACGCTGGTGCGTCAGCTGCCGTCAGTGCTGGTGCCCGGTGGTCGCGCGCAGATGCTGGGTAATTGGGAGATTATTCGTGATTCTGAGGACCCGGAAGCACCGCGTCCGTGGGATGAGCGCCCGCGCGCCTGGGTTACTGACGGCGGTGCAGAGGCGTGGTTTATTCAGCGTGAGTCGCTGCCACCGGGTTCTTACGCAGAGACCTGGTTGAAGGATGCGAGCGAGAACCGCGACCGCAGCCACTACGAGCAGACCTACGTGGCGTACCTGAACGACTTCGCCTCCCGGAACGTTCATTCTATTGGTTTCGGCATGATTTGGCTGCGCCGCCCGACCGAGGCGACCGCGGCAGGCGTGACCGAGCCCCTGCAGCGTTTTGAGGAGATCACCTACCCGATTCAGCAGCCCATCGCCCGCGCCCTCACTGAGTCTGTGCGCCGCTACGACCGCCTCGCCGCCATGGACGATGAGGCAATCCTCACCGCACACCTGGAGGTCGCCGAGGACGTCACCGAGGAACGCCACGGCCGCCCCGGTGCCGAGCATCCCAGCGTCATTTTGTTGCGTGCTGGTTCGGGTCTGTGCCGCACCCAGTTGCTCTCCACCGAGACGGCGGGCTTTGCTTCGGCGAGCGATGGTGAGCTTGCCGTGGGTCAGATTGTGGCGGCTCTTGCCATGCTACTGTCATGGCCCGAATACGATGAGGCTGCCGCCGCGGCACGCGGTACGCAGGAGCAGCATCCGCGCGACACTCTGCTGCACGCGGTGCGTGAGCTGGTGCTCAAGAGCTTCTTGCACTTTAGTGACGAGCACGCGGGCGCAGAATCGGCTGGTGAAAATGCCGCTGAGGCACATGCGGCAGAAGCGCAGGGCTAGGCGTGCGTATTTGGTCCCTTCACCCCTGCCTGCTCGATCGGCGCGCCCTGGTCGCTTGTTGGCGTGAAACCCTGCTGGCGCAGAAGGTTCTGCGGGGTCTGACTCGCGGGTACACGAACCATCCGCAGCTGATTCGTTTTCGTGCCCATCCGCAGCCGCTGGAGGCGGTTGCCGCCTACCTGTCCGGACTGGCGGATGAGGCGGATGCCCGCGGCTACTCGTTCAACCGCGCACTGATTGGTGCGGGTAAAGATGATGCGGGCGAAAATAGCTCAGATGAAAATAGCACAGGCAAAAACTGTGCTGACAAAGGCACTGATAAAAACAGCGCCGACAAGACAGAAAGCCCGTACGCTTCGGTCGCACTGATTCCCGTTCCTTTGGGTCAGTTGGAGTACGAGCTTGCCTTTCTGCTGCACAAGGTGGCGGGGCGCGACCCCGAGTGGGAGCACCGGTTGAACAAGCGCCTGGCGGCGCGCGGCGAGCTGGCGGCGCGCGGCGAGCTGGCGGCGTGTGCGCATCCGCTGTTCGAGGTGGTTCCGGGCGCTATTGAGCCCTGGGAAAAGACGAAGGACTTTTAGACAGAAGGATTTCTAAGAAGGTGAGCATAGTAATGCCCCGGCGGAACCCTTGCGGGGGCCTGCCGGGGCATCGCTGTATGTGTGGCTAAGCTGTATGGAAACAAGCATCTCAGCGCATTACAGAGCGCTGGAAACAGCTTGGCACGGGGTCTACCTCAGGGTCTTTACCCCAGGACCTTCACCTCAGAGTCTTTACTTGGTGGTTAGTGCGGGCTTATTCTCCTTCACGATTGCGTCAAGCATCTTCAGGTTGAAGTCCACACCCAGCTGCAGTCGACCCGCCGCAATGAGATCGGCCATGGCGGCAAGTTCAGCCATGTAGAGCGGGTTTTCGTAGCGCATATCTGGGTTGCAGCACTGGCTCTTCATCGTCGGGTGACGGGTCAGTCGTCCTCGTCTTCGAGGTCCTCTAGCACTTCGAACGGCGACTCGACGTCGCCGCGCCAGGCCTCCAGGCCTTCGCGCACCGCGAGCACCGCCACGACCAGCGCCGCGACCGAGTCAGCCCACCACCAGCCGAACAGGCTGTCGAGGACGAGGCCGATGAACACTGCACCGGAGAGGTAGATGCACAGGATGAGCTGCTTGGCGTCGGCCATCACGCTCTTGGAGCTCAGCTCCCGCCCGGTGCGGACCTCAATCCACGCCAGCAGAGGCATGACGACCAGGCTCAGCGCGGTGATACCGAGACCCAGCGGGCTGTGGTCGGGGCCCTCCTGACCGACCAGGGCCAGCACCGCGTCGATCGAGACGTAGGCCGCCAGCGTGAAGAACGCGATGCCGATGGCCTTGACGGTGACCGTTTCCCACCGCTCAGGGTCCTTGCGGGTGAACTGCCAGGTGACGGCCGCGGCCGAGAGTACCTCGACAACCGAGTCGAGCCCGAAGCCAATGAGCGCCGCGGACGAGGCGAGGACGCCTGCCCAGACTGCGACGATTGCCTCGATTACGTTGTACGTGATCGTGAAGCCGACGATGAAGCGGACGCGCCGGTGCAGCATCGCGCGGCGTGCGGTGGTCAGAGTCTCGCTCATGCTCCCGCCGCCGTTCCACAGCAGCCCGACACCGAGCATGCCGGGTCGATGCACGGCGCGGCCTCGTCCACCGCGAGCGTGACGTCGATCAGGGACGTCAGTGCCGCGGCGAGGTGCGGGTTGGCGATCTCGTAGCGCGTCTGGCGGCCCTCGGGCTCGGCGACGACGATTCCGCAATCGCGCAGGCAGGTCAGGTGGTTGGACACGTTCGAGCGGGTCAGCTCCAGCTCGCGCGAGAGCACGGCTGGATAGCTCGGGCCGCCGAGGAGGGTCATCAGAATCCGGGAACGTGTCGGGTCAGCCATGGCGCGGCCGAGCCGGTTCATGACGTCGAGGTGTGAAGCAATAGTCAGCATACGATGACTATACAGTGATAACTGACCGATTGTCCACTTGTGCGGGCTGCCGCACGTGCTCCGCACCCTTGCCCTCGGGAGGCGGCAGAGTTCGCGCTCATCAGCAACCACCGCCCATCACGGAAGCGACGGCGGCGCGCGGCGAGCTGGCGGCGTGTGCACATCCGCTTTTCGAGGTGGTTCCGGGCGCTATTGAGCCCTGGGAAAAGACGAAGGCTTTCTAGACAGGGGGACTTAGAACTTCTGCATCTAAAAACCTTTGCACAAGCTTTTAAAGCGCGGTAAAGCCCCGCTCCCAAACGATGGGGGCGGGGCTTTTACGATGGCAACAGAGTGCTGTCTACTACACCGGGTAGCGCCGGAGCAAGTCACGTATGACACGCGATGCACCCGGACCCTATCGACTGAGTGTGAAGGTACAGGGCTTGAAAACCATTATGTTTGCGCGTAATCTGACAGATCGTTAATTACTGTCTGCGCCGAACGTCGGCTCCAATATATTCCCTGTTGTATTCTCTTCAGTCGCCCTAATGTAGAGGATGTACCCTCTGGATTAGCAGTGACGAATAGTCGAGGTAGTCTGCAGCTCGTTATTCAGCTGAACGGCCGGCACCTCAGCACCCGAGTAGGTGATGGTAGCCGAATCCACCTGCGAGGTCAGCGTGAAGCTATTGAAACCGTATGCACCGTTAACCTGAATCACACCGGGCAGAATAAGGACCTGGCCGTAGTACTTAGTACCGCGCTGGGTCAGGGTGTAGTCCTTGCTGGTGGTGTAGGTAATGGTGCCGGTAAGGCTTGCGGTACCGTCGCCGTTATCCTTGACGGTGGGTGCAGAAGCAGCCCAAGTGCCAGCCACGTTCGCGTTATCCAGGTAGGTAGCAGTGGGTGCCGGCAAATCGGCCGAGCGGCCAGTAAGAGCCTTAGTCCACTTCTGGGTATAGCGCCCAAGACCAATGTCCTTGAGGGTATACTGCCAGTAGCCGGTGGTCGGGACCACTACGGTCACCTGGGTGCTAAAGCGTGCGCCTGCCTTCAGAACCGCCTTAGAACCGGGCACGTAACCGGTACCGGTCTTTACCGCAGTGGTGGGCACAGAGAACCAGAAGCCGGTCGAGCTAACATAACCACCGTTAACACCGCTACCACTGTTGGTCACGGGAGTGTAGCTACCCGCACCAACCTTCCCCTGGCCATTGGCGGCGCAACCGTTAGAATTGACGTTCATGGTCGGGGTGTAGGTACCACCGTTAGCCCAGTATGCCTCAGGGCTGGTGGGGCCATTAAAAGGACCGTCATCGCTCTGAGAATAACCGACAAAACCGCCGTTACAGATAGTGGTCACGAAGAGACCGTATTCACTGCCAGCGGTGTTACCGGTGCTCGCCGCGTATGCCGGAACGACGGCGGATGCAGCGATAACGGGGGTCGCCCAGGCTGCACCGGCAGCCAACTGGCGACGGCTCAGACCGGACTGCTGAGCCTCGGTGGACGATTTTTCAAGGGTCATGAGGAGTAGTCCTTAATCTTGTACGTTGAGTGATAATTCACGATGCGCTACCGAAGATGCTCCGAAGGGCAGCCGTAGGAAGAAATGCTCGCCCGCAAGATCATTTTTATCCTTAGGTGAGCGTCTGGCTTACCCACTCCGCAATGCATGATTATCGCTGGAGAATCCTGGGTGGCGTATTAACAATAGACAAAATCCAACGATATTGAAAGTGCATTATGATGTGTTGGTGAAAATAATTTGCATTACGCGCCTTGAGCGATTTATTTTCACCAGGGAAGATGCGTGGCTTTAATCTGACATGCAATACATAACAGCCCTTCACCGGGAACCTAAACCCAAATAAACCCACAAAACCGCCCCCCATCCCCTCAGAAAACCAACATTGACTTTTAAGTAAAGGGGGAAACTTTTTCTACCTCTATGATATTCATCACTTACCACCTGTTGAAGTTAAACATCCTTCAACAAGCTTGCCCTACATCACTCAATCACCAAGTCAGATGACTTTATGAAGCATAACCTACTCCCTATTTTAAATGATTCAAGGGCATGTCATAACAGGATCAAGCCCCCCTGTAGTCCTGACCCATTTCCCATACATCTTCAACCCTCACCCGACCATTCAACCGCCCCAATAGCACGCAAGCCGCCCCCGGAATCCCGGCTCCGAGGGCGGCTTTCAATAAGAAAAATTCACTCAAGATAAAAATCGTAAATCTGCATACAGACAACAAATGATATCGAATGCAGCTTGTTCCTTTTCACATCATTCTACACTCAATTTTACTTACCAGTACATTTTCTAAAGTTATTTATAAGCCCAATTCAATAAATCCGACATACTACTTGGTGGTCAGCGCGGGCTTAATCTCCTTCACGATTGCCTCGAGCATTTTCAGGTTGAAGTCCACGCCCAGCTGGTTCGGGATGGTCAGCAGCACGGTGTCCGCCGCCTGAACCGCTTCATCACGGGCAAGTTCTTCGGCAATATCCGCCGGGTCACCAATGTAGCTACGACCAAAGCGAGAGAAGCTGTTGTCGATAATACCGGTATAATCCTGCGAGTCCTCCGCGGCGCGGCGACCAAAGTAGCGTGCCGAGATTTCATCAATAATGGGCAGCACCGAGCGAGACACCGAAACACGCGGAACACCCGAATTACCCGCCTTCACCCACTCGGAGCGGAAGAGGCGAATCTGCTGCGCCTGCTGCTGATCGAAAGGAATGCCCTTATCCTCCAGCATCAGGGTTGAAGACATGAGGTTCAGACCCTTCTGCGCGGTCCACACGGCAGTGCTATCAGTGCCTGCACCCCACCAGATGCGGTCACGCAGCCCCGGCGACTGCGGCTGGACGGGGGCGTACTTACCCGCCACGCGAGCACTGGGCGCCATGCCCTCACCCTCAATTGCCTTGAGGAAAATATCAAGGTGGCGGCGCGCCATGTCGCTCTCGTTTTCACCTTCTGCCGGGTAGTAGCCGAAGCTCTCAAAACCGCGGATGACGGATTCGGGCGAACCTCGGGAGACACCCAGCTGCAATCGGCCCGCCGCAATGAGGTCTGCTGTAGCGGCAAGTTCCGCCATGTAGAGCGGGTTTTCGTAGCGCATATCAATGACGCCGGTGCCGAGCTCAATGCATTCGGTCTTGGCCGCGATTGCAGAGAGTAGCGGGTAGGGAGTTGCCTGCTGTTGGTCGAAGTGGTGCACGCGGAAGAACGCGCCGTCCAGTCCGATATCTTCGCCACCTACGGCGAGGTCGATTGCCTGGTGCAGTGATTCTGCGGCGGAGGGTACACGGGAGCCGGGGACCTCAGCCCAGTGGCCGAAGGAGAGGAAGCCGAGCTTCTTCTCGTCGCCGCGCTTAGGTTCGAGGTGGCTGATGCGAATGGATTCGTCGAGCTGCGGGTCGAGTTGCGGAGTGCCGGGGTTGTTCATAGTTTTTCCTTTGTGGGTTGCGCTCGGGCTTACGTAGTACCGGGCTGGTGGTTTAAATTTAAACCCCAATACTTTACAAGTCAAGTACTTATTGCGGAGTATTACGCACAGAGCACCGCTCCCCTTCACCGCACGTATCACCCACCCCAAACCCAAAAAAGGGACACAGAAAAGCCCAGCAGCACGAACACATCGCACCACCGGGCCCTTCCTAATCAACATCTAAAACTGCAACTATAACGACAGAAACAAACTGCCCTAGGAACACTTCGCCAACGGAACCCACAGCTCCATACGGTAATCAGCCGCCTGCATATCGCCGCGACCGTACACCTCAAGACCACCCACCGGGCGGTACTGCGGATTCTTCGCGAAGAACGCCTCCTCAAAGCTGGCAAAACCAGCCGGAATGGACTCCGAAATCGGGCCGGTCACCTCAACCACCGCATAGGTACTCGCAGGCAACTCCAACACGCCCAGACCAAGCTTCACCGCGCTTGCCGGCTCCGACACCAGGAAGCCCGCAGTGTAGCGGACCTGCCCCTTCGGGTTCGGCTGAGTGCACACACCCAGGTACTGGGTCACATTCAGAACATCCAGCATCGCCGGGGACGCCTTCTGATTCAGCTCATCCCACAGCGAGGAGAAGTCGCCATCCAGGGGGAACACCTGCGAAACCCCGGCAACAACCAGCGCCGGGTGCTCCTCAATGCGAGGTTCAGAAATCTGAATCGCACCGCCCTTAGCGAATGCCATTAGGCATTCACCTCAGCTGATTCACGGTCCACCGAGCACTCGGGCACACAGTGGCGCTTCGCGTCATCAGCTGCGCACTCGGGGCAGAGCAGAACCAGCTCGCGGCAGGAGTCATTGGAGCAGTTCTCGAACTTATTAGATGGAGCGCCGCACTGTTCGCACTTGCCGATGGTGACGGTGTCCGGGGTGAACTCCATGTGCATACGCTTGTCGAAGACGTAGAGCGAGCCTTCCCAGAGTTCCTTATCGCCGTACTTCTCGCCGTAACGCACGATGCCGCCGTCAATCTGGTAGATCTCCTTGAAGCCGCGGTTCTTCATGAGCGCGGAGAGAATCTCGCAGCGAATACCACCGGTGCAGTAGGTGACGACCGGCTTGTCCTTAATGTGGTCGTACTTGCCGGACTCGATCTCGCGGATGAAGTCGTGGGTGGTGCGCACGTCGGGAACGATAGCGTTCTTGAACTTGCCGATCTTCGCCTCGAACGCGTTACGGCCGTCGAAGAAGACCACGTCGTCGCCGCGCTCTTCAACAAGCTTGTTAACCTCTTCAGGCTTCAGGTGCACGCCGCCGCCAACGACACCGTTCTCGTCCACCTGCAGCTCGTCGGGAGCACCGAAAGCCACAATCTCATCACGTGCCTTCACGGACAGGCGGGGGAAGTCTTCCGCGCCACCCTCGGACCATTTGAACTCCATGTTCTTGAAGCCGGGGTACTTACGGGTTTCCTTGGTGTACGCCTTGACCGCGTTGATTTCGCCGCCGAGGGTGCCGTTAATACCGTGCTTGGAAATGAGGATGCGCCCGCGCAGGCCGAGCTTCTCGCAGAGGGCACGCTGCCAGAGCATGACCGCCTGTGGGTCGGCGATGGGGGCGAACTGGTAATACAGAATAATCTTATTTTGAGCCACGAAACTATTTTATCGTCATATACGCCTAAAGCATGCAGATTTTTTGATACATGCGCGCTGGCTACGGGGTCGGCAACACAAAAGCGGTACCGGGGCGGGGTTCGGGCTCAGAGTTAGGCTCGGGGTCGGGGCAGGAGCCGAGCGGATTCAGCGCCAGATTCCGAGCCGTCGTTCAGGGCAGTGCATGACCAGAGGCAGGTCGGGGTGTAGCCGGCCGCTCTACAATGGAACCCATGCCGCACAGCACCCCTTCGCAGAACACCAACCAGCACCCCGAACAGCAGCCCACGCACCAGCCCGAGCAGGGGCATGCGGCGCGCCCAAAAACGCTCCGTTACCGTGAGCTGCCCACGAGTGCACAGCAGGTGCTGGCGCCCCTCCTGCCGGAGGCGGAACACACCGGAACCCTGCCCGAGCAGGTAACCCATATTCACACTATCGCCGCTAGGGAGGCGAGCTACGCACCGTGGCCGCAGTGGTTGCATCCGCGTGTGGTGGAGACTTTTGAATCACTCGGCATTGCCGAGCCCTACGCCCACCAGGTGCAGGCAGCGAACGCTGCCCATGCCGGTCTCGATGCGGCGCTGGCGGCGAGTGCGGCGCGATACGGCTGGCAGGCGGGGCGCATCGAAGCTGAGCGTATTGAGGGGTCGGCGAAGGCTCCGCACGCCGAAGACGCAAAAAGTGCAGGCAGCGGCGGACACGTGATTGTGGCGACGGGTACCGCCTCGGGCAAGACCCTGAGCTACCTGATGCCCACTCTGGACGCTATTTATCGCGCATCGTACGGTGAGCCGGTGAGCTCAACTTCCTCGTATTCTGGGGTGGAAAACCTTAATAATAGAGCGAATATTCTCTATATTTCGCCGGCGAAGGCACTCTCCGCCGACCAGCTCACCGCCCTCACTTCCTACAACCTACCCGGACTCCACGCGGCAAGCTACGACGGGGACACCCCCATCGGCGAACGCCGCTGGATCCGCGAACACGCCAACTTCATTCTCACCACCCCGGACATGCTCAACTACTCAATTCTGAGCAATCACCGGCAGTGGGCGTCCTTCCTGCGCGGACTGCGTTACGTGGTGCTTGACGAGGCGCACAGCTACCGCGGCGTTTTTGGTGCGCATATCGCCAACCTACTGCGCCGCCTGCGCCGCGTCTGCGCACTCTACCGCACCGTACCCGTGTTCTACGGCGCCTCCGCAACCAGTTCCAACCCGGTCGAGTCTTTCTCCAAGCTCATTGGCGTGCCACAGCAGGCGGTCACAGCCATTACCGAGTCCACCTCCGCACGCGGTAAAACCACCGTCGCGCTCTGGGAGCCTGAATTCATGCCACCCAAGGCGCACGATCAGCTCGCCAAGGATGCCCGCAGCACCCAGCAGCAGGCGGTCCAGTCGAAGGCCGAGCAGGAGGCGCCGCGCCGTGTCTCCCCCGTGGAGCAGGGCGCGCAAATGCTCACCGATCTGGTGCTTTCCCGCACCCGTTCCCTGGTTTTCGCCGGTTCGCGCCGCAGTGTAGAAAACCTCTCACAGAAGACCCAACGCTACCTCGACGAGGTGGAGGCGGGCCTCGCCCACCGCGTCGCTGCATACCGCGCCGGATACCCCCCCGAAGAGCGCCGCGAACTCGAACGCAAACTCCGCAACGGCGAACTGCTCGGCTTGGCCAGCACCTCCGCACTGGAGCTGGGCATTGACATCTCCGGACTGGACGCTGTACTCGTGGCGGGCTGGCCGGGCACCCGCGCCTCCTTCATGCAGCGCGTGGGCCGCGCGGGTCGAAGCGGTCAGGACGCGCTCGCCGTGCTCATTGCCGACGACAACCCGCTCGACACCTACCTGGTGCACCACCCGGAGGCAATTTTCGGGCAGGAGGTTGAGGCAACCGTTTTCGATCCGACGAACCCGTACGTGCTCTCCCCGCAACTGTGCGCCGCCGCGCAGGAAGCACCCATCCGCGCCGAAGAGCTGTCCCTCTTCGGGCCGCACACCGCCGCCCTGCTTGATCGACTGGTACAGCAGGGGTACCTGCGTCGCCGCCCGGACGGCTGGTACTGGACGCACGCCGAATCAGCCGCTGACCTGGTCGATATCCGCGGCACCGGCGGCGGACCCTACCAGCTCATCGACACCGAAGACGGCACCATGGTTGGCACCATGGACGCCGCACACGCCATGAGTCAGGGGCACCCGGGCGCAATCTACATTCACCAAAGCGCGCAATACGTGGTCGAGTCCCTCAGCGAGGGCGAGCGCGTGATTCTGCTCAGCCGCGTCTACCCGGACTACTACACGCGCGCCATTGAGAGCACCGAGGTGCGTATTCTGGCAGAGCGTGCGCGGGTTAGTTACGGTACGCAAAATGTTGGGAAAGCGGTTCCCGGCGAACCTGCTCCCGGTGATCCCACTCCTGGAGAGCATATTCCCAAAATCTCTATCCCCGAGATTGACACGCAGCAGCTCGCCCCGCTCACCATGCACCGCGGGCAGGTTCAGGTCACCGACCAGGTCACCGGCTACCGGCGATTCTCCGTCTACGGCGGCGAATACCTGGGTGAAGAGGCGCAACCCATGCCACCGGAAGTACTCATGACCGAGGCGGTCTGGTTCACCTTCGAGCCCAGCTACCTGTTCGGCGCGGGCGTGACCGAAGAGGACGGTCCCGGCACCCTGCACGCCGCCGAGCACGCCGCCATCGGACTGCTGCCGCTTATCGCCACCAGCGACCGCTGGGACTTGGGCGGACTCTCCACGCTGCTTCACGTGGACACCGGCAGGCCCACCATTTTCGTTTACGATGCCGCACCCGGCGGCGCGGGCATTAGCGAGCGCGGCTTCAACGCGGTTGCGCAGTGGCTGAGCGCAACCCTCGAAGCGATTGAAAGCTGCGGATGCGAAAACGGCTGTCCTTCCTGCGTGCACTCGCCCAAATGCGGCAACCGCAACGAGCCGCTCAGCAAGCACGGCGCACGGGCGCTACTTACGGCGATGCTGCAGAGCATTGTGGAGGCGTAGGTTACTGCAGGAGGCGTAGGCGTACTGGGATGACAACTACCGATGAGCGTAAATAGCCTAGTCGGCTATGCTTTCTGGCGCAGGCGGGTTTTCTGACTCGGGAGGTTCGGGGGCTGAGTTCTGCTCAGCTTCCAGCTCTTCCTCCAGATCGGCAACCTCCGCAGAACTCAGCTCCTCCGTGCTCCCCGTCGCGTGTTCTTCTTCGGGGCGTCCTTCTTCGATGTACTCAGCCCCGGCGCGGGCACGCACCCTCGCCGGACCCAGCGTGCCCATGGGGCCTGCAACCGGGACGGCGACCGTCACCTCCACCGTTTCGGGGCGATCCGGAAAAGTGCAGGATTCCAACTGCGCGCCGTAGCGTTCGGCAAGATTTGCAGCAACCGCACACGGGTCCCTCTCAGTGAGCCCGCGGTAGGCGTCCGCCGCCGCAAGCGCACTCAAATCAGCGGCTGCGGACGCCCTGCGGTTCGCGGACACCACCCCGATGAGCCCGGCAATCACCACGGTCAGAACCAGTAGCGCGGCAATAATGGTGAGGGCGAGGACGGTGCCGCTACCCTCTTCAGGGTGTTCTTCCGCAAACCGGGCAAGGACCGAGCTTTTATTCACCATCATCGCCGGTACTTTCTTCGCTGCTGGCGCCACCTTCAACGCGGGCGTGGGCGTCCGCCCGCAGTACCCAGCCGGTTGCTGACCCGATCACGCCGGGGGCGGGACGGCTCACCCGCACGTGCACTTCTCGGACTCGACCCGCATCCGTGGCGACCACACCATCAGAAGCGGCAGCATCAGGAGAAACGGAAATCTGCACCCTCTGCGCGGGGTCGACGCGACTGACGGCGGAGCGAATCTGCGCCTCGGAATCTCCGCGGGCGGCAGCTCGTGCAGCCGTTCGCGCGGACTCCTCTACCTTGATCTGCGCAACGCCCGTGGAGGCAGCACCCAGGCAGAGGGCGAGCACCACCGTCACGGCGGGTAGGGCGACCGCAAATTCGGCGGTAATCACGCCCTCCTCTGCGGGGCTCTTACGCGGGGTCGAGGGTGCCGGTTCCGCCCCGGCTTTCCCCGCGGAGCAGGTGCGCCACAAAGCACCCAAATTCACATGATCGTTCATTCTTTATTCCTCCCTTCTGACTTGATTTTCCAAAGAACCTAGCATCTAGAGCAAAACCCTACGGAGGGTTTTCTGATACCCCTAGAACAGTCCCGTATTGCCCGCAATCGACAGGGCGTTACGCACAATATCCAGGAGCATGGAACGCACCTCATCTGACTTGAGAATCAGCACCAGCAGACCCGCAAAACCGACCGCCGCAAGCATCACAATGCCGTACTCTGCTGTGGAGGCACCTTCCTCAGGATCCCCCGTCGGGGCGTACTCTTTGAGCACTTTGTCGCCGCTCCCAGCGGGTACATGTTCGGCGCAGCCGGGCGCGTGCTCACCCAGACTGCGGCAGGTGGCGCCACATTCGTCCAGGGTGCAGCCCTCGGCGAGCGCGCGGGCAATAGTCAGCGCCTGCTCGGGGTTCAGGTTGTTCGTGTTCATATCAATCTCCATTTCGTGAGGGTCAATCTTAGGGCCGGTGTGGTTCAGCTCAGCATCGCTAAAAAGCTCAGGGCATTCTTCGCGCAGCTGCTTCATGGTGGTTGCGATGGCAATGGACAGCGGTACGGGACCCAGAATGGTCTGCGTTTCTGCATCGGGTACGGCGGGCTGAATTTCAGACGGAGCGCCGACCGGAGTATTTACCGGAGCGCCGACAGTGTGCAGGTCGTGGCGGATTGCTTCGCAGAGGGTGTTCGTCATTGGTTTTCCTTTCGTTACGCCCTGAATATTCGGGGCGGGGCGGGTGCTCATCCGCGTTGACGGCAGATGGGCGAGGGTCTAAACTTTTGGGCATTTCAGCTAGCCAACAGCGCTTATACGCATGGTTCTTTAGCCGGTCAGCGTGGGCAGTAGCGAAATGAGGATGGGCACAATGCCCAAGCAAATAAAGGCGGGCAGCGAACACAGCCCGAGGGGCACCACGAGCGCTACTGAGAGCTTTCCAGCGGCGCGTTCTGCCGCACGGCGCTCGCTGAGGCGGTGCGCATCAGCAAGGGAGAGCAGCAGCGCCGTGCTGGGTGCACCACCCGTGTAGGCGGGGGCAAGCGCATCCCGCAGCTCGCCGAAGGTTCCCGCGGCGGAGCCTGACCAGGCACTCCCCCAGCCGCTGCCCATCTGTAGGCGCTGACAGACCGTGTGCAGAGGTCGACTATTGAGTGCCTCGGCAAGGGTGCCCAGGGCGGCAAGCGGCGCAAGCCCAGCTCGCAACTGCGCGGCAAGTAGCTCCAGCACGAGAGCGGTATCAATGGGCACGGCACCGGCTGGTGAGGCAAGCTTTTCCGTCTCAGATTCAGCATTCGCTGTCCGCACACTCTCCACCTCCGCCCGATGCACCAGCGCGGCGGTCCAGCGGCGCCCGGCGAAGGCGAGCCCCAGCCCGAGCAAACCGGTGAGCACCCCGAGAATGGAGCCGGTCAGCACGCCCACGGGGTCACTTCCCATGAGCACACCCAATCCCAGGCCGAGCAACGGTAGCCAGGAGAGGATCCTGCCGGTGGCACGCGGCGCGGCGAGAGCGCTCTGTCGCCCCAGGAGCGCATCAATGCGTTCTTCGGCGTGTTCGGCGGCACGTTCCAGGCTCGTGGCGAGCGGCGCGCCGGCGCTCTCGCTCATACGCAGGCTCAGTTGCAGGTCATGCAGGCGTTCGCGGCTGTGCGGACGCATCCGAGTGTTACTTTCAAGTAGCTGCGCGCAGGCAAGGTGTGCGGGGGCACCCCAGGAGGTGACCGTGGCAAGCGTCTGCGTGAAACGGCGGATATCTTCGGCACAGCGCTTATGCTCGTAGTCTTCAAAAGAGAGACCTCGTACCCGTCGAGTCTGGGCACTTTTCCAGGCATTTTTCCGGACGGTTGTTTTCTTCGCGTGCGTTTTCCCTGCATCCGGCACCGGTTCATTCTGTCCGAACTGCGCAAACTGTCCGGAGCCCGGGTTGGCGTGCACCGCTTCCTGCAGGGGAATACCGGCGCGTAGGTTCAGGGCGAGGGTGCGTAGCATGAGCGGCCACATGCCCATTTCCTCGGCGCTGGCTGGCCCAGCTAGGCGCTCAGCCCAGCGCTCAGCCCAGCGTTCGCGAAGGCTTCCGTTACTCTTCTCGTTCTGCTTCATTGCTTCCTCCTTTCACATTTTTTGTTTCCCCTTTACGGAGTTAGTAGCCAACTTCAGAACCCACAGAAATACGCCTGACCTGCAGATACTCTTCGCTCCCCTCAGCTGCGGGGTGCAGGCTGTAGACGCCCTCGATACGGCGGCGTCCGTCCCGGTGTTCCAGGTGGATAATGCGCTCAAAAGCCGTCGCCGTATGTAGAGCGACCGTTCTACTGTCCAGTCCGGCGAGCGCACCCAGGGCGCACAAACGCAAGGGCACCGCCTGCGCGCTATTGGCGTGCAGGGTCGTTCCAGCACCGCGGTGACCAGTATTCATGGCGGTCAGCAGGTGCACCACCTCCGCACCGCGGCACTCGCCGACCACGAGCCGATCCGGGCCCATACGCAGCGCCTGCACAATCAGCTCACCCAATCCAATTTCACCGACCCCTTCGGAGTTGGCGGCACGGGTTTTGAGGGCAATAACCTGTTCATGCTGCGGCGCGAGTTCCGCGGTGTCTTCGAGCAGAATGAGGCGCTCCTGCGGCTTGCACAGCCCCAGCAGGGCGTTGAGTAAGGTGGTTTTGCCGGTACCGGTACCTCCGCTAATGAGGAATCCGCGGCGTTCGGTCATCATGCGGTGCAGGTAGGCGGCAGTCGCCTCATCGCACAGCCCACCGGCCTGTAGCTGCGCTAGGGTGGGACGCTCGCGGGCGGGTAGGCGCACGGAGAGCCGGGTGCGTTCACTCAGCGGCGGGATAATCGCATGGATGCGCCTGCCGTGCTCGTCGCTAATGTCAGCCGCCGGATGCGTGGCATCCAGCTGCCCGCCGTACCTGCGGATGAGCCGCTCAGCGAGCTCACGCACGCGCCGCTCATTGCCGAGGCTCAGCGCCACGGGGCGGGTGGTTCCGTTGATGCCCATCCAGATATCGCAAGGCGAATTCACGTAGATATCGGTGATGGTTCCGGCGCGTTGCCCCTCTTCAAGGAGCAAGTCGAGGGCGCCGAGGCCGTAGAGTTCCGTAGCGAGGTAGCGCAGCGCGGTCTGCCGGTTGACGGGCACGTATTCCACGCTGGGGTAGCTCCAGGAGACGGGGGCGGCTTGCACCGTTTTGGCGCGGAACTTTCGGGGCTTCACTACCCCCGTTCCCTCTTTGCTCGCGTTCCCCAGGTATCCGCCATCGATGGTGCAGATTGCCTCGTCCACGGCGTTTTCGAGAATCTCACTGAGGGGTTGGGGTTCTTGGAGTAATCCACCGTCCGCGGCACTCGCAGTGTTTGCGCTGCCTGCGGCAGTTCCCCCCTCTACAGGTGGGCGCTCTCCTGCATTCTCAACACCAGCACTGAGCCCGGCGCTCAAACCACCCAGAGCGATAGCGCTCATCTGCGGCGATCGCAGGATCAGCTCGCGGGCGTGCAGGGCCACGGCGCGGGCGCGATAGTCTTCGGGAATGAGCAGGGCGGGCAGCGAGTGCGCGCGGATATCCGGCGCATACATGGTTGGACTCTGCGCGGTGCGGGTCGGGTAGCCGTTAGGGTTTGCGGTGTGGCTAGCTGTGTGCTCGGCGGGATTGTTGGAGGGGTTCATGACTCTAGGAGAGCATTGCGCCCGCCTCAATTTTTAAGAGAATGAGCGTTCTGTGGATAACTTCTCATGCACCCCGAATTATCCACGATGCACGCACCTCAAACGAACAAAACGCAGGCATCCGACGCTTTTATGACAAACCGCCTGTAAATTCTGGTGTTGGACACGCACCACCCGTTCTACCGACACATCCTCGATAATGGAAGAATGTACATTCTGCTCAGTCCTGCCACCGGCGCGGGTATTACCACCCAGACCGGCTCTCCCACGCACCCGGTCACCTCGGCTATTGCCGCGGGTGCGTCTTCGCGCGGTGCTCAGCCGGTGACCTCGTGGGGTGCTTTTCATTTTTCGGCGCCGACCGCTGAGCAGTTGCAGGACCCGACCTTTATTCCGCGGATTACGCGCGCTGACAGAGTAAGCGCGGCGAATCTTCCGGCGTATGTTCGAGAGGTAGAGCGGCAGGCGGCAGATTCAGCACAGGGGCGTTTTCCCCGCTGGATTTGGGCTGATACCCGCCACGTTGACCCGCTGCTTCTGCGCCGCGGGGTGCGGGTGCATCTGTGCCATGATTTGCGTTTGGTGCAGCGAATTTTGGTGACTGCAGCTACGCATCCGAGCAGTTTTGTGGAGTACAGCCCGGTGCTGGATCTTTCTGATGTGTGTGAGGCGGTGGAATCTCAGGGGTATCTGCCGGCGGCGCGGCAGATTCAGGGTCAGGAGGAGCTGTTCGGCGTTGATCTTTTGAGTGCGCCCACTACCGACATTACCCAGTCCCCCGCAGATTCCTCCCCGGATTTCCTTGAGGCGGCGCCTCATGAGCCTTTTGCCCCGCAGTTGGCGGCGGGCCCGGTGACTCTGCTTCCGGAGCATCCGGTGGTGCGCATACTGATACGTGAGTGGCTGGCGCAGGTGCGCGCTATCAGTGCTTCGAAGCACCCAGAGCGGCTGCGTCTTTTGGCGGCAGCTGAGTCTGCCGGTGCGTTGGTGGCGGCTGAGATTGGCTATTACGGCATCCCGTTTAATGTGCAGGCACATCATGAGCACCTGTGCGAGTTGTTGGGTCCGCGCCCGGTGCCTGGGGAGCGTCCGCAGAAGATGCAGGAGTTGGCGGAGCAGATTCAGCGCATGCTGTTCATGCCGTCGTTGAACCCGGATTCGCCGCAGGATCTTTTACGTGCTCTGCAGTCTGCGGGGGTTTCGGTGAAATCTACGCGTTCGTGGGAGTTGAAGAGTTGGGCAGATGCGATTCCGACTCAGCGGGAAAAGCGTTGGGCGCTGATTGACCCGATTCTGCGCTATAAAAAGCTGTACCGCATTTGGACTGCTAACGGCTGGACGTGGGCTGATACCTGGGTTTCTGAGGGTGCGTTCCGCCCGCATCTTGAGGTGGGTGGCGCCGCGACCGGGCGCTGGGGTGCTTCCGGCGGTGGTGCGTTGCAGCTACCTGCGGAGATTCGTCAGGCGGTGCAGGCGCCGGAGGGTCAGGTACTGACTGTGACGGATGGCTCGCAGATTGAGCCGCGTATTCTGGCGGCGTTGAGCCGTGATGAGGCGCTCGCTTCAGCGGGTCGTGGCGCTGACCTGTATGCGGGTATTGCCGAGTTGGCACGTATGAAGGGTGTGGGTTTGTCGGAGCGTTCCCACGCGAAGGTGGGCATGCTGGCGATTATGTACGGCGGACGCAGCGGTGAGATTGGTGCCCTGTTACCGCATGTGGCGGAGCTTTTTCCGCAGGCGATGGAGTTTACAGAGCGCGCGGCTCGTATTGGTGAGGCGGGCGGTCAGGTGACGACTTTTTTGGGTCGTACATCCCCACCGGTGGATGAGCGTTTCCGTAAGATTGTGTCTGATCGGTCTTCACCTGCGGCTGAGTCGCGTGCAGTGTCGACTGCGCGTGCTCACGGGCGTATGACCCGCAATTTTATTGTGCAGGGTACAGCAGCTGAGTGGGCTCTGTGTTGGATGGGCGCGGTGCGTTCTCGTCTGTTGTCGGAGCGGATTTTTGGTATGCCGATGCGCACCCGCATTGTGTATTTTTTGCACGATGAGCTTTTGCTGTGCGGTCCTGAGCTGGAGGCCGATCGCGTGGAGCGTATTGTGCGTGAGGGCGCGGCGGAGGCGGCACGTCTGCTTTTCGGTCGGGTTCCAGTTGATTTTCCGGTGTCGGTGGCTCGGGTGCGCAACTATGCAGATGGTAAATAATCAGCGGTAAATAATCAGCCGCCCATAAGCGGCACCGTACAATGGCGAAAATAGGGGCGGCAGGTAGCTTCATCCAAGCTATCTGCCGCCCCTATATGCGCACTATTCTGCACCCTAATATCCGCTGGTCAGGCACTTATTCCAGTCGGTTTTTATTCCACTCGATTTTTATTCCTCATAGCCGGGTGCCGGGCGCATCTTTTTTGTATCCCAGGGCACGGTCCAGCCGAGCGAGTCGAAGATCCGGTCCAGCAGAATCGCGGTGAATCCCCACACCGTGAATTCTTCGCCGCCGGGCATGCGTACCTCGAAGGCGGGGGTGCGGTGTGAGGTGCGGCCGCGTTTGACGTAGGCGGTGTGCCGATTGGCGGGGTTGAGCAGGTCACGCACGGGCACGCGGGCGATGAGCGCGGACTCGTTGTGGTCGACGACTTCGACGGGCACGGGGCTGTTCCACCAGCCGATGACGGGGGTGACCATGAAGTTGCTGATGGGTAGTGGCAGGGTGTGCAGCTGGCCGAGGATCTGCACACCGGCGGGGTCGAGCCCGGTTTCTTCGACCGCCTCGCGCAGGGCGGCGATGTAGGCGACGGGTTCGCCGGTGGTTGCTGCGAGTACGTAGTCTTCGGGATCGATTTTACCGCCGGGGAAGGCGGGCTGACCGGCGTGTGAGCGCAGGGTTGCGGCACGCACGAGGAGCAGTACATCCAGGTCGGCGCTAACGTTCTCGGGGCAGCCTTCAAATTCGCCGGTGGAGGGCGAGTTATCGAGCACACCGAAGAGAATCAGCACGGCAGCTTCTTTGCTCAAAGGGCTGGCGGGTGCACTGCGCAGCAGGGCTTGGACGTCGAATTCCACGCCGCCCTCTGCAAGAGCCGCCAGTGCCTGCTGGGCGGGATGCTGTGCATCCTGCCCCGCCTGTTCAGGTTGTACCTCGGGTGCGCTCATCTGTGTACCTCTCTTCTGCGCGGCTGCATTCCGGTTTGGTTCAGTCGCCGTTAGGCGCTGAGCGGGTAGCCTTCTGCCATAAGTTCGCGGCGGGTTGCGCCCTGCAGGAATCGCAGGTGCAGGTCTTCTCGACCGGGTGCCATTTCGTATTTCATGAGTTTACGTGCTGCTTGTTCGTTCATCTCCCCGGCTCCATAGGACGGGCAGAGGTCGGCGACAGGGCATACGCCGCAGGCAGGCTTTTTGGCGTGGCAGATGCGGCGGCCGTGGTAGACCATGTGGTGTGAGAAAAGCGTCCAGTCTTTGCGTTCGATGAGTTCGGCGACGTCTTTTTCGACTGCTTCGGGGACGTCTGCGGTGGTGAACCCCATGCGGCGGGCGAGGCGGCCGAAGTGGGTGTCTACAGTCAGTCCGGGCACGTCAAAAGCATTTCCGAGGACGACATTCGCGGTTTTGCGGCCGACTCCGGCGAGTTCTACGAGCTCTTCGAGAGTTGAGGGCACCTGCCCGTTATAGCGTTCTACAAGCTGCTGGGATAGGGTGACGATGGAGCGGGCCTTGGCGCGGTAGAAGCCGAGGGACTGAATGTAGGGTTCGACCTCTTCGGTACGTGCGGAGGCGAGCGCGGCAGCGTCCGGATAGCGTACGAAGAGTGCACCAGTGACGGAGTTAACGCGCACGTCGGTGGTTTGTGCCGAGAGCACGGTGGCGATGAGCAGCTCGAAAGGGTTGTCGAAGTCGAGTTCTGCGACGGCGTAGGGGTAGGTTTCGCCGAGGATGCGGTTGATTTTGCGGGCACGGCGCACGGTGGCGAGGTGGCTTTCGGGTGCGCGTGCATTGAGGCGGCGGGCGGCGGCTGCGGCTTTGAATTCGGGAACGAATCGGATCTGCAGGAGCGATTCGGTATTCTCTGCCGCAGTGTTGCGTGCTGCGGTATTCTGTACGTCTGCTGCGGGCTGGGTGGCGTTCTCGGTCATAGCGCGAGGGTACCGGGTTCAGGTGCGTGGGCGGTAGCGAGGTTCACCGTACTTGGCTCGCTCACCATCATTTTTCTGGGCAGTTCGCGCCGACTATCGCTCAGCGGGCGCCTGCTGTGCCACACTGGTTTTATGTCAGATACGATTTTTGTGCTTAATGGACCGAATTTGAACCTGCTTGGGCAGCGCCGCCCCGAGGTGTACGGCTACACCACTCTGCACGATATTGAGCGTATGGTGCGTGAGCGCGCGGCGAATCATGGTTTTGACGTTGAGTTTATGCAGTCAAATTATGAGGGGGCACTGGTAGATGAGATTCAGCGTGCTCGTACTCGTGGCGCGGCGATTATTATTAACCCGGCGGCGTACACGCACACTTCGGTGGCGCTGCACGATGCGCTGGAGGCCGCTGAGCTTCCGGTGGTTGAGGTGCACCTGTCGAATGTGCATCGTCGTGAGCAGTTCCGTCATCATTCGTTCGTGTCGCCGCAGGCTACTGCGGTGATTGCCGGTGCGGGTGCGTACGGATACGTCATGGCGGTTGATTTCCTTTCACAGCACCTCGCGGAATAACAGTGCAGCATCTGGTGGAATAGCCCAGCGCGCCGCCTCCTTTCGTTAAATAGTTCAGGCTCCCGCTCCTTACTTGAGGGCGGGAGCCTGAACCTTTATCGCTATCTAGCGGCTGGTTACTTACGGCAGGATCCGGTGGAGACTGCGGCGGTGTTCTCGCCGCCTTCAGCCAGTGCCTGCTTGAGGGTGCTTGCGGTGACGGCGTAGCCGGCCTGACCGGTGGTTGCCTTACCAAAGATCACGCCGACCACGTTGCCGTTTTCGTCGAGGACGGGGCCGCCGGAGTTGCCGTGCTGCACGTCGGCTGCCAGCTGGTATACCTGGCGCATGGCGTTGGCGCGGCCGGTGTCGGCGTCGATGGTCTGGGTGTTGCCGATGCCCTGCACGGTGGCGGGTAGTGCTTTGAGCGGGCCGCCCTTGGGGTAGCCCATAAAGGTTACGAGGCTACCTGCGGTGGCGTTGTTGCCGATGCTCAGCGGTTCGAGCGGCAGCTTGGGGACGCTGATGAAGGCGATGTCCTGTTTGCTGTCCATGTAGACGACGGTGCCGGGCCAGGTGCGGCCGCGGGAGTCCTGTACTACCGGAGAGGTTACGCCGGCAACCACGTGTGCGTTGGTGACGACCAGGCCGTTATCAGCTACGAAACCGGAGCCGGTGGAGGTGTAGCCACACTGCTCGGCAGCGCCCAGAATCTCAACCACGGAGGCAGCCGCCCGATTCAGTGCCGCGGATTCTACGGTCTGGGTGGGGGCACTGGTTTCGGGAGCGATGAGCTCGCTGACTTCCGGAATGGTCCCGAAGGCGAGCACATCATTGCGTACCGTATTGATGCGGTCCTTAACAATCTCGGGGGTGGAGGCGACCATCCAGGAGAGGGTCTTGGAGTCGCTGAGCGCAGTGTTAAGCTGCGGGATGGGTACGGTGCGCATGGAGATGGTCAATACGACCATGACCAGGGCGCAGGCGGCGAGGTTCAGCACGCCGCCGAAGAAGCGTTCAATTCCCTTGAGCGGGGTGATGTCGGTGACGCGGCGGATGGTACGTCCGGCAAGGAGACCGAGCCACTGTCCGATGGTCAGGCAGATGATGAGCACACTGACGGCGGTCATGAGGCTCCACTGGGATCCCACGGATGCTACTGCGAGGGGTACGAGCCAGGCTGCAGCGCAGACGCCCAGACCCAGGCCGAGGAAGGTTCCGAGAGTGGTGAAAAATCCGCTGCGGACTCCGGCGAGGAAGTAGAGCAGCAGGATGATGGGGATAGCAATATCAAGCAGGTTGATGCCAGTCGTCATGACTAATTGCCTCCTTGGTGGGTAGAAGTGGTCACGGTGTGCCCATTGTGGTTGGTGTGGGCTGTGCCCGGTGAGTGTGGTGGCGCGTTAACACCCGGTGGTGGGTGCGGCGAGCTGGTATACCCGGGGCGTGGAGACAGTAGCCTCCTTGTCATGAGGGCGTCAGCATGCTTAGTGCCGATAAAAGTACACACCTGAATGCCTGATATTAGGTGGTGAACCTGTGGGGAAGCTTTGAATTTACTCGAAAGAAATAACTTTTGTTGCAAAGCTCGCTGTATCGGAATGCGTGAAGCGCTTTTTTAGGGTACGCTCATATCAGTTGAATATGTCACACCAGCTTGACCCTTCTCACATTTTAGATGTTGAGACGCATGACACCGGTTCGGGCTCACTCACTGAACATTTATGAGTTTCGGCTCATCACCTCATATCTAGGAGAACTTTATGGATCTCGAGATCCTCCGTCGTACCCCTCTCTTTGCTAACCTCGACGACGCAGCTTTCGCTCTGCTGACCGATGATATTCAGGAGATTGACCTCTCCCGCAACGCGGTCCTCTTCTACGAGGGCGACCAGGACGACCAGCTCTTCGCTGTGCTCTCCGGTAAGGTCAAGCTGGGTCGCACCGCCGCTGACGGCCGCGAGAACATGGTCGCAATCATGGGTCCCGGTGACGTCTTCGGCGAGATGGCTCTCTTCGATCCTTCACCCCGTTCGACCAACGCTGTGGCTGTCTCTGAGACTCGCCTGGCTGCCATCAAGCACGAGTCCTTCAAGCGTGCACAGCAGCTCGATCCCACTATCTCCGATCAGGTTATTAAGACTCTGGCTCGCCGCCTGCGCCACGCTAACGAGGCATTGGCTGACCTGGTCTTCTCCGACGTTCCCGGCCGCCTCGCTAAGGCACTACTGGACTTGGCTGATCGCTTCGGCCGCCCCGCGACCGACGGCGTGCTCGTTGCTCACGAGCTGACTCAGGAAGAGCTGGCACAGCTAGTTGGTGCATCCCGCGAGACCGTGAATAAGGCTCTTGCCGAGTTCGTTTCCCGCGGCTGGATTCGCCTGGAGGCACGCGCAGTTGTCATTCTCGACCTGCCCCGCCTGCGCCAGCGTTCCCGCTAAAGCCTTTTTGCGTTAGGGCGTTCTAGGGCGCCTTCATTGAAAGACATGCGACTTAAATAGATTAGGAGCCGTTTCCCATGTAGAGGGAAACGGCTCCTAATTTCTTTCACGCTTTATCGTATGGGCGCGCATTGCGGCAGTTCGTTAGAACACACCCACTGCACCGGTATACACGCTACCAGTGGTTGCCGGAACCACCTCGGTGAAGGAGAGCATGCACGCACCATTGTGGGTCACGAGCACGGGCTTCTTCACCTCAATATTACGGCGCTTGGACAGCCACGCCACGGAAGTCTGTGCCTTCGCCAGCGATTCAAGCATGCACATCACCCCGGGGGTAATAAGCTGGTCGAGGGTACGGCCCACCGTGTTGAACTGTCCGATGCGGTCGCCCAGTTCACTGGTGTCCTTGGCTTCAAGCAGTTCACGCACGTTCAGCCAGTCACCCCACACACCCTTACCGAGCAGTAGCTTCGGGTCCTGGCCCACGGGCAACGCCGTGGTGAAGTAGGCGATATCGTAACGCTTGAGGAAGAAATCCGGGGACTGCCAACGCGCGACCGGGCGTAGCAGATCAGCGCGTACGCTCAAACCGCTGGAGGTCAAGAAGTCAGAGAAGCTCTTGTCCTGCTTGGCAACTGCTTCACGCCACGCCATGAGCTCAGGGGTGCTAGAGCGCTCCACTACGTCCTGTTCGTCCTCGCCGGCAAGCAAAATACCAGTCTCTTCAAAGCATTCACGCACGGCAGCCATGACGCTGCGGCGTGCCTGCGCAATATCGGAGAAGTGGAATTGGTCCTGCCAGTAGTCGGCGCCGGGACCCACCCAGGAGGCAGACTCATCATCACCGGGAAGAGCCGTACCGCCGGGGAAAGCCACCACACCCAGCGGAGAGGTGCCGGGGCGGTAGGTCAGAATCGTCTCGATGCCGTTGTCGCCATCGCGCACAAAAATTACGGAGGCAGCCTGACGCATCGTACAGCCGACGGTGCATTCGCTGCCGCCTGCACGCCAGCTTTCGGCGGCGGTGCGCATGAACTCAGGAATCGTGTAGAGACGCTGAATGGCTGCGGTGCGCGGACCTGACTGGCGGCCGGTAAACATGCGGGGGCGCTGCACGCCCTCAGCCGGGGTGGGAGTGCCGAAGCGGCGTTCCTGCGCCGGCAGGGGTAGAGTCTTGATGTTTTGGGCGGTACCGTTGTCCTGTGCGGATTCGGTACGTGCAGTCTTCTCAGGAGCGTCCTGCGCTGCCCGCTGAGCTTGGGCAGCACGAATAGCAGATAGTGGCAGAGCGCCGGTGTACAGTTTAGACATACTCAACGATAATCTCGACCTCTACGGGCGAGTCCAGGGGAAGAACGGGAACGCCCACGGCGGAGCGGGCATGCTCGCCTGCCTCCCCGAAAATTTCACCAAGCAGTTCGGAGGCGCCGTTAATGACGGCGGGCTGAGCGGTGAAGTTCACCTCGGAGGCTACGAAGCCAACAACCTTCACCACGCGCTGCACGCGGTCCAGGTCGCCAATAACGGACTTGACTGCTGCCAGAGCATTGAGCAGGCAGATACCCGCATACTTCTTAGCGTCCTCGGGGGTCACGAAGCCTTCAGCGCCAGAGTCGGAAACCTTACCGGTTTCGGGCAGAGCACCGTCGACGAAGGGCAGCTGACCGGAGGTGTACACGTAGGAGCCGGAAGTAACAGCCGGAACGTAGGCTGCAACGGGGGCGGGTGCTACGGGCAGTTCGTAACCGAGTTCGCGGATACGTGCTTCAATACGGGATTCAGTCATGATTACTCCAGAAGGATGGCGGGTGCTGGCACCCAAACGGTGATGTGGGGAATGCCGTCAATCTAAACGCTACTGATATTCAAACAGCTGTTAAACGGCTAACCGGCGGTCTGCCTCGACTATTCCCATCCTCCCCTATATGTAGAGGAAAAGTGGGGTTGAGGTGACCGCCGGGTACGCTGCTCTTAGTCAGCCTTCTCGCGCTTAAAGTAGGCGATGGGGTTGCCCTGAGTCGGAGCGACCATGTTCGACGCGGGGGTTGCACCAGCAGGTGCAGATGCACCGGGGAGAACAGTTACGAGCTCCCAGCCGTCTTCACCCCAGTTATCGAGGATTGCCTTGGTCGTGTGGATCATCAGCGGTACAGTTGCGTATTCCCATTTCTTCATACCCTCTAGACTATCGCCCGGTATCCAATAAGTAAAAGGGATTCACTATGGTTTTGGTCAATGTCCGGCGCTTTTGGGGGCTTTATTCTCAGGGCTGAAGCATCCGGCTCCCTGTGGGGTGCCGAGACGGGCTACTTCTCACAGTTTCATGGGATAAACTGAATGAATGGCTTCATCTAAGAAAACCCGTTCGCATCACCGTCCGGGAGATTTTTTGCAGTTCCTCGCGTTCAGCGTGATTGCCGGTTTCCTCGCGGCAATTATTATCGTGCCCCCTGCCGTGAGTTTGGGTATGGTCACGAACGCGTCGATGTCATGGTTCCAGGACCTTCCTGATGACATTGCCGATGGCATCTCTTCCCGTCCTTCTACTATTTACGCTGCTGACGGTAAGACCGAAATCGCGACCTTCTTTGAAGAGAACCGTGAACAGGTCAAGCTGAATCAGATTTCTCAGCAGATGAAGGACGCTATCGTCTCGGTTGAGGACCGTGATTTCTACAATCACGGTGCTGTCTCCGCTATCGGTATCGGTCGTGCGTTCCTGAACAACATCATTAACTCCAACAGCGGCCGCCGTCAGGGTGCATCTACCCTGACTCAACAGTACGTCAACAACCTCATTGTTGACTCCGCTGTGGCTCGTGGTGAGGACGCTACCGCAACCCTGAACGGTAACAAGACTTACGCTGCAAAGATTCGCGAGATGAAGCTTGCGATTTCTATGGAGCAGAACAAGTCCAAGGACGAAATCCTTGAAGGCTACCTGAACATCGTGAACCTTGGTGGTTCGAACTACGGTGTTGAGGCTGCCGCACAGTACTACTGGGGTATTTCCGCTAAGGACCTGAACGTGGCACAGTCCGCGCTTTTGGCTGGTCTGGTGCAGGCACCGAACGTGTACGACCCGACCGTGAACCCCGAACTCGCCCGTGAACGCCGCGACATCGTTCTGGGCACCATGCTCCGCGACGGCAAGATTTCCGACAAGGAATACAGCGACGCCATCGCCAGCGACATTAAGCTCAACGTCCACCCCAAGTCCCAGGGTTGCTCCCTGGCAGGCGACAAGGCGTTCTTCTGCCGCTACGTGGTCAACTACCTGTTGCAGGATGAGTCCCTCGGTGCAACCGCTGAGCTGCGTAACACCGCTATTAAGCGTGGCGGCCTGAAGGTGATCACCACCCTGAACCCCGAGGCTCAGGTTGCGGCAAAGCAGGCAGTGGACTCCACCCAGCCGGCTGCAACCAACTGGAACGACGTGAACTCCGCTCTGACCAGTGTTGAGCCCGGCACCGGTCGCGTCATCGCAATGGCACAGAACACCGAGCTCGGTAGCCCCGCAGACGCAAACGACCACTCCAAGACCGAGTACAACTACAACGTTGATGTAGCGTACGGTGGTACCCCTGGCTTCCAGCCCGGTTCGACGTTCAAGCCGATTATTCTGGCACAGTGGCTCATCAGCGGTCGCGGCGCTAACGCTACCGTGAACGGTACCCAGCTGTTCTGGCCCACCAGCTTCGGCTGGAACGCCAAGTGCTACGACGGCGGTAAGTACTACTACACCGGTCAGCCGAACGGCTGGTCCTACAAGAACGCAGTCAACGGTGGCCTAGGCTACAACACCGCGGCGTACGGTATTCGCCAGTCGTTTAACTCGTACCTGTACGGCATGCTCTCCCAGATTGACCTGTGCGATGTGCACGACCTGTCCATCAAGATGCACGCCCTGGACGGTACCGGCGAACCGCTGCACAGCATCCCCGACCTGGGTACCAACATTGGTGGTACCAAGTACGGTATCTCCCCGCTGACCAGCGCATCCATGTACGCTATCTTTGCTTCCGAGGGTAAGTACTGCACCCCCCGTCCGATTGAGAAGATCACCAAGACCAGCGGTGATACCCTCAAGGAATACCAGAACCAGTGCGAGCAGGTTCTGGATCCGGACGTTGCTAACGGTGTCAGCTGGGTTCTGAAGGGCGTTATCCAGCCTGGCGGTTCCGCTTCTCAGCGCGGCATTGGTCTGCCGAACGGTTCGGCTGCGAAGACCGGTACGAACGATAACTCCTCCCAGACCTGGCAGGTCGGCTACACTCGCGGCCTGTCCACCGCGTCTTGGGTTGGTTCCAACAACCTCGGCTTCCGCTCCCTGAACGGTGTGGGCATTAACGGTCGAGTCCTTCAGTACGTCGATGGTGCAACCTACGCAGGTGCACAGTGGCAGTCATTTATGAAGACGATGGCACCGAAGTACAACTCGAAGGACTTCACCATCCCCGGCGATAAGATTCTGGCATACAAGTAGAATCACAGCTCATCAGCTGAGCCTGAAAGGCGATTGATTATGTGTGAAAACGCAATCAACGCCCGCGTCCCCGTGGCGGTCCCCGGCGCACGCGGCTCCTCCCCGCTCCTGAAAAAGGTAGCGGGGGCGGTAGCCGCCACTGCAGCCCTGGGGTCCGCCACGGCGGCGTATGGGCACTTTATTGAACTGAATAATTTTCAGCTCCGCACCGAGTCCCTGCCGGTGCTGTCTGCCGGTAGCCCCGACTTTAGGATTCTGCATATTTCGGATATACACATGATTCCAGGCCAGCAGAAGAAGATTGACTTCATGCACTCGCTGGCTGTTCTGGAACCGGATCTGGTGATGAACACGGGCGATAATCTCTCCCATGTGGACGGTATGGGTCCGCTGTTGGAGGCGCTCGACCCGCTCATGGACTTCCCCGGCGTATTTGTGCCCGGCTCCAATTGCTATTTCGCGCCGATTTTTAAGAACCCGGCACGCTACCTGTGGCAGCCACGCACCCCGCAGATGATTGAGAAAGGCTCACGCATAGCCCTACCCATTGAGCGGATGCACGACGCCTTCGAGTCGCGCGGCTGGACGGGCCTGATTAACCGCTACGACACGCTGAACCTCAATGGTCTGCGCCTGGAATTCTCCGGTGTGGATGACCCGCACCTGCGTTACGATGAGCACCCCGGATTCGCCCCCGGCGCCTTCGATGAGGGGGACGAGCCGAGCGTTCGTATCGGCGTGGCGCACGCCCCCTATATGCGTACCCTGCACCGCTTCGTGCAGGACGGTGCGCAGGCTATTTTTGCCGGTCATACGCACGGCGGTCAGGTCTGCCTGCCCGGCGGTCATGCCCTGGTCAGCAACTGCGATTTGCCGCCTTCGCGTGCGAAGGGTGTCAGTGAGCAGTCCGGTATTCCGGTTCAGGTTTCTGCCGGCTTGGGCACCTCTCGTTTTGCGCCGGTGCGTCTGTTCTGCCCGCCGGAGGCAATCCTGGTGACCCTCACGGCTCGCGATAAGGGTGAAGCCGACGCTTCGAAAGGTGGCCGCCGCTAATGTCTGAGGCTTCTACAGCAAGCACGACTAAGCGCCGCCGCAACCCCTTCTTGGAGACGGCGAGCGAACCGACCCCCGACCCGATTGACTACGCGCACGGTCAGCGTGCCCCGCGCACCCTCGCCGCGTATGCGCGTCCGATTCGTGTGCGCTGGGGTGTGGGTCTGCTCGTGGCGTTCGGTGCCGGTGCCCTTGAGATTTCCATCCCGCAGGTACTGCAGATTATTGTGGATCATCTCTCGCAGAGCACCACCGAGAGCGCCATCTGGATTGCCGGTGGCCTGGTGCTTCTGCTGGGTATTGCGCACGCCTCCTTCATGTACTGGAGGCGCTGGCTGATTGTGGATCCGACCTCCACGATTGAGCTGTCCATGCGCATGAACTTCTTTGACCGCCTGCTCAGCGCCCCGCTTTCTCTGCTGGATCGTTGGCCCTCTGGTCAGTTGCTGACCCGCTCCATGAGCGATTTGGGCACGATTCGCCGTTGGTTGTCCTTCGGTATTGTGCAGCTACTGACTATTGCGGTGATGTTCCTGGTCGGTGGCTTCTTCATGCTGCGTTCTTCACCGTCGCTGGCGCTGGTGTTCGTGGTGACCGTGCCTATTCTGGTGCTGTCGCTGGTGAACTTCACCCGCAAGTACTACCGCGCCTCGCATGAGATTCAGCAGATGACGGGTGATCTCTCCACCCGTATTGAGGAGTCTGTACGCGGCATCCGCGTGATTAAGGCGCTGGGTCGCTCCCCCGAGCAGATTCAGGAATATGCCAAGTCGGTGGACGCCCTGCAGGCGCGCGAGTACGGCAGGTCGATGCTGGTGGCTCGTGTTGCCCTGTACCAGGGCCTGATTGTGGGTGTCTCCACGGCGGTGGCGCTGGCTGTGGGCGCTTCGCAGGTTGCCGCGGGCACCCTGAGCCTGGGCGCGATGACCGCCTACTTTGCGGTGCAGACGACCGTGCTCAGCCACGTGACGCGCTCGACCGCGCTGATGTCTGCCTATTTGAGCTATAAGGTGGCGCTCGAACGCCACAACGAGGTCATGGACGAGCCGGGCTTTGAGGCCGTGCCGCTGGTCCGTGGTTCCGGGGCTGTGTCTGAGCCCGTGCATCCGCAGGGTGCTTCTGATTCGTCAACAGTAACTGGAGTGTCTGCCGAGGGCGGCTCCGGGAAGGAAATTATGCAGTACCCCAGCGGTGGCGCAGTATCTGTCACTTTCGATCAGGTTCAGTTCAGCTACGATGCTGCCGAAGCATCTGTTCCTGCAGAGACTGCCGGTGCAGGATCTGAGGTGAAGGCACCGGAGATTTTCGTGCTGAAGGACGTAAACTTCAAGGTCTTCCCAGGCGAGATTCTGGCGCTGGTTGGTGCAACCGGTAGCGGCAAGTCGACCGTGCTGTCACTGGTTCCGCGTTTCTACGAACCGACCTCCGGCTCCCTGCGTTTTGGAACCCGAGATACCGCCGAAATATCTATTGAGGAGGTGCGCGCCCAGACCGCGTTCGTCTTTGAGGAGGCGGTGCTCTTCTCCGGCACAGTCCGCGAGAACGTGCTGATGGGCCTTGCTGAGCAGTACGAGCGAGGCACCGAGGATGAAGACTACCCCACCGCAGAAGAGCTGGAGACGACCCTCCAGACCGCGCTGCAGCTGGCTGCCTGCGATTTCGTGGCGGAGCTTCCACAGGGTCTGGATACCGTCATTGGTGAGGAGGGTCTGAGCCTTTCGGGTGGTCAGCGTCAGCGTCTGTCCTTGGCGCGTGCCCTAGCGAAGCGCCCCTCCGTGCTGCTGCTGGATGATCCGTTCTCGGCGCTGGACGTGAACACCGAGGAACGTATTATTACCGGCCTGCGTGAGGGGCTGGAGGGCCTGGGCGGCGCTACTACCCTGCTGACGGCGCACCGCCCCTCCACCGTCGCGTTAGCGGACCGCGTACTACTGATGGTTGATGGCTCCGTGGTCGCTGAGGGTACTCATGCTGAACTGATGGACTCTTCGGAACAGTACCGCCAGCTCATGACGATAGAGGAGGGCTAATGGCCCATTATCGTCCGGTGGAGCCACGAGAGCAGATGAGCCCGCAAGAGCGCGCGGAGACCCGTGAACGCTCGATGGCTCTGCTGCGCCAGATGTTGCGCCCACACCGTGGGGCGTTGGTTCTGTCGATTATTTCGGTACTTTTGGTGTCCGGGTCAGCCGCGGTTGTGCCGATTCTGATTGCCCGCGTTTTAGATAGTTCCATTGAACCGCTCAGACAGGGTGACGCTTCTCCCCTGCTGACTCTGCTGGCTTTTTTTGTGGCGGCTACCGCGGTGACCGCGATCTTTTCGTGGGTCAACGTGGCGTACACGGTACGTGTATCGCTGGGTGTGGTGGTGTACCTGCGTAAGCGGGTGTTCCGTCACGCACAGTCGCTTAGCGTGTCGTTCCATGAGCGGTACACCTCGGGTAAGGTCATTTCGCGTCTGACTAGCGATATCGATACGGTCCGCAGTTTCTTGGATAGCGGCATCAGCCAGTTGGCGATTACGTTGCTGTCCATGGTGATTTCTGCGGTCGCTATTTTCCTTCTGGATTGGCGTATTGGCCTGTTTATGCTGGTCATGGGCGTGCCAATTTACTTCTTGACGCGTTGGTTCCAGAAAACCGCGGTACCGGTTTTCCGCACGATGCGTACCGAGTCTGCGCATTTGACAAGCCGTTTTGTGGAGACGTTTACGGGTATCCGCGCGGTGAAGGCCTTTGGGTCGGAGGCACAGAAGCGTTCTGAGTACGCTCAGGCGTCGGAGCGTTACCGTCTTGCGGTGATGGATTCGATTAAGATTTTCGGCATCTACTCGCCCGTGCTGATGCTTTTGGGCAATGTGTTTATTGCCGGCGCGCTGGTGCTGGGTGGTTATGCGGTGCTGGGCGGCACCATGCAGATTGGTACCCTGTTGGCACTGGTGATTTACGCGAACCGCGTGTTTGAGCCGGTCATGCAGCTCTCTGAGTTTTACAACATGTTCCAGTCGGCGATGTCCGCGCTGGAGAAGCTGTCGTCGTTCTTGGCTGAGGAGCCGGAGGTTGCTGAGCCGCAACATCCGCATGAGCGCGCTGTAGAGCCTGCAGCCGAGTCTGGTCCTGGTGTTTCTGATGGCGTGAGCGGCACGGTTCACGGTGCCCTGGTGGAGCTAGATTCAGCTGTCTTTGGGTACACGTCGGATCGTCACGCATTGAAGGAGACCAGCCTGCGCATTGAGCCGGGTACAACCGTGGCGCTGGTGGGTGCTACGGGTGCCGGTAAGTCGACTATCGCTAAGCTGGTAGCTCGTTTCTACGATGTTTCAGCCGGTCAGGTGCGTATTGACGGCGTGGATGTTCGTCAGCTGGCAGATGTGCAGCTACGCCATGAGGTGCTCATGCTGACCCAGGAGGTGTTCCTGTTCTCCACGTCGATTCTGGAGAATATCCGCATGGGTAACCCACAGGCCTGCGATGAGCAGGTGAAGGCTGCCGCGAAGGCGGTGGGAGCTGATGCGTTCATTAAGCGTCTGCGTAACGGCTACGAGTCGCAGCTGGGTCGCGGCGGTATTACCCTGTCGGCGGGTCAGCGTCAGCTGGTGTCCTTTGCTCGCGTGTTCTTGGCGAATCCACGGGTGCTGATTCTGGATGAGGCAACGGCTTCGCTGGATATTCCGAGTGAGCGCGCGGTGCAGGCGGCGCTGCGAACCGTATTGGCGGGGCGTACGGCGCTGGTGATTGCGCATCGCCTCTCGACGGTTCTGGGCGCTGATCGTGTGTTGGTGATCCATGAAGGCTCCGTGGTGGAGGATGGTTCCCCGCAGCATCTGATTGCCTCCGGTGGTCGTTTTGCGGCGATGCACGCCTCCTGGGATGAGCTGAATCAGGTTCAGGAGACTGAAGCCTAGAAACTTTATCTGCCCCTCTCCAACCGGTGGCGTGCCGTTGTGTTGCGTTCTAATTTTTTTTGGGTTATCCTAGGTGAGTTGCCTACGGTATTTGCTGATAGGTTAACATCGGGATGTGGCGCAGCTTGGTAGCGCGCGTCGTTCGGGACGACGAGGTCGCAGGTTCAAATCCTGTCATCCCGACAACTAGCCCCGGTCCATTGGACCGGGGCTTTGTCGTACCCGCAGTATTTCTGTTGCAGATGTTGAGCACATAAAGGCGACCCCCTACCCCCGCAGGAACGCGGGCGAGGGGGTCGCTTTCATATTATGTTCTAGCCGCTTAGCCGCGCCCGGAGATGAGGGAGAGAATCGCCTCCAAGGGGCCGCGTCCGGCAATGGAGCGCGCCATGCGCGACCAGAGGGTGCAGAAGCCCAGGGCGATAACAGCGCCGAGCAGCAGGAAGGCGCTCCAGTACACGGCGGTGCCCCAGCCTCCGGTGGCGACGTAGTGCTCGCCCGCGGTGAGAGCCTTGACGGTGGGGCCTGCGTAAATAATGATTCCGCTCAGCACAATGGAGGCGCTCAGCGACATCTGGCCCAGGCGGGCGATGGGGGTAAGCATTCCGGCCTGCGCGGAGAGCAGGCGCGCGCATTCAGCCCAGAAGTACAGGGTTGCCGCCAGGTTTAGGGTCAGCAGCACCTGCGGGCTGTCGAGGAAGCCCAGCTCGGTGTAGGGGTTGAAGATGCGGTAGACGGCGAGCGCCAGTACAGCGAGTACTACGGGGATTGCGAGCTTTGCCTGCAGGTTGTCGTAGAGGCGCACGAGCACGATGCCCAGGCACATGACCCAGATGAGTTGCGCGCTCTGCGCGTGGTTGACGCCGTGGTTTGCGAGGAACGGCAGCTGCATGGCGGTCCACTGATCGGCGTGTGCAGCTACGTCCATGAGGAGGGTGTAGGTCCAGGTGATGAAGGGGCTGGTGACCACCGCCAGCACGGCGACCGCCCACAGGGGCAGGTGCACGACGAATAGGGTTAGCAGGGTAAGCAGCGCCAGGTGCACGAGCATGTCGAAGGGCAGAGAGTATGCGAAGCCCTGCGCCGGTACGGTCACGCCGGCTTGCGGCAGGTAGGTAGCACCCTGCATGAGTGCCACACCCAGCAGAAGCAGCGCGAGGAATCGCACGATGGTTCCGGCGAAGAGTTGCGGGAAGTTCGCGGTGCGTGCGTAATGCCAGGCGGCTGCGCCCAGAATTGCGGCGAAGAGCGGCTCTGCCGGTACGAGGGTCTGCGGGATCCAAAACTTCCAGGACACCGGGATCAGTTGCAGCCAGTATCCGAAGGGGATGAGCAGGCTGAGCACGGCGAAGGCGCGGGCGAGGTCGAGCCCTAGGTCGCGTCGGGTGCCTCCGAGGGAGGCGGCACGTGCCCCGCTACTGACGGTGGGGATGGGTTGTGTGCGCCCTGCTGCCATGTCCTCGCTCCTTGTAGTGCCGTGTTTGAGAGTCTGTGCGCCCTGCCGGTGGTGTGTGCCCTGCCAGGGGATGTGCGCTGCCAGGGTATCTGCCGCATCCGGTGGTGTGTGCCGGATGCTCTGGCATAGGTGTTAAGTGTAACGGTGGAAGCTGTGTCTGGTCCGGCGGTGGCGCCGAGGTTTTGCTCTCATGCTGCCTCTCTGTCGGCTGCTGGCTGGAGCTTCTTGCCCTATTGGTGAGTGCTGTTCAAGTGTTATTGCACGAGGTTGGGTGTGTACCATTGGTACGTTCTTAAAGGTGGGGCAATCCCGCGGGAGCATAATTTCGCTCCTTTTACTGTCCCAAACGCGCCCCACCTGCACACACCACGTTGAGGTTTTATGTTTTCGACTTTTTCCCCGCTTTTCTTGACGGATTTGAGGGCGTCTGGTGCTCTTCTTGCTTCGGGTACGACTCTGTCGGAAGGGTCGAGCCACGATAGCGGCCAGTTTGTGTCTATTTTCTGGATTACGTTGGTTGCGTTGCTGTCGCCGATTCTTTCGCGGCTGACGGGTAAGAAGATCCCGGATGTGGTTTTCCTGCTCATTTTTGGTCTGCTGATTGGCCCGAATATGCTCAACCTTGCCAGCAGTGAGGGCGGTATCCCGCTGCTGAAGGAGCTTGGTCTGGGCATGCTCTTTTTGATTGCGGGCTTTGAGATTAACGTGTCCTCGTTGCGTAGCCGTCAGGGCTATAGCGCTATTGCCACCTGGGTGGTGTGCTTTGCCCTGGGTATGGCGGGTGCGGCGGTTATTACGTCGTTCTCGCGCGAGATGAATACGTATATTGCGGTGGGTGTGGCGTTGAGTTCCACGGCGTTGGGTACTCTGCTGCCGATGTTGAAGTCTCACGGTGCTGCCGGTACGCCGGTGGGTAATGCAGTGCTGGTGCACGGTGCTGTGGGTGAGCTTCTGCCGATTTTCGCTATTTCGTTGCTGCTGTCTTCGCGTTCGCCGGGCATGGCATTTGTGGTGTTGCTGGCGTTTATGGTGGTTGCGGTGATTGTGGCGCTGATTCCTCACCGTCTGTTTGCGCATGTGCCGGGTCTGCGTCAGATTATGGCTGCGGAGGCGAATACGACCGGCCAGACCATTTTGCGTCTTGCGATGTTCCTGCTGGCGACCTTGATTATGTGCACCGCCCTTTTTGATTTGGATGCGGTGCTCGGTGCTTTTGCGGCGGGTCTGATTCTGCGTACTCTGACCCCTCCGGCGGCTTTGCACATGATGACTCACCGCCTTGAGGTGGTTGGTTTTACGTTCATGATTCCGCTGTTCTTTGTGGTCAGCGGGATGGGTATTGATGTGTCTGCTGTGGTGGCTAAGCCTTTGGGTCTGTTTGCCGTGGTGGTGGGTATTCTGCTGTGCCGTGGTGTTCCGGTGCTTTTGGCGGAGCATTTCTTCGATACCCGTTCGGGGTTGACCACTCGCGCACAGAAGGCGCAGTTAGCGTTGTATTCGGCTGCGGGTCTGCCGATTATTGTGGCGGTGACGGAGGTTGCGACCAGTTCGGGTCTTCTGGAGGAGTCGACAGCTTCGCTGCTGGTTGCAGGCGGCGCCCTGACGGTGTTGTTGTTCCCGCTGTGGGCGTTGGGCATTCGTCAGGCATTTGGTGATGCAGAGCCGGTTCAGGAGGCCCCTAGCCGTAAGGAGCAGATGAATGCTCTGAAGGCTCAGCGTAATGCGCAGACGAAGCTGACTACGGGTATGATTCCGGTGGTTCGTTTGAAGTCTCAGGCTGATTCTGAATCTGATTCTGCCGAGGTTGAGGTTGCTTCGGCTGATTCCTGTACTGCGTCTCGGGATGCAGCAAAGAAGCACAGGGGCTCTGTAAAGAATACAGATGCTGCGCAGAAGTAGCTGCGGCTATGTGGTGGTTCGGTCTTTCATAGAATGAAATAGTTTGAGCAGGTGCCCCGCATACAGTCACATCGACTTTATGTGGGATTGCCCCGACAAAAACCACATAATAACAGGCAGCTACGCTATTCAATTTCACAAGGCATCCCACAAATAGGCTCAAAACTCGCCATGCCCTCACCGTAGGGTATGGCGAGTTTTTTGCCCCTGAATCTCCTTATAAAACAGGGGAGGCACAAAAAAATTTCCTTAAATTCGGATTTTTTATGCAAATATTCCAGAAGATGACGTGTCTTAGCTTTCTCGACTGACACTTTGTCCTATAAAATTGAAAGCACACAGGGTATTTCCCTAAAACACACATAAACCAACATACATGCACAGAGCCGCTTCCGCCCCAGCGGGAGCTGGTGCATCTCCCCCTCACACACGGGAGGTGCCCCTTTCGGGAGTATCCGCGACGATACCCCGGCGGCTCCCAACCACGGAGGAGGATCATATGGGCCAGAAAGGTAATTATTTCTAACCTCACATCTTAAGGCCTCGCACTGAATCCTATCGATTGTCTGCACACACAGTCATCTCTGAAGGAAACATCATGCACCAACTACTCCTCACCGCGAGCACTGGTGGCGTAGAGCTGGACTTCCCGTCATGGCTCCGAATTACGCACTTCATCAACTTCATTATGATGGGCTTCCTGATTCGTTCAGGTTGGGAAGTTCTCGCCTCTCACCCCCGTCTGTACTGGAACAACCACTGCACCCCGGGTTCCGAATGGCTCAAGTTCACCAAGGACAAGGTTTCGACTGTCCCCGGTGAGTTTACTGCCCGCGACGACCAGCGTCGACTGTCGCCGCTTATCTCCCTACCTGGTAACGGCCAGATTGGTCTGGGTCGTGCATGGCACGCTCTTGTGACTTTTATCTGGATTGCTAACGGTCTCGTCTACGTCTCCTTGCTGTTCCTGACCGGCCAGTGGCGCCGCATTGTCCCGACCAGCTGGGACATCATCCCGCAGGCGTGGGAATCCATCCAGATTTACGCTGGCTTCCAGATTCCCTCCATTGAGCATTTCCAGCCGTACGATGCTCTGCAGCAGATTATGTACTTCACCGTGGTGTTCATTGTGGCACCGCTGATGATTGCAACCGGCCCGATTATGAGCCCGGCATTCTGCGGCCGCTTCCCCGGCTACGTGCGCCTCTTCCGTAACCGCCAGACCGCACGTTCCACCCACTTCCTGGGCATGGCCTTCTACTGCGTATTCACTGTTATTCACGTGGCTCTGGTGTTTGTGGTTCACCCCCAGTACAACATCGCTCACATGATGCTTAACAAGCCCTATAACGAGGTGGATGCAGCACAGTTCGCTCAGGCAGTCACCATGCTCATTGGCGGTATTGTCTTTGCCGTCGCTCTGTGGCTCTTTGCTTCGTACTGGTCCCTGCGCGACCTGCGATTCACCCAGACCTTCATTTGGGGTCTGACCCAGCCGATTCGTAACGTCCTGCTGGATCGTATTTCCTCACGTCAGGTGCAGAAGAAGACCTTCACCGATGCCGATATTTCTCCCTTCCACTGGGTTAACACTCGCCCGCCGACAGAGCGTGAGAGCACCGAGTGGAACCGCCTGAAAGAGCACGAGTTCGTTGACTACCGACTGGAGCTGGGCGGTCTGGTGAAGGAATCCAAGTCCCTGAGCCTTGACGATCTCAAGCAGTTGGGCAAGGAAGTTAACATCACCATGCACACCTGCATGCAGGGTTGGACCGGTATCGCCAAGTGGGAGGGTGTGCGTCTGCGCGACGTTCTCGCACTGGTTGAGAAGACTGATGACGCTCGTTATGTCATGGTGACTTCCTTCGGCCACGTGGGCCACACCTACGACGGCCGACCGACCGAACCGTACTATGAGTGCCTGGATATCTCCATGGCTATGGAGGATGAGACCATCCTGGCTTGGGGCATGAATGATAAGCCTCTGCCGGATGTGTACGGTGGCCCGCTCCGTCTGCGTGCGGACTCTATGCACGGCTACAAGATGGTTAAGTGGGTTCAGAAGATTGAGTGGATTAAGGATTACCGCGATGTTGGCGATGGCCAGGGCGGTAGCCGCGAGGACTCCGGTCTGCAGCACTTCGACGCACGAGCCTAAGCACCCACGCGGAGGCATCGCTACAGTAGAGCCTTCAGCACTCCGCTAGGTAACGCATCGATAAGCAACCATATAAAGCACCGAACGGTGGCGGGAACATGGGCCCGCCACCGTTTTTGTACCCTCATGACTTATGCATATGCTTCAGAAGACTAGAGCCGCGAGGGCATAAAGAAACCGCCCGGGAGCTTTAGCTCTCGGGCGGTTTCTTTAGAGATTTGCCTTCTGGCGCTGCACCTTAGGCGTCGTAGATGATGACGTCCAGGGTACGGGGACCGTGCACGCCCTCCACACGAATCAGCTCAATATCACTGGTTGCCGACGGACCGGAAATCATGGTCACGGGACGGATGTAGGTGATACGCTCAATCGACTCGGGAACCAGCTCCACCACGGTGGAACGGGGCACCACGCAGATGTGGTGGTCGGGCACCAGGGTAATGGCTCGGCGACCCTCGTCAGGGTTGGTGTTCAAGAAGATCGTGCCGGTCTCTGCGCAGGAGACGGTCGAACCGGTGACCACAGCGTCGACTGCGTCCAGTTCCTTCAGACTCAGGCAGCCGGGCTTGAGGGTGCTACCGGAGTCGGTGACACGCTTGCGGTCAGCGGTGTCAGCCGGCAGCCACTCCATGTTCAGGCCCTCTGGAACCACGTAGGTGGACTTTTCACCCAGGCGCTCTGCGATGACCTCGGAGATGTTCTCCTTGTTCGCGTGGAACACGTTTGCCTTGTAGTCAATGAGGCGGTCGACGAGCATCTCAATGGTCTGTTCTTCGTTCAGCTCACTGACGCGGCGGTAGTTACGTACGGGCTCGGGTGCGACGGGTGCGTCAGCCAGAGACGAGCGGATACGTGCGAGGATATCTTCCTTAGCAGAGGACATTAGTTGTTCTCCTTAGCTTCACGGGCTGCCTGGGCGTCCATAGCTGCCTTGGCGTTTGCTGCCGCCTCAGCGACCTTACCCTTGTTTGCCTCGATGAGGGCCTGAATGTCAACGCGCTCAGCGTTATCGCGTGCCGGAACCTGACCCTTTTCCTTCTTCCACCAGTTGCGGAAGGATTCCTTGGGGGGCTCAGGGATGTCGCGGTAAGCGGTCCAGCCGCCGACGATACCGGGAACAGCGGTGATCTTGTGCTTGCGGCCGCTGATAAGGCGGGACATGGGCAAACCACGCTCTGCAATCGACATCATCTTACCGGAGGTGAAGAGCTTCTTCGCGCCGAGCATCATGCCGTCCATCTGCGAGAAGGGAGCCTTCTTGTTGCCCTCGAACTCGCGGACAGCGTGCTTGGACTCAACATCCTTAGCGCGCAGGTGCACGAGGACCTCGGGGAAGTTGATCTTCACGGGGCAGACCTCGTAGCAAGCGCCGCAGAGGGAGGATGCGTACGGTAGGGAGTTGTTCTCTGCTGCCTCAATACCGGAGAGCTGCGGAGACAGGATTGCACCGATGGGGCCCGGGTAGGTGGAGCCGTAGGCGTGACCACCTGCGCGCTCGTACACGGGGCACACGTTCATGCATGCGGAGCAACGGATGCAACGCAGTGCCTGGCGACCGAGCTCGTCGGACAGAACGGCGGTACGGCCGTTGTCGATGAGGATGACGTGCAAGTTCTGCGGGCCGTCACCGGGGGTCACACCGGTCCACATGGAGGTATAGGGGTTCATGCGCTCACCGGTGGAGGAACGGGGCAGCAGCTGGAGGAATGCCTCGTAGTCCTGGAAGGTGGGCAGAATCTTCTCAATACCCATGAAGGTAATGAGGGTGTCGGGCAGGGTCAGGCACATACGGCCGTTACCCTCAGACTCCACGATGGTCAGGGTACCGGTCTCGGCAATACCAAAGTTGGTGCCGGAGACTGCCACGGTGGTGTTCAGGAACTTATTGCGCAGACGGTAACGCGATGCCTCTGCCAGTTCTGCCGGCTCATCGGTGATGTCCGGGTTAATACCCTCAATTTCGCGCAGGAAGATGTCACGGATTTCGCGACGATTGCGGTGAATTGCGGGCACCAGAATGTGCGAGGGACGGTCGTGGCCGAGCTGGACGATTTCTTCCGCGAGGTCGGTCTCGATAGCGTTGATACCGTTTTCTTCGAGGAATTCGTTCAGGCCGGTCTCTGCGGTTGCCATGGACTTAATCTTGATGATTTCGTCCACGCCCTGCTCGCGGATCAGGTCCAGAGCAATCTGGTTTGCCTCGGTGGCGTTACGTGCCCAGTGCACGTGACCGCCTGCGGCGGTGAAGTTACGCTCAAACTGTTCGAGCAGCTCGGGCAGGTTCGCCAGAACGTAGTTCTTGACGGACTCACCGGTGTTGCGCAGTTCCTGCCAGTCGGGCAGTTCGCTGGTGACGTTGGCACGCTTGTTACGGATCGCGTGGGTCACGAAGCGCAGGTTGGCGCGCAGCTGCTCGTTCTTGAGCTCTTCCTTCGCGTACTTGGGGAAGGGGGTTTCTTCGAAAATGTTGCCCTCGCCGTAGTGAACGACCTTGGGCATACCAAGCTGAATAGCAGTCATGAGGTCTTATCTTTCCTTAGGCGATCGAGAGCTCGACGCGCTCAGAGCTAATCTTGAGCGGGTTTTCCTTGGTGGATGCGAGAATCTCTGCGAAGTGGATGGTCTGCACGTCCGAGTCGCGACGCATCAGCGCACCGCCAATGTTCATCAGGCAGGAGCAGTCGCCGCCGGTACATACGGATGCTCCGGTTGCTTCAATGTTGTCTGCCTTGTCGTTGACCATTGCGCCGGAGACGTCAGCGTTCTTGAAGGAGAAGGTACCGCCGAAGCCGCAGCACTGGTCCATGCCCTCAAGTTGGGTGTACTTGATGCCCTCAACGGTGCGGACCAGGTCCTGCTGGCGGGTGCCCAGGCCGAGCATACGCATACCGTGGCAGGAGCTGTGGTAGGTGACGTGCTCAGGGAAGTAGGAGCCGAGCTGCTCAGCGGCATTGGTGATACCGAGGATGTCGATCAGCAGCTGGGAGAGCTCGAAGGTGCGGGAAGCGATCTGCTCTGCTTTCAGAGCCAGTGCTTCGTCGCCGCGGCTACGTGCAACCATTGCCTGCTGGTGACGCAGGGAGCCAACGCAGGAGCCGGAAGGTGCAACAGCAACGTCCCAGTCCCAAGAGTCGAAAGCTTCAACGTGGTTCTTGATGACTTCGTAGCCGTCATCGAAGTAGCCGGAGTTGACGTGCATCTGGGAGCAGCAGGTCTGGTTCGGGGGGAAGACAACCTCGTGGCCCAGGCGCTCAAGAATTTCGACGGTGGCGCGTGCTACGCGGGGGTACATGCCGTCAACGATGCACGTGGAGAAGAGTGCAATGCGCATGACTTGTCCGTCCTTTCCTCTGTGTTCAGAGTTTCTCGGTCTCACCGCCTGCGTCTGGGGCAGGCGGGGCACAGTCCGAACACGTTCGGTCTTCCAGAAGAATCGACTCAGATGTTTTGAGTCGGGGAAGCTGGGCCGGTAGGTTCCGGCTGGTGTGCGCGCCCCAAGTGGAGGTGGGATGCGGTGGGATCAGAAACCGTGGTGATGTCTTTTATCTTCCTTGCCATTTAACACCGTTGTGCGGCTTTTCTCTAGTCGAAATAGCGCATACTTTCCTTGTTAAATAATCGGTTAGGTTACCCTGACCTTAAGGTATGCTTTCCCGCCTTTCGATATATATGACCTCATCTACTTTTTACCCCCACCCCTCTTTATCCATTGAACGTTTATCAAACACACACCTTCACTAGACAAACCCGACTAGAAATCCACCTTTCTGAAGAATTTATGATTGTTTTGTGGGACAACTCCTCTTTAATGCAACATTCTTTTCAAGAATGTGCCGACATCTGAAGAATCCCCACTGGACAAGGTAGCCACTCGTGCACCCAGTTCTTTACGCTTTCAGAAATATCCGAGTTTCAGAAGCTGGAATTAACTATCAGAGTCGCAATATTTCGGTAAATTCACGGGATACAAACCCGCTAAGCATCCCTTTGATACGAAAATGAGTCAGGTCACTTTTGGTGAAACACCGCACTATCCGGTACTCTTCTAAACATGCGATCAATGGTCTGACCACATCCCCGTATGGGAAACAATGACTCGTTCCCCTAACAGGCTTATCTATGGTCTAACCACACACAAGACACACCCTGAACCAAAGGAGTTCCAGTGGAAACTTATACCGCTGTAACCAATGCAGTGGGAGGTAGCCTCGGCCTCAGCGCACTCGTGGCAACCATTCCCCTCCTCACCTTCTTTGTGATGCTACTGGGCGTTAAGGCACGCGCTCACTGGTCCGCACTCGTGGCATTGGCAGCATCTATCCTCGTAGCAGTCCTGGGCTTCCATATGCCCGCTGACCTCGCCGGTCTGGGCGCCATTCGCGGTGGCATCTACGGCCTGGTCATCTGCTGGGTTATTCTCGGTGCAATCTGGTTCTACCAGCTCACCGTCCTCTCCGGCCGCTTTGAAGATCTCCGTCGCGTCTTCGACCGCCTCGGCGGCGGCGACCTGCGCATCCAGGCTATCCTCATCGCATTCTGCTTCGGCGGTCTGCTCGAGGCACTGGCTGGCTTCGGCGCTCCCGTTGCAATTACCGCAACCATGATTCTCGCCCTGGGCGTTAAGCCCCTCAAAGCTGCTATCACCGTTCTACTCGCTAACACCGCACCCGTGGCATTCGGCGCAGTTGCTGTCCCGATTACCACCGCAGCTGACGTTGGCGGCAAGGACGCACAAGTTATCGCAACCATCGTTGGTCACCAGGCTCCGTTCCTGGCAATGCTCGTTCCGCTCATCCTGCTGGTCATCCTTGACGGCATGAAGGGTCTGAAGGACGCTTGGCTGCCTGCACTGATCATCGGTGTTTCCTTCGCAATCGCACAGTGGATCACCGCTGCTACCCCCGCATTCAACCTGACCGACGTTGTTGCTTCCATCGTCTCCATGGGTGTTGCTGTTGTCTTCCTGCAGTTCTGGAAGCCGCGCGGCGTCGCAGGCGTTCGTGAACGCTACGGCCTGCCCGCACAGGCTGAAGAGAAGGAAGCTCTGCCCGCCGTTCGCGTTTGGATGGCACTGCTGCCCTACGTCATCGTCGTTGCAATCTTCGGTGTTGCTAACCTGCACGCAGGCCTGAAGGCATGGCTGAAGAGCTTCGTCATCAAGATCGACATCCAGGCTCTGAGCTCCCGCCTCGTCACCGCTGACGGCAAGCCCGTCAAGGACGCTGTCTACAACTTCGCTTGGATGTCCAACCCCGGCACCCTGCTGGTCATCTCCGGTCTGGTTGTTGCTGTCGTCTACTTCTTCTTCAACGAGAAGGGCCGCTACGCCTTCAAGTTCCCGGCAATCTTCACCGAGTTCGGTTCGGTTGTCTACCGCATGCGCTGGTCTATCCTGACCATTGCTTCGGTTCTGGCACTGGCATACGTCATGAACTTCTCCGGTCAGACCATCGCTATGGGTACTTTCCTGGCAGGCCTGGGCACCGTCTACGCGTTCCTCGCACCGGCTCTGGGCTGGATTGGTACAGCTGTGACCGGTTCGGACACCAGCGCGAACGCGCTGTTCTCCAAGCTGCAGGTGTCTGCTGCTGAGAACCTGCAGCACGCAGGTATCCACGGCGCAACCCCCGAGCTCATGCTGGCTGCTAACACCACCGGTGGTGTGGTCGGTAAGATGATCTCCCCGCAGTCGCTGGCTATTGCTGCTACCTCCGTGGACATGGAAGGCAAGGAATCCGACATCCTCAAGGCTGTCCTCCCCTGGTCCTTCGGTATGCTCGTAGTCGTCTGCGTCCTGGTCTTCCTGCAGACCAACGTTCTGTCCTTCCTGGTTCCCTAATCTGAGGCTCACCCCTTAGAGAGTTCTCGAGGTGAAAACCTCAAGGACCATAGGACATTCGCTCCGGTATTTTCCGGAGGCCATGGCGGGGCGGCGAACCTTCTCGGTTCCGCCGCCCCGCTTTTTATGCCCTGACCACTCAACGAATAGCCCGAAATATCTCGGAGATATCTCAGGCGCAGAGTATGTCTTTTTCGTTATCCGCCTCGTTATCAGGAGAGACCATGCCTCATTCTCATGACGATACCCAGCCTGCTAAAGCGCCCCCTGCGGTTGACCGCCAACCGATTCTGGCAGACCGCAGCTACAGCATCATCCTGGAGAACTTTGAGCGGCGCCTGCGCCTGGGTGAGTTCCGTGTGGGCGATAAGCTCCCCTCCGAACGTGAACTTGCCGCACGACACGGCATTTCCCGACCCTCAGTCCGTGAAGGTTTGAGGGTTCTGAACGCGCTGGGTCTGATTCGCTCCAGCACCGGTTCAGGCCCGAAGTCCGGTGCGATTATCATTTCGGAGCCGTCGGATGCACTCAGCTGGGCGCTACGCATGCACATTGCGACCCGTAGCCTGCCGGTGAAGGACGTTGTCTCAACCCGCCTGCTGTTGGAGGGCCCTGCGGCCCGTGCGGCGGCAGCGGCGCCGGACACTCCGGAGCGTGCAGCGGCGCTGGATCGGGCGCGCGTGCATCTGGCAGAGATGGATAAGAAGATCAGTAATGAGCGTTTCCATTTCTGCGATACGCGTTTTCACTATGAGCTGTCGAAGCTCGGCGGCAATATTGTTCTTGATACGGTAATTGACTCTCTGCACATGGCGACGATGAGTTATGTGCAGGAGGCGGTTCCTTTCTTGAAGGACTGGGAGGCGGTCAAGCGCACGTTGCAGCAGCAGCATTACGGCATTATTGAGGCGATTACCTCTCACGATGAGCAGGCAGCCTATGAGCGTGTGTGTGAGCATATTACGTGGTTTTATTCGCTGTCTGACCGTGCTGCGGAAGAGCGGGCACGGCAGCATCCGGCGCAGGATATTCTGCACGAGGATTTGTGCCGCGAGAACGTACATGATGAAGACGCGCACCGCGGCTAGGATGTGCCACTCAACCCCATAACCCCACATAGCTAAAGGGCGGCGCCCCGGAAGAACATTCTTCCGGGCACCGCCCTTATGCGCCGAGCAATTATTTCAGCGGGGCAATTATTGCAGGAGCTCAAGCGGCTGAACCTTCGTTGCCGCGTAGGCGGGCAATGCACCCGCCACGATACCCACAACCAAGCCGAGGATAGGAATCCCTAGGATAAGGGGCGGCAGAGATAGTGCCCATCCGTTGAGAAGGCACACGACCCAGGAACCGAGAATACCGAGGATGAAGCCTCCAAGAGCGCCCAGGGACCCGAGGAGAGCCGCCTCCGCCAGGAAGCTGACCGCCACATCTCGCCGTCCCAACCCTAATGCACGGTTAATACCGATTTCCCTGCGGCGTTCCCAGACCGAAATCTGCATGGTCATCACAATGCCGAAGCTTGTCGAGACGATAAGAACCACCAGGATGATGGTTGTAAGAGTTCGACTGTCTTTCGTCAAAGAAGCACGAAGAGTCACCGGTGAAGGTGGAATCTCAATGTTTGTATCAACGGGGGCGCGTTGCGGATCTAGTACCTGCTTGAGCTGTTCCGCGACCGTATCTGCGCTTCCTGGATTCACGATGACGTCCATACCGCGTTGCAGGGTGTGGGCTTGCGGCAAGAAAGTGGAGGTGGTCGGCAGAATAAGAGCGCTACTGAGAGCAACGTTTTTGCCGCCGTCACGGATAATGCCGAGCACATAGGCTCGCATTCCGTTGACCTCAATCATATTCCGCCCGGGCTCAGTACTGACCCCTAGCTCTTTCGCGAGGGCAACACCCAGATAGACGGTAGGCTCACCGCGACGCTCGCGGGCAGGCTCCGAAAAGTGCCCTTCGACAATGTGCGCACCTCGTGCTTTCAAACCTGCTTCTGAAACGACTGCGAGGAGCGTTTGCTGGCCCTCATGCCCCGGCCTGTTGACTTGTGGACGCGTTGCCTGCGTATCTATGGTGACTGTACCGGCAGCTTTGACCTCTGGAATTTGGTTAACGCGCCAGAGTAGTTCCTCCTCCGGTATATCCCAGGTCTGCGGCTGGAGGCGTACACCGAGCCGGGTGGAATCGTAGCTGGCCAGCTGCGAGCTCGTATTGAGTGCCGATGACTCGCTGACGCCCACCAGCATGATGATGGTGGTTGTTCCTGCAAGCATCGCCAGTACCGTGAGCAGGTTGCGGCGCCAACGGCGAACAACTGCAAGGAGAGCGTAGTGAAGGTTGTTCCTTAGCATCTATCCTCCCCTGACAACGGGTTCTTTGAGCGTTTGGTGGGCCGGTTCTTCGGGGCTAGCATGTTCGGGGCTAACGAGCATCCCATCGACCATGTGTAGCTGCCGGTCGCAGCGAGCCGCGATATCGGGTTCATGGGTGATGATGACCAGGCTTTGCTTCTCCGCACGGCCGGCGAGGAGCAGATCCAACACCTTGTGAGAGTTTTCAGTGTCGAGGTTTCCTGTAGGCTCATCACACAGCAGGATACGCGGGGCGCAGGCTAACGCGCGCGCAACCGCGACTCGTTGCTGTTCACCACCGGACATGTTGCGGGGAAGAACCTCCAAACGGTGCCCCAAACCCACCTGTTCGAGTGCCTGCAACGCACGCTGATGTGCCTGACGGCCCGGTACGCCGCGCATCCGGAGGGTGTGAGAAATGTTCTCGGTGGCGTTCAGATGAGCAATGAGGTGGTACGCCTGAAAGACGAAGGCAATATGCTCACGGCGTGCCACAGTTCGCTCGGCGTCGCTGGCGGTGCCCATGTTTTGGCCCAATATTTTCAGCTCACCTTCAGAGGGCTGATCGAGTAGCCCGATGATAGAGAGGAGCGTAGATTTTCCGCTTCCGGAGGCGCCGGTAATGGCCACCGATTCGCCTTCATGAATGCTGAGGGTTGCGTTTTTTAGCGCCCAAGTGGAGGGCGGGAAGAAACGCGCAATATTGTGGCACTCGATATTAGGTTTTGTGGCGGTAGCGCTCGTGGGGAGGGCACGTTCTGTCTCGTGATGAGGCATTTTAGCGCTCCTTCAGCTTCACGACGGTACCTGCCTTGAGTTCTGCAGCGGGGTTGACGAGCTCGCAGATTCCGGCGGAGCACACACCGAGGGTGACGGGAACGCTCTGACCGTTATCCAGGGTGATGGAGTGCGTTCCGTTTTCTTCGGTTTTGACGGCGGCTTCAAGCACTGCGAGGGCGTTTTCAGCGCCTCGGTTGAGGGTGACGGTTGCTTGAAAACGTGTTGATGCCGTCGTGTTTTCCGGCAAGTCAATTTTGATGGGGTAGCGTTTCCGTGCGGTAGCTCCTGGTGCGGGGGTATCGCTGTTAGGTCGCGCGCTGTTCTGCGCACCGTTGGAGACACCTGCGTTAGCGCCGCCGTCAGCGTTAGTTGAGCCTTCGGGTGTGAGGGCTGCACCTAGGGTACCTTCGAGCGGGCTTCCGTTATCGGTAAGAATCTGGACTTTCTGTCCCTCAGCGAGTTCATTGCTGAGAGCGCTACCATCCGCGGAGAGTACCAGACGGTATCCACCCGCGGATAGGGTACACAGCGCCGGAGTTGAGGTTTGGCCTTTGGCACCGCAGCTGTTGTCTACGGTGTACTCGTTACCTTCAGCGAAGAGGTATTCAGAGAGCGGCAGTGCGGTACTGTAGCGTCCTTCTTCGGTTCGGTCAGTATCCCCGGGAGGGTAGTAGCCACGATCCAGGTAGAAACGGTAGACAGCGTTGGCGGTTGCTTCGCCGTAGTTTCCTGCATCATCCCAGATGCTGTAGCCGAGCGATTCTAGAGCTTCTTGGAGCTGTTTAACATCATCGCCGCGAGCGCCTACGACAAGGTCACGGTAGGCGGGGATGCTACCTTTGAACGCGATGATGGGACGCTCGTTGATAGTGGTGATAATTGATCCGTTACTCAGCTGGGTGCCCGCTTTGGCGCCGTCCCTGGTTACCACTCCTTGAGGGGTTCCCACGGTGTAGCTTCGGGCGGGTGACACGCTGGTTTCTCCCGAGTATGTGCGGGTAACAGTTTGCGTGCTGATGCGGGTTGTTAGTTGCGCGGCTCGGGATGGCTGCACATTGGATTCAACATTGGTGCGTAGCCCTGTATTAAGCGCATAGATGGAGAACCCGCCGGTGATGACGAGCAGAATGACGAGCACCGGAACCAGGTAGGCGCGTATGGTTGCCGTCGTGGCGGCGCGGCGGGGGTTTTCTGAACTCTGCTGTGTGTTCATGGGTTCACCTTTCTACGGTGAAATATGGGGCGGGACTAGGGGTAATTGCTGAGGGTAACAACGTGGCGGGGGCTGAATAAAGGGGTGTATCCTCTGCTCTCATCCGCGGGTGAAAGCGTTTGAGAGCAGAGGATCGGTAGAAAAATCTCGCTAGAAAATGTCCAACGAGGAATCAGCGTTTACTATTTGCCGTTGGCTAGTTGCCCTTGGCTAGTTGCCGTTGACTAGAGCTGCGGCGCGCTCCTGTGCCTGACGTTCGATATTGCGTACTTCAAGGATGAGCGGTTCATGCTCATTGAGCCAGGTCGCGGCCTTTTCGTAGTAGATATTCTGTGCCTTAGTCAGGATTCCAGTGGACTTTTGGCAGTTGTAGTCGGCGTGAGCTAGGGCCTGCTCTTCCGCATTGGCAGCTACATTGGCTGCCTTGTACTTACCCCAGGTTTTCTCTGCGTAGCTGGGAGCATCTCCGAAGTGCTGGATATCGGTGTATCCGCTTTCTTTCATGCATGCACCGTAGGTGGTGTCATCGCGGTAGTATTTCCCCATTTCTTCTACCGCGTTATTTTTGGATCCACCCGTGGTGAGCTCATTAATGAAGTTGGTGTATTTGAGGTAGTTTTCTGTTGAGCCGAAGACAGCCTCTGCCGCACGTCCCAGGCATGAATCTGTTGCCATGCCGACCTGGGCACCGTTACTCAGCGTGATGGTGACAGTTTTGCTGTCTGCGGCTTGGGGGTCACCTTGGAACGCCTTGCGATATGCCGGGTTTTCCATCGCGGGTTCATTGCTGGAGCTAGCGTTGTCCTGCCGGGTGAATAAGTACCCTCGGGTGGCCGCTTCTTCGCTGGGGAGGTAGGCATCACTCATCGCAAGTTCAAGAACGGAGGCACCGGAAATAATGTTCTGACTACCGGAGTAGGTGAAGGACTTCTCACTCATGCACTTTTTGACCTCGTTGACGAGGGCCACGTTAATATCCGGGGAGGGATTCTCGTAGCTTGCCAGGACATTGCGAATGTCTTGCTTAACTTCAACGGTGGTGGAGCAACTCGATACGCCCAGACAGCAAGCAATACCGATAAGGGCGAGGGATGCGAAGGGCTTCTTTGCCATGGACTTCACCTTTCTCAAGCATCATTGGTGGGTGAGAATCGGCAGTGATACGGGCGTATCGTGGAGGCTACTTACAGACCTGCTATATGGTGTGAACCTGCGTTTTGTAGCGTAGAAGCGTCGTGAGCCGATTACTAACATAATAGAGTGCTACCCCCCCGTACAACAGATACATAACATATATTTATGATGTGTCGCACCTTTAAGAATGCATGTAAAAGGGCTTATGAATTAAAGGGCGGTGCCCCGGAAGAATGACCTTCCGGGGCACCGCCCTTTAGCTATCTCAAAGACTTATTCGGCCCGAAATATTCAGTTTAGAACTTCGTGCCGGTCAAACGCTCATACGCCTCAACGTAACGGGCACGAGTCTTCTCCACAACCTCCTCAGGCAGGTGCGGCACGTTATCCGAACCGTCCCAACCCGCCTCCGGGGAACGCAGCCAGTCACGCACATACTGCTTATCAAAGCTCGGCTGTGCACGACCCGGCTCGTACTGGGTCGCATCCCAGAAACGCGAAGAGTCCGGGGTCAGCACCTCATCACCCAGGGTGATTTCGCCGCGGTACGAATCGGTACCGAACTCCATCTTGGTATCCGCCAGAATAATGCCCTGCTCGCGAGCGATCTTCTCCGCAGTGGTGTACAGGCTCAGGCTCAGCTCCTCCAGGCGCTCACCCACCGGCTGACCCACCTCAGCGTACAGCTCCTCACGGGTCACCAGCTCATCATGCTCACCCACCTCAGCCTTACCGGTCGGAGTGAAAATCGGGGTGTCCAGGCGGGAACCATCCACCAGACCCGCAGGCAGCTTTACACCAGCAATCTCACCGGTCTCGTTATACGCAGCCAAACCCGAACCAGTCAGGTAACCACGCACAATGCACTCCACCGGGAACATATTCAGCGAACGGCAAATCATAGCTCGACCAGCCACAACATCCGGAACGTCAGTGGACAGCACGTGGTTCGGGACCTGCTTGAGCTGCTCAAACCACCACAGGGACATCTGAGTCAGAATCTTGCCCTTATCCGGGATCTCGGTAGGCAGAATACGGTCAAAAGCGCTAATACGGTCCGAGGCGACAACCATGACCGAACCGGCACGCAGCTCAGCGTCATCATTGACGGTCAAGCCGGTAGCGTCAAAACGTTCCTCATTCGGAACGTACAGGTCGCGGACCTTACCGGAATAAATGTGAGTCCAGCCCGGGATTTCCAGGGGGTTAGAACGAGAAGTCATGAGAATTTCTCCTGATGAGGTGGTGTGATGTGGATGCAAAAAGTCTGTGTAATTACAATACCGCGACAAGCCCAACTCCCGATAGTGCCAATCAATCATCAATACGGCACAATCTTGAGGCAAAGAAGCGACCGGCTCCCCCACCCTCAAGCGGGGAAGCCGGTCACATTAAGGTTTTAGCTACGCGGAGCGGGAATGTGGATGCGGTTCTCCACAGCCTTCAACGCGATATCGGTACGGTACTGCGCGCCAGCCCAGGAGATAGCACGAACACCCTCGTAGGCGGCGTTACGGGCAGCAGCCAGGTCATCGCCGAGAGCAACAACAGCCAGCACACGACCGCCAGCAGTCAGCACACCCTCCTCGGATGCAACAGTGCCCGCGTGAATCACGTGCACGCCCTCCAGGGCGTTCGCCTCATCCAGACCGGAGATGACGTCACCCTTGCGGGGAGTGTCCGGGTAGTTCTCGGCAGCCATAACCACGTCCACTGCGGTGCGGGGATCCCAGTCCAGCTCGGTACCCTCAGAAATTTCACCCCGAGCAGCCGCGCGCAGCAGCTGACCCAGCGGGGTGCGCAGACGCGCCAGAACCGCCTGGGTTTCCGGGTCGCCAAAGCGTGCGTTGAACTCGATAACGCGCACGCCGCGGCTGGTCACAGCCAGACCGCAGAAGAGCACACCCACGAACGGGGTACCGCGCTCAGCCATACGAGCCACGGTCGGGCGTGCAACCTTCTCCACAACCTCCTGCACGAAGCCCTCGGGCAGCCAAGGAAGCGGGGTGTAGGCACCCATACCGCCGGTGTTCGGGCCCTCGTCATTGTCGAAAATGCGCTTGAAGTCCTGAGCCGGGGACAGCGGCAGAACATTCTTGCCGTCAGAAATGACGAAGAGGGACACCTCGGGGCCGTCCAGGAACTCTTCGATGACCACGGTGCCGCCAGCGTTGAAACAAGCCTGAGCGTGCTCCAGTGCCGCGGTGCGGTCCTCGGTCACCACAACGCCCTTACCCGCAGCCAGGCCGTCGTCCTTCACCACGTAGGGCGCACCGAACTCGTCCAGGGCAGCCTGCGCCTCAGCGGCATTCGTTGCCACGTAAGCACGAGCAGTCGGCACGGAAGCCTCTTCCATGACCTGCTTTGCAAAAGCCTTGGAACCTTCCAGCTGTGCAGCAGCTGCGGAGGGGCCGAAAACGTCAAAACCCGCCTCACGCAGTGCGTCAGAAACACCTGCGACCAAGGGCGCCTCCGGGCCAATAACAACCAGGTCGGCGTTCAGCTCACGTGCCAGGGCGGTTGCCTGGGCGGGGTCATTCGCATTAATTGCGTAGACGGGAACATCCTGGGCAATGCCGGCGTTGCCGGGGGCGCTGTGCACCTCAGTTACCTCAGGGTCGCGCAGAAGCGCTCGAATAATTGCATGTTCGCGGCCGCCGGGGCCCAGTACCAAAACCTTCATGCTATTCAGGGTACCCGCTATCACACTAAAAATGTGAGCTGGGAGCACTAAAAATGCGGCTCTTCTCATCGAACGGCACGCTCAAAAGAATGCCTATCAGAGAAGAACCGCATCAGGTGAGTATTCACCACAACATAGGTGGCTTTGATTCGGGTTAGACCAATGCTGTCACAGCTGCAAGACCACCAAAAACAATACCGGGGGCATTAGCGATGACAATTGGAATGTCCTTCTTGGGGCGCCACAGGCCGTACAGCATCCATAGAGTGCAGTTGATAGCGGCTACCAGAGGCTGAATCCAGTCGCCCTTGTGACCGTTCAGGTTACCGATAATCTGCGGGAAGTAGAAGACATACATGAGCACGGCAGCAATCGAAGCAGCTCGCGCGAGAATGGGGAAAAACTTGGCGTGAAATTCAGATTCAGCGCTCATGCCGCTTTTTTCTGCGGTGTTCTTAGGGGTGGTGGAAGAAGAGTAGTTCCGCTCTGCCATAAAGTTACCTATTCCTGATGATTTAATGTGCGTATTATCTGAGGCTGTCGTTCTCGCAAACAGTGGAGACGTAGATGATGGGAGAATCTGTTCTGGGTGGCACCAGGATACGTGGCGTTAGGAAGGGGCCGCTCCCATGTTGAGAGGCATGCGCAGACTTCTACGGGCATACTCCACGAATATTCTATTCCCCCATGCTAAATACCACCGATCAACATGAGAGATATCACGCATATAGCTCACTGCCAGCCCAAAAAATATCACGTAACCATACAAAAATAAGGATGAATCCGCCCCGCCCTTACAGGCAACGTTCTGCACGGAAATATTTGCGGGGATACCATTCTGAGCCGCCTTATACACGTAAAACCGCGCACATAAGGCAGAACAATACACCCCTTAAACTAGAAGAATGACCAACAGCACCACTCCACAGGCAACCACTCCCACCACCTGCCAGAGCAGCGCCTTCGACGTAGAACTCGCGCAACTCACCCGCAACAACCTCATTGAGGCACGACACCGCGGCCGCCTCATCCTCCTCAGCCCCGATGGCGATGTGCAGCTTGCCCTCGGTGATATTCACGAACCATTCTTCCTCCGTTCCGCCGCCAAACCGTTGCAGGCCATTGGATCCATGAAGGCGGGCGCACCCCTGCGCGGTTCCCAGGTCGCCATCGCCTGCGGATCGCACCGCGGCACCTTCGAGCAGATGCGTGCCGTGCAGGACGTACTCACCCAGGGCAGCACCGAAACCAACCCGCTCACCCCGGAAAACCTGGCACTCGAGCCCATGCTCCCTGCCGATAAGCAGGCACGCCAGGCAATGACTCAGGCGAACCTCGCTGCTACTGCCCTGGCGCACCCCTGCTCCGGCAAGCACGCCGCATTCCTGTGGGCGTGCACCGCCAAGCTTGAGCGTGGCGACCTCGAAGAGGGCTCGCAGAACTGGATCCTGCACAACTACCTCGACCCCGCACACCCGCTGCAGCAGGTCATCACCGAAGAAATTGAAGCATTCACCGGCGAGCCGGTAGCCGCCATCGGCGTTGACGGATGTGGCGCACCCGTGCACGCCGTCTCCCTGGCCGGTGCCGCACGCGCCTACTCAACCCTCGGCTCGGCAATCCGCAACCTCGGGGCGGATGCGCGCGCCTCCACGGTCGCGACCGCCATGGTGGATTACCCCGAACTGATCCAGGCACCCGGCTCCCCCGACACCGTGCTCAGCGAAGAGCTGGACGCAATCGTCAAGGGCGGCGCGGAGGGCGTGCTCTGCATTGGTCTGCGTTCGGGCGCGTCCGTGGTGGTAAAGATGAGCGACGGTTCGCACCGCGCCATGTACGCCGTGGCTCTGCGTGCTCTCGCTGCTGGCGGCTACCTGAGCGCCGAAGAGTACGAGCGCCTACTCACGCTGGTGGTTCGCTCGGTGACCGGCGGCTACGTGGATGGCAAGCCGGTTAAGGTGGGCGAGCTTCGTGTGCACGAGGAGCTCTTTACCCGCGAGAATCTGGCTCCCAGCGCCCCGGAAGGGAACTAGTTGTGGCGATTCGGCGTAAGACCAGCGAGGAAGCAGGCATGGCGGCGGTGCACGAAGTGCGTGCCTTCTTTGAGGCGCAGTGTGCGGCAGTCGGTGAGCTTGCAGATGTGCATGCCCGAGGTGAGTACCTGCTGAACAGCCCCGAGGTAGAGCAGGCGTTTGCTGCTCTCCCCCGTTCAGTGCGTACGACCTTTGTGCGCTTCACCCTGGAGGAGCTGGCAACCCTCGCCCCTGGCAATAGCGTGGAGGTGCGTGTGCCCCCGCTGGGTGTTACCCAGTGCGTGGCGGGTCCTCGACATACGCGCGGCACTCCCCCGTCCGTGGTGGAGGCGTGTCCGCTCGTGTGGGCGGCACTGGTTCTGGGTGCCTGTTCGTGGGCGCAGGCGGTAGGTGCCGGTACGCTCGATGCGTCGGGTGAGCGTAGTGATCTTTCGGGTTTGTTGCCGCTCTTCTAGAATTTGCTACGAGCCAGCAGGTCCACGCAGTCTTCGTGATTTAGCGTATTTGGTGCCTGTTCTAGTGGTCCATCCTGAGGTATTTAGCGTATCCTTCACCGCATCGGCTCCGAAACCCGGTACACTTTTAAAGGTCTGGTGTATGCTACGGCACACACGGGCAGGTGTGAGTGCGGCAACACGCCCTCATCTTGCGCTTGCACAGACGCATCCGCAGTCCCAACGTCGAAAAGAAGTGAATTGATTCGCCCCGACGGAAAACTCACTCACGACCTCGATCCGATTGACCACGGACCCAAGGACGCCTGCGGCGTCTTCGGCGTCTGGGCTCCCGGCGAGGACGTGGCAAAGCTAACCTACTACGGCCTGTACGCACTCCAGCACCGCGGCCAGGAATCAGCAGGTATCGCAACCAGTAACGGCAAACGCATCCACGTGTACAAAGATATGGGACTGGTCTCCCAGGTCTTTGATGAAGCCACCCTCAGCTCCATGCCCGGCGACCACGCTATCGGCCACGCCCGATATTCCACCACCGGCGCATCCCACTGGGCTAATGCACAGCCCACCCTCGGTACCACCCCGCACGGCACGCTCTGCCTGGCGCATAACGGTAACCTCACCAATTCCGCTGACCTTTACGACCGTATTCTCGAAAAGAACGGCGGCAAGCCCCCCAAGCACGGTGAGCTTGCTCAGGGTAACACCACCGACACCGCACTCGTTACGGCTCTACTGGCAGAGCATGACTTCGATTCCCTTGAAGAAGCAGCACTCGACCTATTGCCGACCCTGCGCGGTGCTTTCTGCCTCACCTTCATGGATGAGCACACCCTCTACGCTGCACGTGACCCGCAGGGTGTACGCCCCCTCGTGCTCGGTCGTCTGGAGCGTGGCTGGGTTGTCGCATCCGAAACCGCGGCACTTGATATTGTCGGCGCGTCCTTCGTGCGTGAAGTGGAGCCCGGCGAGTTCATCACCATTGACGAGAACGGTCTGCGTTCCCAGCGTTTCGCAGAAGCTAAGCCCGCCGGTTGCGTCTTCGAGTACGTCTACCTCGCTCGCCCGGACACCACCATCTCCGGCCGTAGCGTCTACGAATCCCGCGTAGAGATGGGTCGTCAGCTTGCCCGCGAACACGCTATTGAAGCTGACCTGGTCATGCCCACTCCCGAATCCGGTGTTCCGGCTGCTATTGGTTACGCCGAAGAGTCCGGCATTCCCTACGGTAACGGCCTGGTCAAGAATGCCTACGTGGGCCGAACCTTCATTCAGCCCTCGCAGACTATCCGCCAGCTCGGTATTCGACTCAAGCTGAACCCGCTCAAGTCTGTGGTGGCCGGCAAGCGCCTCGTCGTTATTGACGACTCCATTGTTCGCGGTAACACTCAGCGTGCCCTCGTGCGTATGCTCCGCGAAGCTGGCGCGAAGGAAGTGCACGTGCGCATCTCCTCCCCGCCCGTGAAGTGGCCTTGCTTCTACGGTATTGACTTCGCCTCCCGCGCGGAGCTGATTGCGAACGGCCTGTCCGTGGACGAAATCGCATCCTCCCTGGGTGCCGATTCGCTCGGCTTCATCTCACAGGACGGCATGATGGCAGCCACCGAGCAGCCCGCCGAAAACATGTGCACCGCATGCTTCACCGGCGAATACCCGATTGAGTTGCCGAGTGAGGAACGACGCGGCAAGTCCCTCTTCGACTCCACGGAGAAGGGCAATGGCGGCCCCCTCGCCGGTAAGGCGGCTGAGGTGACCGTGGAGCGCCCCGTCCCCTCCAAGCCTGAGCATGCTGAGGCAGTCTCCATCGATACCCGCGAAGGCACCGATACTCTCGAAACGAAGTTCGACCCCTCCGCAGTACAGGTTGCCGCAGACGATGCCGGTATGGGCATGTGCAACCCCGGCCCCGACGCCGACCTCGAGGCACTGCTCACGGAGCAGGACCGCACCCCCGCAAACTCCTCCGCTACCACTACCCCGAAGGAATCCTAATGAGCGAAAACACCACCACCGTAACCTACGCGAGCGCAGGTGTTGACGTAGAGGCTGGCGATCGCGCCGTTGAACTGATGAAGGGCGCTATCAAGGCGACCCACAACTCCTCCGTAGTTGGTGGCGTGGGCGGCTTTGCGGGCTTGTACGACGTCTCCGAGCTCGTCAAGTACCGCAAGCCCTACCTGGCTACCTCCACCGATGGTGTGGGCACCAAGGTCGCTATCGCGCAGGCACTCGATATTCACGACACCATCGGTTACGACCTGGTAGGCATGGTCGTGGACGACATCGTCGTCTGCGGTGCGAAGCCGCTGTTCATGACCGACTACATTGCTACCGGCAAGGTCGTTCCCGAACGTATCGCTAACATTGTGCGCGGTATCGCTGGCGCATGTGCACAGGCTGGCACCGCCCTGGTTGGCGGCGAAACCGCTGAGCACCCCGGCCTGCTCGCAGAGGACGAGTACGACGTTGCGGGCGCAGCAACCGGTCTGGTCGAGGCAGACGAACTGCTCGGCCCCGAGCGCGTGCGTGAGGGCGACGTACTGATCGCTATGGCGTCCTCCGGTATTCACTCCAACGGCTACTCCCTGGTCCGTAAGGTCCTGAACGTTGCCGGCTGGGGTCTGGAGCGTCAGGTGGACGAACTGGGCCGCACCATCGGTGAAGAGCTGCTCGAACCCACCCGCGTGTACGCGGCAGACTGCCTGGATTTGGCGGCAGCATTCCCCGTCAACGGTGAGGACGGCACCACCGGTAGCGGTGTGCGCGGCTTCTCCCACGTGACCGGCGGCGGCCTGGCAGCTAACCTGGCTCGCGTTCTGCCCCAGGGCCTGGAGGGTCGCGTGGACCGCTCCACCTGGCAGATTCCCGCAATCTTCTCCCTGATTGGTTCGCTGGGCAACGTACCCCTGGCCGATCTGGAGCGTACCCTAAACCTGGGCGTGGGCATGATTGCTATCGTTGACCCCTCCGTGGCTGAGGCTGCTACCAAGCGCCTGAACGACCGCGGCATCCCCTCCTGGATTATGGGTGACGTTGTTGCCGCCGGCGAGCCCGAGGCTAACAACCCCGATTACGTTCAGGGCGCTAAGGGCGTGGACGGCGGCGCGGTTCGCCTGCTGGGCTCCTACGCTTCCTAAGGACGCTTTCTCCAGTAGACAGCGAGCGCCAGCTTGCTGGTGCTGATGAATTCTACAGACCGGGGCGGTCACCCATGCGGTGGCCGCCCCGGTCTTTTGTGTGCCTGCAGGCAGGGCGCGCTGTCTGGCGTGTTTGATGTCAGCTTTTTATTTAATTTTAGGCGTATTTTGACTGGTTTTTATCTTTTAATATCAACCGCATTTTTAATGCATTTGAGTGCTTACATCACAGTGTTAAAAACATTTACTTATCACCCCACCCTTCAGTGGCACCATGCAGTTCACCTCACACACCCAAACCTTCAAGCCTCACCTACATAAACCCTCAATGATTAGGCACTATTCAGCCTAGATAGGTTAATTTTCTACACATTAACCCACGAAAACTGCTCTAAAAATCCCTAAAGCTCACCTTGAAGTAATACCTTAGAAATGTACGTTACACACCATCGAAAAAGAGTTCTTCCTGTACGTAAAAAGGGTCAAAAACGCTATTCCCTCACCCCTTTCAGCACTTCAGCACACCCAAAAACAGAGCCCTTTGCCGCCCCGTAAAACCAAACCAAAAAATAGGCCGAACGCATCCATACACATCACACAGTCCGCACCAACACACCTACATCAGGAGAACCAGATGAGGCTTCCATACTTCGGCGTGTAGCGTGCCCTAACACCCCCACCGCGGCAGCCCCGGGTACGCCCCGCAGTACAGCAAGCAGTGGAACCTCGCTGACGACTACGACCGGATTCCTGGCGCCCCCGCACTGGAAATCCCCGAGATGCCCAGGTCTACGACCTGAATGGTGACACCGAGCCCATCATCCAGGATGAGCCGCTGGTCACCAACCCGGTGCAGAAGCCCGCGAGACCAAAGAAAAGCACTAGCCGCGCTGCCGGGGTGATTCTTCATAATATTCGCCCCGCCGGTATAGCAAGGCCCCCGATGAGAGAACTCATCGGGGGCTTTTCGTATCTAAACTCTAACTCAACTGGCGGAGATGACTAGTGGCGATTACCGGTCGCGAAACCAAGATAGCCATTGTTCGGGTAGGTGTTCACAGAAGCACCGTACCAGGAGCGGTAACGCGGAGTGTGGCCGTAACGCGGACGCGACGGGTAGGAGGGGCGAGTGACCGGGCGGGACGGGCGGGTCACCGGACGGCTAGCCTTAGGAGCCGGGATCACCTTCGGTGCGGGGGCCTGCTGACGCTTAGCATCCTCTTCAGCCTTCTTGCGTGCTGCCTCTTCAGCCGCCTTCTTGCGTGCCGCCTCAGCTGCGGCAGCCTCCGCAGCTTCACGGTCGGAACGAACCTGCTGAACCGCGCGTGCCGCATTCACAATGCCGGAACCGCACGCGGACTGGTCGCACTCAACACCCTGAGAGGTGGACTGCAGAGCCTTCTTCGCCTGAGCGTAAGTAAGCTTCGGGTCGACCGCCTTCATGAGCGCCACAATACCAGCAACGTGCGGTGCCGCCATGGAACTGCCCTGGTACTCGGCGTAGTCAGCCTTGCCGGGAGCGGTCTTACCAGCGTTGAGGGTGGAGAGAATACCGCCGCCCCAGTAGCGGCGGTCGCCACCGGGTGCGCTCACGTCCACGCGGGAGCCGTAGTTGGAGAAGTAGGAACGTTTGCCGTTCTTATCGGTTGCGCCCACGTTGATGACGTCCTCACAGTTGCCGGGGCTGGACTTCGAGGCATCAAAGCTGTTGTTACCGGCTGCGACGACCACAATGGAGCCGCGCTTATTTGCCTGAGCAATCGCCTGGCGGTACGGGGTGGTGCAGGTGCCCTCGCTACCGATGGACATGTTAATGACCTGGGCGGGGTTCTGGTTTGCGGGAACGCCACGCACGCTACCACCAGCAGCCCAAATAATGCCGTCAGTGATGTCTGAGTCGAAGCCACCGCAGGCGCCCAGAACGCGCACGGGCACAATCTTCGCCTCGGGCGCCACACCGGCAATGCCCTCGTTATTGTTCGCAATAGCGGCAATAGTGCCCGCCACGTGGGTGCCGTGCCAGTCGGAAGGGCTTGCCTTCGAACCGGTGAAGCACTGGTTGTCTACGGTCCAGTTGCCGGCGTCGGTCGGGTCGGAGTCGCGGCCATTACCGTCGTTGGAGAACGCCGACTCGGCGATGAAATCATAGCCGTGCAGCACGTTAGCGTCCAGGTCCGGGTGAGCGGTGATACCGGAGTCCAGCACCGCCACGGTCACACCCTTACCGCGGGTGGTGCCCCACGCCTCCAGCGCGGAGACTCCGTTCTCACCGGTGAGGGACCACATGCGGTTCATCTTCGGGTCATTGATTTTGATGGTTTCCGAGGTGTGATCCACGGTGGCGTAGCGGCGCATATCGGGTACTACGGAGGCGACCTTGGAGTTCGCGCTCAGGGCGTTCATATACTGCTGCGCCTGAGCCGGGGTGAGCTCCGAAGAGGTGGTGACTACGCTGGCATCCAGTGCGGTGGAACGGACGTAGCTGGTCTTAATGTTCAGCAGCTCGTCGATACTCTGCACATCGGAGGTGATGCCTGCGTAGAGTGCGTCACTCCAGGTTGCCTGCTGGGTACCCGCAGCTGCGGACCAGTCAATCTGGTCTGCAGCGGCGTCGGCGGAGGCGGCGTTCTTCGCCTCATCGGTGTAGGTGATGATGAAGCGGTTGTATGCCACGGGCGCGGACTGCGCAGTATCGGAGATCTGGGCAGTATTAGATGCCTCTGCCGTCGCAGATGCCTTAGGGTGGGGAGCCTGCGCGGTGGGTGCCGCCACGGCGGGGATCACGCTTACCGAGAGCAGGCAGGTCGCGGTGACGAAGCTCAGCAGGGAACGCTGTGAGGAGCGTGCCTGGGAGGGGCGAGCAATGCGAAACATGGACGTCCTTGAGGTGAGTGGTACCGGGTGCGCACGATGCGGTGTAGCGTTGCCGACTTGCGTTGAGGGCGCAGAGCCAGGTGTGTGTACTCGGTACGAGTGAATACGGAAGAGTGGGGTGTTAGCGCTGTGCGGTGTTTTCATCGCACGCATCTGCCGGGCAGATGTCTCTGTGGGTAGATGCTGTTGTGCGGGGTGGTTGATGCATGGCGCTGTGGTGCGTGGTGTCTGCATTGTAGCTTGTGCGGCTGTTGAGGGTAGCTCACAATATGCATGCACGGGTACGTACCGTGAGATACTCTATCACCCTTTTTGGGTTACTTTATGAATAAAATAACCTTTATGATGCAGGTCACTTTATGTAAAGATAAGTAAAACTTAAATCTTTACTTCAAGCCCAGGAGAATAGCTCAACCAGGCATTTCCTTATTTGCATTTACGTGAAATAAAAATCTTATTATTTACGCCACACTATCGAGCTTTAGCCGCTTCACACATAGGAAAAGATACTAGGATAGCGACATCCCACCACATAAACTACTTCCAAAGAACTCCCGCACACAGGCTGAGAGAAAATATATATCAATGCAGTGATATGCATTTTCTTTTTTCTATTCGCTCCTCACAAGCCAATACACAAAGAATGCAGATATTTTCTAAAAGGTGCATTTATGTTAGTGGATGACCAACCCCCTTGCCGCTTCCAGCGCTCACATACGCAAAGACCCCGTTGAGTTTTCTCATCGGGGTCTTTTCGTGAACAGAACGCTGCCGCTTTTGATGCTGCAGCTTGCATCTCCCACCTATCCTCACGACTGATGGGTGGGAGAAGTTTTGTAGGTAGCCTCTAGTGAACTAGCCGCTAGGGACCTACCTAGGAGGCGGGCATTCCGGCACGAATACCGGCAGCCTCCATGCGAGCCGACTCGTAGCTCACCGCACGCAAACCGGAAGAGGTGGCGATTGATTGAGTCTTTTCTCGCGTATTTTTCTGACGCTGGGTAGGTAGAAAGACCCAGCGGCGCTGAACCGCGAAGCTGATCGGGATTAGAATCAGTTCGGTCAGAATCTTGGTGACCAGCAGGGACGCCCCCAGACCGGTCAAAGCTTCCATCAGAGCCGCGTTGACTGCGAGGATGCCCACCGCCAGCACGGTGTAACGTACCAGCGAAGAGGATGCGGAGGGGCATGCACCTCCGTCATGCATAAGCATTCGGTTGACGGTGAAATTCGTTAGCGCCGAGATGACGCGGGCACCAATCACGGCTGCCAGCAGCGGAGCGCCTATGCCCATCAGGACGAAGAAGGCGATAGCATCCACGAGGAAGCCGGTCAGGAAAGACGAAACCAGGAAGGCAAGCAGCGGCGCGTAAATGAGCGCCGAGTCCTGCAGAGGCCTAAAGTGGCTGGTCGGGTTGCCCGGCTCGTAGACCTTCACAATAGGTACCTGCACCAGCTCCACGTCTGCGCGGGTTGCTCGCAGAAGCATGGAGAACTCGTACTCGTACTTATCGCCGGGGATCTGCAGCAGCCAGTCCAGAATCTGCGGAGTGAAGCCGCGCAGACCGGTCTGGGTATCTGCCACGCGGGCGCCGGTCGCCAGGGCGAAGAAGCCTACGGTTGCGCTGTTGCCAATCTTGGAGCGTAGCGGCACCTTGGTGCCTTCTTCGCCGGCGTTTGGGTCGGGCTTGGTACGCACGCCGAGGATGATGCTCATCTGGCCTGCCGCCGCTGCGGTTTCGGTGCGCACGCCCACACGGAAGATGTCCCGGGGTAGGTGCTGGCCGTCTGCATCGGCGGTGACGATGACCTCGCCGGAACGGTTTGCTTTCACCCAGTCGATGCCGGTGCGCAGTGCCGCACCCTTACCCTTGTTGACCGGGTGGGCCTGCACGGTCACGCCGTCGATACGCAGTTCGGTAAAGATTGGCGCATAGGTGCTGCCGGAGCCATCGTCAATGATGAGAATTTCTGTATCCGGATCCTGTTCACGCAGGGCACGGACAAAGCGGACTAGTGATTGGTCCGGTTTATAGGCGGGTATCAGGATAATCACGATGCGCTCCCTGCTATGTAGAGGATGTCGCTGGTGCCACGTTCCTTGGTGCCACCCTGCGGGCGATTGACCAGCTCATTGTTGAAGACCATGGCGGAGGAGCCACCACCGTCCAGGTTGTAGGCGCTCACGCAGCCGAGGTCCTTGAACATCTGGGCGAACTCGGGCATCGTCACGCCACGCGAGTAGTTGGTGGAGCGGCCATCGACCACAATGAAGACCAGGTGATTGGTGCCGAGCACACCTACACCGGTTCGCGGCTGGTTGCCCTGGATGGAGTGGTTACCAAAGTTGGTGTCCACCTCGACGCTGTCGATGCCGTCGACGATTGCGGAGTCCTTGACCAGCGCGGGGCCGAAGGAGAGAGTGTTCCACACACCCTCGTTGACGAGGGTCTGGGCATTGGTTGCGGTTTCGTCGTAGAGCTTGACGGAGCCGTCGCGGTAGAAGGCGAAGCCTTCACGTGCGCCAGAGTCACGGTAGACAACACCGTTTCGGATCACGATGCCGGTGGTACGGAAGCCATAGTAGTCACCGTTGATTGCCCAGATGCCGTTGTGTTCAGCCGCCATGTTCGAGGGGGTGTCGATGATGTTCTGGCCGAACTTGTTATTGGCGAAGGCGCTTCGCAGCAGAGTCGCGTTGTCGAGCTTTATGTCTGCTACGAAGGAGACGACCACATCCGAGCCGCTACCGGTGGTGTTGGAGGTGATGGTGATAGAGCCTTCGTTAGCGGTGAGGCTCTGACCGTTGACCTTCACGCCAGTCAGTTCGGTGGGGTCTGCGGTGGCGGAGCCGGAGGCGCTTGCGTTTGCCTGGGCTGCAGCCGCCTCGTAGGCGGTGGTGTCTTCGATTTCGGTGTGCTCTGCCAGGTAGCGGTTGTATGCCCACCCCGTACCGCCGCCGACTACTGCGAGTGCACCGAGGCCGCCGCCGATAAAGATTCGACGAGTGAGATTCTTCTTGGCTAGCTTCTGCTCTGCAGCGGTTTGTACTGCGTTAGCTTGTTCTGCCGCGGTCTGGGTGGTCTGGTCAATGTTCTGAGTCATGTTCTGTTCGTTGTTCATGTCTCTAGAATGCCGGCCTATTCTCTGTGCCAGTCATGACTAAGCTGTGCAGGAGCTATGCATGATTATTCATTTCAAACTTTTTTATTACCAACTATGCCTTATTACCAAATAGATTTATGCACATATATGTATAAGCATGTTTATTGGCTCTGCGCTCCACATAGTTAAGACCCCCCGTCGGCAGCCTGCCTTCGCACACACCCGGGTGCATCCGCACAAACTGCGGGCACGAAAAAACCGGCTGAGCACCCCGTGTGGGGTCTCAAGCCGGTTCATCAACTATGAAATACGCTCGGTCGATATGCACCGAATCATTCCGCGTATTCTTTATGCCTCATCCTCGTAGGACGCGTACTTTTCTGCGTATGCCGAGTAGTCGTCCTCGTCGTCATAGCGACGGCGGGACGAATCGGAGGACTTCGTTTTCTTCGCGCTGCTGAGCTCGCGCTCGAGTGCGCTGTAGTCGGTCTCGGGGCTGAAGTACTTCATCTCCCGAGCCTGCCTTGTTGCTTTAGCCTTCTGACGGCCGCGCCCCATGGCGTGACCCCCTCTTTCATCCTGTCCGAGGCGAACAGCACGTGCAGCGCATCGCTCTCGGATCGTTCAACAGTCTTTACTACACTATAGAGTACCCTGTTTCAGCCCTGAATGTCTCGCTCAGCGGCACCTATTTTGCGTATCAGAGCACTTCTTCGCACCGGAACAACCGTTTTATTTTGCACCCGCGGCTTTTTACCCCAGACGCCACAGAGCCCCGCACCGGGCGTATCGCTACAACCAATGCGGGGCGAGTGCCTATCCTACCGGCTCACTCACAAAACCGGGTTCAGAGAAGGTACCGTGCCGGTCATGACATCCAGCACGGGGCTTGAGGGGCACTCCTGCCGTTTAGCTTGCGGTGAAGGAGCCCAGCAAGGTGGCGTTAGAAGCCAGGGTGGTGCTGGAGACATCCACGCTATCGGTGGTGGTGTACACGGTGTAGCTCTCGCCCTTAGTGATCTTGGAGCTGGAGACCACGATCAGTGCGGTGCTGGAGTTAGTCACCTTGTAGTTCGCCACCACGTTACCGGAGGAGTCGGTCACCTGTACGGTGGTGCCGGCGCTCAGGTTCGATACATTGCTAATCTTCAGGTAGCCGCTGGTGGAGTTGGTCGAGGGCGCCTCGAACATGTCACCGGAGTTAGCCGCGGTCACGGTCGCGCCGTTGAGCAGCAGGTCGCCATTGGTATCCAGGGAGGTGTTACCACCGGTGAAGGGGCCGTCGACAATCACGGTACCACCGGAGAGGTTTGCCGTACCGTTGGAGTCGATGCCGTCGCCCTTCGCGTTCACGGTGACCGTACCGCCGGAGATGTTGATGGTTGCATCAACCACCTCGAAGGTGCCGCCACCCATGCCGCCGCCTGCGCCACCGCCAGCCGGGGGCTGACCACCCTGTGCCGCATTACCCTGTCCCGTATTTCCCTGTGCAGCCTGGTTACGCTGGGCGGTCTGCATGGTGGAGGTCGAAGCCGACTCGGTGCTGGTCGAGGTGGTACTGTACGAGGCATTGATACCGTCATCGGAGCTGGTCACGTTCACGGTGCCATCCAGGATGTTGATGTACTGCCCCTCAATACCCTCGTTCGCCTGGTTAATGTTCAGGGTCCCACCAGAGATTTCAAGCACGCGCTCAGCCTTGAAACCATCATCATCTGCAGAGATATTCACGGTACCACCGCTCAGGCGTACCCAGCCACGGTTGCCATCGGTATTATTGGTTGCCTTGATGCCGTCCTGACTTGCGGTTACGGTGACGGTACCGTCCAGGATATCGACGTAATCCTTACCCTTGATGCCGGTGTTTGCCGCGTTCACTTCCAGGGTACCGGAGGCAATGACCACGCCGTCAGAGGTGTGGATACCCTCTTCATACTTACCTTCAACCTTCAGGGTGCCTTCGCCCGCCAGGGTCAGGTCACTCTTGGAGTAGATAGCTGCGTCGGGGCTACCGCTGGCGGTATCCGCATAGGAGGAGCCGTCAGAGACGGTGTTGGTGGTACCCGAGGCGGTGTAGATAACGACCTCGTCCGCCTCAACCACATTGATAGCTGCACCGGTGGAGTTGGTAATCGTCGCATTCTTCAGGACCAGGCGGACCATGTCGCTGTCGGCTGCCTCAACCTTGATCTGGCCCTCGTAGGTACCGATGAGCTTGTAGTTGCCCGCCTTGGTGATGGTGATGACGCCGTCGCTTACGGTCACGCCGTCGATCGCAGTCGGGTTAGAAAGATTGATAGTAACTTCGCTGGAGGAATCCCAGGTGACGTCCTTTGCAGAGTAGTGAGTGTCCTCGGCGAGCTTCTCACCGCTCTTCACGTCGGTAGAGAAGGAGTCCGCCACCTTCGAGGTGGTGTCCGAAGTGCTCGAAGCGGAGGTAGTGGTCGCGCTCGCTGCACTAGCGGTCGATGCCAAGTTTGCCGAGCAGCCGCTCAACGCCAGGGCCGCCAGGAGAGTCAAGGAGGTTGCGCTCTTAATCATATTGCTCTTTTTCACGGGTTTTCCTTTGTGTTTGGGTGACTACTCGCGTAGAGCCAGCGCCACAGGGGTAAGTCGTATATGAAATGTGAATATGTGCGAGAGCGGTTATTACCTGTGTGGGGCGAATACAGCCGGTGTTGTGCTTGGGTCATGGGTTTATAGATGAGGGGCTGGGGGTGCGGGTAAGGTAGGTGCGCTACCCTACCCGCGCATCCCAGATTGCCGTTTTAGCCAGATTGCCGTTTTATGCGGCTGCGAAACCCTCGGTCAGCAGCTTCTGGTAATCCTCTTCGGTCATGTCATCCACGTTGAGGCGGGTACCGTTGACCGGTTCCAGGTGCATCCAATTCTTGATGGTTTCTTCCCACTTGTTGCTTACCAGCTGCGGGTTTAGCACCGCCATACCGGTTGCAAACTTGGAAATCTTCATGGGGGTGATGCCCGCATCCCAAAGGTGCTGGTCTGCCACAGAGGGCTCCACACCGGACTTGGTTTCAATGATGACCGCGTTCGGCAGGCCGTAGGTGGTGCCAACCAGGTTACCGTGGTAGTTGCGGTAGTTCACGCCCGCCATGAGGATGTTCTCAGACAGAGGTGTCCAGGTCAGGGCGTTATCTACCGTCATACGGGAGGCGACGGGGTTCTTCTCGCTCTGCGGCAGGAAGACCGTGGTACGGCGGTAGCCGGTGGTCAGAACCGCCTCCAGCTTGTGCACGGGGCCCGCAAGGATATCGCCGAGCGCTGCGGTGATGTACTCGTGGCCTTCGGCGGTGAGCGTATCGCGGTTCTCGAAGGTATACGGGATACGCTTCTTGACGGTCATATCCTGCTCACCGTCTGTCTTGACCTCTAGGAAGGTCAGTTCCGAGTCCAGGTAGCTACGGGTACGAATCTTGAAGGTGTCCGGGCGGCTGTACGCTGCCGAATGGTAGCTCTGCATCTGCGGAGTGTCGAAGTAGACCGATTCGTAGGCGAAGTCGCGCTGGTCATCGATTTCCATGACGGAGGCTCCTGCGTCAAGCGTGGAGAGTACCTTGGCTGCGGTTTCTGCCTCGACAATGTACTTGCGGTCCACACGGGTCTGCATGGCTGCCTGCTCGTTCATGGCTTCGAGGCTAATGCTCGTCCACTCTGCGGGGATGATATTTGCGGCTGCGTTAGTCATGGGTCTTCGTCCTTCTGGGGTGCCATCCCTGCATGATGCGTTGTGCGCTGGGGGCGGCGTGTCGTGGGTATCGGAGATGTTTGTGCGGTCGGAGTGAATCAGAGACTGTTATAGCGGCTGGTCTTACTTGCCTACCGGGGTACGCTGGAGCGGAATCATCCGAGTGTCCAGCGTGGCGTGTGCCTCGGCGGTGGGAACCTGAGGTGCTGCCGGGTAAACCGCGGGAGTCTTCGATGCTACCACCTGAGCTACGACAGGCTGAGCCCCAATCGGTACTGCGTTAGCCGGTGCCGCCTCCACTGCCGCAGGGGTGCCGCCCTCGGTGGTTTCCTTAGGCTGGTAGGTGACGGTGGCGCGGGTCAGGTTGTTCACCATGTCCAGCTCGGTGATTTTCACCGAGGTGACGGTGTAACCCAGGCGAGCGCTCAGGTATGCTTTGAGCTCTTCCTCGTCGCTAATCGCACGATCGGCGGTGACAGTCTGAGTCTGGTCGGTAGAGATCGGGGTGCTACGCGAGTCGAGAATCGCAATCAGGGCGACCAGGGTAGCCATGAGACCGAAGGCGATGTACGCCGGGCTGATGTTCACACCGGCGATCATGCCGACCGAGAGGGCTACGAAGTAGTAACCCACCTCGCGCTGGCTCAGGGCGGTGGAACGCAATCGGATAATCGACAAGACACCGAAGAGACCCATGCCCATAGCGGATGCATTCGAGCCGGCAGATACCAGCGCCACCGAGACGGTGAAGATGCCGGCGTTGATGACCGCGTAAGAAATCATTAGTTCGCGGTTGCGGTGCCGCGCCATGTAGAGGGTGCAGAGGGCTGCGATGGCTATGGCATCGGCAATCGCCATGGTCAAAATAGTCATTGGACGCTCCAGACGTCGTGTCGTGATGTTTGCGGCGCTTTTTGCTGTCTGTTCTTCAGCTCCAAGCTGTGCGTTCTTTGTAGTATCTAGATTCCCGTGCAAGCCTGTGTTTACCCTGTGCTCACCTTAACTTATAGATAAGTGTTATATGTCTCTAATAAATACCCTTATCGTGGCGCTATTCAATCGTAATTTTTCTCTTTTCTCGCGTCCTTGATGGAGCATCCCACAGCTTCAAAAAGCACAAAAAATGGGCTCCCTCCGATATGGAGGGAGCCCATAAAAGTAGCTAAAAACTTAGCGACTAAGCGTTATTATGCCTTCTTGCGCATACGGGTTGCCACGATGGTCGCGCTACCAGCACTCAGAGCAATCAGACCCAGACCAGCAGCGGTCATCGCATCGGATGCACCGGTCTTAGCCAGGGAAGAAGAGCTCTTGGAAGATGCGTTAGTAGCATTCTCGTAGTCAACCGGCCATTCGCAACCGATGCCGTCGTGGTCAGCATCGAACTTCTCGCGGAAGTCCGGGTGGTCCTTGCTAATCGGTGCCAGGCCTGCCGCCTCAACGTCGGCGCAGTTCTGGAAACGGTGGCTCTCGGTAGCATTACCAGAGGAGTTCTGGCCAGCGGAGAGGTTGTTAATAGAGGTCTGACCGCCAGAGTTCTGACCACCGTTGTTCTGGTTATCTGCAGAGTTAGAGTCCTCGTAGTCAGCGGGCTGCTCGCAGCCGACGCCGTCGCTGTCAGCATCAAACTTCTCGCGGAAGTCCGGGTGACCCTTGCGGATCGGTGCTTCACCTGCAGCCTCAACGTCGGCGCAGTTCTGGAAGCGGAAGTTCTCTGCGGGCTGGGGAGCCGCGTTCTCGTCAGCGGGCTTGGAGGATTCCTCAGCGGGTGCGGAGGTCTCTTCAGCAGGCTTGGGAGCCTCGGTGGTCGGCTCAGCAGTGGGAGCCGGGGTCGGGTTCTCGGAAGGAGCCGGGGTGGGCTCTTCGCTAGGTGCGGGAGCGGGCTGCTCTGCAACCTTAATGGTCACGGTAGCTGCCTTACCGCCGCGGGGAACGTCGCCGTCCTTTAGGGAGCCGGACAGCAGGTAAATGTCAACGGAAACACTGCCGTGCAGGTCTGCCTGCCAGGGAATGGTAACGGAGAAGTTACCGTTCTCGTCAGCGTGGATTTCCAGGTAGTCCTGGCCGTTAATCTTAACGGCGCCCTTGTTCAGCTTTAGTGCCAGAACGGAACCGGAGGTGCCATCAGCGGTCTTGAAGCCTTCGCCGCCAATGTTCAGGCCTTCGCCCTCAACCCATACGTTGGGGGCGATGAACTGTGCAGAGTCTGCGTAGGTGTGGACGACCTGAGGCGTGCCTTCAACAGCGAAGGTTGCGGGGACGGAAGTAGCAACGAGGCCACAGCCGATGAGTGCGGTGGCGCCGATGCGTGCGATGTTGTTTCGAATGCTCATGCCCCCATTCTAACGAGCGAAGCTTAGGATACCGGCCCCCAAGAAGCCAATTTGTCATGACCTAACTCACAAAACATATTTTTTGAAGGTTTCTTAAAGGCATGGTTGAACTATATAAGCCTTTTACACCGTCGTACACCCCTAAAGTCTCAACCTAACATTGAAGAGAATAACAAGTACATACCCCACCCCATCAGCACAACCCAATAGCAAAAACCACCCCGTTAAACGCGAAAATCCCTTCCACCCAAACACTCAAGCATTCGGGGGGGGAAGGGACCCTCACTCACCACCGGGCAGCGGCAATAGTTTTAGGAGTTCTTGCGGTTACGGACAGCAGACACGCCAGCAACACCCAGACCCAGAGCTACCAGGCCCATACCAGCAATGGTAAAGGCGTTGGAAGCACCGGTATTAGCAAGGGAAGAGCGCTGAGCGCGGCTAGAAGTGTAGTTAGTCGAAGCGGAGGAAGAACCCAAGTTGTCCAGACCGCCAGAGTTGCGGGAAGAAGAACCCGAAGAAATATTGGAGGAGGAACCGCCGTCAGTGACCTCACTGTTAATAACCTCGCAGCCCAGACCGTTGTTATCAGTATCGAACTGCTTGCGGAAGTCCGGGTGGCTCGAAGAGATAGGAGCCAGACCAGTAGCCGCCACCTCAGAGCAGTTCGCGAAGCGAGTGCTCTCAGCCGAAGCGGTCACCTGTTCAGTAGCGGAAGTGGAATCACCCGACTGATCCTTCGCATCGTTCGCAACGGATGCGTTCTTATCAGCAGCAGCCGAGGCAGAAGCCGACTCAGTAGCCGAGGCAGAAGCCGATGCCGAAGCGGAGGGGGTAGCCACCACAGAAGCGGAAGCCGATGCGGTAGCCGAGGGGCTCGCTGAAGCAGTCGCAGAAGCCTTCCCATCCACGCGGTCCTTGATCTCTGCATCCACGGAGGCAATGACCTCATCAGCACCAGAAGCCGAGGCGGTAGCAGATGCGGAAGGCGCCACAGAAGCGGAGGGGGTAGCCACCACGGAAGCGGTTGCCGAAGCAGAAGCGCTCGCAGACGCGGTAGCGGAGGGGGTTGCTTCCTGAACGGAACGAGCCTCAATCTTCACGGTGGCTGCCTTGCCGCCGCGAGCGGTGTCGTTATCCTTCAAGGATCCGGAGAGCAGGTAGACGTCCACGGAGATACGCTCATCCAGGTCGTCCTGCCAGGGAATGGAGACGGAGAAGTTGCCCTTCTCATCAGCCTGAACTTCCAGGTAGTCCTTGCCGTCAATCTTGACGGTACCCTTGTTCAGCTTGATAGCGATGGTGGAGCCGGAGGTACCGTCCTGGGTCAGGAAGCCTTCGCCGGTAATCTTCAGGGCTTCGCCCTTGTACCAGACCTCAGAAATATGGGAGGCCGCCTTGTCGGCGTAGACGTAGGTGACGGACTCTTCACCGTTCTGAGCGAAAGTTGCGGGGATTGCGGTGACTACCAGACCGCAACCGATCAGGGCGGTGGCACCGAAGCGAGTGATAGTGTGTCGAATGTCCATCCCATCATTTTATCCCCGCGTGGTGGGTTTAGCCGCCTGTCTAGAGGCTATGTGCAATTACTTGCAACACAAAATAGCATTTTCGTGCACTTAACCTTGGGTCGTTGCACGTGCAGTAATATTCGCTGGAGAAACAGCATTCACTATAGAAACAGCGCTGCCTAAACCTCGGCAACCTTAAACATCAACGGCGTCGAGCATGAGTTCCAGCGCCTCGCCCACGCCGGTACGCCACAGGTAGGTAGCCTTCGCATCTGCACGACCGGGGCCGCCGTTAACGACAGCGACCGGCTTGCCGGCGCTCAGAGCCTCCAGCACAATCTTGTAGCTGCTCATGACCGCAACCGAGGAGCCCACCACCAGCAACGCCGAACATTCAGCGAGCATGGCATCCTTGCGTACCTTACGTTCGGCGGGCACAGACTCACCAAAGTACACCACATCCGGCTTGAGGCGGGTCGAACTGCAGCCGAGGCAGGGCACCATCTGAAAATCGCGGATATAGAGGTCGTCCAGCTCCACATCACCGTCAGGGTTCACGCGTAGCTCTTCATCTTCAAGGTGCGCTAGGTAGCCGGGGTTCGCCGCGTCCAGACGTGTATCCAGGCTTTCGCGACTCTCGTCCTGCCCGCAGTCCAGGCACACAATACGGGAGAGGTCGCCGTGCAATGCCAGTAGGCGAGAGCTTCCAGCACGGGCGTGCAGCCCATCCACGTTCTGCGTAATCACACCGCTCACGGCACCCAGCTGTTCCAGCTCGGCGAGCGCATAGTGGGCGCGGTTCGGTTCGGCGCGGCGCATACGGCGCCAGCCCACGTAGGAGCGCGCCCAGTAGCGTTGGCGGGCGGCGTCATCGTAGCGGAATTCCTGGTAGGTCATGGGGCGGTGGTCATGCAGGGAGCCGCCGGGTCCGCGGTAGTCGGGGATACCGGATTCGGTGCTCACTCCCGCGCCGGTGAGCACGAGAACCTTGCCCGCCTTGAGTAGCTCGGCAATACCCGCAGATACGTATTCTTCGTCGTGCGGGGTGGCGTTCTCAGAGACAACGCGCTGAATCGAGCGGATTGCGGCACGGTGCACGGAGGCAATTTCTTCGCGTTGCTCACCGGCGGCGGCGAAGTTCTGGTGGTCAGTCCAGCGGTCCATTCTTCTCCTCAATGCTCTGTGTATTAGTGCGGTTCAGCGCGGTTCTAGTGCGTTAAACGGCTGTGGGGCACCCCCTTTGAGGGTACCCCACAGCCTATTTTTTATGGTTTCGAATGTGCAAAACACAGCCACAGGCTAAGTCCACCCAGCCGGTTGAGCTTAGTTCTCAGCCTTCTGCTCACGCTCGGAGGTCACCGACAGGCCGTCGCTGGCAACGTCCGGGTTCACATCCACAGTCACGGTGTCACCGTCGTGAATAGCGCCGGAGAGGATGCCGCGAGCCAGGCGGTCGCCAATCTCGCGCTGTACCAGGCGGCGCAGCGGGCGGGCACCGAACGCCGGGTCGTAGCCGGTCTTACCCAGCCACTCCAGGGCGGCGGGGGTGACGTTCAGGCTCAGGCGGCGGTCCTCCAGACGCTTAGCCATGCTCTTGATCTGCAGGCCTACGATCTGACCCAGGTTCTCAGCCGACAGCGGCTGGAACATGATGATGTCGTCCAGTCGGTTGAGGAACTCGGGGCGGAATGCTTGGTGCACAACCTCCAGCGCCTTCTCGGAGCGCTCTTCGAAGGGCAGGTCTTGGTTGACCAGGTACTGAGAACCGAGGTTCGAGGTCAGAATCAGGATGACGTTGCGGAAGTCCACGGTGCGGCCCTGGCCATCGGTCAGGCGGCCGTCATCGAGCACCTGCAGCAGGATGTCGAAGACCTCGGGGTGTGCCTTTTCAACCTCGTCGAGCAGGACCACCGAGTAGGGGCGACGGCGTACAGCCTCGGTCAGCTGACCGCCCTCTTCGTGGCCAACGTATCCGGGAGGGGCGCCGACCAAGCGAGAAACAGTGTGCTTCTCAGAGTATTCACTCATGTCGATGCGTACCAGGGCACGCTCGTCATCGAACTGAAACTCAGCCAGTGCCTTAGCCAGCTCAGTCTTACCGACACCGGTCGGGCCAAGGAACAGGAAGGAACCAATCGGGCGATCCGGGTCGGAGATGCCAGCACGGGCGCGGCGGACAGCGTCAGAGACAGCTACCACTGCGTCTTCCTGACCAATCAGGCGGGCACCGATGCGCTTCTCCATTTCGAGCAACTTCTCAGATTCGCCCTGCATCATGCGACCTGCAGGAATACCGGTCCAGGAGGAGATAACCTCAGCGATATCGTCTGCGGTGACCTCTTCGGAGACCATGGATTCGTTCTTAGCGCGGTCCTCGGCACGCTGTGCTTCCTCCAGTTCGGCTTGCTTTGCGGGAATCTCGCCGTAGAGCAGGCGGGATGCCTCAGCAAGGTTACCTTCACGCTGTGCCACCTCGGCGCGGGAGCGCAGCTCGTCAATCTCAGTCTTGAGGTCACCCACGCGGTTCAGGTTCGCCTTCTCGGCTTCCCAACGGGCGTTGAGGGAGTCGAGTTGTTCTTTCTTGTCTGCCATGTCCTTGCGCAACGCTTCCAGACGCTCCACGGATGCGGGATCGGTTTCGCCGGCAAGCGCGAGTTCCTCCATGGTGAGGCGGTCCACGGCGCGGCGCAACTGGTCGATTTCCTCCGGTGCGGAGTCAATTTCCATGCGCAGGCGGGATGCGGCCTCATCGATCAGATCAATTGCCTTGTCCGGCAGCTGACGGGAGGGAATGTAACGGTTGGACAGGGTTGCTGCTGCAACCAGTGCAGAGTCAGCAATCTGCACCTTGTGGTGTGCCTCGTAGCGTTCCTTCAGGCCACGCAGAATACCGATGGTGTCATCTACGCTGGGCTCGCCCACGTACACCTGCTGGAAGCGGCGCTCCAGGGCAGGGTCCTTCTCGATGTTCTCGCGGTACTCATCCAGGGTAGTGGCACCGATCAGGCGCAGCTCACCACGGGCAAGCATGGGCTTGAGCATGTTGCCTGCATCCATGGAGCCTTCGGATGCGCCAGCACCGACGACGGTGTGAATCTCGTCGATGAAGGTCACGATCTGACCTTCGGACTTCTTGATTTCTTCGAGGACTGCCTTCAGGCGTTCCTCGAATTCACCGCGGTACTTTGCGCCTGCGACCATGGAGCCCAGGTCCAGACTGATGAGGGTCTTGCCGCGCAGAGATTCGGGCACGTCGCCGGAAACCATGCGCTGCGCCAGGCCTTCCACGACGGCGGTCTTACCGACACCGGGCTCACCAATCAAAACGGGGTTGTTCTTGGTGCGGCGGGAGAGCACCTGCACGACGCGGCGAATCTCAGAGTCGCGGCCGATGACTGGGTCTAGCTTGCCTGCGCGGGCGATGGCGGTCAGGTCGGTGCCGTATTTTTCGAGCGCCTGGAAGGTGCCTTCGGGGTCGGGGGTGTCCACGGTGCGGTCTCCTCGAACGTTGGGGATGGTCTGTGCAATGAGCTCTGCGGTAGCCCCGAGCTTGTGCATTGCGGTTGCAGTGCTATCGGTTCCGCTGGCAATGCCGAGCAGGATCATTTCGGTAGAAACGTAGGTATCTCCGAAGCCCTGGGCGCGGGTCTGTGCCGCCTGCAGAGCAGAGAGCGCGGCACGGCTGAGGGAAGCGTTCTGCGCGGAGGCACCGGATGCCTTCGGCAGCTTCTTGATTTCAGCGGATGCTGCCTCAGAGATAGCGTCCACATCCAGACCTGCAGCCTTGAGGACTGCTACGGCGACGCCTTCACGCTGGTCCATGAGGGCCTTGAGGATGTGCGCGGTTTCAATAGTGGGGTTGCCGGCGGTTTGAGCGTTAGTATTTGCCGCCGAGATGACTTCTTGACTCTTGGTGGTGAACTTGTTGTCCATGATGTTCCTTTCGTATTTCGGGGGCTTATCCTATGTGCCCCTGCATTACATAACTTGAGTCTACTACACTCAATTATTCTGCGCAATAGGTTAACCGGGGTTTTGGAGATTAAAATTTCGGCAATAACCATGGGCGCTTCGCACGAATAAAGCGGCGAAAACACAGGCTCCAGCCATAAACTCCTTCCAAAAGCCCTATTGTTATAGTGACCACATTGGGTACTTGCAAGTTCCCACAATAATCACAGACAGAAATGGGGACCCACATGAAAATACTGGTTCTAGGCGCAACCGGCCGCACCGGCTATCTCTTTACCCGCAAAGCTCTGAAGGACGGGCACACCGTCACCGCCTACGTACGCAACCCCAACAAGGCCCTAGCGCTTTTGGGGGCGCACCACAATCTCACTATCGTTCCGGGAGCCCTGGACGACGCCGAGCAGCTCGCCGTAGCATCCTCCGGGCAGGACGTGATGGTTAGCATCTTGGGCCAGAAAGCCACGGTGCGAGAATTTCTCTCCTCCACGTTCATGCAGGATCGTCTGCCTCTCATCATGGAGGCGGTGGCGGGCGCAGGCGTGAAGCACTGTGTTCTGATGAGCGCATACGGCGTGGGCGATACGGTACGGACCGCATCACTCCCCATGCGCCTAGTATGCAAGGTCATCATGCGCGGCATTTTCACCGACCGAGTTAAGGCGGATGCCCTGGTCGCCGAATATCAGCCGTATATTTCACATGCGCATCCGGGCAGGCTGACCAATAAACCCGGCAGGGGTGGGGTGAAGGTATATGACATGGCGAGTGTCGAGCGAACTGCAGGCATCCCAACGATTGCCCGTGAGGACGTCGCTGATGCACTGCTCACTATCGCCAAGAACCCCCAGAACGCAGGTACGGATTTTTTGGTGACACTTGGGGACGTTGCCCTACGCTCACCCCAGAAATAAACCGGTAGGCTTAATGGCATGACGACTACGAACATCTTTCCCGCCGCCATTCTCTTCGACCACGACGGAACCCTCGTCGATACCGAACCCGTATGGGCTGCCGCAAAGGTTGCTCTCGCTGCAGAATTTGGCGGCGCCTGGACTGCGCAGGACACCCTCGACTGCCTGGGCCTATCCATGCAGTTCACCCTGGACCGCCTACGTAAGCGCGGTGTAAACCTACCGGATGAAGAAATCAACGAGCGACTCGTCACCAAGGTGCACGATGCCCTGGCACACCAGCCGGTCGAGTTCCTGCCCGGTCTTGAGCGTTTCCTCTGGGAGGTTCGCGAGGCGCAGATTCCGGCGGCAGTCGTCACGAATGCAGCCACCTCCGTGGCTCGCCGCACCGCAAATGCGGCACCTGAGGGTACGTTCTCAGCGGTTATTGGTAATGATGAAACCACACACCCCAAGCCGGACCCGCAACCTTATCTTTTGGCGGCCGAGCGCCTGGGTGTTAATCCGACACAGTGCGTGGCTCTTGAGGATTCGCCTTCGGGTGTGCGCAGTGCGGCCGCGGCGGGTATGCGTGTCATTGTTGTGCCGGGTGAACTGGAGGTTCCAGCAGAGCTGGGCACCGTGCACCTCAAACATGAGGAACTGACCCTAGAGGCGGTGCGCGCGCTGGCGTAGCCGCTTGGTTCGCAGATTGGAAGCTCTGCAGAAAACTGAATAGGCTTCACCATAAAGGGTGGGATGCGCGATACGAGATACTGTGCATCCTACCCTTTGCGCATGCCTGGGTGGTAAGCCGTGGGGATTTGAGCAGGGGCTTTTGAGCGAGGGCTTGAGGTCGGCGCAACACACAGATGACGATTTATTACGAATTAATCAAAATAACCTTGACAGTAGTTCCTTAAAATGATTTACTCAATAATAATGATTCGGCGGGGTACAAACCCCACCGAAGCACAAGCATCACAGCATCATGAAGGAGACCATCATGGCATTCGCAAACTACACCGCACCCGGCCTGACCATTGAAGAAGGCAAGGGCATTTCCGAGGTTCTCCAGGCACGTCTGCACGACCTGAACGACCTGCACCTGCTGCTGAAGCACGCTCACTGGAACGTGACCGGCCCCGGCTTCATCGCCGTTCACGAAATGATTGACCCCCAGGTCGATACTGTCCGCGATTTTGTCGACGCCATCGCAGAGCGTATGGCAACCCTGGGCGCAACCCCCAACGGCCTGGCTGGCGCACTGGTCGCACAGCGTACCGTTGAAGACTACGCAGTTGGCCGCGCACCCGTCGCCGCTCACCTGCGCGCCCTGAACGACGTCTACACCCGCGTGATTGAAGCTCACCGCAAGGCGATTGCATTCGCAGGCGAGTCCGACCCCGTCACCGAGGATCTGCTGATTGGCCAGACCGCTGAGCTGGAGAAGTTCCAGTGGTTCATCCGCGCATTCCTGGAAAACAGCGAAGGCAGCATCTAAGCTACAACCATCTAAGTCGTAGCGTCTAAACCACAGCCTACTTATGGCGGCAAGGTATATAGGCGCCAGCTTTTAGAGTCACAAAACCGGGCGGGTGCACTCTCCTTATGGAGGGTGCACCCGCCCGGTTTTTCACATGAAATATACACCGAGTTCACTCATCGTTCCTCGTCCACGTAGTACAGCAAAGTACGTTGAGGCGAACATGTTTATCGGGTTAGGCCGTCCTAGATTTTCCGTTCAGAGTGCTCTAGAGTGGTTCACTGTTCATGACAGAGCGCACAGACTTGAAGGCGTAACGGGTTGCTAACCGGCAAACCCGACACGTACCGCATGAGTAGCGGAAAGGGAACTATGAGCACGCACGCCCAGCACGAGCACGTCGAAGAAACCGAAAAGCTTCAGCCGGAAAACGCCACCACTGAAGCTTCGCGAACCACCCGCCATAGCGCCGTCACCTCCCCCTCCCCCGCGCAGATTAAGCGTTGGCGCCGCTACCTTGCCGATGAGGAGTCGGAGGCGCGCATCTACCGCTACCTGGCTCGCCGTGCAGAGGGTACCGATCGCGAAATCCTTCTGCAGGTTGCTAAGGCAGAGAAGCGTCACCAGCAACATTGGCGTGACATGCTCGGTGAGCACGCAAATGTGCACGTGCGCCCGTCCATTCAGTCTCTGGTATTGCAGTTCCTGGCAAAGAACTTTGGTTCGGTGTTTATTCTGGCGATGGCTCAGCGCGCCGAGTCCCGATCCCCCTACGCTGAGGACCCAGACGCTACCGAGGAAATGGCGGCTGACGAGGCGATTCACGAGGAGATTATTCGCGCCCTGGCGACTAACGGTCGCGAGAAGCTTTCGGGTAATTTCCGTGCGGCGGTTTTTGGCGCTAATGACGGTTTGGTGTCGAATCTGGCGCTGATTATGGGTATTACTGCCTCGGGCGCATCCAGCTCAATGGTTCTGCTCTCGGGTATCGCGGGCCTGCTGGCGGGTGCACTGTCCATGGCGGCGGGTGAGTTCGTGTCAGTGCGTTCTCAGCGTGAGCTACTGGATGCATCCCAGCCAACCCAGGTGACCCTGCGTGTTGCACACGATTTGGATTTGGATTCGAACGAGCTGGAGCTTATTTACCGTGCCCGCGGTATGGAGCCGGAGGCGGCGCATCACCGCGCGATGGAGCGTTTCGGATACCTGGATTGTGATTGCGACCCGTCACTGTCTCATCGCGAGGATGAGGATCGTGAGGAGAACGTGGCTTTGGGCACCGATATTGGTGCCGCCGCTGCGTCATTTGCGTTCTTCGCTTCGGGTGCGTTGATCCCGATTCTGCCCTATATTTTCGGTTTCTCGGGTGTGTTCGCGATGGTGCTGTCTCTGCTGTTTGTGGGTGCGGCTCTGGGCTTCACCGGCGGCGTGGTGGGTCTGCTGTCAGGTGCTTCCCCGCTCAAGCGCGGTATCCGTCAGATTCTAATTGGTTTCGGCGCGGCGTTTGTCACCTACCTGCTGGGTTTGGCATTTGGTACAACGGTTGCCTAGTCGCAACTCCCCCAATAAGCTTTCAACAAGTGTATATAGCCGCTCATGCATGTGTTGCATTCCCCTGCAAATGCCACAGCCTAAGCGCAAAGAAACCCCGGCGCACCCCCTGCACCTCCAGTATTTTTCGGCGCGCTGTCCCTGTTTAGTTCACTGTTAAAGCACAGATGCCGGTAGCCTCACGGGCTACCGGCATCTGCCGCATTATTTATGCTGTTTACTTCGCTGCGAAGATTTCGCGCATCAGGTTTGCAGCCTCGGAGGGGGTCTTACCGACCTTCACGCCTGCTGCTTCCAGAGCTTCCTTCTTCGCCTGAGCGGTACCGGAGGAACCGGAGACAATAGCGCCTGCGTGGCCCATAGTCTTACCCTCAGGAGCGGTGAAGCCTGCGATGTAACCAACGACGGGCTTGGTCACGTTTGCCTTGATGTACTCTGCAGCACGCTCCTCAGCGTCACCACCAATCTCACCAATCATGACGATTGCTTCGGTCTCGGGGTCAGCTTCGAAAGCTTCCAGCGCGTCGATGTGGGTGGTGCCGATAATCGGGTCGCCACCAATACCGATAGCGGTGGTGAAACCAATATCGGACAGTTCGTACATCAGCTGGTAGGTCAGGGTACCGGACTTGGAGACCAGACCAATCTTGCCCTTACCGGTAATGTTCGCCGGGATAATACCGACCAGGCACTCCTCGGGGGAGATGATGCCGGGGCAGTTGGGGCCGATGATGCGGGTAATCTGCTTGCCGTTCTCGTCCACGGATGCCTTAGCAGCTGCCCAGAACTCTGCAGAGTCCTGAACCGGAACGCCCTCGGTGATAACGACGACAAGGCCGATCTTAGCCTCGATAGCCTCGAGAACTGCTGCCTTGGTGAAGGCCGGGGGAACGAAGACGATGGAAACGTTCGCACCGGTCTTCTCCATAGCCTCAGCCACGGAACCGAACACGTTCAGCTCAATGTCGGAGCCGTCCTTCGCCTTATGGGTGACGGTGGTGCCAGCCTTGCGAGCGTTCACGCCGCCCACAATGTTGGTGCCCGCTGCGAGCATGCGTGCGGTGTGCTTGGTACCCTCGCCACCGGTGATGCCCTGAACGATGACCTTGGAGTCCTTGTTCACAAAGATAGACATATTACTTCCTTGAAATCCTTTGCTGGCGATTACGCCTTGTGAGCGAGCTCTGCTGCCTTGTCAGCGCCGGAGTCCATGGTCTCAGCCAGAACAACCAGCGGGTGGTTCGCCTCGGAGAGGATGCGGCGACCCTCAGCAACATTGTTGCCGTCCAGGCGTACAACCAGAGGCTTGGTTGCTGCATCGCCCAGAATCTCCAGAGCCTTCACAATGCCGTCTGCCACTGCGTCACATGCGGTGATGCCGCCGAAGACGTTCACGAAAACGCTCTTGACCTGCTCGTCACCCAGAATGATTTCCAGGCCAGCAGCCATAACCTCAGCGGACGCGCCGCCACCAATATCAAGGAAGTTCGCGGGCTTGACATTGCCGTGGTTCTCGCCAGCGTAGGCAACGACGTCCAGGGTGGACATAACCAGACCTGCACCGTTACCAACGATGCCGACCTCGCCGTCCAGCTTCACGTAGTTCAGGTCGAACTGCTTTGCCTTAGCTTCCAGCGGGTTCTCAGCGGACTTGTCCACGAGAGCCTCGTGCTCGGGCTGGCGGAATTCTGCGTTGTCGTCGAGGGAGACCTTGCCGTCCAGGGCGAGGATGGTACCCTCAGGGGTCAGAACGAGGGGGTTAACCTCAACCAGGGTTGCGTCTTCCTTGGTGTAGACCTCGCCCAGCTTGACGAGAACGGGAACAACCTTCTCCTGCAGTTCTGCGGAGAAACCTGCTGCCTTAGCAATTTCCTCAGCCTTAGCCTGGTCCAGGCCAACCAGCGGGTCAACCTCAATCTTTGCCAGTGCCTCGGGGCGCTCAGCAGCGAGCTGCTCAATTTCCATACCACCTTCTACCGAGCACATTGCCAGGTAGGAGCGGTTTGCACGGTCCAGCAGGAGGGAGAAGTAGTATTCTTCGGCGATGTCTGCGCCGTCAGCGACCAGCACGCGGTGAACGGTGTGGCCCTTGATGTCCATGCCGAGAATTGCCTTAGCGTGCTCGTAAGCTTCTTCGGGGGACTTTGCGAGCTTAACGCCGCCAGCCTTACCACGGCCACCGGTCTTAACCTGAGCCTTAATAACGGTCAGGCCGCCAATTTCCTCAGCTGCTGCCTTTGCTTCTTCAGGGGTGGTCGCAACAATGCCCTTGAGCACGGGTACACCGTGCTTTGCGAAGAGCTCGCGCGCCTGGTATTCGAAAAGGTCCACAGGTGTCCTTCTTCTTCGAAGTGGTGCCGAGTACTGGTGCACTCGGCTTGGTCATTAGAGGAGCCTTCCCCTGTGTGTCCGGTACGTGCGATGGGCGTCTCTCGCACCCGGCGCACACACATCATTGACGCGGGGAATTTCTCTCGTCTCTACTCTATCGGATTCGGCGTGAGCTCGCACTCACAGAGCCCCAAATCTGAGATTTTAGCGACTCAGCTCACAAATATTTTGGGTACATTTCACCCAAAGGCTGCGTACCGGGTAACTAACCCAAACTAACGCTCCCCCATCTGCCGCGAAATGCCAGCGAAAATGCGGCGTTTACCGCCCTACTCTGCAAAGCCCCGGCCACCTTCTCAGCAGGCGAACAACACGCCCGGCACAGCACACAAAAGAGGGGCGGGCACCCTCAGGTGCCCTCCCCTCCATCGGCATTGTTAGGTTCGCACGCCTGACGCGTTAGCTCACCTTCTCCAGCGGCGCGTAACGCAGTAGCAAGCGCTTCTCTTCCGAACCGAAGCGAACTTTCGCCACAGTCTTATCGCCGCTACCCTCAACGGCGAGCACGCGACCCTCACCGAACTTGGTGTGTCGCACGGTATCGCCGACCGCCATAGTCGGAATTTCCTTGCTCTGGTGCACGCGGGAACGGTTCGTCACCTTCGAGGAGGCAGCCGCCGCCAGCCCGTAGCTTGCCGAGCCGTTAATATCCGCGGTAGACGGCTCAGAGCGGCGTGCGGGGCGAGAATCGTAGGGGTCGTAGAAGCCACGCGAACTACCGGAGCTGTAACCACCGGAACCGTAGCCGGAACGAGAACCACCCGAATAGCCGCCACCATACGAGCTACCGTAGGAGCTGCCGCCGTAGGAACCGCCACCGCGAGCGCCATACGCGCCCATACCGGAGGCACCAAAGCCCGAGAAACCGGCGGTACGCTTCCATTCGATGAGCTCCTCCGGAATTTCCTCCAGGAAGGGTGAAGGCGGGTTAAACTGGCTCTTACCCCACATGGTGCGGGTCTCAGAGCGGGTCAGGTACAGGCGCTCCATGGCGCGGGTCAGACCCACGTATGCCAGGCGGCGCTCCTCGCTCATTTCCTTCTCGTCGGTCAGGGCACGCTGATGCGGGAACAGGCCGTGCTCCATTCCGGTCAGGAACACCACCGGGAACTCCAGACCCTTGGCGGTGTGCAGGGTCATGAGGGTGACCATACCCTGTGCCTTCGCCTCAGCTGCCTCGGCAGCAATCTGCGCGGCGGAAGCGTTCTCACCCTCCACACTGGCGGGGCGGTTCGGGATCGAGTCGGCATCGGCGACCAGAGCCACGTGTTCAAGGAACTGCTCCAGGTCAGCGCCGGGGTTCTCGGTCTCGAACTCGACCATGGCGTCGAGCAGCTCAGAGAGGTTCTCCACGCGCGATTCGTCCTGAATGTCCTTGGAGGCACGCAAAGCTGCAAGGTACCCGGTCTGCTCCAGAACCGCTTCCAGGCAGGTTGCGGCGGGCTCGGTACGGGCAATCTGCGCCAAATCGTCCATGAGACGCACGAATTCGGCGTACTTCTTCACGGCAGCGGCGCCCAGGCCGGGGATGTCGGCCGCCTGGCGTGCGGCAGCGTAGAAGGAGGTACGGTTCACACTCGCGTACTCCGCCACCACGGACTCAGACTTGGCACCGATACCGCGCTTGGGCTCGTTCAGGATGCGGCGCACGTTCACGTCATCGTCGGGGTTGCTCAGGGCGCGCAGGTACGCCAGGGCGTCCTTGATTTCCTTACGCTCGTAGAATCGGGTGCCACCGACTACCCGGTAGGGCAGGCCGGCGCGCATGAGCATGTCCTCAAGGGTTCGGGACTGCGCATTGGTGCGGTAAAAGATAGCGACGTCACCTGGCTGCACGCCGTGCTCGTCGGCAAGGCGATCAATTTCGCGGGTGATGTAGCGTGCCTCGGCGTGCTCGGATTCAGCGACGTAACCGATGATTTTCGCGCCCGCACCGGAGGCGGTCCACAGCTTCTTTGGGCGACGGTCGGGGTTGCGTTCAATGACCGCGTTCGCCGCGGAGAGGATGTTCTGCGTGGAACGGTAGTTCTGTTCCAGCAGAATCGTGTGGGCGTTCGGGTAGTCCTTCTCAAAGTCCGTGATATTGCGGATATCCGCACCACGGAAGGCGTAGATGGACTGGTCGGAGTCACCCACCACGGTCAGCTCGGCAGGGGGCACGGCGTCCGGGTAGGGGCCGCGGTCAGCCGGTGCCTTCGCATGGGCGCCAACCAGTTCACGCACCAGCTGGTACTGGGCGTGGTTGGTGTCCTGGTACTCATCTACGAGGACGTGGCGGAACTTGCGGCGATAGTAGTTCGCGATTTCGGGGAACTTCTTGAGCAAAAAGACGGTGCGGCCAATCAGGTCGTCAAAGTCGAGGGAATTGGCGGCACGCAGACGTTGCGTGTAGACGGTATAAATCTGCGAGATAGTCTTCTCGTATGGGTTATCGCTAGCCACGCGGGAGGCATGCACTTCGGCGCTGACCAGCTCGTTCTTCAGCGCGGAGATGCGGTTGCCTACGGCCTTGGCGGTGAACTTCTTGGTGTCCAGGTTGAGCTCTTTAATGATCAGGCTCAGCAGGCGCTGCGAGTCGGTCGAATCGTAGATGGTGAAGGTGGACTTCAGACCCAGGGCGGCGGCCTCACGGCGCAGCACGCGCACGCAGAAGCTGTGGAAAGTAGAAATCCACATGTGCTTGGCGCGCGGGCCGACCAGCGCCTCAATACGTTCACGCATTTCGGCGGCAGCCTTGTTGGTGAATGTGATAGCGAGGATCTGGCCGGGGGTCGCGCGGTGGGTTGCGAGCAGGTAAGCGATGCGGTGGGTGAGCACGCGGGTCTTGCCGGAGCCGGCGCCCGCGACGATGAGCAGGGGCGACCCAGAGTGCATCACGGCTTCTTCCTGCCGTTCATTGAGCCCGGCGGTGAGGGAGGCGGGGTCCACAGCGTTGAGGCTGTGGGTGCGTTCGTTATAGGGGTCAGCGGGGTCGAAGTCCTCGCCGTAGCCGCCGACACGGTAGGCGGGCGGCATGAAGTCACCGAGCGGATCTGCGGCGGTGAAGGCTGCGGGTGCGACGGGTACGTCCTGGGCGTGTGCCTCCATCATCGGAGCATCCATGGCAGGGGCGTGGTAGTCATCCTCGGCAGGAGGTACATCGTAGTAGGGGTCGAAGGGCGGCTCATCATCCATTACCGGTGCTGCGGGGATGACGAGTTCGGCGTCGAACAGACCGTCCTGTTCGGTGAAGGGCTGCTTCTGCTGCTCAGACTTGTCTCTCATCATCTACCTCGCTGCATAGAATACACGTTCGATATTCCATGCTACCGCATTTGCTCCGCAGCTCCCACCCGTCTGCTCATTCGCCTCTCATCATTCGATCCATGATAAGAAAACTGCCCGCGCCTGCTAACGCAAGCGACGGGCGGTTTCGCGTACCGGCGCGATTGCCGGTTCTGTGTGCCCCCGAGACGATTCGAACGTCCGACACCTTCTTTAGGAGAGAAGTGCTCTATCCCCTGAGCTACGAGGGCGTACCAATCCAGTATAAAACACTCCAACCGCAGGTTGGCACAGTCTACCCAAGCCGTCAGCATCCACAGGTTGTCACGCCGCGCTATTCCCCTGTCCCAACCCGTGTTCACGACCCGAAGACACCCGCTTCCGGCGGTAGAACCACTCCTACAATGTACAAATGAGCATCTACATTGACCCGCCCACCTGGCCCGCACACGGCACCGTCTTCTCACACCTCATCTCCGATGTCTCACTGACGGAACTGCACAAATTCGCCGCAGCTGGTGACATCAGTGAGCGCGCCTTCGACCGCGACCACTATGATGTTCCAGCACACCTCTACAAGGATCTAGTACGGGCAGGTGCGAAGGAACTCAGTGGCGCGCAGCTGACTCGCACGCTCATTGCGAGCGGTCTGCGGATTCCCCTGAAGGAGCGCCCCGAGAAGATTCGCCCACGTCTGCTTCGCGCCTGGGAGGCAGCATTTACTCCCCGCCTCACGCGCATGGAGGTTCCTGCCGAGCTGCGAGCTCAACTCATGGCGCAGGTGGTGGAACTGGGTGAGAGCATGCTTCATGCGTGGGAACAGCCGCACCGAGCCTACCACCACAGCGGGCACCTTTCACAGATGCTCACCGATCTGGACCGCCTCCACGCACATCGCGCCCAGGCAGGTTCTACCCCCCTGGCATTGATTCTGGCGGCGTGGTTCCACGACGCGGTCTATGAGGGCACACCGGGTGAGGATGAGCGCCGCAGCGAGCAGCTAGCGAGCGCCTCCCTGAAGCCGCTAGTTACCGCGGGTCTACTCACCGAGCACGAGCTGCAGATGGTGAGCCTTCTGGTGCGTGCCACGGCAACCCACAAGCTTCCCAAGTCTGCCGATCTACCGGCGGGCTATGAACCGGCCGATATTGAGCTCTTCCTCGATGCCGATATGGCTATCCTGGCAGCTGATTCGGCACGCTACCGCCGTTACCTGCGCGGAGTGCGTAGCGAGTACTCCCATTTTGACGATGAGGCGTTCCGTACCGGTCGTACGACCTTCCTGCGTTCCATCCTGGGCCGCGAGCGCATCTTCCTCTCCGAACAGGCTCTACAGCTCTGGGAGGAGCCCGCGCAGGCTAATCTGCGTGCTGAGCTCAGCGAGTGGGAGCAGGAGCCGCAGAGGCTTCTGCAAGCTCTGATATCCTAGCCGCATACAGCTGAGAATGCACCCACGTTAAGATGCACTCTCGACGGTATTGTCACGGAATCTCTCGGGTATGCAAATGGCGCCCACCCCATATGGGGTGGGCGCCATTTTGAAGTATGTTGGGCTAGACCCAGCTCTTATGCGCTAAGGCTTAGAGAGCGGTGTAGTAGCCGTCAACGGACATCCAGGAGGTGGGGTGTACCAGGGTACCGTTGGTGGGGTTCAGAGCGGAAATCATCTTGCCGTTGCCCAGGTAGATACCAACGTGGCTGTAGCCGTTCTGGAAGACGATGTCGCCGGGCTGGGGGTTAGCGGTCGGGCGCAGCTCGTTCTTCATTGCGTAGGTGAAAGCGGTCAGCTTGATGCCGTGCTGAGCAAAAACCCAGGAGGTGAAGCCGGAGCAGTCCCATGCACCGAAGGTCTTGCCGCCCCAAACGTATGCGCCACCCAGTCCGCTCATTGCGGTTGCAACGATTGCATCGCGAGATGCGTTACCGGTGGAAGCGGAGGAAGCTGCGGGTGCCGGAGCTGCAGCGGGTGCAACGTAAGCCTGCTGGTTCTCAGCCTGGGGTGCAACATAGGTGGTTGCGGGGGTGTTGTAGCTGGTGTAATCAAACTCGTAGTTGGTGTAGTCGTAGGACAGATCAGCAGCAGCCGGAATCTGTGCGAATGCGTTCGCGGGAACGGTTGCGCCGAGCAGGAGTGCGCCTGCAGCAATGGTTGCACCTGCGGTACGTACGATCTTCTTAGCCATTGGTAATTCCTCCATTGCCTGACGAGGTGAGCTGTCGGACTCGAGCATGGATTCGCTCGGCCACCGAAGTGACTTAGCCCCGAGGCTTCTCGATTGAGAAGCCGTATCCCAGCTTGGGGATTGGGTCCCCCGCTTCTGCCATATTGGGTAGACGTTACATCGAAGCGTTGGCAGAACTCAGCGGAACCGCTTCGACGGTGCCCTCTTACGATGAGGATTTTGGCACAAATCGAGAATACACAGAAAACTCCCAGTTGTCACCTCATTTGGACTTAAATTTTGAGCTTTCTCCCCCGGTGGAACGGAGCGAGTTTGGGCGGTCAGAACCCCGCTTATTTGCGGGCAATTAATTAATTTAAGGCATTTGACTAGGTATTTCACAAGGATACACATTCGCTTTTAACGCACCACCGCACCTTAAGGAAGTGGTTCAAAACTCATAAAAATGAACCTCGTCTCTTAAGGTTTTACCCCCCCATTACCCACCCAGAAACCGGCTTGTCCCTCAGTTTCAACTTCAGATTTAAGCGAAAACCACGAAAAATGCACTCAAGCACAGCTGCCAAAGAGTTATGAGAGGAGTATATGCTCGCTCACGCGAGAGTGGTCTGCACCACTGATACACGCCGTTTAATTCACCTTTTGTAGCCCGAATACGCCGCATTCCTCCGCTTTTGCCCATTTCTTCCCGTATATACGGCGTTTTGCGCCAATTATTGAGCTAAATCGTCACTATCTAGACAAAGTCAGTTCTCGGGAAGCAACGGCACAAAAAACGGTGGTACCGCCTCCTCAAGTAAGAAGGCGATACCACCGTTTAAAGCGTGAAGCGGGTTAGTAGACTCTCAAAACTGGAGCTTAGAGGCTGCCACCGCGCTTGACCACAATTGCGTTTGCCACGTCCATATCCAGGGAGAGGGTGTCCTCTTCACCATCGGCGTGAACAATCACATCATTGTTCTGGCCAGCAACCACGGACACCGAAGCGCCGTAGACAATACCTGCGTCAGCCAGCAGTTTCAGCAGCTCAACGTCAGTCTGAATGGACTCGGGGAAGCGAGAAACGGTGAAACGATCCTCGGGACCGGAGTCACGTGCAGCCAGGGACATGGGTACGGTGCGCTCGTCATTCTTCTCGCTAGTATGACCCAAATACTCCAGGCCGGGGATAGCGTTACCGTACGGGGAGAACTTGGGGTCCTTGAGCATCTCCAGGATGCGCTTCTCCACCTTGTCACTCATGACATGCTCCCAGCGGCATGCCTCTTCGTGCACGTACTCAAGTTCCAGACCAATAATATCGGAGAGCAGGCGCTCAGCTAGGCGGTGCTTACGCATCACCTCAACAGCCTTGTGGCGACCTTCCTCAGTCAGTTCGAGGTGGCGATCCGGCTCAACTGTGAGCAGGCCGTGCTTCTCCATACGCGCCACAGTCTGGGAAACGGTCGGGCCGGAGTGCTCGAGTCGTTCAGCGATGCGCGCACGCATGGGGACAATGCCCTCTTCCTCCAGTTCGAGGATGGTGCGCAAATACATCTCTGTAGTATCGATGAGGTCTGTCATATATCTCTCCCAGCTATCACCACAACAGTGCTTAGATAGCACTGCCTAAGTCGTTACTTATTCAATAATCTATTATGTACTTTTTCAGCGGCTTTTGCCACGGCTTAAGTCATTGAGTCGCCCAACAATAACCATTGGACGACTCAATACAACACCTTATATATACATTTTGTTATCCCACCCTTTATTAAGAGGAGTGGATCGTAGGCTCTACTCTGCGGACTCAGCCTCGGCAATTTCCTCCGCAGCAGAAGCGTTCTGCGTGGTTTCCTTCTCCGCCGAGTTGTTCTCTACGGGCTCACCGGACTCAGCAGATTCCTCAGTAGTTGCATCAGATTCTGCGTTCTCCTGCGCGGCGTTCTCCTCCAGGTCTTCCGGGCGAACGCGGTCAGCCCACGGAACCCAGTCCGGCGCGATGAGCGCATCATCACCGGGCAGCAGGCCTACCTCACAGATCGTTGCCACGCGGGAGCGAGGCGCACGCGAGAGGGTCGCAAACCAGAACCAGCCACGGTAACCGGGCAGGGTGCACTCAAACAGGTGAGTGCTCAAGCGCTCTTCCTCGGCGCGCACATGGTGAACCAGACCGATAGCGTGTGCAGGGGCGATTTCTCGCACACCCTGCAGTGCTACATCCTTAGCGGCGGCAAGAATCTCATCCACCTTAGAGGTGCGGCGCAGCTTGTGCGGAACACCCAGGGAGGGGGCCCCTACCTCTTCATCCAGCGGGGTGAAGGGGTCGGGGGTGGGATCTTCGGCCTGTTCAGTTTCTTCGGCAGCGGATTCCTCGGAAGTAGATTCTTTCGCAGGCGTCCCAGCCACCTCAGGCTCCTCAGCGTTCACGGAGGGCTGAGTCTCAGCAGGTACAGCGCTACCCTCGTCAGCACTCTCAGACGCGGCAGAAGGCACAGCGGACTCTGCGGGCGCGTTAGTAGCGGGTGTAGTTTCGGGGAGCAGTTCAATAACCTGTTCAGACATACCCCTATTAAAGCATCTCGGGTGCACAAACAGTGTGGCCGCTCCCCCAAGCTTCACATACACTGTGAATTTGGGTGAATTTGGGTCTCAAACCGCTAAATCTGGGGATTCGCCCACGAACAGCTATGTGTGAGCTGATACCGTTAAATCCATGAGTAATGAACCCGCACAGGACAAGCACAACACTGCAGAGCAGACCCCTATATCCCTGCCCTATGCCGGAGCCATCCGCTGGCTCGGTGCAGGCGGCGCGATTCTCGCCCTGCTTTGTCTGCTCACCGGAGTTGCCATGCTCGCGATGAAGTGGGTTGGGGCAACGCCGCCCGCCCTCATGAGCCAGATTCCGCTGGTCCTCCTACCCGTCGCTTTTATTGCACTCATGGCTGCACTGTTCTTGTCGGTCATGCGCCGCAACAAGGCATAGAGATTCGAGCCTCAAGCTCACACGCATCATTCACTTATCAAGTACAGCCTGCCATTCAGAGAGAAAGATAGAGTATGTCTGCTGAAGCAAAACTCCTAGTCGTCGATGACGAGTTCAACATTCTTGAATTGCTCGCCACCTCCCTGCGTTTTGCCGGTTTTGAAGTAGTTACCGCCGGTAACGGCCGCGAAGCCCTCGAAAAGGCACACGCCGAAAACCCCGACCTCATTGTCCTGGACGTCATGATGCCCGGCATGGACGGTTTCGAGGTGACCCGCCGCCTACGCGAAAACGGCACCACCACCCCCGTACTCTTCTTGACGGCGAAGGACGCCACCGAAGACAAGGTAACCGGTCTGGGTGTCGGCGGCGACGACTACGTCACCAAGCCCTTCTCTCTCGACGAGGTGATTGCCCGCATCCACGCCATTCTACGCCGTAGCCGCAGTATCCAGGATGAGGATGATGCCGTACTGCGCGTTGATGCCCTCAGCCTGAACGTGGACACCCACGAAGTGTTCCTCGATGACGAAGAGATTGACCTCTCCCCCACCGAGTTCAACCTGCTACACTACCTGATGCTCAACGCCAACCGCGTACTGTCCAAGGCGCAGATTCTCGACCACGTGTGGGAGTACGACTTCAATGGCGACTCCTCCATCGTTGAGTCCTATATTTCCTACCTACGCCGCAAGATTGACAACAACCGTGAAAACCACGAGCCGCTCATCCACACCAAGCGCGGTGTGGGCTATATGATTCGCGGTTCTCGAGGCTAACGTGGCGCTCAAACCCCTCGACCGGATTCCCCAGTCTCTCTCCCTTCGCACCCAGCTGGTGCTCATCACTTCCATGCTCATCGCCCTCTCCATTGCGGTGACGAGCCTGGTTGCGATTTCCGCTCTGCGCGCCCAGATGGTGCATCAGTTGGACGAAGAGATGAAAAGCAGCGCCCCTTCACTCGTGCAGCTGGCGACCGTACGCCCCTCCGGCAATCAGGAACAATCCCTGAGCACCTACCGCCTGTACCTGCTCGATAAGGATGGCAACGTACTGTACTCGCTCAAGTCTGAGGACAGCGAACAGTTCAGCGAGCCGGTGCTGCAGGGCTGGACCGAAGAGAAGGTTCGCAAGCAAAACGAGGAGGCGGTCACCGTCAACTCGATGGGCAGCTCCTCCGATTGGCGTGTGCTCGCCGTGCCCATTGTAGCCAACGACACGTCAGGTCTGTCGGAGGAGGCCTCCCTCATCATTGCCATGCCGCTGAAGCAAACGAACCAGGTGGTCGCCCTCGTGGGTGTGCTGACCTTTGCATTTGGTTTGGCAACTCTCGCCTCCGCAATTGCGATGACCTGGGTAATTGTGACCCGCACCTTCGAGCCGCTGGCTCGCGTGGAGCAGACCGCCGCCAAGATTGCTGCCGGTGACCTCTCTCAGCGTATTGAGGACTACAACCCCAGCAATGAGATTGGTAACCTCGCGGTTTCACTGAACACGATGCTCACCCAGATTGAAATGCTCTTCAAAGCCCGCGAGAAGAGCGAAGCCAAAATGCGCCGGTTCGTGGGTGACGCTTCGCATGAGCTACGCACCCCGCTGGTCAGTATTCGAGGCTACTCAGAGCTGTACCGTCAGGGCGCGCTACCGACCGATGAAGCTGTCGCTACCGCGATGAGCCGCATCGAATCGGAGTCCAAGCGTATGGGCCAGCTCGTAGAAGACCTACTGACCCTGGCACGTATTGATGAGCGCCGCGAATCCAAACTGGCGCCCTTCGACCTGTTCAATCTTGCGGTGGACGCTAGTAACGACGCCTACGCTACGGCACCCGATCGTGTAGTGTCCCTGGTGGGCCTGAACGAAGAGGTTGCGCCGACCTCCGCAACCGTGCTCGGTGACGAATCACGTCTGCGTCAGGTGGTGGCAAACCTACTGACCAATGCCATGCGCTACACCCCCAACGGTTCTCCCCTGGAGATTGCGGTGGGCGTGCGCGAAGAGGTTCCCGGTTTCCCACTGTCCGTGCTGGAGGTGCGCGACCACGGCCCCGGTATTCACGGCGAGGACCGTGAGCGCGTCTTCGAGCGTTTCTACCGCACCGATACTTCACGTTCGCGTGAGACCGGTGGTACGGGTCTGGGCCTGTCCATTGTGGCTGCGATTATTGAGCAGCATGAGGGCAGGATTCATATTGAAGAGACCGATGGTGGCGGTGCTACCTTCGTGATTTCTTTGCCGTTCTATCCGCCGCCTGTCTCGGACGATCAGCTGATGAAGTAACACTGACGCATAAACCCCCGGATTGTAGACCTTGAGTGTTCTACGATTCGGGGGTTTTGGTGTGCCCTGCAGGTGGGACTATATCGCGGCGAGGCGATAACTCTCGGCGGTGTGAGTGAGGAGAAGATACGAGGCTCAAGAACAGCAGGTCAATCTAGCGTACGTCATGGCGGCGTCATTTTCAGGAGGGTTTTCGATTTTTTCGAGATACTGGAGTGAATCTGGCGGGTTTATCCACAGATTTATCGAAACATCATTTTTCATCTCATTTGATACATTTTGAAGGATATATTGATAACAAGCTTCCGGTCAGGAACTCAACTCTTCCAGAGATCCAAAGCCCAAGCACCATCACGGGGCAACCGCCCCACCCATCTCACATATCTCAAAGGAGAAAAACCATGGCACAGTTCAATGTCGATTCCGAAGTCATCGCAGCCAAGAGCGCACAGGCACGATCCTACGTCGCATCCATCACCGCAGACGTCAACGGTATGACCTCATCCCTACACGACCTGCAGAGCTCCTGGACCGGCTCTGCATCCGCTAACTTCCAGGGTGTTCTGGACCAGTGGCACGCAACCCAGCGCCAGGTCGAAGCGTCCATCACCCAGATCAACGAGGCACTTACCCGCGCAGGTGTGAACTACGCAGACACCGAGCAGGCTAACGCCTCCATGTTCGTCGGCTAAGAGGTCAGGGCAATAAGCCCAGAAGCCCACCCGCAGGCAGGCGGGTAGATCGGGCGGCTAAAAGGTCCCGACCGCACGGCACACCGCCCGCCAGACTCACTAGAAGTCGGCGAACATTGAGAAAAGCCCCACCGCATCCTCGCAAGTGAGGATGCGGTGGGGCTTTATTGCACGAAAATCTTTGGATCCAAGAGCCCAATCCTTAGGAGCCGAGCGTTAGGAGTTCAGCTTTAGGAGGCGGGGGTCTCCTGGCGGAAACGCAGACGCCACAGGCCGCGCTCAGCGTCGTAATGCCAGATGCTCGAACGGCTCACGCGGCCGCGTGCGGTGGCAACCGCCGCCATGACCAGCACACTAGAAGTATCCAACACCTGCACACCTTGCTTGAGCGGGGCACCCTGCTGGGTGAAGGCGCGTTCGCGGTACTGCAGCACCGAGGAGCGGGACACCGACTTGCCGGTGGCGGTCACCCATACCAGACGCTCGTGCAGCATAGACTCCAGCTGCGCCGCCTCCATAACGGAGCCGCGGCTTTCGAGTAGCTGTTCTGTGGTGGCGGCCTCCTCAGGGTTCAACGCAAGCGCGGCGGGAGCAGGATCAGCGGGCGCGGGTGCAGATGGATGGGTATGCGCAACAGGCTGAGCGGACTCTACGGTCTGTGCGGGTATCGCGGCTGGCTCTATGGCAGGCTCTGCCGCCTGATTTTCTGCGTGTTCTTCCGTCTCACCTAGAAGTTCCGCCGGGTCAACATCATTCGGGTCCAAGCCCGCGAACTCTTCCAGGCCGGTCAGGTCATCCTCTTCTTCCATCTGCGCGCCATTGGATGCCTGCTGAGCGGTCTCCTGTTGGTGCGCCAGTGCCTTTACATCACGCTCAGCGGCACGCTCTGCCACGAGCGCCAACTGTTCCTTACGGGCGCGGACCGCTTCCGGATCGGGGGCATTCATCGCGGATGCAGGGCGCAGCAGACCGGACAGGCGCAGGCTCTCCATACCGCGCTGGGCGTTCTCAATCTCGGCTGCGGTGAATTCCTGTACAGGCAGGTGGGCATTCGCAGAAGACTCAGAGGGTGCCGAATCAGAGAGAGCAATGTCAGAAAGTGCAGGTTCCGCAGTCGGAGCATTCACAATCGGGGCTTCAACAGCCGGAACATCAACAGCCGGAGCCTCTACAGGCTTAGCCGCAGTAGCGGGTTCAGCAGAGGCTCCAAAGCCGGGACCGTGCGCGGGCTCGCGGCCCTCCTGGTAGGCGCGGGCAGCACCATTTGCCAGGGAGTCCGCCTTCTCGTTGAGCTCGTGACCCGCATGGCCCTTCACCCAAATAAACTCGTAATCGCGGCCGGTCAGCGCCTGATCTAGCGCCTCCAGAAGCTCGCGGTTGAGTACGGGCTTGCCGTCAGACTTCTTCCAGCCCTTCTTCTTCCAGCCGGGCATCCACTTGGTCAGCGAGTTAATGACATACTGGCTATCGCAGTACACGCGCAGCTTCGCCTCCGGGCGGGATGCGGTTGCCTCGAACAGGTCCAGAACAGCCTTGAGCTCACCCATGTTGTTGGTGCCGTGCGTCCAGCCGCCGCTCGCCCAGTGGTCGTTGTCGATATACCATGCCCAGCCCGCCGGTCCGGGGTTGCCCAGCGCCGAGCCGTCTGCGGCGGCAATGATCTCTTGCGTGCTGTTCACGGTACCTTCTTTCTGCGCCGCCGCTCTATCGTGCGGGCGGCTGTCCGTAATGATGTCTGAGATGACTTTACCGCACCGGCGGCGAGGGTGCGTAGCGCGCAGTTACAGCTGTGGACAACCTCATGCCACCTCGTAGCGCCATTTGCCGTAATGCCGGGCGGGTACACTAAACCTATGAGCTATTCTGCCCCCAAAACACCCAGCGCACAGCACCCGGAGCTCCCTACCGCCCGTCCGAGCGAGCGTGTGCAGATTTTCGCTCTTCTCACCCGCACGATGTACGGTTCCCTGCGTTTTAGCTGGTTGAGCTACCTGGGTCTTGCTGAGCAACAGCATGCGGCGCAGTTGCCGACCTCCACGGCGGCAGTTAGCTATCTGAGCACTCAGGCGCTCATGCGCGCTATGGCGGCGGCTCGTCTGGATGTGCCTTCGAGTGCCGCCTCTGAGATCGAGGTGGATCGTTCCTGTGCCCTGTGCACCAGCGGCAAGAAGCACGGTAAGCCGCGTATTGCGGGCGTGAATTTCAATATGTCGCAGGTGAATCCGCTGGTGGTTGGTGCGTTTAGCCGTAACACCTCGGCAGTACTTGGCGTGGATGTTGAGACCCTGGATGCGCGCCTGTTCTCCGGTTTTGCGCGTCTGGCACTCTCAAATGAAGAACGTGCGTTCTATGAGCGGGTGGCGCAGGAACGCCCAGCACCCGTACTGCATCTGCTTTCTGTGGCGCTGTGGACCGCTAAGGAGGCGGTGCTCAAGGCAACCGGTCACGGCCTGAGCGTGGTGCCCTCCCTGGTTCGAGTGCAGCTCACCGATGAGCTGCTGGATGCGCTCGAGCTTGCCATGAACGAGGAGGTTCCGGGGGATCTTCTGGACAGTGACGTTCCCGAGCCGGCTGCCCTGCGTGTGCTGACCCAGGACAGGTTTGCCACCCAAGCGACCTTTAGCGCCCCCCAGGGCGGCAATCAGGGCGGCAAAGCTATCGAGCGAAACTTTAGCCTGCAGTGGGTTCCCGTGGCACTGCCCGACGCGGAGAACCCCGAGCACACGCAGAAGATGCTCATCGCCCTGGCGGTGGAGAGCCCGACCGAGGGTGAGCCCGCGCAGGTTGAGGCTCAGCTTCTGCCGGTGGCTACTCCCCTGGAACTCAAGCGCCTGCTCACCGATTAGCCACGCTCATTCCCCTAACAATTTATACAACGACTGAACGCGCCCGCCATGCCAGCGGGCGCGTTCAGTCGTTGTATTCTGCTGTTTTCTTCAGCCGTTGTATTCTGCCTCGTCAAGGCGTTCGAGGCAGACCCTACGGGGTATCTTCACCCAGGGTATCCACGCCCAGGGCGCGGCCGAAGCTACCGAGCTTCGTGCCGGTCTCCGTATGTTCCAGCTCCGGATCGGACTCAGCCACAATACCCGCGCCGGCGTACAGCACCACCTCATCTGGGCTGACCTGGGCGCAGCGCAACACCAGCGCCCACTCGCCATTGCCCTCAGCATCCATGTAGCCGACCAGACCGCCAAAGTAGCGGCGATCAAAAGACTCCAGCTCACGAATCATCTGCAGAGCCTTCTGAGTGGGTGCGCCACAAATCGCGGGAGTCGGGTGAATCGCGCGGGCACCGTCCAGGCAGGTCAACCCCTCCTTCAGCACGCCGTCAATGGGGGTTGCCAGGTGCCAAAGCTGAGGGGTCTGCAGCAGCGAGGGCACCTGCGGCACGTTCAGCTCCTCGGCGATGGGTGCCAGGCGCTCGGCAATATCGTTGATGACGTAGGCATGCTCGTCGCGGTCCTTCGGCGAGGCAAACAGGCGGTCACGAATCGCCTCATCCTCGGTGCTACCGGGCTCGGCAATGCGCGGGGCGCTACCGGCAAGCGGGTGGGTCTTGAAGGCGCGACCCTCGGTGCGGAACACCAACTCCGGGGAGGCGCCCATCAGGTAGCTTCCGCTCATGCCACGCTCGCCCTCGGGCAGGCGCACCGCAAAGTTGAATGCGGAACGCTGCTGGGCGCGCAGGTTGTTATACAGCGCCTCCAGGTTGAGGGCACCGGGTGCGTAGCGGGCACGCAGAATACGAGAAAGCACAATCTTGCTCAGCTCACCCGTCTTCATGCGCTCCACGGCGGTCGCCACGGCGGCACGGAACCGGTCGTTCTGCCGGCCGGTGACAGATACCGGCTCGGCAAGCGCCACAGTCTGCTCGGGGACCGGTACCTGCTGCTCCCCCAAGCGTTCGGGCACGAAGAGGTAGGCGGGCATATCCGGGTCAAAAGGAATCAGGCCCACGACGGCACTACCGGCGCGTTTCGCCTCGTCCAGGGCATTATCGAAGGTGACAGGGGTCATCGCACCGGATGCGCGCAAGATGCGGGTGCCGGTGGCAAAGATAAAGTCGGGAAGGTTCGTCATCGTACTTCTATCAGTGGTGTGTGAGTTCGCGCCGGAAGCACATAGAGTACAGTGCAGGCGCGGGTATATTGCGGTCACATCAGTGCCGCTAGAGGGTCGCACCGCCGTCGGCGACAATCTCCTGCATGGTGATGTGGCGTGATGCCTCAGAAATGAGGAAAGCATTCACCGAGGCAATATCCGTTGGATCAGCAATACGGCGCAGCGGAATGCCCAGGCGGAAGGTCTCCGGGTTGCCGGCAACCGGTAGAGCAGAACGGTCCTCCCCCTCCCAGGCGTCAGTCACCATGGGGGTTCGGGTGGTGCCGGGGCAGACCGAGTTCACACGAATACCGTGCGCGGCAAGTTGCAGACCGAAGCTGGAACTCACGCGTGCCGCCGACGCCTTGGACGCACCGTAGGCGCCAAACTCCGCACGGGGTACACGCGCCGCATTGGAGGCGACCGTCACCAGGGAGCGGCTATTCGCCGGGTCGCTCTCCTGCTGGTCAATCATGATGCGTGCGAATTCGCGCAGGCACAGGAACACGCCGTCGGAGTTGACCGCGTGCAGGCGCTTCCAGGTGTCAAAACTGGTTTCCAGCAGCGGCTGGCTGTGGGCGATACCCGCGGCGAGCACCGCACCGGTGATGGGTTCGTCGAGTGCCGCCACGGCTTCTGCGAGGGTGGTAACGGACTCTTCGCTGGTAACGTCTACGGCACGGTAGCGGAAGATAGCGTCCCCGTAGGTAGCGAAAGAGGCAATGGGTTGCTGTGCAAGGTCCGCCGCAAATACCGAATAACCGTTCGTAATGAGCTGGTGGACAGTTGCCTCACCAATACCGCCGTTTGCACCGGTCACAATAACCCAGCTCATGCGTGCGCCTCCTCAGCGGTCTGTAGGTCGGCGAGTACATCGGCGGTATTCAGCACCCGGGCGCAACGGCCCGAAGCGTACTCACACGCCATGCGGTGCTCACCTTCCGAGAAGTCAGCGAGCGCATCGGCAACCATAAACGGCTGAATATCACGCATGAACGCTTCCAGCGCGGTGGTCAGGCAGCCAATGTGTGCATACACGCCGCCGATAATGAGCTGGTCGCGACCGGACTCCTTGAGCAGGTCCTCGAAGGGGCTGCGCACGAATGCGGAGTAGCGCCACTTGGTCAGCACGGTGTCGCGACCGGTAGGTGCAAGTGCGTCGAGCACGCGGGCGGACTCGTCATTCTGCAGGCCGTCGCCCCAGAAGTCGATGAGCAGGCGGCGGTCTTCGGGGTTTTGGCGCGGCGGCTGCGCGGTGTAGTAGACGGGGATTCCAGTAGCGTGGGCGGCGTCAATGAGACTGCGCAGATTCCGAATAGCAACGTTGATTTGGGCGTCCGGGTTAGCGTTGCCCTCACCCAGATCAGCTCCTTCGAAGGCTTGCACGAAGTGTACCTGCATGTCGTGCACAAGCAGTACAGCGCGGCTGGGGTCTACAGTCCAGCTCACGCGGTTGCTGTGTTCACGGTCAACGTAGGTGTAGGGCTTGATTTTGGGCAGTGCCATGATTCTCCCGGTTCGTGCCTATGGTTTTCGGTTGTATGCGCGGCGCAGGCGGTGCACTGTGGCGGGCGTAGTAGCGAGTGGGAGTCTCCTCCGATCCCTCTCACATCCCCCAAATCAGTGAGCTTGCGCTTATCTCATAACCATCTTAGGGCATGCTTAGCTACAAGGTATATCTGAGCCTTAACAAAAATGCTTCCCCACCCGCACCCCCGTTGACAGCACAACGGGTGGAACGGGCAGGGAAGCACTCAGACAAGCAGAAACACTATACGAACCGCGAATCCAGACGCGATTCTAGTTCAACTAGTTCACGGGCACCGCGACGGCAAGAACCTCATTCAGGCCCTCAGTGATTGAGGGATGAGTGTAAATCTCATCGCGCAGCTGCGAAGCAGTAATGCCGTGGCGCATCGCCAGAGCCACCAGGTTAATAACCTCCATGGACTCAATGACCAACAGCTGGGCACCCAGAATCTGGTCGCTCTGCGCGTCAATCACAAGCTTCATGATGCCGCGCGGGTTCTCCTGGGTCTTCGCACGCGGCATCGCAGCAATTGCAGCAACCGGCTTCGAAGCGACCTTCACCTTGTGGCCAGCCTCGATTGCCTCACGCTCAGTCAGACCCACGGAGGACAGCGGCGGGTTCATGTAGATGGTTGCAGCCACTGCCTTACGGTCCTTAGTGGAGCGGGAACCGTCACCAACCAGCTGGGAAAGCACCACGCGGTAGTCATCCATGGAGATGTAGGTGAACTGCGGGCCGCCGTTCACGTCACCGAGCGCGAAAATGTTCGGCACGGTGGTTCGCAGGTGTTCATCCACGACGATTGCGCCGCGGTCGTTGGTTTCGATGCTGGTGTTCTCCAGCCCCAGACCCTCGGTGGCGGGTTTGCGGCCGGTCGCGACCATCACGTAGTCCACCTCCAGCTCCTGAGTAGCACCCTCGGAGTCGAGGTAGGTCACGGTCACCGAGTCAGCGCCGTCTTTGAAGGACTGCACACGTACGCCGGTGTGAGCGGTAATATCCTGATCTGCAATAATCTCGCGGGCAACCTGGGCAACGTCCTCATCGTAGCGGCCGAAGAGGGCGGGTACGCCGTCAAGAATGGTCACCTCAGTGCCGTAAGAGGAGAAAATACCGGCGAATTCAACACCGATGGGGCCGCCACCGATAATGCCCAGGCGTTTGGGGCGCGGGGTGAGCTTCTGCAGCTCGGTGGAGGTGAGCACACGCTCGGATTCGTGGATACCCTCAATCGGCGGGATAACCGACACGGCACCGGTGTTGACAATGAAGTAATCGGCGGTAACGTGCAGGGTGTCCTCGCCCGCGGTAACCTCAACCTCGGTGTCGGAAATGAAACGTGCGTGACCATCAATGAGCTTGGCAGTCTCGTTGGAGAGCAGGATCTCGCGGTTCTTGGCGCGCATCATGCCGGTCAGCTTGTCGCGGAAGACCACGGCGGATTCGTAAGCGGCATCTGCTTCTTCAAGGGTGTGGTCACCGCTGGCGCGGAACTCGTCGGCGCGGTGAACCAGCGCCTTGGTGGGCACGCAACCGATGTTGATGCAGGTGCCGCCGTACATGCCGGTGGACTGTTCGATGAGGGCAACGTTCTTGCCGGTCTTGGCGTATGCGCCGGCGAGGGTCTTGCCGCCCTTACCGAAGCCGATGACGACCATGTCAAAGTGCAACTGAGCGGGGGTGGTCATAATATTCTCCTGTGAAATTTAGATGATGATGTCTTCACAAAGTTCAACGGGAAGAAATGAGTATTATTCCCGCGCTCCATATTTTTCTCCCCCCTCAACCACCGCTAGGACATAAATAAAGCCCCCATCGCACTGCACAGGACGCATCGCACAGGACGGTAGGGGCTTCACAGGAGGTGGCTAGCTCAGGAACTTCAGCAGGTCCTCAGCGAACTCATCTGCGTACTGGAAGAGTGCGCCGTGACCGGAACGGCGGTACATCTTCAGCTCGCTCTGCGCAACCTTGCGGTGCATATCGTAGGAGTTGACGCTGGGCACCATCATGTCGGTTTCACCGTTGACGATGAGGGTGGGCTGGGCAATGTATGCCATATCGTCCTGCTGCTGCTTGCCCCAGCGGCGGATAGCCACCAGCTGACGCAGGAATCCGATAACCTTCATCGGGGTACCGCGGTGCGCCTCGGTGCGGGCACCCATACGGTCCAGTACTCGCTGCGCCTCAATACCGCCCTGTGCGTCGTGGGTGTAGAAAATGTAGCGCTTCGGGTTGATCTTCTCGCGGGCTGCACGCGCCATGTAGCCGAAGGTAGTTCCGGTGACGGCATCAATTCCAGCGCCACCGCGCGGGCCGGTGCCAACCAGCACCAGGCGGTTGACGAGGGCGGGGTAGGCGCGTACAACTTCCTGAACGATCATGCCGCCCATGGACAGGCCCAGCAGGTTGACCTTCTGGTAGCCGAGGGCCTGAATAATTTCTGCTGCCTGATGAGCCATACCGGGGATAGTGGTCGCAACAGAGCCTTCGCTGGAGCCCACGCCGGGCAGATCCATCACGATTACGTGCTGGCGCTCAGCGAGCAGGTCAAGTAGTTTGGGGTCCCAGTCGTCCATAGTGGCGGCGAGGTGCACGAGCATAACCAACGGAATGTCTGAGTTGCCTTCTCCGAGTTCTCGGTAGGCAATCTCCTGGTTATTAACGGTGGTGTAGCGGGTGGGAGTTTCGAGGTAAGACATGATTCTTCTTTTCGTTGAGTGGGGCGCTTAGGAGGCGAAGGAGATAACGGTCTTGCCGTTGGAGCGGCCGTTAGCGACCTTGTCCAGGGCCGCATTGACGTCTTCGAAGGGGAAGACGGTGTCAATGGAGGGCTTAATCTGACGCTCAGCGAAGATGTCAGCAACCTGCTGCAGCTGCGCGCCGTTAGATTCGACGAAGATGAAGTGGTAGGTCACGCCGTACTTCTGCGCCTTGCGGTCCATGGTGCGACCTGCCGCACCGAAGAGCAGCTGCTTCCAGAAGGGCATGCCCATGCGCTGTGCGAATGCCTTGTTGGGCATGCCGCGCAGGGAGACGAGCTGACCGCCGGGCGCCATGATGCTCATCTGCTTTTCAGTCTCGTCGCCGCCGAGGGTGTCGAGCACGTAGTCGATACCGCTGAGGGTTTCAGCGTAGTTTTCGGTCTTGTAGTCGATGAAACGGTCAGCGCCAAGACCCAGCATGCGTTCCTTACCGGAGGCGCTACCGTTAGTGATGACGGTCAGGCCCTTTGCCTTTGCCAGGGGAATTGCCATGGCACCCACGCCGCCGGTACCGCCGGAGATGAAGATGGTCTTGCCGGGCTGGGCACCCATCAGGTCGAATGCCTGCATGACGGTCAGGGCGGTCAGGGGAACGCCTGCCGCTTCTTCGTCGCTGAGGTATTCGGGTACGCGTGCCAGGGCGGCCGCATCCACGGCTACGTATTCTGCGAAAGCGCCGATGCTGTTCAGCGGCAGGCGGGCGAAGACGCGCTCGCCGACCTTGAAGGAGGTGACGCCTTCACCGAGGGCCTCTACGCGGCCGACGATTTCGTTGCCTGCAATCTGAGGCAGTGTGTAGGGGGTGATGAGCTTGACTTCACCGCGGGAAATCATGTTGTCGAGGGGGTTGACGCCTGCGGTGCTGATCTTGACGAGTACCTGCTGTGCGCCGGGGCGGGGTGCGGGTACATCGGTGACGGTGAGGGCGATGTTGTTCTTGTTGTAAGAAACGATCTGTGCTGCCTTCATGGGGTGTCCTTTCGGGTGTGGTGTTATTCGGTAAGTTCTAGTGCCGGGTTTAGCCGTGTTTGAGCCGGTTATGCGGGAGGGGTTTTTCCTGCCGCGGTGTAGAGGTTTGTGATGACGTTGCGCAGGCTTCGCTGCGCGAGGTCTTGAGCCAGCTTAGTTTGGGTTTCCTCGAAGATGGGGTTGACCGCCTGGAGGATGTGGGCGCCGACCGGGCATTCTTCGTTCGCGTTGTGGTGCGTGTGGAAGAGGTTGATGCTGCTGCTTTCCTGGACGGCGAGGTAGATGTCGAGGAGGCTAATGTTCTCTGCCGAGCGGGTGAGCTGGTAGCCGGGTTTGCCGCGTTGGGAGCTGAGGATGTCTGCCTTTTTGAGAAGGGTGATGATTTTGCGAATGTAACTGGCGTTGGTGCCGACGCTACGCGCGAGGTCTTCAGAGCTGAGCGTTTTTTCGCTTTCGCTGATCATCGTTAGGACGTGTAGTGCTACCGAGAATTTGGTGTCCATGTCCCCTCCTGGGTTGTGTGCCGCATACCTTAGTTGTATCCGTATCGGATACAAGTACAACTATGGCAGTAAAAGCTTACATCGTCAAGTTTTATATCTACGACGTGCGCCATAAACACAAAGACGGCTCTCTCCTTCCACAGCCACCCCTCAGAGCCCGCGCGGGCGTAGACTGAAACTACCCGGTTCCTTATGAGAAGCCGTCATCTTCAGGAGGATTCCATGAAAACCCACGAGATTCTGCGCGACGCCGCCAGCCGCCCCGGTATCGAAGCCGCCGTAGCCGTCAAGGGGCTATCCCCCGAGGCGCTCAACGCCCACCCGGGCGGGCACCCGAACTCTATCGCCTGGCTCCTCTGGCACGCCGGACGACAAATGGATATGCAGCTTTCTGCTCTGAATGGTCAGCCGCAGGTCTGGAAGACTCAGGGTTTCAGGGAGCGTTTCAACCTGGGCGAGCTCGGCGACACCATGGGCTACGGCCACACCGCCGAGCAGGCACGCTCCATCGTGGTTGAAAATTCTACGCTGATGGTGGAATACCTTGTGGCAACCGGCGAAGCGCTCGCCGACTACGCACATAGGCTGAGCGAGGCTGATTTGAGCGAGATTATTGACCTTTCGTGGACTCCGCCGGTAACTCGCGGTGTGCGCCTGGTCAGCCTGATTGACGACGCGGCCCAGCACGTAGGCCAGGCAGCCTACGCGGCGGGTATTCTTGCCGCGCAGAATTAAGAGCGGAGAGCTAAACCTCGCCCCAACAGCAGGCACGAAAAGGCGGTGGTGCCTCGGACACAACCATCCGAGACGCCACCGCCTACACGTCTATAAGCCGCTACTGCTTCTGTAGCAGCACCATTACCTCATAGTGGTCCGTATGCGGGAACATATCCAACACACGGCCCTGCACCGGCGCATACGAGGGCATACACTCCAGATCCTTCGCCAAAGTCACCGCGTTACAGCTCGAATACACCACACGGTCAATACCCGAACCCTTAACCCAAGCGCACAAGCTCTCACCAATACCGCGACGCGGCGGGTTCACCACCAGCATCTGCGGCACCGTGCCCGAAGACACCGCGAACTTCGGCGCATCCTGAGCCGAAAAACTCACGCCCTCCAGGCCGTACTCAGCGACCGTGCGCTGTGCCGAAGCGACCGCCTCCGCACTAATCTCAATGCCTGTCACAGAACCGCCGTCCATCACCGAAGCGGCATGCAAGGCAAAACCACCCACACCGCAGTACAGGTCCCACAGCGAGCGCGGAGCCACCTCACGCACCCACTCGCGGCCCTGCGCATACATCGCCTCAGCAACCTTCGTGTTCGTCTGGAAGAAGCTCTGCGGACGCAAATGCAAAGTCAGGTCATTCACCTGCATCGGCAGGGTCTGACGCTCCGAGAGAATAATCTCCTCATCACCCTCAACGCGCGCCACCGGTTCACGCAGCAGGTTCACCGACAGCACCGCCAGGTTCGGCAGCTGCTCATGCATCCAGTCCATCTGGCGGCGAATCGGCACCAGCAGCTTCTTTGAACGCAGCACGAAACGCACCATCAGCTCACCCGCCGCCGAAGCAGTCACCAGAATATTCTTCAGCTCACCGCGACGGTTCGGAATGTCATAGGGGGTCAGGTCCGCGCGCTGAATCAGCTCACGCAGCACCGGAATAGCGGCCTGAATCGGCTCCATATAGAGCGGGCATTCTCCAAGATCAGTGGAGGTGCCCGTACGGTAATCCACGATGCCCAGGGTCGGGTTCTTCGCCGAACCACCCACCACGAGCTTCGCCTTGTTGCGGAAGCCCGCCTCCGCGCTGGTCACCGGGTCCAGCCACTGCAACTGCGGGTAGTTAGCGAGCAGGGCGCGGGCGTGCTCCTGCTTCACCTGCACCTGCGCGGGGTACAGGGTTTCGATGTTGGTGCAGGAGCGGCAAAGACTCTCACGGTAATAGACGCATTCCATAAGGAGCCATTCTACCGCCTCCGTCGCCGGGACAGGACGCATGGGCACACAAAAGCGGGGGCGGCCACCCCTCATGGGTAGCCACCCCCGCCTCGTACGGATGCGTGGACCTGTGCCGGCTAAAGTACCAGCGTTAGGTCACCGCCGAAGGCCACTTCGGACCCTTCGGATTCCATAACTTTTTGCCCCATCAGGGACAAAAAGTTATTACATCATGCCGCCCATTGCGTCCGCACCGGGAGCAGCAGCACCAGCGGGCTCCGGCTTGTTCGCAACAACAGCCTCAGTGGTCAGGAACAGACCAGCAATCGACGCAGCGTTCTGCAGAGCCGAACGGGTCACCTTCACCGGGTCAGCAATACCAGCAGCCATCAGGTCCTCGTACTCGCCGGTCGCAGCGTTCAGGCCGGTACCAGCAGGCAGGGAACGAACGCGGTCAACCACAACGCCCGGCTCCAGGCCAGCGTTAGCAGCGATCTGCTTCAGCGGTGCATCAATAGCTACGCGCACAATGTTTGCGCCGGTAGCCTCGTCACCGGTCAGCTCCAGCTTGTCGAAGACCTTCACGCCAGCCTGAATCAGAGCAACGCCACCACCGGGGACGATACCCTCCTCAACAGCAGCCTTAGCGTTACGCACAGCATCCTCAATGCGGTGCTTGCGCTCCTTCAGCTCAACCTCAGTTGCGGCACCAGCCTTCAGCACAGCAACGCCACCGGCGAGCTTAGCCAGGCGCTCCTGCAGCTTCTCACGGTCGTAGTCGGAGTCGGAGTTAGCGATCTCTGCGCGAATCTGAGCAACGCGACCCTCGATAGCTGCTGCGTCGCCTGCACCCTCGATGATGGTGGTCTCGTCCTTGGTCACAACGACCTTGCGAGCGGAACCGAGCATATCCAGGGTTGCTGCGTCCAGGGACAGACCAACCTCTTCGGTAATGACCTGGCCGCCGGTCAGGATAGCGATATCAGCCATCTGAGCCTTACGGCGGTCACCGAAGCCCGGAGCCTTCACAGCAACAGACTTGATGGAGCCCCGCATCTTGTTCAGCACCAGCAGAGCCAGAGCCTCACCCTCAACGTCCTCAGCAACGATCAGCAGCGGCTTGCCGGACTGCATGACCTTCTCCAGGACGGGGACAAGGTCCTTAACATTCGAAATCTTCTGGTTCACAACCAGGATGTAGGGGTCCTCCAGGACTGCTTCCTGACGCTCCGGGTCGGTCACAAAGTAACCGGATAGGAAGCCCTTGTCGAAGCGCATACCCTCAGTCAGTTCAAGGTGCAGACCGAAAGTGTTGGAGTCCTCAACGGTGATGACGCCTTCCTTGCCGACCTTCTCCATTGCCTCAGCAATGAGCTTGCCAATCTCAGCGTCGCCAGCGGAAATAGATGCGGTTGCAGCGATCTCTTCCTCAGTCTCAACTTCCTTCGCGGAGGAGAGCAGAGCCTCGGTCACAGCCTCAACAGCCTTCTCAATGCCGCGCTTGAGGCTCAGCGGGTCAGCGCCAGCAGCCACGTTGCGCAGGCCCTCGCGAACCAGTGCCTGAGCCAGAACGGTAGCGGTGGTGGTACCGTCACCTGCGATGTCGTCAGTCTTCTTAGCAACTTCCTTAACGAGCTCCGCACCAATCTTCTCGTACGGATCCTCCAGCTCGATTTCCTTCGCGATCGAGACACCGTCGTTGGTGATGGTGGGGGCGCCCCACGCCTTCTCCAGCACAACGTTGCGGCCGCGGGGGCCAAGGGTCACCTTCACTGCATCGGCGAGGGTGTTCAAACCGCGCTCAAGGCCGCGGCGTGCCTCTTCGTCAAAAGCAATGAGCTTTGCCATAAGTGTCCTCCTGGACGATCGGATTTTTCCTTCACCCCTGCGGGTGCGGTACATCTAAATCGGGTGGTTTCCCCTCCACAACGCCCGCGTTACGGAAGCGCGGGCAAAGTAGGGCATAAAGCACCCGAATGCTACATCAATTGTGGCACCCGCGCCGGCATGGAGCAAACGTTTAAGCCCAAGGTTGAAGGGTTAATCGCCCAGTGCTTAATCTGCGCTCATCAAGCCCGCCTACAGGGGCATTAATGGTGCGCCCGCCGGGAGTACATGAGGGGCGTTAAAAGCATCAACCCCACCCGGCGCATCAGTGGAATTGCGCGGATGGGGTTGAGCAGAAGTCGTTATAGCAGAAACAGTGGGGCGCGGGCTTAGACTCACCCGGGCAACCGCCTGAACCTATTCCGATGCAGTAGCAGAGCCGGTGTAGTCCGACGACAGAATTACGATGACCTCGTGGTTGCCCATCTGGACATCGGAGGTTGCCTGACGCACCTGAGTAATGCCCAGCTTCGAGGCGATACTCTGCGCCTGCGACTGGTATCCCTCAGCGTAGTAGACCACGCTGGTTGCCGGTGCCACACCCGTGTAGTTTGCCGTCTCGCTGATGGTGTAACCGGTCAGCAGAGCCGCCGCACCAGATGCGCTACCCGCCGGAGCCGCCGCATTGTAGACTGCCACAGAGATGGACTCAGCCAGACCGGTCTTCGTAGCGCTTGCCGATGCGGAAGCGTTAGCCGGCGCGGAGGACGCCGATGCTCTTGCGGAGGCGGAGCTACTCTTCGCGGCGGATGCCGAGTACTGCGGGGAGGCGGTGCGCGGCGCGTACACGTACATCGCGCCGCCGATGAGCAGACCAACTGCACCTGCAGCTACCAGGGGGATAGCGCCCTTGAGGCTCTTTGCCGGGTCAGCATTGACCGCGCGGTAGGTTCCGCGGCGGGCGGTATTTTCGTCTACCTCATCAAATTCGTCGCGGGGGTAGCTCATTTATCCTCATTTCACGGGTCTCTGTTTACCGGCTGGTACCGTACCGCCCTACCGCGCGCGCAGTCGCAGCTGCAGAAGGTACGGTCTTGGTGTTCTAGTACCTAGAGTACCGGCTCAACTAGCGAGAACCAACGTGAACGCCTCGCAACCGGCTGTGAAAGAGGCAGACACCGCACAGTGTTTAATCTCTGGTTGAACTTAAGGTGTACGGTATCTGAAAGCAGGAGGTGGAAAGCTCTCACAGCTCCCCCAATTCAAACCCCTAGTCAGCGTCTCGGCGGGCACGCAGAACATCGATAATCTGCGGCGCTGCGGTGCATACCCGCTCATCATCGAGCATCACGTTCAGGCGCTGATAGTATGCAATCGGGGTAAATCCGGCGGCGATAATCGCCTTCTCTTTTGAGCCCTGGTGCTTGAAGCGGCGGCGCTCCACATCAAGGATGCGGCGCTCCACCGGGCTCAGGCCGCCGGGTTGGTTCTGCAGTTCCGACTGGTTTTCTACTTCCGCCTGGCTCTGCACGGTTTCAGTACGTTCCTGTTCTGACACATTCCCTCCTGTCTGTAGCTCACCTGCCACGGCGGGCGTCTCTAGCGTATGTATTCGTCATCCCCTAGTCTAGAAGAGAACCTCAGTCTAGAAGAGAACCCTAGCCTAGAGAAAGCCTCAGTCTAGAGAAAGCCTCAGTCTAGAGGAGAAGCATTCATCCCGCACCCCTCCCGTTACCGTCAGGGTCGCATCAGCCTCAGGAGATTCATGAACCAGCCCCTCAGCAGCATTATGAGCGAGGATTGGGCGGCAGCACTCGCCCCCGTCCAAGAGCAGATTCACGCCATGGGCGCTTTCCTGCGTGAGGAGCACGCGGCGGGGTACCGTACTTTCCCACCTGCTACCGATATTTTCAATGCGTTCCGCCGCCCGATGAGCGGGGTGAAGGTCCTTATTATTGGTCAGGACCCCTACCCCACTCCGGGTAATGCGATGGGTCTGTCGTTCTCTGTGCACCGTGGTATGCCTCTGCCTCGTTCGCTGAATAATATTTACAAGGAGCTGCAGGATGATTTGGGTATCGCCCCGGCTGATCACGGTGACCTGTCCTGTTGGGCTAATGAGGGTGTCATGCTGCTCAACAGGGTTTTGACGGTGCGCGAGTCTGATGCGGGTTCGCACCGCGGCAAGGGTTGGGAGGAGATCACCGAGTGCGCTATCAGCGCGTTGGTGGCGCGTAACCAGCCACTGGTGGGTCTACTGTGGGGCGCGGATGCGCGCAAGTGCGCACCCATGCTGCAGCCGTACCCGAGCGTGGAGTCGACGCATCCTTCGCCGCTGTCTGCTCATCGTGGTTTCTTTGGTTCGCGCCCGTTTTCAACCGTAAATTCTTTGCTGGTGCAGCAGGGTGCGGAGCCGGTGGATTGGACAGTCCACTAGGACGGCTCGCTAGGCACAGTAAAAGATCCAGCGTAAGAACTGACGCAATGGATGTAGCGAAGGGGCGGTAGCATGTGAGTTGAACTCGTATGCTACCGCCCCTTCGCTACATCCAATATATGCAATATTGACTATATACCCTTGAAAATAAGGTTAAGAATTTGCCGGCTCCACATTCCGCGGAGTCATAAAATGCTGTAGCGCATACTGCATCGTGTAATTGCCCAAGGCAACACCCGAAGCCATCGCCACAACAATTGAAACCGCCGTAATCATATTCTGTAGACCCAGAATCACATCCGTCTCAACCGTCAACAAATACATACCACGGAAGAACGACAGACCCGGCAGCAAGAACGTAATCGCCGGAATCGAGAAAATTGCCTGAGGCACATGCAGACGGTAGGCAAAATACGTGCTCAACGCACCAATCACAACCGCCGCACACGCCGTCGGACCACGACCAGTACTCGGACCGGCAAACATCTCGTAGCCGTAATACGCCGCCAAACCGCAACCCGTAATGACCATCAGCCAACCGACCTTCACCAGTTTCGTCTGCAAGGTAATTGCAAAAGTTGCAATCGCTACCAGGAAGAAGAAAGACGCCACCAGCGGGGTCGTCGGCTCAAAACGCAGCTGCTCAATATCCAGGGTCGGTCCGTTGAAAATATTAATCGCACTCACCGCGGTGGCAATACCAACCACCAGGCCCAAAAAGCTCATACCCGTCGATACAAAACGGCCCGCAGCCGTCACCGGGAAGCCATTGATCGCATCCTGCACGGCACCCACCAGACGAGGAGTCGGCAAGAACATAATCATGCCCGCAGCCACCACCAGAGGTGCCGAAATCGCCTCTCCTTGACGCTGAAGCACCGAAAGAATGGACCCTTCACCGCCCAGCCAAATCGCCAAGAAAGTCATCAGACCTGCACTAGCAGCCATGCGGAAGAAGACCGGAATACCAATCGAACTCAACCACTGAATCAGCAGATACACGGGAATAAAGATAATCGCAGCGCTCAACGCCGTCGCAAAACTCGCCCCCAGCGCCGCTGTCAGGGTTCCAGCACACGCTAGATTCGCTAGCCACACCACCAGAGGCGGGAACGGCTTAGGGCGGTGCGTAATCTGGTTCAGCTTCAAATCAGCCATTTCCAGGGTCATACCGCCGCGAGTGATCTTGTAAATCAGTCCGTACACCTCAGAAAGTGCCTCATAGTTCTCCGTAGAGGAACGCACCACACGCACCAAAGTGTGGGTGAAGCGCTCCTCAGCGTTCACATTGCGCTTAGCGATGCGGGACTCCATGTAAATATCGGGGTCCGACGTATAGTTGATGGTCACCGACTGGTTTGTAATATCCACTTCAACCGAGTCCAAACCATACGCCGAAGAAACCGCAATAATCGCCGAGTCAACATCCATAGCATCCGCGCCATAGTGGAACATCGCCTCTGCCAGGCGCAAGGTGAAGTTCAGCGTGTCACGAGCGTATTCCTTCTCGCGGCGGAATGCCTCACGACGCTCATGGTCTTCGGTACGAATAGTCGGCACAAACTGACGCTGAGCAATCCGCTGAGCACCGCGCGGGGCAGCCGGTGCAGCCTCCTCAGCGCGCACGAAGGAGCGGAGGCGACGCGAACCCCAACGGCCACCACTACCGCGCCCAAACAGGCCGCGAGAGCCACCGTTGACCAGCGGTACGGAGGTGGTGGACATTGAGACAGGTCCAGTTTTCGGCACGGCGGTAGGTTCCGCACCGTAGCGTCGGGCTGCGTGAGAGTTCGGCACCTGCGGAATCATGCCAGTCATAGGTACCGGTTGGGAGGGCCGAGTCAGCGCCGCCTCAGTCACCATATTGCTTGAAGTGGTGGGGTGCGGGTCCTCACGGTATGCGTCCAGGTCGTCCACAGGTATGAGGGAGGGATCAATAACGGTGCGTGCACCGTGACTGTTAGAGCTCGGCTCGGGGTCGCTGGCGGGCTCTACCTCCTGCGCGGGGATGCCCATGTCCGCAGCTACTTCTTGGAGTACTTCGCTGACAGCTTCTGCTGCGACGGTACCCTCCTGAGTTTTCGCAGAGGGGGTCTGCCGAGCCAATACACGGCGTAATTTCTCGTCGGTGACCTGGTCTAGTGAAACCAGGGGAAAACCGCGCTTACCGGCAATGTAGCCTTCGGTAGTATTCTGCTCGCTTCCTTCCGTCGCGGCAGTGTTTGCTTCGCCTGCATGCGAAGCTTCCCGCGATGTGGAGTTCGCGGGGGTGTTCCTCGATTCTGCCAATGTCCCTCCCAGATAGACAGTGCCTATTTAGTCTAACAAGGGCAGGATTCTGTGGTAGCACTGGCAAACAGAAATATCGCTTTTCTATCCAGCGGTTATATGAGCAAAAAAGCGCTCTACGATATCTACAATAGATAGCTTCGTTGCACTGGAGAGAAATATAGGTTTCTAGCATACAGAAAATATTTTGGGAGATATTTTCAAGGAAAAATAAATATTATATGTACATTAAGATTTATACAAAGAAATATCTTCCATGTACCTTCACTCATAACTCAATAAAACACGAATTATTCATAATAAAATAAAGAAATATCCCGCCACCGAAGTGACGGGATATTCACGCTTTAAGGCTGTAGCCTTCACAGCCTCCGAAGTGCACCGCTTAGGGTTCACCTCAGAGGCGAGAGTCAATTACTCAGCGTCGTGGTCGGTCTCGAGGATCTTAACCAGCGAGTCCAGAGCCTCTTCAGCACCTTCGCCCTCAGCGCGCAGGACAACAACGTCGCCGTGCTTTGCGCCCAGGGACATCAGGGACAGAATCGATGCAGCGTCCATAGCCTCATCTGCGGGCTCACCCTTAGCAGCAATGGTCACCTCAACGGGGAGGTCGCCAGCTGCCTCAGCGAAGATAGCTGCCGGACGTGCGTGCAGGCCAACACGGCTTGCAATAGTGGCTTCGCGCTCTGCCATTATGTTTCTCCTTTGATTAAGGAACTGAAAATATATCAGTACCTATTCTAAATGAACGGGGCGCTTCAGGACCCGCCCTTACTCTATAAATTGTACCGTTCAGCCATACGCTAACAAGTACAAAAATGCCGGATGCAAAAATAAGACCCTGCACCCGGCATTTTTACGGATCCGGACACTACCTCCACACCCCGTCGAGGGGCGGTAGGCAGAACACGGAATCGTTTTAAGGCTTAGAGGCCCAGCTCGTCCAGAATCGGCAGAGCCTTACGTGCGCTCTCCTTCGCCTCAGCAGAAGAAATCTGCTGCAGAGCGATAGCCGCAATCTGCTGTGCCTTCTCCTTGGTCACAGACTTCAGAACCGCAGCCACAGCGGGGATAGCGCCAGCATTCATGGACAGAGTGTCAACACCCAAACCAATCAGAACAACAGCCAGAGCCGGGTCAGCCGCAGCCTCACCACAGACGCTCACGTACTTCTTCTTACCCGCGGTGACCGATGCACGCTGAGCACCCTCAACGGTCATCTTAATCATCTTCAGCACTGCAGGCTGCCAGGGGTTGTTCAGGTGCGCCAGGTCGCCCAGCAGACGGTCAGCCGCCATGGTGTACTGGGTCAGGTCGTTGGTACCGATGGACACGAAGTCGACCTCGCCCAGGATAGCCTCAGCGTTCATCACAGCTGCGGGGGTCTCAACCATCACACCGTGAACGGGCAGGCCAATCTCCTTGAGCATGTTCGCGAAGTTTCGCGCCTCCGAAGTGGTCGAAATCATCGGAGCCATAACCCAGATATCAGCGTCGGAGTTCTCCGAAGCAGCCTTAATAGCCTCCAGCTGGCGAGTCAGAACGCCCGGAACGGTCCAGTCGGTACGGAAACCACGAACACCCAGTGCGGGGTTCTCTTCGGGGTTCACGTTCAGGAACGGTAGGGGCTTGTCAGCGCCAGCGTCCAGGGTACGAACCACAATGTGCTTGCCGGGGAATGCGTCAAACACGGACTTGTAGGTCTTAGCCTGAGTCTCGATGGAAGGCTCAGCGTCGTGGCCCAGGAAGCCAAACTCGGTGCGGAGCAGGCCAACTCCCTCAGCCTTCAGGCTTGCAGCCTTCTCAGCGGACTTGCCGTCACCAACGTTTGCGTAGAGCTCAACGCGGGTGCCGTCAGCCAGCACACCCTGACCGTCGAAGTCAGCGACGGGCTTGCGGTTTGCGTACTTGATTGCTGCTTCGCGGTCAGCGTCGGTGGGCTCGGTGTCAACGATGCCTTCGTTGGAGTCCACGTAGACGATGGTGCCGTCAGCAATGTCGGTCACGCCCTTAGCAGCCACAATAGCGGGCAGGCCCAAGCCGCGAGCCAGAATAGCGGTGTGTGCCTGCGGTCCACCGTCAGAGGTAATCAGTGCAATAACCTTCTCGGGGTCCAGAGTCGCGGTATCAGCCGGTGCCAGGTCAATAGCAGCCAGGATGAACGGCTCGTCAGAAACGGGGATGCCGGGAGCCTGCTGGCCGGTCAGCTCAGCAACGATGCGGGCACGCACGTCGTGGATGTCGGTAACGCGCTCAGCCATGTAGCCGCCCAGGGCAGCCATCTGGTCTGCGAAGGAGGTTGCGGCCTCCCAGATTGCGCGCTCGGGAGCCATCTCCTGAGCCTCAACTAGCTTGATAGCGCTCTTGATGAGTGCACGGTCGGTAGCCATCTGAGAGGTGGACTTCAGAACAGCCTTACCGTCACGGCCTGCATTCTCTGCGCGAGCCAGCAGGTCTTCCTTGACGCGGACCGATGCGTCCTTGATGCGCTGTGCCGCAGCCTCAGCGGTCTCACCGCTCAGACGCAGACCATCCTTGGGTTCCTCGATGGGCTTAGGCATCTGAAGAACGGGGCCAATAATGCGGCCGGCATATACGCCGACGCCCTTGTAGGTAGTCATAGAGTTCATGTCCTATCTGTGGTTTGTCTACAGTGTAACGTGTTTTTTCACACTCACGCCCGCAAACAGACGATCAAATGCAAGGTGAGGTTATACGGCCTTTACACGGATGCCTTAGAGCGGGCACCCAGGGACTTCAATACCACGTACAGCAACGCCGAAACAATGGTACCGGCAGCAACAGCCACCAGGAACATCAGCGGGTTCTGCGCCAGACCAATAATCCAAATACCACCGTGCGGAGCCGGAGAAGCCACGTGCGCACCCATGGAGATTGCACCGGCGATAGCGCCACCAACAATGGTCGAAGGAATCACGCGAGCCGGGTCAGCCGAAGCGAAGGGAATAGCACCCTCAGAGATGAAGGATGCACCCAGCAGCCACGCAGCCTTACCGTTCTCACGCTCGTTCTCGTTGAACAGCTTGGGGCGCAGAGTGGTTGCCAGAGCCATAGCCAGCGGCGGAACCATACCGGAGATAATGACAGCAGCCATGATTTCCTGGTTCACAGTCGCCCCCGAGGACAGGCCAGCGGTTGCGAATAGGTAAGCAGCCTTGTTGATGGGGCCGCCCAGGTCAGAAGCCATCATGGCGCCCAGAATCAGACCCAGCAGCAGAGCAGAACCGCCAGACATGGAGGTCAGCCAATCCTGCAGGGTGGTCATAACCCAAGCCAGAGGCGCACCGAGCAGCAGGTACATCGCCAGGCCGGCAACCAGAGAAGTTACCAGCGGGGTGATGACCACGGGCATCATCGAGCCAAGCCAGCGAGGCAGCTTCAGGGTGCCCAGAGCGTACGCAATCAGACCGGCGAGAATACCGCCAACAATACCGCCAAGGAAGCCCGCGTTCACCGCAAGAGCCACCGAACCGGCAATGAAACCCGGAGCGATACCGGGACGCTGAGCCAAACCGTACGCAATGTACGCGGCAAGAGCCGGAACCATCAGGCTCAGACCGAAACCACCGATGGTCTGCAGAACAGCACCCAGGTACAGGGTCCAGTGCACATCACCGAGGTTGAACAGGGTTGCCGAATCGAGAATTGCCTTGGTGTTCACATCGCCGAGATTCGGCATAGTAATTGCCTCGAAAACGAAGCCCAGGGCGACCAGAATACCACCGGCAGCAACGAACGGAATCATGTAGGAGATACCGGTCATTACGGCCTTGTAGATGCGCGAGCCCCAAGCGCCTTCGGTAGCGCCTGGGCTGTCCTCACCGCTGGATGTGGCAGCAACAACGCGTGCACCGTTGGGGTTCTCAGCCTCAGCTAGAGCCTCCGCAATCATTTCCTTAGGCTCGTCAATACCGCGCTTGACGGCAGACTCGACAAAGGGCTTACCCGCGAAGCGGTTACGCTCACGCACGTTCACAGACACCGCAAAAATCACGGCGTCTGCGGCGTCAATATCAGCCTGGGTCAGCTTCTCATTACCCGAGGAGCCCTGGGTCTCAACCTTCAGATCGTAGCCGAGCTCTTCAGCAGCGTACTTGAGGGCGTCCGCAGCCATGTAGGTGTGGGCGATACCGGTGGGGCATGCAGTCACAGCAACAATCTTCTTCACCGGAGCCGAAGCAGCGGGGGGTTCCTGAGCGGAAGCGGCGGGGGCAGCCTCGGGGGGCTTAGCTTCTGCCTTCTTCTCGCCTACGCCGAGCGCACCGTTGACCAGCTCAACAATCTCTTCAGCCGAGGAGGCTTCACGCAAGGACGCGGTGAAGCTCTTCTTCATCAGGGAACGTGCCAGGGTGGAGAGCAGTTTCAGGTGAGCCTGGTCAGCGCCGTCGGGTGCAGCGATGAAGAAAATCAGGTCGGCGGGGCCGTCCTTTGCGCCGAAGGAAACTGCCGGGTTGGGGCGTGCCATCGCCAGGGTCGGCTCGGTGACGGCAGCGCTACGGCAGTGCGGAATCGCAATACCACCGGGGATGCCGGTGTCGGTCTTGGATTCGCGTGCCTCGGCAGCCGCGTAGAGCTGCTCGAAGTCGGTAGCGCGTCCAGCGTTTACGACTGCCTGGGCAAGCTTGGCAATTACGTCGAATCGGGTCTCACCGAGATTCTCGTCCAACAGGACGAGATCTGCGGTAATCAGATCAGACATATTCCCTCCTCGGGTATGTGTTGGTGCGGGGATTCGCTCAGTGGTGCGGGGTTTCTCCCCTATATGGGTTCAAAGTGTGTGCAGTGTGTTGTGTTCGTATGTGTGTGGCTGTTTAGGCAGCACCGCAGCTTATATTCCCTTCTGAGAATGAAAGCTGGAGGTGTGAAAACAGCCCGAATTAGAGCTGCAACTGACGAACACTAACCTTCTCAGGAGCGGTCTGCTCTAGCGAAGGCATACGGGTACCGGGCAGGGCAGCAGCAGCCGAACCGTGAGCTACCGCCTGAACCAGGCAACCGGGGGCATCCTCACCACGAGTGTGAGCAATCAAGAAACCGGACAGCGACGAGTCACCGGCACCCACAGTGCTACGAACCTGAATCGGCTCGTGCACAGCGTGCCAGATACCCTGCTCAGTGACCAGCACGGCACCGCCGCCACCGAGGGTGGCAAGCACATATTCGATGCCGTCGCCGAGTAGCTTCTGGGCGGTGCGGGCGGTCAGCTCGGGGCTGGCCTCCAGCTCCTCCCAGTTATCGCTACCGGTCAACTGAGCCAGCTCCTCCGAGTTGGGCTTAATCAGGGTCGGCTTATGCTCACCGGCAACGGTCGCAATCAGCGGCGCTTCAGAGGTATCAATAGCAATCTTGCCCTCGTAGCCGGAGGCGCGCAGTGCCGCCACCAGCTCGGAGTAGTAGGTCGGCTCCAGACCCGGAGGTAACGAACCAGCCAGAACCACCCAGTCGGCACCCTTGGAACGCTCAACTACCAGCTCGTCCAGCTTCTGACGCAGTTCGGCATCAAAAACAGTGCCGGGGGCATTCAGTTTGGTGGTGGTACCATCCGGATCAACCACGGTGATGTTTGAGCGAATCGGCTCACCGGTGGGCAGGTTAGTGAACTCGACGTCCACAGCCTGCAGTGCGGTCAGCACCGGGTCGCTGGCTTCACCGGGCACAATGGCGAGGGTCGACACACCGGAAACCTGCAGAGCGCGGGAAATATTCACGCCCTTACCACCGGGATCCTGTACGGCACCGACAGCACGCTGCACGGCACCGTGAGCCAGGGGTGTACCAAGTTCAATGGTGCGGTCCAGGCTGGGGTTGGCGGTCAGAGTAATAATCATTAGGCAATCACTATCTCAACATTTGCGGCCTCGAGTGCCTGGCGAAGGGCACCTTCGGGCTCGCGATCAGTAATGAGGGTGTCAATATCCTCAAATCCAGCGAAGCGGACCAGGGATTCCTGACCGAACTTCGCGGAGTCACAAAGCAAAACCACACGGCGGGCTGCCTTACAAATTGCGGTCTTGACGATGGCTTCGTTCATGCCGGGGGTGGAGATGCCGAAGTGGGCTTCAATGCCGTTGGCACCGATGAAAGCAATATCGGGGCGCATGGTACCGAAGTGCTCTGCGGCGCGTGCACCAACAGCAGCCCAGGTCATCTTGCGCAGCTGGCCGCCAACCAGTTCAAGGGTAACGCCCTCGGCTTCGGCGAGCTTGACTGCAATGTGCAGTGCGTGGGTGATGATGATGCGGTCGTTGCCAGTCTTGAGGCTGAAGTTCTCGGCTCCGATGTGGTCGGCAAGAATTTCGATGGTGGAGCCTGCGTCCAGGACGATGGAGCCTGCCTCGGAGTCGCGCAACATCTGGTATGCCTTGGTGGCGATGCGGCGCTTCTCGGGGGTGTTCATGCCCTGTCGGGAGGAGATGGAGGACTCCAGGGAGGTGGACTGCTCAATGGTGACCGCACCACCGTGGACGCGGCGGAGCTTACCTGCCTCTTCCAGTGCGGCGAGGTCACGACGCACGGTCTCCATGGTCACATCGTAACGACGCGCAAGGTCAGCGCCGTTGACACGACGTGCGGAGGCAACAAGCTTTGCAATTTCGGCACGGCGTTCTTCTGCGAACATAACTCTGGTGTTCCTTTGGGCTAGTGGGAGGAAATCTGTGCGTTCTTTTCTGCATTCTGCTCGGCTTATATGGCCATGAGAGACATGGTTTCAGTGAGCCAGCAAAACACGTGAGGGTAATACTTGATTTTATGTGGGTTTTTGTGGGCGAGTCAATACAAAACGCTGTATTTACCAGAATATTACCCGAATGTTCCCTACCGAAACCACACTATATCGGAGGTCACCGCCTGTTTATGTCTGTTTGACCTAATAAATTGTTGGGTTTTCTCACTCCCCCACCATCCGCACAGTGTTAAACCCTACACAGCGCCCTAACAAGGCAAAAAGTGGAGGCGCAGGCCCCAAGAACCCTCAAAACCAGCGCCTCCACCGAGTGCAGCACCTTACTTACCTTGACGTTCGCGACGCACACGACGCCAACGATGCACACCCAAAGCACCCGCCGCGCCCAGCAGGGCACCCAAACCATTCATCAGCACATCCACCGCGTCACCTGTACGATCCGGCATGAAACTCTGAATCGTCTCAATGCAGGCGCTGACCAGGAACCCCAAGTACAGCACATGGGGGCGTGCCTTCGGTTTGAGCAGCAGGGCAAAGAGAAAACCGCCCGGAATGAACATTATGACGTTCGAGAGCTGCTCGATGCTCGAATAGGTGATGAACGCGGGTAGCCAGCCTTCGGCGTGGCCGGTATCCAAAAACTGCACCATGCGGCCGCCCATCTCGTTATCGTCCACGTGCACGGGCGCGAACACAATACTCGCCACCACCGCGCAGTACAGCGCCGTGACGGGCCAGAGAATCAGCTGCCACACGCGAGCTCCGGAGCAACCGCTACCGGGTTGTCCGTTACCAAACAAGGCGACCCGCCTCATCGAACTGCTTGGTCGAGTCCCACGCAAACAGGCCCGGCACGTCAATGGTGAGCGGTTCGGCATTCGGCACGGTCACGGTCCACTCTTCACCGGCGGCTGCGGAGAGAGCGCGGCGGATAAAGCTGCCGTGGCTGACGGCAATAATCTTCTGGTCTCCCGAGGCTTCAGAGAGTTCACGCACGATGCCGCGCAGGGTACGCACGGCACGAATGTACACGTCACGCTCGGATTCCACGTTCAGGTAGTAGCGTTCCGGGGCGCGGCGTTCGGAGATGGGAATGTCCAGGCCCTCACCGGCACCGTAGGCGCGTTCCACCAGCTCGGGGTAGGTCTTGTGCACCTGCAGGTCGAAGTGCTCACCGACCAGCTGCGCCGTCTCGTGGGCGCGGGACAGCGGAGAGGACACCAGCACGGTGAATTTCAGACCCATATCGGCCAGCTTCTGGCCTGTGGTGCGTGCCTGCTCACGGCCAGTGTCGTTGAGCGGAATATCGGTGATGCCCTGCATCAGGTTCGCCTTGTTCCAGTCGGTTTGGCCGTGGCGAATCAGGGTAAGGGTCGTGTTTTCGGCGCCCGCCGGAACTTCTTCAGGGCTCAGCTCGGGTTCCTGGTGCTGCACGAGCAGGCGGTCGATTGCATCGTCCAGGTACTGCAGGGGCACCTCGGTCAGGGAGGCGTTCACGGGAATCGGGTAGATGCCGTCCTCGTTGAGCAGTTCGGGGTGACGGTCCTCCAACAGGGCAGTCATGGTCAAAGCAATCAGCATGCCGTGAGCGGCAACTACCACGGTCTGGCTCTCGTATTCGCGGCGGACGCGGTTCAACGCCGCCAAGGAACGGGCAAGGAAGTCCTTCTTCGGTTCCACGTTGTATGCGTTATTGGACTGACGGGAGGCGAGAATCAGCTCGCGGGTAGCAATTTGGCCCTCTAGGTCGCCGAAGGAGCGTTCCTGGAAGCCGTCAACGGCACCGCGGTAGGGTATGCCCAGGCCTTCGGCTACAATTTCGGCGCTTTCTACAGCGCGGGAAAGATGCGAGGAGACGATAGCGTCCACGGTGGTGCCCTCAGCTGCCGCCTGCTGCAGGGCACCGATAGCGGTGCGGACCTGCTCCCTGCCGGTGTCGTTGAGGGGGATGTCGGTGCCGCCCTGGAAGCGGTGTTCAATGTTCCAGTCGGTCTGGCCGTGGCGCAGGAAGATGATGCGGGTTCCTGCCTCGGGGTCAGCTACCGGAGTGATGATGGGGGTGTTCTGTGCGTCGGTCATCCTTCTAGTATGGCACTGCCTCCGTGCAGTTCAAGGGGTGCGCGGCTTATCCCTTTTGCTGAAGCGTGCTCATACTGCGGGATGAGTTGCGGGGCGGTTGAGCACCCGGTCGGGCGAATTTTTTCAGGGTTTTCCCATATTTTTCAGCCTCCAGACGGAGAGGTAAGCCACCAAGAAGCTGAGATGATAGAAGTGTAATTCCGTTAGTTCATACCCAATAAAGGTTGTCATGACCCAGAATCCTCAATCTCAGAACCCGCAGTTCCTGGCTCAGAACCCGTACTCAATGACCCCTCCGCAGGCGGCGCAGCCTGCCGGTCAGTATTCCGCTCAGCAAGGTCATCCCCGGCAGGGTCAGCCCGGTCAGCCTACCCAGCAGAGTCAGGCAGGCTACTATCAGTGGCAGCAGGGCTACCCGGCTCAGGCACCTCAGCAGATGCAGCAGGCGCCCTTCGCGCGCGGTGCGATTATTTCTGCACGTAACCTGCACAAGTCGTACGGCAATAACCCGGTGCTGCGTAACGTGAGCCTGGATATTTTCCCCGGCGAGTCCGTGGCGATTATGGGTCCTTCCGGTTCCGGTAAGACCACCCTGTTGCATGCGCTTTCGGGCATTATCAAGCTCGATGCCGGTTCTGTGCTGTTTAATGGCCCAGCCGGTCAGGTGGCGGTGGAGTCCCTCAGCGAGCGTGGGCGCACCTCCCTGCGCGCTAACTCGTTTGGTTTCGTGTTCCAGCAGGGTCTGCTGGTTCCCGAGCTAACTGCGGAGGAGAACGTCTCCCTCGCCGCGATGATTGCCGGTGTTCCCCGCCAGCAGGCGCGTTCCATTTCGGCTGATCTGTTGAACCGTCTGGGTCTGGGGCAGATGCTGGATCGCCGTATGGGTGAGATGTCCGGTGGTCAGGCTCAGCGTGTGGCGATTGCTCGCTCCCAGGTGAACGGTGCTCCCGTGACTTTCGCGGATGAGCCGACCGGCGCGCTGGATTCGAAGACCGCGCGTGAGGTGATGGCTCTGCTGCTGACCATGATTCCGCAGCAGGGTAAGACTCTGCTGGTGGTTACTCACGACCCGAACGTGGCGGCGGCGTGCTCCCGGGTGGTGTATCTGCAGGATGGTCAGATTGTGAGCGATCAGCGCAATAACCAGGGCGGTGTTCCCGCTTCCCAGAACCACGCTCAGAGCTTCGGCGCTCAGTCTCAGGCAGGTGCATAATGCAAATCTATGCTCTACTCGCCAAGCGAACCCTATGGAGTTCGCAGGCGATTCTTCCCGTGCTGGCTTTTGCCGCCTCCTCGGCACTGTTTTTGACGGTTGCCGGTGGTGTTCAAGCGCTGAGTACGTGGCTTGAGCACGCCAACGTTGACCACGAAATGATCAACCTGATGGGCATTCAGAAGCTCTACATGGGTTTGGCGTGGGTTGCCGCTCTGGTGCTGATTGTTCCGCTCTTTACCTTGGGCGCTTCGGCTGCTCGTTTGAGTGCCCGCCGCCGTGATGAGCGTCTGGCGTCCCTGCGTCTGATTGGTGCCTCCACGACCCTGATTGTGGGGCTGTCTGTTGCGGACGCGCTGGTGTACTCTCTTGTGGGTTTCATCATCGGTCTGTTGCTTTACCTGGTGCTGATTTTCCCCTTTGGCGCTTTGCACTTCATGAACGTTCCGCTGGGTGCTGAGAATATGCTCCTGCCGGTGATCGTGATTTTCTACTGCTTCCTGGGCTGTATGGTCCTGGCGGCTCTCAGCTCCCTCTTCGGCCTGGCGAAGGTTAGTATCAGCCCGCTGGGTGTGCGTACCCGTGCGAAGGCTGGATCCGCCGGCTACATTGCCCTGGGTATCGGTGTTGTTTTGGTTATTGCCGTGATGATTCTGGCATCGACCTCCACAGGCTTCAGCATGTTCTCGCCCTTCCAGAACGGCGGTGCCGATAGCGCAATGAAGAACCTGGCGATTTTCATTGCGTTGCCGGGTGTGCTGATGATGATTGCTATCGACCTGATTGGTACTTTCCTCGTGTGGGCGTACGCGAAGATTCGTGTGCGCATGACCCAGAAGGCGTCGGTTCTGCTGGGTTACCGTGCGGTGCTGGAATCCCCGCGCGGGGCGTGGCGTCAGGTTTCGGGTGTGGCGCTGTCGACCTTCTTGGTGACCTTCTTCGGCCCCATCCTGATTCTGGCAGGTGAGATGAGCAAAGACGCAAAGGAAGCCGGTCCTGCTGCCGGCCCTTTCATGACCATCATGCAGGATATCTTTCAGGGCATGCTGATGATGCTGTTCTTCTCGTACCTGCTGGTCACTCTCTCCGCAGTGCTGAACCAGAGCGCCGCCATTTACGAGCGTGTTTCGCTGTATTCTTCGCTGAATATGATGGGTACCCCCACGAGGCTGCTGCAGGCTTCGCGCCTGACCGTGGTCTTCGGTCCGCTGGTGCTCATCAGCGTGATTTCTGCACTGCTGGGTCTGCCGCTGACGGCTTTGATTGCGGCTCAGGGTCTTCCCGGTGAGATTCTGGCGAAGATGTTCGGTCTGACCTTCGGCGCTATTGCGCTGGGTCTGGTGCTGGTCTATGCGGGCCTGCTGGCGACCATTCCGTTTATGCGTCAGGTGACTCATAAGCCGGTGTCCGCTCTCTAAACTGTTTTAGCTTCTGCCCTCCCGTTGCATCCGTTCTGGATGCGGCGGGAGGGTTTCTTCATCTGGTTTTCCGTTCTGCGGGCGAGGCGCAACCCCGCATGTTTTCTCACGCACCGGGCCACCGCTTCCATAGCCTAAACCCCTGTGAGAGACTGACATTATGTTTGAACACACAGTACCCTCCGATTGGTTCCCCCGCTGCGCAATCTTCGACTGCGACGGCATCCTCCTCGACTCCGAGACCGTCTGGAACGATGTGCAGCGTGAGCTTTTCGCACGCTGGTCTGTTCCCTTCACCGAAGAGGTGGAGCATCGCCTCACCGGCCTGGCAGCAGCCGATGTCGCCGAGGAGCTTGCACTGCTCTCCTACGAGGCGCAGAACGGCCAGAAGCCGGACACCGCCTCCGCAGAGTACGCCGAACACCATGAACGCGTGATGAAGGACCTGCTCACCACCGAGCACGAGGTCATCAGCTCCGGCGTGGACCTGATTGAGGGTGCGCAGAAGTTCCTGGGCTTCCTGAGCGAGCACATGCCGGTTGCGGTGGCGTCGAACTCCACCGCGAACATTCTGACCCTGAAGATGGAAAGCTACGGTTACGCCCCGCTGGTGCGCACCTGGGTCAGCAGCAACGACGTTCCGGCCGGTAAGCCCGCCCCAGATATGTACCTGGAGGCGGCACGTCGCCTCGGCTTTGAAGGTCACGAGGCGCTGGCGTTCGAGGACTCCCCCGCGGGCGCGCAGGCGGCACGTGACGCCGGTACGAAGGTCATGATTTACGTGCCGGAAGGCACCGACCCGGCAAAGGCACCGGCCGGTTTTGGGCGCTTCGATTCGTTCAACGACCCACAGCTCTGGGAGGCGGCACGCACCTGGATTGCCAAGCTTGAGGCGGCACAGCAGTCTGAGGCGGCGCAGGGCTAAGTGGCACCCGCCCCACCTCGTAGCAGCATAAAGAAAGACCCCCGGTCTGCTCCTTATGGAGCAGACCGGGGGTCTTTTATGCTTATCAGCTGCCTCTCTAGCACCCGCTCTTGTAGCCCTTTGACTTCATCAGCACTCTCGCGGAGCGCTACTTTTCCAAAGTGTCACTAAACGGTACCAATACAAAACATCACGAGAACCTGAACATTGGCAGGTTCTCGTGATGCTAGGTGTTTTAGAACTCCAAGGATGCTTATTTCGGCTGTTGCTTATAGAAAACAAAAGCGTACAGGATACTCATAAGTAGAACTACAACCTGAGCCAAAGGGTCAAGCCAATACACTTGTAAAATTACCACAGCCAACATAAAAAATACGGATTTTATGAAGGATGCCGCAGGTTGTACGTAGTTCTTATTTGCACGATATGCAGAGTACCCAACAAATCCACAAAGAATTAAAATACCGGCAACATTATAAAACATTGAATCATGCGAAGATGTAAAATAATAGAAAGAATAACCTGCGAAACATAATTCAGGTACCGGTATGTATCTAGTGTCGACCAACTTAATCACCTCAGATATTTATTCAACTTTTGCTTTCAGCGGTGGTATACACCAATCTGCGTAGAACGCGATTTCACGTCCTTCTACACAGGCTCCGACAATAGCTGTTGATGATATCTCTAGTTTAATGTGAGCCGGAATACTTTTATGATATCAATTAGCAAAATGGGAGTCAAGATTATTTTAGTAATAATTCAATAATAATTTGCACCACTACAAACTATAGTGTTTAGCGGCTAAAGCTCCCAGCCCGTTCTCTCTCCTCAGCAAACTTGCATCCTAAGTCGTCTTAATGCGCTTCAGATGCTCCTCTGCCTTACACATTTCTAGGTTCTTATCGCAGATACAGCGGTAAACAGTCTTCACTTCCCCTGTTGCTTTCACCCACCTCTCTTCTTCTTTCCTACGTGCGTATGCTTTTCCGCTGGTGCGCACCTGAATCACCAAGCTTGAAGCGACGCAGCAGTCTCAAGCAACGCAGGGCTAAGTAATTAGCACCCCCTCCCCCGGTATGAAGAAAGACCCCCGGCCCGCTCCTTATGGAGCAGACCGGGGGTCTTCTATGCTGTATCAGCCGTACCTACAGTACCTACAAGGCCTACAAGGGGCACAAGCTTATCGACGCATAACCTTCTTCGCCAGGGAGTTACCGATGAACTGAACCAGCTGAACCAGGACGATAATAATCGCCACAACAGCCCAGGTAATCTCGTCATTAAAGCGCTGGTAGCCATCCACAATCGCGATCTTACCCAGACCACCAGCACCCACGTAACCGGCCATAGCGGACATATCCACCACGCCGATAATGAGGAAGGTGTAACCCAGGATCAGCGGGCCAAGCGCCTCCGGAATCATCACGGTAAACAGGATGGTCATCTTCGAAGCACCCATCGCGCGAGCCGCCTCAATCACACCCGGATCAATGGAGACCATATTCTGCTCCACAATACGAGCAATAGCGAATGCTGCACCGAAGCTCATCGCAAAGACCGCCGCGTTCACGCCCAGGCGGGTACCCACCACAGCACTAGTCAGCGGGCCCAGAGCCGCAATCAAAATAATGAACGGAATCGGGCGAATCACGTTCACCAGAATGTTCAGGATCGTGTACACGAATCGGTTCTGGAAGATATTACCTGCACGGGTGGTGTACAGCAGAGCACCCACAATCAGGCCGACCAGACCGGCGCACAGCATGGTGATAGACACCATGTAGAACGTATCGCCGATAGCCGGGAGCAGCTTCTCGGGCAGGAACTCGGACCAGTCCGTCTTAGACGCAGCCAGCGGAAGAGTAGTAGCAAACATTTAGCGCACCTCCTGCACGCGGGCAACGGTCTTCAGTTCGGCAACGGCGGCATCAATGCTGGTGATTTCGCCGAGAAGTTCCAGGGTGAGGGTACCGTACGCCTTACCCTGCAGGGTCTCAATACCGCCGCCCACAATATTGAAGCGGACGTTACGGGCGCCCAGGTAGGACAGCACCTTACCGAGCTCCTGGTTACCCTCCACGATTTCAACGTTGATGAGGTAACCCTTGTGGTTTGCGCGCAGCTCAGCCGCTTCCTTGCCGGTGGGGGCGAGCTTGACGGTGGTCGCAACAAACAGCTTTGCCACATCGGTCTGCGGGTTGGAGAAGACGTCGTAGACGTTGCCCTGCTCCACCACGCGGCCGGACTCCATGACAGCCACACGGTCAGCAATAGTGGACACCACATCCATCTCGTGGGTAATGACCACAACGGTCACACCCAGTTCACGGTTGACCTTCTTCAATAGTGCAAGCACTTCATGGGTGGTTTCAGGATCCAGCGCGCTGGTGGACTCATCAGCCAGCAGCAGGGCGGGGCTGGTCGCGAGCGCACGAGCAATACCCACACGCTGCTTCTGACCACCCGAAAGCTGGTTCGGGTAATGACCTGCACGGTCGGCAAGACCCACGAAGTCAAGCATCTCCAGGGCGCGTTCGCGGCGGTCCTTCTTAGACCAGCCAGCAATCTTGAGCGGGAACTCGACGTTACCGAGCACAGTGCGGGAGTTCATGAGGTTGAACTGTTGGAAGATCATACCGATATTGGTGCGTACTTCGCGCAGTTCGGAGTCGCGCTTACCGGAAATCTCAAAGCCGCCAACGGTCAGGGTGCCGCTGGTGGTGGTTTCCAGGCCGTTGATGAGACGGACCAGGGTGGACTTACCGGCACCGGAGTAGCCGATGATTGCAAAGATTTCACCGCGGTTAATGGTGAGGGAGACGTTGTCGACAGCAACTACTGCCTTGGGGCCGCTGCCGAAGACCTTGGAGACTCCGTCCAGAACCACCATGGGCTCGATGACATCATCGAAGCTCTGTACCAGTTCACTCATAAGTTTGTATCCGTTATATGTCGTGGTTGGGGCGTCAAAGGGCCTTAACGCCGGTACGCAAAGGACGGTAAGCCTGTCGTGACCCGCATCGGGTGCTTAGACTTACCGCCTTTGCGTATACCTAGAGGAGGCGTGTATTTAGAAGATTACTTCTTGGCGCGCAGCTTGGCTTCTTCGTTAGCCAGGGACTGACGCAGCTCGTCGGTACTCACGTTGACCTCAACAGCGGTGCCGCGGGTCTCTTCCTGGACGACGTCCATGACGGCCTTCGTGTGGAAGATTTCGACAATCTTCTTGTAGGTCTCGTCGTCAGCCTTGTCCTTCTGAGCAACGAAGAGGTTCACGTACTTGATTGCCGAGGGGTCGGTCTTGGGGTCGTCCTGAGCCAGTGCGTCTGCGGGCTTCAGGCCTGCATCCTTGAGGAAGTCGTTGTTCACAACAGCACCGTCTGCAGATTCCATGCCGACCACGGTCTGGGTTGCGTCGACGGGGGTGACCTTCACCTTGGATTTAGCGGTGTCCACGTCGTCGATGGTGGGTGCGTCAACATCAGCGTTCTTGAAGGTAACCAGACCGTTGGTCTTCAGCAGCTTCAGCGCGCGTGCTTCGTTCACGGTGTCGTTCGGGATAACGATCTCGCCGCCCTGGGGGATGTCTGCCAGGCTGGAGTGCTTCTTGGAGAACAGAGCCATCGGGTAAATCACGGTCGGGCCGACAATCTGCAGGTCCTTGTTAGCGCTCACGTTGTAGTTGGACAGGTACGCGATGTGCTGGAAGCGGTTCATGTCGATGTCACCGGCGTCCAGTGCGGGGTTCGGCTCGGTGTAAGCGCTGAACTCCTTGAATTCAATGTCGATACCCTGCTTCTTAGCTTCTTCCTTCAGGGTCTTGTTGAACTTCTCAGAGCCAACCACACCGATGGTGACCTTCTTAGATTCGGAAGAGGAGGAAGTGGAGGAGTTGGTAGAACCGCAGGCTGCCAGACCAAAGACCATGGGGACAACTGCGAGTGCAGCAGCAAACTTCTTCACGGCTATGAATCTTTCTGTTGAATGATGATGCGTTCCACCGGGTGCTCACGTTGGTACTAGCACATCCGATGGGAATGATAATGGGACAATTACAGCACGCACAAGGGCGGGTGTGGAAGTTGAGCTCTATTCATGAGACACAGAACGTCAAGGTCGTCATATTTTGTCATAATTCTTCACAGATTGATTATTGCAACGTCATTAAAACCCGCTCCTCAATCCTCCGTACACAAAAACGCCGGCCCGGGCAAAACAAACCCAAGCCGGCGTTCATCCTACCCACCTGTTACGGACCGGGGGGGGGGAATCAACCAGTACTACTAATCGAACTCGCCCGAAGCAATCAATTGCTCACGCACCTTACGGCGCAGAACCTTACCCAGCATCGAACGCGGCAGATCATCCACGACCACGATGCGGCGCGGAACCTTATAGCGGGTCACCTTCGAGTAGCAGTGCTCACGTAGAGTATGCTCCTGCACCACTCGACCCGGGGCGGCAATCACAGCAGCAACGACCATCTCACCACCTGCAGGCAACGGAATGCCCACCACCGCCGCATCAGCAACCGTATCATGCTGCTTGAGGGCGACCTCAACCTCCGTCGGGGAGACATTGAAACCGCCGGTAATAATAACTTCCTTAATGCGGTCCACAATCTGGATGAAGTAGTCCTCGTCCAGGCGCACAATATCACCGGTACGCAACCAACCATCAGGGGTGATGGTCTTTGCCGTCTCGTCCTCACGCTTCCAATAGCCAGCAAAACGCTGAGGGCCCTTCACCCACAGCTCCCCCTCTTCGCCATCGGGCATATCCTCACCGGTCTCCGGGTCTACCACACGAATATCGGTGGAGGGGAACGGAACACCAATGAAACCGGCGCGGCGAGTATCATTGAGCGGGTTGCAGGACACCAGCGGGGCACACTCAGTCAGGCCGTAGCCCTCCACCATGAAACCACCGGAGGCTTCCTCCCACTCGGCAACCAGCTCAGGCGGCAGGTTCATCGCACCAGACACCGCGTAACGGATACCCTCCAGGGACACGCCGCGCTTCTTCGCCTCGTCCATGAGCCGGCGGTACACCGGAGGAACCGCAGGAAGAATGGTCGGGCGGGTCTTCTTCATCGCCTTCAAAATCAGGTCCATGTCCACGGTCGGGAACAGCACCAGGCGGGCACGGCACAGCGACGCAATCGTCACGCCCAGGGTCATACCGTACGCGTGGAACAACGGCAGAACCGAGTAAATCACCTCGTCATCGCCCGGGTTAATCCATGCCTCACCCATACGGCCGTTAGACTCCAGGTTACGGTGGGTGAGCATCACACCCTTCGGCCGACCGGTCGTACCCGAGGTGTACTGCAACAGCGCAATATCGTACGCGGTCGGACGGCGATGAGACGGGTCAATACGCTCACTCTTCACCAAATGAGCCCACGATATAGTCCCCGGAGCGGAACCAGTCAGCTTCTCACGCGAAGCACGTGCATTTTTCAACGGCAACTTCAGCGCGGTACGCATCAGCGCGGGCATCGCCGAAATCATGTTCACCGAATAAATATGAGATGGGCGGATATCCGACGGCAGACCCGTAATATGCGAAGCAATCTTATCCCACACAATCGCGATCTTCGCACCGTGATCCTCAAACATGTGACGCAACTCCGCGCCCGTATACAGCGGGTTATGCTCCACCACAATCGCCCCTAGACGCAGAATCGCGTAAAACGCTGCAATATGCTGAGGACAGTTCGGCAAAATCAGCGCCACACGGTCACCCGGCTGCACACCCGCCACACGCAGACCCTCCGCCGCACGCTCAATCTGATCCCCCAACTCAGCGTAGGTGGTCGTCGCACCAAAAAACTCCAGCGCCACCTTATGCGGTGCGGTACGAACCGCCTCATCAATGAGATGACTCAATGACGTCTCCGGGAGCTCAATATCGCGTGCAGTCCACGGAGTATAGTTCTTCAACCAGGGGCGATGCGCCAACGGATGCGCGCCAGCGGGGGATGCAGGTGCCACCGCATCCTGCAGGTTCGTATTCTTCTGAGCCTCAGTCATGCATTGATTGTGCCTTCCCACGCCCTCACGCTTCAACTCAGTGGCGCCTCTTTCCACGCTGAAAATCACGCCGTACACCCACCCCAGATACCGCAATAAACGCCGAAACACTAAGGTAAACCCAAGCAACTCTGGGATACTTAAAGCATGAGTAAACGACAGCAAGAGATCACTGACGAACAGTTCAAGAAGCTCCTCCGCGAAATTTCCAAACGATTCACTATCGCCGGAGGAGTCGTTATCCTGTTCGGAATGGCTATCATCGCGCTAGTCTACCTTCTGGGAGGAGCCCACTAATGCACACCCCGCAGCGCCCCACCGGTGAAAACTTCAACCGTATGACCAACGGTTCCGTCTACATGCCCGACGCCGAATGCGCCACACAGTTCAAACGCATTTATGCCGCCACCATCCTCGCCGAAGAACACTACGCACGCGGCGAGCAGGCGCAGGCAATGCACGTCTACCGTAAACACCTCGGCCACCTGGGCAAACACGCCCACATCCGACCCGGCGTACGCTTTGACTACGGCGTGAACACCTACATCGGTGACGGTTCCTTCTTCAACTTCGGCACCGTCTTCCTGGACGTCTGCCCGATCCGCATCGGCTCTACCGTACTGGTTGGTAGCAACGTACAGTTTATGACCCCCACCCATCCGCTCCACCCCGGCGACCGCGCCGACTACTGGGAAGCAGGCGCGCCCATCACCGTTGAAGACAACGTATGGATCGGTAGCGGAGCTATCATCCTGGGCGGCGTGACCATCGGCAAGAACTCCGTGATCGGTGCAGGAACTGTCGTCACCAAGGACGTCCCCGCTAGCTCCCTCGTGGTGGGCAACCCCGGCCGCGTCATCCGCACCCTGGATGAGAACGAGCGCCCCGCACACCCGCACACCTTCTCCGCAGAAGCTATGGAAGAAGCACGCGCCTTCTACGCTAACCGCGCACTCTAAGGCAACCCGCTTACCACGACCCCAGGATTAGAGATATAAAGGACTTAATGAACGCACAGAACAACACCCCGCAGCAGCATCCGGCTGCTGCGGCGTCCTCCCCCACTGAAAGTGACCTGTGGGAGGCAGCATTCTCCTCCGACGACCCCACCGTGGTCCTGACCGATGAGGAGCTGAACGCGGCACGCCACGCCCACGAAAAAGCGCGCAAGTCGAGCTCTTCGGCGCAGTCCTCACAGGATGCAACCCGTCCCCTCACCGGGGCGGCTACCGCAACCCAGCCGACCCTCTCCCCCGATGCCACTTATCAAGGTGCAGAGTCCGGCGCTAACTTCGGCGAGCCCGGAGATGACAACCTCAGCTGGCTCGACAAGCCTACGCTCCCCAGCCCGGACAACGTACGCAACGGCGCAACTGCCGCCCCCGCTACCGCTACAAGCTACGAGGTGCCCACACCCAGCAACGCCCCCGCTGCATCGAGCACCCCGCAGGCTGCCCCCGCGGCAGATGACCACTTCATCATCTCCACCCCCGCAGGTGATGCCGCTGCTTCGGAACCCATCCTCACCGCCGCAACCGCGCTGTCCATGCAGAAGAGCCGCTACTCCCGCATGCACCTGCTGCCCGGTCTGCTCGGCTGGCTGATTACCATTTCCCTCATGGACGGTGGCTTGTGGGCTATCAAATCGTGGCTGACCCTGACCGGTCAGACCGAGTCCGTCGAGTATGCCTCGGTGGTCTCCAGTCTGTTCAGCGGCGCATCGCACGCTGTGCCGGTCGCGGTGGCGTTGGGTGTGCTCATCTTCTTCGCCTACCTGGTGGGCGGTTACGCAGCCGGACGCATGGCACGATTCGCTGGCGTGAAGCAGGGCATTGCCGTATGGCTCTGGCAGATTATGGCACTCATCATCGGGTCCCTGGCGACCTTCCTCGCGCCTCAGCTGTTCCAGAACGGTGTCGCGTCCCTGTCCCTGCAGAAGCTGATTGCGGGCGATTTTGCGAACGGTCTGCTGGCGGTTCTGCTGGTTCTGGCGTTGAGCTTCCTCGGCGCTATCCTCGGCGGTCTATGCGGACGCCTGTACCACCGCCGCGTGGACAAGTATCCGAGCGACCAGGTGGCACGCAAGGACGCCTAGACTTCTAAGCACCTGCACCTAGTTGCGATAAGAATAAACCGTACAGAAAACCTCCGGTACCTTACGTAAGGTACCGGAGGTTTTCTGTATCTAAATATCTGTATCCTCAACAACCTCAGCTACCCAGCGATACGACGCTGGCTATCTAAAACATACCGCCTAGTGGTCCAGCAGCAGTGCAGGCTCCTCTAGAATTGCAGCCACATCAGCCATGAAACGAGCCGACAGGTCCCCATCCACCACACGGTGATCGAAGGAGCCACCCAGGGTCGTCACCCAGCGAGGAATAACTTCACCATCAACAACCCACGGCTTCTGCTTGATCGTACCAAAGGCAATAATCGCGACCTCACCGGGATTGATAATCGGGGTACCCGTATCAATACCCAGCGAACCAATGTTCGTAATGGTCAGAGTGCCATTCGCCATCTCAGCAGGCTGAGTCTTACCCTCACGAGCACGAGAGGTTAGGTTGTTCAGTGCAATAGCCAGCTCACGCAGGGACAGCTCCTGCGCGTCCTTAATGTTCGGAACCATCAGGCCGCGCGGGGTTGCCGCAGCAATACCCAGGTTCATAAAGTGCTTAATCTGGATTTCGCTATCGGTCCATGTTGCGTTGACCTGTGGGTTACGCTCAGCAGCCCAAATAACCGCGGCGGCAAGCACCAGCAGCGGGGTGACCTTCACGCCCTCAAAGTGGCGAGACTTCTTCAGACGCTTCACGAACTCCATGGTGCGCGAGGCATCAACGTCCACGAAGATGGACACGTGCGGAGCGCTAAACGCCGAGGAAACCATTGCCTTCGCGGTAGCCTTACGCACGCCACGCACCGGGATACGCTCGATGCGGTCACCGGGGGTGGTTGCAGACTGCCAGAAGGGCTGGCGGGCACCGCTATGCTGCACATCGTTCAGGTGCGCCACATAGTTCATGAGGTCTTGCTTAGTCACCTGGCCGCGCGTACCGGTAGCGGTCACGTTCGCCAGGTCAACACCCAGCTCCTTTGCGGCAAGACGCACCGGAGGCGGCGCGAGGGTTGGGCGGTGCGGAACCTGCTCGGGAGCCAGAGTCGGCGCAGGAGCCGCTACGGGCTCGGGTGCTAGACGCTGCACCACCGAGTTCAGCGGAGTGTTCTCCACAAAGCGGGAGGCGCGCTCAGCCAGCTCACCCAACAGGCCCTGGTTGCGATTCACCGGATCGGCGGGGGCGTGCGCCACGGGTGTCTGAACAGCCGGTGCAACCGATGCCACAGTAGCCTGTGCGGGTTGGGTTGCGGAGGCGCTGCGCTTGCGGGCGCGACGCTTCACCACATCCGCCTTGGGACCGGAGCCGACCAGCGCGGTGCCGGACTCAGCCTCTGCGGCGGTGGGAGCTATCGGGGTTGCGGGTGCCTTGTCGCCGCCGGAGATGCTGATAATCGGGGTGCCCACCTCAACGGTTTCACCTTCAGTAACAAGCAGCGCCTCGACGGTACCGGCGAAGGGCGAGGGAAGTTCCACGATGCTCTTAGCGGTTTCAATTTCAACGAGGACGTCGTTGATGGCGACCTCGGCGCCGACTGCTACCTTCCAGCTGAGGATTTCTGCTTCGGTCAGGCCTTCACCCACGTCAGGGAGCGGGAAAATCTGGGACATTTTTACCTCTCACTAGGGTATATACCCTATACGGAATATTATGTGCGGGCTTGCAACCCGCCGTAGCGCAACACGCTAATACTGAGGGAGTGACTAGTAGTCAAAAGCACGGTCGACCGCCTCAAGAATACGGTCAATATCGGGTACATACTCTTCCTCAACACGGGAAACCGGGTACGGCATGTAGTAGCCACCCACGCGAATCACCGGCGCCTGCAGGCTGTAGAAGCAACGCTCCGTAATCGCCGCAGCCAGCTCACCACCCATACCGCCGAAGGTTGGCGCCTCGTGGGCAATAATCAGGCGACCAGTCTTCGCTACCGAAGCAGCAACGGTCGGCACATCCAGCGGCGAAATCGAGCGCAGGTCAATGACCTCGATCGAGCGGCCATCCTCCACGGCAGCCTCAGCGGCAGCCAGAGCAACCGGCACCAGCGGACCGTACGCAACGATAGTCGCATCCGTACCTTCACGCACCACCTGGGCGCTAAAGGGATCAAAGGAAGTGTCGCTAAAATCCACTTCGCCCTTGAGCCAGTAGCGGCGTTTCGGCTCAAAAATAATGACCGGGTCGGGGCACTCAATCGCCTTACGGGTCATCCAGTACGCCTCGTGCGGGGTCGAGGGGGTCACAATACGCAGACCCGCAGTGTGGGCGAACAGCGCCTCCGGGGACTCGGAGTGGTGCTCCACAGAACCAATCACACCACCATACGGAATACGGATAGTCACCGGCACCGTGTACTGCTTGTCGGTGCGGTTATGAATCTTCGCCAGCTGGCTCGTGATCTGGTTGTAGGCGGGGAACACGAAGCCGTCGAACTGAATCTCCGGCACGGGACGGTAGCCACGCAGCGCCATACCGATGGAGGTACCGATAATGCCAGACTCGCCCAGGGGCGCATCCATAACGCGGCGGTTACCGAAACGTGTCTGCAGACCCTCGGTCACACGGTACACGCCGCCGAGCTTACCGATATCCTCACCGAGCATGACGACGGTGCGGTCGGCTTCCATGGCGTCTTCTAGGCCGCGGGTAATCGCCTTGGCGAGGGTCAAACGTTCAATTTTCTCGCTCATGCTTACTCCTCTTCAAAGCCTGCAACGTAGTTACGGTAGAACTCGCGGTCATCTTCCACCTGCTGGTGTTCCTGCGCGTAGACGCGGTCGAAGAAATGCTCAAAGTCTGCAACTTCGATGTTCAGCAGTGCCTCGCGCACGCCGGATGCAACCTGCTGTGCGGATTCTGCGACCTCAGCAAAGAATGCATCATCGGCGTAGCCGTTATCGCGCAGGTGCTTCTCAAGGCGCAACATGGGGTCGCGGCGCAGAGGACCTTCCAGGTCGGCATCGGTGCGGTACTTGGTGGGATCGTCCGCAGTGGTGTGCGGGCCGAGGCGGTAGGTCTCAGCTTCAATCAGCACGGGGCCTTCACCGGCACGAATCTTCTCCATGGCATAGCGGGTTGCGGCGAGCACCGCGAGAACGTCGTTACCATCCACGCGGATACCTTCAAAGCCGTAGCCTGCGGCGCGGGTCGACACCGGCACGCGGGACTGCACCTCGAAGGGCACGGAGATAGCCCAGCGGTTATTCTGCACGAAGAAGAGCACCGGCGCGTTATAGGAGGCGGCGAAAACCATGGCTTCGTGCGCGTCACCCTCGGTGGAGGAACCGTCACCGAAGTAGACCGCCACGGCGGGCTTCTGGGTATCCTCGGCGGGGTCGGTTGCCTGACCCTGGCCGGTGCGGCGAGTGCCGGTTTCAGCCTCGATATCGGCATCAAAGTTCAGGCCCATGGCGTAGCCGACGGCGTGCAGGGTCTGGGCGGCAAGCACCTTGGTGTAGGTATGGAAGTTGTGCGCCTTCATGTCCCAGCCGTGGGTGGTGGCTCCGCAGAAGATGGTAATCAGGTCGCGGAAGTCCACGCCACGCGCCAGTGCGACGGCGTGCTCACGGTAGGACGGGAAGATGTAGTCGTTGGGTGCGTAGGCAAATGCAGAGCCGATCTGCGCGGCTTCTTGGCCTCGGCTGGGTACCCAGAGGGCGAGCAGTCCCTGGCGCTGTAGGGCGGTTGCCTCATCGTCGAATCGGCGGGTGGTGTACATGAGACGGTATGCTTCGCGCAGAGTGTCTGCGTTGACGTCTTCGATGTACCGGCTGTAGGTGGGGTGTTCGTGTACGGTGCCATTTTCATCCATGAGCTGGATACGTTCGGGCACTCCGGGATACTTGTCGTTCTCGTGCATCTAACCTCCACACGTGACGAGGGCTTGGCCCTCAGCGGCTTAGGTTTTAGTCTCAACTTTCACCTAATGGTGCAGGATTTGAGGTGTTCCGGCAAGCCTGTGAGGGTCTGGGCATATACAGTTACCAGTCTACTCTTTCCGGCTCTATCTCGCGGCAGTTACGCTGATAACACAGCGTATTATGCCCTATCGTTCAGTATTTGATTATCATCAAATTAAACCTCCCATACATTCTTTTCATGGAATATATGGGAGGTTTAATTTAACTTTTAAAGCCACTTTAGAGACCAGATTTTTCTCTCCGAAGCACAAATATTGAACTCTAAACAATCCCCGACAAGAGAAAATAGTACATTGTTCAATTAGGGTCGAATGGGCACCCCCATCCCTTCACAAGATGCCCTAGAGTTCCTTCATGAAGACCTCACAGAGCGAGAGAAAACGGTCATTCGCCTCCACCTCACCGATGCTCACACGAACACCCTCGGTACCGAACGCACGCACCGACAGCGCATGTTCAGCCATCAGCTGCACAAACTCACCCGTGCACTCCCCCAGGGATAGCCACACGAAGTTCGCGTAAGTGCTCGGGAAATCATAGCCCAACTCCCACAGTCGAGTGGTCACGCGCTCACGCTCAGAGACCAGGTGGCTAACACGCTCCATCACCGCATCCTCATGCTTGATGGAGGCGATAGCCGCCGCCTCAGCCAGCGCCGTCACGGCGAACGGGGTTGCCGCCACGCGCAGGTGCTGCGTAATCTGCGAGTGAGATATCGAGTAGCCCACCCGCAGACCCGCCAGACCCTGCGCTTTGGAGAAGGTGCGCAGAATGATGACGTTCTCGTAGTCGTGGTAAATGTCCATGCCGTTCAGCGGAGCTTCTTCACTGTCCGGCACGGTGGAGGCGGCGCAGAACTCGAAGTACGCCTCGTCAATCACCACGGGAATGTGAGCGGGCACCTTCGCCAGGAACGCACGGATCTGGCTTTCAGTGACGGCGGGGCCGGTCGGGTTGTTGGGGGTGCAGACCAGGATCAGGCGGGTGCGTTCGGTGATGGCTGCCACCATGGCGTCCAGGTCGTGTGAACCGTCGGGCAGGTTCGGCACCTGCACACTGCGAGCACCCATAATACCGACGAGGATCGGGTATGCCTCAAAGGAACGCCAGGCGTAGATGACTTCGTCTTGCACGCCGTCGATATTTACGCCGGCGAAGGTTTTGAGGATTTGGTTGAGCGCGCCGAGGCTTCCGGCACCGGTAACAATGTCGTCAGCGTCCACACCGAGCCGTGCGGAGAGCTTCTGGCGCAGGGCGGTAGAGAGCGGATCGGGGTAGCGGTGCGCGGTCGCAAATTCTGCGAGGACGCGCGCGACCTCGGGCACGGGGCCCAGCGGGTTCTCGTTCGAGGAGAGCTTGTACTGGGTGAGGCCTTCAACGGGTGTGGGCGGTTTACCTGCCGCGTAGCTAGGCAGGGTGCTAAAGACGGGGCGGACCGGGATATTGGCGTGTTCAGCTGACTGGCTCATGGTTCCAGTATGTGCCTGCGGGCGGTTCGGAGGCTAACGCTTCTCACCTGGAGAGCAGGTCGCGATCAAGCTGTAGCTATGCAGGTAGCAGATAGTGGCCGCTAGCGCTGTACGCAAAGGCTACATGTAAAGGCTGTACGCAAAGATGGGGGGCGCCGCCGGGGTCGTTCCCGCAGACGCCTCCCTTTCTCTTTTTCTGCTCTACTCTACTCGCCCTCCACCCTCGACCGAGCCGTCAAGATTGGCTCTTAAGACTGGGTTTTTAGACTGGTACTTTTAGATCATCAGTGGTTCACGCTCCTCGATGGGAGTCAGGTCCTCAGGAGGGCCCGGGGCGCGGAACCCGAGGTCGATGTTCTCGGGCGGAGTTGGTGCGAGGAACCCGGGGTCAATGCTCTTAGACGGGAACATAGGCGCAGGCTTCAGGTCTGGCAGCGTCGGGATGAGCGACTCACCACCGTCGTAGTCTCCGCCTTGACTATCGCCACCGACCACATGCGGCATAGCCGTTAGGTCACCAATCCGAGGTAGCGATTCAACCACATCTGGGGGGCCCTGAATGAGGCGGGGTGCGAAGTTCCCAAGGGCGGGTTGTGCTTCCGGGCGCACGATGAATCCGGGGTCGATGTCCTCTGCCGGTGCCATGGGCATGCGGCTGACGGGCTGAGTGTCCTGCGGTGCGTTGACGATAAATCCGCGGTTGGCAGGTGCCTCGGTAGTGGAGGCCAGTAGCTTTGCGGCTAATAGCGCGGGTTGTGCAGGTGTAAGGTTCGGTGCGGGCAAGGAACCTGAATTCGGCATCTGCAGTACAGGGGTTTCGGGCCAGGTAGGCTTCGGGTTCTGAGGCTTTTCCTGCGGAGTCGGCTCGGGATGAGGGATGGTCTTTTGGACACCCTCAATGACGGCGGGAATGTGCCCAGTAACCGCCTGTACGGTTTCTCCAGCTTCTCGTTGGAGACCCTCGGCCCTCTGCTTGGCCATCTCCATGCCCAGCTGGACATCTGCAACGGTATCTTCAATTTTCTGCCAAGTATTTTCGACGTTGCCACGCGCTACACTATCTACTCGGTGCAGTTCTCCATCTGTATATTGGTCTGCGGCCTCGTAATAAAATTGAGGGTTAAGTTGTACCCCGGCATCAAGAGCATGTTGAGTGTACCTAGCCCCACGTAATCCATACTCATTCAGACGTTCTTCAAACGTGTAACCATCTGGCATAGCGGAGCCCGAGGTAACCCTTTGTTCCCCTTGCACATAATCTTCTGCTCTGAGAGCACCCAGAGTTTGGTTTCCGTATCCTTCGCGTTGCAAGGTTTCTCTATATGCCCCTCCGTCATGTTTGAAATTTGAAACCGTAATTGCGGTATCGCGTTCATCGGGACGCCAACCTCCAAACGCCCTCAGAGCAGAGTCAGGAACCGGGTCTCCATCTCCTTCCACGTAGTCCACTCCAAAATCACGGCGTTTAGCCGGTAGACCTCGTAGCGGGGAGGCTTGAGTATAGACACCCACAATGTTGATCTCTTTAGCGACTTCAGTACTATTCGCCATATTGTAGGCAATCATTCCTCCCTGACTGAAGCCTTCCATATACACTCGGGCACCCTGAGGTGCTCCGGCATCACGGAGGGCTTGCAAAACCATCTGATAGGCGGGGTTCTCCAGAGTATCGTTACCCAGTGCTTCACGAAGAGTCCCAGGAATATCCATAGGAGATCCACCAAAGGAAGAAAAGTTAGTGCCCGGAATGCTCACGACGTACAGGGCATATGCGGGATCCCCTTCGTGTCCTGCTTTGTACATAACGGTGACGAGCACGGCACCACGTTCACCCTTAGTCGGGTCCTGTTGGGAGCGTTCAAACTCCTGGTCCTGCGCCTTGGCGGCCGCCTGAAGACGCTCAGCACTGGCGTCCACTGTGAGACGGTCTTTCTCGCCGGAATGCGCACTAACCCCATACTCATCGGCTGAGGTGGTGCGCACATTATGTGCTTTCTTATCAGAATCCGGATCACGGAGGGGACCGACGATTCCAACTCCGCCTATTGCTAAGACTTTTTCAATAAATCCCTGGGGTATTTTTGTCACGGCAGAGAGTCGGCCAGCAATACGCTGACGGGCAATTTCGGGATTCCACTTGGTATCAAAGTAGGCAGTAACACCGAAGATAATACCCGCTACGACAGGCGAATACGGCAACAGCCAATAGGCCGAGAAGTACCCGAGCTCGGGAATGGTGAGCTTCAAGAGGTAGGTAGCTTCGCCGGGTTCTCCAGCAATGAGTCCGCGCAGGTGGTCTCGGGTACTACGTCCGTCGGTGAGCTTACCGCCCTTTGCAATGCCCATCGAATCGAACCAACCAGCGACGGTCTTTTCAACCTGCAGGTAAGAACTGTGGGCTGCACGGACGGCGGCTGCAGTGGCGCCGAACTTTGTGGCGCTCAGACCGAGGTCTGTGGCAAGGACGGAGCATACAGCGGCAGCCTGCTGGGCACGTCCGTTGATGCCGAGAAAGAGACGAGTTTCAGCGGCGATGCCGAGAATGGGCATGGTGCGGTCGACGCAGGTGCGGCTGACGGCGTCGAGGCCGTCGGCAATGGCGGGCATTTCTTCAAGCTCAACGCTGATGGTGCCTGCGGTGGGCCCTGCGGAGTCGGTGAGGTCACCGATGGGTGCAACGGTGGGTCCGGTAATCATGGTATCTCCTAGGGTGAGGTGAGTGGGTTCAGATAAGCGAGCTCAGCCCGTCGGGCAGGTTCACGTGCATGAGCAAATTCAGCGTTGACTGGGCTTTTTGTACGCCTGAGCGGGCTATGATTTCGCCGGGGTCGAGCTTTTCGAGGAGGTCGGCGGCGCTATCAGCGAGTTTTCCGAGTAGGTTATCTACTACGGAGGCGGCGGCTTGGATTTCCTGCGCTTTGGCAGTGAGGTCGTTGGCGAGTTCTTCACCAGCGGCGGCAATCATGGCAGCGGCACCTTCGGCTTGTTCAGCTTGGTTGCGGACTTTTTCGCGGTGTTCTTGGAGTTGTCGCCGGTAGGCGCGTCCGGCTTCGGATACCCAGTGGTTGCCGTTGAGTTCGTTGGCGTGTTGGTGTGCGATGCGGATTTCTTGGGCTTCGGTGCGCATCCTGTGGGAGAGTTCTGCGCCTTTGGCTCGGGCGAGCGCGGCGGCAGCCATGAGCTGAGTGGCGAGGGTGTGGCCGGCTGCGGTGCCGATGCCCATGTGTCCTGCTGCGCGGAGGATATCGGTTGGTTCGATCCGGGGCAGTTGGAGTACGGGAGGTGGTGCGGTGTCGACGATGGCGTTCATGGTGTGTCCTTTCGCGGCGGGTTTGTTTTAGGCTAAATCTGCCGCGGTGACCGTGCAGGCTGAGTACGCTAACCTGTGGATAACTCAGGCATGTTTCAAAAATTCGCACATTTTGCGCCTTCAAAACCCGAAAAATGCCCCTTCCGCCGCACCTCGATTTGTCATATTTCTGCAACTAACCGAACCGCCCATCACGTCTATGTACTCTGCCCACCTCTTTTTTTCGGCGGATTCGTGCAAAAATAGAGTTATGTCTCACATCAATAACACCTTTTTGCCTTCTGGCCGTATCGACCTGGGCACCGGCGACCTTGCGCTGGGCCCTCTGGATGGACGCTACGCATCCGCCACCGCACCCCTGACCAACTACCTTTCTGAGGCCGCTCTGAACCGCGATCGCATTCACGTTGAGGTTGAGTGGTTCATCTACCTGTGCGAGCATTCGATTCTTCCGGGCCTGTCCCCGCTCACCGGTAAGCAGAAGAATGGTCTGCGCGCGATTGTCACTGATTTTGATGCTGATTCTGTCGCTGAGCTGGCAGAGATTGAGGCAGTCACCGTTCACGATGTGAAGGCTGTCGAGTACTACATTGGTCGCCGTCTGGAGGGTCTGGGTCTGGGGCACCTGGTGCCGCTGGTTCACTTCGGTTGCACCTCCGAGGACATTAACAACCTCGCCTACGCGCTGGGCATCAAGGATGCTGTTGAGAACGTGTGGGTTCCTGCCGCTGAGAACCTGATTGAGGTGCTGCTTAAGCTGGCTGAGGAAGGCCGCAACGTGCCGATGCTGTGCCGTACTCACGGTCAGCCTGCAACTCCCTCCACCCTGGGTAAGGAGCTGGGCGTGCTCGCGTACCGTCTGAAGCGCCAGGTGAAGCACGTTGCTGCAACCGAGTTCCTGGGCAAGATTAATGGTGCGACCGGCACCTACGCTGCTCACTATGCGTCGGTTCCTGACGCTGATTGGCAGGATGTTTCTCGTGGTTTTGTGGAGCACCTGGGCCTGACCTGGAACCCGCTGACCACCCAGATCGAGTCACACGACTGGCAGGCTGAGCTATACTCGGATATCGCTCATTTCAACCGCGTGCTGCACAACCTCTGCACCGATGTGTGGAGCTACATTTCGATTGGTTTCTTCCGCCAGATTCCGGTGGCTGGTGCAACCGGTTCGTCGACCATGCCGCACAAGGTGAACCCGATTCGCTTTGAGAATGCGGAGGCTAACCTGGAGCTCTCCAACGCTCTGCTGGATTCGCTGGGTTCGACCCTGGTGACTTCTCGTTGGCAGCGTGACCTGACGGACTCCTCAGCACAGCGCAATATTGGTGTGGCATTTGGTCACTCGGTGCTGGCTATCTCCAATGTGGTGAAGGGTCTTGAGCGTCTGGATATTGCAACCGAGGTTATTTCGGCTGATCTGGATGCGAATTGGGAAGTCCTGGCTGAGGCGATCCAGATGGTGATGCGTGCTGAGGCTATCGCGGGTGTTCCCGGCATGGAGAACCCGTATGAGCGCCTGAAGGAGCTGACTCGCGGCCACCGCGTGGATGCCGCTCGCCTGACGGAGTTCGTGGCTACGTTGGGCCTCTCTCCCGAAGCTGAGGCACGTCTGTCGGCTCTGACTCCGCACACTTATAACGGTATTGCGGCTCAGCTGCTGGATCACGCGAAGAACGCTTAGTCCGTAGCGAAGGATTAAAAACTGAAGACCCCGGTTCCCTTAGGGATCCGGGGTCTTCAGTGTACTGGGTCTTTGCTTTGTTCTGCTGGCCAGCGGGTTTAGCGGCCGAGCATGCGGCGGCGGCCGGTTTCGGTATCGTGATCCTTGCCGCGGGTGAAGACCTTGCCAGCTACCTTACCTGCGTCCTTGACGCCTTTGAGCAGGTAGCCAGCCACGCCGGTTGAGGTGTCTTCGGAGCTATCCTGCACACGGGGTGCACGTGGGGTAATCATGAGCTCTGAGGGGAAGTACGCGGGTGCATTGCCGAAAGCACGGCGGGTGTTGCGTACAACGTCCTTGCCAAGCGCCAGGTTTGCGCCGCCGCCAACGACTGCGCCCACGCCGAAGGGTAGGGCACGGCCGAGCAGTGCGCCGGTCTGGCGGGCGAGGAATCGGCGGATGAACAGGTTGCGGATGGTGCGTTCGACGCTGAACATCTTGCCGCTGGAGGAGTTGCCAAGCAGCATGCCCCATTTGTTGGAGACGCCGCTTGCTTTACCAGTTTGCAGCAGCACAGTATTCATGAGCTGGGAGCCTTCTTCACCGAGCATGATTGCCATGACCATGGAGCGGGCGGTTTCGGCGTCGCGTACGTGCACGCCGTGCAGTTCTGCGACGGCCTGGGCGTAGAGTGCAGTGCGTTCGAGATAACCGCCGACTGCTAGCGCGGACAGGCTCATGGAGGTGACGGTACCGACGCCGGGCACGAATGCGGATGCGCCGGTGACGCCACCGATGGCGGTGATGTCACGCAGGTAGGTGCGGTCGAGTCGCTTGTGGATTTGTTCGGGGGTTTCGTCGGGGTGCGCTTCACGCAGTTTTTTGACGATGGACAGCGCGAGCGGTCGTTGCATACGCAGTACGTTGTCGAGGGTGGTGGTTAGCGCGGGACGGGGGTTACCGTCTTTATCAAATAGAGACTTCTTCGGGTCAAGCATGCTCTCAGTAAATCATGGCTTGGTGAATATTTCCTGAATATGGGGCCTGTGGTGGGGTGTAGGGATGAAATTTCACCGAGGGCGTGTGTTTTTTTGACCGCTTGTTAAGGTGTTTTGGTCTCTATTTGCGTCGGATTTTAAAGCGCGTAAAATTGTCGTAGATTACACACTATTCATTGTTTGCATAGTGCGTGACCTGTTTCACGGAGATTTGGGTCGCGCCTGATAACAGATAGCGACTGACACCTCTTCTGAACTAATAAGGATTGCTATGACTTCTTCCACCCATACGCCCAATGCTGCGCGTTCTCCCCTGGCGACTCAGGGGCTGGGTGTTGCGTACGCGACCGGCGCGATTATTTCCGCGCAGTTCGGTGCGGCTCTCGCCAAGCAGCTGATGGGCGATTTGGGTCCCTGGGGCGTGGTGGCTCTGCGCCTGCTGACTTCTTCTGTCCTCCTGTGGGCGTTCTTCCGTCCACAGATTCGTTCGTGGACCCGCCAACAGTGGATGACGGTCATTGTCCTTGGTATCGCCCTGACCGGTGCAAATGCGTTCTTCTATGTGGCGATTGAGCAGGTTCCGCTGGCGATTGCGGTGGCAATTGAGTTCATGGGCCCGCTGGTTCTGGCGACGGTTATGTCGCGCCGCAAGCTGGACCTGGTGTGGATTGCGTTGTCCTTTACGGGCATGGCGATTCTGACGGCCGAGTCCCAGGCTAAGCCTGAAGATTTCGCCCTGATGGGCGTGTTTTTCTCGGTCCTGACCGCTGTTTCTCGTGCCGCCTATATTCTGGCGACGGAGAAGGTGGGCGCGCTCATCCCGGGCATGGGTGGCATGGTCATGGGTAACGTTGTCTCTACCCTACTGGTTATGCCCTTCCCATTCTTGATTAGCGGCAATAACCTGCTGAAGGTTACCCAGGATGTGAACCTGCTAGCTATTGGCTGCGTGATGGGTCTGCTGGCTTCTGCTCTGCCGGCGCTGGGTGAGGTTTCTTCCCTGCGTCTGCTCCCTGCACACATTTACAGTGTTGTACTGTCCCTGGAGCCTGCAATTGCGGCGGCTGTGGGTATTGTGATGCTTGGTGAGGCGACCGGTCTGGTTCGTTGGGCTGCTATTGCTCTGCTGGTGGCTGCGAGTATCGGCATTTCAATTTCTCACGCTCGTGCGCAAAAGAAGGCGCAGGAGGAGGGTACTTTCGAGGATTCCGATCGATACCTGCCCGGTGCGGTGGATGCACACGCAGTGGATATTGCACAGATGGCAACCAGTTCCATTACACTCCCATCAGCCAGCCAGATTAAGGCTGACCGTGAGACAAAGGGCCTCTAACCTGCTGAGATTTTGAGCGTATCAACGGTTTCTAGCACCCCCGGGTAACGAGTGGAATAGTATCTCGTGCTGCCCGGGGGTGCACTCTTTATCTGCTTAACTGGGCTGGTCAGGTTCGTGCCCCCGCCCAAATCGATACCTCACCTGTACACCTTAAGAGATACACCGCCTCCTTCGAAGACGCAGGAAGGAGAATCATGCCGCATACTTCATCTCAACGCCCCGCTCTGGGCGTCATATTTGTGTTGATATCCTGCTTGTCACTGCAATTCGGTGCCACGTTCGCGATGACGCTCTTTCCGCTGTTTGGCGCGCTGGCTATTACCGTCAGCCGCCTGACGATTGCTTCCATTGTGGTGGGTAGCGCCGTGTGGTTGGCGGCGCATTGACATACCCGCCGCGGCGGCGAAACGCCGCCGGGTACGCTGTCCTGGTCGAAGGAGCAGTGGCGTGCCGTCATCATTTTCGGTCTGATGAATGGCTTCTTCTATTGCGGCGATTGCCGGTTGGGCGCTGCTGAATCAGAAGACCGGCCCGATTCGTTGGGTGCCGATTTTCCTGCTGATGACCGCGAGCATAGGCATTACGCTCACCACCACGAAGGGTAGTTCTCCTCCACAGAAGGGTGACGGCAAGGACCCCGTTCCCATGCCGCTACCTGAGTAAAAACCAAAATTCCACCGGCGCGCGGCGTATAGAAAAACCCCTATAGAAAACTCATAGAGAAAACCGTTGAGGCGGGTACCTAGCTAGGTACCCGCCTCAACGGTTTTGTATGTTCGGTTTAGCTCTCAGCCAGTTGTTCCAGCAGGTCGCGCAGCTCATCGGTGGTGAGCACCTCCGCCGGATGCGGGCCCAGGGCGTACAGCCGGTCTTGGGTGTCCTCGTCCAGCTTACGGGAGGTACCAACCAGCACAAGGTTGCCCTCGTTCTGCCCGCTGATCATGGAGCTTTCGCACAGACACCACACGTGATCGAAGACTTCCAGCATGGCGATTGCCTGCAGCTGGAAGAAGGGCAGACCCGCATCGTCACCCACGTTGATGGCAACCATACCGCGCTCACTCAGGGCGTCCTTGAGTTCGCGGTAGAAGTCGCGGTTCGTCAGGTGGGCGGGCGCGTCCATGCCGGTGAAGATATCGAGGATAATCGCATCGAAGCCGGGCACGCCCAGCAGTTCGAGCAGGTTTGCCAGCTGCTCGCGGGCGTCACCGACCACCAGCTGGCAGTCGGTACCTGCGGGTAGCGGCAGGCGATCCGTCACGAAGCCCATGAGCTCGGGCTCAATATCCACGGCAATCTGGCGGGAGCCGGGGCGGGTCGCCTGAATATAACGCACAAGGGTGAGCGCACCGGCGCCCAGGTGGGCGGCAGTGATGGGTTCACCGGCAGGTGCAAGCACATCCACAGTGTTTGCGATGCGGCGCAGGTACTCGTAGAACACGTAGTCGGGGTTCTGCACATCCACGTGGGACTGCTCGGCGCCACCGATTTCGAGGACGTATCCGTGGTCGCTGAACCCGTCGGGGTGGATTTCGGCGCGCTGACCACCAGAGAGCTGAATATGTGCCACTACTTCACGCCAGCTTCACGCTTGAAGGTGCTGACCAGGTCATCCACCGAGGAAGAGGAGTCCAGTCCTTCAACGACCTTATCGTTCACGGCGAAGGTGGGGGTGCCCTTCACACCAATCTTCACTGCGTGCTCGTAGTCGCGCTGAACGGGCTTGACGGTGTTGGAGTCGAGCAGAGCCTTGTCGAATTCTTCGGTATTCAGGCCCAGTTCCTTGGCGTAGTCATTGAAGAGGGTGCGCAGCTTATCGTGTTCTTTGATGTTCTTCCAGTCGTTCTGGGCGGCGAAGAGCTTGTTCGCCATTTCAACGTGCTTACCCTGCGCTTCGGCGGCCTCCACGGCGAGCGCTGCGGGTACGGCGTTGGCGTGCATGTTCAGCGGCATGTGACGCACGGTCACGTTCAGCACACCGTCAAGCTTCTTGGCGGCTTCTTCAAACTTAGGTTCTGCCTTAGCGCAGTAGGGGCACTGGTAGTCGGTGTACAGGGTTGCGGTGCCTGCACCGGGTACTTCGCGATTGAGGCGGTAGCCGACGTAGCCGTCATCGGCGGTTGTCGAAGCAGTAGCCGAGGGGTCCGCAGATGCCGAAGCACTCGCGGATGCGCTTGCCGAGGTAGCGGCGGTGCTTGCAGATGCGCTCGCCGAACCACTCGCAGACGCCGATGCGGAGGACTGGGAGGAGCTGGAACCGCATGCGCTCAGTCCCAGTGCGGCGGCGGGCACTACGCCCAGCAGCAGGGTACGACGGTTGAGGGGTGAAGTCATGGGGGTTCCTCTCTCTACGGGTGGCGGGCTGGCCTATGGGTAATCAATCTGTGGTTGATGTGCACTGTGAAGTGCTGTCGGCCGCCGTGGGTATAGGCTTTATTGTATGCCCCTGCCCTGAACTTTCCCTGTCTTCGGGCGGGTTTGCGGAGTGAATGCAGTGCACACCATAGCCGCTCTGCCGCCTGCTCTCAGCTGCGGGCCCGGTGCTGAAAGTAATTAGCCTCTCCCCCGCCTTTTTTGGTACTATTGCGGGGTATGCACTGTTCGCCGGTTGCTTTCGGGCAGTTGAGAACGGAAGCATATGCGCCTCTATAGCTCAGGGGTAGAGCATTTCCCTCGTAAAGAAAAGGTCGTGGGTTCAAATCCCACTGGAGGCTCCACATCCGCCGTAACGCATGCCGGTTTCCGGTATGTTGCGGCGGTTTTTAGCATCTGAGAGATGTTGTTTTCTCGAAGATGTCACCGTCGAACTTTAGGAGATTCTCATGTCTTCTCGATCCACATCCACTAAGCGCCAGAGGGGCCGCCCGCAGGCAGGTCGCACCTCCGCTGGCTCTGCACGCCCAATGAGCCCGACTACACGTTTTACTCTGGTGTATGTGTTGGCGCTGGTCGTTTCTCTGGCTGTGTGGTTCTTCTATCGCTCCGTGTATGAGAATGACACCACTTTCATGGTACCGATTGTGATTTCTTTGGTGACTTCGTACGTGTGCGCTCATGCGCTGACGGGCGGCAAATCACCCCGCAACTAGGCTACTGACCGGCAGCCCGCCAGACTGTAGCCTCGTGAGGTTTTAGGCAGACAAAAGCCGCGCGTCCGATTCCCCTTTCAGAGCTCGGATGCGCGGCTTTTTATGCGTATACTTTACGCCAGCACCTTACTTGGAGGCACGCTGGAAGTCGCTGTCGGTCTTGCCCCACAGGCCGTACACCTTGGCGAGTTCCTTGACCTTCTTTGCACGCAGGTAACGCGGCAGGTAGGATCCGTCGCGGGGGCCGTCGAGGGGCACGTCTAGCATCTGGTGTGCTTCTTCGATCTCGATCTCGCTGGGGGAGAACGCCGCGTTGATGGTCTCCGCCTGGCGGATATCCAAGGTGATCTTACCGGTCATACCGTGGTCGTTCGCGTAGCCGCATGCCTTGGAGAGGTCGCCACCGTACGCGCCGAGGGTCGGGCCGTCAATGGGGCCGGGAAGACCACCCAGAGTGGAGGCAATCACCAGCTGCGAACGCACGTAGGCCAGTGCCATGGGGGTTGCGGAAGAACCGGTATCGCGGCGGTAGTCACCCGCACCGAATGCGAGGCGGAAGGTACCGATAGCGCGGGCAATATCCACCGAATGGTGCACGCCGAGTGCGGACTCAATCAGCGCAATAATAGGGGTACCGGCGGGCAGTTCGGCAGCAGTGCGGTCGATGTCGGTGGCGTGCTCTGCGGTGGCGAGCATGACGCCTCGCAGACCTTTCACGTTCTTGAGAGCCTTGACGTCCTTCCACCAGTGTTCGGTGGTGATGGCGTTGATTCGCACCCATGCGACCACACCGGAGTTGAGCATACGAACGACCTGTTCTCGGGCTGCGTCCTTCTCTTCGGCGGGGCAACCGTCTTCCAGGTCGATAATGATGGAGTCAGCCTCGGATTTGAAGGCCTCTTCAAAAACTTCTTCGGTTGAGTTGGCGCGCACTAGGAGCCAGGAGCGTGAGAGGCTGGGGCGCAGCTGACGCGCACGCTCATTGCGATGGAATTCAAACATGGTGTGTGACTTCTTCCGTGAATTGTATATACATTGGATTGTGCCGTAGAGGGGCAGGAAAAAGTCTGCGGTTCTTCCGCGCGTACCATCGCATTGTGTCGCCACCTCCATTGTGACGGAACCGCATAAGAAGTGTCCTACACCTCTTCTTTAAGCCTATCGTCTGCTGAGGTGCACATCAAACTAACTCACCTGTTGATCGCAATTTAGGCCCTGTGTTATGCCTCAACCAGTTGGGTGCGGCCGACGGGGATTCCGTCATCAAAGGTCAGCTCGCCAGCAGCTTCCTTCTGGGCACGCTGAATCAGGCGTTCCGCATCCTCAATGTGCTGGATGACGGTTTCTACGCGGCGGTGCACGCTCACCTGGCGGTCGCATGCACTCGCACAATTGCCGAAGCAGCGTGCCATGGCGAGCGCTTCGGCGCAGAGGGCCACGGCATTACCAGCTTTGGATAGGGCGCGATTTAGGTCGGAGTAGGTGCCGAATGGGGAGGCGGGAATATCGCCGTCGCTGGGGGCGAGGCGGTGCGCTTCCATAACGACGGCACGCACGCGCGGGATGAGGTCGGCGAGAGCGTTTGCGTCCGGCACAATGAGTTCAATCATGGAGGTGGACGAATCGGTTGCCGCTAGGCGTTCGAGGACCTGGTGGAAGCGGTCAATGCCGCGAATGAACCGGTCGTGGGATCGGCGCCAGATGCCTTTGCCGAGTTCGGCGTCGTCGCGGCGCGATTGCAGGTAGCTTTTAAGTCCCATATGTCCTCCTCTGCGTGGTGTGTGTGCCGTGTTTGTTGGTCGGTGGAGGCTGCTGACGATGGGCCCTGCAGCGATCCGCAAACCTCCTTATACTTAGGTTACCCTAAATCTCTTTTAGTGACGAGCTGTCAGCATTCAGCTGATTATTTCGAACCCAGATTTTCATCTCTCCTCTCACGCGACACTCCCCGCGGCACCGACCTGAAACGGCACCGGGGGGAGCACAGCGGCTTCTAGACCATGCGCAGTACAATCTTGCCGCAATGCTGACCCGAGTCGAAGTATTCGTGGGCGGCAGCTGCCTCCTCCATATCGAAAATACGATCCAGGCCCACGCCAACCCTGCCGGATTCAATCAACGGCAGCACTTGTTCGCGTACACCGCGCAGAATCTCAGCCTTCTGCTGATCCGAACGAGTGCGCAGGCTCGTGGCGTGCACCGACAGGCGGCGGGTGAGCATGTAACCCAGATTAACTTCTGCTTTAGCGCCACCCATGAGACCGATAATGCACAGGTACCCACCGTCGGCTAGGGTGTGCAGGTTATCATCCAGGTACTTCCCACCCACCACATCGAGGATATAATCGGCGCCGCGTCCGCCGGTTTCAGCCAACAGAACTTCACAGAACGAATATTCGGTATAAATGATCGGTTCAGCACCTAGTGAGCGCACATATTCTGCTTTTTCCTCGGTACTTACGGTCGCAAACACACGGGTACCCGCGGCGAGCGCCAGCTGAATAGCGTGCACACCGATACCGCCGGTGCCGCCGTGAATGAGCACCACCGCGGGTTCGCCGTCTTCCTTAAGGTTTTCGGCGGGGTTCATGCTCATACCGCAGGTGAGCACCAGGTTCGAGTAGACAGTTGCCGCGACTTCGGGAATACCGGCGGCTTCGGCGAAGCTCAGCTGTTCGGGTACGGGCAACACGTGGTCGATTGGTACGGTCACGTAGTCGGCGTAGCCGCCTCCAGTGAGTAGCGCCATGACTGACGTTCCGCGATTCTCAACTGAGACGCCATCACCAACAGCTTCAATCACACCTGCCACTTCGAGGCCGTAGATCGCACTCGCACCGGCGGGCGGCGGGTAGAATCCACGGCGTTGCAGGGCGTCGGCGCGGTTGATTCCAGCAGCGTGAATGCGGATGAGAACTTCGTGGGATCGGGGTACGGGGGTGGGGACTTCGCTGATTGCCAGAACCTCAGGTCCACCGTGACTGTTCTCAATAATTGCTCTCATGGGTCCTCCTCATTGCCGGAAGCACCATCATTGGTGCGCGATTTACAGAAAGCTTATCTCATGAGATAATCTCGTAGTGCCCTGCGGCACGGTATTGCCATAAAATGCCGGTCTCTGGCGCATATGGATGGTTGTCCGAGCGGCCGAAGGAGCTGGTCTTGAAAACCAGTAGGCGGTAACCCCGTCTCAAGGGTTCAAATCCCTTACCATCCGCGTTTTAGCTTCTGCTCCAGTGTGGACATAAAGAGCCCCGCTCCTCACATTGAGGAACGGGGCTCTTTACGTACCTTCCAGTGAGGGCGGAAGTTTTTAGAAGAATGCCAGGGTGCTAGCCAGCTCAACAAAGTGGCTGGACGAGGAAGAAGCAGCACCTGCAATACCGATAAGCCCCAGCAGTACAAAACCTCCAAGGAAAAGCAAGTACAGACCACCAATAACTGCGTTAATCCAGCTCATGATGCGACCAGCCGAAGCAGCCGCGCCGTAGCGCTCTGCCTCGTTCGCCTTGAAGATACCAATAACACCCAGGATCAAGGAGGGCAGACCGAACGACCACCAGCTGACGATGAAGTTGCAGACCAGGCCGATAATGCCCAGCACCATGGAGGTCTGAGCAGCCTTCTCACCCGCGAGCTGTTCAGGGGTCTTCTGAACAATGCCGACGGGGACCATCATGGGCTGGCCGTACTGGCCAGGCTGCTGGTACTGCTGCTGGCCATACTGGCCGTTCTGAGCGTTCTGCTGGTTCAGGTTGCCGTATTCCGGGTTGTAGTCGTAGAAGTTAGAGTCCTGCGGATTCTGGGACATATGGTCCTTCTTTCGCGTGAATGGTATGCATTAAACCTAATTCACCCTAACCTATCGATGAGGTAGGTACAAACAAATTCGTCATTCTAGAGATATATGCACCATAATGCACAAACTAGAAAACTGACGAGGCACACAAAAGCCCACGTACACATGGAGTACACGCAGGCTCCCTCAAATCATGAGGTTACAGTGGGTAGCTTCAACCCTAGGACTTTACAAGAATCCTCAGAGCAATCAGCAACACAATGCCGACGGCACCCAGAATAGTACCGGCAATAGCCATACCGCGATTCTTCAACTCAGGGTTGTTCATAGCCAGGCGGCCGGTCACAATAGCCACAGCACCAAGGATGTAACCAAAGAGGAACAAGCTCACAATACCGCTCACCAAAGAAACAATCGACAGAGTCTTTGCCTTCTTCGCCTGAGCCTGCTGCTCAGGGCTCTGAACGGGCACACCGTAAGGAGCCTGCTGATTGAACTGGGGTGCCTGCTGGCTAAACTGGGGGTCCTGGTTGAACTGGGGCTGGGGGTTGTTGGGGTTTTCAGACATGATTTCTCATTTCGTTGAGTACATAAGACAACTCTGGCAACGCTGTATGGAAAAATCACACGCCAGAGACGTCCTCCATTTATCGGTCGGACAGCAGCAGTCTATCGAAGATGCGTATAAGCCTCAAAGCCTACAATCCATAGTCCGCCCTATAGAGCAACACACACTCAGAAATATCCCCCAAAGCATGGGTCAAATTGACCAAGCGCAAAACAGCCTATATTCTTATAGGGATGCGCTCACGAGCGCACCGTGGAGACGTGCCAGAGCGGCCGAATGGACTTCACTGCTAATGAAGGGTCGGGGTTAAACTCGACCGGGGGTTCAAATCCCCCCGTCTCCGCCGCAAAAGCCCCGTACCAACCGGTACGGGGCTTTTACTTTACCCTTTCAGGCACGAAACCTAGAAGCTCTTGAAGTCCACGAGGCGCGCATCCGCGCCATCAAGTAGAGCCCACTCCCCCAGCACCTCAAACACCGCGATGGAAGAGGGCGGGAAACCGTAGTACACATCCATGGACGCATTCAGGTCAGAATCCGGGCTCATCAAACGCTGCGCTGCATCCTGCACACCGGGCAGATGCGACACCATCATCAGAGAATGGACATTCTCCGAAACGCTGTTAATGCGCGCAATAATACGGGACGCAGACACCTCATACAGCCCCTCATCCAAATGAGCGGTAGGCGCCTTCGCCCCCAAACCATCCGAAACCCAAGTCGTCGTCTGTCGAGTACGCAATGCCGATGACGACACAATCTGCTCCGGAATATAACCGCGAGAAGCCAACCAAGCACCAGCGGCGGCAGCCTGCTCATGACCGCGCTTCGTCAGCGGACGATCAAAATCATTCAGACCCCAATCAGCCTCCGCATGGCGCATAATAATCAGACGCTTAACCTCGCGGCGGTGCGAGCCAGATGCAGTGTTGGAAGAATTTTCAGCCATACACCCATTCTAGCTAGAGGGCACCGGAACGTCCCGTACGCCGCTACAGCACGCGCACTAACACCCACAAGGTGGGCACAAGTAAACCCCGGCGCGCCGGCATCACGCCAGCACACCGGGGTGCACGCTAAAAACTAAATCGAGTATTCCGGAGCAGCCCAGACGACAACCTCGGGGTGCTCAAAGAAACGGTAACCCTGGCCGCGCACCGTACGCACGGTACCCGACAGGCGACCCAGCTTCGAACGCAGACGACGGATATGCACGTCAATCGTACGCTCATGCGGATGCTCATCGCCCGAACTCCATAGGGCCTTCAGCAGCTCCTCACGACCCACGGTGCGGGATGAGTTCTCCACCAGGTGTGCCAGCAACTCGAATTCCTTGAAGGTCAGCATGAGCGGCTCACCGTCCAGGAACACCTCGCGGCGCGCCAAATCAATCAATACACCCGAGGAGTGGCTATTCGTAGCCTCTGCCTCGCGGGCGGCATTTGCCTCCGGATGCATATACATTGCGGTCGGATCGCCCAACGCGTTACGCACCACCTCAAGGTCGCTACCCTCAGCGTTCACCGGAGCCAACGCCACGGCGGCATACGACTCCGACTCGGGAGCCAGATGGTGTGCATAAGTACGCAAATCCTGAACGATACGCACCAGGGAGGTGCCGTTCGCGGCAGCAAGTTCTTCGTTCAAACCCACGTAGAGCACGAAGCCGCGTGCCTCATTTTCCTGAGCCTGCCTATGGGCAGAATCACTGGCTGAAAATGTCATCGGACGCAACGTTGCGGCCTGCACAGCGGGGCGCTGGGGCTGCACGACCTGACGCTTAGCGGCACGACCGCGCTGGGAGATGTGGACATATCCAGGTACAGCACCTGACATGGTTCAACCTTCTCTCAAAGTCTGTGTACGGGATCCCAGTCGTACGTGGTGTGGGGTGCGCCGGAAGCGACGCAGAGTCAAACAGTCCCCAATACCTGTTCGAGTCTCAATCCTCTTACTTAATATTTCTCCTATTTGACGGATAAATCAAGCGGATTCAACATAGTGGATTCATCTTTATGGATGAGAAGAGTACAATATCTTTCCCCCATTTTGGGAGGTTTCAGGAACCGCCTGAAGCTTTCAGTATTTTTCCCTTATAAATATTCACAGCTTCTTTTATCTACTGGTATCACTCTGTATTTTCATGTGAGGCTGTGAATATACTTGAAGTTTTAATACACCCCTCTAGTGCTCCATTGTGTTCCTCGTCATATAATAGCAGGGGTGTCTCAAAACCCCACGCCGACCCCCTAGCAGTACCATCGCCGCCCAAGCCCCGGACGCATTAGACACGCACCGCCACACTGCGGCACTCAACCACCCAAACACCCATAAGACATAGCGAAGCGCCTCCACACATACATATGCAGAGGCGCCCTATTCACATCACGTGAATTATACTGAAAGACTACTCAGCCAGACCGTACAGGCGATCACCAGCATCGCCCAGACCCGGAATAATGTACGCTTTCTCGTTCAGACGCTCATCACGAGCAGCCAAGAACAGATCAACATTCTCCATACCAGCAACGCCCTTCTCCAGAGCAGCAATACCCTCAGGAGCGGCAATCAAGCATACACAGGTCACAGACTCAGCACCACGCTTGCGCAGGAACTTAATAGCCTCAATCAAAGTGCCACCGGTAGCCAACATCGGATCCAACAGGTACACCTGACGGCCAGTCAAATCCTCAGGCAGACGCTCCGCATACGTCACAATGTCTAGGGTCTCCTCATTACGAGCCATACCCAGGAAACCCACCTCAGCGGTCGGAACCATGCGAGTCATACCCTCCAGCATACCCAAACCAGCACGCAGAATCGGAACAACCAGCGGCCTAGGATCAGCAATACGAACACCGGTAGTGGTCGCCACCGGAGTCACAACCTCAATCTCTTCCACGCGGATCTCGCGAGTCGCCTCATAGGCGAGAAGGGTCACCAGCTCATCAACCAGCTGACGGAAAATCGGGGACGGAGTGTTCTTATCACGCAGAACACTAATCTTATGAGAGACCAGCGGGTGGTCAAGAATCTTAATACGCATAATACGATTCTACCCACCCCCAAATCAGCAATCATCGGTAAAGCCCCCGAAGTGGCACACACCCCATAAACCAGAGCAAAATACCGCCATATAGACACTCACCAACGCCACCCCAGAACAAGCCAGACATGCAAAAAACCCGCCGAGACAAATCTCGACGGGTTTTCGTTGGTGCGGTGGTGGAGGGATTTGAACCCCCGTTGGCTTTTACACCAAACATCATTTCGAGTGATGCACCTTCGGCCGCTCGGACACACCACCAACAGTGGAAAACTATAGCACACCCCCAACAGGAGGGCAAGAAAAACCGCGTACGGCAGCCGGGTGTCGCCCTCTTCACGGTCCCTTTCACCGTGCCCTTTTCGACACCCGACACCGAAGTCCCGGCTACATCTGCAGACCCAACAGGTCTGCCTAATGACGGATATACCCATCTACAACTAGCATGACAGCACGCGTTGCATCCTCAGCATTGCGCTCCGCCTGATGCACTTCACGATCCATAGCAAGCATATAAATCGCGCCGAACATAGAGATCGCAATCGCACGAGGATTCTGAGCGGTATCAACCGTATAGCGGCGAGCCACAGCCTCCGTCATCTCCTCCAAATAATTCAGAAGATCCAAACGGTTATCGCTCATTGCCTCAGTCCAACCATCCGCGCCCTTCCACGCCTCCGCAAGCCACATCCGAGTAAAACCCGGACGGTCCTCAAGATACTGGAAAGCGGCACGAATAGCACTCCGCAACGCCTCACGCGGATCAGAATGAACCGACGCCGCACGACGCGCATCGCTCAGCAGCAACTGCGTGCCGTACTGAACAAGCTGATCCACCATGGTCTTCTTAGAACCGAAATTGTAATACACGGTCCCCTTAGAAACACCCGCCCGGGCCGCCACCTCTTCAACAGTGGCGTACTCAAGCCCCTTCTGGGTCATAATCTCCATAGCAGCATTGAACAACTTCAACTGAGTTCTAGCAGTACGGCCGGGACGACGACTTGAAGCTTCAGCGACTGGGCGCTGCAACATCAGAAGTCCTCCCTCCCTTTTTGCAGATATACCTCTATTTTATTAGACAGTATTCCGCTGCGCGAGCTAACAAGGCGCCTTATACCTCAATCTCCGGGGCGAGCTTCTTCAACGACCACGTACGATCACGGCGGGTACCAAGGTAACCCAACACCAGACCAGCCAAACCCCACAGCGTCAAAACCAGCATAATGCCCCACAGGCTCGACTCATTAATGCCATACGCCAGACGACGCGTACCCGTCACCGCATAACCCATCGGGAAGAAATCATGCATCCAACGAATCGAATCAGGCAGAGTCTCATACGGCATCGTTCCGCCCGCAGTAATCAACTGCAGAATCAGAATGACCAAGGCCACCAACTTACCCGGCGCACCCAAAATCACCGTCAGACCATGAATGAAGCCAGTAAAGACCAAAGCCACATAGCAGAGGAACAGCCATACCAGCCACGGATGAGCCATCTCAAAGCCCAAACCAAACTTAATCACCGCAAACATCAAAGTCGCCTGCGCAATACCCACCAAGCCAAACGGCATCCAGCTACCGAGCATCACACGAATCGACGGAGCATGCGAAGCCAGCGCACGGTTATTCATCACACGCAACGTCTGAACCAGCATCAAGCCGCCAATCCACAACGCCAAGCACATGAAGAACGGGCCCATGCCCTCACCATAGTTACGGCCCGACGCCAGCGACTCCTGCGACAAAGTCACAGGGTTCGACATCGTATCCGCAACCTTCGCCTGATCAGTCGGCGCAAGGCTCGGAACCTGCTTAGCACCAGAAGCCAGGCCGCTCTCCAGCGACGAAGTACCATCCTTCAACTCGGAAGCACCATCATTCAGCTGAGTAGAACCATCAGACAGCTTCGCCGTACCGTTAGAAAGCTGCGACGCACCATCCTTCAGCTCATTCGCACCATCAGCCAACTTCTGCTGACCCTCAACCGCAGACTGCTCCTTCTGCGCCAAAGTACCGCTACCATCCTTCAGCTCAGCGGTACCGTTCTTCAAAGAACCAGTACCTTCCTTCAGTTCAGAAGCACCACCCGACAGAGTCGCAGAACCACTCGCAAGGCTCGAAGCACCCGAAGCAATCTGAGAATTGCCATCAGCCAGGCTCGCCGAACCCGACGCCAAGGATGACGCGCCAGCATCCACACGAGCAGCACCCTCAGCCAGTGACGAAGCACCCTCAGCCAGTGACGAAGCACCAGATTCCAGTGAATCCACGCCAGAAACCAAAGTCTGAACCTTCACCGCAGTCGACGACGAACCATCAGAAATACAATGGCTCGACTTCAACGCGCTCACCTTCGACAGAGCATCAGCAGCGGCATCATCACGAGCCGCCAGATGAGACTGCAGAGCCTTCTGATTCAGCTCAGCAACCTCATTCTTCGTCTCCTCAGAATCAACAGCAGCCACCAGCTGATCAGCCTGTTCTTGAGTCAACGTACCCGCCTCAACCAGCGGAGTCACCCGAGCACGCACCTTCTGCGCACTCGCAGACACCACAGTATTCGACAGATCACGACCAAAATCGCCACTACCGGCAGACGTATCCGTCTCATGCAGGCGCATACACATCGCATTCAACTCAGCCGGCAACTCACGAATACCCGCCTGATCCATACCGGTACGCAGCTGATGGATACCAGAGGCCAAATCATTAGCACCCTTCGCAACCGAAGCCGACCCGCTCTTCAAGCTCGCAGTACCTTCAGCTAGGGTCGCCGAGCCGTCCTTCAACTTCGCCGCACCATCAGAAGCAGACGCAGCAGCCGAAGCTAAAGTCGACGATCCACCCTTCAAACTCGACGCACCATCGGCCAGCTTCGCAGCACCCGAATCCAACTTCGCAGCACCCGAATCCAAAGTCGAAGCACCATCGGCAAGCTTCGCAGTACCCTCCGCCAGCTGCTTCTGGCCTTCCAACAACTGGGACTGACCATCAGCCAGGGAAGAGGTACCATCCTTCAGCTTTACGGCACCATCATTCACCGTGGCGGTGCCATCCTTCAGCTGAACAATCGCATCCGCCAGCTTCACCGTGCCGTTATTCACCTTCGACGCACCATCAGCAGCCTCACCCATCTTCGAATGAATAGTCGTGAAGCTAGCCAACAGCGAATTTGCCGTAGAATTACCGACCTTCTCCGCCACCGAATCGCGCACCGAAGTGCCCGCCTTCGTGACAATATTCGTCAGTACATAGTTATTGGCATCATTCGTAATGACCTCAATACCTGCCGAACGCGCGTCAATAGTGCCGGTCTTGCCGTCAGCATCAGGCTTGAACGAACCGGCACTCTGCAAATTACGGGAGAAGTCCTTCGGAATCACCATCGCAAAGTCATAGGTGCCGTTCTCCACACCCTCAACAGCCTCAGAGCGGGTCTGCACCTGACGCCAATCAAACGTGCCAGCATCCAGCAGGGACTGGCGTACATCAGCACCGGTATTCACCTGCTGGCCTTCAGAATCCTTAGCACCTTCATCCTCAACCACAAGAGCACCCACAATGCCATTCACATTGCCGTAAGCATCCCAGTTGCCGTACAGGTACAGGGCACCGTACAGCAGCGGAATACAGGACATCGCAAGCAGCACCAGAACCGGCAGAACACCGCTGGTCAGGCGCTTCAGCTCAACGAGTGCAACACGCAGAACAGTCATTCTTACTCCTTCTCAGCCTTTTCGCCATGTTCGGGGGAATCATTAGAGGGTTCAGTCTCGCCCTCAACGGGAGCCGGCGCATTTTCCTCAGGACCGTGGCCGACCACAGCACGAGGGCCATGCCAGGACTCAGAAATATGCGGAACAATCGCCACCACCGTGCGCGGGTGGTTCTCATCGGCGGCAAGCTCCTCCAGGTACGGAAGCCACATGTACGTGTGGTTCAGATGGCGGGAAGGAGTATCAAAAACCAGCAAATCAGACGGGTCATACTTCGCCAAAGCAGTCATCAGCTCGATGTTCATCTCACCGCTGATCTCATCCATCCACAGCCCGTCCAGTTCCTCCAGATCGTGGGTAGCCAGCCAGCGGCTCGCACGGGAACGACCAAAAATCGGCAGATTGTAGGAAAGCATCTCCGACACGTAATCATGCACGCGCATATGCTGCTCAGGAGCGGTCACATCAGGAGAGTCCACCACGCTGCTGATAGCACGCAGACGCTTCATGGAGATACGACAAGTCTCATCATCGCCCTTGCTCCAGCTAATCGTGCCGCCGGATAGGGGAAGGCGGCCAGTCAACGCCAATGAAAGAGAGGTACGCTCCAGCTGGCTATCCGCCTGAACAATAATGACTTCACCCTCACCCACTGAGAAGGTGGTGCGGTCAAAAAGCGGAGTGTGGCGCCCTTTTGCCCAAATATTGTCAACGCTTAACACGGTTAAATCCCCTCAGAGGTTGGATGATTCGGGTCAGTTTCAGGGAGCACTCTGCAGGTTGTGCGCGAGGTATCTATTTTCAGTCGCAGACAGGGCGAAGGCTCCAGTGCCTATATATGTTAGACCCGGTTATGTGTGATGTGGTGGGTTTTTCTTGAAAAATAGGGGTCATTTTTGAAATTTTTGAAGTATTTTTCAAAGAAATGGGGTTTTTCGTACAAATAACGCGAAAAACTACGCAGTCTCTGCACAGTTTTTCGCGTTATATAAACCATTCTTAGGGGTGAGGCTTAGAGGAGGTTAGGGGCGGCGTTCCTTAAAGAAGTCCACCATCAGCTGCGCACACTCATCAGCACACACCCCCGCATACACCTCGGGAGTCGGAGCAACCCGACCATCACGCAGTACATCGTAACGGCTACCAGCAGCCCCCGTCTTCTCCTCCCAGGCTCCAAAAACCACCATTGAAACACGTGAGGCCAGGATCGTGCCGGCACACATTAGGCACGGTTCAACCGTCACCACGAGTGTGCACCCGTCCAGGCGCCACTTACCACGATGCACCGCCGCCTGACGGATCGCATTGACCTCCGCATGGGCACTGGGGTCATGATCCCGCTCGCGGGTATTGCCCGCCGAACCGATAATGACGCCCTGCTCATCCACCACTACAGCACCAATAGGAATCTCGCCACGCTCACCTGCGGCGGCGCCCTCAGCGAGGGCGCGAATCATCCACTCACTGTGTTCGGGGCGAGCGGGAATATCGCTGAGCACAGCGGAAGAGCCGTCTGTGACCGTCAATTTTGAATATTCCGAATATAACATATAACCTCGTCAGGCGAATAAATAAAGGTTAATGGGCACGGCTAGTGGGTGGCAGCCAAAGAGAAAGGATACACCGCAGAAGCACCCGCCAACCGTAGCTCACGCGCCACAGCCGTAAACGCCCACCGCGAATCCACCGCATCAGAAACCAGTAGAACAGGGCACCGATGCTCACGCACATAGTCCAGAACCTCTACAGGCACCCGGTACGAGCGCAGCACATCCGCACAACGGAACGCACTATTACCGCCAAAGAAACGCGGCTCCCCCACCAAAGATACCTGGCCCAAATCCACCAGACGCCCCACCGACGCAAGCCCCCTACCCAGGGACTGAGCCAAACGAGGACGCACCGGCGAAGGCAGAGTCAACACCGCCACCGGACGACCCGCCTCAGACCACTCCCAAGCGGCAAGCACCTTTACGCAGGCGTGACCCAGCTCGGCAGGGACCTCAGAATCAACCGGCTCACCCAGCTCATTCGTCGCCAGAAGCTCACGCAGACGAGTACCGTACCCCATGTCGCTCAGACGCGCCAAAGCGTAACCGGATTCAGCCTGCTCGTCCTTAGACAAACGACCGCGCGGCGCATCCGCACCCATCAGCTGATCCAGCCCGCTCGGCCACATACGGCGCGGTTGCAGGGGCACACCCACCCTATTGAAACTGTTCTGCGCCGCCTGCTGCGCTTCAGCGGGAACTTCAATCGGGTACCAGGGGGCCGCACACACATCACAACGACCGCAAACAGTCGCGGAAGCATCATCAAGTTGCTGCGCCAGGAAAAGCATACGACACTGACTAGTGCGTTCATACTCGAGCATGGCGTTCTGCTCCACCACACGCGCCTGCACCACCGCCGCATAACGGGCACTATCGTACTGCCACGGCGAAGAGGTTCGACGCCAATAGTTGCCTTCCTTCACGGCGGCACCCTCAACGTCCAGCACCTTCAGCAGAAGCTCCAGGGTGGAGCGGCGCAACTGTACACGTACCTCCAACGCGGTAATGCTTAACCCCTTCGGGGATTGGGCAAGGGCATCCAAAACAGCCAGCGCTTGCTCCTCATCAGGCATAGAGGCGCTCGCAAAGTACTCCCATATGGCGCGGTCTTCACGACCGGGCAGGAGCAGAACATCCGCATTGACGGCACCTCGTCCGGCGCGGCCAATCTGCTGGTAGTAGCTCACCGCAGACGACGGCGCGCCCAGGTGCACGACAAAACCCAAATCCGGCTTATCAAAACCCATACCGAGGGCACTTGTCGCCACAAGAGCCTTCACCCGGTTTTCCTTGAGTGCCTGCTCTGCAACCAGCCGCTCATCCGGGTCAGTCTTACCGGTATAGGCGAGCACCTCGTGGCCACTGGCACGCAGGGCGTTTGCGATATCTTCTGCCGCAGAGACAGTCAGCGTGTAAATAATGCCCGAACCGGGCAGGCTGCTCAGGTGCGTGAGCAGCCAGCCGATGCGTTGCGCCTCATCGGGCAGGGTCAGGACGCCCAGGCGCAGGGACTCGCGGGACAGCGGACCGCGCAGCACATGCACGGGTACGGTGGTATCCGTGCTGAGCTGTTCGGCAATATCGCGGCTAACACGGTCATTCGCGGTTGCGGTAGTCGCCAGCGCTGGCACACCCGCCGGCAGAGATTTAATAAGCGAACCAATACGACGGTAGTCGGGGCGGAAGTCATGGCCCCAGTCAGAAATACAGTGCGCCTCATCAATAACGAGCAGACCCAGGCGCGGCAACAGGTACGGTAGCCACTGCTCACGGAACGCCAGATTGTTAAGGCGCTCGGGGCCCACCAGGAGCACGTCGAGCTCGTTAGCTTCGAGGCGGGTACGAATCTCATCCCATTCGGTGACGTTCGCGGAGTTCACCATAGCGGCGCGCACCCCCGCACGGGATGCTGCCCCAACCTGATCACGCATGAGGGAAAGCAGCGGGGAGACAATAAGAGCCGGGCCCATACTGCGGGCACGCAAGAGCAGGGAAGAAATGAAGTAGACCGCAGACTTACCCCAGCCAGTACGCTGCACGACGAGGGTGCGGGCCCGATCGGCTACGAGGGCTCGAATCGCCTCGTACTGTCCCTCGTGGAACTCAGCATCGGCGACACCGGTGAGGCGGCGCAACACTTCGCGGGCTTCAGCGTGTAGGGAATCGGTGGGGCTGGAAGCTGGCTGCTGGGGGTTCATGTTCTCTCCAACGGTGGGTGGTTGGGTCAATCGCTACGCCGCGACGCGCCGTGCTCTCTTCCCATCATGTCACACCCCGCATCCCCTAGCCTGGCGGACGGTCACTACCTAGGGAGGCGTGCGAGCACCGCATCACCTCCTGTGGTTTCGGTTCCGCCGGCCCGGAGATTTTACACCTCACTCACCCATACATCCGGCGTAAATGCCGGTAGAATTGTGCCAGTAATACACAACCTCCGCATAGTTTTGCGCAATGTTCACCATAGGTACGCTCTCTATGCTGGTGTTACTCCGCCGCCAAGCCGTGCGTGCGGTCCACTCACAGTTCAGGATTTTTCATGACTTTTCTTGCCACCGCTTTGGCGCATCTTCCGGTTGCGCTCTTGGGCCTCGACCTTGAGCAGTTCCTGCTCGATACCGGCCCATGGGTTCTGGTAGTTTCGGCAATTATCGTATTTATTGAGTCCGGTGTTCTTTTCCCGATTCTTCCGGGTGACTCCCTGATTTTTGCTCTGGGTATGCTGCATGAGCAGATGGGCCTGTCCCTGTGGGTGGCGTTCCCGGTCCTGGTGCTGGTTGCTATTGCTGGCGCTGAGGTTGGCTACCAGATTGGTGCCCGTTACGGCCGTAAGATCTTCAAGGATGACGCGAAGATTCTGAGCACCAAGAACCTGCACACTACTGAGGAGTTCTTCCAGAAGCGCGGTAGTTTGGCTTTGGTTCTAGGTCGTTTCGTGCCGATTGTTCGTACTTTTGTGTCTCTTGCGGCTGGTATTTCTTCGTACGACCGTAAGAAGTTCCACCTGTGGAATGTTGTTGGCGCGGTTGCGTGGATTGGTTTGATTGGTCTGGCGGGTGTGCTGCTAGGCGGTATCCCGTTCGTACACAACAACATTGAGTACATTGCTGTGATTATTGTGGCGGTTTCTGTGGTGCCGGTTATTATCGAGTACCTGCGTGGCCGTTCAAAGGCGAAGCAGGAATCTGCTGAGTAATACGTGAGTCCTTCTCGGCTGCTGAGTCGGGGATGAGAAAAGGTGGGGATACCGTCTGGTATCCCCGCCCTTTCATGCTCTGAACCTTTTGGTGGTCGTGGCTTACTCGGGGTGCTGTCGCCGGGTGCGTTGTCCACTGCTGCATTATTGTCTACCGTACTACTGGGGGCAACGTTATGGAGGCGGCGTTACTCTCTACCGTGCTGTTTTCAGCCTGGTCGGAGGGTTGCAGCACGCTGTATTCGGAAAGCGTGTACTCCGGATTATTCTTATTCAAGGACTGCTTCGGGGTACGTTCTGTTATGCGCTTCCTTCCTCACGTATGCCACCACCATCGGCAGCATAACGCTAAATCAGGTAATCCTCGCTTCGGCGCACACGCCAATCACGGCGCATCTCCATATAGGTACGCGACTGGCGCGACCACACCAACGCCAACGCCACAACACACACCAGCATATACGGCACAGCAATATATACCAGCGTGTACAGCGGCGAAGCGCTACTGAGCAGCAGCTCAACATCCTGGCTCGGAGCACCATTCAGAGTACCTAAAAGAGCTGCGACCGCCAGCATAATCAGCAAAGAAGCCAGCACGCCCAACGCCAACGCTACTGACAGCACCAACGCCGCCCAACGGTAACCACGCAGATACGCCACCGTGCAGAAGCCGTGCAGGGCTACGTTGCTGACCGCACTCACCATCAGAAAAAGCACCGGATAGTATGCCTGCGCATCCACCAGTGACTGGGCACGCCAGGTGGACAGGTGCGACAGTTGCGTCGTCGCATACACAAAACCCGTGTACCCAATCAGCACCAGCCAGCCCACAGCAATAGCGAGCAAAACCCAACCTGCCACAGACACGAGAGTCGGGGTAGCAGGCTTCGTAAGATACGTGGTGTTCGGAGTGAATGGCGGCGAAGGCTCAACGGCGGACATGGCGGAATCTTTCGAATGTCGGCTGATAGTGTGCGGAGGATGTATGAGCAAGCACGTGGTGTGAATGTGGGTGGCGGCGCGGTATTCGATGGGCTCACCGCCTCAAAAAAATTAGGAAGAAGTGGACGGATCCACCGTCGCAGAAATGCTTTTAGATAACGACGGAGAATCTGTCCGGTTCGCCATCGCAATTCGCAAGTTACTGAAGCGGTAAATAGTCAGCAAGGATAAACCGATCTCACTCAACCAGACCATACCCAAAAGGACGAGAACCAGCAAAGGATCCAACCCCATCGAAACCCCAGCCCAGTCAAGCATCAGCAGCAGGAACGTAATCGGTGAAAGTACCAAGCCCACCGCAACATACCCAGTCAGGGAGCATATAGCCCAAACGCTATACACGGAGGCGTCCGCTGAATCACGCGGAGGGTGCATCAGCGGCCACATCTGAACCACCAGGTAAAGCGCCGCAACAAAGCCAAAGCAAATCGCCAACGGCTGCGTGTACTGGGAGATAATGAGACCCTCAACCAGGGTCAAAATGCACAAAATAACGGCGCGGACCAGCAGGTTCTTCTTGAGCTTCTGTTTGCGATCATTCACCTCATTAGCGGTGTAGGTGCGTAGAAAAGTGGGCACCTGCCCCTGCCCCGGGAACGGCGGTAGAGGACCTGTCGGATGCGTACGCACCACAATCGGCTGGTTCGCACCTTCCTGAATAATGACGGTAGAAGTCGCCGAAATAACCGGATGCGAACCGGTCACCACCGGCGGCACGTTCAGCGGAACGGACCCCTCCGGCGTGGCAGGAGTCGCGTGGCGGATAGGCGCCTGATAGCGAGTCTGTACACTGATATCTTCATCCGGGTGTTCTGCGGATGAAGCAGCATCTGTGTTCAGGTGTGTAGCGCCCATGAGTGGTCTCCTGGCAGGTGCAAGTCGTGTTTCTGTCTTACCGTATCACCACGCGTTCTTGAGGGGTTTCTGAGTAGTAGCTGAGCGTCGCGGAAAGCATTGCCCGCTGTCTTTCGCTACCTCGTCATCACCCTCTCAGAGGCGTGAATGCAGAAAGGAGCACCCCACCCGCTGGGGTGATTGAACGCCACTCCTCAAGACCATAACTTTTATTGTTCAGCGCCTGCTTGCTTCTCCAGCTTGCTCCGGCGCAGACTCCTACGAATCACCACGCTATATAACAGCGAAAATAAAACCTCCACAGCAAAGGACGCCATAACCGTCAGCAGGCTCACCGCATAGAACACGTCCACACGGTCCAGCAACGTCTGTGGACCGTGCAGAGCCACCAACACATAGATGAAAAACGCCGTCATCACCGCAGCAGCAACCGCGGAAGCAACATTCGCCAGCAGCACCAGCTTCACTGAACGGTTCACCCGGTAAATCATGGCAAGCCACATGTGCATCACCAGGTAGACCAGCGGTACCGCACCAATCGGGAAAAGCGTGACACGGATGAAGTAATAAACAATAATCAGCGAGGGTACAACCAGTAGCAGCACACGCACCAGGTACAGGTTCTTAGCCGGCAACGGGTAATCACTGGCGACATTCCAGAACTCGTCAGCTTGCTGTTCCAGCTCCTCCAAGGCCTGCAACTGCATCAGCTGTGTCTGAGTCATATATTCCTGCGGCACAAGATCCGAGGAACCCACCACCTGCGCAAGCTCAGCGGCAGAAACTGGTTTGCCCCGCTGCGTACGAGCGGAATCAGCCATTTAGCCCTCGAAAATGCCGCGGGAACGGTCCTTACGCACGCTCTCCGCAGGGAAAATACGGCCGCTCATGCTGATGTACACGCCAGGCTCCAGCAGGTTTAGGGCAGCGATAGCGGCGCCCAGGTTGAAGCTGGCATCCGAACGAGCCATCACGGCGGGCTGCATCGCACCGGTTAGCACCACAACCTTATCGCCCAGGTCGGCGTGCTCCACCAAGTAACGTGCGGTCTCCGGCATGGTGTCGGTACCGTGAGTGATGAGCACCTGGTCGTTAGTGACAGCATTCAGCACCTCGGTCAGCTCGGCACGATCCGCATCGGTCATGTCCAAGCTGTCCTTACCAATCAGCGGGCGAATGTGAAAACGCACATCGGTGATAACGCGGTCCAGCAGGTCCTTAGCGGCAGGCTCTCCAATATCCATGGTGCCCGCCACCGAATAGAACTTATCGATCGTGCCGCCAGTGGCAAGAATCGTGATTTCTTCGGAGTTCTTAATGGTGACGCTCACGGGTTTCCTCATCTTTTCGGGTCAACGTACACAAATCAACAACTGCCAGGCCAATCCGGCAGGACGCGCCCCATCCACACGGAATCAACACGGGGTAAAACCCCGAACATGAGGGTGAAGACGCAAAAACCCGCCGACCCCCGCGAAGCGGGAGGCGACGGATCGGCTAGTGCGCCCTGTGGGGCTCGAACCCACGACCTGCGGATTAAAAGTCCGTAGCTCTACCGACTGAGCTAAAGGCGCTCCTATCCACACAAAACTGAAAGTGTGCAGATAGAAATACTATACACTACCGACTCCCAGCTAATAAACGGTACGCTGGAAAATCCTATGTCTACACCCGCAGCATCAAGCAGCGCCTCCGGGCACACCCGACACCGCACCCACCACCGCCCTGTCCTCTACTCCGCCAAGAAATTTGAACGCCACGAAGGCGGCATGGACCCCGCCGCACGCGAAGAGGCGGCGCACGCCTCCGCACGCATCCTACTGATGCGTGGACGCGGCACCGACGAACAGATGACCGAGCGGCTTGTCAGCTTCACCGACGACTACGGTATTGAGATGCTCGCCGAACTCTGGTCGCACGCGAGCGCCCACTCCCTGCCTGGTGCGCTGTGGCGTATGTACTGGCTGCGGGATGTGGTGCATCGTTCGCCGCGCGGGGTGAGCCGTGCTTTTGAGCTGGGCATGGCGGAGGATTACCGTTCACACGTGGTGGCGGGTGTTCCCGACCCGCCGAGTGCCGACGAGGTGGTCCGCACTATTGATGAGATTCTGGCGGGCCTGTACACCGGCGATATGGACATTGCGATGGAACGTTGCGCGGCTTTTGCGCACGTGGTGGCGTTGGGTATTCGCACCGATTATGCGCGCTCTGCCAGGCAGGATGGTGCGGTTCTGGGCAGCCACGAGGTGAAGCGTGAGGCGGTGGAGCGTCGTGCTCGTCTGCCGTATCAGGCTCATCAGATGGAGCAGATCGCGCACGATTTGGAGGCGGTCGCCGCCCAGCTGCGCGCCGTTGAGGCTGGTGAGCAGGCTGACGGGGCTTCGGAGGCTGATTCTGCGCAGGAAAAATCGCAGACCAACCTCAAAATATTCTAGTCTTCTTCAGCGTTTGGGCGCCTAAAAATGCGGGTTCGTGCCGTAAATTGGCACAGGTTCCACATTGGGTTGCAAAGGCGTTAAAAGCCTGTTTCTAATTGACTCTGTACCGGGTGCGGGTGGATAATAATTACAAGATGTCGGGTTGCTAATAGGTAGCCCCGGGCTCCAAATCTTTAGCCGCTTCGAGCGGCCTTCCGCCGAGAGGCGCTCCCAACCCGACATCCCTCAACGTTCCGGTGGGGGTCGAGAAATCGATTCCCACCGTTTTTTGCTTAAAATCCTCACGGGCAACCGCAAACAGCTCGGCGCTATAACATTTGCAGGTCGGGCTCTAGTGATGTACGCACGGGCTATGCGCACCCGCAGCGTCCAATACTGGTTAGACTGGGAACTATGCTGCACCGACTTTTCCCCCACGCCAACGAATCCCTCGCCTCCCTCGCTGAAATTTCAGCGCAGGTCGGTGAGGCTGCGGCATTGCTCTCTGAAATGGTCGGCTCCCCCGTCGCGGAGTACCCCGAACTCTTCGAACGCATGCTCACCCACGAGGCAGACTCCACGAACCTGCTATTCCGCACCCTCACCGAGGTGCGTAGCTCCTTCTCCCCGCCGATTCCGCGTGAAGACCTGTATACGCTGGCACGCAAGCTCACTAACGCCGTTGAGAAGCTCACCAGCGCCGCGCACGTGCTGTCTCTGCACAGCATTGACGGCTTCGCCACGCACATCACCTCAATCCTGGACATCATTCAGCGTCAGGCGGTGCTGACAGCCGCCGTCATCCCCAAACTTGCCGATATTCGCGGCCTCGATAACTACTGGATGGACATGCTGCGCATCTCCCGCCAGGCGCTACGAACCGCCGAAGAATACGATGCGTACATTGCCGAACGCTACACCCCCGAACGGTACCGCCGCTACGCCACCTTCCTGGCGCAGCTGACCGCCGCCTCCAACTCTATGCGCGATGTGTCCGCCGAGATCGGCCGCATTATCGTTCAGGAATCCTAATGCTCCTGGGTCTTCTAGCCTGCTGCGCTTTCATTGCCGCGGTCTACGTTACCGGTGTGCACGATGCCTCCAACTCCGTCGCTGTTCCGGTGCGTACCCGCGCCCTTGGCGAGCACTCCGCCACGTACCTTGCCGCGCTCTTCAACGTGCTCGGCGTGCTCGGTGCGTTCCTGCTACTCGGCGAGTATTCCGCCTCGTGGGTAAGCGCCCCGGAGGGCATCACAGGCCTGAACGGCATCGTTGCTGCGCTGCTGGTCTGCGCTATTTGGGGTGTGCTCACCTGGTTTTTGCGTTTTCCGTCCTCCTCGACCCACGCGCTGATCGGTGCCCTCGCCGGTGTGAGCTGGTGGACCCAGACGAAGATCGACAGCGCCGCCGAAGGGTTCGGTTCCCTCGCATTCCTGCCGCATATCTTTGGGGCGACTCTGCTACCGCTCTTCTACCTTCCGCCGCTCATTTTTCTGCTGTCCTGGCTGATGGTGGTGCCGTTCTACCGGCTCGTGGTCGGCCACAACCCGCGCCTCGTGAATCAGCGAGCCCGCGAGGTACTGGCGGTGTCTGCCTCCGCGATTTCGCTGCTGCACGGCCTGCAGACTGGCTACCTGTACCTGCTGCTGTGGGCGCTACTGAGCGAACGCATCACTAATCCGGCGCTGATTCAAGCCCTCACCGGGGGCGGGATGCTGCTGGGCACCCTCATTATTGCCCTCAGCCTGGGTGCGGGTACGCTGACCGGTGGTCGCCGCATCGGCTACACCTTCGCCTACAAGATGGTGCGCCTGGACCCGTTCCGTGGCGCGGTCGCTCAGGGCACGACCGCGGTGGTGCAGGTGCTCGGCTACTTCCTGCTGCAGGTGCCGTTTTCCTCCTCGCACCTGGCGACTGCATCGGCGCTCGGTGCGGGCGTGAACCAGCGTTTTAACGCGTTGAAGTCCAGGATTGTTCTGCAGATTCTTCTGGTGTGGCTAGTAACCATTCCGGCATGCTTTGTGCTTGGGGTGCTGGCAATGGTGGCACTACAGTCCATCAGCTAATTTTTAGGGGCGGCGCATGCCTCTGCATGCATGCTGTTGCAGCGTGGACGGGCGGCGGGTTGAGTCTGAACAGTGCACACCTTCATAATGGGTTGAGTTCCTGGGCTAGCATGGGCCCATTCACCCTCGACTGATTGTGGTTATGTCTTCCCCTACCGTAGCTATTCTGGTCCGCACGAAGGACCGTCCCCGCTTCTTGAGCCGCACATTGGAGAACATTGCGCAGCAGACCTTCACCTACTACACGGTCTGCGTGATTAACGATGGAGGCGACGAGCAGGCAGCCCGCGCCGTCATTGAGGAATCCCCGCTGGATTCCGGTCACGTACAGCTGCTGACCGCCGCCGGCGGCAACATGGAGGCGGCATCCAACGCCGGTTTGACGGCGACCGTCTCCAAGTACGTGGCGATTCACGATGACGACGACCTGTGGGCGCCCGAGTTCCTGGAACGCACTGTCGCGGCGCTCGAAGAAAGCGGCGCGCTCATGTGCACCACCCGCATTGTGGAGCGGTACGAACGCGAGAATGCCGACGGCGAGTTCGAGGTGTACGAAGAGCGTATTTTCCACGACAGCCTGCCCAGCGTAGGTTTACAGTTCCTGTTCCGCACGAATCGTACCGTGCCGATTGGTATTCTCTACCGCCGTAGTCTGCACGAGCTAGTTGGTTTCTACGACGAGTCCCTGCCGGTGGTCGGCGACTGGGAGTTCAACATGCGTGCCGCCTCTGTTGCGGATATTCTGCTGGTGGATGAGCCACTGGCGTACTGGTCGCTGCGCCCCGACGCGGAGGGTGCCGAGGCGAATAGCGTGAAGCGTCAGGCTGATCACGCCCGCTTCGATTCACTGGTGCGCGCCCGCGCTATCCGCGAGGATCTGCAGGCAGGTGCCCGACCGGGTGCGTACCTGTACCAGGCGCATTTAGCGGCTGACCTGGAGCGCCGCGTGATTGACGGGCACGATCTGACCCGCGAATCCCTGGATATTCTGCGTTCAATTGAGCACCGCCTGGGACGTATCGAGGCTCGTCAGCAGGTTATTGAGACCCGCCAGCACTCTATTGAGGAGCGCCTGAAGGTTCTCAAGCACCTGCGTGCTCCGGGCCGCGCGTTGCGTTCCTTGGCGAAGCGTTCCCTGGCTTCTTATTCTCTGTCTTCTCGTTCCCAGGGCCACCGCGCTGGTGGTAGCACCCAGACTGGTTCTACCAGCGCGAAGGACGCATAACCATGACAGAGAATAATCATTCATCTACAGCACCGCGCGTGCTCGTCATTGGCGATATTGGCCAGCATACCTACCACGTCGGTGATGAAGCTATGACCATCGCGAGTGCCCAGGCCCTCGCAGAAGGCGGCACAGCGGTCACCCTCATGACCCGCGATATGGGGCATTCGGCGCGCTACATTGGTGAACCCTTTGCGCAGGATGTAGGTACCCCCTACGAGTACCTGCCGTTTCTCCTCTTCCCCTGGGCGCCGGCTGAACGCGAGCTGACCATCGCGGCGCTCGAGTGCGTCCTGGTACAGCTGCACGCCGATCGGGAGCGCCCCTCCATCACCGATCTGGTGGCGTTGCCGCAGGTGCAGGCACTACCCGAGGTGTTGCATCCGTTGGAGCAGATCGTTGAGCGGATGGTGGAATTTGCGGATTCTATCGCAACTATGGACGCGGTGGTTATTTCCGGCGGAGGGAATCTCAATTCTCGCTACGGGTGGCTCCTCTATGAACGCGCCGCTGCGGTGCGTGCCGCCGAGCATGCTGGCGTACCTGTGCATGTGACCGGCCAATCCTTGGGTCCAGTGCTCAGCCCCGAGGATGCCCGCATCCTGGAGCGCATGCTGCGCACCGCCCGTTCGGTGACGATGCGCGAACATTCTTCCCTCGTCTGGTGCCGTGAGCGGGGTATTGACGCACGCCTGAGCGTGGACGATGCTACCGACTACCTGGTGGCTTCCCCGGCGCGTACCCTGCACTATGCGAAAGGCATTTCCTCAAGTCAGATACTGGATAAGCTACCTGAGCTCTACGTGTGCGTCACCGTCAACGAGTGCACCGAACAGCAGGCGCAGCAGATTGCGCATCTGCTCGATAGCATGTGGCGAGAGCACGGCTACGCCCCCGTATTCCTGAGCCATTTTGGCGACCCACAGAACCCCGAAAGCGGCGATATTCAGGCACACCAGCGCATCGCTGAGCAGCTCAGCCCCTCCACCCCGGCGACCCTACTGCCGATTCTGCATGCAGACCAGAGCGTTACCGTGCACCGAGGGGCGGCGTTCACGCTGACCAGCCGCTACCACCCGGCGGTGTTCTCCGCCGCGGCGGGTATTCCCGTGCTCACTCTCGTGCCGGATGCCTTCACGCAGATGCGTGTGGGCGGAGCCCTGAGCCTGTACGGGCTGGGTGATTTCACACTGCCGTTAGGCATGTTGGCCGGTGGTGTTCCCGAGCTGATGGTTGCCGCTGCCATGCAGCACGCGGCGGTGGCGTCGGATGCGCGCCGCGCTGAACTTGTGGAGGTTCTGCAGGCTGATCGTGCCTACCTGCTCGCACAGATTCTTGCCTCTAGTGCAGAAGTGCGCGACAAGGCAGAAACTCGCGGCGAAGTAGAAGCCCCCGCGCCTTTCCCCACCGTGGAGCAGGTCCCGGCGCTCCCCGAGCCGCTGGGTGCAACCGTCCGTGCCGCCCGCGATCTCTTCACCGAAACCTCCCTCACCGCGGGGTTTGAGTGGGCGATGTCTGACCGAGCGCACTCCTGGGACGCTGAGCACCGCCGACAGCTCGAACATGCCCGCGCAATCAGTGGCGGGCACAGCACGCAGGGTATTCACGGTGCACACGGCGCCGAAGAAACACACCCCGTCACCGTTGAGCCTGAGTCATCTTCCGAAGCACCCGCACAGCCACACCCCGCCCAGCCGGGCCTGCTAGCGAGGGTGGCTCGCCGCCTCCGCAGCTAGGTTGTGTAACGGGAGGCTCAAGTAGCGGTTCGGGGCTAGGTTTCCTCGAAAAAATACGGCTCCAGAGCGGGTACAGTGCGCGGACTCTCTCATAGTTGAGCCCGCCACTGTCCTAGCCCCTTGTGCACCGCACACACGCCGGTATGATGGTGCTCATGGCACGCTTCGCAGAGATTCTACGCACTACTGAACAGAATACCCGTCAGTTCATTCGTGAGGGTATTCATCGAGTCCAAGCAGACTTCTTTCAGTCTGTGCAGATTGTTGCGGCGTCTATGGGTGCTTGGCTTTTCTCTGAACGCGTCCTGGGCCATCAAGAGCCTATTTTCGCGGCGGTTTCTGCCCTCGTGTCCCTAGGCTATGTGAGCGGCGCTAAGCATTCCCGCCGAATCCTTGAGGTTTCCTTCGGCGTAACCCTCGGTATTCTTATCGGTGACCTTCTGCTGATTCTGCTTGGTCACGGCACCTGGCAGGCGGCGGTCGTGCTGTTCTTATCCGTGATTATTGCCCGATTTATTGATAAGGGCATTATTTTTACGATTCAGCTCAGCTTCCAGGCGTGTTTTGTATTACTGCTACCGGTGCCTGATGACGCGTTCACCCGCAGTTTTGACGGCATTGTCGGTGGTGCCTTCGCGTTCCTTGCCATGTATCTGATGCCGCGTGATCCGCGTAAGAACCCGCGTGCCCGCGCTATGACTCTGATGGATGCTTTCGCAAAGGTTTTCGCTCTTTCCTCTGAGGCAATCCGCTACTACAACTACGACAAGGCGTACCAGAGCCTACTCGACGCGCGCGCTCTGCAGCCGCTCTACGATAGCTGCCGTGGCGATCTAATTACTGCGCAGGGTATGAGCGAGCTGTCCTGGAATAGCCGTAAAAGCAAAGGCGAGCTGGCGCGCTTGTCGAAGACCCTAGCCGCGGTGGATTTGGCAATTCGTAACGATCGCGTCCTCAACCGCCGTATGGCGTCCACGATTCGCCACGTGCAACTGCGCACCGCCGCGCAGATTTCGCTCAGTGACGCACTGGCTGAGCTATCGCTCGCGGCGCAGAGTCTCGGCTTGGGCATGTCTGCCCCGACCGAAGGCGAACGCGAACACTACATGATGGAAGCCCGCAAACGCATGGTGAAGCTCGCAGGCACCCTTGAGCCGCGTGCGATGGGTGTAGAAACCTTTGAGGGTGAGTCGCTAGTGCTGATGCTTCGTCTGATTGTGGTCGACTTTATGGAGGCCACTGGCATGTCACACAAGGACGCTGTCGATGTTCTGGTACCCCTGGGCGAGGCGGTCACACAGCATGCGCCGCGCACCTCGGCCATCCCAATTGTTGATACTGACGTGGACGACCTGATGGTGGTTAACGACACAGCCGATAGCGCGGTCAACGCCCACCACACGAATAATCTGAATACCCGTTCGATCAACATTATGCTGCATGAGAACGAGGAGGAGAGCCGCTCTTAGCGGTATTTCCCACAGAGGGGCTCCCGAGGGCATGACGCCAGCCGGGAGCCCCCTTTCTTGCTATTTTTAGAGTGTTTTATTTCTGCGGGAAGAGCAGAGCCAACGCCTCACCCAGGGTGGTTACCTCACGTACGGTGACACCTTCGGGTACATCCCCTACGCCTGCCGGGGAGGCTGGCACCAGCACGTGCGTGAAGCCCAGTCGGCCCACTTCCGCAATACGCTGGCGGATGCCCGGCACGGCGCGCACCTCACCGGCCAGACCGACTTCGCCAAAGACCGCGAGCTTACGCGGGAGCGGCTTATTCTGCGCCGCTGAAGCCAACGCCATCACGCAGGCCAGGTCAGCGGCGGGTTCGGTAATCTTTGCGCCACCCACGGTAGAAACGTAGCAGTCGAGCTTGCCCACATTCAGCCCGGCGCGGCGCTGTAGCACCGCCAATAGCATTTGAATACGCGCCGAATCCAGACCCGAAACGGTACGGCGAGGGGCGGGTGCCACCGCCTGATCCAGCAGGGCCTGCACCTCCGCGAGCAGGGGTCGGCGGCCCTCCATTGTGACGGTCACGCAGGTACCGGGTACGGGGTGCGGAGTGCTGGAGACGAACATGCCGGAGGGGTCCAGCACCGGCGCGATACCGTCTTCGTCCATATCGAAGCAACCGACCTCGTCGGTGGGTCCGAAGCGGTTCTTGATAGCGCGTAGCATACGGATATTCGAGTGCTTATCGCCCTCGAACTGGCAGACCACGTCCACCAGGTGTTCGAGTAGGCGCGGACCCGCAATGGTACCTTCCTTGGTCACGTGACCCACGAGCAGAGTGCACATATTGCGTTCCTTTGCGGCAGCAATGACGGAGGCGGCAACCTCACGCACCTGGGTCACGCCACCGGCGCTACCCTCAACTTCAGCGGAGGCGAGGGTCTGCACGGAGTCGATGACCAGTAGGGAGGGGGTGACCTGCTCAATATGCGCCAGGGCGGTGCCGAGGTCGGTTTCGCTGGTCAGGTAGAGGGTGTCCGCGATGGCGCGGATGCGGTCGGCGCGGAGCTTGACCTGCGCGGCGGATTCCTCGCCGGTAATGTACAGGACCGGGCGCGGCGGCTGGGTGTTGTGTGCCGGGTTATTCTGCCCCGCATTCCGGGTGGTGCCGCGCGCGAAGGTGGCGGCGACGTCCAGCAGCAGGGTGGATTTACCCACGCCGGGTTCGCCCGCCATGAGGATGACCGCACCGGGTACGAGTCCGCCGCCGAGCACACGATCGAATTCGGGGTTTCCGGTGCTCATGTAGGCGGCTACGCGCGAGTCGACTTCTGCGATGGGCTGGGCGGGTTTCTGCACGCTGGATGCGGCGCGAGTGCGCGCGCGGGTGCCCCCGGCGGCCTCTTCGACGGTGCCCCAGGTTTGGCATTGGCCGCAGCGGCCTACCCATTTGGCGGTGGTCCAGCCGCATTCGGTGCAGCGGTAGGCGGGTGCGTTTTTGGTGTTTTTCGTGCGCGCGGTCATGGGTCTATTTTAGGGTCTGGGACGATATGGTGCGCAGTATTTGGTCAGGGCGAAATAGGGCACCACAGAATACATTTTTACTCTTAAATGCAGATAGTTTAGACCTGTACACTCCCACATAAATATTGAGAATATCCATTCGTTTTTAAGGCACTTTAGCCCGCCGTTCCGCCGCTGACCTGGCTCAATAACCACCCTTACGGGTACAATGTTTTTTGTGCAGATGAATTATAGTGACCTATTGATTAAAACTATCGCCCGAATCGCCCCCGGCACCGAGCTCCGCGAGGGTCTGGAACGCATCATGCGTGGCCGTACGGGCGCACTCATCGTCCTCGGATCCGACCGCACCGTATCTTCCATGTCGTCGGGCGGTTTCAATATCGACACCGAGTTCTCGGCAACCCGTCTGCGCGAGCTGGCGAAGATGGATGGCGCTATTATCTGCGACCGCGACGCCACCCGCCTGTTGCACGCCGGCGTGCAGCTCATGCCGGACGCCTCCATTGACACGAACGAGTCCGGCACCCGCCACCGCACCGCCGAACGCACGGCGATTCAGACCGGTTTCCCGGTGATTTCAGTAAGCGCGTCGATGTCCGTGATTTCGGTGTACGTTGACGGCACCCGCTACATGGTTGAAGACAGCCAGTACATGATGGCTCGCGCAAACCAGGCGATTCAGACCCTTGAAAGCTATAAGAAGCGCCTGCGTTCTGTGCTCTCCAGCCTGTCTGCCCTGGAGATTGAATCGAACGTTTCCCTGGGCGATGTGGCGATGACCCTGCAGCGCATGGAGATGGTGAACCGCATTATCCGCGAGGTCAGCCACTACGTGCTGGAGCTCGGCGTGCACGGCCGCCTGATTGCCCTGCAGTTGGAGGAGCTACGCGCCCCCGAGATGACCGCTAGCGACCTAATTCTGCGCGACTATCTGCCCGAGGTGAACGACGAGCTGATGACTGCTGGCGTTGAGGCGCTTCAGAACCTGAACGATATGGACATCGTGGATCTGCGCACGATTGCCCGCACTGTCGGCTTTGGCGAGAACCCCGACCTTGAGCTCCCTTTGCAGCCTCGCGGTTTCCGCCTGCTCGCCGGCATTCCGAGCATCCCGAACGCTATTTCTGAGCGTCTGGTGGAGCGCTTCGGTAGCCTGCAGGCTCTGATGGCGGCGTCCCTTGAGGATCTGCGTGCCGTGGATGGTGTGGGTGAGGCTCGTGCCCGCACGGTGCGCGAGCAGCTGTCCCGCATGGCGGAGAGCAGCCTGGAGAAGTATCTCTAAGGGAACAGATTATCCATCCCTCAAAAATAGTTTTACGATATGATGCAGTGACAGCGGAGTTCCCTCCGCACCTTGGCACCCCAAGGAGGTCACAATGTCGTACTCACGCACCAAGCGTCCCGTCCCGTTCTTTGTGTGGGCATCCCCCATCCTGTTCCTGATTTACCTGCCACTGCTATGGTTCAAGGTCATCCCCAACTCCTTTGAGGTGACCGACCTGTCCACCCTGCTCTTGGCGGCACTGCAGTGGACCGCTTTCGGTAGTCTGCTCGGGTACCTGGGCGAGCGCCGCTTCGCCAAACCTCGCACCTCCAAGTAATAACCATATAAAAGCTAAAGCCCCCACGCCGGAAAATATCCAGCGAAGGGGCTTTGTACACTCACACAGGGGTGAAAACTATAGACGTGAACTACTGAATCACGAAGTTCACTTGAGTCGAAGTCACACCATTCACCGTAGCAGTCGCCCAGTAAGAACCCTTCTGAGCATTCGAAGCGGAGGAGCAGCCCAGAACGTTGATCTTACGGTCCCACGCCAGGTCGGTCGCACCCTCAGAGCCTGCAGCCACGTCCGCCTTAGGCAGGGTGGTCGCCGCGCACAGGCTACGGGTGTACACCCGAGCCGCACCGGAGGTGATGTTCAGGTCCACACCGGTGTTCGCACCCTCGCCACCGACAGCGCAGGGGGTCTTCGAGGAGTTCGTGTAGGTCACGTGGAAGGACACCTGCTCGCCGGCCGCGAAGGTACGCTTCGCGGGGGTGACGGTCACCTTCAGGTCGTTCGCGGTGCACGCCGCAACAACAGCCGCAGTGGTCACCGAGGGTGCGGGGGTAGTCGGGGTCGCCGCGGGGGTGGTTGCCGCAGCGGTGGTCAGGCTTGCATTGGGTGCCGCAGAAACGGTCACCGAGGGGGTTGCCGAAGCAGTAGCCGACGCAGACGCGGTTGCAGAGGCAGTCGCGCTAGCGGACGGGGTAGCCGAAGCAGTTTCGGAGGGGCGAGCGCTGAAGCTCTGGAAGGGCGCGCCGGAAGCCGTCGCGGTGGAGGCTACAGTGGCGTCCTTCTTGCCGATAATCATGCCGACCATGGAGGTCACGCCGGCAACCAGCAGCAGAATAATAGCGAGCAGAACAATAACCGCCACGATGCGACGGCGGCGGTAGATTTCGGGAGGGAGAACGGGACCATTTTCAGACATATCCTTAAGGATACCGGGTTTACCCCCGAGATTCACAGTGAACTCTATTCATGCAGTTTTGGGAATATATGCCCTGTGGCGTAGGCTTTTCGGATGACCTCAGAGCCCAAACGTACCACACGCACACACACAGAACCTACCCTGCCCGAAGGCACGAATACCGAAGCACTCCACCACCGAATCAACCAGTGGTTCCTCAACCAGGCACGCGATTTGCCGTGGCGTCGTGACGAGTGCACCCCCTGGGGAGTGATGGTCAGCGAATTCATGCTGCAGCAGACCCCCGTCAAGCGCGTGCTACCCGTGTGGGAGGAGTGGATGCGCCGCTGGCCCACCCCCGCCGACCTTGCCGCCGAGCCCGCATCGGAGGCGGTGCGCGCCTGGGGCCGCCTGGGTTACCCGCGCCGTGCGCAGCGTCTGCACGGTACCGCTGTCGCGATTGTGGAGCAGCACAGCGGTGAAGTTCCCGCCGACTATGAGGCGCTACTGGCTCTGCCGGGCGTAGGTTCTTACACGGCGGCGGCGATTAGCGTGTTCGCGTTTGGTCTGCGCGCCACGGTCATTGATACGAATATCCGTCGCGTGCATGCGCGCGCCGTGTCCGGCAAGGCGCTGCCCTCCCGTTCGTTGACGGCGGCTGAGACTCGCCTAGCGGAGGCACTCATGCCCGCCGACACCCCCACCTCCTGCCTGTGGAATGCGGCAACCATGGAGCTTGGTGCGCTGGTCTGTACGGCGAAGTCCCCAACCTGCGAGCTCTGCCCCGTGGAGGATCTGTGCGCCTGGGTTGCGGCGGGCAAACCGGAGGCGGACTACACCCCCAAGGGCCAGAGCTGGCACGGCACGGACCGTCAGGTGCGCGGGGCGATTATGGCGGTGTTGCGTGCGGCGCATGAGCCGGTGAATCGCGAGCTCATCCTGGGTGCGGGTGTAGCCTCGGCTGGCAGCACGGCCTCTTCACCCGCTGCAGCTTCTTCGCCTGACTTGGCGTTCCCCTCGGATGCACCCGCCGCGGTGCACCACCCACTCAAGGCGCTGTATGCGCTCTCCCCCGCCGCCGAACAGCTGCAGCGCTGCTACGCGGGGCTGCTAGCGGACTCTCTGGCACGCGAGGTCGCCCAGGGCGATACAGTGCTCATCTCGCTCTAGGAATCACCTGAGTGGAGCTTCTCCTTGAGAAGACAGAAAACGACTGTGGGGCGGTACCGGATAATTCCGGTACCGCCCCACAGTCGTTTAGTACGCTAGAACTTAGCTACACAGAGCCTAGTCCTCGTCCTGAATATCAGTTGCAGGTGCTTCAGCTGCAGGAGCGTCCGCTTCGTTCAGCTCCTGCACCGAATCCAGAGCCAGCTCCTTCATCGGCTGAGAAGAGAAAACGAACTTCGCGGAGTCGCCCTCGCCCTCAGCATCCACGGTGATTTTCTCACCGGGCTTGATCTCACCGAAGAGGATCTTCTCGGAGAGTGCATCCTCAATGTTGCGCTGCATCTCGCGGCGCAACGGGCGAGCACCCATGGACGGGTCGTAACCCTTAGTGGCCATGAGAACCTTCGCAGCATTGGTCAGCTCAATAGACATATCCTGCTCCGCCAGACGCTTAGCCAGGCGACCCACGAACAGGTCCACAATCTGCAGAATCTCAGACTCGGAGAGCTGCGGGAAGACAATGATGTCGTCCACACGGTTGAGGAACTCGGGGCGGAAGTGTTCCTTGAGGTTCTCCATCACACGCGACTGCATACGCTCGTAGTCGGCGGTTGCGTCGTCCATCGCCTGGAAACCGACCGGGATGCGGCGGTTCACGTCACGCGATCCCAGATTGGTGGTCATGATGATGACGGTGTTCTTGAAGTCCACCACGCGACCCTGCGAGTCGGTCAGGCGACCGTCTTCCAGAATCTGCAGCAACGAGTTGAACAGGTCGGCGTGAGCCTTCTCCACTTCGTCGAACAGGACCACGGAGAAGGGCTTACGGCGGACCTTCTCGGTCAGCTGGCCGCCCTCATCGTAGCCGACGTAGCCGGGAGGCGCACCGAACAGACGGGAGACGGTGTGCTTCTCCTGGTACTCGGACATATCCAGGGTGATGAGCGAATCCTCATCGCCGAACAGGAACTCAGCAAGTGCCTTAGCAAGCTCGGTCTTACCCACACCGGTCGGGCCGGCGAAAATGAACGAACCACCAGGGCGGCGCGGGTCCTTCAGACCTGCGCGGGTACGGCGGATAGCGCGGGACAGCGCCGCGATAGCGTGCTCCTGGCCGATGACGCGCTTGTGGAGCTCCTGCTCCATGGTCAACAGGCGGCTGGACTCTTCCTCGGTGATCTTGTAGACGGGAACACCGGTGGAAGCTGCCAGAACCTCAGAAATAACCTCGGGGGTCACGGTGCCGAATGCGTCGCCACCTTCGTGCCATGCCTTCTCGGCTTCTTCCTTCTCAGCCAGGACCTTCTGCTCCTGATCACGCAGGCCTGCAGCCTTCTCGTAATCCTGGGAGTTGATGGCGTCTTCCTTCTGCTGGCGCAACTTGGCAGCCTTCTCGTCGAGCAGCTTGATCTCCGGAGGTGCGGTCATGCGCTTGATGCGCAGACGTGCGCCCGCCTCGTCAATCAGATCGACAGCCTTATCCGGCAGGAAGCGGTCAGAGATGTAGCGTGCCGCAAGATTCACGGCAGTCTCGATTGCCTCGTCGGTAATGGTGACGCGGTGGTGTGCCTCGTACTTATCACGCACACCCTTGAGAATCTGCACGGCGAGCTCCTGAGAGGGCTCCTCAACCTGAATCGGCTGGAAGCGGCGCTCCAGGGCCGCGTCCTTCTCAATGTGTTTACGGTACTCGTCCAGGGTGGTTGCACCGATGGTCTGCAGTTCGCCTCGAGCCAGCATGGGCTTGAGGATGGAGGCAGCGTCAATCGCGCCCTCTGCGGCACCTGCACCGACGAGGGTGTGGATCTCATCGATGAACAGGATGATGTCACCGCGGGAGCGAATTTCCTTCAGGACCTTCTTCAGGCGCTCTTCGAAGTCACCGCGGTAGCGCGAACCTGCAACCAGGGAGCCGAGGTCCAGGGTGTACAGGTGCTTGTCCTTGAGGGTCTCGGGGACGTCACCGTGCACGATAGCCTGTGCCAGGCCCTCCACGACGGCGGTCTTACCGACGCCGGGCTCACCAATCAACACAGGGTTGTTCTTGGTACGGCGGGAGAGGACCTGCATGACACGTTCCATCTCCTTGTGGCGGCCGATGACCGGGTCCAGCTCGCCCTCACGTGCTGCCGCGGTGAGGTTGCGGCCGAACTGATCCAGGATGGTCGAACCCGCGGGAGTGCCTTCGCGAGAGTTACCTGCACCCACGCCGGCGGTTTCCTTATCACCGGAGTTGTTGCCGGGGTAGCCGGAAATCAGGTCCATCACAGCCTGGCGCACGGCTGCGGGTTCAGCGCCCAGCTTGACCAGCACCTGGTTTGCCACGCCCTCGTTGGCACGAACCATGCCCAGCAGGATGTGTTCGGTGCCGATGTAGCCATGGTTCAGCTGAATAGCCTCGCGCATGGACAGTTCGAGAACCTTCTTCGCGCGAGGGGTAAAGGGGATGTGGCCGTTAGGTGCCTGGGGGCCGGGGCCGACGATGTCCTGAACCTGTTCACGTACTGCGTTCAGGGTAACGCCCAATGATTCCAGGGCGCGGGCACCGATGCCTTCGCCCTCGTGAATCAGACCGAGCAGAAGGTGTTCGGTACCGATGTAGTTGTGGTTGAGCATGCGTGCCTCTTCCTGGGCAAGCACCACAACGCGCCGAGCTCGATCGGTAAAGCGTTCAAACATTTACGCACTCCTTGCATTTTCCTATTGATACAAGAGTACGTTGAGCGCGGCTGAAAGGGCGGGCTGATGGGCGTCTGTTCGCCATCAAGAGAACAGATGAGCTGTTCGAAGCGTTTTAGGCACGGTTTCGGGGCTTCTGGCGGGGTACGGGAGTGGTTTTGAGGGGGCTAGCTCACGCAGGTGGGCCTACCCTGCAGGTGGATGGGCGCTGCCGGTCGGTGCTGACTGTTTTTGCCGGGGCTGCCTGTGCAGAGTGTGTGCATATTGCCATCGGATGTACTGCGGGCAGGTGCTACGGGTGGGTTCTGAGAGACCATGGTGCCGATACGAGGGTTTACTGAAGAGGTGAACGCACAATAACCCATATAGACCAACTCCCCAAACTGATTGTTTCCTGCAGGTGCATGAATATATTGCAGAAATTTTTAAAAATTTATACGCTTAAGTGAGAAGTTTCAATAATTTGCAAAAAATATTTGCCGGACAACACGGTACTTATTTCCCAGACAATTCCCGCATGATTTCGGCACCACACCAAGAAATAATCCGTAATTTCCGAAAGTACCACCGAAGATGCAGAGTCCCTAATTATTCGAAAAATTTCAGTCAGTACATTCCATCCTCTTCAATGGAATACTCGACTCAACGACGGCACGAATACTACAGAGCATACCCCCGCTTAGAAGAGGTGAATGCACCATTACCTTTAGTGTTCCTGCCGATACATGAAATCTAAATGGGGAGCCTGAACTCGACACCAGATTGGGTATCCGATTCCCTAGTCTTCCTCCTGATAATTCAGAAGCGAGCATGGGCAAAGGATCAATATGTTTTACATGTAAGTAGTAAATTAGGGTGGGTGATATAAAAACACCCCACCCTCCGCAGATATGCAACACATATCAAGAAATACCGGGGTACAACTAAAGGCGGATGGTCAGAAAACCAGCCGCCTTTAGCGTCCGGAGAATTAGAGCCCTAAAGCACCAAACCCTCCGACAGCGTGAATACTGAGAGCCTTTAGCCCTGAGCCTTCATTGCTTCGTAGTATGCGTCCTGAACATCCTGGTGGATGCGGCCACGGTCAGAAACCTTGTGGCCATTAGCCTTAGCCCACTCGCGGATTGCTGCGGTCTCAGGGTTGCGCTTAACCGGAGCAGCGGTGCCACGGGGAGCACGGGTGCGCTGAGTAGCGGCACCCTGCACGCGGCGGGACTTCGCTACGAAGGGGCGGATAGCGTCACGCAGGCGAGCTGCGTTTGCAGAGGACAGATCAATTTCGTAGTGAGCGCCGTCCAGGCCAAAACGGATAGTTTCGTCTGCGGGACCGCCATCGAGATCGTCTTCCAGGATGATGCGAACCTTCTGTGCCATTGAGGCGCCTCCTCATCTGTTACATATATCCTATGGGGTAAACCCAAAAACCTCTATCGGGATTGAGAAAATAGGGCGCCGGATATATTTATGTACTAATTTTCTTTCATATAGTAACAGAAATATATTAAAGATTCCGAAAATATTCTGAGCATTGAAACAATGGACCAATCACCCGCAGCGATATATCGCTTCTGCTTCCCCCCGTTAAATCTGCACTCACTACAAGAACATTAAAGTGAAGTTCAGAGTGCAAATACTTTGGAATCTTCCAGACAGCAGACACAGCCCTCAGAGACAAAGACACCTAATAATGCACCCCCTCATCCCCCGACAATCTGAGTGCAATATAGCGCCCGTACGAGCCTGCACATTAGATCATTCGCACCATACATTTCAACTCTATTCAAAAGCAAAATTCTGCCGCCTCCCATCCCTTCATTATTTTCTATGTAACACATTCATGTATATAAGCAGAAAACCCCACCAGAGTGAATGGAACAGCATAAATCAGCACCAGAATAAGCAAAAAATCACCCTAAAACTCCCCTGACCTGTGTAAATAAACAACAAACCCAACCCCAGAAGCTATACGCCGCGCAAAAGAACACACAGAAAACGGCGGGTGGCACAGATACAACCGTATCCGCGGCACCCGCCGCTTTGACACCCTCACAGGTGAAGGGGAAGCTTAGGCCTCCGGCTTCATCAGGGGGAAGAGAATAGTCTCACGAATACCGGGCTGACGCACCACAGTACCCGGATGCTCCGGATCCTGGTCGCCCGCCAGCAGCATAATCAGACGGTCGATGCCCAAGCCCAGGCCACCCATCGGGGGTGCACCGTGCTCGAGGGCGCGCAGGAAGTCCTCATCCAGTTCCATCGCCTCATCATCACCGGCAGCAGCCAGCAGCGACTGAGCGGTCAGGCGCTCACGCTGAATGACCGGGTCAATCAGCTCGGAGAACGCGGTACCGCGCTCCATACCGCCAATAATCAGGTCCCATGCCTCGATCAGAGGCTCACCGGAACGGTGCGGACGAGCCAGCGGCTGAGCACTTGGCGGGTAATCGTACACGAAGGTCGGGTTCACCAGGGCCGGCTCAACAATCTCACCGAAAAGCTCGGTCACCAGCTTCTCAGCGTCCCACTTCGGGTCAATGTCCACCTCATGCTTCTCAGCAATCTCACGCAAAACGGATGCGTCAGTCTCCGGGGTAATCTCAACTCCCACAGCCTCGGACAGGCCCGGGTACACACCAACCCACTTCCACTCACCGAACAGGTCAATGGTGCCGTTCTCGGTCTCAATACGCTCAGTGCCGACAGCCTTCGCGCAGCTCTGGATAATCTCCTTCATCCGCTCAGCCATCACAAACTGGTCAGCGTACGTCTCGTAGCACTCCAGGGTGGTGAACTCGGGGCTGTGGGTCGAGTCCACGCCCTCGTTACGGAACACGCGGCCAATCTCGTACACACGGTCAATACCACCAACCACTGCACGCTTAAGCGGCAATTCGGTTGCAATACGCATCGTCATCGGCTGGTCAAAAGCGTTCAGGTGAGTGCGGAACGGGCGAGCCGTCGCGCCACCGTGCACCAGCTGTAGAACGGGGGTCTCAACCTCAATGTAGCCGTGATCTTCCAGCACGCGGCGGACGGTACGGGTAATCAGGGCGCGCTTCTTCACCAACTCGCGAGCCTCCTCGCGAACCATCAGATCCAGGTAACGCTGGCGAACGCGGGTTTCCTCATTCAGGTCCTTGTGCAGAACCGGCATGGGGCGCAGCGCCTTCGACGCCATCTTCCAGTCGGTCACCATAATGGACAGCTCACCGCGGCGAGAAACAATCACGCGGCCGGTCACGAACACGTGGTCACCCAGGTCAACCAGGGACTTCCACTCAGACAGGGATTCCTCGCCAACCTCAGCCAGCGACAGCATCGCCTGGATGCGCTTGCCTTCGGTACCACCCTGCAGGGTCACAAAGCACAGCTTACCGGTGTTACGGACGAACACCACGCGGCCGCCAACATGCACCACACGGTCAGTCTCTTCCCCAGCCTTCAGCTCCTCAGCAGCCAGCTTCGGATCGTACTCGGCGCGCAGATCCTCAATGTGGTTGGGCTCCACGCGATTACCCTCAGAATCCAGCAGACCCACCGGGTATGCCTCGCGACCCGATTCGATCAGCTTCGCACGCTTCTCCAGGCGAATCTGCATCTGCTCGGACATATCAGCAATCGCCGGTGCGGCAGTGTGCTCAGTGCTCACAGTGATACCTATCTGTGTAGTGTGTTGGGGACTCTTCTAAACGAGCGAACGCTTAGCGCAGGTCCATGTTGTCAATCAGGCGGGTCGGGCCAACGTACGCAGCAACCAGTGCCAGCACTCGCTCCGACTCCTCAGTCGGCTCGCCGAAAGTCATCGGATCAACCAACTCTAAATAATCCAGGCGCACGCCGGGAGTGGAATTAATCCGCTCGCGCGCACCATCCAAGTCAATCTCGTGGAAACCACGGTTCAGTGAATTCTCACGCAGCATCGCCAAGGTGCGGGACAGCACGAGAGCAGACTCACGCTCCTCATCCGACAGGTAGCCGTTACGCGAAGACAACGCCAAACCGTTATCATCACGCACAATCACCACCGGGCGCATGGTCACGTCATGGTTGAAATCGCGCACCATACGCTGAATCAGGATGTACTGCTGAGCGTCCTTCTGCCCGAAGTACGCGTTCACCTGGTGGTTACCGGCCGCGGGGCGAATAATATTGAAGAACTTATTGACCACAGTCAGCACACCATCAAAGTGACCGGGACGGGTCGCACCCTCAAACTTAGTACCCAGCTCACCGCTCGAAATGCGGATGAGCGGGTCACCATCGGGGTACATCTCTTCAACCTCGGGGGCAAAAATAGTGTCAACACCGGCAGCACCGGCCAGAGCAGCATCCGCTTCGAGAGTACGAGGGTACGCCTCGTAATCCTCGCCGGGGCCAAACTGCAGCGGGTTCACGAAAATGGAGGCGACCACTACATCATTCTGTTCAGCGGCACGACGCAACAGGGTTGCGTGGCCGTCGTGCAGGGCACCCATGGTGGGCACATAACCCAGCGTGGCGGTACGGTACTGAACATCAGTGCCATTCTGCTCCGCCTCCTGGCGGGCTACCTGGTCCAGTTCCTCCTGCGCTGCGGCAAGGGATTCGGTGATTACCGTACGGAAATCCGCAATGGTGGTCACAACTCGGGGCTTCGAAGTCTCAGTCATGACGAGAACTCCTTGTTTTCGGGGGTTGAATCATCAATATCGCCGGGCTGGTTGCATTCCGTAGAATCGCCCAGCAGATTTTTAATTCGTCCCAGTTGCTCATCGTTTAACAAACCTCTATTATGCGCCTTTTTTGCAGTTGCATGTGCCAGAGCGGCATAAGAGTCTGTAATATCACCTGTTTTTTCAGGCTCTGAATACTCATTCAGAGCCTGAAGGTGAGCCTTCACGGTACCGGCGTCTCCACGTGCCACGGGCCCGGTTAGAGCACCTTCACCGCTGGCGAGCGCATTATCCACGGCGGCTCGAACGAGCGGCCCCATATAGCGTGCCGGGTCCTCAATACCGATAGAGGCAAGCATCTGCTGGGACTGGCCCAAGATGGTCACGAGGTGGTTCGCGGCATGCGCTAAGGCTGCGTGGTAGAGCGCTCGGTCAGCCTCGGCAACGTGCACGGGTTCGCCGCCCATTTCCACCACGAGTGCCTGAGCAATCGGGATGAACGGCGCGGGTCCGGTCACAGCGAAGCAGGTGCCGTTCAGACGCTGCAAATCCACGGACATGCCGGTGAACGTCATGGCGGGGTGAATCGCCAAACCGATAGCGCCCAGCGCGGTCGCCGGTGCGAGAAGCTCAGTGCCGTGACGGCCGGAGGTGTGCACCAGAATCTGACCGGCGGTGATACTTCCCGAGGACGCCAGGTAGGTGATAAGGCCCGGCAACTCGTCATCAGGAACAGCAAGAATCAGCAATTCGCTGCGCTCAGCAATCTGCTCCACCGGCAGCAACGGCACATCGGGAAGCAGCATCGCGGCGCGCTCCTGAGAAGCCTCAGACACCGCGTGAACACCCACAATAGTGTGCTCGCAGGCGCGCAAAGCTGCACCGAGGACGGCTCCGACCCTCCCGGCTGAAATAATTCCAATGCCCAAACGCGCAGGTTTTGAATGCTGTATCACGGCTTTAAGTATATTCTCCCTTGGCAACACCGCCTGCCGCCGGTACACAACAGGAGACCGGCGGTAGGGTGTGTTTGCAGTTTTAGTAGCGGGTTAACGCACACCGTACCCATTCGCGCCGGGCACATTCGCAGCAGGCGCAGAACCCAGCGCGGGTTCCGGTACTCGGTAGTAGGGCTCAATACCCTCCAGCCGAACCGTCATCAACCACACCAGGTTCTCGCAGACGCGTGGCGGCGAGTGCATCATGAGCGTACGCACCGGGCCGGGCACCGTACCGAAATGCACACTCGCGCATCCGAAGGCACGCTGCAGCGGGCCCTGACCCCAGCTTACGCTCAGCACACGGCTGACCGGAACAATCGACAGGGCACGGATAAAGTAGCCACCACGAATCAGCAGCAGGTCACCTCGCGTATGCTCACCAACACTCGAGCACGCCGCATCAGAATCAATGCAAGTGGTCGCCTGCACCGAACCGGCGGTGTAACCGACCGTGGTCACACCGTTACGCTTCCAGGTGAGCAGATCCATCCAGCGCGCCGAAGAGGGCGTCACAATCATTGCCGGAACCTGCGGCTTCTGACTCTCCAGCGAACTGTTGGCGGTATCCAGCAGCACCTGCGCCTGCACCTCATCTAGGGCGGGCAACAGCAGACGCAACACCATCACCGTCTCCTGCTTGTTGCCAACCGGTAGGGCAATATTGCGGGTCACCAGCTTCTGGTTTTCGTTCTTCTCAATACCAATACCGGCAATGGTCATCTTGATGCGGTACCAGCCAAACGCACGCCACAGGATGGGCTGCTCCACGACCAGCGCCTGAATACGCTCAACCATCACGTTCTGGGTGTGCGTGCCGGTGAAACCGTACCGCAGGGTTACACCACCCTGACCGCTGGGGGTGATTTTGAAGTTCGCGGCACCATCAAAACGTGTCCATAGGGCAACCACGTAACCGACCATAGGCGCGAAGGTACCGGGCAGTATCGCCATGAAAATGAGGAACGGGCTCTCACCCTCCAGCATTGCGGCTAAGACCGCAATGCCAACCATGAGGGCCACGGCGGGCACCAGCCACACCAGGTGCTCCAGTATGATAGAGCCAATCAGACGCACATTCGAGATGCGAAAAATCGGCGGCTGTGAGAGGTCGGCTGCGACCGGCATTGGCATACGACCGCGAGCGCCGCGGCGAGATGCTGAGGGATGCTGAGGTACAGACTGCTCGGGTGCAAACTGGTCGGGTGCGGGCTGCTGGAATCCCTGCTGAGACACTACCTGCTGGGTGCTGTCCTGCACGGGCGCACCATAGGACGCCTCGAACGGCTGGTGCATCTGATCCGCATCCAGCATACGCTCCGTCGAAATCTGCATGCTATCGGACGACACGTCGACCGGGCGGCCAGCCGCCTCCGAACGCAGCAGGTTAATACTCGCCATCGCGGTGCGGCGCAGAACCTCCGCCTTACGGGCTGAAACGTACTTGATGTGCAGCGCCTCCGAAGAGCCATCAGCCACCTCAAAACGTAGCTCCGACAGACCCAGCAGACGAGTCACCAGAGGACGCGAAATGTCCACGCTCTGCACGCTCTCCAGACGAATCGTGCGGTTCTTCTTGAACAGAAAACCGCTGCGGCGGTGAATCGCCAAATCGTCCAGGCTATAGCGAGTAAACCACCAGTCAATCGAGCCAGCAGCCAGAATCAGCAGGAGCACGGCAAAGCCGATGAGCTGCGAGTACGTCGTGCTGAAATAGCTGCTGTTCTCGTCAAATGCCTGCGTCAGGCGCGCGCCCCACTCGTTCGGCGGGGTGGTCAGAATATTCAGGATAATGCTCTGGAAGAAGCCGAACGCCAGCAGAATAATAAACCAGAGGTTCATAATGAACGTGCGGATATCGGCACGCCACCACTTCTGATCCTGAGAGTTCGGAGCGTTATTATTCGGAACCGGGGTACTCATTAGAGTGCCGCCATTCGCTCATCGGCGCGGCGCACTAAATCCGCACGCAGCTCCTCCGCCACGTTCAGCGGAATACCAAACAGCACCATCGTGCCGGTGGTCGTGCCCGCGGTGCGCACCGTCAGGCGGGCAACACCGCACATGCGCTCCAGCGGGCCCGAATCCACATCAACATACTGGATGCGACCGTACGGCATGGAGCTCATCGAACGGAACATGATACCGCGGCGAGCCATCAGGTGATTAGACTCCAGCGCGTAGCTGAGCGCGCGAGTACGGCGCGGAGTGGTCAGGATCCACCACAGACCCCACAGGCCAAACACCCCAATCACAGCCAGACCGATAATGCGCAGTACCTCCGGGCCGCCGAAGAACGCACCCGCACAATACATGGCAACACCCGCAAGAATCGGGAACGCCAAAGCAGAAATGGTGTGAACAAAGCGAACTGTCAGGTAGCGGGAAGCTGCGGGCACCCATTGCGGCTCCAGTACGGATTGCGCGGGAACTGGCTGAGACGCATTCGGGTACGAGGCTGCGGACGGAACCTGCTGACCGTACTCTGTTTGCTGTCCATACGGGGTACCATGCTGACCATAGGGCTGCTGATACTGCCCGTTCTGCCCATAGGGGCCCTGCTGGGCGTCCTGCCCGTACTGGCCATTGGGCGAATAACTATTCTGGTTAGGAGCCGACATAGGTTCCTCCCTCTCGCGGCTTTACGGCACCGGACGAGGAGGCCACATCCTCATCATCACCCGGCGGAATACGACAACAATGCTGAGCCCACAGGCCAGCAATCAGCAAGGCAACACTGCCCACACAATTAACAAGAACCTCCCAAAAGACCACCGAAAAACCGCGCGTAGACACCATCGCCAAATGGTAGCCAAGAATCGCGCCACACCAGCCCGCCAACAGGGCACCGGTCATAATGGACCCCTGCGCATACGCCACCGCACGCGCCGCAAGAATCGGGCCCATATGCGGCGCCTTCTCACGCGTCTGAATACGACGATAACGAGCCACCTGCACACCCAGCCACACGGCACCCGCCGCAACCAGCAGGCACACCGCGCCAAGCATCCACGAAAAATTCAGCTCTCCAAAACCGGCGCCAATCATCACGGAATTCACCATAAGAGCGACAGCGGCAGCACACACCGCCGCTACAATAATCGCCCAATAGCTCAGGGGCTTCATGGTGTTTCCTTTCGGTAGGTTCCTCTACCTTCCAGGGTGCCATATTTAAGGCTGATCAGGTACCTGCATCTCACGCATATAGCTAATAGCGTCTTCATCCGCCTCAATCGGCGTACGGGACAGCTCTACAACGTTCACGACCTCGCGGCTCAGCGGTGCAGGAACCTCATCCGCACGCTCCCCCGAAGGCTTCGCACGATGCGTCACCGTCAAGCGTGCCTGCGGGTCCATCTGCGCCCACGGTACCAGCACAAAAGCACGCTCCTGCGCCCGCGGATGCGGCAGAGTCAGCACCGGATCCTCAGAGATCATGCCATCATAGTCAATCACGTCAATATCGAGGGTACGTGGGCCCCAACGCACCAGGCGCTCACGGTGATACGCCGCCTCCACCGCGTTACACAGCTTCAGCAGCTCGTAGGCCCCCAGGTCAGTGGTCACCTCAATGACCGCGTTCACGAAATCCGGCTGACCCGCTGGACCACCCACCGGGGCGGTACGGTACAGCCCGGAGGCGCGCACCAGCTGCACACCACTCGCCACCAGGTCGGCGATGGCACGCTCTAGGGTATCTTCGCTTTCGCCCAGGTTCGAGCCCAACGCCAACACCGCACGGTGCTTCTGTATACCTAGTTTCTGGGTGCCCGCCATTAACGGACCCCCTCACCGGCGACACGCTCACGGAACACGCTCACCGCTACGCACCCAAATGGCACCTCAATGGGCGCCTGCGGTTTAGAAACCTTGATTTCCACCGCGTCAATACGCTCAAAATCAGCCAAAATACCCTCGGCAATGTTCATGGCAAGGGTCTCAATCAAATCCAGCGAGCCGGTGGTAATCTCGCGGTTGATAAGCTCCGCTACCAGCGCGTAGTTCGTAGTCTTCGTCAGGTCATCGGTGGCAGCTGCGGCAGAAAAATTACTGTACAGGGTCGCGTCCACGACGAAGGGCTGGCCGTCGCGCTTCTCAAAGTCGAGCACGCCGTGGTAGCCCTTGGCGGTAATGCCGGTAAGAGTGATACGGTCGTGGCGTGCGTAATCTGCCTGGGTCATTGGGGTCTCCTAGAAAGTATTTGGGGCGTTGGGTTGGCGAGCAGCTAACGGTATTAGCTGACAGAGCGCAGCGCGGAGGCGACCGTCACCGCATCCACGCTGGCGGGCACGTCGTGCACGCGCACCGCCCACACGCCGCGCGCCGCCACCAGGGCGGTCACCGCCGCAGAAGCTACGGCACGATGCTGAGCCGGGCGCGGCTCCGACAGCGGCTGCCACAGTTCACGTTCAGCCTCACCCGCATCGGTTGCGGTGAAACCGCTCGCATTCAGGCGCTCAGCCAGCGCCATATCCGCCGCGGTCAGGGCGTTAGCGATAAAACGCTTGCGGGAACCGGCAATGAGCAAGCGGTGGCCCAGGCGGTGCAGCTCATCAATAGCGGCGAGCAGCTCCCAGTCCTGCATGCCACCCTTCGCGAAGCCCAGACCCGGGTCAAGAATCAGGTTCTGCGGCAGCACACCGGCGGCAAGGAAACGCTCACGCAGGCCGGTCAGCTCCTCCACAACCTCGGTGACCACGCCGCGCGGGTACTCCGCCAGGCTGTTCATGGTCTGGGAGGTGCCGCGGGCGTGCATGAGGATGTACGGCACCTGCAGTTCGGCGGCGGTTTTAATCATTTCATCGCTCACGTTCAGACCGGACACATCGTTGATGATGTGCGCACCCGCGGCGATGGCGGCACGGGCAGTCTGCGGGTTCATGGTGTCCACGCTAATGGTGGTGCCCATCTGCGCGACTGCCTCAATAACGGGCAGGATGCGGCGCTGCTCCTCCTCCACACTGATGCGGATTGCACCGGGGCGGGTGGACTCGCCGCCAATATCGATAATGGAGGCGCCCTCAGCGATCATGCGGGCGGCGTGGGCGATAGCATCGGTGGCGGCATAGTGCTGTCCGCCGTCACTGAAGGAGTCGGGGGTGACGTTGAGGATGCCCATCACGAGGGTGCGTTCAGCAGCGAGCGCATCGCAGGGCAGAGAGGCTACACGAGTGGTGTGTGTGGATTCAGTCATAAATTTATCGTACCGAATCTGCGGTGCTCCCATGTGTGCCGCTGTGATTGGAAGCGCTATTTGGGCGGGGGTCGGGACACCGACGGGGCGATTCTGGTGACACGACATGCAATATTTGCATTACAGATACCTATTTAAGGGTATGCTGGGAGAGCACGCATACCGCACCGGGCGCATTCCTAGTCGGCAGCGCGCCCCCCACACATACATACTCTAGGAAGTGACTCATTGTGAATATGAAGACTGGAGCTTGGATCCTCTCCCTGGTGGCTCTTGCCGCGCTGGTGACTATTGTGCTCGCTGAAAATGCTCCCGCCGTGCGTTGGATTGCTTTCGGCACCGCAACCAGTTGCGGTTTCATTGCCCTGGGCTTGATCGTAACGCTTGTCCTGGGTTGGGATGATCCGAGCGAGGCGAAGGATAGCCTGCAGCGTTAGTGGCGGGCTCTTCTAGCTTCTGAGGCATAGTATTCACTGCACCGCCGTTCAGGAGGCGACAGCTCACAACACACTCTCGGAGCACTTTGGCGATGCGAAAAGGGGCGGAGGTTTTCACCTCCGCCCCTTTTAACGTGTCTAGAGTGCGCTTAGCGCTGCGAGAAAATCAGGCTCATCGCCTCCGCACGGGTTGCGCCATTCATCAGCGCACCGCGTACCGCGCTGGTCACGGTCTTCGCGCCCGGCTTACGCACACCGCGCATTGACATGCACATGTGCTCAGCCTCAATCACCACAATCGCGCCGCGCGGGTTCAGGTGCTCCTCGAGAGCCTCCACCACCTGCGTGGTCAGACGCTCCTGCACCTGCGGGCGGCGAGCGTACATATCCACCACGCGGGCAAGCTTGCTCAGACCGGTCACCTTACCGTCCGGACCGGGAATGTAACCCACATGCGCCACACCGTGGAAAGGTACCAGGTGGTGCTCACAGGTGGAGTAGAACGGAATGTCCTTCACCAACACCATCTCAGAGTGGGCAATGTCGAAGGTCGTACCCAGAATCTCGCCAGCGTCCTGGTGCAAGCCCGAGAAGAACTCCGCGTAGGCGCGCGCAACACGTGCCGGGGTCTGCTGCAGACCGTCACGGTCCGGGTCCTCCCCAATCGCGAGCAGAATCTCACGGACGGCAGCCTCAATACGCGGCTGGTCGACGGCGTTCTTAGCCTCGCTCATTCTCTTCTCCATTCTGGTTCGGGGTGCCGTTCTCCGGGCGCTGCGCCGGAGGCACAGGGTAGTTCGGGTACTGCTGGGTGGGCATTGCGACGGTCGGGTCGGCATCCGGGTTGGTGACCGGCGGCTGTACGGGTGCCTGCTGTGCAGGTGCAGCCGGTGCTACAGGAACAGTAGGTGCCGTAGCAGGAGCTGCCGGTGCAGTGACAGGTGCTTCCTCAGCCTTTTCAGCTTCCTTCGCCAGCTCGCTCGGTGCCTTCACCGGCGGGATGTCGGTGCGCTCGCGGGTCGGCTTGGAGTACCAGTACTCACGCTCGGGGCGCTTGCGAACATCCTTGAAGATTTCGGCAATCTCGTTCTCGAGCAGGGTTTCCTTCTCGAGCAGGGCGAAGGCGAGGCGGTCTAGAACATCACGGTTTTCCAACAGAATCTGGAATGCCTCATCGTGTGCCTGCTCCAGCAGGGCGCGAATCTCAGTGTCGACCTTTGCCGCGGTTGCATCAGAGTAGTTGCGTGCCGAAGCTCCGCCGCCGCCGAGGAACGGTTCGGTATCTTCGCCGCCGAGCTTCACGGAACCAATCACGGCACTCATACCGTAGTCGGTAACCATCTTGCGGGCGGTGTCGGTCGCCTTCTGAATGTCGTTAGAAGCACCGGTGGACGGGTCGTGGAAGACGATTTCCTCAGCCGCACGGCCACCCATCGCGTACGCCATCTGGTCGAGCAGTTCGTGGCGGGTCGTGGAGTACTTGTCATCCTGCGGCATGACCATGGTGTAACCCAGGGCGCGACCACGCGGAAGAATAGTAATCTTCGTGACCGGCGCGGAGTTACGCAGTGCCGCCGCGACCAGGGCGTGACCGCCCTCGTGGTATGCGGTGACCTTACGTTCGTGCTCGTTCATGATGCGCGAGGAACGCTGCGGACCAGCCATGACGCGGTCAATCGCCTCGTCGATAGCGCGGTCGTCAATCACGTTACCGTTATCACGGGCGGTCAGCAGAGCCGCCTCGTTCATGACGTTCGCCAGGTCAGCGCCGGTGAAGCCGGGGGTACGCTTCGCGACCTGAGCCAGGTCAACAGTGTTAGCGATCGGCTTGCCTGCCGCGTGAACGCGCAGGATGTGTTCGCGGCCCTGCATGTCGGGTGCGTCCACACCAATCTGGCGGTCAAAACGACCAGGACGCAGCAACGCCGGGTCCAGAACATCAGGTCGGTTCGTTGCCGCAATGACGATGACGTTCGAGTTACCGTCAAAGCCGTCCATCTCAACCAGCATCTGGTTCAGGGTCTGCTCACGCTCATCATTACCGCCACCCATGCCGACGCCACGGCGGCGACCAACAGCATCAATCTCGTCGACGAAGACGATGGCGGCGGGGTCGCTCTTCGCTTCCTTGAACAGGTCGCGCACGCGGGACGCGCCCACACCTACGAACATTTCAACGAAGTCAGAGCCAGAAATCGAGTAGAACGGCACGCCAGCCTCGCCCGCCACAGCCTTGGCGAGCAGGGTCTTACCGGTGCCGGGAGGGCCGTACAACAGAACGCCCTTGGGGATCTTTGCACCCAGGCGGGTGAACTTTTCGGGTTCAGCCAGGAACTCGCGGACTTCTTCCAGTTCAGCGAGCGCCTCGTCCACACCGGCGACGTCGCTAAAACGTACCTCCGGCTTGTCCTTGGTAAACTTCTTCGCGCGGGACTTGGAGAAACTCATCACGGAGGAGCCGCCTCCGATTCGTCCCATCAGGAACCAGAAGAGCACACCAAAGAGCAGAATCGGCAACAGCAGGGACACCAGGGAGCCCAGGAAGCTGTGCTCAACCGGCTGGTCCGTGTAGCTTTCCAGCTCAGCGGATTCCATTGCCTTAGCAACTTCGTTGCCGCGGGGCTGCACATAGTAGAAGCGCACCGACTTACCGTAGTTGTCGTTGCCCTTCTTGTAGTCGTCCTTAAGCTGCAGCTCGACGCGCTGGTCGCCGTCGTAAATCTTTGCGCTCTTGACCTGATGGTCGTTGAGCAGCTGAAGACCGACGTTAGTGTCCACCTGACGCGAGGGCTGAGTGAAGAAGGAGGTCATGAGGAAACCCAGCATGACCACAATAGCTACACCCGGAAAGAACCAGGAGCTATGAATCAGCTTCTTCAGGAAGGCCTCCGAGCCTTTCTGCGGAGTATTGGGGTTTTGCGCCAATGCTTTGTCCTTACGTTGCGGCTGTTACCCGTTGGGGTGCGGCCTGCTAGCCGGAACACCCTACGATGCAACCTTAAATGTACCCTACCTCAGCGAGCGGCTAGGTACCGGGCTTCTCTATTTCACCTGCGGGCTAAAGGGTTGTAGCATTCGGCGGGGCTGAAAGTGCATCTTCTTCGTCGGGTATTCGCGGCGGCTGGTATCTTTGGTAGCTAGTATCCGCGGCAACGGTACGTCTGGGTGGCTGCGTCTCCCGCGTCCATCTCCGGATATATCCACAGTCGGGTACAGCAACGCCCCGCTCCCCCACAAACGTGAGGAAGCGAGGCGTCACCACCAACAGCATGGTTGCTGAGGTGAAGGCTTAGGAGTAAACGTGCGGGTGCAGGGTTGCGACACAGTCCAGGTTGCGGTACTTCTCAGCGAAGTCCAGGCCGTAACCAACAACGAACTCGGGCTCAATGTCCCAACCGACGTACTTGACGTCAACGTCAGCCTTGACAACCTTAGGCTTGCGCAGCAGGGTGCAAATCTCAACGGAAGCTGCGCCGCGAGAAATCAGGTTCTGCTGCAGCCATGCCAGGGTCAGGCCGGAGTCAATGATGTCTTCAACAATCAGGACGTTGCGGCCTACCAGGTCGGTATCCAGGTCCTTGAGGATACGCACAACACCTGAGGACTTGGTGCCGGAACCATAAGAAGAAACAGCCATCCAGTCCATGGTGTAGTGGCCCTTGAGAGCACGGGAAAGGTCAGCCATAATCATGATGGCGCCCTTGAGAACACCCACCAACAGCACGTCCTTACCGGCGTAGTCCTCGTCGATGCGCGCCGCCAGTTCGGCGACCTTCGCATTAACCTCTTCCTTGCTGAAGAGAACGTTCTTAATATCGTCCTGCACGTCGATAGCCTGCACGATGTATTCCTTCGTATCTTTAGACGCTCTGCGTCTCCGCCGGAGCCCCAGGTACGGGGTTTCATACTTTCCCCCAGCGGACAATGTGGATGATGTTCGCCTTAAGTATGGCTTAAAACGGCGCCGCGGCGCACCTTACCACGCAGACAGTGTGTGCTGAGGAGGCTCCGCGGGTACCTAGTTAGGGTCGAGTTAGCACTAATACGAGCACGTCCAGGCATTTACCAGTTGCTGGATGCACAATTTTGCGGCGACGGTACGCGCTTACGTGACCGGGCATCTGAACGGGTCCAGCTACCGCATATTCGGCGGTGAAAAAGTCCAGCGCCCGCAGTCGCTCGAAGCCCGGGTTCTCTCCCCCGGCGGCTTTACAGGCCGTCGCAAGCACACGCAAACGAAGCGCCGGATGCAGCGCCGCCACCTGCGCACGGTCCAGCAGCACGGCGTCCTCGCCTTCGATGCCGCGCACAGCGGTTCCGGCGGGTAGGATTGCCTGCTTGTAGGCTGCCTGTGCCCGTTCGTCGAGGTATTCGGCATCGGGGCCAGCTACGGAGGCGGTGCGCGCCAGGGAGCAGGCGACGTCCCCCCCGAGATACTTCTCCAGGTAGGGCAGCACGCTGTGGCGGATGCGGGCACGCATGAGGGATTGGTCAGTGTTGGTCGGGTCAATCCAGGGCGTGAGGGTTTCGGCGTCGCAGATGTCGAGCATGTCGGTGCGGCGCAGGTCAAGGAAGGGTCGCAGGTAGGTGACGCCCTCTTCGACGCGTACAGGCGGCATGCCCGCTAGGGAGCGTGTGCCAGAGCCTCGGCTCAGGCCGAGCAGCACGGTTTCTGCCTGGTCGTCAAGGGTGTGGCCGAGCAGTACGGCACGGGCACCGGTCGCCTCGATGGCTCTCGCGAAGGCACTGTAGCGGGCGGTGCGTGCCGCCATTTCGGGGCCCATGTTACCGGCGGGAACCTGCACTTTTTCGGTGATGACGGGGTGAAGCCCCAGGTCGGCAAGGGTCTGCGCAGTCTGCGCGGCGATTGCGGCGGAGTCTTCTTGTAGGCCGTGGTCGACGATGATGGCGCCTACGCGTACGTCGCTGCGGCGGGCAAAGTGCGCGGCAATGGCTGCCAGCGCGAGGGAGTCGGGGCCGCCGCTGCAGGCGACCAGGAGCAAGGGTAGGTCGGCGGCGTCCGCGGTAGAGGCGGTGCGGGAGCGTCCGGTGGCTTTGATGCTTCCGGCGCCAAGGAGCTTTTCGAGGGCGGCGGCGAGGTGGCGGCGGGCAGTGCCGACGGCGGGGTGCAGGCGTCCTGCGCGTCCATTCTGCATGGTGGTTCCTTTATATAGGCGTGCGGGAGGGTTAGGTGAGGGGGTTGGCAATAGTCAACTCGATGCCGAGCTCTTGGGCGACCTTGAGGACCGCACCAATTGATGGGCCGGGTAGCCCACGTTCAATATCACGAATCGTTTTATCGCTGATCCCAACCATCCACGCCAACTCCATTTGAGTGATTTTTTCGTACTTGCGGACGGCGCGAACCTGGGCACCAAATTCCTGCGCGAACCCCGTTGCGTCGAATACCATGGGGCTTCCTCCTCACCGCTACAGAATCTCAATTTATACGAACTATTCTTCGTAATATGCCCATAATAGCACCCCAAGAATCTCTCTGAGGCTGTATTCCGAAGAATAGTTCGGTTGCAAATGCTCTTCCCGGAACCTCCGAACACAATCAAGGAGTACAACAAAAAAGGGGGCGTGCCCACCGCCTCCAGCACGCACGAAACTCGCACGAACCAGACACGGGGAACACGTCCCCTGACAAAAACCGGGTGCACCTAACGGTGCGGCAGTTTAGTGACCCTCAGCTGCGAAACGGTCGATAGCCTCCTGGACCATCTTCTCAGCAGCGGCCAGGTCTTCCCAGCCCTCGCCCTTAACCCACTTGCCGGGCTCCAGGTCCTTGTAACGCTCGAAGAAGTGCTGAATCTCAGCCTTCAGCTGTTCGGGAACATCAGCCAGGGACTTGATGTGGTTGTAACGCTTGTCGGTGGGAACGCACAGAACCTTAGCGTCGCCGCCAGCCTCATCGGTCATGTTGAACACAGCAACCGGGCGAGCCTCAACCAGCACGCCGGGAACAACATCAACGTCCAGGATCAGCATTGCGTCCAGCGGGTCGCCGTCCTCACCGAGGGTGTTCTCGAAGTAACCGTAAGCGGTGGGGTACTGCATGGAGGTGAACAGCACGCGGTCCAGGCGCAGGCGGCCGGTCTCGTGGTCCACTTCGTACTTCACACGGGAGCCGCGGGGAATTTCAATAGTGACATCGAGTTCCATCGGAACCTTCTTTCTCGTGAGTTAGAGTCACTTTCGCGGCGACTTCGGCGCGCAAGGTGCGAAAGTTAGGTGTTGAACTCACCCATTGTAACCCGTTCACGCACACCGAAACCGCGTATTCGGCACCAAAACCAGCGTAATTTACCACGCACACACCACCGTTAACGTTCCACCTAGTCCCACGCCCGCCAGGGCACCCCCGCCACCGTGCGGGGCACCCCAGATAAGGTTCGTGAAGGTCGGCAAGAGCGCAGCATGAGCATCACGGCACCGGCACGTAAACTCGATAGGCACCCCATCCGCCCGCTATGCTCAAAAGATGCCTTCCAACAAGCACAACACCCAGAGCACCACCCTCACCCGCCGCGCCGCACTCACCCTCGGCGGCATGCTCCTCCTCACCGCCTGCGGATCCGCCGCGACCGAACAGAAACGCCCCGAAGGCTCCGCAAGCCCCACTGAGAGCGCAACCGGCACCGCCAATGCAACCACTTCCGCCGCTCCGAGCCCAACCCTCGCCCCCGCACTGCCCGAGGCGGAGCAGGAGCAGCTACGCAATGCCCTCACCGCGCTCTTCGCGGACGGCACCTACCCGCAGTACAGCCTGCTCGTCACCGGCATGGACGGCAACCTGCCCAACATCAAAGCAGCCACCGCACCCGCCGACCTGTACGCCGCCAACGCCGACACCGCACGCGTGCCCGCCTCCACTTTTAAGGTGCTGACGCTATTCGCGCTCAGCCACTACGCTAACCTGCAGGCGCGCCTACGCACCCGCGTCACCCGCGACACCGCCGGACTGTACCTCATGGCGGGTGGCGACACCCTGCTCGGTGCCGGGGCCTCCAACCCGAAGCAGATTGTGGGACGCGCAGGCCTGGGCACCCTCGCTGATCTGACTGTGAAGGCGCTCCTGCAGGGTGAGAAACCTGCCGCGGCGCTACCCGTCTACTTTGACGGCACCTTCTTTAGCGGCCCCGGCGTGAACCCTGGCTGGGATACTGCCGACCTGGCATCCGGCCAGATCACTCCCATTCACCCGATTGCGCTCGAATCGCACACGGTGCCGGGCAAGTCGACCCCAAGCAATCCGGTACGCCCGGACGATGCGGCAGTTGCAGCGCAGCAGGCGTTCGTGGATGCACTCAACACCGCCGGCAAGGAGTCCGGCCTGAGCTTCACCCTGGCTGAGCGCCGTACCGCCCCCGCAGAGGCGGTTGAAATCGCTGCGGTCGAATCGGCAACCCTGCTGGAGCAGGCGCAGCACATGATGCTCGAATCCGATAACGCCCTGGCCGAGGTGCTCGGCCGTTGCGCTGCCATCGCCGCCGGTAAGGAAGGCAGCGGCGAAGCGGCACAGCAGACCGTGCGCCAGGCACTCGTGGATGCCGGCGTGAACATCGAAAACCTGGTGCAGGCGGACGTGTGCGGCATGTCCCTGACGGATCGCGTGACCGCCCGAACCCTCGTGCAGGTTGTGGCACTCATGAACGCCGACGAGCACGCCGAGCAGCTTATGAGCACGTTCCCGGTCGCGGGCGTGAGCGGCACCCTGTCCGATCGTTTTGGTGCGGCGAACGCCGTGCCCGCACGCACCTTTGTGCGGGCGAAGACTGGCACCCTGTACACAGTGTCATCGTTGTGCGGTGTGGCAACCCGACCCGACGGAACCCGCCTGATTTTCGCGATTATTCTGAATGGTCTGGGCGGTTCGGATACACTACCCGCCGCGAAGGAACGCGTGGACGCCGCGGCGGCAGCGATTGCGAACCGCTCGACCTCGCCGAGTGCTTCTGCTGATCCCTCTGCGGTAGCACCGGCTGCTTCTACCGCGGCTACGGCGGGTACCGCCTCCTAACATGTGCACCCGGATAGCCCCGAAAGCCCTCTAAATCATTGCTTAAAGGTTGATTTTCTGTACTGTTTCACGTGAAACCTAAAAATCAACCTCTCGGGGCGAGGGGGTAGCACGGGGTACCGATAGACTCCTCCACCGGTGCTCTCGCCCACTCCCTGCGACGGGAGTTTTATATTCGCCTTGTTTCTCTCTCCTCCAGCAGAAAAGTCACCATGGACCTTACCTTCACCCTCGCTGATCTGACCGCCACCTCCGCATGCGAGCTGCGGCTCTACACCGAGCTTCGGGAATGCGCGCAGAAGCAGTCAGCCCTCCCCCCTGAGAAGTCCGAGCGTGCCCGCGAAGCGTACCGCGAGTGTCTACGAGTGCTGACCGAAGGTGGCATGGTCAGCAGTGGAGTAGTCGGCAGTGAGCACGCAGGCGGCACAGCACGCTCGGTGTCCCTGGTGGCGACCTCTGAGGAGGGGCTGACCTACACGGTGGAGCTTGACCGCCTGGAATGCCCAACCGCGGACAGCGCCGCGCGAATCATCTGCACCCCGCACCCGAGTGAGGCGGCGCATCGTGCGCTACTGCGCGGTGCCCTGGCGGCGCACCTGCTGACCGCCGGTACCGTCGAGAGCACTACCGAGAGTGCTAAGAACGCGGTGCGCCTCGATCTCTATCTAGAGCACGAAAATGAGTCCAAATCAGAGCCCGCTGAGCCCACCGAACATACTGCGCACTCCTCCCCCACTGGTCAACCTCACCGGGTTGATTCGGCGCGTATTCTGCCGCTGATTCGCCTGCAGGAGCAGCGCCTCCTACTACTCACCCAGGCACTGAACGAGGGTTTAGAACCGGCGGAACTTGCCCAGCACATCCCATATTTACTGACCTGCGGCGAATGCCCGGCCTGCCTGAACGCGGCGGCACCTCTTGCCCTCGCGACCGACACCCCGGAGCTCGTCACCGAAGACACTGCCGAAAACCCTGAAACTGAGGAGCATCCGGCCATGTACCGAGTGCCCGCCGCAGTCGAGAACGACAGCGAACAGTACCGCCTGCAGTGCCTACTAGATGCCCAGCTCGCCTCCCTCGAAGAGCACGCGGCGGAGCACGGCTGGGGTGCCGGTGAACTTGAGGCGGCGATGCTACTGTCCATGACGAATTATCACCGCCGTGAGCGCGCCCCGTTCTGGCGTGAACACATTCGCCGTCTGGAGGACGGCCCGACGGCGTGGGTGGCGAGCCGCGATTACGCGTACCTTGATCGGGTGCAGGTGCTTTCGGCGGAGCATGCGCATGCTCTTCTGAATGCCCCCGCAGACCTGGAGGCGCTTGCCGCCGCCATGAAGGAGTCCACCGAGGTTGAGGACGCCCCCGGCTGGTATCGTGTGCGCGGGGCACAGGTGCGCCTGCTGCGTGCGCGAATTGAGGCTGACCCGAGCCTGGTGATTGCGCCCTCTGACCGTGCGGTTTTTTGTGCGTATGAGGCGGGGTTGAGCCCGCAGATTGCGCTGGACCGTATGGAGTCGCAGCTGAATTATTTCCGTGCGTCGAATCCGGGTGAGCGTATGCCCACCGAGTTGGCGGCGACGGGTTTCTTTGGCATGCGTGTTCTGGCGGTGGCGCAGGGCGGTTTTGGTGCCGGATCTGAGGGTTCTGCGGACCCCGCAGAGGCTACCGCAGAGGCTGTCGAAGAGTCGCCTGGCAAGTTCTTGGAGGTGCTTCTGCAGGAGCGCATCCGCGTGAAGGATGAGCCGCACGGCGCCCTGCCTTCGGGTATTGGTCCTGGTGATCCGGTGTCTACGGCGACGATTGAGACGGCTCTGCAGTCTGATGTGCACGGACTGCTTTTCAACGGTGCCCTCATGCCTAGCGCGCTGATATCTGACCTCCCCACATCCGGTGAAGATTCTGAGCCTTCCGATGCCCCCGCTTCGTCCCGCGCCCTGCCGAGCGTACTCGATGCGGCGGCTTCGCTGACGGGGGCACAGAGCGCCTCCGCGGATTTGCTGTTCCGCCGCGCACCGCGCCTAAAGAAGGGCGCCTCGAACGCCAAAAATGCAGAAAATCTACCCCTTGAGGTTGATTTTTCCGCCTCTGACCTGCCCACGGTGGATGCCGTGCACGCGGCGGTTCGCGCTCTCGACCACTCCTATGTGGCGGTTCAGGGCCCTCCCGGTGCGGGCAAGACTTTCCTCGCCTCGCATGTGATTGCGCGCCTGGTGGCGGAGGGCGCGAAGGTGGGCGTGGTGGCTCAGTCGCATGCGGTGATTGAGAATCTTATGTTGGCGTGCTACGCCCGTGATGGTTTTGATGTTTCACGTGCGGTGCGTCTGCGCGGCAAGTCAGTAACCCCGGATGCTCCGTGGTCTGAGGTGTCTGATTCTGAGCTGGTGGAGCTGATTTCTGGTGCGGGTGGCCTGCTGTTTGGCGGCACGGTGTGGGATTACGTGAGTGAGCGTCGCGTGCCTGCCGGGTCGTTGGATGTGCTGGTGGTTGATGAGGCTGGCCAGTTCTCTCTGACGAATACGGTGGCGGCAGCTCGTGCGGCGCGTTCGGTGCTGCTGTTGGGCGATCCGCAGCAGTTGCCGCAGGTGTCGACAGGTGTGCATCCGTACCCGGTGGATGTTTCGGCGTTGGGTTGGTTGTCTGATGGTGCGGCGGCGTTGGATCCTCGTTGTGGCTATTTCTTGGGTGAGTCGTGGCGCATGGATTCGGCACTGTGCGAGCGGGTTTCGTGGCTGTCCTATGATGGCGCGTTGGCGAGCGCTGCGGCGACGGCTGGTCGTGCCCTGCAGGGCATTGAGCCGGGTGTGGTGTCGTATCCGGTGGAGCATGCGGGCTGTTCGGTGCGTTCTGTGCAGGAGGCGCAGGCGGTGGTGGATTGTGTGCGCGAGTTGTTGGGCCGTGAGTGGGTTCCGGCAGCTGGTGCTGCGCCGCGCCCGTTGGCGGCGGAGGATTGCATTGTGGTGGCGGCGTATAACGCACAGGTTGATTGTGTGCGTGAGGCGCTGATTGCGGCTGATTTGGCTGATTCTTCGGGTGCTGGCGTGCGTGTGGGTACGGTGGATAAGTTCCAGGGTCAGGAGGCTGCGGTGGTGTTGGTGTCGTTGGCGTCGTCGCGGGTTGATTCTGGGCGCGGTGCCGGGTTTGTGCTCTCGCCGAATCGTTTGAATGTGGCGGTGTCGCGCGGTCAGTGGCAGGCGGTGTTGGTGCATTCGCCGTGGGTGGCGCGTTCGGTGCCACAGGATGTTGAGGAGGTGCTGGCTCTGTCGGGCTTCGCGGGCCTGGTGGAGTAGTGCTCTTCTGCACTCCCCCGCCCCTGCCCGCTGCGTTGCGGGGCTGACCGGTGGCGGGCGTCTTTGGCGTGCCCGGAATCGGGTTCGGTTGGGTGGAAGCACCAAGAATAAGTTATAGTCAATCTAACCCTAATATCAATACTCAAAATGAGGAAAGTTTTTCAACATGAGTTCATGCATATGACTCATATCTCCACTATGATTTAAGACACCAACAGATGTTGGGGGTTGAGCTGAATCACTCAACCAAGATTCGATAGCCATAGATGACTATCTGTCGAAAGAAACACCAATGGAACTCGATATTCAGGATTTGATTACCTCATCCGAAGATGAGCCCAAGAAGTCGTGAATTCTTTTCTTGGATTGACACTTCAGGAAGTAGCGACCCTCGTCTAGGTTACGAGGAAGCTCATACAGATAAAGTTCCAGAGATAAATGCTGCAATATCTCCTATAGTCCTTATATCTGGATCACTTGCCGCATATGAAGGAATTAGGTATCTTGCCAAACTTAAGCCGCAAAGTTTAGGTAAATCAATACATCAAAATATGTTCGATTACAGTAATTCATACATAGTGGAGGTCCCCCATGAGTGTCAACACCGAGCTACTCAAGAATAGAGATTTTCGAAATACTCTCTTCGCCATTGGAGCCAACCAGCTCTCAGACTCGATGAGCTATATCACCACGCCCATCATTATTTTGGCGCTAACCGGCTCCCCCGAAGCTGCGAGTATCACCCTCTTCGTCGCGGGTGTTCTCGCCACCTGCGCCGGAGCAGTATCTGGAACGTGGGTCGATAGAATCGGCCCCTCAAAGTGCCTGGCACTGTCCTGTATCGGCCAGTCGCTGTCCTGGATAGCGATTCTTCTCTACCTCGTTTTCAACGTCACCAACATTTACATTTTGGTGATTACGATCTCTCTCGCCGCCATCATTTCCACCTTCGACTACCCGAGTGAACAGTCCATCATCACCCGCGTAGTCCCCAAGGAACACCTAGGGTACGCATCCGGTATGGGTGAGACGCGCGAGTCCACCGCCAACCTGCTGGGCGGCCCGGTCGCCGGCATCATTATCGGCTTCTCGACCGTGCTCATGACCGCAGTTCACGCGGTCGTCAACCTGCTGGCGTTCATCGTCGCACCCAAGAGCTACGGCGCTAGTCGGCAGCCCGCGGAAGAGGAGGAGAGCGAGAAAACCAGCTTCTGGCAGGACTCAAAAGCCGGTTTCGAGTACATCCTGAAAAACAAGGTGCTGGTGTCCATTGCGTTCGTTTCAACGCTTGCAAACTTTGGAACGGTCGGCATTCCGCTCACCTTCATCTACTACTACACCCTGGAGGGCGCACACCCGCTCTTCATCGGCATCTTTGCGAGCGCCTTCGGTGTGGGCGTGTTGCTTGGTTCGTTCCTGGTCGGCCCGCTGACCGAGAAGTTTGCGCTCGGCCCGCTCGGTATCACCTCCCTGGCTATCATGTCGGCCTGCTACCTGTTGCTGCCGGTGGTTCATTCGATGCTGTGGGCGGTGTGCCTGCTGATTGTGTTGGCGGGTATTGTGCTTCCCTCCTTCAATTCGAGCATCATTGCGTACATTAACGCATCCACCCCGGAGCATATGATCGGTCGCGTGCACTCGGTGCAGGGCATCCCGAACATGGCGCTGACCCCGCTGGCTGTTCTGCTGGCAGGCTTCCTCATTGTTGATTGGGGCATTACGTACACGGCACTGTTCTACGCGGTGTTCATTTTCCTGTCGCTGGTGGTGATGGTATTCCAGAAGCCGCTACGTCAGCTGCCCCATATCTCGCAGGTAACGAACGCACAGTAGTTCCACGATAGCCCCGTCTATCAACTCCACTCAACACCCCCGAAAGCGAATAATTCAACGTGCACTTGCATGAAAATTATTTTCCTTTCGGGGGTGTTCTACGTCCTTTTGAGGATTTCTGCACACAGTGCACGCTTACAATAATTCCCCTTATCAATGCGCATTTTTGGGGTTTTAAATGTTGCCGGTATTACGGCGAACCTTACGCCGCTTGTTGAAGGTTTTACGGCATAATAGGAAGGTGTTCGTTCTAACCTTCATTCAACGTTCCGCACAGCACTCACTCACTGCACTGTCGGACGAACTCGCAAAGCTCAACCCGCGTGTTGCCTTCGCCCAGACATACCCTGACGAAATTCAGGGCGCTTTCGACCGCGCCAGCGACGCACTACACGCGGCGCTCATTGCCGCGCGCGATAACGGCTTCTGGGTCGGCATCGGAATCGGCGAGCTCAACATCCCCCGATTCGCAGGCGCACTCGGCGCCGTCAGCACCACCGATTGCACCGGCGATGCCCTCGAATTCTCACGCCTCGCCGTCGAAGAAGCACAGGGAGGTGCACCCGTACGCTGCATCAGCATCAGCGCCGATAACCGCCACCTTGCCGACCTTGCCGCAGGCTCCGCACGTCTGCTCTACCGCGTATGCGCCGACCGCACCGAAGCCGAATGGCGCGTGGTAAACCTGCTCGTACCCGGCGTGCGCGGCCAGCAGAAAGCAGCCGCAACCGCACTCGGCATCACTACCCAGGCGGTCAGCCGTGCCCTCGTCCGCTCCCTCTGGCATGAGGAGCAGGCGGCACGCGGTGCGCTCATCGAACTACTGACCCGTATTGACCGTTCGCGCCGCCGCGCCACCTAACGCCGCCGCGCATCCCTCATTCTTTTCGCGCCTGCCAGCCTTTCGTACCTGTCAGCGCAGAATCGAACACCTGATCCCGCCCGTGATGGTCGCCCCCTGCCAGGGCTGAACCGCCGGGCGGGATGCTCTTTAAGCCCGCACTGAATACCCTGCAACTCGACGGGCAAAACCAGAGAAAAGGTAAACTTATCTTTATGCCTCTCTCAGAACTTTCCGTCAGCACCCAGAACTACCTCAAGGAAATCTGGAGCCTCGAAGAATGGACCCAAACCCCTGCCACCGCATCCGCCCTGGCAGAGCGCATGGGCCTGCGCATTTCTTCGGTATCTGACGGCCTTAAGCGCCTGGCTGCCGCCGATCTGATTGAGCATCAGCCCTACGGCGCCATTGAGCTCACTGAAACCGGCCGCTCCTACGCGCTGGCGATGATTCGCCGCCACCGCCTCATTGAGACATTCCTGGTTGAGACTCTCGGCTACACCTGGGACCGTGTGCACGACGAGGCGGAGGTTCTGGAGCACGCGGTATCCGACTTCATGGTGGACCGCATCGACACCCTGCTGGGACACCCGACCCGCGACCCGCATGGCGACCCGATCCCGGACGCTTCAGGGCATATTAGTTTTCCGCAGACCGTGCCGCTGAGCCAATGCGAACCCGGCGAAACGGTCGTGCTCGAACGCATTAACGATGACGACCCACGCCTGCTGCGTTACCTGCAGGGCCAAGGTTTTGTGCCCGGCGTGCGCCTGCACATTGAGGAGGGTGCGCCCTTCTCTGAGGCGGTGAATGTGAGCGTGGTCGGTGCCGGTTCCGGCAACCTGCACGAGACGGACGCAGCCGGCGTGGTAAAGCCCGGCGGCACGATTATTCCGTTGGGTGCGGAGGCGACCGCCTCCCTGTTCGTGTCCCGCACGGTGCGGTAGAAGCGCGACTAAACCTTCAGAAGACAGCAATAGGCGGAAAACCCCACGGTGAGACTTTCCGCCTATTGCTGTATGTGGTGAGCTTTCTTAGGAAGCTGACAGCTCAGTTTTCGTTGCAGCAGTGTTGAGCCGGCGGGCACGCATCCTGCCCAGCAGACCGTAGCGCGGGGCAAACACATACGCCAGGGCGAACAGCATACCCTGCGTAACAACCACGGCACCGCCGGGGGATACATCCGCGTGGTAGCTGACGTACAGACCGGTCAGCGTGCCCACCAGGGACACACCCACACTCACCAGAAGCATGGGCACAAACCGGTCAGTGACCAGGCGCGCGGTAGAGCCGGGGATGACGAGCATCGCCACGACCAGCACCACACCCACAATCTGCAGCGCCACCACAGAGGTCAGTGCCAGCATAATCAGCAGCAGCGCACCGAGCAGACGCGGACGCAACCCAACCGCCTGCGCGAAGCCCGGGTCGAAGGCGTACAGCACGAAGTCGCGGCGCTTGACCAGCAGCACGGTGGCAACCACCACCGCGAGGACGGCTACCTGCCAGACATCCGACCAGGACACGCCCAGCACGTTACCGAAGAGAATATGGTTCAGGTCGGTATTCGACGGCGTGACCGAAATCAGCACCAGACCGAACGCGAAGAGGGTCGTGAACACGATGCCGATTGCGGCGTCTTCGCGCACGCGGCCGCTGCGCCGCACCCCGCCGATGAGCGCCACCGCCACGAGCGCGGCAATGACCGCACCCACCGCGAAGGGTGCACCGAAAATGTAGGCGAGCACCACGCCGGGCAGCACCGCATGCGAGATGGCGTCGCCCATGAGCGACCAGCCGAGCAGCACAAGCCAGCAGGAGAGCAGGGCGCAGACGGCGGCGGCAATGATGGTAACCACGAATGCGCGGAGCATGAAGGGCAGGGTCAGCGGCTCTACCAGAAAGTTGAGGATGTCCATTTAGTTCTTCCCTTCCGCAGAGCTGTTTGTAGTATTGCCGGAGGTAGTAGCTGTGGAGGCAGCGACCGGTGTGCCGGTGTCTACTTCCATGCCGAAGGCACGCACCAGGTTCTCGGGGGCGAGCACCTTCTCGGGGGTGTCGTGCATCAAAATCTCACCGCGCAGCAGCAGCGCCTCGTCGGCGAACTGGCGCAGGGTCGCTAAGTCGTGCGTGGAAACCAGCACGGTCGCACCCTCGTCGCGCAACTGTTCAATAACCTGAATGAGCATTGCCTCGCTACGCTTATCCACACCGGCGAAGGGCTCATCAAGCAGCAGCAGCTGGGCACCCTGGGCGATAGCGCGTGCCACGAAGGCGCGTTTACGCTGACCACCCGAGAGCGCCCCAATCTGACGGTCGGCAAGGTCGGTCAGTTCCACGCGGACAAGCGCCTCATCCACGGCGGCACGGTCTGCGGCACGCAGGCGGCGGGTGATGCCGAGGTTGCGGTAGCGCCCCATGCTGACGACCTCGCGCACGGAGATGGGGAAGGCCCAGTCGATTTCTTCGCTCTGCGGCACGTAGCTGACGAGTCCGGCACGGTGGTGGTGCGCGTTCTTGCCGCGGTTACCGCCGACGGACTGCCCGTCGAGAGTAATGCTGCCGGCATGCACGGGCACGACCCCCATGATGGCTTTGAAGAGGGTGGATTTGCCGGAGCCGTTCATACCGATCAGGCCGCAGATACCCCCGGTGTCCAGGGTGAAGGATGCGCCGGTGAGGGCGCGGACTGGCCCATAGTTCACGTGCACATTGTCGCAGCTGAGAAGAGTGCTCATTCCTTGTGTTCTTTCTGGTGGTCACCGTATGCGTGCGGCGGGTGTACTTGCTTATGTGGTAGTGAGTGGGTGCTGTGTGAGCGAGTGTTAACGACGTGGGAGGATCGGAGCCAAGAAGGCGACCGCCCCTCCTACCCTATCGGTGGTGTGGGATTTACCCGGGGTTTTCGATGCGGGGTTTGGCCCGGGTTTGACCCTGGTTTATACCGGGTTTAAGAGTTGCCCTTGAGGCCGGCCACGATGGTGCGTGCGTCGTAGCGGATCATGTCCAAGTAGGTGGGCACGGGGCCGTTCGCCTCGGAGAGCGAGTCCACGTAGAGCACGCCGCCGAATCGCGCACCGGTGGCGTCGGCTACCTGGCGCATCGGGTTATCGGAGACGGTGGATTCGCAGAACACGGCAGGCACCTGGTTCTGGCGCACGTAATCGATTGCGGAGGAAATCTGTGAGGGGGTCGCCTGCTGTTCGGAGTTGACCGCCCAAATGTACTTTTCCTTCAGGCCCGCGTCTGCCGCCAGGTAGGAGAAGGCGCCTTCGCAGGTGACGAGTGCGCGCTGGTTCTCGGGCAGGGTGGAGATTTCCTTGACAAGCTCGTCACGCACGCCCTGCAGCTGCTTCTTGTAGGCTTCGCCGCGGGACTTGTAGTCGGCGGCGTGGGTGGGGTCGAGGGCGCTAAATTCACGAATCATCACGTCCACGTACTTCTGTACGTTGCTGGGGCTCATCCAGGCGTGGGGGTTGGGCTTGCCTGCGTAGGCGTCCTCGGTAATAGAGATGGGCGTGACTCCCTCGGAGACGGTCACGTGCTTAGCGTTAGATTCTTCAACGAACTTGGCGAACCAGGATTCGAGGTTCAGGCCGTTGTCGAGCACCAGGTCGGCGGCGTGCGCCTTCTTCAGGTCGGAGGGGGTGGGCTCGTACTCGTGGATTTCAGCACCGGGCTTGGTGAGGGATTCGACATTCAGGTCATCGCCTGCCACGTTGCGGGCAATGTCTGCGAGCACGGTGAAGGTTGTGAGCACGGTCTTCTTACCGTTGCTGCTCTTAGCACCATCGGTGGTGCTGGCGGTGTTACCGCAGCCGGTGAGCACGAGTAGCAGGGTGAGTGCGAGGGCGGCGCAGAGCGCCTGGACGAGGCGGCGTGCATTGCTGCCTGCGGGGGTGAGAGCATTCATGAGGCATCCTTCATTGGAAGTCACGCGTTTGAGCATGTGGCTGATATGTGGAATTTGTCGCGCCGGGACGATAGGGACACAGTTGTGTCTGCGCAGGCATCATGGTGCGCTTTTGCCTATCGTCCCGGGCGGAATTTAACAATAGTTCGGCAAGGCGAACTTTTCAACTAAGCCACACAGAAAACCCCAAAATATTGGCAGAAACACAGGGGTCGACGTGCAGAGACAGGCGCACAGAGAAAGAAGCACCTACAGATAGAGCAAGGAGGCGAGAGCCTCACTCTCGCCTCCTTGCCCCCCTGCAACAGGTATATGACGGTTATTTAGTCGGCAATCTCAACCACGACCGGCGTGTGGTCGCTCGCGCCCTCACCGGCGCGTTCCACCCTATCGATCCAGGCACATTCCACGCGTGCGGCAAGCGCGGGCGAGAACAGCTGAAAGTCAATGCGCATACCCTCATCCTTGGCGAAGCGGCCCGCCTGGTAGTCCCAGTAGGTGTACTCGCCGGGAGTGTGCGGGCGTACTACGTCCACCATGCCCTCATCGAGCAGGGCGGCGAAGGCACGGCGTTCAGGCTCGGAAACGTGGGTCAGCTCGTTACGCAGGAAGTAGTCAATGTCCCACACGTCGGTGTCTTCGGGGGCGACATTCCAGTCGCCGACCAGGGCGAGCTGCGACTGCGGGTTAGCGGCAAGTTCGTTGTGCACGTTCTGGCGCAGCGCCTCCATCCAGCGGAGCTTGTAGTCCATGTGCGGGTCGGTCAGGCCGCGGCCGTTAGGCACGTAGAGGCTCCAGACGCGCACGCCGCCGCAGGTCGCACCAATTGCGCGCGCCTCGAGCACTTCGGGTTCGCCGGGCTTGCCGAAGTGCGGCTGGTTGTCAAAGCCGCGCTGCACATCCTCAAGGCCCACGCGGGAGGCGATTGCCACGCCATTCCACTGATTCAGGCCAAAGTGCGCGACCTCGTAGCCCATGAATTCGAAGAGGTCGAAGGGGAAGGTTTCGTCCTTGGTTTTTGTTTCTTGCAGGGCGAGCACGTCAACATCGTGTTCGTCGAGCCAGTCTTCGACGCGGTTTTCGCGGGCGCGGATTGAGTTGATGTTCCAGGTGGCAATCTTCATGTCTTCTAGCTTAGCGGGTGCAGCGCAGACGCCTTTCAGTGTACGCAGGCGATTGTGTAGCGGCATGGGTACTCACAACCTGCCAGAACAGCACAGCACCCGGAACAGAGCACCGCCCGCCTGCGCAACCTTCGGGTCGCACCGGCGGGCGGTGAATATATGCTCTAGTCAGCACTAAAAAGCTGGTCGGTATTACTCCTAGTCAACGACGGGAGTGTCCACAACCTTCAGGCCCCTATCGCCGTACGCATTGAGCATGTACAGGGAATCGGAGAAGTACAAGGGGTTGGCGGGGGTTCACCACGTCGGCTACGCCGTCACCGTCACGGTCAATTTCGGGGTAGGCACGGAGCGTGCGAGATGCCCAGCGGTTTTCGGGCTTGGTATGTTCAGTCTTCTTGACTTAGGCACGTAACGGGCGGGGAGTGAATCTCAACCGTTCCCATGTGAGTCTAAATTCTTGCAAGCAAGATGCACATCTATATAACCCTCGACAAAATGTTTTAGGGCAAAAATTAGGGAGCTTGTGTCACTCAACACCCTATAGTGTTGATTGTCTCCCCCGGTTACTTTTATGCAATGGAGTGAAAATAATCCATAGAAAACCAACCGACCAGTGCAAATACCATATTTTGCACATAAATGCACTAATTGGTGAATTTTTATCGGTGCGCGCCATATCACTTCATAAACCGGTTGATACTATCCGAAGCACCTCCATTAAAACCCCTCATCCAAGGCTTATCTCACAGGATCAGAGGCCCCGAATAGCACCCGTCGGGCACCTACCAGAAGAACGCCCAATGAGCACTCCCCCGGCAGCCACTTCTAACAGACACCCGGCAAGCGCCCAGCAGATTAGCTTCAATCCCCTACTAAGATTCCTTCGCGGAGGCGACACCCACCACATCCAGCCGCGCATAGCGGCCTGCAAGCCAGGTACAAATCATCAGTTGAACCTGATGGAAAATCATGATTGGCAGCATCATCAGACCCAGCGAGCCCGCACCAAAAATAATGATTGCCATCGGCAGGCCAGCCGCCAGCGACTTCTTCGAACCACAGAACTGAATTGTAATGCGGTCGGCACGGTTGAAGCCCAGACGCTTAGCCAGCTGGTCAGTCAGCCACAGCATGAACACCACAATAATCGCCATGAGGACGACCAGCAACGCGATCTGCCACCACTCCACGCGCGTCCACACACCCTGCACCACCGAAGCGGAGAACGCCGAATAGACGATCATCATGACCGAGAACTTATCCAGCCACTTGGTGGTCGGCTTCTTGGCGAACTCGCCCACCCAGCGGCGCGTCAGCTGGCCGAGCACGAACGGCAAGAATAGCTGAATAGCAATATCCAGGAAGACCGTTCCGGAGAACTCAATATGGCCCGTGTTCATCAGCAGCATGGCGAGCAGCGGGGTCGCCACCACACCCACAATCGAGGAGAGCGAGGCGCTCACAATCGCCGCCGCCACATTACCGCCCGCAATCGAAGTGAACGCGATTGACGCCTGCACAGTCGAGGGCACAAAGGTCAAGAACAGTATGCCCATGTACAGCCCATCACCAAGTACAAAACGCAGCGGTGAAAGCGCCAAACCAATCAGGGGGAACAGCACGAACGTGCAGCTCAAAATCATCAGGTGCAGACGCCAGTGGGTTAGGCCGCGAATGGCCTCCGTGGTGGAGAGGCGAGCGCCATACAGGTAGAACAGCAGGGCGACCGCGAACTTTGTTCCGGTGCTGAACCATTCTGCGAAGTCGCCGCGTGCCGGTACGATAATTGCGAGAATAACCGCGCTAATGAGCATGGTCAGTAGCGGGTCAAGCTTGATAGAGCGAAGGGATGAAAGCATGCTGACCATTCTAGACCTGTGTCTATGTGCAGGTTCGGGAGTGCCGGGTGTATCTCAGCTGTAGGCGGGGTAGTTGAAGGTTACGGGCGTCTCATGCCAGGTAACCCGAATGGCTGTAGCAACCGGCTACGAGCCTGTGAGGAGGCGGTTAACGGCAGAACCCGTCGGGGCGCCTCAGGCACCCCGACGGGTTCGTGAAGGTTATTGAGCTGTGCGGCTCAGGCAGGCGCTTAGAGCGCACCCGGGCGGCTACTGGCTACTTCTTATCGCCGTCAAAGCCGTAACCGTACGGGCCGCCCTCAGAGGGGCCGCTACCGTACTGGCCGTAACCGTACTGTTCGGGAGCAGTCTGACCATTAGAAGATTGGCCGTTAGGCTGGCCATTAGAAGGCTGCTCAGGGGCGGGCTGGCCTGCGCCGTTCTGGGTTGCACCATTCTGGCCTGCGGCAGGCTGACCGAAGCCAGGCTGCTGACCGTACGCAGGCTGATTGGGTGCAGGCTGACCCGGTGCGGGCACCTGCGGGCCACCGGGAGCACCCGGTGCCGGAGCGCCACCGGCGGCAGCGTACGCATCCCAACGCTGGCCGTGGAAGGCACGAGCCTGCTCAGTGAGCCAGCCAGCGAACAGCGTAGCATTCGCATCGAACTCGGGGGCGTTCTCAGGCTTAGAGTACACATCCACGGTTTCCAGGGTGTGGTCTGCCCAAATGTCCTGGTGTTCACGCATGAACTCGGTGGACTGAATCGGATCGGGCCACATGTGCACCGGCTCCGCCGCCGGGATCAGGACAGGAACGCGCGGTACGGTGTCCTTGACCGGGTTCTCAGTCGGGCGCCAGAACAGGCGGCCGGGCTGGGTGCGGTCACGCAGCGCATGCGCACGCCAGGTGAGGATGGGGTGGCTTGCTATGAGGTTCACGTACCAGACGGCAAGGCCGCGGTCGGTGACGGCACGGTCGGCAAGCTCATCGAAGTTAACCTGCTTGTTCAGGTACTTACCTGCCGCAAGCACCTTGACAGCGCCCTCAGCACCCTCGGGGCAGAAACGGTAGCCGAAGTTGTCGGCGGTGTATTCCTGCGAGCGGGACAGTGCACTCGACAGCACCGGAATCTGGCTGAACAGCATAGTGAAAATCAGACGGAAATAACCGACGTGACCTGCGGCGATGTGGCCAACCTCGTGGCCAATAATGAAGCGTAGCGCCTGCGGGTCACGGGACTTACCGCCAATCTCGAACAGGTCAGAGTACAGGCAAATGTAGCGGCGGAAGCCGTGACCTGCCGCAAAAGCGTTCATGGTGCCGTTACCGAGAACAACGTACGCATCCGGTACACGACGCAGACCTGCCGCCTCAGCTGCTTCGGCGAGCATCTGGTACGCCTCAGGGAACTGGGTGGGGGTGATGCGCACACCGCGCACACGCTGCTGCGCGTAGTAGATTGCACGAACAATGAAGATGGCAATCGGGCCCAGGAGGAGCAGGCTAACCGTCTGGAAAATTAGGTCTTCCATGCTTGCCGTGGTGCTACCGGAAGAAGGTACACGAACCGAGCCTTCACCGGTTGAGCTGAAGATGTAATGCATCATCGAGCTGAACAGGTCAGCCAGCGCCATGAACAGCACAATGTAGCCGACCGCGGTGACCGCGTAGGCGGCGACCAGCCACGGAATTTCGGAGGGGTGACGCAACGCGTGCAGCACTTTCGGCGGCAGCATCGACTGGTAGGCGAAGAGCTTCGGCTGGGGCAGGGGGCTGACCGGCTTCTGGCGCTCGTCTTCGGGGAGCCAGCCGGCGGAGAGGTCCTGCGGGAGGGGCTCACCGGGGGCGTGGAATGCCTGCTGGCCGGGCTGGGCGTTAAACTGCCCGCCAGGCTGCTGGTGGTTTTCAGGGGGTTGAGTCATGTCTCGTCTGCTTCGTATCGAGTGTTATCTGATTCCACTCTATCGTTTTTGGGTACTTACTAGTGAATGTGAACGGGCTTTTTCTCATAGAATGCCCATTCGCGACGCTACGGTACATCACAGTAGCGGAATACACAGCGCCGGGGCACACAGCCTTACGGGCATAAGAAATCCGCCGTAGCACCCATACAGAATGGGCGCCACGGCGGATCACTTTACGCTGAGCCACCTACACGGCGGGGTGCGTGGGGCTTAGAGGCTCTTGACGAGTTCCTCGGTAGCCTCAGCGATAGCCTTCTCCTCGTTGGTGGGGATGACCAGCACCTTAATAGCGGAATCCTCGGTGGAAATCACGCGCGGCTCGGGGGAACGCTTAGCGTTCTCTTCCTCGTTGTACTTGACACCCAATGCGCCAAGGCGATCCAGGACCAGCTTGCGGAAATCACCGGAGTTCTCACCGATACCAGCGGTGAAGATCAGCGCATGCGCGCCGCCAACAACCAGGTTGTAGCCGCCAATGTACTTCACCAGGCGGTATGCGGTCATGTTCAGTGCGAGCTGTGCACGCTCGTCGCCGGACTCTGCAAACTCAAAGACCTTACGCATATCGTTGGAGCCAGCCAGTGCGAGCAGGCCGGACTCCTTGTTCAGGATGGTATCCAGGCGGGCACCGTCAATACCCTCACGGATCAGGATGGTGGTCAGTGCCGAGGGATCAATGTCGCCGGAGCGGGTACCCATGATCAGGCCAGCCAGCGGGGTGTAGCCCATAGAGGTGTCAACAGACTTACCGCCCTTCACAGCGGTCACGGACGCGCCGTTACCGAGGTGTGCGACGATACCGTTGAACTCGTCGCGAGCCACGCCGAGCATGTCAGCTGCAACGTGGGAGACATACTCGTGGCTGGTGCCGTGGAAGCCGTAGCGGCGGATGCTGTACTTATCTGCCAGGTCGTAGGGGATTGCATAGCGCCATGCTTCTTCGGGCATGGTGGAGTGGAACGCGGTGTCGAAGATAGCGACCTGCGGCAGGGAGGGCCACTTATGCATTGCTGCGCGCATGCCCTGAACGTGTGCGGGGTTGTGCAGCGGTGCCAGCGGGGAGAGGTCGTCAATCTGCTGGACAACTTCCTCAGTCAGCAGGGTAGGGTGGGTGAACTTCTCTGCACCTTGCACCACGCGGTGGCCGACTGCCTGCAGCTCACGGCCGTGCAGGACGGGCTCAAGCTTCTCGGACATGATGTCGAATGCGACCTCGTGGTTGGGCACATCGGTGCCGATGTTTTCGACGAGGCCGGAGGTCAGCATCTGCTCTGACTCGGGCAGGGAGGTGTCACGCACCTGGTACTTCAGGGAGGAAGAACCGGCGTTCACAACGAGAATAAGCATGAAAGTATCTTCTTTCGTAGTTTTCTTTTCCGCTCCATTCTCGCACTTTTCGAGCCTGCGTGCGAGACGGCCCCGACAGTGTTTTTACCGGGGGTTTTTACTAGGGGGCAGCCGTGGGGTTAGTGAGGTGCGGGTGTGGTGGGGTGCCAGAAGCTACCGAAGGATGAATGGTTAGGGACACGCCAGGGCTCATCCCCGCGCATACGGGAATACACTTAGCCACAAGGCACAATGCCTAGCAGAAGCCTAAAAATATTCAGTTTCCCACACGTATACATATATAAAAGGGATGAGTAGACGATTACTCGTCTACGGTGACCCGCCGCCAGTGGCGGCTGGCCTTGACGCATCCAACGCCACATCCCCCAACACCACCGAACCGATACGTGGGTTTTTGTTGGGGCGTAGCATCTAGAAACGATGACTGTTCCAGGGTATTCGGGTGCCGGAGGTTGCCACCCTGAATACGGGAATAGCAAGAAAAATAGTGTAAAAAATCGCTAATTTTTTCACTATCCCCCTAATTTTCAGGAAATAGTGAAAAAATCCGCGATTTTTTTCATTATCCAGGTCACAAATTGGTGATTCGGGGTGGTGCCGACCTCTCCCCCAGCACCTTCACCACGCCCGCTATAGCACCTCGGGGTGGACCGCCACCTCCACGGCGGCAGGCAGCACCCGCGCGCTAATGCGGTACGCTGACGGTGCCGGGTCACCATCCACCTCAACGGGCTGCACACCATCCGGGAACTCCAACACCACCTCAGACCCCACCATATGGCGAATCACCGGCAGCTCAATGCGCGGCGAACCCAGAATCGTGCGGCGAGCAACCTTCGCCATCAGCAGGCCCCACTCCATCAGGTCACGCGGCGACGCCACAATCACCTCAAGGTTGCCGTCATGCACATCCGTCATATCAGCCAGGCGAATACCACCCTGCAGGCGGCCACAATTCGCGATCAGCACCGACCGCATCAGCAGAGTACGGAACGGTGCACCATCCAGACTGACACGCACCGGGTGCGACCCGCCTAGCATGTGCTTCATGCCGGACTGCACGTACGACACCCACCCGAACTTCGCCTTAATGTCCTCGTTCGTGTAGCTCATGACGAGCGCATCAAAGCCTGCACCACTCATCACAAAGAACGTGTGTTCGGTTTCTTCGCCGGGGGTGCTCGTCGTCGTCATCTCAATCGCATCAACGGCCTGACCTGCACCATTGAGCGCAATATTCACGCACGCCGCCACGTCACTGACCGGAATGTACAGGTTACGTGCCAGTAGGTTACCGGTACCCATCGGCAGAATACCCAGACGCGGCTTGGTCCCCTCATGATGCGCCAGCGCCGCCGCCACAGCGCGCACCGTACCGTCACCACCGGCAGCAACCAGCAGGTCAACACCCTCAGCGATCAGCTCGCGGGCAGCCTCGGAACCGGGCTCGTCCACGCGGGTGGTACGCACCAGCGCCTGCGGGTGGCCGTTCGCCGCGAGGGTACGTTCCAGAATCTCGATAGCCGCCGCAGCGCCGGGTTTGCTGGGGTTGTACACCACGCCCACGCGCTGCGCCTCGCCGGTGGGCAGGGTCGGCAGAACGCCGAAGGGTGCACCCAGTTCGATAGCGCGTCGGCGGGCTTCACGGCGGGCACGAGTGACGGAGGCGGTCAGGGCCGCCGCCGCGGAAACACCAAGGATTTTACGGTATAGAGGCATAGTTCTTAGACTACCGGGATACGCGAAAACCCGCCCACCGTTTACGCGGTGAGCGGGTTTTTCGGCTGGTTGTGAGATTACTCAGCGGCTACAGCCCATCTTGCGGGCGATAGCCATCTTGGGAACACCCAAGGCATCCAGCTGATGCGGTCTCTGTCTGCGATACCCCTTGCTTCTTTATAGCTCATGCTCGAATCAAGCCTTTTCGAGTAGTACGCGAGTTAGGAAGTTGCGGGCCGACTCGGAGATGAGTTCAACATCCTCCGGGATTGAAGCATAATGCCCTCGTCCCGGAAGCCACACCCGTTCCCACGGATTCCCTTGTTCCTTCCAGCGCTCTGCTACTTCGTTCGCCAGGTAGGCAGGGCAATTAATATCGTTCTCGCCGTGTATCTCCAGCACCTGCAGGTCTGCGTTGAACCCGTTCATGCTGCTGAAGAACTTGGCATCATCGCCTTCCAAATCGAATCGTCGTGCAAACCAGTCGAGATGCCCTGGATCTATAGTCACCGCATGCTCAACATGCTTTGCTAGGTTGCCTGTAGGCGCCCCCAACAATAGGCCTTTTGTCCGTTCAGTGGATGCGCCGAGCGTCAGAGCCAAAGTCGCCCCGAAGCTCCAGCCTGCTAGCACGAGAGGTCCAGAGGTCAGTTCGACAGCCCCCAAGAAATCCTCCTGCATCGCGGACCTCCACCTGTGCCAAGCCGAACGCGTATATAGACGGTCCGGCATAAGTGATCCCTGGTAGTTCACACCAATCCAGTCTAGGCCATGCGCGTTGCACCATTGAGGAAGTCCGAAGAAGCGACCCTCCGGCACCTCGTAGCCTTCAGGACCTCCATGAAAATGGATCACTGCACCCGTTGCTCGTTCCGGTGCACGAGACACCACGTATTCCCCATATGGTGAAGGGAAGGTCAACCCTGTAATAACTGGACGAGGACTTTGCAGCACTCGATTCCGCCTGGGGACAGAGGCGACCGTAAGCGTATCCGTGAACCCGCGTACGGTGTAGAGGCTGCCGTCAAGAGACAGTGCTTTATATCCACTGAGGGTATCCACATGGTGCACCACTAAGTCACCGACGCCATCTTCAGTGATTTCACACAACTGGGTGTCACTGCCCGTGAATACCGACATCACAACGCGGGTGGAATCGCCTCCTGCCTCTAATACAGGCCCGTCGGATTCCAGGAACGTTGCCTGTCCATCAGCGAAAACGTGCAGGCCATGCAGCCCATCCTCGTCTGTCGGATCATTACTGGAGATGGCGAGAACTCGACCTAAAGCGACGAAAGCGAACGCAGCCCGGACTCGCCATGTTGCCGAACTCGCCATATCCACAACGTTCAGGAACGTGCCTTGGACACCAAGGTCCTCCACGAATCCTGCGACCGTGCCGGAGCTGAACAACAGTTCACCCCTGGGTCTTGGGTCTACCGTCGCTGGGTTCCTTCTTGCACCGCCGTTCGAGATCGTCCAGATTCTCTGGCACTGCTCCGCGGTGTCCAGCCACAGCTCTACACCGCCAGGGATACCGAGAACTACAAGGTCCTCACCGTGTAGGCTGTGAATATTTACCACGCACGGTTACCCAGCAGGCTTGAATGCCTCAGCTTCAAATCGATACGCCTGGACCCGAAAGCTTTCGTTCTCAAACCAGCATGCATACATCACACCGTCGGGGCTCAATACAATCTCATCCGCCTCGGGTAAGTCCAGCGGTGTCGCCTCGCGGTCAGGTGTACACAGTGTGGCGCCGTACTCGTTCAGAAGTGCCACCGACGAATCGGTCCAGGCTATAGGTTTGGCCCTATAGATTCGTATTTCGTCCTCGATAGTTCTTGGAGAAAAACGTAGTACTTGGGTCAGCTCACTCATCTAAATTCACCACTTCTTTGAAACAATCAAGGTTAGAGCGCGAGTGAAGGACAATCACAACCTGCTTGTCACTGCCCTCGATAGCGCACGCCATCGATTCGAGCTCAGCGCGCTCCTCTGACGGAGTGAGACCCTTCAAGGTCTCATCAAGCAACACAAGCCGGACGGCGCTTTCACGTAACACGGAACGCGCAAGCATGAGCCCGCTCGAATCCGATGCTTCAGATGCGAACGGATCGATATCTGGTACGATTACCACTTCTCCTTGGGGATACCGGCGGTATAGAGCATCAAGCATGACGGACTTCCCCGCGCCAGTTGGTCCAATCAAGGCAACCATAGAACACCCAGAGTTAAGAACACTCTCAAGCAGAGCCAGGTCAGCAGACCGTACGGGCGGATAAGAACGGTCGGCCCGGTACTCTTCAAGCATCCGAACACGCTCCGCAGTCAAGCTGACTACACCAACCTTTTGCAACGTCTCCACCGTAGATTGGATACCAGATGACAGAGTTACTGCAAAATATATTACGACCGCGGGAGCAACCACTGAGTTCGATCCTTCGACCATCAGTGCCAATACCACTGCAGAAACATTCAGTGACAACACAAGCAACTGAATCAGTCCCGTACGCAGTGCGTAGGCGTTCGCCAACTGAATCGAGCTACTGACGTATGCAGCCTCCGAATGAGCGTAGGCTTCTTCTCCAGCCCGACGCAGCCCTGCACTGACGGGCGCAGCGTGTAAGCCAGCCTGGGCACCAGCCACCCCGATGAAGTCACCTCGGCGATTGGCAGCCGTCGTCGAGGCAGGGAGAATCCATTTTGAACCCTGACGCATAGCAAGCATCGCTAGGGGTGCTACCGCCAACACAACGATTATGAACAGCGGGGCGCCGGCCACTGCGCCTCCGATGAGCATAGAGGTCTGTAGAATGACCATAAATACCGAACCCAGGGCGCTAGGCACCGACATCTGAAGGTCGGAGAAGTCTTCACCCATCCGCCCCATGACCGCACCGCTTGTTCTAGGACTAGCGAATCGATCGAGCCTGCGTATAACCCGGTCATGCAAATCGCTCAGCCTAGCGATGGGAGCCCAGTAGAGCGGGCCAAAGAACATGACGGACCCAACAATTGCTGCCAGTGCGCAAGCAGCTGACACTCCAGCAACCTGAGCAGACAGCCCATCACTGTGAGCAATCGTCAATGCAAAAGCAACTTCTGATCCGCTCAAGAGTAGGGCGCCACACGTAATCCACACCAAATGCGGTCCAAACAACAACAGGGCCGATCGTCGGAATGTGGCACGCTTCGGCTCAGGGTCAGGAAGGTCCTGTCCCTCGCTCACCTCCATCGAACCAGCATCTGCCTCCTTAGCTGCCCCGGGGCTATGAGCCTGCAACTCAAGAGGGTCTACCCTCGCATCATTGCCGGGGGTGAAGGCACTCGGTACGTACTCCTCCGAGCTTGCCAGAAGTGTGCACGTTGGCACGCACTCTAAGATCCTCTCGGCAACCACTTCTCGTGTTACAGGATCAAGCGCTGCGAACGTATCGTCCAAAATTAGCCAGTCCGGTTTGTCTGCCAAAACGATAGCGACAGCAGCACGGTGTCTCTCTCCTGACGACAAGGTTGTTGCGTCTTGCCAGAACCGCCCGATCACATCCTCAGTGAGCCCCATATCTAAAGCGAGGCTAGTGAACCGGGATACCTGATGTGGAGAAGCAGAAGCTCGCCACGCTGACAACACCGAATGGGACATTTCCGGGTTGCGTGGTACGAAAGCGGAATCAGGGGTGGTCACGGATGTGCGCAATGCTTCAGCGCGCTCAGACGTAGCTGCAAGCACCTCTCTAGAGTTTGAAGGCTGCCCCACCCAGTCCTGCTGTTTAACCGTGCAATTTGGAGACGACTCGAGCTTGTCGAGCTCACGCATCATTGGCACAGCGAGCCGAATAACCCGATAGTTTACGATGTTGTTCTGCACCGCTGCGTACAGGTAGCGGGCTGCCAAAATAATTCCAATACCGAAATGAGCGGATGGCCAGAGCCACGCGCCGAGAACCGCAACCACAGCGAGCACCGCAGTTAGTGCTCCCCGTTCAAGGAATCCATTCAGGATCTGCAACGGGACCCGTCTGCGCAGAAGATGCTCTTCGGTGTTTCGGATGCTAGCGACCTTGTCCAGGGCGGTACCCCAGCTGGGGATGCTTCGCCCTCGAGGCATCGCGTTTGCTACACGCTGGATCCACTGCCTACGCTCTCCCTCTAGAGCAACGTACTGTTCCCATAGTCGGCCCACCAAGTTGATGAGACGGACGCTGACGAATACCAATCCAGTGATGAGCAACGCAGCGATTGCGCCGCTTGCACCATATAGCGCGAGCGAAGCCGCGAGAAAGGCAATAATCTGAACGGTTGAAACGGCGAAATCAACAACGAAGGCAAACTGGCTGATCTGTGCTGGGTATGTGAGAACATGCCCGTGAGCTTCCGGCGGATGGGATGACCTACCAAAGATGTCCCGGAAACGGCGGTATGTAAGCTGTCGAACCGCGATCGTGAGAATAATCTCTTGGCGTTCCTTCACCCAGTACCCTAGGCTTTCAGCCAAGAAAGCGAAGATGAGTAACCAAATAGCACTGCCTGGGGTCCTCTCACCTGACGTTACCCGGCCGATACCTGCCGTAATCATCAGAGCCCCTGCAACACTCAGTAGGCCAGCAGTGAAGACGGTGAAACTCGTGCTCGTTGGCGCGAATACCAAAGCAAGCCAGCGAATCCGTCTCGGCAGGTTCCGCGCTATCCTTTGATAGCGCACATACAAGTGCTCGATGGGCATGTCTCTCAGATGCAGGCTAGGAGCGCTCTGTGCTTCGCCCTGTCGCTTGTGATTAATCACCATTATGTTTCCAGTCATTCGGTATTCGAGTTCAGGTGTACGGCCTCGTTAATAAGTTCGTCGTTTGGAAAACGGGCTTGGAGGTCGTTGAGGGCCGCCGCCGCGGAAACACCAAGGATTTTACGGTATAGAGGCATAGTTCTTAGACTACCGGGATACGCGAAAACCCGCCCACCGTTTACGCGGTGAGCGGGTTTTTCGGCTGGTTGTGAGATTACTCAGCGGGCAGGGTTTCCCTTATTCAGCAGCTACTGCCGGGATGACCTCGGCACCACCCATGTACGGGCGCAGTGCTTCCGGAATCACAACAGAACCGTCAGCCTGCTGGTGGGACGGAGGTGGGGGATTCCGAGCGCGCGAGGCACCAAATCCCCCGCCGGAGTGGAGACTCACTCCAGCAGGAATCTTTTATTCAGCAGCTACTGCCGGGATGACCTCGGCACCACCCATGTACGGGCGAAGAGCCTCAGGAATACGCACGGAGCCGTCTGCCTGCTGGTGAGTCTCCAGGATGGCAACCACCCAGCGAGTCGTCGCCAGGGTACCGTTCAGGGTCGCTACGGAGCGGGTGCGGCCCTTACGCACGTTGCCTGCCTCATCTACGGTGTCCGGGGTGCGCTCGCGGATGTTCAGGCGGCGCGCCTGGTAGGTGGTGCAGTTCGAGGTGGAGGTCAGCTCACGGTAGGTGCCCTGGGTAGGGACCCACGCCTCGCAGTCGAACTTGCGTGCTGCGGAGGTGCCCAGGTCACCTGCGGCGGTGTCAATCACGCGGTATGCCAGGCCGCAACGCTGCAGCATTTCCTCTTCGAGGGACAGCAGCTTCTCGTGCATCTCTTCTGCCTGCTCAGCGGGGCAATAGACAAACATTTCAGCCTTGTTGAACTGGTGCACGCGAATGATACCGCGAGTGTCCTTACCTGCGGAGCCTGCCTCGCGGCGGTAGCAGGAGGACCAGCCCAGGTACTTCTTCGCGCCCTTCTCGAAGTCGAGAATTTCGTCGGTGTGGTAACCGGCGAGCGCCACCTCGGACGTGCCGACCAGGTACAGGTCGTCACGTTCGAGGCGGTAGATTTCGTCATCGTGCTTGACGTTGAAGCCGGTGCCGTTCATGATTTCGGGGCGTACCAGGGTGGGGGTGGTCATCATGGTGAAGCCGTGCTCGGTTGCGAGGTCGAGCGCCATCCACATGAGTGCCTGTTCGAGGCGTGCTACCTGGCCCTTGAGGAAGTAGAAGCGTGCGCCGGAGACCTTTGCACCGCGTGCCATGTCGATGCCGTCGACGAGTTCGCCGATTTCGAGGTGGTCGCGCGGTTCGAAGCCTTCAGTGGTGAAGTCGCGGGGGGTGCCGACTTTCTTAACGACTACGTAATCGTCTTCGCCGCCAACGGGTACACCGTCGATAATGAGGTTTTCGATACTGCTGATTAGTTCCTCGTATTCAGCAGTTTTTGCTTCGGAGGCTGCCTTTGCTTCGTTGACGCGGGCTGCTAGTTCCTTAGCCTGTGCAACGAGGGCGGGCTTTTCTTCCTTGGGTGCCTTTGCGACGGTCTTACCGAAGGCGTTCTGTTCGGCGCGCAGGGTCTCGTATTCGCCGATGAGTGTGCGGCGTGCGGTGTCGGCTTCGAGGATGCGGTCGACGTGGGTTTCGTCCTTACCGCGTGCTCGCTGGGAGGCGCGGAAGAGGTCGGGGTTTTCGCGGAGGAGGTTAATATCAATCACTGTTTTATCCTACCTAATCTTGCGGTGGGTTGTGGGCGGGGTTTTCGCGGGTAGGTGCGGGGGTGTCTAGCGGTGGGCGGCTGGTGGTACCGCCGGTGCCGCTAGTGGCGCTGCAGGTGTGCGGGGCGGCCGTTCGGGAAGAGCGACTCGACCCATTCGTGTGCGGCGTCGAAGGAGCCGTCGGAGTGGATGGCATCGACTTCGGTGTTTTCGTGGTTGGCGCGCGGGTAGGAGCCGAGGAATTTCAGCGTCGGGGAGACACGGTGCAGACCGCGCAGGGCGTCGCGCATGCGTGCCTCATAAATATGGCCGTCGGCGTCGATGCTGAACGAGTAGGAGCCCATGCCTTCGCCGGTGGGGCGCGATTCGATGCGGGAGAGGTTCACGCCGCGCACGGAAAACTGTTCGAGCAGTTCGAGTAGGGCGCCAGCGCGGTTGGTGGGTAGCGGCACGGTCAGGGTGGTTTTGTCTGATCCGGTCGGTTCGGGGATGTCGGCGGCGCGGGAGAGCAGCACGAAGCGGGTCACGGCGTTCTTGTTGTCGCCAATATTATCCTGCAACACGTGCAATTCCGGGTGGTAGTTCAGCAGTGCCGGGGAGCAGATTGCCGCATCATAGGTGCAGCCCTCTTCGAGCAGACCGACAGCTGCGGCGGCGGTAGAGGAGCCGGGCAGGTAGGCGGCGGTGGGCACGTTCTCCTGCGCCCAGCCACGCACCTGCGCCCAGGCATGCGAGTGGGTGGAGATGGTCTTGACGTCTTCAATACTGATGGGCTTCGCGGCGACCAGCACGAAGCGGATCGGCACGAGCACCTCGCGGATAATGCGTACACCCTCGCTGGCTGCGATAGCGTCCAGGGTTGCGCTCACGCCGCCCTCCACGGAGTTTTCGATGGGCACCATGGCGGCGTCCGCCTCGCCCGCGTTCAGGCGTGCGAGCGCGTCGGGCACGCTGGTGGCGGGGATCCGTTCGGCGTCGTATGCGCCGGGGACGCTCAGCAGGGCGGATTCGGTGAAGGTGCCGGAGGGGCCAAGGTAGGTGTATCGCATGCCACTATAGTAGCGTCTGCTGTGGAGGGGCCGCCGATTTCGGTGATAGGTTACAGTCTTTGGCGGTAGTTAAAAGCCCCCACCAAAGTCACTAACCTATGGCCGAAAAATCTATATAGCAGCTGAAACCGCTACCTCACGAACTGGCGTACACGGGCGGTGTCCCAGTACTGGGCGGGTACGCCTCCACCCATGAGCTCACGGGCGATAGCGGCAGCCTGCACGGAACCAGCCTCCGGCAGGGGCGCGTGGGAGCCAGCAATAATGACGTTGCCGCGGCGGCGGCCCTTCAACATTGCCGAATCCGCCACAATGCACACATACTCGAACACCTCAAGCAGGGCGGACGCCTCGGCCCGGGCACCGGTCAGCGCCGGCCCGTCACCGCAATTGAGGATGTACAGGCCGCCGGGTGCCAGGGACTCGGCAACGGTGCGGGTGAACTCGACGGTGGTGAGCGCCTCGGGGGTGGTGTCCCCGGCGAACACGTCACGGATCAGCACGTCACGGGATGCGGGCGCGAAGGTTGCGGTGACGGCACCCGCCTCACCCACGCGGATCTTCACGCGCGGTGCCTTGGGAATGTCGAACCAGGCGCGCACGTACTCGGCGAGCTTGGCGTCCAGCTCAACGACCGTGTTGCGGCTGGTCGGGTACAGGTCAGCGAAATAGCGCGCCATGGAGCACGCGCCGCCGCCCAGGTGAGTGATGCGCAGCTTCGCAGCGTCCAGGTGCTCCTCCACGTGCGAGGAGACGACCGCAGCAATCCAGCGCATGTACTCAAAATCCAGCTGACGGGGCTCGCCCACAATTACGTGGGAGGACTGTACACCATTAATGAGCAGGAGCCAGCCGTCGGCGTGGTAGCCGTCGGGGACCAGCTCCGCCTCACCCGTAGAGATGGGGTACACGCCAGCGGTGGCACCCTGCATGGGGGTCTTCTCAGTATCGTCAATGCGGTTCTTCTGCGCCCTTTGGCTTTTCTTCGGTGCCCTGCTCTTTTTCGCCATACCCACTAGCCTAACCGACAAGACCCAAAGCAACAGAGCCGCCTCATCGCCACACCCCACTAGCTGCCACCCGCACGCCCCTAGCGTACGCACCCACGGCAAACCGCCTCCACAGAGGCTAGCTGAGTAGACTAGACCCCATGGGATTTGTATGTCAGGGCCGCTACGCGCTCGCACCGATTGAACCGGCTGACGCCGAAAAATACGTCAACCTGCAGCTGGACTGCATGGAGCAAACCTACGACCCGATCTACTTCGACAGGCTCGGGGAAAGCTTCACCGCCCGCCACCGCGCCGAACGCAACGAATACCTCGAAGATTTCCACCGCCACCTAGCCTCCCCCACCGTGCGCGGCTTCTTCGCCTACGACGTACCCGGCTGGACTCCCGACGGCCGGCTCTCCTGCTCCATCGGCGCGCGCATCGACTGGGATAAGCCGGTCGGCCTGGTGCTCTCCCTATGCGAACAATCCGCTTGGGAACTTGAACGCGCAGATAACCTCCCCGAACTGCCCGCAGGCACCCGCAAACTCACGCACCTGTACACCCTCAACCACACTCACGGCACCGGCCTCGGACAGGCACTCTACGAATCCGTCATCTACCCGGACGAAAACTCCTACCTGTGGGTCATGGCAGAAAACGAACGAGCGCTCTCCTTCTATGAGCGCCTCGGCTACCAGCGCAGCAGCATCAAATTCGCGGCACGCGGCTCCTGGGAACCCGGCCACAGCCTCCGATACACACGCATCCTCAACCCCTAAACGGTACGCCACACCAGGAGGCGACACACAAAATAACCCATCTCCCAACAGCCGCGCATCCACCCCACACGATACAGCACGCAACACCCCTGTTAGGCACCATCCCCACTACGCCTTAAGATAGAAGATGACATATAAGCTCGACGCACCCGCGCACAGGAGCACATACACCCCTGCGCAACCGCGGGACCCAGCGCCGAACATCGCATAGAAGGACAGTAAAACAATGACCACCGGTCTTTACCTCTCCGCTATGTCCCAGAACTCGGGCAAGTCCCTCGTTGCCCTGGGCCTAGCAGACTCCCTCATCAAGCGCGCAGACCGCGTCGGCTTCTTCCGCCCCGTCTTCGACGGCGCAACCATCGCCGACGACCCCATGGCACGCCTCATCCGTGAACACTTCGGCCTGGCCGAAGAGCAGGTCGGCGGCGCAGTCTCCATGACCGACGCACTCGCACTCATCGCAGAAGGCGACACCGAAGAAATCTCCGCACGCGCAGTCTCCGCCTACGAGAAGGTCGCAGCACACAGCGACGTCGTAATCGTCGACGGCGTCTACCTGCCCGCCAACGCGCTCGCAGTCGAATTTGACCTAAACGTCCAGGTTGCACGTGACCTCGGCCTGCCCGTCGTCGCAATCGTTGGCGCACACGAGGCAGCCGTCGAAGAAGCAGTCACCGCAGTCGACGTGGCACGCACCGAACTGCTCGCATCTAAGGCAGACCTGCTCGCAATCATCGTCGGCCGTGCAGAACCCGAACTGCGCGAAGAAATCGAAAAGTCCGTCAAGCGCGGCGACGCAAACCTGCCCGTCTACGTACTGCCCGAAATCCCCGAACTGACCGCGCCCACCGTCGGTGAGGTTGCCGAAGCCCTCAAGCTCGACACCGAAGGCATCAAGGCAGAAGACCTCAGCCGCGACATCCACGGCATCAAGGTCGCAGCAATGAACGTCTCCAACTTCCTGAACCAGTTCGTTGACGGCGACTTCGTCATCGTCCCCGGCGACCGCGCAGACATCGTCGCAGCAACCCTCGCATCCGCACTGGCACCGACTTTCCCCGCACCCTCCGGCGTGCTGCTCACCGGCGGCCTGGACGCACTGCCCGGCAAGAACACCGCGGTCGGCTCCCTCATCGACAACGCACCGTTCCCCGTGCTGTCCACCACCAAGGACACCTTCAAGTCTGCCCGCGCAGTCTCCCGCGTCCGCGGCACCCTCGAAAGCGGCCACCATCGCAAGCTTGCAGCAGCAATGGGCGGCTGGGATGAGCACGTCAACAAGGACGAACTGCTCGCACGCCTCGAAATTGAGCGCCCCGCATCCATGACCCCGCTGCGCTTCCTGCACAACCTCATCGAGACCGCACGCGCAAACCGCCGCTCCGTGGTCCTGCCCGAGGGTTACGACGTACGAATCCTGCGTGCATCCGAAATCATTGCACGCCGCGACTTCTGCGACCTGATCCTGCTCGGCAACCCCGCCAAGATCGCAGAGATTTGCCAGGCCGAAGGTATCGAACTGCCCAGCACCGTTCGTATCATCGACATCGACAACAACGAGTACTCCGAGGACTTCGCAGCAACTTACGCTGAGCTGCGTGCACACAAGGGCGTTACCATCGAGGCTGCTCGCGAGCGCATGACCGACCCCTCGTACTTCGGCACCATGCTCGTCTACAAGGGCATCGCCGACGGCATGGTTTCCGGTGCTGTGAACACCACCGCGAACACCATCCGCCCCTCGCTCGAGTTCATCAAGACCCGCCCCGGCACCAAGATCGTCTCCTCCGTATTCCTCATGCTGATGGAAGACCGCGTTCTGGTCTACGGTGACTGCGCAGTGAACCCGAACCCCAATGCAGAGCAGCTCGCCGACATTGCGAAGGCATCCGCGGAGACTGCACGCCAGTTTGGCGTCACCCCCAAGGTTGCTATGCTGTCCTACTCGACCGGCACCTCCGGCGCTGGCGCAGACGTGGACGTTGTGCGTGAGGCAACCGAGCTCGTGCGCGCATCGAACCCCGACTTCGCGGTTGAGGGCCCGATCCAGTACGACGCTGCTTCGAACATGTCCATTGCCTCGACCAAGCTGCCCGGCAGTGAGGTCGCTGGTCAGGCTACCGTATTCGTCTTCCCCGACCTGAACACCGGTAACAACACCTACAAGGCTGTTCAGCAGTCTTCGGGTGCTGCCGCTGTGGGCCCGGTTCTGCAGGGTCTGCGTAAGCCCGTGAACGACCTGTCGCGCGGTACCACCGTTGAGGACATCATCAACACCGTTGCGATCACCGCAATTCAGGCACAGAGCCTGTAAGGTGCACGCGGCGCTGTAGCGTGAAGGCTGCGGCGTTCCGTTGACATAGAAATCTCCCGCACTGGGGGGGCATGCCGTGAAGGTGTGCTCTACCCGGTGCGGGAGATTTTTTGTAATTACAGGGTTTCTTGTAGCGCCATTCCCCGGTTAGTCCTTGCGGGTGCGGCGGAGGCGCACATAGTTAATCACGCCAAGAACAGCCATGCCTACGGCAGTCAGAACCGGGCCGAGGGCGGGCGAGAAGAGCCAGGTGAGCCCCGCCTCCACGGTGTAAGCGATGAGGCGGTAGGCAAGGTAGGCACACGCCGCCACGAAGAGCGCGTAGGCGACGATGATGCCGACCGGGCGGGGCTCGTAGCCTTCTCGCCGGGCACGGAGGGCGGCACCCAGCGCGTTACCCAGGTACAGGGCGAGAGCACCGACGACGACCACGGCGGTGAGGGCACCGTCAAAGAATGTGCGCGGGGTCAGCGGTGCGGTGCCCGCCTCAGCGAAGAGGTTGAGGATGCGCACCACGGCGTAGCCGTAGCAGAAGATGACTGCCGCACGGATGGTGAGGGGGAGGTTGGTCCAGAAGGTTTTCATGCGGCCCCTTTCGAGGTGGAGGGCGGGCTTCTGTCTGAGTGTTACCCCAAGGATACCTAAAAATACCGGCGTGTGATGCGAATCAATAGCATTTTTACTGGTGAATGTTGTGCATGTGGGGCGCTAAGTTTAAGCGCCGAGAAGCCACATGTGTTTCGAAAAGCAACATATTACGTGGCTTCTCGAAACACATGTGGCTTTTCGAGGAGGGTGTGTGAAGGAGGATGCGGGGCAGAATTTTTGTAATTACAGGATTCCACCACCCACCTCCCCTACCCCGTGAACCGGTGACCACCCAAGCAGCGGCAAACCACCCGGGCTGCTAGGCTGCTGCTATGGATAACAACTCAACGCCCTCACTGCCGGACCTCGTTCTCCCGTCCGTGGTGACGACCCTCAGCCTCCCGAGCAAACACGCCGCAACTGACATGCGGCTCCCGCAGGCGTGGCTGCTACGTTCCGTTCCCGACGAAGAGAACCGCAGCGCCGCCAGCGGAAAAATCTACGATGACGCCCTAGAATTCCGCTACGTTTACGACTCGAAAGTTCCCAATCACAAGAACGTTCGAGAGGGTGACTTCGTGCTGATTCGAGATAATTCGATTCTTCTCGGATCAGCAGTTATCCGAAAAATTGAGTCATACGAAGCCGATAAGGTCATGACGTATTGCCCTACCTGTGGGAGTACCCGCATCACCTTCAAATCCGATGGGCTGTGGCGTTGCGATGGAAAGTGCCTGAGAAGAGACAATCTCAAGCCGGAGCAACGCCTGCATAAGAATCCGCCACAGAAAACCGAGAAGGTTCAGCGGTTTATCGCCTACTACGGTGATACCTGGACTGAGCTTATCGGCGCAGCGGATAAGGACTCATTCAAGGACCTGAGTGTGCCGGGCAAGTACAACACTCAGAACAGCATTGTTGCCCTCCATACCGGGAAAGTCCTTGACTGGCTTGAAAGCCTGAACACTTCGGGTATTCACCTGCTTCCTCTGGGGGATGCTCATGGGGTACCCGTGAATCCTCGTGGCGGTTTTACGATGCGCACCGTCAGGGCTCGCAAAGGTCAGCCGCAGTTCCGTCAGCAGCTACTAAACCGCTTCGGAAGCATGTGTGCGTTTACAGGCGCTTGCCACACTGCGGCACTGGATGCGGCGCACCTGTACAGCTATGCGCGCGAGGGTGAGCACCGTGTGGATGAGGGTCTGCTTCTACACAAGGATCTGCATAAGCTTTTTGATAGTGAGCTGGTGGGCGTGAGTTCTTCGCGGACTCTTCTTCTGCACCCCGGTTTGGGGAATACGCAGTACCAGTCATTGGCGGGTGCCCGTCTGAAGGTCGAGTTGCCTAACCGAGCTCTTGAACTGTTGGATGAGCACCGCTCGGGCTTGAACTGGCTTGATGAGGCGCTAGTCTAGATCGGCTCTGGCTTAGGCCGCCGGGCATGCAAAAGGAGGTGCAGTAGCTTTTGGGCTACTGCACCTCCTGTGCGTTTTTACTGGTTGTGTCGGCGGGCGATAGCCTTACCGATTTCGTGCGGGATACCCACCACGAGGGCATTACCCATGCAGAAAGCACGGTTACCGTCACTTATACCGGTGTCAGTCCAGCCACGGGGGAAGCCCTGCAGCTGATCCAACTCATCGGGCACAAGACGGCGGTACGCGCCAGAATCACCAATCACAACATGCTTGAAACGGGAAGCTCCCGAGCCTCCTTCGCCAGTCAGAATGGTACGCGCCGGGCGGTCGATCGGATCCGGGAAAGACATTGAACCTTCGGTGTAGAAGTATTCAAAACCGCTTGCCTTATTGATGCGCTTTTCCTTCTTCGCGCCCTTGAGGTACTCCCAAGAAGGAACCTTGTCAGGGGCAATAAAGAACTGTTCCGGCACCTCAGAGTCGGGAAGAACCACGTCACCGAGCGTCTTAAATTCACCTCGATAGTCGGGCTCTACCTTGCTGGTGAGCACGGTGCCGTTCTGCATGACACCGGCAATCTGGAAGGGTGAGGTTTTAGCACCGATTCCGAAGTGTTCCGTCTCGTAGTAGGGGTCATCGGAGATGGTGAACTCATCGGCCTCATTGAGCTCTTCGAAGACGGAGAGAAGACCCTCAGATTCTGCAGTTTTGACCGGGAACGCTTCTGCCAAAACACCGGTGTGGGTGATACGGCGCGACAAATCCCATTCGGGGGCGTTATGTTCGGCGTAAATGTAGACGCGCTTACGCTTCTGCGGGTGGCCGTACTCTGCCGCGTTGATAACGCGCCATTCGACGCTGTAGCCGCGCGCGTAGAAGCAGGAGAGCATAATGGCAAAGTCGCGACCTCGCTGCTTAGCGGGCGATTTTAGCAGGCGGTCAACGTTCTCCAGAACAACATATTTGGGGGTTTTAAGTTCGAGCGCGCGGTGAATATCCCACCAGAGCACACCCTTCTTACCTTCAATGCCGTGCGACTGCGAAAGGGGCTTGGTAACCGAATAATCCTGGCAGGGGAAGCCACCGCAGAGCAGGTCAGCGTCAGGAATTTCGTAGAGGCCCGCCTCAACATCATCAAGTACGGCGTGAATATCACGGTTTTCGAGGTTTGCTTCTTCACCGAAACGTTCCTGGTAGCAGCGGGCCGCAAACTGGCGGCCGACCGTTCCCGGGGGCTCCCACTGGTTCGCCCAGACAGTCGTGAAGGGGCCTGCGGAGGGCAGGGTCATGCCGTTGGCGTAATAGCCTTCAAATCCTAAGCGGAAGCCACCTACACCGGCGAAAAGCTCGATAACTCGGATAGGCTGGCTACTGCTGGTGGCTTTCTGATCCATGAGTCAGTAGTCCTTATAGTCCTCTGTAAATATATTCGAATACTAATACCATAGCATAGAACAGCTATTCAGATCAAGTGGGTTATACAAGAATCCGTGATGAGCCAAAGAGCACAGCAATCGTATCTGGCGTAGCATGAGAGCAAGAAACAGCACCGCCGCTACCCCTCTACTTCCGAAAGGAAAACCGACCATGGGCCTTTTCGATTACGACAATTCGAATATTGATAGCATCCTCAAATACACAGAGGAGAATCTCATCGACCGCACGCTCCGTGACATCCTGGAAGAATTCCAGAACTCCGAGTACAAAACCTATGAAGATAAGAAAAAGGGCACTCCCTCAATGGTCGCCCGCAAGGAAATTAGTGAGTTCTCCAAGGGAATCTACGGCAACCTCGTTGAAAAGCTGTCCTATGGGATTGACCCCAATAATTCCCCGGAACCCGATATTCCCACCGCAAAGGTCGAAATCAAAACGACCCCTTACCGAGTGAACGCAAACGGCACTATTTCCGCCAAAGAACGCCTAGTCCTCAGCATGTTTAATTTTCACGAGGAAAACCTAGACGATTTTTATCAGACGCATCTTTGGCATAAGTGCCAAAATATTTTACTTCTATTTTATAAATATCAAAAGAATCGCGATATTTTGAATAATATCGCCGATAAATTTTTCCTTTTTGACTGGCCCGAAGAGGATATGCCTACCATTCTCGAGGACTATAAACGTATTACCCAGAAAGTCCTGGACGGACGCGCACACGAGCTTTCCGAATCTGACGGCATGTACCTTTCAACCTGCCGCAAGGGTGCCGGTAAAGACAAGGACCGCACTACCCAACCCCATGGCCCTGAGCTGGCCAATAGGCGCGCCTGGTCGCTCAAGAGTAGCTATATGACAACCCTCCTCCGCACCAAGGTTTTCAGCCAGGAGGAACAGGAAAGTATCGCTAAAGCAGCCCAGGATACCTCTAAGCCTTTTACCCAGATTATTGAAGAAAAGCTTTTGAAGTACCGGGGCCAGAGCGAGAAAGAACTCTGCAAGGAGTTTGATGTTAACTTTAACACCAAGGGGCGCAACAGTACTCTTGTAAGAAAAATTCTAGGCCTTTCCTCAGATATTGATAGTACTGCCGAATTTAAAAAGGCAAACATGAATATTCGCGCTATTCGTGTTGACAAAAACGGGCTCCCTAAGGAGGATTCTCCCTTTAAGAACTACCGTTTTATTGAACTAGCGAATGAAAAAGAGTGGGAAGAGTCCCATATTTACGCCGAGATTTTCTCGAGGAAATTCATGTTTGTTGTTTTCCGCGAGAACGGATTCGGTGATTTCTGTTTGGATCAGGTCAAGTTCTGGGGTTTCCCCGATTCCCTCGAATCTGAGCTGATGAGGGTATGGCAAGAGACGAAGGAAATCATTAATCGAGGTGTTGAACTAACGGTCAAACCGAACGGTAAGGATGGGTTTAAGGTTTCCACTAACTTCCCGCAGAGCAAGGTGAACGAATACCTTTTTACGAAGGTTCACGCCTCCCAGACCTACTACGAAGTTAAGCCTGGCGAGTTTGTCGGAAAAGGCAAACTCAAGGACACCGACGAACTGCCCGACGGTCGCCACATCACGAAGCACTCCTTCTGGCTACCCAAAAAATTCGTTCAGCAGATTTTGCGCGGTGAATGGGACTCATAACCGAATGTAATAACCGCAGCAGGCGGCCCCGGATGCGTGTGCGTCCGGGGCCGTTTTTGTTTTACCGTGCCGAAAAATTGTGCCATAGGTTAGCGTCTTTGGTCGTAGTTAAAAACCATGGTCGAAGATACTAGCCTATGGTCCAATTTCTGCTGAGGCGGCACCTCCGAGGGCGCAGATTTATTTGATGCATAAAACATTGAGAAGCCCGAATAATGACCAACCACCGTCACCATCCTCAAAATAATACAAACGACGACAAACATGCGGTAGGGTGGTAACTGTAGTGTTCCATAGCGCATTGACGCGTTTGCTGGGTGCACTACGGGGCTGTTTTTCTTCCGGCAGTCAGTTTGACCTGCGAAAGACGGCCTGACCAGTAGCTAAATAACACACCATCACCGACGATAGGAGCGTATCTTCTATGGATTCGACCATTCTCAATCGCCGCACCCTGTTGGGCAGCGGCGCACTCATGGGCCTTGGCGCCCTGCTTGCGGCGTGCGGCCAGCAGGCAAATAACGAGGCGGCAGCCACCGCCTCCGCGGCGCCGAGTGAGACCACCTCGGCTACTGCCGCTGCGTCTGGATCGCCTTCGGCGAGTGCAACCCCGTCTACTGTTCGAGGCTATTCGGGTGGATCGAAGGCGCCCGATGGAGAGTATCGCCCTGCTGATAAGTACGGTCCGGCACAGAATGTACCGAAACCTAATGCTCCGGAGGACGGCTACAACGAAAAGTCTCTGGAGGGTCTCCGCAAGACTTTGGACGCTTGGATCTTGTGGGGTAATTACGGTACTCAAACTGGCGATTACTCGATGGCATTCAAATTCATGTCCCCTATTTTTGAGAACGAAGTTAGGGCCTATTCAGATGTCGAGGACCTTTACAAAAGGGGTGGATGGGTCATTGGTGGTATAAACCACTATCTAGCTGACGGGAACCCATGGTCCGAGGATGGTGAAACCTACTTCTGGAAGGCGTACCGCGAGTGGGACTACGAAACCTATGTTGAATCCGACGGTAGCTGGCGCAAATGGAGTAATGACGATAAGACCGATGATACCTTTAAATTTGAGATGAAGCACAACGGGAAAAAATGGGAAATCATGAATTATGAGCCCGTTGAGGACTAAAAGCATGAAAAGTTATAAATTATTTAAATCACAGACTTTTGCTCTGTTATTTCTTGCTTCTTTTCCTATTTCTGCCACAGCAGCTGTAAATACCAGCGAGTGTTCGTCGGATAATAGCGCAAAAATTTGCCAGATACAGACAACCCAAAAGAGTAATAACAAATCTGGCGGTAATCAGTCTACCGGAGGGAATATTGCTAGGGAAAATTATCCATCTCAGCAATCCAATTCAGAACCTAGCACCTACACCACCAAAGGCGCCAACGGCCTTACCCTAATTCGTTCCAAAAGTGACTCTAACATCCTTGGCTGCGTAGGTAAGGGCGGGAAGATTGGACACGTAAAACTCAACAATCTCATCGTTCGTGACGATGGGACCTATATCGATGGTGGCCTCGGCAAGCATAGCCCCACCTCAGAAACCTGCGTTCCCAACGATACCCGCACCCTCACCAGTGCCGACAGCCCCGGCCCCACCGGCCCAACCTACGAAGAAGTCATGGAGGAAATCCGTCATGCAGCAGAATCGCTAGAACCCGGCAAGCCCACCCTGCACCAGTCCTACAACAACCCCACAGGCACCGGACGAGCAGAAGGCGACCCCAACATCTACAAGGGCGACCAGATCAACTTCTACGTGAACGACGGAGGCCCCTACCGTCTCGAAGCAGATATGCTCGCCGGACACGTCGAAATTGAGCTCATGCCCTCCTCCTATGTCATCGAGTACGGCAACGGCGACCAGGCAACCCACTACACCGCTGGTGAACCTTCCCTCACCTACGCTCGCGAACGTCCACGCCGAACGGATACCAGCTACGCTTACAAGCGTTCTGGCAACTTTCACGCGTACGCGACCGTGCACTATACGGCTCGTTTCCGTGTGGATGGTGGCCCGTGGCAGATGATGGAGGTGACTCCGCAGGCGACCAGTGACCCGCTACTGATTCGTGTGTGGTGGACCGATGTTGGCCGCGTGGCAGGTGACTGCAGCTACGACGACACCAGGTGGGGTTGTAAGAACGACCCGACGATGGGCAAGCCGGATAACCCGAACCCCAGGTTGCGCAAGGCTGATATTCGTACTGGTCAGCGTTGGCACCTGAATGATAGCGGTGATGGGGATACGGAATATTCGTTGCACCGCGACTGGCCCGATATGTAAACCAACTCTAACCCAACATATAAATAACCGCAGCAGGCGGCCCCGAATGTTTAAGCATTCGGGGCCGCCTGCTTTTTCGACAGAAGTTTTCGATAGGTTAGTGCCTTCGCCGCGGGTCTTTAACCCGCATTAAAGTCACTAACCTATCGACAGGGCCGTAACCTATCGAAGAACCCCCCCTATCGACAAACCCCCACCCCCCATACCGCGTAACAACCCGTAACACCCCCTTGTGGCATACCCCCCTAGGGTATATAATGGAGCCATGGAAACCACTAGCAACCAGTGCTGTCACAGCACATCCACCCAGGTCAGCACCGCATCCGGCACGCCCACTGAAAACCCCACTGAGGAACCCACCGAGGCGCACACCGGCGCATGCTGCAGCGGCGAGGCACCCAAAACCCAGCACGGTTACACCTCCAACAAAGAGGCGCACCTCAAGCGCCTGCGCCGCATCGAAGGGCAGGTTCGCGGCATCGCCCGCATGGTCGATGAAGACAAGTACTGCATTGACATCCTCACCCAGGTTGCTGCGGTCTCCAAGGCGCTCCACGCAGTCTCTCTGAACCTACTCGAAGAGCACATCGGTCACTGCGTAACCGGCGCCGCCGTCGAATCCGAACGCACCGGCGACCCGACCATCGCAGAAGCCAAGGTCAAAGAGGCAACCGCCGCGATCTCCCGCCTCATGCGCAGCTAAACGCCCCGCACCTAAACACCGGGCGGGCCCAAGTTTTTAACCCATTATCGAAAGGAAATCATCATGAGCACCACCACCGTTAAGGCAACCGGCCTGACCTGCAACCACTGCGCTATGAGCGTCAGCGAAGAGGTCAGCGAAGTTCCCGGCGTGACCGGCGTGACCGTGGACGTCGTCAAGGACGGCATCTCCACCGTGACCATTGAGCACGAGGGCACCCTCGACACTCAGGCTGTTGCAGACGCTATCGTGGAGGCTGGCTACACCCCTACCGTCTAGCGCGGCAACCGGCTCGATTAGGAGTCATCATGGCTTACCCTCCGCAGTACATTGCGATGGTTGTTGGCGCGGTCCGCACCCTTGTCGGCACCGAAAACATGCACCTGCGCGACGCGATCACCCGCGTGGCCAGGCAGATGAATCTGGATGCGGCGCTGGTCGATTCGTGGGTGAAGCAGAGCCCCGAATATACGGCGCGTGAGGATGCGCCCGGCGCCGCACGACGTAGCGGCACGAGCGCGAATAAACGTTCCGCCGAGCACGAGCAGGGCGTGAAAGCGCGCGAGAAGGCGAACGCTTCACCGTTCCCGCGGGCTGCCGTGAAACGTGCCTACGGTGTGTCTGATCGTGGCGCGAAGGTGACCGGTATTCGCCCGCATACGAGCAGGCCGGATGGGCTGCCCGGCGACCACTAAGCCACCACAGCATTACTCCCGCCGCCGCGTTTACAGCCTCGCTGTTTTACCCGCAGCTTTCGCCCTCGCGCGACACCCTCAGTACTGCACCCTAAACACTACACCATACACTATCCGGGACGGGGTCCTTCGGGGCCCCTCCCCCGGCTTCGTGCACCTTCTTCTACCCCCCTTTTTTAAGTTTAAGGAAGTATTGTGTCTTCTACACAGCCTTCACCAACCACCCGTGAACCCTCATCACAGAGTGAGCGCTCTCTTTTTAATCCTGCCGGAACAACCGTAAAATCAACGGAGTCCACCCGAATCATTCACGTGGATATTCAGGGTATGACCTGCGCATCCTGTGTGGGTCGTGTGGAGCGTAAGCTCCGCAAAATCCCCGGCGTTGACCCGGCGGTGAACCTGCCGCTGGAGTCGGCGCGCGTCATCGTACCTGAGGGCGTGAGCGACGAACAGATCGTTGAGACCATCAACAATGCCGGCTACGCGGCGCACCTTAAGAACGGGCCGCGCGCGGGCGCTGGAACGAACGCGAGCGCATCCGGCGGCGGCAACCATCACAGCACTCCGAGCATGAATGGCGGCTTCACTGACCGCATTATTTATGCGGCGATTTTGGGTGTGCCGATTTTCTTGATTTCGATGTTCCCGTCGTTCCAGTTCCCGAATTGGGGTTGGGTTGTGGCGGTTCTGACGGCGCCGGTTGCATTTTGGTGTGCTGCGCCGTTCCACCGTGCGGCGCTTATTAATGCGCGTCATGGCTCGTCCACGATGGATACACTGGTGTCTCTCGGTGTGGTGTTGGCGTATTTCTATTCGCTGGCGCAGCTGCTCATGAACCCGGAGTTGACGGCGCATGTGCATCATGCAGACGGTAGTTTCTGGTCGATGTTTACCGGCAACCATGCGCCGCTGTATTTTGATTCGGCGTCCATGGTGACGCTGTTTCTGCTGATTGGTCGCGCGATTGAGCACCGTACTCGTGATCGTTCTTCGGAGGCGCTGCGCACCCTGCTGAGTATGGGTGCGAAGGAGGCGACTCTGCTGCGCACCGATAAGCAGGGCGTGACGAAGCAGGTGCAGGTTCCGGTGGAGGACCTCATGCCGGATGACCTGTTCTTGGTGCGCCCGGGTGAGAAGATCGCCACGGATGGTGTGGTGGTTGAGGGTTCGTCGGCGGTGGATGCGTCCCTGTTGACGGGTGAGTCTGTGCCGGTTGAGGTGCATCCGGGTGATGCGGTCACGGGTGCGACGGTGAATACGTCTGGTTCGTTGACGGTGCGTGCGACCCGCGTGGGCGCTGAGACGACTCTGGCGAAGATGGGTGAGCTGGTGGCGAGCGCGCAGGAGACGAAGGCTCCGATTGCTCGCTTGGCAGATCGTGTTTCTGCGGTGTTTGTGCCGGTGGTTTTGGTGATTTCGGCGCTGACACTGGTCGGTTGGTGGCTGGTTTCTGGTGACGGTGCGGCGGCGTTTAATGCGGCAGTGACGGTACTGGTGGTGGCGTGCCCGTGCGCTTTGGGTTTGGCTACTCCGACGGCGCTGCTGGCGGGTACGGGTCGCGGCTGGCAGTTGGGCATTTTGATTCGTAATGCGCAGGTGTTGGAGGCGACGAGCACGGTTGATCGCGTGGTGCTGGATAAGACCGGTACGGTGACGACCGGAGAGATGTCTGTGGCGTTCTACGGCACCTTTGGTGACTATGAGTCGGTGGGTGACTTGTCCGGTATTTCGTCGGATTCTACCGGTTCCAAGAACGAGCGTTCCCTGTCTGTTCTGCGTGATGCCGCCGCCGTGGAGGCGCTGAGTGAGCACCCGATTGCTCGCGCGATTGCCGGTTTTGCCCGTGAGCAGGGCGTGCTGGCGGAGGGTGCTTCGGCGCCGAGTGTGAGCGGCTTTGAGGGTGTTCCCGGAGGCGTGCGCGGCGTGCTGAGCGGCGCGGGTGAAGGCGCCGAGTATGGCACCTCCCAGCTGGTTGTGGTGGGTACTCCCGAGTACCTGCAGGCAGCGGGTGCGCAGCTGAGCGAGGCTCAGTTGGCCCTGCTGGATCAGGCTCGCCGGGCGGGTCTGACGACGGTGGTTGTCGCCCGCGGCGAGGCCCCGAACGGTGAAGCCCCGAGCAGCACCTCCGCTCTGCAGCCGGTCGGCATGATTTCGGTTGCCGACACTCCCAAGCCGGAGGCGGCAGAAACCATGGCGCAGCTGCGTGAGCTCGGCCTGGAGCCGATCCTGCTCACCGGTGACGCCCCGCAGGTTGCGCAGGCGGTCGCCTCGAAGGTCGGCATTTCGGCTGAGAACGTGTACGCCGGCGTGACCCCGGAGGGTAAGTCGCAGGTGATTGAGAAATTGCAGGCTGCCGGTCACCGCGTGGCGATGGTCGGCGACGGCGTGAATGACGCCCCGGCGCTGGCTCTTGCTGAGCTGGGCATTGCGATGGGTTCGGGCACGGACGTTGCCGCGGAGGCAGCCGATATTGTGCTGACCCGTTCGGATGTTGCTTCGGTGGTGACGGCGCTACGTCTCTCCCGCGCTACGCTGCGCACCATTAAGTCGAACCTGTTCTGGGCGTTCGCCTACAATTCGGCGGCTATTCCGGTCGCTGTGGCGGGTCTGCTGAACCCGATGATTGCGGCTGCGGCAATGGCGTTTAGTTCGGTATTTGTGGTGCTGAATTCTATGCGTCTGACGGCGTTTAGGAAGTAGCGCCCTGCCGTTATACAGAATGAATTGCCCCGCGCGATTTCAAACGAAAAATTCAAAAACGCATCTCACCGTGCTTTTTGCACGGTAAAAGATATAAAGAAATGCACCGCCCGTGTAAAGGCGGTGCATTTCTTTATATTTAGTTTTCACGGGCGGCGGCTTGAAAATTTCGTCGCAAGCCCGGCAGAACCTTACGCCCAGGTGACCAGGTCCTCGATGGAGCGGCGGCTCTTCGGCGCGATTTCGTGGGCACGGTAACCGAAGGTCACAGCCACGGACACGCCGTATTCTTTCGGATCGAACAGGCCGGCAGAAGTGAGCAGCTCGTTCACTGCTTCGTAGTTCATACCCTCGATGGGGCAGGAGTCGATGCCGAGCATTGCGGCACCGGTCATCATGTTGCCCAGGGCAATGTAGGTCTGCTTGGACGTCCAGTCGAAGAGCGCGCGGTCGTCTTCCAGGATCTTCATGTCGTTCTTCTGGAAGCTGCCGTAGCGTTCGAGTGCAGCATGCATCTGCTCTTCGGTGAGGTTGCGGCCTTCGAGGGTGCGGCGCATCCACGGGGTGTCGTAGCGCAGGCCCTTCTTCGCCAGCAGTACGACCAGGTGGCTTGCGTCGTCGAGGGAGCCCGCCATGCCCCATGCGATCGGCTTGAGCTTTTCGCGCAGTTCGGGGTCCTGGATGACCAGGAACTTCCACGGCTCGGTGCCGACGGAGCTGGGCGACAGGCGCGCAAATTCGAGGATTGCGGCGAAGTCTTCGTCGCTGATGCGGCGGTCGGGGTCGTAGGCGCGGGTTGCGCGGCGGCGGGCAAAAATTTCGAGGGCTTCTTCGCGGGTTACGGTCACGGTTTCATCCTTTGCATGAGGGTTTCAATACCCTGTCATGCTACACCCGCGGAGGGTGCGGGCGTTCCAAATGTAAGCCATTACGCCCAGAGCACGTATGCTCGAAGTAATCAGGGTCGAAGGGTTTAGTCACCGGCTTTCATCCACACATCAGAGGAGGCGCGGCGACCGAAAATGACCGCTCTGATTCCCTGGAAGTACAGAATATACGCCGCCCACAAGCCGCAATAGCCGGCGAGCGCATCCATGGTGCCGTTGCCGACAGCCCAGTGCAGGCCGAGCATAACGGGCACGTACATCACCAGCATGATGAAGCAGCCAATCGCCAGGTATTTCACGTCCTGCGCGCCCATGAGGATGCCGTCCAGGGTGAACACGTACGCGGCGATGGGCTGGCCGAGGGCGATGATGACGGTGGCGATGGTGAAAAGGAACGCCACCTGCGCGTCCTGCGTGAAAATCCAGGAGCCGAAGAAGCCGATGAGCGGGCAGATCAGGCCGGTGATAACACCGTAGATGAGGCTCATGCGGAGCAGCCGGTTTTTCAGCTGGCGCACCTTCGCACGTTCGGATTCTACGTTGAGGTCGCGTTCGCCGAGTTCCTTGCCGAGTAGCGCCTGGGCGGCGATGGCGAGGGAGTCCAGGGCGTAGAGGAAGAGGTTAAATACGCCCATGCCGAGCTGGTAGGCGGCGGTGTGTTCGGTGCCGAATCGTGCCACGACGAACACGGTCAGCAGGGAGGCGATGCGCATGGACAGGGTGCGCAGCATGAGCCAGGAACCGAGCGAGAGCACCGAACGCATACCGGCTGTATCGGGTGCCCAGCGGACGGCGTGTTCGCGGGTGCCGCGCATCATGACCACACCGAGCGCGGCAGCCATGCCCCACTGGGTGAGGGAGGTGCCGGTCGCTGAACCGGCAACGCCCCAGCCGACCGGGTAGATGAGCAGCCAGTTCAGCACAATGTTGACAAGCGTGCCGACCGTGGCGACTTTGAGCGGGGTGACGGTGTCTTGAAGTCCGCGGAGCGTGCCGACCTGCGCGAGGATAATCATCATCGGCGGAATACCCCACAGTGAGTGGTGCAGGTAGTCGAGGGCGTAGCTCATGGTTTCGTCGGTCGCGCCGAGGCCGCGCAGCAGCGGGTCTGCGAAGGCGTATCCGGCGATCATGAGGAGCATGCCGAGGCCGAAGGCGACCCACACGCCGTCCACACCGATCTGCCAGGCGCGGCGCAGGTTCTTCTCACCGAAGGCGCGCGCCACGGCGGGCGTGACGGAATAGGCGAGGAAGTTCATGAGGCCCACAACCGTGGTGACGAGCGTGGCGGCAATACTCATGCCGGCGAGTTCCTCCTTGCTGAGTTGGCCAATGAGTGCGGAGTCAGTGAGTACGAAGATGGGTTCGGCGATGAGCGCGCCGAAGGCGGGTACGGCGAGGGCGAGGATGCGCCGGTTCAGCGAAGGTTCGGCGGTGTTGGCGCCGGCATTGGCGCTGGGGCTCGCGGCGGTACTCGCGGCATTTTTAGCGGGCGAGCCGGGTGCAGTATCGCCGGGTTCAGTATTCGGGTGCTTCTGTGTGCTCATCCTTCTAGGCTACTCCCCGGCGCCGCGGCGGGTGCCTGCGCGCGGGGTGGGGCGCACTCTGCGAGATGGGCACGCGAGATGGGCGCGGCTAGGCGCCTCGGCCGCGCAGTTCGTCGAGGGCGCGGCGTTCCTTCTTGGTGGGGCGGCCGCTGCCTCGTTCGCGTTTGGCGACCGGCGGCATGGAGAGGTAGGCGGGGCGCGGGCCGGAAAGGTCTTCGTAGCAGGTGACGGCGATGGGTGCGCCTACGCGTTTGATGAGGAGTTTTTCAACTTTGAAGACGCGTTCCCAGCCGGGGTAGCGGACCTTGACGATGTCGCCTTTTTTGAGTTTTTGGGAGGGTTTGGCGGGGGCGTCATTGACACGCACGTGGCCGCCTTTGCATTCGTCGGCGGCGAGGGAGCGGGTTTTAAAGATGCGCACTGACCAGAGCCAGAGGTCGAGCCTGGCGCTGGTTAGTGCGGTGGTGTCTTCTGCGGTCATGTGTTCATTGTGGCGCGAGGCGGGCGGGGCACCAAATCAGGTACGCCCGCCTACCCGTCCTGCGCTTGCGTTGTTTTCGTCGTGATTCTGCAGTGATTCCGCCGTATTTTTGCCGTATTTTTGCCAGGGCTCCATTATGGTTTTACGGGGCTGAGCCGTGACAAACCACCATGCGGCAGAAAATTTTCTACTGCACGCACCAGCCTGTTGAGCGCAAACCCGCATCCACTAGGGGTATTGTTAAGTCACCTTCTCAAGAAGTGTTCTCAAGGCCACCTAGTTCGCGTGGTCTACAGGGGGTTATGGCCGCGACGCCACGGGCTCCCCGTAACAGATTGGATATACACCATGTCAGCTTTGAAAAAGCTTCTGGCGGCTGCCCTCATCAGCACTGTGCTGTCTTCTTGCTCCTTCGGTCCCACGTTGGAGAAAGATGAAAGCGCCCGCGCGATTTTCGACGTAGAAAATGACCGGGTGATCCTGCCTCTGGACGCTTACAACACCGCCGGCAAAGACGAATACTTTACCAAAGCCCTTGAGCTGGCACGCAAAAAGTGCTTTGCCGAACACGGGCAGCACTACGAGATGTTTGTCCGCACCGAGGGATCCGGCAGGAACTTCGGCAGGACCTACGGAATCTGGAATGTTGAGCGCGCCCAAAAATACGGCCTCCACGAGCGCGAAGACTCAAATACGCTGGACCTCTCCTCCCCTGCCGCCTCATCCGACCCTGGGAAGGATGTCCGCACCGAATGCTATCAGCGCGCCGTCGATGAGATGAAGCAAATTGGAGAGATACCCTTCGGAAGCAGCACGTTTACGCGTTTGGAGACCGACGCCCGAAATGCCGCAGGCGATAGGCAACTCAAAAAATCTCTCGACGACGAGTGGAAGCGATGCATCAAGGATAAGGGCCTCACCCCCGATAGTGAGGTGACCGTTAAGGAAGAAAAGAATATTCCTCAGAGTGCCGTCGCCTCCGAAGAAGAAATTCGAATCGCCACCATCCAGGCACAGTGCAATCAGGATGTAGGCCGCTCGCAGAAGCTCTACGACCTGGAGGCGCAGTACCAGAAGCCGCTCGTCGCCAAGAACCAGGCAGCCCTGGAGAATGAGCTTAAAGAATTCAAGCGCCGGGACGAGCAGTTCAAGCAGTACGTCCTCGACAACCAGTAACAGCGCATAACAGTCGGTAAGTCGACAGAAAAGGGTGTGTGCCGTGTTCAGTGAACATGGCACACACCCTTCTTACCTTGTACCGGCCATATTGTGCCGGCTACGTTGCGCCGGTTATCCAACCCGCGGTGGTTATGCCTCCACCGTTGCGGTGCGGCGCTCCTTCCCGAGTAGTTGCCATCCGATAGCCCCCAAAAATCACCCTTGTGCGGTTGTTTTTCAGCATTTAGACCGTGCAGGAGCAACATAGGTCATTCACATCCTGCAGGCGTAGAATCAAGGAACCATGACTGAATCCTGCACCCCCGCAACCCCCGAGCCGCGCGCCACCAACCCCGCCGAGCTGAACAACCTGCGTGCCGCACACGCCGATGAGCTCTCTTCACGCACCCGCGCCACGAGCATCCCGACGGATTCCTGCTCCCTCTACGGCGACGAGGCTCTCGGCGGCACCGCCGGACGCGCCACCGCTTGGCTGGCGCTCGAGCACGTGGGCCAGTGGGGTCGCGACGTGCTGGACGGCTCCGCCCTCGGCGAGGAGCTTTCGGAGGCGTTGGGTGAGGCAGTCTCGCAGGCGGGTTTGAAGTTCCTACTGATCCGCCAGACGGGCAGGGCGGGGCGCGTGCTGCACGGCGCGCCGGATGCATCCGGCAACCCGACCCACCGGGTGCTCTACGCGCTCTGCACCCCGGGCGAGGAGAAGCTCTACTCGTTCAGCGTGAGCACCCCCGAACAGCTCCTCGACCTACCCCTGGGCAATCCGGAGGAGTTGATTCAGGTGACCGGCGCGGAGCTCATTGATTCCCCCGCTATTCTCGTGTGCACCCACTCCAAGCGTGACCGCTGCTGTGCCCTGCGTGGTCGCCCCATTGCGGCGCACCTGGCGGATATCCTGCCGGGTAATGCGGTCTGGGAGTGCTCACATACGGGTGGTCACCGCTTCGCCCCGGTCGGCATTATGCTGCCCACCGGCTACACCTACGGTCGCCTCTCGGAGCCTTCGGCACTGGCGGCGTACCTATCTCTGGCGAGTCGCGCTATTCCGTCGCTGCACGGTCTGCGTGGGCGCAGCACGGATACCCCGGTGGAGCAAGCCGCGGAGGTTGCCGTACGCCTCGAACTAGAGAAAAAGGGCGAAGAAGTAACCTCTGGAGGTTTGGTTTCACGTGAAACATCGGTAGCAGAGGCACTAAGTACGCTCCTCGAGGCGGGCATTGAGCCCCCGGCAGAAACCATCGAACACCCCACCCTGGAGGCGGCACTCACCTCCCACACCGACGGACGCACCTGGGTCACCTTCTTCGAGCAGGTCGCCCTGGAGCCGCGTCCCAACTCCTGCGGCAAGGGTCCAGCAGAGGCTTTCAGCCGCAAGCTGCTCGCGCTGCACCAGATATAACCCCCGCACCAACTCTAAGCACTGGGCCAGCTCTAGGCAGAGTCATTTCTAGGCAGTACCAGCTCTAGCACCCGAGCATGATTAGACAGCGCAAAGCCCCGGCGGGCACCTTCTCGGGTGCCCGCCGGGGCTTCACTGCATCCAGAGCTCGTCATCCAGAGCTCGTCATCCAGGGTTCGTCGCAGCCGGTATCTCGCTGTATCCGGCAAACAGGCTCATCCGGCGAACGGGTTCGGCGCGCCGATATACTGCAGCTCGGTGTACTCCTCCAAACCCTCGGGGCCGCCCTCACGACCCATACCGGACTGCTTCACACCGCCAAACGGGGCGGCGGCGTTCGAGATGACACCCGAGTTGTAACCGATCAGGCCGAACTCCAGGCCAGCCGCCATGCGCGTAAAGCGCGGGTGGTTGCTCGTGTACACGTACGCCGCCAGGCCGTACTCGGTGTCGTTGGCGAGCTTCAGGGCGGTGCGTTCTCCCTCCTCGCCGTAGCCGCTGAACGTGGCAATCGGGGCGACGGGGCCGAAGATTTCTTCACGCCACACGCGCATCGAATCGGTCACGCCGGTCAGCACGGTGGGGGTCACAAAGTTGCCCTTGTTCAGGTTCTTGGGCATGCCGCCGGTACCGCTCGGAACGTTCTCCTCAAGCTCGGGAATGTAACCGCCGCAGGCAAGGAGCGCACCCTTACCCAGGGCATCTTCCACCATAAAAAGCATGGATTCAACCGCTGAAGGTTGAATAAGCGGTCCACATTCGGTTCCGTCAATGGCTCCGTCACCCACGACGGTCGCCTCCATACGCTCCACGAAGACGCGGGTGAACTCTTCAGCAATGTCCTCGTGCACGATGAATCGATTGGCGGCAGTGCACGCCTCGCCCATGTTCCTCATCTTCGCCGCGTAGGCACCCTCCACGGCGGCGGGGATGTCCGCATCCTCAAAGACGATGAACGGTGCGTTACCACCCAGCTCCATGGAGGTGCGCAGAACGTTCTGTGAGGCCTGCGCAAGCAGGGTGCGGCCCACTGCGGTGGAGCCGGTGAACGAGACCTTCCGCAGGCGCTCATCAGCCATCAGCGCGGAGACAACCTCACCGGTACGGGAGGTAGTCACCACGTTCAGCACGCCGTCCGGCAGGCCCGCCTCACGCATCAGGGAGGCAAAGTACAGGGAGCTGAGCGGAGTCAGGGAGGCGGGCTTGAGCACCGCGGTGCAGCCCGCCGCGAGCGCCGGGGCGACCTTGCGTGCCGCCATAGCGAGCGGGAAATTCCAGGGGGTAATCAGTAGGCAGGGGCCGACGGGGCGGCGTACGGTGGTGATTTGCAGCCCGGATTCGGGGGCGACGGCGGTGCGGCCGAAGTTGCGGGCGGCTTCTTCGGCGTACCAACGCAGGTAGTTTGCCGCGTAGGCGACTTCGCCGCGGGACTGGTCGAGGGGCTTACCCATTTCGAGGGTCATGAGCCGGGCGATGACTTCGGTGCGTTGCGTCATGAGCGTGTAGGCGTGGTTGAGGATGTCGGCGCGTTCGCGGACGCTGGTTGCCGCCCATGAGGTGCGGGCGTCGCAGGCGGCGTCGAGTGCTTCGATACCCTGTTCGACGCTGGCGTCGGCGACGTGCGCGAGGATTTGGCCGCAGGAGGGGTTGTGTACGGGGAAGGAGCCGTTGTCGCCGGTGACCCAACTGCCGCCGATGAGCAGATCGGTGGGCACGTAGAAGAAGGGGTAGGAGGGTCGCTCGTAGGGGTCGATAGGTTCACGCTGCGGCATGTTGATGCTTTGCATGTGCGGTTCGGTGCGGCCTCGCAGCGAGGCGGATTTCGCAGCGGTCTTTGCGGCGGGATTCTCGGCGGAGCTTTCGGGTGAGGTGGTCATGGCGTGCCTTTCGGGTTGGGGCGGCCGGTGCGGTCGACTCTGACGCTTTTAATTCTAGTCCCGCGCGCTCCCCTACCCTGCGAGTCTTCCCCGCCCACATACACATCCCCGCGTCCCTACGCACCCTCGCCCGCTCTCTCCACCTTGCAGTTCACTACCTGGCCGGTGGTGACCTTCTGGCGCAGCTTCATGGTATTTCGAGGGTGGGGATGTCGTACAGGTCAGTCTTTTCACCCAGGTTCTTGCGCATGTTGACCTTGTGCTGGCGCAGTTTGGCGAGGGTGTGGCCGCGCACGTCCATGGACGCACCGGTGGTGTGCTTGATGTTAGTGTTGTGCATGCAGACGAACTGGCCGTCGCTGGTGGTGCGTACGAAAATTTCGACGGCGAGGGCGCCGCGGCGTACGGACTCTGCGTAAGCGAAGGCAGTGTGCTCGGGGCTGATGTTGCCGTCACCGCGGTGGGCGATGAAAAATTCATCGGTCTTGTAGAGCAGCTGATGTGCGCGGGTGCTGGCTACGGCGCGGGCTTCGCCTGCCTGGAACATGAGGGCAGCGGGTGCCAGGGCGGAGGCACCGATGAAGCCGCGACGGCTCAGCAGATTCTTGGAGATCTTCGGGAATGCAGTCACTGTAGTGGTTCTTTTTCGTTTATGAGTTGAGGGTCCGGATTCCCTCAACTCAAGCTGCAACTCCATGTAGGATAAAGATTTTTATCGGTGATTCACTGCGCTCACAGGCAAATAGGGTATTACATGCACCTCATTCTTACCCACTGTGCCATACGGGTGAATGTGTTCCTCCTTTTCCGCTGTTTTTAATAGCGGTATTTCATGCGGCGTTAAAAAATTTCTCGTATAACGGAAAAGGCCGCGCCTGTAGCCCGATTGAGCCTGCAGGACGCGACCTTTTGCGTTGAGTATTTTCGCGGGTTTTCGCCGCTGTTGAAGCTGAGCTATTTTCGCTGGTTCAGCTTACTTCTTGGATGCCTGAGCAACGCGTTCACCGGCTGCGACGGGGCGACGGGACTCAGAGTCCTTGGAGATGTTGAACTTTGCGGTGTTGGTGATCATCACCATGGTTTCCTTAGAGGGGATGCGACCCTCGATAGCTGCCCAGTCGACCTCGATGATGGGGGCGCCTGCCTCAACCTTGTCACCTACGTTAGCAAGCTTGGTGAAGCCGTCGCCGCCGAGCTCAACGGTGTCGATACCGATGTGGACCAGTACCTCGCCGCCGTTTTCGGTGCGGAGCATAAATGCGTGCAGGGTGTCCTGAATCAGTGCAATGGTGCCTGCAACGGGTGCGACGATGGTGCCTGCAGTGGGGTTCACTGCGTAGCCATCGCCCATAACGCCCTGAGAGAAAACGGGGTCGGAAACTTCGCTCAGCGGCAGGTACTCACCGGTAGCAGGTGCGACGTAGACGTCTGCGGACGATGCTTCCTGTGCGGCAGCTTCCTTCTTCTTCTTACCGAAACCAAACATATATGCTCCTTCTGGTCGTGTGGCGCTATGAATAGCGTGTATTTGTAGCGCTGATGCGTCCGCGTCGGATGCGGGCGTCGTTGCCTTATAGTGTCGCATCGGGCGGCGCCTGTCTGGATATTGCAGGGTTCGCACACTCCGGTGCATATGCACTCAGAATACAACACCTGAACCTGCAGCTCATGAGCTGAGAGTCATTCGACTCGAATTCTGCAAATATTCCGCAAATCTGGAACTTCAACTCACACTTCTACACTCTTGAGGTCGCGAGTACACTTAGTGAAGGAGTGGCACCCTCCCCCGAGTCGGTGCCCATAAGAGAGAAAAGGCTGAACTGATGACTGAAGCGGCTGAGACCGTTCTTGAAGTATTTATTCCGGGCCCCGGCGAGAACCCGGAGGATCCGCAGGATATGGAGCGTTCCATCTTCCTGGGTGCCGCGCAGGAGGCGCTGGATTCGGGCGTGGACATTGAGGTGTACTCCACCGACTCCTACCCTTCCGCATTTGAAGAGTGCGCGCCGGTCGCCGAGCAGATTGAGATGAACGGCCGCGAGGTTCTGCCGCTCATGCTCGTCAACGGTGAGGTGAAGGTGTCCTTCGCGTACCCGACCGCCGAGCAGATTAAGCGCTTCTCCCGCGCTCACCTGGTTGCTCAGCCGAAGGCTAATGCGGCAGCGGCTGCGTGCGGCCCCTCCGGCTCCCCGGCAGCGTCAATGATCCCGAACCTGAGCCCTCTGGCGGAGCCTGCAGGTTTCGCGGCGACCCTGGCGGGTAAGGCACCCCAGCCGATTGGCGGCCCCGAGATTGGCAACCGTGTGAACCTCATGGGCGGCGACACCGGCGACGGTATTCCCACCTCTGGTTCAGTGGCTGTGAAGTCCGGCGGCTGCGGCTGCGGTGGTTGCGGCTGCGGCAAGTAAACCCCACCCCTACCCAACTAAGAGCCCTGTTGAGACCCAGCACAGGAACTAACGCGAGTCCCTGCCCCGGCTGACTCTCACCTGAAATTTAAAAGAACGGTGCCCGCCTCCTCGTCATGAGGAAGCGGGCACCGTTTTCGCTTAAAGAAGCTTAGGTTCGCACCCGGCAACACCTACGGAGGTTGCGGCGGGCGAACAGTACCTTACTTGATGGAGGTACCGACGGAACCGAGCTGCTGGCAAGCCTCGACCACGCGTGCGGCCATACCTGCCTCTGCAGCTGCGCCCCAAACGCGGGGGTCGTAGGTCTTCTTGTTGCCGACCTCGCCGTCAACCTTCAGCACACCGTCGTAGTTGCTGAACATGTGGCCAGCAACGGGGCGGGTGAACGCGTACTGGGTGTCGGTGTCAATGTTCATCTTGATAACACCGTAGGACACTGCGTCTGCAATCTCCTGCTCGGTGGAGCCGGAGCCACCGTGGAAGACCAGGTAGAAGGGCTTGTCGCCCTTGCCGTACTTAGCGCCTACCTCGGTCTGGATTTCCTTGAGCAGCTCGGGGCGCAGGTGAACGTTACCGGGCTTGTACACACCGTGAACGTTACCGAAGGTCAGAGCAGCCATGTAGGTACCCTTCTCGCCCAGGCCGATTGCCTCAACGGTCTTGATTGCGTCTGCAACGGTGGTGTACAGGGAGTCGTCGATAGCGCCTTCAACGCCGTCTTCCTCGCCGCCAACGGCACCAATCTCAACCTCGAGAACGAGCTTTGCCTTGGAGGTACGCTCAATCAGCTCAGCAGCAATCTTCAGGTTCTCATCCAGGTCGATTGCGGAGCCGTCCCACATGTGGGAGTTGAAGATGGGGTCTTCACCGCGAGCAACAGCCTTCTCGGATTCTGCCAGCAGGGGCAGAACGAAGCCTTCCAGCTTGTCCTTGGGGCAGTGGTCGGTGTGCAGTGCAATGTTCACGTCGTACTGCTTAGCAACCTCGCGTGCGTATGCTGCGAAGGCCAGGGAGCCAACGACCATGTCCTTCTTGGAAGCGCCGGACCAGTATGCTGCACCACCGGTGGATGCCTGGATGATGCCGTCCGAGCCAGCCTCTGCGAAGCCGCGGATAGCAGCGTTCAGGGTCTGGGAGGAGGTCACGTTCACTGCGGGGTACGCGAAGCCCTTTTCCTTCGCGGTCTGCAGCATTTCTGCGTAAACTTCGGGGGTTGCAATAGCCATATGCTGACTCCTTGGATAGATGCGACCGGTTACCGATATTGGGCCGGTTCACCGTATTTTGTTGGCGCGCGAGACGCCTCCTACTCACACCATTTTACCAAGATACGACTTATTTATCGCTAATTTTTTGTGGGTTTTTTTGGGTTTACCGCAATAAAAGTTCTGCCAAATACCGCGGTAAAGTAGAGGTGTTAATGACTTGATGTATTCTGTGCGCAGGTCAGCATACACATCACCCGGACGCAGCGAAAGGATCCTCCCATGATCAAGGCGAGCGCTAAAAATAATCCGAAACAGCTCGACGCGAAGCGTGAGAAGCGTGCCCGCCAGGCACAGCGTCGTGCTGAGCGTGAGCACCCGAATGCGGCGGCTATTGCCCCGGTGCGCGCCCTGTTGGATGAGGTTCTGGAACGTAAGAGTCGTCATGTTTTGGGGCATGGCGATATGGCGAAATCCCTTGAGTTAATAGAGAAAATGCGTGATGAGGGTGCGAGCGACCACGAGATTGATGTGGCGCTTGCGGAGGCGAAGCTCCCCTCGGTCGTGCAGGTGGGTCGTAAGTCATTGATGCGTTGGCCGAGCTGGTGGTGGTTGAATCGTCGTGAGCGTGCGTTGCGGGCGAAGATTGACCGCCTGCTAGAGGGCTAACTCCCCATTCTGAATAGGTTGCTGGAGCACCCCGTTGTGGGTGCTCTTGTGCTGTGCACTGGTGGGGGAATTGATTTTTTAAACTCAGAGTTCAATTAATCTATTTCACAAAACAATGAAAACCACACAATACAACATGAACCAAATATATTCATAAGATATGCATTATATGTATATAAATTGTTACGTGACGCGGATTATATTTAACCAAATTGTCGTGCTATAGTCATTACAACTCACAGGCGTGTTCCCAACCACATTTCATGTAGCACGTGCTCCAGATGTAACTATTCAAGGAGGTATAGCATGAGCACCTCACCGAACAAGAATCCGCAGACTTCTGCAGCGGATCAATACACTAAGCCCCCCACAGACGACCCGTTTGCACACGAACAGGAAGGCTTCCACAAGGGGCTTGGCGCACGTCAGCTCCAGATGATTGCCATCGGTTCCGCAATTGGTACCGGCCTGTTCCTGGGCACCGGTAGCCGCCTGCAGGACGCAGGCCCCATGCTCGCCGTCATCTACGCCGTCATCGGTTTCTTCGGCTACCTGATTCTTCGAGCCCTCGGCGAGCTGATTCTTCACCGCCCCTCCTCGGGCTCCTTCGTCTCCTACACCCGCGAATTCTACGGCGAAAAGGCCGCATTCGTATCCGGGTGGCTTTACTGGCTGAACTGGGCAATGACCGCCGTTGCAGACGCCACCGCTATCGCCATCTACATCAGCTGGTTCGGTCGATACAACCAGTTCTTCGCAGACATTCCCCAGTGGCTTAGCGCATTCATCGTCGTTATCGTCACCGTGGCCCTGAACCTCATCTCCGTGAAGCTCTTCGGTGAGCTGGAATTCTGGTTCGCGCTCATTAAGATTCTTGCCCTGCTGTCCTTCATGGCGGTAGGTATCTGGTACCTGGTCTTCGGTGAACCCATCAACGGCGTCACCCCCGGCTTGAGCCTTATTGCAGCCAATGACGGCTTCTTCCCCAACGGCATTCTTCCCGCTCTTATCGTGGTTCAGGGTGTTGTGTTCGCCTACGCCGGTATTGAGCTGGTCGGCACCACCAGTGGTGAAACCAAGAACGTTGAGAAGGTTATCCCCCGCGCTATCAACACCGTGATCTGGCGTATCGCGATTTTCTACGTTGGTTCCGTGGTTCTGCTCTGCCTGCTCATGCCCTACACCGCATACAAGGACGCAGAGTCGCCGTTCGTGACCTTCTTCGACGCTATCGGTATTCAAGGCACCGCACCGATTATGCAGCTGGTCGTGATTACCGCGGCTGCTTCCTCACTGAACGCTGGCCTGTACTCCACCGGCCGTATCCTCCACTCGATGGGTGTTGCCGGTTCGGCACCGAAGTTCGCCACCAAGGTGTCCCGCTCCGGCGTTCCGGTGGCAGGTATTCTGCTGACCGGTGTGGTGGGCCTCTTCGGTGTTGTGCTGAACTTCTTCGTTCCCGAGCAGGCGTTCGAGGTCGTGCTGAACATCGCATCTGTGGGCACCATGGCTAGCTGGGCGGCTATCGCAATGTCGCACCAGAAATACCTGAAGCTGGTCGGCGAGGGCAAGTACAAGCGCCCCAACTACCGTGCACCCGGCGGTCGTTTCAGCGACTGGGCTGTGATGGGCTTCCTGGCTGTTGTGCTGGTGCTGATGGCTCTGGATTACCCGGTGGGCACCTACACCCTGGCATCGCTGCTGCTGGTTATCCCGCTGCTGATTATCGGCTGGTACACGGTTCGTGACCGCGTCAACGAGATTGCTCGCATCCGTGAAGGCTACACCGGTTCCGTGCCTGTGATTGCTGCCCGCCCCGTGGTGAAGAAGCTCGTTTCAGAGCCTCGTACCCACATTGACCTGGGTGAGTTTGAGGACGAGGACAACCCGAAGGGCAGCTAACCCGACCGGTTGCCTGTAATCCCGGTAATATCCCGGCGAAGGCGAATGAGGGGTTCTAGACCCTAGCCCTAGTCTAGGAGCTCTAGACTCTAGAACCCCCTCCCCGTACGTCTTTTCGTGTTCGCTTCCGTATTACATCCGTGTAATACATAAAGCAAAGTATATATCTACAGCATTTCTAATACGGTGTGTCCTGCAATATATTTTGAGATAATAGATATCCGCAGTGACCATCAGATGCACAAAGAAGTTTTGTGCAGATATTCAAAGGAGAAAATCATGACTGAACGTCCTAGCGCACACGCGGTGGAATTTGTTGACGTCGCCTCGATGGCGAAGTGGATTCAGAAGGACGGCGTAGGCAACATCATTGCCGGCATGGTCGACTTCCTCGAAGAAGACTTCAAGAAGTGGCAGAGTTTCGACAAGATCCCGCGCGTCGCCTCCCACACCCCCTTCGGCGTGATTGAGCTGATGCCCACCTCCGACAACATCACCTACTCCTTCAAGTACGTGAACGGCCACCCGTCCAACCCGGCACGCGGCTTCCAGACCGTGACCGCGTTCGGTCTGCTCGCTGACGTGGACAACGGCTACCCCGTGTTCCTGGCTGAGATGACCCTGCTGACCGCGCTGCGTACCGCTGGCGTGTCCGCCATGGTTGCTAAGCACCTGGCACGCAAGGATTCGAAGAAGATGGCGATGATTGGTACCGGCTCCCAGTCTGAGTTCCAGGCGCTGGGTATGCGCGCGGTGCTCGGCATTGAGGACCTGTCCGTCTACGACGTTGATCCGCACGCGATGGAGAAGTTCCGCCGTAACCTGGAGCCGCTGGGCTTCCGCATCCACCTGGCTAAGGACGTGGACGAGGCTGTTCAGGATGCCGACATCATCACCACCTGCACCGCAGATAAGCAGCAGGCGAAGGTTCTGCTGGACCGCCAGGTAAAGCCCGGCGTGCACCTGAACGCTATTGGTGGCGACTGCCCCGGCAAGACTGAGCTGGAAAGCGAAATTCTGGACCGCTCCACCGTGTTCGTTGAGTTCCCGCCGCAGACCCGCGTTGAGGGCGAGATTCAGCAGAAGGACCCGGACTTCCCCGTGGTGGAGTTCTGGAAGGTTCTGACCGGTGAGGAGCCCGGCCGCGTGTCGGATGAGCAGATTACCCTGTTTGATTCGGTGGGCTTCGCGATTGCTGACTTCTCGGGTCTGCGTTATGCCCGTGCGGCTACGCAGGACACCGACCTGCAGCAGTTCATTGACCTGGTTGCTAGCCCGGATGATCCGAAGGATCTGTACTCGCTGGTGAACGTTAACGTTCCGGTGGGCTAAAGGGCTCAGTAACCTGACGCTGAGTGGCCTTGAGCTGGCGAGCCTGTAGGTGCGTCGGCGTAGGCTGCGAGGTTGAGAGTGAATAAAGTGAGGGCCGGGGAGTGGTGACACTCCCCGGCTCCTTCTTGTGAAATTTTCGTATGCACGGATTTTCTTGGAGGCTATCCACGGCTGGTTCGCCCGTTCTGCCTTTCAGGTGGCTGCGGCTACTGGCGGGTGGCAATAATTTCGCGCGCCTTCGCTATCTTCGCATCACGATCGGCCTTCAACTCATTCAGCAACGCCTGATTCTTCTCAATCAAAGGACCCTGATAGGACGCCTCAAGATCACCCAGACGCTGAGCCAACCTCACCTTCTCACTACATTGAGCTTCAATGGTTGCCAGGCGGATAACCTCCTCCAACACTTTGGGATCATCAGCATTCAGATTGGCCGTTTCTTTGCTCGTCCATTCACCGTCCCCGGTGCGAGGCGTCAACCCTTCCTGACGCTGGCAGTCCCACCAATCTGAGCGGGCTTTCTTCCATTCAGGGTCAGCCTGCGCGCGTTGGTACGCTTCGCCACGGATACGCTCGACGGGGCGGTACTTTTCCTCATCAGCCACATCAAAATAGAGCATATCCAGTTCTTCCCGATGCTCTTCGCGGCAGCTGGCCCTGACGTCTTCAGGGATGCTCTTATAAATCCTTTCCTGCTCATCTCTGACTTGGATGGACGTAAAATGATTCGCCGCATGCTTCACGTTCCAGGAGCCGTACTGGGAGGCGTTGCCAGAAACCAAGCCATTTTCTAGAATTTCAAAATCGTATCCTTTTTTCGCATAGCACTCTTTAAGAATCAACAAATACGCCCTATATGTTATATCTTCGGCCTGGTCACTCCTGTCGTATTCGTCGAGCGGAAGAGTAATATAGTTATTTTCAAAATCCAGCTGGGCTTTGAGGCTAGTATCTTTAGGCGCAGCGGCACAGGAACTTAAAGCTAAAGCAAAGCAGGCGAACAGAGCAGCAGATTTCTTCATTGTTACCAACCCTTTCAGGGGAATGACGTCGCGGTCATTCATACCCACAACCCGCAATCATTAGCGAGCCGAAGTCAGGAAATCCATCGCATGTCCCAAACCGAATTTGAGAGTGCGATTCTCATATTCCCTGTGACTTGAATTAACACTAGCACACCTAGACTATTTATTTAGTGATTTAAATCACTTATGTAATAATATGTGATTTACCCACTTTAGATATATTTAAATATTATTTACTACATTTACAAGACAAAAAATCCAGATAACATCATACAACCCCACCACAAACAACGCATCAAACCCCGTGGGTACCCACATTCATATGAAAAACTCAACACCCCACCCAAACAAAAAATCACCCAATCCCCAATAAAAACCCCCAACAAAAAAGGTTCCGACGCGCACACAACGCATCGGAACCTTTAAACACCTCATAAACAGCCGCCAAACTACGACGGGATCTGGCCAAACACATGGCGGCGAACCCACGCATGCATCGCAATACCCGCAGCCGTCGCCGCATTCATCGAACGCGTCGACCCAAACTGCTCAATCGACAGAGTATCCTTAGCCGCCGCATGCAGCTCCTCCGACAAACCCGGGCCCTCCTGCCCAAAAACCAGCACACACTTCTTCGGCAGATCATACGTCTCCAGGGGCACCGAATCCGGAAAAATATCAATACCAATAATCTCCAGACCCTCAGCCTGCGCCCACGCCACAAAATCCTCAATCGTCGGATGATGACGCACATGCTGATAACGATCCGTCACCATCGCACCACGACGATTCCAACGGCGACGCCCAATAATATGGACCTCCTTCGCCAACATCGCATTCGCAGTACGCACCACCGTGCCAATATTCAAATCATGCTGCCAATTCTCAATCGCCACATGAAAATCATGGCGGCGCGTATCCAGGTCAGCAATAATCGCGTCCATCGACCAGTAACGGTACTTATCCACCACGTTACGGCGGTCGCCCTCACGCAGCAGCTCCTCATCCCAATGGTCCCCCTCAGGCCACGGGCCCTCCCACGGACCCACACCCACCTCAAAACGAGCAGTACCCTGCTCAGTACCCTCAACAGCCTCAGCTACAGCCGCCTCCGCAGGCACAGCCTCAGCAGGTACAGCCTCAGCCGCCTCACGATTCTCAACCATCACAACCACCTTCACGCCAACAACCAGCGCCACGACCGGCGCCCACAGAGCCATCTTACAGACAAAAACCCGCGCCACCAGCCACACACAGTAGCCAGCGGCACGGGTTCACCCGCCGCAACGGGAACGTCTTAAAAATTCACGAGGTCCTAGTCTAAGCCAGTAGAGACTAGTCCAGGCCCAGCTCATCCTTCGAGTATGCGTACAGGCACGGAACGCCCGCAACCTCTTCCACATGCTCCTTAGCGCCGGTCGCACGGTCAACAATCACAGCAACCGCCACAACCTCAGCACCAGCCTTACGTAGCGCCTCAACAGCAGTCAGCGCAGAACCACCGGTGGTGGAGGTGTCCTCAACAGCAACCACGCGGCGACCCTCAACGCTCGGGCCCTCCACCTGACGGCCCATGCCGTAAGACTTCTGAGCCTTACGCACCACAAACGCGTCAATCGCACGGTCCTGATCACCAGCAGCACGCATAATCGCGGTACCCACCGGGTCAGCACCCATGGTCAGGCCGCCAGCAGCCTCAAATTCGATGCCGTTCTTATCCAGCAGGTCCAGCATGACCTGACCGACAAGGCGAGAAGCCTCGTGGTGCAGGGTAATGCGGCGCAGGTCAACGTAGTAGTCGGCTTCCTTGCCGGAGGCGAGGACCACGTGCCCGCGCACCACAGCCAGCTCAGAAATCAGCTGGCGCAGGCGTTCACGGGCTTCTTCAATAGGGAGGTTTTCAGAAAGCTTAGTCATAGTTCAAGTGTAGCGGCTCACGCGCAGGCGGCGCAGGCTATTCCCTGTGCTATTTCAGCGCTAAGTTATTCCACCACGCGTCCCACCGACGGCGGCAACGCGGCGCGCAACTTCGTCAGCATCTCCTCATACTCGGCGGCAGAATCCGAATCGGCAACCACCGCACCACCGGCGGCAAGAGTCACCGCGCCGTCATCGTGCGCCACGAGCGTGCGAATCACAATCGACAGGTTCGCCGAACCATCCGCCGACACAAAGCCCAGAGCACCCGAATACACGCCGCGAGCGCGATCCTCCAGGCGCTCAATAATCTGCATGGTCGAGGGCTTCGGGGCACCCGTCATCGAACCACCCGGGAAGCACGCCTGCGCGGCAGCCACCGCGCTCACACCCTCACGCAGACGCGAGCTGACCGTAGACACCAGCTGATGCACCGTCGAATAGCTCTCCACACCCATGAGCACCGGCACGCGCACGGACGCCGGGTCAGATACCGTGGACAGGTCATTACGCAGTAAATCCACAATCATGAGGTTCTCGGCGCGGGTCTTCTCATCGGTACGCAACCAAGCTGCAGCAGCCTCGTCTTCCTCCGGAGTGGCGCCACGAGCAATCGTGCCCTTAATCGGTTTCGTCTGGGCGTTACGCTGCTCATCCACGCTCAAAAAACGCTCCGGCGAGGAAGAAAGCACCGAAAAATCACCGCACCGCAGATACGCCGCATACGGCGCCGAATTGTGGGCGCGCTGGCGGCGGTACAACTCAAAGAAAAGCTCCGGGCTCGGATTCTGGATGCGCGCATTCGTCTGCGCGGTCAGGCACACCTCGTAGCTGTTACCCTCGTAGATTTCGTGCTGACTAGCGCGAACGGCGTCCATGTAGGCTTCCGCGGCGGGTGCTGGGAAGAGCAGAGGCTCGGTAAGCTCGGGGGCATTGCCGGGAGTATTTACGGGAGTAGTTTCGGAGGCGCACTCCCCCTCCGGAGTCAGCGCCGCGCTCAGTAGCCGCTCCGCTGCCTCACACCACGACTCATCGCCCACCAGCCAGCTACGCGCCGCACAACCCGGGCGGGCATGCTCATGCACCAGGTAGCGGACCGCCGGCAACCACAGAGAATCCGGGGTCGGCGCCTCATGCGCCGGCAGGTAGCCGGGCACCGGGTGGTCGTGCTCCATGCCCATAGCGGCACGCGCCTCATAGCCGAAATAGCCCACGTAACCGCCACGCAAACCCGCGGGCAGGCCGGTTGCCGCCGCGGTATCCGGGTGCACACGCGGGGCGCAGGCGAGCGCCGCCTCCAGCTGGGCGAAGGGGTCTTCCCCGCCAGACTCAGCCGCCGCACGCGCCGAATCCACGCGCAGGGGCGACAGTTGCGCCGGGATCACACCCACATACGAGGCGACCGACATGGGCGACTCCTCGCGCGCCGAATCCAGCCAGAAGGAATACTCGGCGCCACCGGTCAGCAGCGGGTATGCCTCCTCGCAGTTCACCGCGAAAGGCAGCGGGCGCACGGCAAGCTCCCGCGTCTGCGCATCCCACGGGGTGCTCTGCAGAATACTCGGCAGGGCATGCGGGGACGCAGAAGCGGGAGCGTTCGGGGTAGAAAAAATACGGTCCGCGGAATTTTCAGTCACGGACTCCATTGTATGGCGTGCAGGCGAACTAGCGGTTTAGTGAACGACTGCGGGTGCTTCACCGTTTTCACTGGTCATCGGCAGGCCAGCTGCGAACCACGCACTGGTGCCGCCTGCAATGTTGTGTGCGGCGTAGCCGTGCTCGCGCAGGAAAGTTGCCGCACGGTTCGAACGGCCGCCACCGTGGCAGATGACATAGAAGTCTTCGCCGGGTGCGGGCAGTTCTGCTAGACGCTCGGTGAGGGTACCGAGGGTGATGTGCTTGGCACCGGTCGCATGGCCCCCCTCCCATTCGTAGTCTTCACGCACGTCGATGATGGTTGCGTCTGCGGGAACGTCGCGGGGGTCAACCTGGGGTACAGCGGTCATGGGGTTCTCCTTTGAATTGAACTAGGATGAGCCGGTCGGCACGGCGGGGTGCCGGGTGGGCATAGTTGTGGTTCCACTCTAGCGCTTTGGGGGTGCGTGATGCATCTAGCCCGGTATGTGGGGGCGTGAGATTCGGACGTGGTGCATACGTATGCACCTATAAGGATATAGAATTAAACACATATTGCCCGGGTCACACAGAACCCTGGGCTTTCAGAGAAAAGATTTCCAACATGTCTCACACCACCACAGGTGCCGAACCCAAGGAAACCAAGACCTTCTTCGGCCACCCACGCATGCTCGCAAACCTGTTCACCGTAGAAATGTGGGAGCGCTTCTCCTTCTACGGCATGCAGGGCATCATGATCTACTACCTGTACTACACCGCCGACAAGGGTGGCCTGGGCCTCGACCAGGCCCTCGCCACCGGCGTTATCGGCGCGTACGGCGCAGTCGTGTACCTCATGACAATTCTTGGCGGCATCCTCGGTGACCGTCTCCTCGGCCCCGAGCGTACCCTCTTCTATTCCGCCATCGGCATCATGGCGGGTCACATCTCCCTCTCCCTCATCCCCGGAATTCCGGGTGTGGTGATTGGTCTGCTGCTGGTCGCTATCGGCTCCGGCGGTTTGAAGAGTAACGCCGCCGTGCTGGTCGGCTCCCTCTACGCGGACAACGACCACCGCCGCGACGCAGGCTTCACCATCTTCTACATCGGTGTGAACACCGGTGCACTGATCGGCCCAATCCTGACCGGTTGGGGCTGGACCACCGGCGGTTTCCACCTCGGCTTTGGCCTGGCTGCTATCGGTATGGCTGCAGGCCTGATTCAGTACTCACTGACCCGCAAGAACCTGCCCGCCTCCGTGCACGAGATTGCCACCCCCTTCACCAGCGCTCAGAAGCGTAACTTCTTCCTGGCACTGGTCGGTATCATGGTCGTTCTCGGTATTCTGCTGGCAACCGGCCTGATGACCGCAGGCAACCTCAAGAACTGGGTCATGGGCTTCATCTTCATCGGCGCTATCGCCCTGTTTGCTCAACTGCTGAGCGCTAAGGACGTCACCTCTGATGAGCGTTCCCGCGTCACCGCATTCATTCCCCTGTGGATTGCTAACTCTGTGTTCTGGGCACTGTACCAACAGCAGTTCACCGTGATGGCTGTGTACTCGGATGAGCGTCTTAACTGGAACATTCTGGGCATGGAGCTGAGCCCGAACCTGGTCAACTCCATCAACCCGATCTTCATCATTATCTTCGGCATGATGTTCTCCACCCTGTGGACCAAGTGGGGTGAACGTCAGCCGGTGACCACCGTGAAATTCTCCGCAGCGCTAATTATTATTGGCCTGGCGTTCTGGATCTTCCTCGCTCAGGCGGGCGTTCAGAGCGTGAACGTCGGCTGGATTGTACTGATTCTATTCGTCTGCACCATCGCTGAGCTGATTATTTCCCCGGTGGGTATTTCGCTGGCGACCAAGCTCGCACCGAAGGCGCACCGCGTGAACATGATGGCGCTGTACTATACCTCCGTGGCAATGGGCACCGTGCTGTCGGGTTGGCTGGCTCAGTTCTACAGCATGGAAACTGAGGTTCCCTACTTCACGTGGATGGGTATTATCACCATCGCGACCGGTGTGCTGCTGTTCCTGGTGCACAAGCCGGTTCAGAAGATGATGCGCGGCGTGAAGTAGCCACACGGTTGCTTGCCTACACCGCCAACTCACTGCTTCGGGCAGCGTGAGCGTTTATAGGCATAGGGCCCCGAATCCTTGAATTACCAAGGGTTCGGGGCCCCTACTGTACGCCGGGGTACATGCCCCAGCATATACACCGGTACCCGGAGCCTAGGAATGTTTGGGGGAGGTTCAGGAGGGCGGGTTTAGGGGCGTTCGGGACGTTTTCCTTAATGAGACATTCCGCGCTGATTTTCTTATTAGGCGCCTTAATATCAAAATCAAAGTGTGTTGCACGATACCAAAGGGTACATTCAGGCGCTCACCGACTACCGTGCAGGCGATGCCGGGCCCATCATCGAGCTCTTCATCGACGCCACACAGAAGGCAATTATCAACGCAGAAATCCTAGCGCAAGACATTGAAACCCTACGCGGTGAGGTACTGTCCATTGCCCAGCCTAAAACCCCTCTCCTGCGTTCCCTCACCGACCTGTGCTGTACCGAGCCCGACTTCACCGCACGCATGGTGGAGGAGCACACGCAGGGGTCCCGAGCTAGTGCGTATCACCTTCTCAACCGCATGGTGGAGCTACAAATTCTGTGTGAAGAACGCGTCAAAATTCAGGGGCAAAAGTGTTGACTGTCCCCGCTCTCAACCGCGCCCTTGACGATTTTGCGGCACGAGCGGGACGGCGCGGATAGATGCGCCATTGGGCACGATAACCCGCGCGAAAATTCTACAGCTGTAGGCGCGTTCCAAGGCACGAAACTGTGACGATTTATGTCTCCGCATGAACACGCATGACGAACATTAGAGTCAAATAAGGACGCATTAAGCCACGAACCGAAATCTATTAGACAGTCCTCAACCACAGGTCTAAGGTGATTCCATAACGAACCGGAAGACCCCTTCCGGGACGATCCTTCAACCCTTAGCCGAGGAGAACATCATGGCACTTTACCTGGTAGAACTGACCCCCGCCCAGCCGTCCAAGGACGAAGCAACCGCACTCATCGAGACCATCAACTCATCCCTGAGCCACGGCGCCGAGCTCATCGAAACCCAGGTCTCCGCAGACCACAAGATTGTCTTCGTCATCGTCGAAGCTGAGAACACCGCATTCGGCCCCGACCTCGCCGCAGCCATCGGTGAGCGCGCAACCGTCGCAGGTCCCGACGCAGTCCGCCTGGTCGGAGCAGAGCTCGAAGACATCAAGAAGCTCAAGAAGGACGCAGACTACCTGGTTGAGTGGGACATCCCCGCAGAGATTACTATGGAACAGTACCTGACCCGCAAGAAGGCAAACGCCCCCAAGTACGCTGAAGTACCCGAGGTTTCCTTCCTGCGCACCTACATTCGCGAAGACACCGCAAAGTGCCTCTGCTTCTACGACGCACCCGACGAAGAAGCTGTTGTTCGCGCCCGTAAGGCCGTCAGCACCCCCATTGACCGACTGTTCAAGCTGCACGCATAGACGCGATGCTCCCCGCTTAGGAGAAACCCCATGTCCGAGTTCACTCTCGAACCCCTCTACGATTACCCCCAGCGCGAGCAGGTGCTCGCACTCGCCCGAACCCACGCAGATGCTGTTGACCACGGCGAGCGTTCCCCCTTCGAAAACCTGCGCGAAATCGCTAAGGACGGCCTGATTACCCTGGGCCGCGACGGCGGTTCCCTGGTCCCCCAGGTTTCGGTGGCTTTCGACCTTGCCACCGAGGACGCCTCCACGGCGTTCTCCCTGTGGGCTCACCGTTCGACCATTGCGTTTTTTGACGCTGTGGGCCGCGAGCTGCCCGCCGGTCTGGCGGATGCGACCGTCAGCGGCACCACCGCCATGGCGGCGGCGTACAAGGAGGCTTCGGGTCTAGCACCGATCAAGGTGGAGGGTACCCTCGTTGAGGGCGGTCTGAAGCTGAACGGTTCCGTGTCGTGGGCGTCGAACCTGTACCCGGGCGGCGTGATTGTGCTTCCGGTGGCGGTGCAGAACGCACCGGAAAGCCACCCGAACCGCTACATCGTGACGGTTCGCCAGGACGTCGAGGGTCTGAGCGTTGACTACCACCGCAACCTGCTGGCGCTGAACGGCACCGAGTCCGGCACCCTGAAGTTTGAGGACGTTTTCGTTCCGAGCGAGGACATTCTGAGCGACAACATTGAGGCGTTCCTGCACGATGTGACCGCACCGTTCCTGTTGGTTCAGTCGTCGTTCTGCCTGGGTCTTGCCGCTGGTGCTCTGCAGGAGGCTGCTAAGCACCTGGATGTCTCGCAGGGCGTGTTCCGCCCTGAGTTCCCACTGATTCTGGCGGAGTACCAGAGCCTGCGTGAGGAGCTGGTTCGCCTGGCGTCTGAGCCGGAGCGTGCTGAGCGTCGTGACCTGCTGAGTTTGCGTTTGGGTGTTTCGCACTTTGCAACCATTGCTACTCACTTTGAGCTGCAGGTTGTTGGAGGCGCCGGTTACGTGGCTGGTTCCCCGACTGCTCGTCGCCTGCGTGAGGCGTCGTTCCTGCCGGTTCAGTCCCCGACTGAAGGCCACCTGCGATATGAGTTGGCGCGTTATGATCACTTGGAGAATCTGCGTGATGCTCTCTAAGCTAATGAGCTCCGTGTAGCGAGTGTTTTTATTCACTTTCTGCATCAATACCCCGTATATCCTTTGAATTGCATATACGGGGTATTGATGCATTATGGGCTATATACGGGATATGGGGCCCACGATAAAAGAATACTATGCCCCAATTAACGTATCCCTGCTCATATTTATAGGCGTTTAGCTGTGACCTACACCTGTATACGCGTAGAATTATGTGGAATTTTATACACCACCATATTCATCTCAGGAGCTCCCTTTTGAGCATCTCTAAACTTCTCGGCTTTGACTGGTCAATCCACAGCGACGGCCGCACCGTAAAGCCTGGTTCCGTCGTAGCACCGAGCGAGCGCCTCGCCTGGCCGATTACCATCGGCATTGGCGCACAGCACGTGGTTGCAATGTTCGGCGCGACCTTCCTCGTTCCGCTGCTGACCGGCTTCCCGCCGGCAACCACCCTATTCTTCTCGGGTGTCGGCACGGTCTTGTTCCTGCTCATTACTCGCGGACACGTCCCCTCGTACCTGGGTTCTTCCTTCGCGTTTATTGCACCCCTGGCCGCTGCGAGCTCCTCGCACGGCCCCGCGGGTTCGCTCGGCGGCATCGTCATGGCGGGTATCGCCCTGTTCCTCGTCGGTATGATTGTTCAGTTCGCTGGCACCGGCTGGCTGACCAAGCTCATGCCCCCGGTCGTCACCGGTTCGATTGTGGCACTGATTGGCTTCAACCTGGCGCCCAGCGCTAAAGACAACTTCATGAAGGCACCGATTACCGCGCTGGTAACCCTGTGCTCTATTGTGCTAATTTCGGTACTGTTCAAGGGCATCATTGGTCGTCTGTCTATCCTGCTAGGCGTCATTATCGGATACATCACCGCGGTAATTCGCGGCGAGGTGGACTTCTCCACCATTCACAAGACCGTTGAGACTCAGGGCATCATTGGTCTGCCGCACTTCCAGACTCCCGAGTTCCACTGGGAGCTCGCTGGTCTGTTCATCCCCGTGATTCTGGTGCTTGTGGCTGAGAACATTGGCCATGTGAAGTCCGTTGCGTTAATGACTGACACCAACCTGGACGACTACTCCGGCCGCGCCCTCATGGCGGACGGCCTGGCAACCACCATCGCCGGTTTCGGTGGCGGTTCGGGTACCACCACCTACGCTGAGAACATCGGCGTGATGGCAGCGACTAAAGTGTACTCCACCGCGGCGTACTGGGTGGCAGCTATCTTCGCGATTGGCCTATCCATGTTCCCCGCGTTCGGTGCTGCTATTGCGACCGTCCCGGCAGGTGTTCTGGGTGGTGCCGCAACCGTTCTGTACGGCATGATCGGTATGCTCGGTGTTCGTATTTGGAGCGAGAACCGTGTTGATTTCTCAAACCAGATCAACCTGACCACCGCTGCTGTGGCACTGATTGTTGGTATTGCGGATTACACCTGGACCTTCGGTGAGCTGTCCTTCGCCGGTATTGCTCTGGGTACCGCTGCGACCCTAATTATCTTCCACCTGATGACCTTCATCGCGAAGTACACGAAGGCTACTGGCGACCCGCTGGAGCCTTATGACCCGTCGAAGTCTGAAGGACACTAGGTTTTAGCCCCTCACGCTTGCGCCCGTTGGAGTAATGCTCCTGAGGCGCAGGGTGTAAAAAGCGGTCCGGATGGATTAGATTCCATCCGGGCCGCTTTTTACGTCTTCTGGGTATTACACACAACTGCCACCCTGCTTAGACACAAAACAGATGTAAATCAGACACAAAAATTTGAGTCTAGACATAAATTTTTATGTCTAGACTCAAATTTTTTATGTGTAGACATAAAAGTTTATGTCTGAGTTATATCTGCAAGGGCTCACACAGCCGCTAGCGCTGGATGACTAGTGCTAGGCGACTAGGACCGTTCGGCGAGCATCGCCTCAATCGTCTGCGCCACACCATCCTCGTGGAAGGGCGGGCAGGTACGCCCCACCTTCGCGATGAGTGCCGGCTGACCCGAGGCCATAGCGAAGCCCTCCCCCGCCCAGCAGAGCATCTCCGCGTCATTCGGCATGTCGCCAAATGCCATCACCTCGTGCGCCTCAATGCCGTGGCGTGCCGCGAACTTCTCCAAAATCCGTCCCTTATTCACGGTCTTAGAGCCCATCTCAACGAGCGGTTCACCGACCACCCCGCGGGTAACTGCGACCAGCGAACCTACCGCCTGATGCACGCGCGCTTGCAGGATATCGGGGTCCATGCCGGGCACACGGATCAGATACTTGATCACCGGGGTTGAGCCGATTCGTTCCAGGGAATCAGCAATACTCGACTCAATAACGCGGGCACCCTCAAGCACCTCACCACTGTCGTGCGGCCCCTGAATATAGACGGTGTCTACGGTTTCCAGGGTGTAGGTGGCATCGGGGAATATGGGTTCTAGGAGTTCGTGGGTGCGGGCAATCACCGCGGGATCTGCGCCGTTGATCTCTTCTACCTCATTCGCGCCCAGGTGATACACCACGGCACCGTTAGAGCAGATTGCGTAGGAGTCAAAGTCGGTCTGCTCGCGTAGGGGTGTGAGCCAGCGGCTTGGGCGGCCAGTCACGAAGACGATGTTGATCCCGGCGGCGCGGGCAGCCTCAAGGGCGCGCAGGGTGCGCGGGCGGAACCGGAAATCGTGCCCGATGAGGGTGCCGTCCAGGTCGCTGGCGATGAGTTTAATCATGCAGTGTTTGCCTTCAGTCGTGGGGTGTATCGGTACGGGATAAAGCGCGGAGCTCGTTAGACTGCGCCAGCGAGCCGGTATGCCGCTATGCCGCCGGTTCCGCGTAGGTGACGGTCAGAAATGCGCGACCCAGACCGTGGCCGAGCAGGTTAAAGTTCACGACGGCGGGGCTGGCGTTCTCATCAATGTCGAGCTTCTCCACATCCACGGCGGTGATGCAGAAGATGTAGCGGTGCGGGCCGTGACCAGCCGGAGGGGCAGCACCCAGGAAGCCCGCCACGCCGGCGTCATTGCGGTGCATCAGAGCGCCGGCGGGTGCATCCGCGCCAGTGTCAATGCTGGTCACGTTGGCGGGAATGTTGGAGATAGTCCAGTGCCAGAAGCCGCTGGGAACCGGCGCATCCGGGTCAAAGCAGGTCAGCACGAAGGATTTGGTACCCTCGGGGAAGCCGCTCCAGGACAGCTGCGGGGAGCGATCCTGACCCCCTGCCACGCCGAAGAGGGCGGAGCACATCCATTCAGGGGCGGTGCCGCCGTCCTGAATGTCGGTGGAGGTCAGGGTGAATTCGGGTAGTTCGGGCAAGCCCGCGTAGGGTTCACGGGGCAGGGGTGCGGTGCCAAGGTTGCTCATCATGCTCCTCAATGGTGGGGTGCGGGTGGGTATGGCGACGCCGGCGGACAGAGTGAGCTATCCACCGGCGAGGCATAGATTATTTAGCCGTTGAGTACGGCGTCGAGTTCTTCGCGGGTAGGCGGATTAGCGCCCGCGCGGGAAACGGTGATGCCGGCTGCGGCTGCAGAGAAACGCAGCAGGTCGGCGATGTCTTCGGCGGTCAGTGCGGCTACCTTGGTGCGCGCCTCAGCGCCGGCGATACCGCGGTCGAGTAGAGCCGCAATGAGCGCCGCCATGAGGGAGTCGCCGGCACCGACGGTGTCCGCAACCTCAACGCGGTGTGCGGGCTGGCTAATGCCCTCAGGGTACTTCTTGGTGAAGGCGATGGGGCCGTCCTCGCCGCGGGTGATGACCATCAGCTCGGCGCCGAGGTCAAGCCATGCGCGTGCGCTGTCGTCGAGAGAACGGTCCGGGTAGAGCCACTGCAGGTCCTCATCAGAGGCCTTGACGACGCTGGAGAGGGACACGAACTTTTCAGCCCAGGCGCGGCCCTCATCAACGTTGTGGATGAGGGTGGGGCGGCAGTTCGGGTCGTAGCTGAGCAGGGCACTGTCGCGGGCGGCTTCGAAGGCTACGGCGACCACGTGCGCGCCGGGTTCGAGCATGGCGGCGATGGAGCCGGTGTGCACTGCATCGGAGGTGCGTGCCAGTTCGGTGAGCTTCTCGGCGATGGAGTCGAGGGACCAGGTGATGTCGAATTCGTACTCTGCGGCACCGTCGGCACCAATGGTTGCCTGGGCAATGGAGGTGCGTTCGGCAGTCGGTTCGAAGGGCTGGGTCACCCGCGATGCCTGCAGGTGTGCATTGATGCTTTCACCGTAGGCGTCGGGGCCGTAGTGGCCGACGAAGTTGGTAGAGTGGCCGAGGCGGCGTGTGCCGACGGCTACGTTCATGGGCGATCCGCCGGGGTAGGTGCGGGTTTCTCCGTCGTACTGGTGGACGACATCTACGAGTGCTTCACCGATTACAGTCAACATGGTTCCAATTTTACCTATGTTTTCCCGTGTCGTGGGGTGTGTTTTTGTGGGTATTTAAAGTGGTTTTACTTTTCCTTTTGAGGGCTTGTGTTGGCTTGCCGGGCGGGTGCAGGAACTGACTTCTACCTCTTCTGACTTTTAGCCCCAATATCGCTAATTTTGAGGCTCTGGAGGGGTTCGCACGGGTTAGACTTAAACCGACGCCGGGTCTTTAACGCCCGGCACGGTATTGACGCGACAGCACCGTCGCGCCTACCCTCCAACGACGAAGTTAGGAAGAAGGTCATACGTGACGACTGCAACCGCTACCTGGGTTAACCGTGAGGCTACCGCAGAGGAACTGATCCCTCTCATCGGTAAGCTGCACCGTGAGAACGGCGTGGTGCTGAGCATTCACGGCCGTAGCCTGGTCAACAAGTCTGTCATTGAGCTGCTGAAGCTGCACGATTTTGTATCTCACATTGATGGTGCACCTCTGAACCCCGCACACTCCCTGGAGCTGGTGCGTGCTCTGGCTGAGCTGAACCTGGGTGCATGCTCGATTAACATTGCTGCTCTGCACAAGGCTCACCATGAGGCTGGCTCCCCCGAGCTGTCCATGTGGCTGCCCGAGCAGCTGGGTTCCTCCGTGAACCACCAGGGCAACCAGCCCAAGGAGCAGGACGTTGTGCTGTACGGCTTCGGTCGTATTGGTCGCCTGCTGGCTCGTATTCTACTGGAGCGTTCCTCCTCGCCACTGGGTTCTGGTCTGAACCTGCGCGCTGTTGTGGTGCGTAAGAACGGCGATCAGGACCTGGTCAAACGTGCATCCCTGCTGGAGCGCGACTCGGTTCACGGCCCCTTCAAGGGCGTTATTGAGGTAGACGAAGAGAACAGCACCATCATCGCTAACGGTGTTCCGGTTCGCTTCATTTACTCCTCTGACCCGACCACCGTTGACTACACCGAGTACGGCATCAACGACGCTCTACTGGTGGACAACACCGGCCGCTGGCGCGACGTTCCGGGCCTTGAGCAGCACCTGAACTGCCCCGGCATTTCTCGTGTTCTGCTGACCGCTCCCGGTAAGGGCGACATGAAGAACATTGTGTTCGGTGTCAATGACAGCGTCATCACTGATGAGGACAAGATCCTCTCCGCAGCATCCTGCACCACCAACGCAATCACTCCGGCGCTGAAGGTTCTGGATGACGCATACGGTGTGGAGCGCGGCCACGTTGAGACCGTTCACGCGTTCACCAACGATCAGAACCTGATCGATAACTTCCACAAGGGTGACCGCCGCGGTCGCTCCGCTGTGCTGAACATGGTCATCACCGAGACCGGTGCTGCAAAGGCTGTTTCTAAGGCTCTGCCGCAGTTGGAAGGCAAGCTGACCGGTAACGCTATCCGCGTTCCCACCCCGGACGTCTCCATGGCAATCCTGAACGTGAAGCTGACCAAGCCCGCAGGTTCCGCTGAGGAACTGAACGAGCTGTTCCGCCGCGAATCCATCGACGGCGAGCTGCGCCGCCAGGTGGGCTACTCGGATTCCCCCGAGGCTGTTTCCACCGACTTCGTGGGTTCCCGCACCGCAGGTGTTGTGGACTCGCTGGCTACCGTGGTGACCGATGACTCCGCAATTGTCTACGTCTGGTACGACAACGAGTTCGGTTACTCCTGCCAGGTGATTCGCGTTCTGGAGCGTATGGGCGGCTACGACGTCCCCTCCTACCCCGCTAAGTAAGCTATCCCAGCTCATCTAGCACACATATAACAAACCCACCGGTACATATAGCCAATTGGCTATATTGCTGGTGGGTTTGTATATGAGGTTATATACGCAAATGCGCGGTGTCGCGCAGAGGCTCCGAAGAGATATGCGAGCGGTAAATTACGCTTTATGGCGGTACACCACCCCCTGATGCGCCCGCAACGTGAAGCTCGAGGGTACCGGGTGGTTTGCCGCATCCACCAGATTAGAGGGAACCTTCAGGGTCACATCCTTCGAGCTGGTATTCAGGGCAGCCCAACCGCGAGTAAAGGCACGGGTATGAGCGGTCTTCTGAGCGATAATAAGGAACGCCCTGAATGGGTAGGTTCAGGCCGTAGTAGTCGTTCTCCACGTCGTTATCAGCCATGGCCCCGTCAAAGGGTGAGTTACGCATTTCGCGCACCACAGCGTCCACCCAGTGCCAATGGTAGTCAGCGTTCCACACCTGCAGCTGGAAGTGCTTAGGGTAGCCCTTCCACTCGATACGGTCGCCATTGAGGCGGTGGGCGAAGAAATCCTTACCGGAATTCGCCATTGACTGCGCCAGCGGGTAAGACACATCCAAAGAATAGATTGGGCCGGGCTCATAAGAGCGTGTGGAGGACATGCACTTATACGCCAGCACTACCATTTGAGGTGCACGCTTCTTCAGGTAGCGTACCGCATCCAGTTCCCAGGGATACAGGATTGCGACAGAGTAGTTCTTGACCGCAAAATCGAGCTGCTGCTGGGTAATGGGCTTACCGCCGTAGCGGACCCATGCACCAAACTTGCCGGGTCCGCCCATACGGGTGAGTTTATTCGCCATCGTACTCCAGGTCGAATTCAGGGGCGCGAGGAGACAGCTTGCCCAGCTCGCGGTAGATCGTGTTGTAGCGGTCCATGACCAGTCACAGCTGACAGAAGCTGACAATACGGTCGTAGGCGTTCACACAGTAACGTTTGTAGATGCTGGGCTCCTCCATGAGGGGGCGCAGCACCGCGAGGGAGCGAATCAGGTCAGTCAGGCCCTTAATGGGCACCACGCGGGCAATGAACACGAAACGTCACACGTGGCCACGACCCTCAGCGAGGATGTAGGCACGCGCTGCCTGGCAGACGTAATAGGCTTCCGCCACGGACTCGATGAGCATACCGCTGGGCAGGATGACTGCGCAGTCCTTCTCGCCCTCATTCATCTGGTCGATGGGCGCACCAATACCGTGTGCCTCTTCCAGAGCTTTAGGGTACAGGTAGGTTGCCATATCGGCGCTGGGGTAGCAGAAGCGTCCCATTTTCAACGAACCAACCAGCGGCAGCAAGAACCAGATGATGCGGTTCTTCACGAGGTTCGGGATGATCAGCAGCTGTGCGAACGCAATGTTGAGAACGCCCAGGATGAAGAAGTCACCGAATGCAGTCGGGATCCAGTGGAGGACGAGGGCGAACGGTACGGCGAAAAGCAGTACCAGCAGCATGGTCATGAAGAAGAGGTAGAGCCAGTTGGGAGTGAACGCGGTCATGTCCTGGAACTGCGGTTCGGACATGCGTGCGCGTACAGCACGTGCTTCGGCGCACTTGAGCCGGTGCTGAAGGATTTCAGCGTGAATACGCAGGCCTTCGCAGGCGCCCGCAATCTTCTTGTGCTCCATCTTGATAGCACGGTAAAGGGGCAGGCAGGCCGCCTGACTGAGCTAAGGAACGGTAATGGACGCTGCCAGAATCACCTGGATTAGGGGTATACCATCGAGGTTGTACCGGTAAATGGTCGGGGTGACCGCGGGGAAGACGGTGGTCAGCAGTGCAACCGGAGAGACATAAAGCAGAAAGTTAATGAGGAGGCGCCATGCGCTGTTACTTTTTTTTCCTCAGTACCGTGGCTGGTGGACAATCTTGCAGACTTTCAGTCGATAATCGTAAAGATTAGGGGCAGTGTGTTTTTGGTTGGTAGCACCGCATCACGTGCCGCAGGGTGGGGGTTCGTCATGATGATGGTGCCGGGTCCCTTTGGCTTACAGTGAGCTTGCCGCGATGCCGCCGGGAATCAATATACTCCATATATCGATTAAAACCTTAGGTTTCCTTAACCCTCTACCTGATATTTGGCGGGATTTAGAACAAAGTCTCACACTGCATTTAGTGTAAAAACGCATCGTTCGTTGTCAGAGAAGGTTTTTCTGCATAGATTTTGCGACATCCCACCCACTGCATAAAAGCATCCCGGCCCCTTCAACAGCGAAGGAACCGGGATGCTCTACGCGACCCTAACGGGTCTTAGTTCATTAGGATGCGCTCGAAAGAGTACGCAGAGCCACGGACACCACAGCCAGGCGCGGGTGACCGGTAACGTCCGGAGCAGCCTCGCGGATCTCCTTCAGAACGCGGTCAATGTTGCCCACGCGGGTCGGGTGCTCCTCAACCCAGGTTTCCAGAGCCTGCTGTGCACCTTCTACAGTGGAGAAGTCGCCCTTGGCGCCCTCTGCCACGGACAGTGCCAGCTCTGCAGCGGTCTCGTAGAGGCTGCCGCGCAGTGCCTGACGTGCCAGAATCTCCCAGCGGTCGTTGCGGGGCAGGTCGGAGATGAGGCCGAGCAGCTCGTCCACCTTGAAACGGTCGTAGGTTGCGAAGTAGACCGGTGCCAGCGAGGTTGCCTCGAAGTCGTGGTCGCGTGCGGAACGGATAACGTCCATCAGGGCGTAGCCCTCAAAGCCGCGAATCCAGATGACTATGAGTTCCTCAGGCAGGCCCCATGCCTCGCCTGCATCGCGCTTTGCACGAACACGGTCACGGGAAGTACCGGAGAGGTACTCGGGCAGGTTACGGCGCATCTCGACGACGGAACCGAAGGTCTCCAGTAGCTCAGAGATGCTGGTGCCAGCGACCACACCACGTTCGGTGATGAACCAGCGGACGGCACGGTCCAGAACGCGCTGGTTATCGCGCAGAACGGTGAACCATGCATCCAGCGGGGTCTTCGGGGACAGTTCACGGTGTAGCTTAGCTGCGGTGCCCAGCTCGAAGAGCTCGCGAGCCACAATGAAGGCGCGTGCGACGGAATCGATACCAACGTTGAACTCCTCCATCACGCGGTATGCGAAAGTGATACCACCGATGTTGACCAGCTCGTTAGCGACGCGGGTGCAGAGGATTTCCTTACGCAGCGGGTGCGAGTTCAGGTGCTGGCCGAAACGCTCAACCAGTGCTGCCGGGAAGTAGCTGCGCAGCACGCCCTCCAGGTAGGGGTCGTCCGCGAAGTCGGTCTGTTCCAGTGCGTGAGTGAGGTAAATCTTCACGTACGCAGCCAGCACAGACAGCTCGGGGCGAGTCAGACGCTCGCCGGTAGTCTCCAGACGTGCATCCAACTCCTCATCGGTGGGCAGGAACTCGACGGCGCGGTTCAGACCGGCGTGCTCTTCCAGGTCGTGCATGAGGCGCTTGTACAGGTTGATGCCCAGGAAGGAACCGTGGAACTCACCCTGCAGCAGCACGTTCTGCTCAACGTTGGTGCCGAGTACCTTGCCGCCAACCTCGTCCTGCAGGGACTCGATGAAGGAAGCACGCTCTTCAACGGGTAGTTCACCACGTGCCACGAGGCGGTCCACCAAAATCTTAATGTTGACCTCACGGTCACTGGTTTCCACACCTGCGGAGTTGTCGATTGCGTCGGTGTTGAGGATAACGCCGTTGAGCGCAGCCTCAACACGGCCCAGCTGAGTGAAACCGAGGTTACCGCCCTCGCCAACGATCTTGGCGCGCAGGTCCTTACCATTGACACGCAGTGCGTCGTTAGCCTTGTCGCCTACCTGTGCGTTGGTCTCGGTGGATCCCTTCACGTAGGTACCGATACCACCGTTGTAAATCAGGTCGACCGGTGCCTTGAGGATAGCAGAAATCAGCTCGGTCGGTGCCAGCTCGGTGACGGACTCGTCCAGATCCAGAACCTCGCGTACCTCGGGGGTGATCTCGATGGACTTCAGGCCGCGAGAGTACACGCCACCACCGGCGGAAATCAGGTCGCGGTTGTAGTCCTGCCAGGAGGAACGGGGCAGGTTGTACAGGCGCTGACGCTCGTCGAAGGATGCTGCCGCGTTAGGGTTCGGGTCCAGGAAGATATCGCGGTGGTCGAATGCTGCGACCAGGCGGGTTGCCTTGGAGCGGAGCAGACCGTTACCGAATACGTCACCGGACATGTCGCCAATACCGACTGCGGTGAACTCTTCGGTCTGAGCGTCGTGGCCGAGCTCAGCAAAGTGACGCTTGACGGACTCCCATGCACCGCGTGCGGTGATACCCATTGCCTTATGGTCGTAGCCGACGGAGCCGCCGGATGCGAAGGCGTCGCCCAGCCAGAAGCCGCGCTCCAGGCTGATTACGTTTGCGGTGTCGGAGAATGCTGCGGTGCCCTTATCCGCTGCGACCACCAGGTAGTAGTCGTCAGCGTCGCGTGCTACAACACCCTCGGGGCGGACAACAGTCTCGGATCCGTCAGCGCCAACGGAGAGATTGTCGGTGACGTCCAGCAGGGAGCCGATGAAGACCTTGTAGGACTCGCGACCCTCGGTGATCCATGCATCGCGATCCACTGCGGGGTCGGGCAGCTGCTTGGGGAAGAAGCCACCCTTCGCGCCGGTGGGGATAATGACGGAGTTCTTCACCATCTGTGCCTTGACCAAGCCCAGAACCTCGGTACGGAAGTCGTCACGGCGGTCGGACCAGCGCAGGCCACCACGTGCGACGCTACCGAAGCGCAGGTGAACACCCTCAACGCGCGGGGAGTAGACGAAGATCTCGAATTTGGGGCGGGGCAGGGGTGCGAAGTCAATCTCCTGCGGTGCCACCTTGAATGCGAGTGCGGGGCGGCCAGCAAGGTATGCGTTAGTGCGCAGGATAGCGCGAATGACCTTACCGAGGGAGCGCAGATAGCGGTCAGCATCCAGGGTGGGAATCTGGTTCAGTTCCTCAACCAGGTCGGCTTCGATTTCCTCGCGGCGTGCGTTGCGCTGCTCATCGTTGAGACCGTTGTTCGGGTCGAAGCTGACCTCGAAGAACTCGACCAAGTGCTTGGTGATGGCCGGGTTAGCGAGCAGGGTGTTTGACATGAAGGACGGAGTGTAGCCCAGGCCCAGCTGAATCAGGTAATGGTTCAGGGCACGGAACAGACGTACTTCCTTCCAGGTCAAGCCCTCAGCTAGAATCAGGCGGTCCAGGGTGTCGGACTCGCGCTCACCGAGCAGGTAGGCGTTCAGTGCATCCTCGTAAAGGGAAGCCACAGCGTTCGCGTCTACACCTTCGGGGAACTGGACCCCAAAGTCGTAGAGGTAGCCGTAGTCTTCGCCATCCTCAGGCTTGAACTCGTAGGGCTTCTGATCAACAACGACCAGACCCATATTCTGCATAACCGGCAGCAGCTCGGTGAGGGTGTGAGGTGCGGACAGGTAGGTCTTCAGTCGGGTAGTGTTGGCTTCGCCGGCTTCAACCTTGATTGCGGCGGGCTTCTGGCCCGAGAGAGATTCAAGAATCACGATATCCTCGATTGCTTGTTCTACTGTGTAATCGGCTCGGTAGGCTGCACTCGTCGCATCTGCCCAGGCTGATGCGAGTCGGCGGCCTTCCGCTCCGGGTTTCCATGCCTCAATAGCAGCTGCGGTTGCTTCCACCCAGGAGCGGGCGGCTTCTTGCAGTCGCTTTTCGAGAGCTTGATGATCCGTCTTCGGCACATCATTAGGGTTGGTGAGCCGAATGCGGAAAAATAGACGCGCCAACGATGAGGAGGACAGGTACACTTCATGGTCGATGGCACTAAGATCAAATTCCTGTTGGAAAACCTGTTGGATTCGCGCACACACGTTCGTGTTGTAGCGGTCCCGAGGCAGGTACACCACGGCGGAAATAAACCGGTTGAACTGGTCTGCGCGCAGGAACAGACGGGTCTTGCGGCGCTCCTCCAGGCCCATAATGCCGCCGAAAGTTTCGGTCAGGTCATTAGCGGAGGCGTGGAGCAGTTCCAGGCGCGGGTAATCTTCCAGGGCACCCAGAAGCGCCTTGTCAGAGTAAGAACCGGGATGGTAGCCGAGGCGGCGGCGCACCATGGCGATACGCTCACGCACCAGCGGAGTCTCAATGGCGGGCAGGGAGTACGCCTGGCGGGTAAACAGACCCAGGATGACGTACTCACCGATGACTCGACCGTTCAGGTCGAAGCGGCGCACACCAATGTAGTCTAGGTAGTCGTTGCGGGCAACCGTGGAGCGGGAGTTCGCCTTCGTGATGTACACGGGGCGGGGGAACAGTGCACGTTCGAGAGTCTCACCAGAGAGCTGAATGCGGTTACGGCCCTCGGTGGCACGTAGAATACCGAGCGCCGAGCCGGGGCGGTCCACCAGGGAGATAGCACCGGAAGAGCCGTCCAGAACGCGCTCCTTGACACCCATGAACACGAAGTTGCCGCGGGTCAGCCAACGTAGGAAGTCCTGTGCCACCTCCACGCGGGAGGCAGGCTCCACACCGCGCGGGTTGGCGGCGTAGGATTCCTCGCCGTGACCCAGGGTGGCACCACGCAGCTCGTACATTACTTGAGCCATGTCGAAAACGCGGGTGACCATGGCATCCAGGTCGCTGTGGCAGGCACGCACGTCAGCAAGGACGCACTCAACTTCCTTCTCGCAACGGCGCTGATCTTCCTCAGTGAGGTAGCGGGTCAGGCGGACTGCAATCCAGGATTCAATAGCGACCGTGGCGCCCTCGGGGGCGTTCTCACTGAGCTTCAGGGAGGGCACGCCCAGGGTAGCGGTATCACCGCTGGCGAGGTTGCCACGCATGCCGGTGCCGCGCAGGCTCAGGATGGCACCTTCCGGATCACGTTCTACGAGGAAGGTGGGGTGAAGAATGGTAACGAAACCACCAAAGTTCGTTGCGAGGCACGCAGTCAGGGAGCTGACAATATGCGGCATGTCGTCGGTCGTGACGTATAGGGTGGTGTTGTATTCGTCGTTGCGGGCAGCAACAACGGGGGTCTTAGGCATGCGGATTCGAGCCAGCGCACGGTGGGTGCGAGCTAAATCCTCTAACTCTGCCGGGGTGAATTCTTCACGCTCGTCTTCGGGACTGTTCAGGAAATACTGCTCGACCCATTCATCGGCGCCAGCGAAGTGTGCCATAGCCTTGTCAGTCATTGACAATCTATCCTCCGAATATCGGTATCACTTCACTGTGACGGTGTCTGTGTAGTCTCACGTGCGCGCTCCAGCGCACAAGTAGTTATACCAAGCTTATACCTTTGAGATGTTTAAGTCAGATACATTGTGCTCTTAGGGGTATAAATTATTTTTCTCTTCTCCCCAACTCCAGCACATATTTGGCACCGGCTCAAAGACATGAAGTCCCTTATGGAATAACGGAACACCAGGGTTCCGTCTCGAGGAGCGGACGTTTAGAGTGGGAATATGAGTTTGCGTACTGAATCTTTCCTGGTGGGCCTCATCGGTGACGGCATCACCTCCTCCCTCACCCCTCCTATGCATGAAGCGGAGGCGGACGCGCACGGGGTGCGTTACCTGTACCGCCCCATCGACCTGGACGCCTTGGACCTGGACGGGGCTTCCGCCCCGGCGCTTCTGGATGCGGCAGCACTGCTTGGCTTTAACGCGTTCAACATCACGCACCCGTGCAAGCAGTCGGTCATGGAGCATCTGGACGAGCTTTCGGATGCGGCACGCGCCTTGGGAGCGGTCAATTGCGTGGTGATTCGCGAGGATGGCACATTCTACGGCGATAACACCGACTACTCGGGGTTCATTGCGGGATTGAAGCGCGGTCTGCCACAGGTGGCGGAGGATCCAACGCGTCTGGAGCACGTGGTGCAGATGGGTGCTGGCGGTGCCGGTAGCGCCACGGCGTACGCACTGTGCCGTCTGGGGGTGCGCCGCCTGAGTCTCTTTGAGCGTGACGCGGCGAAGACTCAGGGGCTTGCGGAGCAGCTGGGTGGGCTCTTCCCGCAGACCCGAATCGAGGTGCTGAGCGACGATGAGCGCCTCATTGAATCTCTACTGGAAGCTCAGGGTTTGGTGAATGCAACCCCGGTGGGTATGCACGTGCATCCGGGCATGCCGTTGAGTGAATCGGCACTGAGCGCCGGGGTATTGTGTGAGGGCTTGTGGGTTGCGGATGTCATCTACCTGCCACAAGAAACGCAGCTGGTGCATGCGGCGCGTGCCGCCGGGTGCGAGGTGCTGACGGGTGGCTACATGGCGGTGGGTCAGGCGGTGGATGCGTTCCGCCTCTTTACCAAACTAGAGCCGAATGCTGAGCGTATGGCGGCGCATTTTGAGGCACTGATTGCGGCACAGCAGGGGGCTTAGAAAACCACATACAAGTGGGGCTGGATAGTCATCTATCCAGCCCCACCTGTATTTATTCTATATACGAAATATATTGTATGGGCTATGCATCCAGTTCCGCAAGGGACTTCTTATAACCCTCACGAGCCGTCAGCGCACCCAACGCCACGAGCACACACATGGCGACCGTGAACACGGCGGGCAACACCGCATTGTGCAGGTCGGCACCAGCGAGGCTCGTTGCCACGGCGGGTGCTACGCCTCCGGAAATTGCGAAGCCAATCTGGGTGCCCAGCGCCAGACCGGTCACGCGCACGCGAGTGGGGAACATCTCCGCGTAGAAGGCGGGCCACACGCCATTCGCCATGGAGTAGAGCGCACCGTGCATGAGCACACCGTAGGCGAAGATACCCACCCAGTTACCCTCGGCAATCGCGCCAAGGTACGGGAACATCACCAGGGAAGAAGCAACCGCACCGGTAATGAACACGGGCTTACGACCAATCTTGTCGGCAAGCATGGCGGCGAGCGGAATCGCAATCAGACCGAGGGTATTGGAGGCGACCGGCACCAGCAGCATGGTGCTGCGATCAAGGCCGTAACCCTTGGTGGCGAAGGAAAGCGCGAAGGTCGTGAAGACCATGTTCACGGTGTTGACCATGGCGCACACGGCGATGGTGAGTACGGCCCGCTTGTGGTGCTTGAAGACCAGCACGAGCGGGGATTCGGTGAGCTTTTCACGCTGCAGGTAGGCGGGCGGTTCAGAGAGGGTGCGGCGAATCAGCCAGGCGGTCACCACCACGAAGGCGGAGAGCCAGAAGGGTACGCGCCAGCCCCAGGTGAGCAGCTGTTCGTCCGGCAGGGCGGCGAAGGGAATGAACACAGCAGTTGCCAGCAGCGAGCCGAACTGGGTGCCCTGCAGGGTCCAACTGGTAGTGAAGGCACGCTGATGCTCGTTGGCATGCTCCAGGGAGATGGAGATGGAGCTTGCCTGCTCACCGGCGGCGGAGAGGCCCTGAAGTATACGGCAGATGACCAGCAAAATCGGTGCGATAATACCCGCTTGGTTGTAGGTTGGTAGGCAACCGATGGCGAAGGTGGCGCTACCCATCAGGAAGAGCGTGAGCATCAGGACGAATCGGCGGCCGTAGCGGTCACCGAGGGGTCCAACGATCATGGCACCGAAAGGTCGCACAACGTAAGCGACGCCCACAACGACCATGGATTTGAGAATGCCAATGGCTGCGGTGTCTTCGGGGAAGAAGATACGGTTGAGCACGATTGCGGCAGCGGTGCCGTAGACCGCGAAGTCGTAGTATTCGAGGGCGGAGCCTATCCAGCTGGCGAGGGCGGCTCGTCGTGGTGATCGGGCAGGCGCGTCGGTGCGTCGGCTCATGGGTGGCTCCTTCGGTGCTATACCCGTTGGGATGGGCGGGGTCGCGGCGTGGGCGGCCCGCGTGGTCTGTCAATGTGCTCTTTTAGTGTAAGGAGCACACCGCCCATTTTCCATAGGGTTACCTAAGTTCCCAGGGTTTGAAGTAGTAATAGCGGGCGGATACCTCCAGCCCCAGCCAGTTCATAAGCGATAAAGAAATGAGGAGTTGAGCATAACTATTTGTCAGCTCAACCCCTCATCATTTATTTATTAAATATTCTCCATCTCAGCGTTACCGCTATTCGACACAGAATGCGCATGCCCCACCATCGCAACCAAATGTACTAGCAGGCCAAGCATCGGCCCCGTATACAGGGCAAGAAGAGTGCGAGTCAGAAGAGGCAACGGCGACACCGCCACCATACAAGCAACCACAGCCGCCAGCACCCAACCAGCCACATACGAACGGTGCATATTCAACGCAATCACCAGTGACCCCGACAACACCAGAAGCGCCAGGAAAGCAGAAGCAAACACCAAAAGCGCAAGCACCGGAGAAGTTACCACCTGAGCGTATGCTTCAACCTCTGAAGGCTTCGGCGGGTAAAGCAGACCAAACAGCCACGGGCCCAGCACATAAGCCGCCGCAGCACCCACAAGACCCACGCCCAACAGCGCACCAGCAGGCTTCGCGAAAGCACGCAACGGATGGTTCTGTTGCTTCAAGAAAGCAGACACCGCCACGCCCTGAAAAGCCTGCAAAGGAATCATAATCGGCGAGCGCGTAATCGAAATCGCCAGAATCAGAACCGCCAAAATAACCTGTTGTAGCGGGTCGTTTGAATCGATGCTAACGTTCAGCAGGAGCGGCAAGCCCATCATAAGAACCGCGTTAGCAGTCGACGATCCCATCGACAGCGTGTAGTTATACAGCAGACGGCCCGAGGAAACATCCGCGCGAGAGCTAAAAACTCGCCGAGCTTCTGGAAGCAGAAGCACCATCAGCAACCATAGAAGTACCGGAGAAACCGCTGCTGCTTCAAGACCGATTAGATCTGCAGAGACCAGACCGACCGCACAGATAGCTACGATACGCCAAATAGCGTCGAACCCCGACACACTCGCGAAGAGGTACCAGCTTTCCTGGCCAGCAGACGCACCATAGAGAGTCATGTGCATGGCGTAGAGGGCCACACCGGCACTCAGGAGCAGCACACCGCTAAACCCACTCAAAGGAATCTGGGCGGAAGCCCACAGAGGGCTCGTCACTAAGGTCAGCCCGCCCACAATAAGACCCACCAGAGCACCCACAGGAGCGATGCGCGCACCAGTTTTACCGTCGCGGCGTGCAGTGCCCACAGCGCGGGTAGCTTCCTGCTGGATACCTACCACCACACCGTAGAGGGCAAAAAGAAGCGACCAGAAGAGAAGGAACTCCGTCAGGCTTTCGCCCTCCAGAAACCGTTTCACAACAACGGTAATTCCTAGAGAAGATAGTGCAGCTAAACCGGACGATCCCAAAATTGCCATCGAATGACCACGAGTCATTTTCTTCGGCTGGGACTCTGCCGATGATTCCACGCTATCTCCGTTCTCTACTGGTCGCACCTATAGAATTGAAGTCTTTACTTTACGACGTGCTCGGCAAGGTTCTTAACACCCTGCCACTTCTTCGCCAGAGCCGCCTTCGGGAGCAAAGTCAGCGCGTGAGCACGCGAAGAGAAGCGAATACGAGCCACACGAGCAGCCTTCGTCCAACCCAGGGCAGTCATCTCTTCAACCATGGTGTTGTAGTAGCGGCGCTCCTCCTCAAAGCGGGTACCCTCCAGGGCACGCCAAGACGAGTCAGAACCACCGTGACGGCGGTACATGAACGCAACCTGCGGGTCGTAGTACAGGGAGCCGCCGCGCATCGTAATGTCGAGGATCAGCGCCATGTCCTGAATAACGTTCAGGCCCTCACGGAAACCGGTGCCCACGATAGCGTCCTTACGCCAACCCAGGGACGGGAAGTAGAACCACGCGCCGCGCAGCAGGGAGGTAGCCAGCTCTTCACCCTGCAGAACAGCCTCACCCTTGGGACGGTAGAACGCCTTAGTCTGCTCCACCAGAGTGTTCGACAGGCCGTTGTTCTCATCAATCACGACCACGCCGGGCTGGAAAATGGACGCCTCAGGGTGCTTAGCCGCCGCATCCACGAGCCACTGCACATAGTTGGGGAGCATGACGTCGTCAGCACCCATGACGGTGACCAGCTCGTTCTCCACGAAGGTCAGGCACTTGCGGTAGTTCGCGTTCGCGCCCAGGTTGGTTTCATTACGCATGTAGGTGATGCGCTCATCCTTCAGCGACTCGAACCAGCCGGGAATCGAGTCGTCTGGGTAGCCGTCATCAACAACAATCAGGCGCCAGTCCGGGTTGGTCTGGCCGACCACAGACAGCACAGCCTGCTTCATCATGGCGACGTCGCCGTAGTAGGGGAACAGAATATCAACGGTCATAAGGTATTACTCCAGGTCAAAGGGGTAAAAAATACTAAAAGAAAATTATGGTTCCTACTGCTCGCCCCGTGCAGAGGATCTACGGCCTAAGCCAGATGCACCCTCCGGCTGCTCCTGAAGCGCCTTCAAAATGGCGACTTCCTCAGCCAGGATGCGAGTCTTCTCCGACAGGCGCGACAGCTCCAGGGTCAGGTGAATACTGACGCCCATGAGCAAAAGAATCGACAGCAGGAACAACAGGTTCACCGGCAGGGCAACACCCACAAAGTCCGCCACACCGTTTAGCAGACTCGGGAAAGCGCCCAGCACGATAATGACCGCGCCGATAATCAGCCACAGGGCGGCGTACCGCTCCTTCATGCGCTGGTGACGCACCTGCACAATCACAAAGGCACACACCAGTACGGACAGAATGAGGAAAAAAACACTCGCGCTCATGATTACTTCTCCTCGGGGCGGCGGCTCACCGAAATGCCGTAGGCAAAGAGCGAACGCACCAGGTAGATAGCAGACTTCAACGGGCCGGAAGAGGGAGTTCCGCCCTGACGCTCGCGCATGTTCACCGGCACCTGACGCACCTTCAGGCCATTACTAATTGCCATGGCAGTAATGTCGATGGTATCTCCCAGGTACTCTGCGGGCAGGTTACGGCAGTAGAAGTCGATACCGCGGCGGTTAGCAATCTTAAAACCACTCGTCACGTCCGTGAACGGGGTACCCGCCGAGCGGGTGAACAGGAACGACAGCAGGCCCATCGCCCACTTGCGCGGGCCGGACACCTCGTAGTCAGCCGCACCATCAGCGAAACGGGAACCAATCACGATGTCATAACCCTGCACCGCCTCAATGAGCGAGGGGATACTCTCGGGGTGGTGCTGACCGTCCGAATCGACCTGCATGGCGTAGTCGTAGCCCATGCGCTGCGCGTACTTGTAGCCGGTGCGCATAGCGGCACCCACACCCATGTTGTAGGGCAGGTCAATCACAAAAGCACCCGCCTCACGAGCCACAGCGGAGGTGTTGTCGGTGGAGCCGTCATTGACCACCACCAGATCCACGAAGGGCACCGTCTCCTGCAGCTCAGTAATAGTGCCGGGCAGTGCTTCTTCCTCGTTCCAGGCGGGCATAATCACCAGCGTACGAGGATACGTGCGGGGGGTAAGAGGCGATGTGGGAGAACCCATAGGGCAGCTACCCCTCCTAACGAATGTGTCTTACCGTGCGTGTGAAAGCCGGCATGCCCTAGTAGACATACCGACTTTCATCATATCAGTGGTTCCGCAGTATCTCAGATTTAGCGCCAGAATGCAGACCACTGCACGAATTTCTGCAGATGCGTGCCCCCGTAGGAGCGCTGAGGCGCCGTTTAGTTATCGCATTAGTTATCGCACGCGCTAATACGGTACAGAGTCATCGGACCCGAAGAGTACACCGGGGTCAGAACGTCCGTATCAATAGCAGCCACGAGGCCGTCGTAGTTTTTCTGGGCGTCCGGGCCGAAGTTCAGCTGGTTCTCCAGGTGAACGTACCAGTGGGCCTTGTACTCGTTCACTTCGCGGCACACCTCCGGGTTTGTACGAGCGTCCTTGAGGTTGTGCATAATCGCCGAGTACTTGGGTGAGGTCTCAAACTCGAAGTGGTATCCCGTCAGGTGACGATCCGCCAGCGCGTAAATATAGGCGCTACCGTCCCAGGGGTTATTCACAATCACATCGTCCTTCGGTACGATCTTCGGGATTTCATTAATGACGTTCATCTCGTCCTGATTCAGCACCACAGAGGTCGGGGTCAGGCGGTATTCACGAGAGACCGCCAGGGTCGTCTCCTGCACCGAAGGAACACGCGAAGAAAGACCAGCAACTACCAGTACCAGGATCATCGCGACACCCATGCCGATGGTCGCGACCTTCAAGCGTGCCGGGCGTGGTGCTCGGCGCGCAACCCAGGTAAGCAGACCTTCTACGAAGCCACCCAGGCCAATACCCGCTAGAATCACCGAGGGGAATACCACCAGAGCCGCCAGACGGAAATGATCCGTGTACCAGGGAGCAACCATCAACAGGCGGAACTCACCGCGCGGCACCGAGGCGGATACAATCCACAGGTAACCAATCAGCACCCAGCTGGCAATCAGCCACAGGTTACGGCGCTTATACAGCAGGTACCCCACACCCCACAGAACCAGGAAACCCGCCAAGTAGGAGGGATTAAACTTATCACCCAGCTGGTTGGCGTTCTCCAAGCCCAGGAAGAGGAACTGATAGAGGGCCTCACCCTCGGTCAGAATCGGCGACCAAGTATTACTTGCAAACTCAGCGGGACGTAATACACGCCAGGCCCCTACACAACCAACCAGGACAGCCAGTAGCAGGATGGAACCCACCCACTTCTGGCGAGAGGTCAGCTCGCGCGAGCGCACTACCCACGTCACCCCGGCCAGTAGCAGGGGTACAGCAAAGGCTGCGGCAGAGACCACCGCATTCGGATGCACCAGCGCCAGACCCGCAAGACCCACCAGGGAGGCTAAACCCAGCGATAGGGATGCCGAATACTCGCGGCGTACCATCACCTGTACCAGGTACACCATGAGCGCCACAAATGAAGGTAGCAGGGCATAGCCCAGCAGGTTCGGGAAGAGCACACCCCAGCGCAGTAGCAGGCCCGGGAAAGCCGCAAAACCGCAAATCATCGCCGGAATAGCTAGGGCCTGCAGGCGGCGTAGCTTCGGGATGCTCAGGCTCAGCGCCACCAGTGAGCAGGGCCACAAAATGCCGGCAGCCAGTAGCACGGTCACAATGGTGGCGGTCGCAATACTCGTACCCGTGGTGCTATAAATCAGGGACACAAAATCATGCCAACCCGCCGGGTAGAACGTCGGCTCCTGGTTTGCTGCAGCGACTGCTCCAAGGGTCAGGCTCGAGGCGTCGCCGTGCTCCTGAATCCAGCGGATTGCATTCATATGGAATGAGTTATCCAGGCTCTGCGAGAACGCCTCAGGCCCGTAGACCATGTCCTCGGTCATGTGCAGCACCAGGAATCCGCCTAACACAGCACCCACCACCGGCCATGCCACAGGAACATCATTACCCGGCCACGAGGCAGACGCCAGAGCAGGCCAACGGCGACCCACCAGCCACATGAGACCAGCAGCCGCAGCCACCATCACGGCAGCGACCAGCACGAAAGAAATCAGGCTCCACGGAATGCCGGTCTTACCCAGCACAATCGCAGAGACAGCCACCAGGGCAAAAGTCAGCAGCGGCGCATAAAAAACGCGCAAACGTGCAGGAACACGCAACGCCCAGCCCATCGCATAGCCGGGGCCAAAAGCCAACACGACCGCAAAAAGTAGCAGCGGAATAGTTGCCAACCAGCTCATTAATCCTCATCTCACCACAGTTTACGCACCAAAAAACCCCTCAAATACGGGGCACGAAGCGCTTTCGAGTACCTAGCAAGAATAACTTAAAGGCTTCTTTTAACCCCGCAAAAACCCGTAGGAGAGAGAGAAGGAAAGCACCCACAACCCGCTACTCAGGCTCTAATACGGGGCAATCAGTGGAGTGCATCTTCGAAACTCCCAAAAGACGAAGATTATGACGTAATATTTCACACCCAATGTCACGAAAGGTTCGCCTAAGAAACATAGGGCAATAAATAAGGTGTTCGGCATCCTTTACCTTTACTCTGAACATATCTCCCCCTTAACTAAAGGGTCGCCCAGAGCAAACACCACAGGACGAACCCTCAAACGCAGCCGCAGAAGAAAGGGTCGATCATGACCGAAACCGTTGCAGCACAGGCGCTCATCGCCGATACCTCCGAACAATTCAAACTAGCCTTCGGCCACCAGCCCGCAGGCGTCGCCATCATCACCGCAACCGACGAAAACGGTGAACCGGCAGGCTTCACCGCCTCCTCCCTGACCTCCGTGTCCGCAGACCCCGCCATCATCGCCTTCTCCTTGAAGGCAAATAGCGGATCCGCAGCAAAGATCGCTGCCTCCTCCTCCTTCCTCGTGCACATGCTCGACGCTGAGAATGTCACCATCGCCAAGAACTTCGCCACCCACGATTACCCCCGCTTCGAAGACACTAGCGCTTGGGAATTCGTCCACACCGGCGAGCCACTCGTCCACGGCGTACGCCGCGTTCTGCGCGCAACCCCGCTCAGCCGCGTTGAGGCTGGTCCCGCAATCGTCTTCACCGCGCAGGTTGAAGAGTTCATCCGTAACGATTGCGAAGGCACCCCGCTGGTCTACCACTCGCGTAACTTCCACGCGCTGGGTGACCACTCCAACGTGAACAACTACAGCATCTAACCCCGCGCAGGGGTCACGGGGCGGTATTCGACGACCATGAAGCGACGAATACCGCCCTGCGGCGTACCCTAAACATAAAAGCGCATACGGCACACGATGGCACAGCGCACCCAATACAGCTCAGAAGGAACAGTCATGACGGCTCAGACTACCCAGCCCGCATCCCTCCCCTGGCTCGAAAAGCTCATCGCGATCCCCACTGTCTCCGGAACCTCCAACCTGGAACTCATTGAGCTCGTCGAAGCCGAATTTGCCCGCTACGGCTACAGCGGTGTGCGCACCTACAATGAGGACGACACCCGCGCTAACCTACTGGTCACGATTCCCGCTGCTGACGGCACCACCCGCGGCGGCGTTATCCTCTCCGGCCACACGGACGTTGTGCCCGTTGCGGGTCAGGCTTGGGACGCCGACCCATTCACCCTGCGCGTGGAGGGTACCCGCGCCTACGGCCGCGGTGTATGCGATATGAAAGGCTTCCTCGCCGTGGCGCTCTGGCTGCTGCCGCGCGTTGCCGAGGCGAAGCTGCGCACTCCCCTGCACTTCGCGTTCTCCTACGATGAAGAAATCGGTTGCATCGGTGCGCCCTCCCTCATTGAGGAGTTCGTGGCGCGCGACCTCGCCCCCGACTACGCGATTGTTGGTGAGCCCTCCAGCATGCGCATTATCTCCGCGCACAAGGGCGCGCACCGCGGCCGCGTCACCTTCACCGGCGTGCCCAAACACGGCTCCCTGGCAACCCACGGCGTGAATGCGGTCGCCGCAGCCGGCGAATTCATCACCTTCTTCACCGACATGGCGGACCGGTGGGAAGAAGAAGGCCCCTACGACGAGTCGTTCATCATTCCCCACTCCACCGGTAGCGTGAACCTGGCTACTGGCGGTCTGCAGTACAACATCGTCGCCGAGCAGGCGGTCGTAGAGTACGATGTGCGCACCCTGCCGCAGGTGACCACTGAGTCCTTCGTGGAGCATATTGACCGTGAGCTTTCGGAGGTGATCCTGCCGGATCTGCAGGCACGCGCCGCACGCGCCGAAAAGCTGACCGGCGCACAGCCCGGTAGCCTTACCTCCCGCGTGGGTGTGAAGCACGAGCTACTCGCCGCCGTGCCGGGTCTGGGTACCGAAGACGACGCGCCACTTATTCACCTGGCGCACGAGTGGCTGGGCACCGACGATGCACCGAAGAAGGTCACCTACGGCACCGAGGCGGGCCAGTTCCAGCGTGCCGGTGTGCAGAGCATCATTTGCGGTCCCGGCGATATTGCCCAGGCGCACACTCCGAACGAGTGGATTGAGCTGGAGCAGCTGAGCGAATGTGAGCGCTTCTTCGAGGCGATTCTCGACTGGGCGAGCGCCAAGTAGTACAAGTAGCAACCGTGTAGCAGCGTAACAGCCAGTCCACGGCGGCTCGCACGAGTTGCCCAAAACCGCCATAACCTAGAAATTCTAGAATCTGCCCGGGCACCCCATTGGGGTGCCCGGGCATTCTGTGCTGATGGCGGGGGCGAGTGTTGATTGAGCCGTGGAATCAACCATGGGGAGAAACCGCGAACTGAGGGAGTGAGTCCACGGTATGGACTACGCCCGGTTTCTCCCTCATCTTCCACATTTATTTTTAAATGAAAAACCCGAAAAATCGCTTATGTATAAGGGTGAAATAACACTAAAGTATTGCCCTCCCAAGGTATTCAGGATTCCATAGATGCCGAAGGTTACACATGCTACCCGTGTGGCATAGCCCACACAAAACCACACCCCCTCGCGCTCGGCACTGCACCACCTGCACTTCACTACCTGAAGGACACCCCGTGTACACCATCAGCCCCTACCTCGCCGAATTCCTCGGCACGCTCATCATGTGCACCATCGGCTGCGGCGTCATCGCCAACGTCGAACTTCGCCGGTCCAAAGGCCACGGCGACAACTTCTTCACCATCGCCTTCGGTTGGGGATTCGCCGTCACCTTCGGTGTCTACGCCTCCCACGCATACTCCGGCGGCCGCCTCAACCCCGCCCGTGACTTCGGTCCGCGCCTCATGCACGCCCTGCTGCCCATCCACGATAAAGGCACTTCGCACTGGTTCTATACGTGGGTTCCGATCTGCGGCCCGATTGCCGGTGGTTTCATGGGTGGCGCGTTCTTCAAGCTCTACTACGAGGGTCAGGTCAGCCCGTGGTTGTTCGTTTCCAGCGCTCTGACGATTGCGATTCTGCTTTTTGCGTGGTGGGCCAATAGCCACCTGTACCGCACACCCAGCTCCGAGGTTATCCCCGAGTATGAAGACACCCACGCTACCGCGGCGGCACGCGCGGCAACATACACGCCGACCGGTTCCATGCCGATCCTGATGCCTGAGGAGATCAAGGGCAACCGTAGTATCCGCATCGTCAACCTGGTGACCGAAGACGGCTAGTCTTCCCGTTTGGGAACTTCCCTGTCTAAGGTTTCATCTAGCCGGGTATATCTGAGTAGATTTATCCGGCGAGGTTGCACCTAAAAAACAGCGAACCCCTCGCGGAAGGGAGTTTGGGGAGTTTCAGAGGATTCTACGCGGCGGCGTTAGCCATTTCCAGCACCCGGTCATGCTTAGCCGTGCGGCGCTTCTGAATCGTGCGCACCGCCCAGATACAGGCCGCGCCAAGGACCGCGCCGGCAGTGTTATTCACAATGTCATCCACATCGAAGGTACGGTAGGTGAAGCCCGCCAGACCCCAGTTACCGGTCAGCTGGCTCAACTCAATGAAGCTTGAGAGCGCGAAGCCGCTCAGCGCCGTAGCGCGCAGACCCCAGCGTAGGCAACCCTCGGTGAAGAAGCCCAGGGGGATGAACATCGCAATATTGAAGAAGAGCTGCGCATACACGGTGGTTGCGAAGCGGTTCAGACCCATGCCGGCAGTCAGCTCCCACGCCTGCTGCCAGCTCCAGCCCACATAGAAGCGCGGGTAGTACAGCTCAGGGTTCGTGACGCTATTTGCGCCACCAATCGGAGTTAGCGTCAGTGAAAGAATTGAGGCGAGGAACAGCGCGAAGGACGCAGTCAGCAGGTACTGGCGGACGCCGTGCACTCGACCGGTCTTCTTGGCACGCAGGCGCATAGCAATAAATCCGATGATGGAGAGCGCGACTGTGAGTGCCGCAATCTCGATAGCGAAGGTGCCAATCATATGTTTACTGAGTAGTTCCTGCATGCTGTGTGTTCCTTGGGTCGTGAGAGTGATTTATATGAACTCCACCTGTATATATGCCTGTTCTAATATGTATTCTTGATGGTATATAGCGGGTTATTGTTCATACCCGCCGCATATCTTTCACCACCAGTGTAAAAGACTGCCCTATGGCTCACCCTAGGCGAAACTGTGAAAAAGCTGTACGGCACCCAACACGCCATGAGAACCGCCACAGCTGGTCCCATCAGTACAAAACATCCAACGGAAACACCGGAGCAATATAACGCCCAAAAAGCAACACGAACACGAAGGCACCCGCAATCGCAGCCACCATCGCACCAAGCACCTGCACCAGCCAGAGCATCAGAAACTTCACCATCTTACCCTCAGAGCGGGCAGTCAGTGCTTCCACCATGGCAGTCGAAAATGTCGTAAAGCCACCCAGTAGACCGGTCGTAATCACCGTGCACCAGAACGCCACCTGATCCGTAGCGTTATAGTGAACGCCCAGCGCACGAGGATTAGACACCGGCATAATCAGCAACCCATAGAAGAACGAACCCACCAGGTTAATGACGAACACCGGGCTAATAATCGACAACTCCGTACGCAGGCGAGGCGACATCGCCTTATCCACAAAGAAGCGGGCCATAGCGCCCAGACCGCCGCAGAGGAAAACCATCAGAGCAAAAAACATTAGCGGCCCTCCTCAACATCACTGGCAGGCACCAGACGGAACGCCACAAAACGCCCCATCAGCATGCCCGCAGCGGCGGCAACTAAACCACCCACAAGCAGCACCAGCACCGCCAACACCATATACCCGCTATGCACCGTGTACGGCAGAAAAATCGTCTGCGCTACTACCGCCGCAATTGAAGAATACGTTGTGTATCCACCCATCATACCGGCACCAAACAGTAGGCGGAACGAATGAATCCGATCCTCACCGTCACGGCGCGCGTAGGCATTCCACACCACCGTCAACAGACCCAGCGTGAACGACCCCAGCAGGTTCGCCACCAGCACGCCGCCGGGGGTATACACGCGACACAGCGTACCCGTGCCACCACCTAGAAAGACAAGAAAAGGGGCAGGCACACGGTTCAGAACGCTTCCTATCCTCTGTCGGATACTCGCGCGGCTCCTCATCACCGTGCACCTGCCCTTTCACATCGCATAAGTATTTAGTGTGCGCTATAGCGCACACTAAATACTTTACTCTTACCCGAGCTTGTTACCCGAGTCAGTAGCAGCAGAGTCGTGCCCATGCTGAATCTTCTCACTCAGTGCGGCGCCCTCAACATCCATATTCGGAGTGAGGCGATCCAGCCACTTCGGCATCCACCACGCCTTATCGCCCAGCAGAGCCATAATCGCCGGGGTCAGCGTCATGCGAACAATGAACGCATCCACGAGCACACCGAACGCCAAACCAAAGCCCATCGGGCGGATCATGGTCGAATCAGCAAAGATGAAGCCACCAAACACTGAAATCATGATAATCGCGGCAGCCACCACCACACGCACCGCATGGTTGTAGCCGCTCACAATGGCGGTCGTCGCATCCTTGCCGTGCACGTACGCTTCACGCATACCGGTCACCAGGAACATCTGGTAATCCATGGCAAGACCGAAAAGAATACCGATGAGCAGGGTCGGCAGGAAAGACAGCACCGGACCCGGGTGGTCAACCCCGAAGAGGAAGCTCATGAAGCCTAACTGGTAAATCGACACCACGGCGCCGAAGCTCGCCAGCACCGAGAAAAGGAAGCCCACCGAGGCAACCAGCGGAACCATAATCGAACGGAACACCAGAATCAGCACCAGGAAGGACAGCCCCATTACCACGCCCAGGTACAGGGGTAGCTTCTGGGCAAGCACCTCGGAGACGTCAATATTGCCGCTGGTCTGACCCGCAATGCCGAGAGACACCTTAGAGCCCTGAACCGGAACGGTCACGGAACGCAGCTCGTGGACGAGCTCTTCAGTCTCCACAGAGCTTGCGCTATAGGCAGGAATCACCTGGAAAATCATGAGGGTACGGTCATCGGTCATGCCGCCGGGAACCACAGCCTGCACGTTCGCACCGCCGCGTTCCTTCACCGCAGAGGCGATATCAATTTGCGCCTGCTGAGCATGCTCCTCGCTCATGTTCGCGGGCGTGTGCGCGACCGCAATCAGCGGGGCACTCATACCCTCACCGAACTTGTCCTTGACCAGCGCATACGACTTGTACGCGGCGCTATCGGAGGGGTAGTTCGAGGCGTCCGGCAGGCCCAGGCGCATCTGAGACATGGGGGCGGCAACCGCCAGCAGCGCCAGCGTACCGACCACCAGGGTCAGTAGCGGACGCGCCAGCACGAGGCGCAACCAGCCGTTCGGCTTCTCGGTACGTTCGGCATCCCGCGCGCGGCGTTCCGCAATTTTCTGCGGGGTGTCTATGGAAGCCCACAGCTTCTTCGACATGATTTTGGTACTCGCCAGGGACAGCACCGCCGGGGTAAGCGTCACCGCGATTAGGGCGGCAACAACCACGCAGAACGCAGCGGCATTACCCATCACGCCCAGGAAGGGAATACCGGTCACATTTAGCGCTACGAGTGCAATAATCACAGTGCTCGCCGCAAAAATCACGGCGTTACCGCTCGTGCCGTTCGCCAGGGCAATTGCCTGGATCTTCGGCATACCGTCCAGCAGGTTCGTGCGGTAGCGGTTCAGAATGAACAGCGAATAGTCGATACCGACCGCCAAGCCAAGCATCAGGCCCAGGGTGTAGGCTGTGGAGCTCATCTCCACAACGGAAGAGAGGGAAAGCGTACCGAGCACACCCACCACCACCCCCACCAGAGACATGAGAATCGGCAGGCCAGCAGCCACGAGGGTGCCGAGCATGACCATGAGCACGATGAAGGCGATGACCATGCCCGCAACCTCACCGGTGTGTGAGCCGCCGCCTAGCGCGGATTCACTCAGATTCACGTCAAACTGGATGATCGCCCCGTGCAGGTTCGCCGACTCGAGATTGGACATGACCTTCTGCAGTTCAGTGGAAGGCACCTCGTAAATCTTCTTCTTAAACGAGACAGTCGCAATCGCCGTGGACTGATCCTCAGAGACCATACGGTAGCCGGAGGCAAAGTCGTAGAGCTTCTGCTGGCGCTCTAACTGCTCACGCTGCGCCGGCAGCTCACTCTCAGTCTTCTGCAGCTGGTTGCGTTGCTCATCCAGCTTCTTCTGGCCCTCAGCCAGCTCGTCCTTCTTAGAGGCAATTTCTGCACGGCCCGCATCAACCTGCTTCTGGCTCTCGGTCAGGGTATCGCGTTGCTGATTGAGGGCATCCTGCTGCTCGGTCAGCTGCGCTTGCTGAGCATCGAGTTGCTCGATCGTGGCGGCGGGTGAGCCTGCCGCCTCCGCCTGGGCGTAGCCGCCCTTCAGCTGTGCCTGCGCGTCATCCAGCTGCTTCTGTGCAGAGGCGACCTGCTCCTGACCCGCACTAATCTGTGCTTGTGAGTCGTCGAGTTTCTTCTCGTTGTCGGCAATCTGCTTCATACCTACCTCAAGCTGCGAGGCGGCGGTATTCAGCTGCTTTTTGCCGTCCTCCATCTGGGAGGGGGCGGCGTCAATTTTGGCGTGCGCCTCGTCGAGCCGAGTTTTTGCTTCTGCAAGCTTGGAGGTGGTGGTGAACGGGTCGGTGACCGCATCCACAGAAGGTACCTCACTGGGCAGTGCACGCAGTGCGGTGGAGAATGCCTGCTTCTGCTCTTCGGTGAGGACGGTGCCATCACCGGTCGTAAGAATGATCTGGCCGGAGCCGCGGTTGGCGCTGGGGAAGCGCTGTGCAAGCTCATCGGAGAGCTGCTGGGTCTGCGTTCCAGGCATGGTGAAGGTATTGCTGAGCTTGCCGTGGAACACGGCATAGGCACCCGCTACACCGGCAATGATGAGTGCCCAGATGAGGATGACAGTCCATGCACGACGGGCAGCGGCTTCACCGATACGGTAGAGCCATGTAGCCATGATTTAGTCCTTTGAAGTTGAGTGAAGAGTAGGGAGCGGTGAGGTGGTTGGGTGCGTGTAGTGTTTGCCCTGCCGTTTTACCGAGCAGTTTTGCCCCGCACTACGAACGCTACTACCTGTTTTGGGCAAAAAATACCCCGCCCCGGGGACCTGTACATGAGTTGCCCGAGCGAGAGTGTTTGAGCGTTGAAGCTATGGGGCTTAGCTTGCGAATTCGCCCTGGACCAGACGACCCAGGTAATCGAGTGCTTCGAGTACGCACTGGCGCATTGTTTCAATGGCGAGCGCTTCGGGGTGGATGCTTTCGGGGGCTTCCGCTGAGACCTTGGCGGTTATTTCTTCGGCGCGGGTGAGGTAGTAGTAGATGCCTTCACCAATGGTTTCGGAGAGGTTGGAGGCGAAGACTGCCACGCGCAGGTAGGGCAGGTCGGGGTATGCCGCGAGGTACTGTTCGAGGAAGATGTCGTAGGTGCGCTCAAGGATGACGTGCGAGTATTCTTCGAACTTCGCGGGGCTGTCCATTTCGAGGGCGTAGAGCAGGTGTACGAAGGGTGCGATGTACTCTTCGAGGGTGTTGCTCATGAAGACCTTGCGGGCAATGGAGAGCATTTCGGCTTCCATGCTTGCGTTTTCACCGGAGACGGTGAAGTCGCATTTTTCGAAGATGCGATTGAAGTACTGGTTCATGCGGGTGACCAGCACGTCGTCTACGGAGGCGAAGTGGTTGAAGATGGTGCGGCGGGAGACGCCTGCGCGTTCTGCGAGTGCTTCTGTGTTGAGGGCGCCGTAGCCGCCCTCAAGGATGAGGGATTCTGCTGCCTCAACGATTGCAATGCGGTTCTCTGCCTTGCGGGCGGAACGCTTGTCCGTGATGTTTGCGGGGGATTCAACAAGATTAGCCATGCTTTTTACAATACGCGCAATGTTTCACTGAGAGTAACTATTTGGGGGTTAGATTCACCATATATTTGCACTCGAGGCAATAAACTTGAGGTGAAGATTTAATGTTTAATCAATATGTGATTTAGTATTTTAGCCTGCCAGAACGCTAGAACACCCTAAAAAACACACCAAAGGGGTGAGGAGCGCACAACACACCCCACCCTCGAGCGCTCACCCGGCTACCCGCTCAGCGAGCCACCAAGCAGGTGCATTAGGCGCGCGCCGCTTCTAAAGGCAGACGCACCGTAAAGACCGTATGCCCAGGCTGGCTCTGCACCTGAATCGAACCGCCGTGCGCCTGCACAATCGCCTGCACAATCGCCAACCCCAGACCAGTGGTTCCAACCGAACCGGAGCGTGCCTTATCGGCGCGGGTGAAGCGGTCAAAAATCTTCGGCAAGAAGTCAGGGGCAATACCCGGACCGTTATCACTCACAGTCACTACAGCTTCACGGCGTGCAGTATCCACAGCCAGGCCCGCAGTCACACGCGTACCTTCATCGGTGTGCTTGCGGGCATTCGAGAGCAGGTTCAAGATGACGCGTTGAATCTGGGATCGATCCGCCACGACCTCAACCGGCTCGTCGGATAGGTTCAGGTGCCATTCGTGGGTGCGCGCGGCAGCCTGCATGTCGGAGGTACATTCAAGCACCAGTTCAGTCAGATCGACGAGCTCAAACTTGGGTTCACGGCCTTCATCCAGGCGAGCGAGGGTCAGCAGGTCCTCCACGAGGCGTGACATACGTTCGGTCTGCGAGTCGATACGCGCCAGGGAGGATTTACCGGATTCACTGAGCGGCTCGGTCCAGCGGAGCATGTCGGAGTACCCCTTAATGGCGGCAAGGGGCGTGCGCAGCTCGTGGGAGGCGTCCGCAATGAAGGCTCGAATCTGGTGTTCAGTCCGTTCGCGCACCTCGAGGGCGGAGTTCACGTTATCCAGCAGCTGATTGAGGGCGTAGCCCACGGCACCCACTTCGGTGCGCGGGTCGGAATCGCGCGGTTCCACTCGCACCGCCGAGGAGATGGTGTGCTCTTCCAGGTCCAGGTGCGCCACATCGGTTGCCACCGCGGAGACTCGCTCCAGGGGCTTCATGGTGCCGCGAATAATGTAGGAGCCCGCTACACCGGCACCAACCATCACGGCGATGGAACCGAGGGCTACCACAATCACGAAGATAGTGAGAGTCTGTTGCACGTTGGCGAGCGGAATACCAACCACCTGGGCATCGGCGCTGCTATTAGCCTTCGGGGTGATTTTCACGAGGTACAGGCCGGATTCCAGCTTGATCTCTCGGACTTCCTCTTTGGTGGCGTTGAGTGCCATGGTTCCGAGGGTTACCTGGTCGTTGGTGGAGAGGTTTTGTACAGTGCCCTCCTTGGTGAGCTTGCTGGCGACTTCTACGGCACCTTCGGATTCCACGCAGGTGATGATAGTTCCGGACGCCTGACCGGGCGCAAAGAGGGAGCTGCTCTTCTGCAGGTCACTGCAGTCCACTTCTTCTCGCTTGCCGTCTCGGGAGGTCGGCTGCACTACGCGGTGGCTGGTTTCTTTGAGGTCGCTTTGTGCCTGCTGGTAGAGGGAGTTCTGCAGGGTCACGTAGGTGGACAGGCCGATGATGAGGCATGCAATGCCGAGGGCTGTCACGAGGATGGTGATAAGGCGCGAACGAAGGTGGGGCACGTACCCGAGTTCTTCGGGGGATGCCTCGGGGTTCCTCATACTCTTCCAGGCGGCGCGTAGGCGCACGAAGAAGTTCGTGCGGGAAGGTGCGGCACCGTCTCGTGCGGGGGTACCCGCGCGCAGGGAGCGGGTTGCTTCGTTATCCGGGGAGGCGGGTTCACCGGGTGAGTAGAAGCCCACGAACATCCTTTCTTTCTGTATTCGAAATACGGAATATAACTGATATGGCGCGGCATAACCGAGTGTTATACCGCGCCATATGAAGAGCAGAGAATAAACTTAGACGGCGGGACGTAGCACGTAACCAGCACCGCGCACGGTGTGAATCATTGGTTCACGGCCCACATCAATCTTCTTACGCAGGTACGAGATGTACAGCTCCACAATATTTGCCTGACCACCAAAATCGTAGTTCCAGACATTATCAAGAATCTGACTCTTGGAGACCACGCGCTTCGCGTTCTCCATGAGGTAGCGCAGCAGGTCGAACTGGGTTGCGGTGAGGTTGATCTGCTCACCACCGCGGGTCACCTCGCGGGTGTCCTGGTTCAGCACCAGATCGCCGACGACCAGCTCAGCGTCGTCAATGGCAGCAACACCTGAGCGCTGCACCAGGCGGTGCAGACGAATCATAACTTCTTCCATGGAGAAGGGCTTGGTCACGTAGTCGTCCGCACCGGCGGCAAGGCCTTCGATACGGTTATCGACTGAATCCTTAGCGGTCAGGAAGAGGCAGGGAACTTCGGGGTAGAACTTGCGGATACGGGAGAGCAACTCAAGGCCGTCGAAGCCGGGCATCATAATATCCAGCACGAGCACATCGGGACGCCAATCGCGGGCAATCGCGAGCGCGGAGGGGCCATCACCTGCGGACTGCACATCCCAGCCAATCATTTTCAAACCCATGCTGACGAGTTCTTTGAGCATCTCCTCGTCGTCAACAACGAGGGCGCGGATGGGACTACCGTCCGGGTGCTCTAGCGCGGGAAGACTCTTTGCGATTTCGGTTGCTTTACTGCTCATGTGATTAAGGGTATCGCGATTTAGGGTTCGCAGCGGGGCGGGAGTCGGTTTTCAGCCGCAAACTTATGGAATGTTTACCCTCATCACAGTTGGGACACAGCTTTACCCCACATTTGCGCGTTAACCCTTTATGACGGTTTCAAACTTTCGGTAGAATTTGTACTAGCTTAGGTAACACTCAATCACCTTGCGTATCTTTTGATTTTGCCGTTTCTGTTCTGGCGACCCAACACCCATGAAGGAGGATGACGCATGCGCATTAGCCGCATTTATAACAATAATGTTGTCCTCACTGTGGATCATTACGGCAAGGAGTCCGTGATGATTGGTCGCGGCATTGCTTTTGGTAAGCGTAAGGGTCAGCTGATTGACCCGTCTGCGGTGGAGCAGACCTTTGTGCCGGAGCAGGGCATGTCGGGTGAGCGTCTGAGTATGACCCTGTCTGAGATTCCGGCGGAGATTCTGTCGATTGCCACACTTCTGGAGTCGAAGGTGCGCGTCGAGGGTGTGTTGGAGCTATCGAACTCGTTTATTCTTCCGCTGGCTGATCACCTGCACTATGCGGTGGTTCGTGCGCGTGATGGAGTTGGGGTGGAGTATCCGCTTGCCCCGGAGGTGACTGTTCTCTACCCGCGCGAGGTGGAGTACGGCCGCGCGGTTTTGAAGATGGTTCGCGAGCGCCTGCAGGTTGAGCTAGACCCGAATGAGGCTATTCCTTTGGCGTTGCACCTTGTCAACGCACAATTTGCGACAGCGGATATGTCTCAGGCATTCCGCATGACTGAGGTTTTCGCGCAGGTTTTTGAAATTATTGAGGCAAGCTATGAGCGGACCATTAATCCCGACTCGATGAGCGCGGCACGTTTTGTGACGCATCTACGGTACCTATTTGTGCGGGCGAGCCGCGCCTCCGCAAATCGCACGGAGGATGTTGATGAGGTGTCGCAGCCGAGTTTGTTGGCGGCTCTTCGTGCGGATGCACCGCGCGCCTACGCGTGTGCACAGAAGGTTTTGTTGGTACTGCAGATGCAGTTGAAGCAGAGCCTGACTCGTGATGAGTTGACGTATTTGACGATTCATATTGCGCGTCTGGCACGGGATATGTGGGGCATTAACGCGTAGCGCATGTACAGAAAGCAACCGGGGGCTCTCGGTCGCTTTTTCTATGCTCTGAAATATATACCCCGAATTCTATACTTCTGAATCCTGGTGAGGAGTTCGGGCGGGGGATTTGGGAGTGAAGGTTTTAGAGAGGTGTTACCAGGCGGAACGTGCTATTCAAAAGTGAGCTGCTATTTATATATACAACCTGTCACTAAAATGCTGTTTACCGGGTTTTTCGCGCATTAGCGCATTGATTTAAATTTTTAAATGATGGTTCATGTCGGCACATTCCAGAAATATCATTCTGTGGACAGGCCGCAAGAACATGTGGGTTTTTTATAAATCCCACACCTTTTGATCTGTGCGCCGATTTTTTATTCGATATTTTCATTGTAAATCTTTTTCTCGCACCCTTGCGATCCAAATATTGCGCACCAAGCACCTCGTCAGCCCGCTTGCGAGATGCCAAGACTCTCGATTTTTCACGAAAAAACACCCGACCCTTCTCACCGGCAACCTTTTTTCGGTTTTCTGTTTAAATTTTTTGTACCCCGGCAATAAATACGTGTTTTGACACCAAAAACCCATATTCCAACACTTGAAAAAATGTCACCCGAACCTAAAGTGTGCATAGCCAGAAAAACCCCACAAAACACACAATATACGTGTTACTATCTGAGAATTATGAGGCTCCTCATGGGCCACTACACACCATGTCACGAACACGAGAGGACCACTATGGTCACTATCATTGTGGCGGCACACGGCGAGTCGGCTCCGGCTCTGCTGAAGACCGCCGGCATGATCCTCGGTAACTTCGAAAACGTCCACCCGGTCACGTTCCTGCCGGGTCAGGGCCCCGAAGATCTCATCGAAGAGTACACCCGCATAGTTGAGGCATCTGAAGCAGAAGAAACCCTGCTGCTGGTCGACCTCTTCGGCGGTAGCCCCTACAACGCCGGTGTGCAGTTTGCAGCCACCCGCGAAGGTGTCGACGTCGTCTCCGGTGTCAACGTACCGATGCTTATCGAGGTCATCTCCAGCGCAGGCCGTAAGAATGCAACCCTCAAGTCCCTGGTCGCTAAGGCTCACAAGGCTGGCACTAAGGGTATTCGCTCCTTCCAGGAGGCAAACCAGCCCGTAGCCACTAAGCCCGCCGAGGCGAAGCCCGCAGAGACCAAGGCGGTCGAGGTTCCGGCTGCTCAACAGGTTCCCGGCGGCACCATGGACGCTATCTTCACCCGCATCGACTCCCGCCTGATTCACGGTCAGGTGGCAGGCACCTGGGTTCCCCATATCGCACCGCAGACCTTCATCGCGGCATCCGATAATGCGGCACACGATCAGCTGCGCAAGTCCCTGCTGCTGCAGGTCGCACCGACCAGCGTGAAGACCAACGTCCTGGACATCGCTAAGGCGGGCCGCGTGTACAACAACCCTAAGTACACCGGCATGAAGACCATGTTCGTCGTGGAATCCCCCGTTGACGTGGTGCGATTGCTCGACGAAGGTGTCAAAATCAACGAAGTGAACGTTGGTGGCGTCACCTTCAAGACCGGTATGGTTCAGCTTTCGGACGCGGTGTACGCCTCCGAGGAGCATCTGGATGCTTACCGTGAACTTATTAAGCGCGGTGTGAAGCTGACGGTGCAGCAGCTGCCCAACCATTCCCCGGTTGATTTGAAAAAGATCCTCAAGCAGAAAGGCCTGGACGCATGAGCGCCCTGACGTTTATTCTCGTTGTTCTCGTGGCGTTCATTGCGGGCGTCGCATCCGTGGTGGACGAGCGTCAGTTCCACCGCCCTCTGGTCGCTTGTACCCTGATGGGCCTCGCACTGGGGGACCCGACTACCGGCATTATGCTCGGTGGCGCACTGGAGCTCATCGCCCTGGGCTGGATGAATGTCGGTGCGGCGATGGCTCCCGACTCGGCTCTGGCATCCACCATCTCCGCTGTCGTTGTGATTCAGGGTCACCAGGACATCACCACCGGTATTGCTATTGCTGTGCCGCTGGCTGCAGCAGGTCAGGTTCTGACCATTTTCGTTCGTACCATTACGGTGTTCTTCCAGCATCAGGCTGATAATTTCGCGAAGACGGCAAACTTCCGCGGTATTGAGTTGATGCATATCAGCGGTATGGCTCTACAGGGTCTACGTGTTGCTATTCCGACCGCTATTGTGGCTCTGATTAGCTCCGATGAGCTGACCCGCCTGCTGGGCATGATTCCTGCCGAGGTGACCACCGGTCTGCGTATCGCCGGTGGCATGATTACCGTGGTCGGTTTCGCAATGGTTATAAACATGATGCGTTCGAAGGCTCTCATGCCCTTCTTCTTCCTTGGTTTCATCGCTGCTGCCGCTATCCCGGCAACCCAGTCGATTTCAATTGCTGGCACCGAGGGCGCAAAGGACCTCATCGCAACCCTGTCCGGTCAGGCACAGTTCAACCTGGTTGCTATCGGTATTGTGGGCGCTTGCCTGGGTCTGCTGTACACCCAGCTGAACCCGCTCTTCCATAAGAGTGAGGCACCCGCCGTAGCACCGGCAGCCGCAGCAAACGACCTTGATAACGAGCTCGAGTAAGGAGCATCATCATGACTGAGAACAAGAACGTCGAGCTCGTTGAAGTTCCCGAGCTCACACAGCGCGATAAGGTCGAAACCTACATCCGCTCCACCTTCCTGCTTGGTTCGTTCAACTTTGAGCGTATGCAGTCCATCGGTTTCGCGGTTTCCATGATTCCGGCGATTAAGCGCTTCTACACCAAGAAGGAAGACCAGGCAGAGGCGCTGACCCGCCACCTGGAGTTCTTCAACACCCAGCCGTGGGTTGCATCCTCGATTATGGGTGTGACCGCTGCGATGGAACGTGAGAAGGCAGCCGGTAAGGACATTGACGAAGCCGCTATCACCAACGTGAAGGTGGGTCTGATGGGCCCGCTGGCTGGTGTCGGTGACCCGATTTACTGGGGTACCGCACGTATTGTGCTGGCTGCTCTGGGTGCTTCCCTGGCGGTGACCGGTAATATCCTAGGCCCGCTGCTGTTCTTCTTTGGTCTGACCGCGATTCGCTGGGCAACCCGCTGGTACGGCTTCAAGTACGGTTATGAGAAGGGTACCCAGATTGTGACTGAGGCGGGCGGTAATACCCTGCAGAAGATCACTCAGGGCGCTTCCGTGATGGGTCTGTTCGTGATGGGCGCGCTGGTGTACCGCTGGACAAGTGTGAACATTCCGTTGCCGCTGACCAGCTACAAGAACCAGGCGGGCGCTATGGTGGATGTGACCGTTCAGTCCGTGTTGAACGATCTGCTGCCGGGCCTTGCGTCGCTGGGTCTGTGCTTTCTGTGCATGTGGCTACTGAAGAAGAAGGTCAACGCTATTTGGTTGATTTTCGCCCTGTTTGCCGTGGGTATCCTCGGTTCTTACCTGGGCTTCCTGGCTCTCTAAGAATTCGGGGATGAGCCCATTCACTCTTCAGTGAAGGCGTGAATTTCACAGGCTATATCTCATATGGAGGGGATGCGGTCGGTACACTGAGAGGTACCGACCGCATCCCTATTTTTGTGCAGGTTTTATGCAGGGTGCGGTGTATGCAAACTATTGGCGCAGCCCTCCCGCGAAGGAGTTTCGATGACCAAGTTGATGGCTTTCGATCTTGACGGCACGATCCTGTTTAACCGTGCCGTGGACCCTGCCAATGAGCAGGCGATTGCCCGCTGGCAGGCGGAGGGTAACCTGGCGGTCTCGTGCACGGGTAAGAGTATTTTTGCCGCTCAGCTGGCATTGAACCCGACCGCCATCCGCTTTGATTACCACGTGCTGTACACGGGTGCGGTGATTACTGACCGGCAGTACCAGGTAATTTACCATCAGCCTCTTCCGGTAAGTATTGTGCAGGCGTGCTACGAGCATTTCAGCACGGTGGACGGCGTGGCACTATTCGCGACCACCTTGGATAACGATTACAGCCTCTGCGATAGGGTGGGGTCCTCGACGAATATTCTGCCGAAGTTCACTCCCCTACCGGCTAATGACCTGCAGAACCACGAGTACGTGGGTGTGCCCCTATGGATTCCGGATGCGCAGGTCCGCCAGGCAGCGTACACCTGGATTCTGGAGCGTTTTGGTGATTCGGTGGACTGCCATAAGAACCAGGATTTCCTGGATATTGTGCCGCCCACCTGCACCAAGGGCACCGGCCTGCAGCATCTGGTGGAGTACCTACAGACTGAGCGTCCGGGTAGCTCCTATGAAGTGCATACGATTGGTGATTCGTGGAACGATATCGACATGCACCGCTACGCTGACCGTTCGGCGTCGTTCAGTTACTCCCCCGATGATGTTAAAGCTGTCACCACCGATTGTGTGGATAAGGCGTACGAGTTTATTGAGACTTCCCTGTAGAAGCTCCCGAGGTGGCGTTCAGGCGCGGCAAGTACTGAACGCCTGCCAGCCGCTTCCGTGTACTTGTCGCTTCTCTCGCGTGTACTCGCCGCCTACTCCCCCCGTTTCATGTGAAACACCCACTTTCCCATTACTCCCCGTGTATCCCCGTAAGGTTTTCTATGTGCCCTTCCGCTTCTCAGCCCCGTAAGAACCAGACCGGCAAGTATCAGTATCCCAAGAGCCAGTCTCAGAAGAGCTCGCAGGTCGATTCTGCCCAGTCTTACGACCTATCCAGCTTCTCTGACACCTTCCGCGCTATGGCGCGTGAATCACTCGTGAAGAACCAGAAGAGCCGCCCGAACTCCCCCATCGTCTCGATTTCCCCGGCGCTGATTATTTTGAGCGCTATTACGGCGGCACTGTACGGACTGTGGCAGAGCTGGGCGTGCCTCATCCCGCTGGTGCTGATTCTGGCGCTCATGTGGGTGCGGTACACAATGCAGCGTCAGGTGCTCAACGATTTTGCGGAGCTGGAGGCGGCACGCACCGCATGGAAAAAGACCCGCGACCGCCAATATCTGGAGCTGATGGCAGCGCAGTCAGCGCGCATCCTAGATGAGAATAAGGCGCTGACCAAGCAGGCTCGTGCACATGTGCAGGAGTACGCTGATTTCGCGGCACAGAAGCTGGGCACTCAGCGCTAAAGACCCCGCTGCGCTAACTCGCCTCTCCCCCCCTCCAAAAAGTATTCGCCTAGCGTCGAGTGAGGTGAACGTTGAGGCACAATACAAAAGACCGTAACCACTGCCCCATACGGGGAGGCGGTTACGGTCTTTATGTCTTAGGGGAATACACCCTAGTTGGTCTTCTGCTCGGGTGCCTCAACGTGCTCTTCTGCGGCTTCTTCGACAGACTCCGCGGATTCTTCGTCTGCTTCCTCAGTGACCGGGGTGTCGCCAGCAGCCGGAGCCTCGTCCACTCGTTGCACCACAGCGGGGCGGTAATCAAAGCTGCGGCGGGTGCCTCGGGTTACCTTCGCGTCAAGGGTGTACAGCTGCTCGCGGTTCGTCAGCACCACCAGGGTCATGGCATTCAGGCAGACACCCACAATGCACAGAATCCAACCGATCAGCATGAACCGACCACCGGAAAGTACCGCTCCGGAAAGCATCAGGGCGATAGAGGCGAGATACGCCGGGGAGAGCAAAAACTTCGTATTCACTACCGACCTACCTAGCGTGCGTTGGAGCGAGGCTTAGGGGCGCGACCCGAACGGTGGCGCGAGGGCAGAACGCTCATGCGACCGGGGGCACGCTCAACAATCGGCTGGGACTCGGTGGGCTCCTCCTCACGAACCTCGGTAGCCTCTGCAGTTTCAGCGTGCTCGGTTGCCTCAACAGCCTCAGCAGCTTCAGTTGGAGCCACTTCCTGATCAGCCTCTGCGGTTGCTTCCACTGACTGCTCAGCAGCTTCGTGCTCAGCTGCTTCTCGTTCTTCGCGGCGGTGCTCAGCGCGCCCGCGGATGCGGTTCTCCACGGAGGACTCGAAACCGTCCAGGTTGGTAACCAGTGCGGGAGTCGGGTTACCCTTCGCCTTACCCACGGACAGCAGAAAAGCAAGAACGTTCAGACCCAATGCAAGGATGAGAAGGATCCAGCCGAACCAAAGAAGCCAGGGAATAGAGGATCCGACCATGAGCGCGCCACAAAAAATCACGCCGAGGGAGGTCAGGTACGCAGGCGAGAGAGTCTTGAAGTCCATATCTACTTTCAATGTATTCGTGAGTTTGAGAGAGCTAACGTACGTTCACTACGTTTCCTGTCTCATTTTAGGTGATAGTTGAGGCTTAATCTGCCTCTGCCCCCGTCTATCGCCTGTGAGCTAAAGAGGAAGGACATTCTAACTTGCGGGCGGTAGGCAGGGGCAGAAACGTGGCGTTCGGGTACGCGGTGAGGGTTCCCGCTAGGACTTGGGGGTTACCTCGCTGGTGACCAGGGGCGAGGCGGGCGCGTTCTCCACCACGGGGATTGCGCGGGTACTCAAGGTGCCCTGGTACTTCTTCCAGAGGTTGTAGCGTTCCATAGCGACCGCGCCGGCGGTCATAGCGGGCAGAATGAACACGCCGGAGGAGCGGATGCTTTCAGCCTGCGCCAGGATGTCCAGCTTACGCACCACGCGGGTCACGTCGTGGGAGTCGTAGCGGTCCTGTGCCGCAATGACCTCGTTCTGCGCGGCGACGAGGGCGGCGTCACGCAGGCGCACGAAGTCATTTCTCTTGCCCTTGATCTTCTCCATGTGCTGCTTATATTCTTCGGGCAGTGCTTCACTGATTTCATCGCGGCGGGTAATGGCGGAGCACATTTCCATCACGCGAGCGTAGGTCTCAGGGTCGGTGCTTGCCTTCGCCTCTGCCTGCAGTGCTTCAAGGGCGGCGTCCTGCGCAATCTTGAGCAGTTCGGGTACTGCAGTTTCTTCTTCATGGTTAGCCCGCACGCCAAGGACCTTCACGAGCATGGGCAGAGTCAGGCCGGGCAGCACAAGGGTGAAGAAGAGTACGGAGAGCATCATGACGATAGCATCCTGGCGGACCTGTTCAGTGCCGTTGACCACGGGGATGGACAGAGCAAGAATCAGGGTCACGAGGCCTCGCATGCCGGACCAGGTCATGACGATAACTTCGGCGAAACTTTCGGGGGCGCCCTCGTGGGTGGGGCTCTTGCGTCCTGCCAGCCAGACAATGGTAAACCAAATGAGGCGTACCAGGATGGCGACCAGGGCGACCAGGGCACCGTCAGCGAGGAGGCCAGTGATGCGGGAGGGGTCGGCGGTGGCGATAATGTTGCTTTCCTGCAGGCCAATGAGACCGAAGGCGACACCGGTCATGAGCAGCTCAATAATCTGCCAGAAGGAAGTGGAGGAGAGGCGTTCTTCCGCTTCAAGTGCCGCCATGTACTTGGTGCTGGTGAACTGGATAGCGCCGATAACCACGGCAATAACGCCGGAGGCGTGCACACTTTCAGCAGCGAGGTAGGCACCGAAGGGAATCACGAGGGTCACGGCGTTGCTGGTGACCACGTCGTGGGCACGCTGGCGAACGTAGCCGCCGAGCCAACCGAAGATGTAACCAATAATGACCGCCAGGATTGAGCCAAGCACAAAGTCTTTGGCAACGGAGAGCGGGTCAATGTGGTGGCCGCTGGTCATGGAGTGGATTGCGGCGTGGAAAAGAACGATTGCGATAGCGTCGTTGAAGCTACCTTCGGTCTGCAGAGTGCCGATGAGGCGGCGGGGAATACCTACGGGCTCAGCCACTGCCTCCACGGCGACGGGGTCGGGTGGGGAAACGGCTGCGCCCACAGCAAGGGCGACGGCGGTGGTCATGCCGGGGACCCACCACATGGTGGCGCCGGCAATTGCCAGGGCGGAGACGGTGGTGAGCAGTACCGAGTAGAGCAGTACGGATTTCCAGCGGCGACGCAGGGTGCCCCAGGAGAATTTAACGCCAATGGCCCACAGCAGTGGCGGAAGGAAGATTGGCAGGATGATGTCACTGTCGACAGTAAGGTCCGGTCGGTTGGGGATGAAGAGCGCGGCGGCACCGAGCAGGGTCATCATGACCGGCCAGGGGAGGTTGAGTCGATCACCGACGCTGACCATGAACACGGTCGCAATGAGGATGATGACGATAACGGAGAGGTAAAGCATTAGTCCGGTATTGTTCCTTTCGCGCGGCTAGGATTAGTCGGCTACGTCTTTCTACTCTACCGGAGCGGTGCATACCGCTTTTGGGATATGGGGTTTTGTAGCGTTTATTGTGGTTTTGTTTACCTCTAAGCCTAATGTCTTGTGTGGAATATAGAGTTTTCCCCTGAATATCCTTGCTTTTCGGCAGGTTATTCAGGGGAAAATTCCATATTTAGAATATATCGATTAGGGTAGTTACCTTTAGCGGGCTACTTGGAGCCGCAACCGCCAGCACCACAGCCGCAACCACCAACGGGAGCTTCCTCCACAACCGGCTCGGGCTCGTCGTGGCTACCGCAGCAGCCACCCTTTTCTTCCTTGGGCTCGTCGTGGCCGCCACAGCAGCCGCCATGGGAGTGGCCGTGAGGCTCAGCTGGAGCTTCAGCGGAGGAACCGCATCCGCCCGAGCCACAGCCGCAACCACCGGTGGAAGGTGCCGGCTCATCGTGGCTACCGCAGCCACCCGAACCGCAACCGCAGCCGCCACCGTCAACCGAGCCGCAGGCGGAGCCGCGTGCGTCGCGGTGACCCATGAGGTCCACGCCGAGGTCGGAGAGGTAGCGCAGGTAACCTGCGAGAGCGTCGCGTCCACCGGTGCCGGAAATGACGATGCCGCCGTGGCGTAGTGCCTTGAGCACCTCGTTGACCATGGGCCACTGCTCGATGTCGTCGGTAATGGTGATAGCGCTGACCACGTGCATTGCGAGGGAGGTCAGCGAGCGCAGGGACTGTTCGTAGCCTTCGGGCAGGTGAATGACCTTGGCGGGTGCTGCTAGGCGCAGGATGGACAGTACGCGCATGAGCATCATGGGCACTGCATTTTCGGGCAGCAGTACGGTCACGCCGATTGCGGAGGATTCTGCAATACGTTCGATGGCTGCCGCGAGTTCTTCGGAGTCGATGTCGCGGGAGATATCCAGAACTTCGTAGGATTCCACGGCGATGGAGCGGGTACCCAGCGCATCGGCGAGCGCTTCATCTTTAGTGTGGATCGCAATCATGTTGCGGAATTCGTTGCGGCGCACTACGGAGGCTGCCTCGATGAGAGCGAAGTCCTGGCCTTCACCGTCCACGAGGAGGGTGTGGATTTCTTCGCGGTTGAGGCCTTCGCCTGCGGTGGCGCGCTCGATTAGTTCAGAAAATGCGTTGCTCATACCGAATATTAAACACCCCCTTTTGCCCTGTGCGCCCGCGAGGTTTGCCTGTCTTGGCGGTTTTGGGCGGTTTAAGACGTGTTTTTATGCCAAGAGCGTGGGAGTGGCTGTTTTTCTCTGCTTCTTGGGGTGCGCTCTGGTGCAAAACTACCCTTGAAACGCGAAACGTTCGCTCCGGGTGGGTGAGAATCGACATTCATTTTTGAGGTTATGCCGTGTATTTGCGCGATTTTTGTTTGCGGTGGGGTGCATCTTGCTCACGTTACAGATTTGAACACCCTAAAATGAAAGAGTGGTACTTTCCCGTGAAAAGATTCTAGATACCGCCTACGAGGTCTTGGCGACCTACGGTTTGGCGGACCTTTCCATGCGCCGACTCGCTCAGGAGCTTCACGTGGCTCCCGGCGCTCTGTACTACCACGTGAAGAATAAGCAGCAGCTTCTGATTCTGTTGGCGGATTATATTCTGGCTCGTGCCCCGAAGTCGATGTCTGAGGAGGCTGAAGCGAATCCGGAGGCTATTCGTGCTTCAATGATTCACCGCGGCGATACGCTGTTCTCCCTGCTCTACCCGATTCGTGAATGCCCTGAGGTGGTGCGCTTGAGTTTGACTCTGCACCCGCGTGAGTTGAAGCCGGTGGTGGCGATGGCTCATGAGTTCCAGGCGCTTGGTTTGGGTCATGCGGAGGCGCTGCGTCGTGCTCGTTTGCTGACTCATATTGCGTTGAGCCTGGTGGAGGAGTATCAGACTCTGCCGCTGATTTCGCCTCAGGAGGCTGTGGCGAGTGGCGATGTTCCTCTGATTGAGAATGCGTTTACCCGTTACCGTCAGGATCTGCTATCTGCCATTGACACGATAATGGTGGTGCAGGAGCCCTATACGCAGGATGCGTAATCGCTTGACCCTTCTTTTGGTTTATTAGTTATGTATGGTGCCCCTTGCCCCCTTGTGGGGTGCGGGGCTTTTGCATGCGTTGGCTTTGAGTGCCCTGCCACACTCTGATACCGGTGCGGTTTGGTGACTGAGTCGATGTTCGCTGGTTTTCTGTTTTAGTCTAGATATGACAGGTGCTTATATCCGGAGTGTATCGGGTATGGGCGGGGTGTCGTTTATGTCTTGGTGCCCTGTTGGGGCTTGATTAGAGGTGTTCCATGTCGATGACCGCTACCGCCCAGTGGGCGGCTCTTCCGGACCATAGTGCGGAGATTGCGCGTGTACGTGAGGAGTTTATTACTGCGTATGGTTATGAGCCGGATGGTGTGTGGTCTGCGCCTGGGCGTCTGAATCTTTTGGGCGAGTACATTGATTTTTTGGGTGGTTCGTGCCTGCCGATGCCACTGCCGTACCGCACCTATGTGGCGGGTGCATTGCGTCGTGATGGCGTGTTGCGTGCGGCTTCTTTACAGATGCCCGGCGATGAGCGCACGGTTGTGATTCGCGATATTCAGCCGGGTCATTTGAAGGGCTGGTTCACCTATGTGGCGGGTGTTGCGTGGGCGATGAATCAGGAGGGCGGCAGGGATATTATGCTGCCCGATGAGTTTGGTGCTGACCTACTGATTAATTCTCGTGTTCCGGTGGGTGGCGGTTTGTCGTCGTCAGCGGCTTTGGAGTGTTCTACTGCGTTGGCGTTGTTAGAACTCTCGTGTCCGGTGCGTAAGGATTGCCCGGAGGCGGATGCTACCCCGGCTGATAGTGATGCATTGCGTGCGCGTCTGGCTCAGGTGTGCATTACGGCTGAGAATAAGGTAGCTGGCGCGCATACGGGTGGCCTGGATCAGACGGCATCGTTGCGTTCGCATCCGGAGCAGGCTCTGGTGGTTGATTTCCGTGATTTTTCGATTGAGCCGGTTGCGGTGGATATTGCCCAGCATGGTCTGAGTTTTTTGGTGATTGATACGAACACTCCACATGAGCTGACGGATGGCGGTTTTGCGGCTCGTCGTGCGGCGTCTGAGGCTTGCGCTGACGCTTTGGGTCTGCGTTTTTTGCGTGATGCTTTGCCACAGGATTTGTCCTGCGGGGGTATGGATGCGCGTGTGGCGAAGGCGTGGCGTGCTGATTTGGTGGATTCTTCGGTGAATCGTGCCCTGGATGCTCTCGAGGACGCGGGTCGTCCGTGTTCGTTCCCACGTGGTTGGGTACGTCATGCGTTCCACGATATGACTCTGGTGGGTCGTGCGAGCTATCTGTTGCAGCATACTGATGAGTTGGGTTATGCGGCGTTTGAGGAGGCGGGCCGTATTTTTATGGAGTCCTTTGTGTCGATGCGTGATGAGTTGCGTGTTTCTCGCCCTGAGATTGATGTTGCGGTGCAGGTGTGTCTGGATCAGGGCGCGCTGGGTGCCCGTATTGTGGGTGGCGGTTTTGGTGGCGCGGTGATGGCGCTGATTCCGACCTCTCAGCTGGAGGTCACCGCGGATGCGGTAGCTACTGCATATGCGGTGCGGGGTTATGCAGCGCCTCGTTTTTTGCCGATGGTTGCTGGTTTTGCGGCGTCTCATGATTGGGCTGCGGGCGCTGATCCTACAGATATTCCGGTGTTGTAAGATTGGGTGCTGAGGTCTGTCATAAATCGGCGGGGTGTCATAGAGGCATTTTTTCGGGGTTTGAACGAGATTCATAGCTGGAAGTTTCCTGCGAATCTCTGCAAATTTCCTCCGTTTATCCCCCGTAATAACGCGCTGATAAGCTATAATTTTTTTGGTCATTGATCAAAAGTGGTGTCACGTTTTCTGAGGGTGGTTTTTCTTTCCCTCGCGGGTATGTAGACTTATCTATCGACGGACACAATCCGTGAGCTGTAAAGTTTCAATGCGCATAATCCGGCACATGGATAGTATCTGCACTTGGGTTCTACCGTCAGGTATAAACCCAGTTTGCAGGTTTCGTCTACCAAAGCATTACACTCCGATTTCGCCAGCACGGCGAATCACCCCTCACCACAAGTGAGGCTTAGAGCGCGAAAGTGCAGAAAGGAGGCCCCCGTGGGCTTCGACATCAAGGGCACCGTTGAGCAGGGTCTCGACAAGGCTAAGGAAGTTATCAACGACACGGCTGGCAAGGAGGTCGTCACCGACGAGCAGATTGCCAAGGTTGAAGAGGTCGTGACCGACAACGTCTCCAAGCTGACCGAGAAGTTCGGCAAGTAAGGTAACAGCATCCTTTGGATTGGCGCCTTACCTCACCTCCTCATGGGGTAGGGCACCATTCCTCTGGATTTGCATTTCAGGCTTTCGCTCAACATCTCTCTCGAATAATGGGGCGTTCTGCCCCACCTAGGTTCTTTCATTCACCAACTCACTCGGCTTATTGCTCAGCTTCAGTTACCACCGGGTAGCCTGTTTTCACTCTTCTTTTACTCTTACTCAGCACAAGTGCTCGCACTTTCTCGCGAACTGTATACGCCCCGCATCATTGGTCCGGCAACCTTGGTGTGGGGCGTATGCCGTTAAAGCGCGGGGCGAAGACTTCTGGGAGAGTGTTGCGCGGGCTGGGGGGGGTACTGCTCGGATGTTCGCCCTATGAGGACCTCTCCCCCACCCCTGTAACCTCAGGCTATGCTTGATATGTCAATTTTATTAAGCTACGCTCTCAGGCAGGTTTCAGCGCCTCCTGAAGACCGCGGAGCACCCCATCTATGGAGGAACCATGTTTGAACGTCAGCAGTCCGATCAGCAGAAGGCGCGCGAGGTCATGAAGGATGGCGGCGTCGTCATTTATTGGCGTCCCGGCTGTCCTTATTGCGAGGCTCTGGATTCTAAGCTGGGTGAGCTGGGCGACCACGCTACCTGGGTCAACATTTGGGAAGACCCGCAGGCTGAGGCACACGTGAAGTCCCTCAACGACGGCAACGCAATCGTTCCCACCGTGGACACCGGCGACACCCACTTTGTGGTTGCTGACCTGGTGAGCCGCAACAAGGTGAAGAAGCTGATTCAGAACACTCTCGACGCTGGCGGCGAGGCTTAAGATGGCTCGCCCTGCGCTGAACCGCGATACGGCGATCTGTATTTCTCTGTCTGGTCATCCGTCAAATCACGGCATTAAGTTCCATAACTATCTGTATGAGAAGCACGGTCTGGATTACCTATACAAGGCGATGACCACCACTGATATTGAGGGTGCTATCGCCGGCGTGCGTGCACTGGGTATTCGCGGCTGCTCGGTGTCTATGCCGTTCAAGCAGGCTGTTATTCCGCTGATAGACGATATGGATCACTCGGCTGCGGTTATTGGTGCAGTAAACACGATTATGAACACTGACGGCTTCTTGAAAGCGTACAACACGGATGTGATTGCGGTAGCTTCCCTGCTGCGTTCGCATAATGTGGATCCGTCGCTACCGTTCCTGCTGCGTGGTTCGGGCGGTATGGCGGCGGCTGTGGCTGGCGCGTTCTTTGACGCAGGCTTCTCGCAGGGCATGATTATAGCCCGCAACGAGAAGACCGGCCGTGCGCTGGCTGAGCGTTACGAGTACGCCTGGGCACCGGAGGTGGGCAATCTGCGAGCGCCAATTCTGGTGAACGTAACTCCGATTGGCATGGCTGGCGGTGAGGAGAGCGAGGAGCTGTCTTACCCGCAGGAGGCTATTGCTGAGGCGCAGGTGGTCTTTGATGTGGTGGCGATGCCCGTTGAGACTCCACTGGTGCGTGCAGCTCGCGCGGCAGGTAAGGAAGTTATTCACGGCGGTGAGGTGATTGCTCTGCAGGCTGCTGAGCAGTTCCGTCTGTACACCGGTGTGGAGCTCACTCCCGAGGAGGTTGAGGAGGCGGAGGCTCAGGCAAATTAGGTTCGCGCCCGCTGCTTCTTTGCCCCGTGAGGGGCTCGATACGTGAAAGTGCCCGGAAAGTTGATCTGTCCGGGCACTTTTTATTTTCTCCGGTGCATAGCACCGGAATTTTTTGTAATTACACACACCCTGGTGTTTAAAGTTTTCCACATCTGTGGAGAAATCTGGGGAAAACTCTTACACCCGTGTAATTCAGCCTGTGTAATTCGATTGTTTTAGCCTGTATCTACAGATTTTTAACCTACACTCACAATCGTGGAATTACACGAATGTAGTTATACACAGTGTGGAAAACTACTGTGGATAACGTATATCAGTGTCGGATTTCGCGGTTTTTCAGGCTCAATACCTGCCGTTGAGCCACTCTTGAGGGCTTTACGGCAGCGGATTCGAGGACTCGGGCTTCTTCGCAAAAGGAAAAAGTAGCAGCGTCAGCAGTACGCCGCCTATAAAGCCACCCGCGTGGCACGCGTGGGAAATATTTGACGAAGCCAAAAGGCTATAGATGACATTTACCGCGGTAATCATGGCAAACACACGGGCGGTGTCCTTCTGCTTCATGATGATCAGTAGGGTCAAGAACGAACCCATCAGGCCAAAAATACCTCCGGAGGCACCCACCACACTGGTTGCAGGAGCCAATACATACACGCCGATGGCTCCAAAGACGATTGAGCCCAGATACACGAAGAGGAACTTCCAGCGGCCCATCATGCGTTCGAGGGACACGCCGTAGATAAACAGATTAATCACGTTCCACACCAGGTGCATCGGGTCATTCTGCGAATGCAGAAAACCGTAGCTAATGATGCGGTAGTACTCGCCGTGCTGGACGTAGGGCCACCAGATGGCGCCATGTTTAACGACCCATTGGCTGGGGATGATCTGTTGCAGGCCGTAAATCGTAGCGGTTATCAAAATGAGCGTGTAGCTAATATGCCAATGGTGCGCCAGGAAGGAGCCCTGCGCCTTCGAGCTGCCGCCCGTGAGATCGCGGTAGCAATCGGGGCAGACCATCCCCACGTCCAGTGCCACCTGGCATTCGCCGCAGACAGTTCGATTGCAGCGCCCACACTGGGCGTAGCTCACGCGGTTGGGGTGGTTGATGCAGACCGTGGGGGTCTGTGCATAGCCTGCGTAGTTGGGAAAGTTCTCCACTGAACCTCCAAAGGTTGTGTACCAGTTCATCCGAAGGTGGTGTATGTGGGCATATAAGCGCAGGGGCCCACCGGAAGAATCCTGGCGGGCCCCTGAACTATACGTGTTTTCTCAATACCTTCAGCAGAATGCTTGTATGAGCTTTCTGATCGGGTTTGTTAGAGCTTTTCGATATCGATCGAGGAGATGACAACGTCCTTGACCGGGCGGTCCTGGAAGCCGGTCTCAACGCCCTCAATAGCGTCAACAACCTTCTTGGATGCCTCATCGGTAACCTCACCGAAGATAGTGTGGCGACCGTTCAGCCAGGGGGTCTCAACGGTGGTGATGAAGAACTGAGAACCGTTGGTGCCGGGGCCTGCGTTAGCCATTGCCAGCAGGTAGGGCTTGGAGAAGGAGAGCTCGGGGTGAATCTCGTCCTTAAACTGGTAGCCGGGGCCACCAACGCCCATGCCCAGGGGGTCGCCACCCTGAATCATGAAGTCCTTGATGATGCGGTGGAACACGACGTCCTTGTACAGGGGGGTGTTCATGATTTCACCGGTGCGGGGGTGCTTCCACTGACGGGAGCCGTCAGCCAGGCCGATGAAGTTTTCAACAGTCAGCGGTGCGTGGTTGCCGAAGAGCTCGACGATGATGTCACCGTAGTTAGTGTGGATAGTTGCCTTAGCAGTTGCATTAGTCATGGCTCTATTGTGGCACGGGGCGGTGCTCATTCGCCATCTAACATATTTTTTCGCCCCGGGCGCACCGTTGAGCGGGCTTTTTGGGCGGGAATTGAATATCCTGAGAGGTGAACACTACGCGCGCGGCGGCGTTTTCTGGTTGCTAGCGCATTTTAACCGATGGAGGTCACCCTATGTTCTGCTGCAAGAAGCGTAAGGCACGCAAGGCCGCTAAGGCTCAGGCTATCGTCTCTTCTCTGGCTGCTGTTGAATCCGCGCTGGAAGGCAAGACCGCTGAGATGTTCGCTGAGAAGCTGACCGGCAACAAGAAGGCCCTGAACAAGGCTCGTAAGGCTACCGCGAAGACCGTTCGTTCCGCTGAGAAGGAACTGGCTCGTATTGAGCGTAACGGCGGCAAGCGCCCCCGTAAGGGGCTGGCGTTCCTGGGTCTGCTGGTTGCTCTGGGTGTTGCGGGCGCTGCAGCCTATAACGCAGCTCGCCCCGTGGAGGACCCCTGGAAGAACGCATAAGCGTTATATTCCCCGTTTTTCCTCTCTACACGTTCTGAGACGCCGCTAGCGGCGTGAGGGAGTGCTTTATGAAAGATAGCCGCCCGCTAGAGTTGTGCTCTGGTGGGCGGCTATTTATTTATTTTTTTAGGGGGGGGCAGAGGCAAAAGGAGGCGCTAGAGATAGAGCACTAAATCTCCTTGGGTGCACCCTGCTGTATTTCCCTGAGATACCCGGATATACAAAGAACCCCATGTCTTTCAACATGGGGTTCTCGGTTCAAAAATAAACCGGCAATAACCTACTCTCCCACACCCTCAAAAGTGCAGTACCATCGGCGCAAAGAGTCTTAGCTTCTGGGTTCGGAATGGAGCCAGGCGTTTCCCTCTTGCTATAATCACCGGAAAGTGGAGGCGAGGGGACTCGAACCCCTAACCCTCTGCTTGCAAAGCAGATGCGCTACCAATTGCGCCACGCCCCCGTGGTGCCCTACTAGTCTATAACACCTTTTACGACTTCACCAAATCCTCAGGTGCATTTTTTTAGTTAAACCCATCACATTACTGAGGGATTTAGGTAATAACCTCACCCGGCACTGTCGCCTCACGCTTCGTCAGAGCCTGCAGGGAGGCACTAACTTCCTGCAGGTACTTACGAACCGCAGTGCGTTGTGCCTCCTTCGCAGTCTCCTCCTTCGACTCAGGAGCCGTGAAACCCACCTTAAACCCATCCCGCTGGCTCGCCGACGGATATTTCTCGCGAGCATTCCACACCAGTGAGAACGACGCCAAAGTGTTGAGCTCCTTCTTCGTGGCAGCCTTCGACAACACATCAGTGACCGTTGCCACACGCGAAGACTCGGCAACACTCACCGAAATCTTCGACTGCGCACCCGAGGGCAGGCTCAGTGCCTTCTCCGGAGCCAACTGAATATTCAGGTGAATCTGCTGCACCCTCTCGTTCTTCAAATCCAGCTCAGCCAGAGTACGGAAACGCTTCATCAGGGATTCATAGTTCTCATCAATCACTGCAGTATTCAGATGCAGCTCATCTGCCAGCAGGCCCACCTGGGCGTAGCTCGCAGTCGTTCCCAGAGCCGCGTTAGCGGTCAGCACCTTCAGCCACTGCTCTTCCTTCAGGATTGCCGATTCGTTCACGCGTAGCGGGCTCACCGGCGCATCCGTCACCGTATGAGCAATATTCTGCGGGTCATTCGCCAAGTCCACACCTCCGTAGGTGACGCTCAGCCGATTCAAAGAACCGTAGACAGACAGGTTTGTCAGCACTGTAGCAGCCACCGGCAAATCGGCCTGTGCCGCCTCCGTGAGGGAGAAAGAACCCACCAGACGCAGATCCTGCTCACGGCGCCCCTGACCCACATAGATACGCCCCAGCGACTCAATCTTCAGGTAGCGGGTATCGATATTTTCACGAATCAGACGCTCGCGGCGCGCCAACAGCTTCTCGGTTGAAACCACCGCTGCCGCATCCTCGCCCAGCACTCCGGTTGCCGCAATCTGCGGCATTGCGGCGAGCACCCCGGTGGCGGCAACCACGCCGCCCGTCAGAAGCAGTGAGCGGCGGGGCACCACGAGGTGGCGCATCTGCCCGGCAATAGCCTTGCGAGCGGCATTTACGCGAGTAGATGGGGTCTGAGCAACAGAGTCCTCAGCGGCAACCGATGCCGCCTCAGAAGAGCCCTGAGCGGATGTAATGTGAGAGTTCTCGGGTTCAGGGGTAGGTGAAGAAGACACAGAATCTCCATAGTGAGAGCGAGCGCAAAGCCCACCGGCGGTTTGAGGGGAGTGAAGTCCCTCTAGAATACCGCTCGCGTCCTTACATCTGCTAAAGAATCGCGGCGCATCAATCACAAGGGCATAAAGAAAATCTATGGGGTGGACTCAGTCCACCCCATAGATCATAAGCTTCATGAGAGCTCTGAACTCTCAGCACAGATTATTTAGGCTTCCTCAACCGAAGCAGCGTTCGGAGCCGGGATATTAGCCGACTCAGCAGCAAGCTCCGCAATGCGAATCTCACCGGTCGTCGGATCCTCATACGCAACATACTCGGTGCCGCCTGCGAGGGGCTCTGCATCCTCGTTCACGTGATTCTCCGCAATTAGGAAACCGTGAGCACCAAGAATCTTAGCGACACGATCAATATCCTGAGGAGTCGGAGTATGGTCCACCACGCGACGCATGTACTCATTAATGCGCTGGTCACTGACATATGCCTCACCACGGGCAGCGCGAGACTGCATGAGCTGACGAACAACTTCCTGCAGCTGCTCATCGGTCAGACGCATCTTCAAAATAGCCATCACTGCCGCACGGTCCTGCACCGGAACATCCTTGGGATACCCGATGCTCAGCCAGTCGATTACTCGAGAGATTATGCTCTTATCAGGCACCGAGCCCCTCCTTCAAAGTAGTCATCATATGCAATTTAGTGTTCACGGGATTAGTGGCCTCCACCGGTTACGCCGAAGATATTCCAGCCGAAAGTGTGGTCGATAAAGTCCTTAGCGACCCAGAGAATACCGATGATTACGATTGCTACGATAATAGCAAAAATGCAGGACGCGGCAATCTTCGCCATCGTTCCCGGAGGCTCAATTTCCACAAGCTTGCCGTCCGCCGTGTATTCGGTACGACCGGCCAGCAGACGCAGACCCATCGCATACAGTGCCGGAAGGCCCGCACCGAAGAACAGACCGGCGATAAACACCGGAATGACCTTATCTAGAATGTCGATTACGTACTGCATGGCTACGAACCTGCCTTCTCAGTAGCAAGAGTCTGAGCTTCTGCGGATACTTCAGCGCTGGTGACTGCAGCGCCTTCCTTTTCATCCCAGTCGCCAGTCACATTCGAAGCATCAATGTTGTCCTTCCGGGAATGGCGCCACATCAGGAAGCAGAAGATAATCAGCAACGCAAACACGGTCATTTCGCCAACAAACTGAGTACCGCTCAGAGTATTCAGGCCGTGACCAATCAACCAGGTCAGCGCACCTACAATTGCGGCAGCCGGCAGAGTAATCAGCCAAGCAACCACCATACGGCCAGCAACGTACCAGCGAACCTCAGCGCCCTTACGACCCAGGCCACTACCCAGAATCGAGCCGGATGCCACGTGAGTGGTGGACAGTGCCATACCGAAGTGCGAAGAGGTCAGAATAATCGCAGCAGACGCGCCATCAGCAGCAACGCCCTGAGGGGTATCCACCTCAACAATGCCCTTACCGAGGGTACGGATAATGCGCCAGCCGCCCAGGTAAGTACCCAGGGCAATAGCAACAGCACAGGATGCCTTCACCCACATGGGAATCGCATCGTCATTGTTCAGGGTGCCCGAAGCAACCAGAGCCAGGAAAATCACGCCCATGGTCTTCTGCGCATCGTTGGTACCGTGTGCCAGAGACATCAGGGAGGCGGTCGCAATCTGTCCCTTGCGGAAACCACCGTGCTTACGGTCATCAGCAACCGGAGCAGCAATACGGTAAACCAGCCAGGTACCGGTTGCTGCCACGATAGCCGCGATGACGGGGGAGAGAACCGCGGGAACAATAATCTTGGACAGAACGCCCATCCACTGCACTCCGTCAAAGCCGATAGCGACAATAGCCGAACCAATCAGGCCACCGAACAGAGCGTGCGACGAGGAGGAGGGAAGACCCAAAAGCCAGGTCAAAACGTTCCAGAGGATGCCGCCAACCAGGCCGGTAAAGACGATGAGCATCAGCGCCGAACCATCCGTCGCTACATCGATACGGTCTAGGTTCACGATACCGCTACCGACCGAGCGTGCCACCTCAACGGAGAGGAATGCGCCCACAAGGTTCAGGGACGCAGAAAGCGCCACGGCGGTCTTAGGCTTCAGAGCACCGGTTGCAATGGAGGTTGCCATCGCGTTACCGGTGTCATGGAAGCCATTCGTAAAGTCGAAGGCGAGCGCGGTAAGCACCACGATCACGAGAATAATGAGTTCTGTAGTCACAAGAAAATTATCTGTCGGTTTTCGCGAAATCTAAAGTATTCCGGATTAACACGAAATAACAGATGAACCCATATCTATTTACGGGTTTTCGTGAGGGTTTCACTGGAGAGCCTACATTTTAGGAGCAAAAACACTGAAATTCCGCGGCAGGATAGGTGCACCCAACAGAATATTTAAGTTGGTTTATGTGGCTTAAGCGTAGACGTGGGGGAGAGGGGCGATTATATCCATCGATAGGCTAAAGTGTGTTCACCAAGTGTTCACCTTCAGGAACCTCCCAGCTTTCTTTTTTGTGACTCATCTTTATTATTCAGACCTCATTTATCCCTCATTCACGCCCAAGCAGCACCCTTTTCGCTGCAGATGTGGGTTTCGATCAACTGTACTTGCCATCACACGCCAAGATCACCAAGCTACAGTCAAGAGCTCCCCTCAAAGACCGCAAGCATACATAGGTCAGATACAACATGGGACAGATGCCCAGATTGCCATATACCAGCTTCAGCATACAACAAAAGACCCCGCATCTTTCGATACGGGGTCTTTTTCAAAAAGAAACCGGCAATGACCTACTCTCCCACACCCTCAAAAGTGCAGTACCATCGGCGCGAAGAGTCTTAGCTTCTGGGTTCGGAATGGAGCCAGGCGTTTCCCTCTTGCTATAATCACCGGAAAGTGGAGGCGAGGGGACTCGAACCCCTAACCCTCTGCTTGCAAAGCAGATGCGCTACCAATTGCGCCACGCCCCCGTCTCAGCGGAAACCACTGTTTAGTTATTCTTCCAAGCCTTCACGACTTCATTGCTCTGATACTTCTTCAAGATCTTCACAGTGACACACGAAATAACAGTAAGAATCAATAATCTCTTCATTATTGCCTTTCATAGTGTGGAGTGGGCGTACCAAGAATCGAACTTGGGACCTCTTCGTTATCAGCGAAGCGCTCTAACCGTCTGAGCTATACGCCCTCCCTCTGCGGAATTTCTTCCGTAGAACGAAATATAACTATACAGGTTTTTGAAGGTAACACCAAACCAAAAAAGCATGTTCTGCATCACATTTAATATCGAAGGTTCCCGAGCATACAGAACGGGGACATACAGAACGAGCGGCACCGTCTCCATCGGAGACAGTACCGCCCGCACACAAAGCTCAAAAAGCTACAAACTAGGACTCATCGCTCAGAGTCAAGGTCACGCCACCAACCAGCTTCGCAGCCAGGTTGTAAAGAATCGCGCCAATCATACCCAGCAGAGTAAAGACCACAGTATTGGCCACAGCAAAAATAGTAGTCACCAAAGCAACCTGACCCAGCGAAATCATCTGCGAAATATCTACAGCAGTCGAACCGGTACCCAGAGAGCTAATCAGCTGGTTCACACCGACAAACGCGCCAGAAGCCTGCAGGAACAGCCACAGAATCACCGAAGCCACCACAGTCACAATGCCCAGAGCAATAGACAGCAGGAAGATCAGCTTAGCCACCGACCACGTATCAACCTTCTGAACCACCAAACGCGCGCGACGAATCTTCGAACGCGGCGCCGGACGCACCAACTGACGGCGCGAACCGGTCGGACGCATAGTCTTTACAGGGCGCTTGCCAGCAGGACGCTTAGCGGTACCGCCAGGACGAGCCTGACCCGAACGCGACTGAGCCGGGCGACGCGCACCAGCCTTAGCCGCACCCGAAGACTTGGATGCGCCAGCCGACGCCGAACGCTGTGTCGACGCAGGAGTGCTGCTCATTAGTTACCTCCAGTAGCGGTGAGATCGGCAGTTGCCGCTTCACCCTCGTTGTCCGTACCGGGCGTCTCAGAAGACTCCGAAGCCTCGGTGTTCTCAGTGGTTTCATCGTCGCTATCATCCAGCTGACGATCCTGGTTGCGCGCAACACCAATAATAGAATCGCCCTTACTGGGCTTTGCAAAGATAACACCCATAGTATCGCGTCCCTTCGCGGGAACCTCATTCACGTTCGAGCGAACGACCTTACCGCTGGCCATAACCACCAGCACCTCGTCCTCTTCATCCACAATGAGGCCACCCACCAGGGCACCACGATCCTCAACTAGCTTAGCAACCTTAATGCCAAAACCGTTACGGCCCTGCACGCGATACTCATCCACGCTCGTACGCTTCGCGTAACCACCCTCAGTGACCACGAAGACGAAGGAGCCCTCAGTGACCACATTCGCAGAAATCAGCTCATCGCCCTCACGGAACTTCATACCGGTCACACCGGAAGTGGAGCGACCCATCGGACGCAGCGACTCATCATCAGCGTGGAAGCGCAGCGACATACCGTTACGCGACACCAGCAGAATATCGTCCTGAGCCGACACAGTGAACGCCGAAACAACCTCATCGCCCTCACGCAGGTTAATCGCAATCAGGCCGGCAGTACGGTTCGTATCGTAATCGCTCAGGCGGCTCTTCTTCACCATACCGCCGCGAGTAGCAAGCACCAGGTACTCAGCATCGTCGTAACTCTTCAGCTCCATGACCTGAGCAATATGCTCGCCGCCCTGGAACTCCAGCAGGTTCGCAATGTGCTGGCCCTTCGCGTCACGGCCAGCTTCCTGCAGCTCGTAACCCTTCGCACGGTACACGCGACCCAGGTTCGTGAAGAACAGAATCCAGCTGTGCGTAGTGGTCACAAAGAAATGCTCCACCACATCATCACCGCGCAGAGAGGCACCCTTAATACCCTTACCACCTCGGTGCTGGCTACGGTACTGATCACTGCGGGTGCGCTTAATGTAGCCGCCGCGAGTAATCGTAACCACGACCTCCTCCTCAGGGATGAGGTCCTCCATGGACATGTCACCGTTGTAGCCGTACATAATCTGGGTGCGACGCTCATCGCCGTAGCGATTCACAATCTCGCCCAGCTCCTCAGAGATAATCTCGCGCTGGCGAGTCTCCGAGGCAATAATCGCGTTGTACTCAGCAATCATACGCATCAGCTCATCGTGGCGATCCTGAATCTTCTGACGCTCCAACGCAGCCAGACGACGCAGCTGCATGTTCAGAATTGCCTGCGCCTGAGCCTCATCAATCTGCAGGAACTCCATCAGGCTGCTACGCGCCTCATCAGCGGTGGGGGAGCGGCGAATCAAGGCGATAACCTCATCCAAAGCATCCAGAGCCTTCAGTAGGCCACGCAGGATGTGTGCCTCTTCCTCCGCCTGACGCAGACGGTAACGGGTACGACGAACGACAACGTCCATCTGGTGATCCACCCAGTGACGCACAAACGCGTCCAGGGACAGGGTACGCGGCACACCATCAACAATGGCGAGCATATTCGCGGAGAAGTTTTCCTGCAGCTGGGTGTGCTTGTACAGGTTGTTCAACACAACCTTCGGGGAAGCATCACGCTTGAGCACAATCACCAGACGCTGACCGGTACGACCCGACGTCTCATCGCGCAAATCCGCGATGCCGCTGACCTTACCGTCCTTGATGAGCTCAGCAATCTTAATTGCTAGGTTATCCGGGTTTGCCTGGTACGGCAGCTCGGTCACCACAAGACAGGTACGACCGTGGATTTCTTCCACGTTGACCACCGCGCGCATGGTAATGGAACCACGACCGGTACGGTACGCATCCTCAATGCCCTTGGTGCCCAGAATCTGTGCACCGGTGGGGAAGTCGGGGCCCTTAATGCGCGCCATCAGCGCGTTCAGCAGCTCCTCATTGGTGGCGTGCGGGTTCTTCAGGAACCACTCCACACCCTCGGCAACCTCACGCAGGTTATGCGGCGGAATATTAGTCGCCATACCCACAGCAATACCCGAAGAACCGTTAACCAGCAGGTTCGGGATGCGTGAGGGTAGAACGGTAGGCTCCAGGGACTTGCCGTCGTAGTTGGGCTGGAAATCAACGGTGTCTTCGTTGATATCACGCACCATCTCCAAGGCAATGGGAGCCATCTTGGTCTCGGTGTATCGAGGCGCTGCAGCACCGTCATTACCCGGAGAGCCGAAGTTACCCTGACCCAGTGCCAGCGGATAACGCATAATCCAGCTCTGAATCAGACGCACCAGAGTGTCGTAGATAGCGCTGTCACCGTGGGGGTGGAACTGACCCATCACATCGCCGACCACGCGGGCGCATTTGTTGAAGGATCGGTCCGGACGGTAGCCGCCATCGTACATCGCGTAGATCACACGGCGGTGCACCGGCTTGAGGCCGTCACGCACATCCGGCAGGGCACGACCGATAATAACCGCCATCGCATAGTCCAGGTAGGAACGCTGCATTTCAGTCTGCAGGTCCACCTGCTCAATGTGACCGTGGTGGTCTACGCTTTCAGCACCACCATTGCTGACTACGTCAACCTCGGTGGTCTCATTCTGGTGTTCTTCGCTCATAACTTTCTCATTTGTTTATGCCCCATAGAGCCATATACCTCATTTGACATATGTCATATGGGGTATATACCGTTTCGGGCTAGATATCAAGGAAACGAATGTCCTTGGCGTTCTGTTGAATAAACTCACGGCGAGCTTCCACATCTTCACCCATCAGAACAGAGAAGATCTGGTCAGCAGCAGCTGCATCCTCCATCTTCACCTGCAACAGGGTGCGGCGTGCTGGGTCCATGGTGGTGTCCCACAGTTCGGTGTAGTCCATCTCGCCCAGACCCTTGTAACGCTGAATACCGTTATCCTTGGGCAGGCGCAGGTTCTTTGCGGCACCACGATCCAGAGCCTCATCACGCTCAGCGTCCGAGTATACATAGTCGTGCGGCGCATTCGACCACTTGATGCGGTACAGCGGCGGCTGAGCCAGGTACACGTATCCGGCCTCAATCAGCGGACGCATAAAGCGGAAGAGCAGAGTCAGCAGCAGAGTCGTAATGTGCTGACCGTCCACATCCGCATCCGCCATCAGAACAATCTTGTGGTAACGAGCCTTCTCAATATCGAAGTCATCACCAATACCGGTACCGAAAGCGGTAATCATCGCCTGAATTTCAGCATTCGACAGGGCACGATCTAGGCGAGCTCGCTCAACGTTCAGGATCTTACCGCGCAACGGCAGAATAGCCTGAGTATTCGGGTTACGACCCTGGACCGCCGAACCACCCGCAGAGTCACCCTCCACCAGGTAAATCTCAGAAATCGACGGATCTTTCGAGGAGCAGTCCTTGAGCTTACCGGGCATGGAGCTGGTTTCCAGCAGACCCTTACGGCGGGTCGTCTCGCGTGCCTTACGAGCTGCAATACGTGCCTGAGCGGCAGTGATTGCGCGGCGCACGATATCCTTAGCCACCGCGGGGTTACGGCCGAACCAGTCGCCGAGGTGATCATTCACCTCACGCTGGGTGAAGGACTTAGCCTCCGAGTTACCCAGCTTAGTCTTGGTCTGACCCTCGAACTGCGGCTCAGAAATCTTAATCGAAATCACCGCGGTCAGGCCCTCACGCACATCTTCACCGGTGAGGTTATCGTCCTTATCGCGCAGCAGCTTGTTCTCACGCGCATAACGGTTCACCAGCGAGGTCAGAGCAGCACGGAAACCTTCTTCATGGGTACCGCCCTCATGGGTGTTAATCGTGTTCGCGTATGAGTAGACGGATTCCTTGTATGCACCGGTCCACTGCATTGCCACTTCCAGGCTCATATTGCGGTCGGTGTCTTCAGATTCGAAGGAGACAATCTCCTCGTTCACGATGGTCTTCGCACCTGCATTGAGGAAGTGCACATAGTCGAACAGGCCGTTGTCATAACGGTAGGTGACGGTCGTGAAACCCTCAGCATTCGCGCGCACGCGGTTGAGGGTATTCGCCTTCTCCTCGTCGGTAACCTCGTCACCAACGAACTTCTCGCGCTCATCAGTTAGGGTAATGGTCAACCCCTTGTTCAGGAACGCCATCTGCTGGAAACGTGCGCGCAGAGTCTCAAAGTCGAACTCAACAGTCTCGAAAATCTCAGGATCCGGGTAGAAGGTCTGGATAGTGCCGGTCTTATCGGAAGGCTCACCACGGCGCAGGGGGCCATCCGGCACGCCACCGTTAGAGAAGGAAATATGCCATGCGTAGCCCTGACGGTGCACCTCGGTAATCACGCGGGTCGACAGTGCATTCACCACGGAGATACCCACACCGTGCAGACCGCCGGAGACCGAGTAGCCGCCGCCACCGAACTTACCACCGGCATGCAACACGGTCATAACAACCTCAACGGTGGACTTGTGCTCGGTGGGGTGCTCATCCACGGGAATACCGCGGCCATCATCCTTCACACGGACAGAACCGTCAGCCTGAATGGTCACGTCAATTTCGGAGGCGTAGCCAGCGAGCGCCTCGTCAACCGAGTTATCTACAACCTCGTAGACCAGGTGGTGCAGACCGCGCTCAGTGGTCGAGCCAATGTACATGCCGGGGCGCTTGCGAACCGCTTCCAGACCTTCCAGCACGGTAATATCGGATGCACCGTATTCATGCTGCTGTTCAGATGCATTCTGTTCAGATGCCACGAGGCAGAACTCCTTGAGTAGATGATGCAACCGGCGAAGAAAAGTTACGGGTAGTCAAGAGCGGAGCCTAGAACGCCTCACAGAGGGCACAAGAAAGTGCCTATTACAACCCGTGCTGCCGGTAGTGCCCATAGGTGGGCACACTTTACGCATTGTCTCTTTTATTTTACCGAGCAAGAGAGCATAAAACCATCTGTATACGTCATTTATTGAGCTTTTTGAGGGCTATCACCCGCTCAAAAGCCCACAAAGGCGGTTTAGAGTGGTTCAACCCCCTCTTGAGGTAAGGGGGTACAGTTCACAGCCTCGTGGGGATTGCTGGCGCTTCTATAGCTTTCATGCCGTGTAGAAAAAGGCTTATTTTGACCTAACACTGTTCAACCAGAAGGTGCCCGAGGGTCGGGGTCAATCAGAAGGCTACCCGTATGTGTCACGTACACCGCGCATGCCGGTGGCGCGCCGATAGCCTCGCTGATTCCAGTGTCCGCTATTCGGACCCAGTACTCGAACTTGAGCTACGATACCTTCACCCAGTTCGTGGCGGAATAGTTCAATGAGGTGCCCCTGCATCAGGCGCAGCTGAGTCGTCCAGGCGGTAGAGTCGCATTGGACTTCAACAATGGAGTTTTCGAAGCTGATCGGGCGGGTGTGCGCCGCGATTTCAGGACCCACCAGCTCTGCCCAGCGAGCCAGCACACTAGAGACTGCCACGGGCTCTTTCCATCCGCGAGAACGCATCAGAGCACTGACGATACCACCGAGGGGTTTGGGATCGCGAGAGCTCTCTCCGGAGCCGCTATAGCTGCCCATAACGCGGGGGTCCCAGCCCTGCGCTCGCAGTGATTTCTTCTTCGAGGCGGTGCCGGACATGACCGCACCAAAATCGCGCATAATTTTATTCGCTGAGAAGACGTTCAGGGGCGCCTCGCCGCGTTCTTGAGCTGCCACTCGCATGCGGGTCAGCAGGGCAGAGGGGGCATCCACCTCGTCACGGTAGAACTCACCTACGCAGTCAACCTCGCGCGGATTTTGAGTCTCCACAAACTGCGATTCCGCGAATTCATCGAATGTTTCACGTGAAACATGGTTTTGGGGACGGGTGGGGTTACTCATTGCCGTCACTCTCCTCGAGCGCAGAATCGGTTGAGCTCGACCGTCCCGCAGAGTCAGCGACAGAGTCGGTGGCAGGATGCGCATACTCGGCGTGTCCCGCGGTCACCGACACCAGCCGGTAGTCGCCCAGCTCCTCCGGAATATCACTAAGTACCGCGCAGGTAATCAGCACCTGCTCCGCGCCAGCAACCATCGCACCCAGGCGGTGGCGGCGCGCAGAATCCAGCTCCGCAAACACATCATCAAGAATCAGAATCGGCGAAGAACCCACCGAGGAGTCATCCTCAACATGCACAAACCAGGACGCCAATTTCAGTGCCAACGCAAAAGACCAGCTCTCCCCGTGCGAGGCAAAATGCTTCACCGGCATGCCGCCGAGAAGCAGGGTAATATCCTCACGGTGCGGACCCACCAGGGTCACGCCACGCTCAATCTCATCGCGCCTACGCTCCGCAAAACCACGCATCAAAGCCTCCTTGAGGTCCTCAATGCGCATCAGCGCCGCATGCTCGATTGAGCGCTCGCCCATGCTCGAAAAAACAGTCGACTCATAGTTGAACCCGACCTCTTTAGAGCCGTCCGTCAGCCCCGCATAGGCGCGGCGAAGCTGCGGCAAAAAACGCTGCAGCAGACGAAAACGCGCAGAAAGCATCTGGGCGCCCAGAGTCGACAGCTGCTCATCCCACACCAAGAGTGTGCTCAAAGCGTTCTCGTCCCGCGCCTTACGCTGCATGGATTTCAGCAGCGAATTACGCTGCCGCAAAATCCGCTCATACTCGCTACGGTAGCCGGCAACTACCGGACGCAAAGAGATAGCCAGCTCATCCACAAAACGACGACGACCCGCAGGATCCCCCTTCACCAATTGAAGATCCTCCGGAGAAAACAGCACCGTGCGGGCAATACCCAGCGCCTCCTTAGCACGAACCGGCGCGGCACGATTAATGCGCACCCGATTACTCTGCCCCGGAGCAATCTCAAACTCAGTCACCGTCTGCTGCGAACCACGCACCGTACGGGTGCGAATATAAGCTCGCAAAGCGCCCATCCGCACCAGCGGTCCGTCATAACTTACACGGTGCGAAGATAGCGACGCTGCATAGTCGATCGCCTCAACAATGTTGGTTTTCCCCACACCATTCGAGCCCAGAAACACCGTAACTCCCGCCGAAAGAGGCAGACTCAGCAGAGCGTAGGTGCGGTAATCCAACAACGAAATATGGTCGATATACACCGGAAGCTCCTTTCACGGGGTTTCATACGCGGGTTCTTAGCTAGGGTTCTTATCTTAGGGCTTCACGGCACCCTGCTGGAAGGCACAGTGAGAGGTCACAATACTAGGTTTTTCCGCGTGGATGAGCACAGAAAAAACAGCGCAACCCCGCACATACTCGCGGCGCATGGGCACCGAAAGACGTACGGGGCGGCAAAGGCTGGAACTAGTTCGACGGCAGGCGAACCGGCATCAGCAGGTAACGGTAGTTGCGGTCATCCTCAGCCAGAGGCTCGTTCTGACCGGAAATCACGGCGGGCTTCGGCGCATCGGTGAAGGAGAAACGAACAAACTCAGTACCGAAAACCTTCAAACCATCCGAGAGGTAGGCGGGGTTGTACGCAACGGTGATGTCATTACCTGACAGGTGCGCCTGCAGAGTCTCGGAAGCCTGAGCCTCATCACCGCGGCCGGCATCAATAGCAACCGAACCCTGAGTGAATTTCAGACGCAGGGGAGTATTGCGCTCCGCCACGAGGGAGATACGGCGAGCAGCCTCAGCCAGATCGGAGGTGCGAACAACTGCGTGGATCGGGGTCTGCTCCGGGAACAGTGCGCGGATGTTGGGGTAGTCACCGTCCATCAGAACACTGGTGGTGCGGCGGGAGCCGGCAGTAAAGCCGATCAGCTCGCCGGCGGCGGGCAGAGCGATAGACAGTTCACCAGATCCGGAGAGGGTGCTACCGACCTCAGAGACGGTCTTAGCCTTCAGCAGCACAGCCGCCTGAACATCGGGATTGACCGGGTTCCACTTAATTTCGCGCATTGCCAGGCGATAGCGGTCGGTGGCAAGCAGGGTCATGGTGTCGCCATTAATTTCTACGCGGATACCGGTCAGCAGCGGCAGGGTCTCATCTTTGGACACCGCAATCTGAACCTGCTTAACGGCTTCAGCGAACTCAGCGCCGTCCACGGTACCGGAAATTTCGGGAAGCTCGGGAAGCTCGGGGTAGTCCACGACCGGCATGCCAGCCAGCTGGAAGTTAGCGGAACGGCAGTGAATACGAATAACGGACTCATCTGCAGTGAACTCGACGGGCGCGTTCGGCAAAGAACGGCAAATTTCTGCCAGGATTTTGCCGGGAACCAGGCAAACGCCTTCTACTTCAACATCGGCTGCAATGACCTGACGGGCGCTAGTCTCGTGATCGAAGCTTGCGATGCTAACCTCACCTGCGGAGGCGGTAATCAGCAGACCGTTGAGTACGGGGGAGGTGGGACGCAACGGAAGTGAGCGTGCCGTCCAGCCGACTGCTTCGGCAAGGACATCGCGTTCAACGGTGAATTTCATCGAGAAGGCGCCTTTCACGGAATTAGATAGTAGTTTTTGGGCGCACGTAAAACTTTGGACGATAGAGCCGGAAATACCGCGTGCTCTGATGCGCAGTGAATCTTCCGCGCGCGCGTCTATCCATCCTACCGGATTTTGTAATTACACAGAGACTCGAAGGTCAATCCTGTAGTGAAAAATTGGGTGGGGTAAGGCATTAAGGGCCGCTGTATTTTTGTAATTACAAAGATAGGTGGAAGATGCAGTGAATCCAGTCGAAAAAAGATTCGAACTAGATGATGATTCAGTGTTGGTTTCTTATGCAAACCCAAGCTCAGAGATAGCATGCAGCGATCAATCCAAATCCGCAAAAATCTACGATTTTCAGTAGGGACACATAGAAAAACCTGAACCAACCCGGTTTGCTGAGCAGAACGACTTGTTATGGGGAGGATTTTTTCTTTAAGTACAGTAGTATTGTTAACGCTTGTGGAAACGGTGGAAAACCCCTTCCTTGCCTGCAATGACACGGAAGTAGCCTGTGGACATTAAGTGGAAGAATCCACTCAGTGCTGAGGATGCATTGTGTATGGATATTTATACATTTTCTCGATTCCACACCTTTTGAATATTCATGCACTTAACGTCCACACGAATGCATGAGTTAAAGCACAGCTTATCCACACCCCGAAAATCCACTTTTTCGAGTCACTAAAATCCTTGAATCCAGCGTGAATGCTCGCCCGGAATCCTATAAAACATCTAGTCGAGGCGCAAAATAAGCTACGGAACGGGGAGAAAAGCACATTTAGCCGGCGGCGCGCTGCTCCTGGCGGATCAAATTCGTCAGTTCAGTCACCTGATTGAAAATTGTCTGACGTTCAGCCATCTGTGCGCTCACCTTACGCACCGCGTGCATCACCGTCGTATGGTCGCGGCCACCCAAATCGTTGCCAATACGCGGTAGAGACATCTCGGTCAGCTCACGCAGAAGATACATCGCCACCTGACGCGCATTCGTGAGTGTACGGGTGCGAGACTTCGACTGCATATCCTCAATGGAGACATCAAAATACTTCGCCACCGTCGCCAAAACCAGTGCTGATGTAATCTCCGCGCCACCGGTATCAGAGAGCAAATCCTTCAGATAAGTCTCAGCCTCAGCCAGAGTAATGGGCTCCGGCGGCTTCTTCATCGAGGCGGCAGCGCTCGCACGAATTAGCGCGCCCTCCAACTCGCGAATATTGGCCGTGACATGGGACGCAATGTATTCCATGACGTCATCGCGCACCGGCAAAATCTCGTTCTGAGCCTTCTTCCGCAGAATCGCGATACGAGTCTCCAGCTCCGGAGGCTGCACATCCACATTCAGGCCTGAACCGAACCGTGAACGCATACGCTCAGCAAAACCGGTCAGCTGCTTCGGCGGCAAATCAGAGGTAATCACGATCTGCTTCTGGTGGTTATACAGGGCGTTAAACGTATGGAAGAACTCTTCCATCGTCGCCTCTTTACCCGCCAAAAACTGGATATCGTCAATCAGCAGAACATCGACATTGCGGTAAATCTGCTTGAACGACGAACCCTCATCGTCACGAATCGAGTTAATGAAGTCATTCGTGAACTCCTCAGAATTCACGTAGCGCACCCGCAAATTCGGGTACAGATACTTGGTGTAGTGGCCGATCGCGTGCAGCAGGTGGGTCTTACCCAGACCCGAACCGCCGTAGATGAACAGCGGGTTGTAGACAATGCCGGGTTGCTCCGCCACTGCGAAAGCGCTTGCGTGCGCAAAGCGGTTGGACTGACCAATCACGAAGGTGTCGAAGGTGTAATTCGGGTTCAGTCGGGCAGAGCTATCCCAAGTCGGCGCGTTTTCCGGGTCTTCATGCGGATGCACCTGCTGAGCCTCCGGTACCGCCGGGGCGTCCGGAACGAAAGAAGGTGTCGGGTATTCGCGAGGAGCTGTCGCTTCAACAGGAGCTGTCGGAGCGGGCTGTTGTACGGAGGGGAATCCGGCACGCTCCGCCTCCAAAGCGTGCATAGAGGGGCGGGTGACCTGCTCATCAGCGGGCACCTCGTAGTGGTCCGGACCCGGATGCGGCTCCGTGTAGTACTCAAAGGCACGCGAGCCAGCGGGCGTCTCGGGATGCACAGAAGCCGTCGTTATCGAAGGGGTTGGCTGGTGCTCAACAGGAACCTCACGCTCACCCTGGAAAACGTCCTGACTTGCAGGTTCAACCGGAAGCATCGACTCATTCACATCGAAAAGCGCGGTGGTTGAGGGGCCAAAAGCCTCGTGCAGAGCCGCACGGAACGAAGCACTAATCTGTTCCTCGAAGACTGCACGGGTCAGCTTATTCGGCACCTCAATGATGAGACGAGAAGAACCCATCAGACCCTGAGGCTGCGCAAGATTCACGAAACCACGCTGACGTGCCGTCACTGCCGGATCAGCGGCAAGAATAGAGATCAGATGCGCCCAGCGCGCCTGAAGGGAGTCGGTCATGGAATTCTTTACTTTCACTCGATGTGAAGCGGTGGTTCAGTAAAGAAAATCATGCCGGAAACCACCGCGAGGTCATTAAGATTCTACCTGCTTAATGCACAAGGGAGGAAAGTTATCCACAAGAGTTTTCCACACGGTGGAAAACTTGTAATTACAGAGGTGGATAAGTAGTTGGAATTGAGCGTGTAGCAAGGCTTCTTCCTTGATATTTAGCGGAACAGCCTGGTGATGCATGGGTGTGGATAACTCACTAATAATAGAAGGGCTGGATGAGATATACACTGTGGTGGATATTGTGTCGCCGTAAATATCCTCAGATTTGCACCCCATGAGCTAGTAGTGTCTCCGCATCCTTAATACCCACTGAAACCCCCGCCTCCTCAGAACAAACGAGCCTGGAATCACGCGGAAAAAAGCGTCAAGAACTTGATTTACGCCCTCCACTCTTCTAAAGTTGTGCTGTTGTGTGTGCACCGTCTACTGCGAATAGTCGCGGTACCCCCGTGCACCAAGAAGCGTACGGTTCCGATACCTGTGAGGGCACGAACCGCAAAAAATCAAGGAGACAAAGTATGAGCAAGCGTACTTTCCAGCCGAACAACCGCCGTCGCGCTAAGAAGCACGGCTTCCGTCTGCGTATGCGTACCCGTGCAGGCCGCGCGATTCTGTCGAGCCGCCGCGGTAAGGGCCGCGCAAAGCTCTCGGCCTAATCACGGCATATAGTTCGCCCGCCGATGCACACGCATCGGCGGGCGAACTATCATTAAGCGTGAAATACATGCGGAGATCAGCTCACCACAAGAGCCGAATCTCCCACACTACGTAAAGGGGAACACGTGCTGCCTCAACGGCACCGTATGCGCACCAGCGCTGAATTCTCCCACGCCTTCCGTTCCGGCATCCGTACAGGACGTCGGAACATCCTTATATCTACGGCGAAAAATCCTGGAAAAACAACCCAGGTAGGTTTTATTGTGTCGAAGGCGGTGGGCAACGCAGTCACACGCAATCTGGTCAAACGCCGGTTGCGTGAACTTGCTGCGTTCACCTGCGCCGCGCATCCGGAAGGCTACGCCATCGCGGTGCGAGCACTTCCCGCCTCCGCGAGCGCCAGCTGGGATCAGCTGCGGCGTGATTACGAATCGGCACTCGAGGCTGCTTTCGCTAAGCTCGACCTGCCTCAGAGTAAGGAGAAGCCGTGAGTCGTCCCCAGCGTGAGCGCTGTGAAGAACGCTTCCACGCGCATAACAGCGGCACCTATAGCGCCTCTGCCGAGATTCTGGGCCCCGACGAGTTGCTGGCTCTAGCACCTAACGAATTCGTGAGGGCTGAAACTTTCCTACAGGCACTCTACGTTCTACCGCAGAACCTGCTGATTGCGTGTATGAAGGCCTACCGCAAGGTCGTCTCCCCCCTCTATGGGGATGTGTGCCGCTACTACCCGACCTGCTCAGCCTACGCCCTGGAGGCGCTGACTACCCACGGCGCGATGCGCGGGCTTTCCCTGACGGTGCGCCGTATTCTGCGGTGTGTTCCCTGGGCGACCGGAGGTATCGACCCAGTTCCGGAGGGGAAGCGTACTTTCGCTCCCGGAGCAGAACCGAAAATTATTCTGCTCAACCACCCCCATCTTTATAACCCTCACACCGGCGGTGACGCCTGCCCTGAGTAGGCGGTGCCTCCCACACAATGACTTAGCCGAGTCCTTAAGGAGTATTCCCGCGTGAATATTTTTGATTTGATTCTTTGGCCGTTTAAATGGATCGTCTCCGTGGTCCTATGGCTGTTCCACACTCTTTTCACCTCGCTGGGCATGGACCCGGCTTCCGGTCTGACTTGGGTTCTGTGCATTATCTTCCTGACCCTGGTGATGCGTACCCTGACCATTCCGCTGTTCGTCAAGCAGATTAAGGCTATGCGCGGTATGACCGCGATGCAGGGCGATATGGCGAAGCTGCAGGAGAAGTACAAGGGTAAGAAGGACCAGCTCTCCCGCCAGGCTATGGCTCAGGAGCAGATGGAAATGTACCGTAAGCACGGTACGAACCCCTTCGCTTCCTGCTTGCCGATTCTGGCGCAGATGCCGATTTTCTTCGGTCTGTACCAGGTTCTGATGGGTATTCCCAACGCGGCGCAGCACAATGAGAGCCTGCTGATGCTGCCGGCTGACCTGGTTTCTCAGTTCAATGGCTCGCAGATTTTTGGTGCGCAGCTGTTCGCGACCATGCTACACCCGGGTGCTGGTGACGCTACCGCTACTGTCGTTCAGGCTGTCATCATGATTGTTCTGATGAGTGCGACCCAGTTCTACATTCAGAAGCAACTGAGTGTGAAGAACATGTCAGAGGCGGCTCTGAACTCTCCGATGTTCCGTCAGCAGCAGATGATCATGTACATCTTCCCGATCATTTTCGCTGTCTCCGGTATTAACTTCCCGCTGGGTGTTATGTACTACTGGACTGTTTCGAACATCTGGTCGCTGGGCCAGCAGTGGTGGGTTATCCGCAATAACCCGACCCCCGGTTCTCAGGCTGAGCGTGAGCTGAATGCCCGCCGGGCAGCGAAGGGCCTGCCCCCGATTGGTAAGACCCGTGAGCAGCACGAGAAGGACTTGCAGGAGGCTCGTGAGCGTGCCGCAGCTGGTCAGCGTCAGCAACCGGTTGGTAAGAAGCGCCAGAAGCAGCAACGCAATAAGCAAAACGGAAAGAAATAGTTTCTTTCCTTCACTCGGGCCGGGTTCTCGCCGTTGTTGGCGCGGGCCCGGCACCGTGTATGAGATACTTTTTACCCCTATGACACCCCTCCTAATACCCCGAGGACAATCGTGACTGAAGCTATGGAATATGAGGACGAGCAGCTCGTTGAGGAGCAGCTTGTAGAGGAGCCCCTTGAGGGCGAAGTAGACGATTTTGAGGACATCGACGAGGAAGGTGATATTGCCGCTGACTACCTCGAAGAGCTTCTTGATATTGTCGATATGGATGGCGACATCGATATTGAGGTGCGCAATAACCGCATCTACCTGTCGGTCGTCAATGAGGATGATGACAATGAGGAACTGCGCCACCTGGTTGGTCGCCACGGCGAGGTTCTGGAGGCTTTGCAGGAGCTGGTGCGTCTCTCAGTCCTGGCTGGTAACGGCACCCGTTCCCGCCTGATCCTGGACATTGCTGGTTATCGTACTGAGCGTCGTGAGCATCTGGAGCAGCTTGCCGCTGACGCGATTGAGAAGGTGCGCGCTACCGGTCGTGATGAGCACATGAAGCCGCTGAGTGCGTATGAGCGTAAGGTGGTCCACGATGTGGTGGCTGCCGCTGGCTTGTACAGTGAGTCTGAGGGCGAAGGCCCCCGTCGTCACGTGGTGATTTCTCTTCCCGGGGCAGGAGCCTAGTATGGAGACTTCGATGATTACTCTCAACGAGAGTGAGCGCGCCGCAGCGGAGACTGTGTTCGGTGAACGCCTGCCTTTGGCGGAGCGTTACGTGCAGCACCTGGCGACGACCGGTATTGAGCGTGGTCTGATTGGCCCGCGTGAGGTGCCGCGCCTGTGGGCTCGCCACGTGCTGAACTGTGCCGTGGTGCAGGAGTACATCGCGCTGAACGCGTCGGTGGCTGATGTTGGCTCTGGTGCCGGCCTGCCCGGTCTGTGTCTGGCGATTGCCCGCCCGGATTTGAAGCTGACCCTGATTGAACCTCTGGAGCGCCGCGTGATTTGGCTGAATGAGGTTGTTGAGGATCTGGGGCTGGAGAACGTGATCGTGCTGCGCTCGCGTGCTGAGCAGGCTGTGGGTGCCGTGGAGGCCGATGTGGTGACTGCGCGTGCTGTGTCCGCTCTGGTGGGTCTGCTGGACATCACTCTGCCGATTCTGCGCGGCACCGGTGAGCTGCTGGCTCTGAAGGGTCTTAGTGCCGCGGAGGAGATTAATAAGGCAAAGAAGAAGCTGAACCGTTACGGTGCGCGTGAGACCGAGATCCTCACCGCCGGCGGTGATCTGCTGGAAGAGCCGACGACGGTGGTTCGAGTTCGCCTCTAAAGGTTTCGTCCTGAGTGGGCGGTGCCGCAATGAGCTGGTGAATATACTGGCTTACGCGGTGCCGCCCATTTTTGTGCGCCTACTTGCCGGGTGCGCGCAGCAATTGCATCCGTAGAGTACATAGAATGACCTCTCGCGTGGAGTATTGACCTGATGCCGGGTACCCTTAAGGAAGGACTGAAACCTTAGACTCTTCTATATCAAAGGCTGCTGGTTCACTAAGGGCCCCGAACCCTTCACAAACCATTCAGGTATCACTAATGTTTCACGTGAAACACTACAGGCTTCATTACCTCACGGAGTATGTTTCACGTGAAACATACTGAGATGAGTGAATGGTGGGGGAGCGGAGGTTGAATCCTCCTTGCGTACACATATCTCAGAGTGTTGCCACACGCGAGGCATTAGAAGAAGTATCACCGTAGACGCACCACCCGAATTATGGAAGGCACCCGATGACTCCTCAAGCTCAGAAATCTGTTGCAGATTTGCTCCCCAAGCCTGTGCATACGCGTGTCTTCACCGTGTCGAACCAGAAGGGCGGCGTGGGTAAAACCAGTACTGCAGTGAACCTCGCAGCTGCACTCGCGGAGGCTGGTCTCAACGTCCTGGTGATCGATAACGACCCGCAGGGTAACGCCTCAACCGCACTGGGTATTGAGCACGGCGTGGATGTTCTCAGTGTCTACAATGTCCTGATTGAGGATAAGCCGCTTTCTGAAATTGTTCAGGAATGTCCCGATATGCCCGGCCTGTTCTGTGCCCCCGCCAATATCGACCTCGCTGGCGCGGAGATTGAGCTGGTCTCTCTGGTCGCACGTGAGACTCGCCTCAAGAACGCCCTGATGGACTACACTGAATGGCGCGAGAAGCAGGGTATGGAGCGTCTAGACTATGTCTTCATCGATTGCCCGCCGAGCCTCGGCCTGCTGACCGTCAACGCCTTCGTCGCGGCAGAAGAGATTCTGATTCCGATTCAGTGCGAGTACTACGCACTGGAAGGCCTGAGCCAGCTGCTGAAGAATATTCAGATGATTCAGAAGCACCTGAACTCTAAGCTGCGCATCAGCACGATCCTGCTGACCATGTACGATGCCCGTACCAACTTGGCGTTCCAGGTGGCAGAGGAGGTGCGCGAGCACTTCCCGGAGGAGACTCTGAGCGTGAAGATTCCTCGCTCGGTTCGTATTTCTGAGGCTCCCAGCTATCAGCAGACCGTCATCACCTACGATTCTTCGTCGACTGGTGCACGCGCTTACCGCGAGGCAGCACAGGAACTCTCACGCCGATTTGCATAATCTAAATCTTTTGAAATGAGCCTTTTTGAAGTGTCTATTGATGATTCAAAAGGGTTCATTTTGTGCGGTATTTTCTGGGTTAAACCCAAGAAAACATCCTTAAAGAATTAATTATCAGGAATAATTCGGATTATGTGCTGTGCAGTTTTCTCTCCTGCTTTCGAGTGCTTATTTCGTTTACACTAGATGAAGAAGAAAAAATGAGCGGGCTCGTCCGGGAGTCCTAAGGAGTAACGATGGCTGAAAAGCGACGCGGCTTGGGTCGTGGCCTGGGGGCGCTGATCCCTCAGAGTACGAAGAATTCTGGTAATGCTGAGGCGAAGGCATCTGAAAAGACTGCACCCAAGAAAGCATCTACTCCGATTGAAGAGCCGATGAGTGATGGCCTCTTCGAAATGGCTCATGAGGCCAAGCCGGAGAAGCAGCGCAAGAGTGCTAAAGCTGAGTCTGTAGAAGATAAGCCTGCTGAAGCTGTACCTGCTCAGGAAAAGCCTGTTGAAGTTCAGAGGGTAGAGGAGAAGGTCGAAGCTCCCGCCTCCTCGCAGAATGTTTCACGTGAAACATCGAAGAAGAAATCCCGTGTGGACATGGGCGCGGCACTGCGCAATACCACCCTGACTCGCCGTCCGGTGGACTTCTTCTTTGGTGAAGATGTTTCCACCCCGCAGTCTGCTTCCGAAGAGCGGGGCGGTCTGGTCCCGGTTCCCGGCGCCCAGTTTGCTGAGCTGAATGTTCGTGATATTCACCCCAACCGCAAGCAGCCCCGCACCGATTTTGATGAGCAGGATATGGAAGAGCTCATACATTCGGTACGTGAGATTGGCGTTCTACAGCCGATTGTCGTGCGTCCCTCGCGTGAAAACGGTGCTGAAAAGTATGAACTGGTCATGGGTGAGCGCCGCTGGCGTGCAACCCAGGCAGCTGGCCTGAGCACCATCCCGGCGATTGTTCGTGAGACTGAAGACGGCGATCTGCTCCGTGACGCCCTGCTGGAGAACCTGCACCGCAGTCAGCTGAACCCCATTGAAGAAGCGGCGGCGTACCAGCAGCTCATGGAGGAGTTTGACACTACTCAGGAGCAGCTGGCTAAGCGCATTGGTCGTTCTCGCCCCCAGATTTCAAATACGATTCGTCTGCTGAAGCTGCCAGCTCTGGTGCAGCGTCGCGTTGCGGCGGGTATTCTTTCTGCCGGTCACGCTCGTGCCCTGCTGTCTCTGACAGACCAGGCTCAGATTGAGACTCTCGCACAGAAGATTGTGAATGAGGGACTGTCGGTTCGTGCAACCGAGGAGCTGGTGAACCACGCATCCGGCACTGCAGAGGTGAAAGAACGTAAGACTCCTCAACCCCAGAAGCACCGTGAGCGTCTGGACTATATTGCGGAGGCTTTCGCTGATAAGCTCGATACTTCGGTGAAGATTTCGCTGGGGGCCCGCAAGGGTAAGATGACCATCGAGTTCGCGAATGTCGAGGACTTGAACCGCATTATCCGCGTTTTGGATTCTGATTTCTCGGGCTAAATTTTCGCATAAAAAATATTTAACAACTGATATCAGTTGTATATATAAAAACCCTCGGTGATGTTTCACGTGAAACATCACCGAGGGTTTTTCTCTAGATTCTCGAAAGATTAGCCCAGGTGCTCGGAGAACTCGGCCAGCAGAGCGGACTTCGTCTTAGCACCTACGGTCTTCTTGACCACCTCGCCACCCTTGAAAAGGTAGATGGCAGGAATAGAGGTAATGCCGTATTTCATGGCGGTATCGCCATTTGCTTCAACATCCACCTTGACCACATCGACCTGACCGGCGTACTCACCAGCAATCTCGTCGATCACGGGGCCAACCATGCGGCAGGGGCCACACCATTCAGCCCAGAAGTCTACGATAACGGGCTTGTCGTTCTTCAGAACCAGTTCGTCAAAAGTAGTATCAGTTGCCTGCTGTGCACTGCTCACGGAGTGCTCCTTTCTGACACGGGGCGGATTCCCCTGCGAGTAATACGAATAGTTTAGAGGTTTTCGAGGTAGTGCTGCGCGTCCAGAGCGGCAACAGCACCGGAACCAGCGGCAATAATTGCCTGGCGGTAGGTCGGGTCAATCACGTCACCGGCAGCAAAAATGCCGGGAACGGAAGTCTTCGACGAACGACCCTGAACTGCGATGGTGTGGTTCTCGGTAATCTCCAGCTGGTCACGTACCAGTTCCACGCGAGGGTCGGATCCAATAGCGATGAACAGACCCTGAACGGCCAGCTGACGCTCAGAACCGTCCTTGGTGTTGGTCAGAGTAATCGACTCGAGGTTGTTCTCACCGTGAACGGCAGTGACAGCCGAGTCCCAGACAACCTCAATCTTCGGGTTGTTGAAAGCGCGGGTCTGCATGATTTCCGAAGCACGGAAAGAATCACGACGGTGCACCAGGTACACCTTGGAGGCGAAGGTCGTCAGGAACAGTGCCTCCTCCAGTGCGGAGTCGCCACCACCGACCACTGCGATTTCCTTGTCCTTGAAGAAGAAGCCATCGCAGGTTGCGCACCAGGAGACGCCGTAACCGGAGAGTCGATCTTCGCCCTCGATGTTGAGCTTACGAACCTGAGAACCGGTGGTCATGATGACGGTCTTCGCCAGGTGAACAGCACCGTCTGCGGTGTAGACCTTCTTCACGTCGCCGGTGAGCTCGACCTTTTCCACGTCCTGGTAGCGGATGTCCGTACCGAAACGCTCAGCCTGCTGGCCAATGTTCTCCATCAGCTCGGGGCCCTGGATACCCTGAATGAAACCGGGGAAGTTCTCCACCTCGGTGGTATTCATGAGGGAGCCGCCGGGTGCCAGAGAGCTGGCGAAGAGGACGGGCTTCAGCTCGGCGCGTGCCGCGTAGATTGCCGCGGTGTAGCCCGCGGGGCCGGAGCCCACAATAATGACGTTGTGGACGGTTGCGTCGGCCTCAACCTCGGCAGTCGGTGCCGCTTCGGTGGCGGGTGCGGATGCCAGGTTCAGGTTGCCCAGGGCGGCGCCTCCGAAGAGGCCTCCCAGATTCTCAGTCATCGGATATGTCTTTCCCTTGTAGGTCTTTCGTTATGCCCCTATAACAGGGCTTTATCCTCGATTATTCCATTTTTGGGGGACCCTTATCCAGATACTCCGCGCACTGTGAATCTTTGAGTAGCGGCCCTGCCATAAAGAGTCATAAATGGACATCAAAAAGGGCGGGGTTTCCGAACTGTTGAGTTCAGAAACCCCGCCCTTATGTCTGGGGTGCGAGCGCCCTGTCGGCGTCGCGTTATGGGTTGATTAGTCCACCTTGATTTCGTTGATGCGCAGACCGTAATTCCAAGTTCCAATCGGCAGGGTGAGGCGGGGTAGTTCGTTGACCACGATGATCACGTAGGCGCCCTTTTCAATGCTCTGCTTGGAGGTGTCTAGGGTGACGACTGCATCCTTGCCTTCAAAGGTGCCCTTGCCGACCTCAACCGCGCCGTTTAGGGATGCGGAGCTATTGGTGTAGACGGTGAAGGAGCCGCCGACGCCGGTGTTCTGCTGGATGGTCAGCTTGGAGACGACGGTGGGGGTCTGCAGCTTCAGCGCCAGGCCGAATTCCTTGATGGTGCCGGCGTAGTTGGCGGTGCCGAAGCCGTAGCTGATCCATGCGGTGTTGGCGTTACCGTCGGTCAGGTGGGGGATGAGGGTGTCCATGTCGTTCATGAACGTGGGGTTCGAGGGCGCGAAACGAGCCACGGATGCGATTTTAGCCGGGTCGTTTGATGCCTTAGCGGTCGGGGATGCCGATGCGCTGGCGCCTGCCGCAGCCGATTCGGATGCCGAGGCGGAAGACTTGGGGGTGTGTGGTGCGGCTGTCTGGTTGGAGCCGATTGCACCCAGGGAGGTGAGGATACTGCCTGCGATGATGACGAGTAGCAGGACTGCTGCCAGGGCGACTGCCCAGGTACCGCGGCTGCCGTCTTCTTCATCTTCGTCATCTTCGTAGATGCTGGTGGGCTCGGAGTATGCGGTCACTGCCGCACCGCCGGATGAGCTCCAGTTCTTGGCGGCGGTGATGCTCTCCTGGTTAGCGGCGGAGGAAGAGACCTTCTCGTAGGTGTTGGGAGAGCTGCTGCTCTCGGAGTCACCGAAGATTTCGGTGCCCAGTGCGTCTTCTGCGTTGGAGAGTGCGTGGTTTTCGATCAGCAGGGTGTCCAGCAGGGTGTCGGGGCGGGTGTGGGAGGTGACGAGGTAGCGGCTACCTTCGGGGGTGATGCCCAGGTCGAGGATTTGGATGTTGCCGCGTGCGTTGGTTGCGAGCGCGCGGGAGTTTGCTTCCAGCAGTGCGCTGCGGCTGGGCGATGCGATGACGACCGAGACCTTACGGTTGAGAACCTGGTCGGTGCCTTCAAGCACCATGTCGGATTCTGCCGTAATAATGATGTGTGTGGTGATCTCGTAGCGGCCTCCGAGGACCGATCCGACCGGAAACTGTTGCGACAACGTGTTCTCCCGAGGTGGTTTCATAGTGCCTGCCGTGTGGCGGGCCCTGACTATTAGATTCTACCCGGCATTGAAGGATACCGGGGCTGAGTGATAGTTTGTTGCGTTCGGGTGGTTGCCTATGTCCTCTGCGGGCCCTGGTGTGGGGTGCGGTGGGTACACGGACAGCTACCCTGGTTGGGCGTTGTGTGCTGCCTTAGCGGCGGGCAAAATGCTCAAGTTTCGAGGTTAGGGGTGCCAGTAGTGCGTTGGCTTCCTTGACGCGGAAGATTTGTATGCCGGCGAGGTATGCGAGGCCCATGACGGTGCCGCATACGGCGAGGGTGATGATTGCGGTGAGCTTGGATGCCCAGGCAAATCCGTCGAGCTGGTAGCCGCCGAGCAGCCAGAGTGCAATGGCCGTGATGCCTCCGGCGAAGAGGGAGGCGAGGGTTGTGCGGGCGTAGGTGCTGACGATGCCGCGCTGGCCGTAGTAGCCGAGGCGGCGGCGGACCATGTGGTGGCTGATGAACATGATCAGGATGTTGTGCACCGGGTAGATGAAGGCGAGCATGTACACGGTGTACTGTGCGTTGAGCAGGGATGCTGCGAAGCTCATGATGACCATGATGATGGCGGAGTACACCTGGATGCGGAAGGGGGTGCGTGCGTCTTCGCGGGCGTAGAGCACGCGGCTGTAGAGATAGTTGATGGTGAGGGTGGGGGTGCCGAGTGCGGTGATGACGATGAGCTTGGCGATGATGGTTGCTGCGATGGGGTCGCCGCCGCTGAAGAGCACTGCGATGGGCCCTGCCAGGACCATGAGGGCGACCATGCAGAAGACGGTGGCTACGGCTGCGTTGCGCAGGCCATGGGAGAGTGCGTAGATGACGCTGTCGCTGTCGTCGGCGATGGCGGAGGCGCTCATGCGGTTGAAGAGCACGGTGGCGATGGAGATGCCGATGACGCCGTGTGGGAGCATGTACAGCATGGAGGCGTAGTTGAGTGCCTGCAGGCCGGGGATTTGGATGCCGAGGGTGGCGTAGTGTTCGCGCTGACCGACGATGCCTGCGGCGACCTTGGTCATGTAGAGGAATGCGAGGTTGGAGATGATACCGGAAGCGAGGGTCCATGCGGCGAGCTTGGAGGCTGCGCGCAGGCCGATACCTCGCCACGCGAAGTCGGGCTTGAGGCGCAGGCCGAGCTTGCGTAGGGGGATGAACAGGACGAGCGCCTGCATGATGACGCCGAAGGTGGAGGAGCCGGCGAGCACAAGGGTCTGTGCATTGGTCCAATTGTCTACGGTGTGGATAGGGTTGGGGTTGGGGGTCTGTGCGCCGAAGATGAAGATGAACAGGAATAGTGACAGGATGGTGATGACATTATTGAGTACGGGTGACCACATGTAGGCGCCGAATGCGTCTTTGGCATTGAGGACCTGTCCGATGACGGTGTAGAGGCCGTAGAAGAAGATTTGGGGTAGGCACCAGAGGGAGAAGATGAAGCCGAGCTGTCGTTGTTCGGGGCTCCAGCCTGAGCCCATGATGCTGATGATGGGCCAGGCGCAGGCGACGGTGATGAGGGTGATGAGGCCGATTGCGGTGATGGTGAGGGTGACGAGTTTGGAGATGTATTGTGCGCCGCTGTCTTGTGCTTTGGCCGCTTTGATGATTTGCGGTACGAGGACTGCGTTGAACACGCCGCCTGCTACGAGGACATAGATGAGGTTGGGCAGGGTGTTGGCGGTTTCGAAGACGTCGCCGACGGTTGAGAGTGAGCCGATGGCTACGGTGAGCAGGATGGTCTTGACGAATCCGAGGATGCGCGAGACGAGGGTGCCAGCTGCCATGATTGCGCTTGAGCGGGCGTCGTTACGTGCCACGTAGGTCTCTCCTGTGTCGGCGGGTGATTGCTTCTTTTATTTTTGGGCTCTTCGGCGGGTGTTTAGAGCTGGGTGGTGATGTATTCGCGCGCACTGCGGGCTATGTGTTGCTCGTTGGCGAATGAGAGGCGGGTGGGTAGCTCTCCGAGGGGAACCCAGGCGACGTCGATTGCTTCGTGGTCGGGGTCGTTGTCGATGCTGAGTTCGCCGCCGGTTGCTGCGAAGAGGTAGTGGTGCACGGTTTTGTGGATGCGCGTGCCGTTGGATGTGAACCAGTAGGCGATGGTGCCGAGGGAGGCTACGGGGTAGCCGGTGATTCCGGTTTCTTCGCTGATTTCGCGTTGTGCGGCTTCGACGGTGGTTTCGCCGTGTTCGATGTGGCCTTTGGGGAGGCACCATTCGCGTTGGCCGTTGCGGTTGATGCGGGCGATAATGGCTACGGGTAGCTGTTCGGGTCGGTCGAAGTCGATGATGAGCCCGCCTGCAGAGACTTCTTCAGGGGCGGGTACCGCTCGCACGGGCGCGGTGAAGCGCGTTTTGGGGGCGCGGGGTACGGGAATGCTCATGGTTCTACCTTAACTGATAGGCTGAGGTTTTTGTGTCTCGGTTTGGGGTGAGATAGCTGTCTTTGATGGGGTGTTGTGGGTGTGGGGTGGGCGCATGGGTGGTTTTTCTGGCACGATTAAAGGATTATGTCGCTGATTATTGATGTTGTGTCGAAGTACCCGGATGCCGCCGAGCTGGGAGAACTGTACCGTGCAGAGGGTTTTGAGCTGTACTTGGTGGGCGGTATTGTCCGCGATAATCTGCGGGTTGAGGATGGTCTCTTCACCGATTTTGATTTGACGACGGATGCTACTCCTGAGCAGAGCGAGCAGATTCTACGTGGGTGGGGTGAACATACATGGGATATCGGCAAGGAGTACGGCACGATTAGTGCGCGTAAGAATGGCGTGGTGTATGAGGTGACCACGTACCGTGCTGAGGTGTATGTTTCGGATTCGCGTAAGCCGACGGTTGAGTTCGGTACGGATTTGAGCGCTGATTTGGTGCGTCGTGATTTCACGATTAATGCGATGGCGGCGGCTTTGCCCAGTGGTGAGGTTGTTGACTTGTTTGGTGGCGTTGAGGATTTGCGTGCGGGTGTTTTGCGTACTCCGCGCTCGCCGGAGGAGTCTTTTTCTGAGGATCCGCTACGTATGATGCGTGCGGCTCGTTTTGCTGCGCGTTTTAATCTTGAGGTTGCCCCGGAGGTTTTCGAGGCGATGCGCGAGATGGCTGGCCGTATTGAGATTATTTCGGCTGAGCGTGTACGTGATGAGCTGGTGAAGCTGATTGAGGCGGATTATCCGCGGGTGGGTTTGAACCTGCTGGTGGATACGGGTCTGGCGGATTATGTGTTGCCGGAGCTTCCTGCTTTGCGTATGGAGATTGATCCTGAGCATCACCATAAGGATGTGTATGAGCATTCGTTGAAAGTGATGGAGCAGGCGATGGAGAAGGAGACGGGTGAGGATGGTCCGTGTCCGGCTCCTGATTTTATTCTGCGTTTTGCGGCCTTGATGCACGATATTGGTAAGCCGAAGACTCGTAAGTTTGAGAAAGACGGTTCTGTCTCGTTCCTGCACCATGAGGTGGTGGGCGCGAAGATGGTGAAGAAGCGTATGCGTGCGCTACGTTTTGATAATGACACGATTAAGGCTGTGGCTCGTCTGGTGGAACTGCATATGCGGTTCTATGGTTACCGCGAGTCAGGTTGGACTGATTCTGCGGTGCGCCGCTATGTGCGTGATGCTGGCGATCAGTTGGAGCGTCTGCATCGTGTGTCTCGTTCTGATGTGACGACTCGTAATCGTCGCCTGTCGCGCTCGCTGGCTGAGGCGTATGACGATTTGGAGCGTCGCATTGCTGAGTTGGCTGCTCAGGAGGAGCTGGATGCGATTCGTCCGGATCTGGATGGCGGTCAGATTATGCAGATTCTTGGTATTGCGCCGGGCCCGGTGGTGGGTGAGGCGTATAAGTTCTTGTTGAATGTGCGTCTGGATGAGGGTTCGCTTCCTGAGGAGGAGGCGAAGGCTCGCCTGGTGCAGTGGTGGGAGCAGCGTCGGGAGGCGTAGCTTCTGCGGTTTGTGGTACTGCATCGCATGGTTGAGGTCACGCGGTGCGGTACTGTTCTATCTGTATTTTCTCGTGTATTGTTAAGAAATCTATGCGTATTCCCCACCCGGTGTGTTTCACGTATAGGGCACATTGAATCTCCTGCTATGGAAATCCCATAGCCGTTTAGCCCAAAGGAGGGGTTTAATCATGCGTGCATATGAACTGATGGTTATCCTCAGCCCCGAGGTTGAGGACCGTGCGGTTGAGCCGTCGCTGTCCAAGTTCCTCGAGATCGTGACCAACGATGGTGGTTCCGTCGATAACGTCGACATCTGGGGCCGTCGTCGCCTGGCATACGAGATCCAGAAGAAGTCTGAGGGTATCTACGCAGTGGTGAACTTCACCTCTACCCCCGAGACTGCAGCTGAGCTCGATCGTGTTCTGAACCTGAACGAGTCCGTCATGCGTACCAAGATCATCCGCCCGGAGGATCAGAAGATCTCCAGCAAGTAGTTGTTTCTTTCCGGTCGGCTGACCCCCTAAAAATGTCAGGGGGTTGCGCTGTACTGGATTCAATATACTTGTAACTCTTATCGAGGAGGCATCAAATGGCAGGCGATACCGTTATTACTGTTATTGGTAATCTGACTGGCGATCCGGAGCTTCGTTACACCCCTGCGGGTGCGGCGGTTGCTAATTTCACGATCGCATCGACTCCGCGTACTTTTAATCGCCAGACGAACCAGTGGGAGGATGGGGAGACCCTGTTCCTGCGTGCGTCGGTATGGCGTGGTTATGCGGAGAATGTTGCAGAGACCTTGAAGAAGGGTACTCAGGTTATCGCGCAGGGCCGTCTGAAGTCCCGCTCGTACGAGACCAAGGAAGGCGAGCGTCGTACCTCGTTTGAGCTTGAGGTCGAGGAGATCGGCCCGACTCTGCGTTTTGCTACTGCTCAGGTGACTCGCGCACAGCGTTCTGCCGGAGGTAATAACTTCGGTGGCGGTGCGCAGGGTGGCTTTGGCGGTGGTGCTGGGTACAACGCTGCTGCTCAGGGCGGTTACTCCGCTCCTCAGCAGAATAATTTTGCTGCTGCTCAGGGTAATGGTTACTCTGGCCAGTCTGGCTACTCCACTCCGGCTGCTCCGGCGGCCCCTGCAGCTCCTGCTGCTGATCCGTGGAGTTCTCAGTCTGGTGGTAACTATGACTGGGGTAGCGGCGCCGACGACGAACCTCCGTTCTAAGCCGGTTTCGTTTTCCGAATAGTAATTTATCAATCCATCCCGCGGTTATCCGCCGCGGGCTCCCAACTCTAAGGAGCACCACGATGGCTAAGGCTGAAATCCGTAAGCCCAAACCCAAGCAGAACCCCCTCAAGGCTGCTGACGTCACCGTTATCGACTACAAGGACGTCGCACTTCTGCGCAAGTTCATCTCCGACCGCGGCAAGATCCGCGCTCGCCGCGTGACTGGCGTGACCGTTCAGGAGCAGCGCAAGATCGCTCAGGCTATTAAGAACGCCCGCGAAGTTGCACTGCTGCCCTACTCCGGCGCTGGCCGCTAAAGAGAAGGAGAGACAGTAACATGGCTAAGATCATTCTGACTCAGGAAGTTTCCGGCCTCGGTGCAGCTGGCGATGTTGTCACCGTTAAGGACGGTTACGCACGTAACTACCTGCTGCCCCGCGGCTTCGCTCTGACCTGGACCCAGGGTGGCGAGAAGCAGGTTGAGTCCATCCGCGCCGCTCGTGCGGCTCGTGCTAAGGCTTCTCTGGAAGAGGCTCAGGCAACTGCGGCGGCCCTGGCTGCTAAGTCGGTTGTCGTTGCACACAAGGCTGGCGCTGACGGCCGCCTGTTCGGTACCGTCAAGGCTGAGGCTATTGCTGAGGCTATTGAGGCTGCTGGCATTGGCTCCGTTGACAAGCGCACCATCCACCTGGGTTCCGCTATTAAGCGTACCGGTGAGTACAAGGTGACTGTCCGCCTGCACGCTGACGTTGTTGCTAACGTTGTCCTGGACGTCGTTGCTGCTGCGTAAGTAGGTTTTTAGATATTTGACGCTGGTGCTTTGATGCTGCGGCGTTGAGTGTCGGACGGGGTGTCCCTCTTCGTGAGGGGCACCCCGTTTGCTTTACCCTTTTAGATACAGAAAGTCGCAATGTTTCACGTGAGACATCGCGGTTTTTTCGTTTATCGTGCTGATTGCGTAGATATTCCCACCCCTTAGGTCGGGGATTTTGATGGATTACCTCTATATGGGAAGTATCTTGAGACTTTCGGGGCATCCCAGACCGGTCTGCATATTCGACATTCTCTGTGCGCCCCATAGTCTGGTAGACACCGTAGACTGGTATACATGGCTCGATCTTTTTCACGTTTGTCTTCTAGCGCTCAGCTTCTATTCACGGGTGTGCTGTTGGAGTGCGTCAATTTGCTGCTGTGTGCTCTAGCGGTTATTCCATTTGCGGACGCTAATCTTGCTACTGCTCTTCTGCTTCTTTTGTTGGTGGTTGGCGGTCTTGTATCCAGTATTGCGTTGGTGTGTGCGCTAGTGGGTCTGGTGAAGTTTGGTCAGTACCGCGTGGCTAATATTTGCCTGGCGGTTATTTCTGTAGTGGCTAACCCGTTGGTGCTGCTGGGTCTGTATATGGCGGCTTATTAGCCCGGTTTAGAGACCAAAAACTGCACAATATCAAAGCTCTCAGGGTTCTGTTGGTTTTCTCCCAGCTTGTTTCCAGCGAAATTCAATCCTCCCATAAGGTTGGGGGTGTTTACTATAAGTGTTGGTTCGAGAGGACTGCGATGTGAATGTGTGTGTTTCGTGTAGCGGGGTCGCCCGCTAGCGAAAGAAGGATGGCAAGGCAAAAGCGCCTTGCCATTCTTCTTTTAACGCGACATGTAGTTTCGGTGTGAAATGCGGGGTGCTGCACCTCGATTTTGAAGAAAAATCTATTCCCAGCTTTCTTGCAGCTTTAACCTACAGGGAATAAAGGTTTACGCGTAATACTTTATATAGATGGTTCGAGAGGACCATCAGAAAGTTGGACTTCCCTTGCGGAAGTGGCTCTGATTTTCGTATGTATGTGTGTGTGATGAGACTGGGGTTGGACTGAGAGGTCCAGCTCCAGTTTCTGTTTTAACCACCTGGATGACAGAGGGAAGCAGTGTTGCTGCCCTGGCTTTCTGAAGGTTGTCGGGTCGTGCGTCCAAAACTTTCGTGGATTCGTCTTTCTTTTAGGCGCCGTGCGGGTCTAGAATTGGGAAAGATAAATTTTGCATATTAAATACAAGTATTTAGGAGTTGTCTTCCGTGTCTAAGACCCCTTCCGTTCCCGGTACCGACCGCCCCGCTGAAAAGGCTGCCGGTCACTGGCTTCTGGCTCAGCTGGGCAAGAAGGTTCTGCGCCCCGGTGGCCGCGAGACCACCAATTGGCTGCTGGCTCGCGCTCTGGGTGGTGACATTGACGTCGTGGAGTTTGCGCCGGGCCTGGGTATTACCGCCTTGGAGATTGTGAAGCGTTCCCCCAAGAGCTACACCGGTGTGGATCTTGATCCCAAGGCTGCTGAAATCGTGACCGAGCGTATTGGTGCATCGACTAAGCCGAACTACCGTGTGGTGAATGCTAGTGCCCAGGAGACCGGTCTGCCCTCGGAGAGCTACGACGCCGTGGTGGGCGAGGCGATGCTGACCATGCAGACCGATAAGCACAAGCTGGAGATTATGCGTGAGGCGGCTCGTCTGCTGCGTCCGGGCGGCTACTACGCTATTCACGAGATGTCGCTGGTTCCCGATTACCTGCGCCCCGAGTTGAAGGAAGAGATCCAGAAGGATTTGGCGCGTACTATCCGCGTGAATGCCCGCCCGCTGACTGTTGCCGAGTGGACTGCTCTGGCGGAAGAGGCTGGCTTTGAGGTGCTGGATGTGTACCAGACCGATATGGCTCTGCTGGAGCCGAAGCGTCTACTGGCTGATGAAGGTCCCGCTGGCGTTGCGAAGATTGCGTTCAATCTGGTGCGTAAGCCGCAGATTCGTGAGCGCGTGTTGGGTATGCGCGGTGTGTTTCGCCGCCATGCCGACCATATTGGCGCTATCGGCATGATTCTGCGTAAGAAGTAAGAGAAGCTTATACAGCGAAACGGAGCCTTAGTATTCCTCGTTATGCGGGGGAATACTGAGGCTCCGTTTTCATTCGCTAGCCTGCTCTCACCAGGCATACTAGTACACAGTACCTCAGTCCCGCAGTGACTACGGCGCTGAGCACTAGTACCAGCATCAGCACTGGATACTGCACCAGTAGCAGACACTCACCCAGCATCAGCACTGGATACTGCACCAGTAGCAGACACTCACCCAGCATCTGCTTGCACCACAGCCTCCGAGTGCCGCACCACCCCCACCCATATACGCCCACGACACCGTACCGGCGAGCCTGTAGTAGTACAGCACTGCTGATACTCGCAGGTACTCAAGTACCATGGTGTGTGTTACAGGCAGCGACATACTATAGGTGTGTAGTAGCAGCACCGCCACCAGATGCGAGAGGGCATGCAATACAAGGAGAGAGAGAAACTTAAACATGGTCCGAGACCTGCTTTCATGACTAGTGCCCTCGACTCTGATATCGAGGGATCTACTAGGCACATAGCAGTGGCCTGGTTTTTGTGAGGCAGTCACGTCTGCTCAGCGATGAGGGCATGCGCTAAGGCACGGCAGCTGGGCGAGGCAATGCGCACTATGGATGGCGCGGCGCTCGCTGTTGAGAAGATTGAGGATTATCTGCGCGCTACCCATTAGGCGTGTATGTGTTTCGCGTGTGCCTTCGTGAGAAACTAGCATAGGAGTTCAGCAGAAAATGTTTCTGGAACGTCGTAGATATTGGATTGAAACGCGAGGATAAGCATGTCTGAAACTGCCATTGATTATGGTTCCCGCACTATGCCTCATGATGATGTGGCTGAGCAGTCGGTGCTCGGTGGCATGCTGCTGTCGAAGGACGCTATTGCTGATGTGGTTGAGAGCCTGCGTGCGTCTGATTTCTATAAGCCGGCGCACGAGACGATTTATGAGGCGATTCTTTCTCTTTACGGTCACGGTAGCCCTGCGGATGTGATTACGGTTGCTGATGAGCTGAAGAAGCGTGGTGAGCTGACTCGTGTGGGCGGTGCGTCCTATATTCATACCCTGATTGCGTCAGTTCCAACTGCTGCTAACGCTCAGTATTACGCTGAGATTGTTAAGGAGCACGCGATTATGCGCCGCCTGATTGAAGCGGGTACGAAGATCGCTCAGCTGGGTTACGCCAATGAGACTGAGGTCGATACTTTGGTGGATCAGGCGCAGGCTGAGATTTATGCGGTGACTGATGGTAACGCGAAGGAAGACTATGTATCTTTCTCTGAGGCGTTGGAGGAGACCATCAACGAGATTGATGCGAACTCGAACCGCCCCGATGGCGTGTACGGTGTACCGACTGACTTTATTGAGTTTGATGAGCTGACCGGTGGTCTGCACGGTGGCCAGATGATTGTTATTGCGGCTCGTCCGGGTGTGGGTAAGTCGACTCTGGCCCTTGATATTGCTCGTTCTGCCTCTATTCATCATCAGATGACGACTGTGTTTTTCTCGCTGGAGATGAGTCGTACTGAGTTGGCGATGCGTATTCTCTCTGCGGAGGGCAAGATTTCGATGGGTCGCCTGAAGAAGGGGGATTTGGATACTGAGGGTTGGACGAACCTGGCGACTCTGCAGGGGCGCATTGATTCTGCTCCTCTCTTTATTGATGATTCGCCGAATATGACTCTGATGGAGATTCGCGCGAAGTGCCGTCGCCTCAAACAGCGTAATGATTTAAAGCTTGTGGTGCTGGACTACCTGCAGCTGATGAGTTCGGGTAAGAAAGTTGAGTCGCGTCAGCAGGAGGTTTCGGAGTTTTCTCGTAGCCTGAAGCTGTTGGCTAAGGAGTTGGACGTTCCGGTGATTGCGCTGTCTCAGTTGAACCGTGGTTCGGAGCAGCGTACTGATAAGCGTCCGATGGTTTCGGATTTGCGTGAGTCGGGTTCTATTGAGCAGGATGCGGATATGGTGATTCTGCTGCATCGTGAGGATATGTATAACCCGGAGAGTGATCGCGTGGGTGAGGCGGATATGATTATTGCTAAGCACCGTGGTGGTCCGACTCGTACTATTCCGTTGGCGTTTAGCGGTAAGTACTCGCGCTTTAACAATATGGCGAATGATGCGCCTCCCCAGTACTAATCAGCTCAGCACTAACCGCCTCAGTACTAAGCTTCAGCACTCTGTAGCTGCACCCCTCTTCTTCTATTCCTTGCAGGATGGAAGGGGAGGGGCTTTTCGTATCTATAGGTATGGGCGCCCAAATGCAGAGTTAGGAATCAAGCGCAGGGTATGGGAATAGGGGCTGCAGAGGGGCGCTGGAGGGTATTCTGCGAGGGTTTGAGTGGTTTCTTCTGTGGTTATAAGGTTTTTTAGAAGTTTTTTAAAGATTTTCTAGCACCCATAAAATACTTTGACTAGGTAGTTTAGTCTCTGGAAGGGTGGTTTAGACCCTTACAACGCCATGTTTGTGGTCTACTTCACCCTTTTTGAGGTTGCATGGGTGTTTAGGCGTCTGTATAGTTGTATGAGTCGCCGCGGCGAGGAGGAAAAAACGAAG